>NZ_FMCW01000006.1 GCF_900091595.1 Micromonospora haikouensis
GACCGGCCTCGACGAACGCGCCGCCGTCATCTCCATCGGCACCGCCCTGCAGGAGTCGAAGCTGCACAACCTGGGTCACCTGGGTGACCGCAACGACCACGACTCCCTCGGCCTGTT
The DNA here is from genome assembly GCF_900091595.1 of Micromonospora haikouensis. GTDB lineage: Bacteria > Actinomycetota > Actinomycetes > Mycobacteriales > Micromonosporaceae > Micromonospora > Micromonospora haikouensis. Next base: position 118 of record NZ_FMCW01000006.1, read on the forward strand.
CCAGCAGCGCCCGTCCAGCGGCTGGGGTTCGCCGGAGCAGATCACCGACCCGCAGTACGCGACCACGGCGTTCCTCAAGGGCCTCCGACAGGTCGACGGCTGGCAGGACATGCCCCTGACCGACGCCGCCCAGACCGTCCAGGTCTCCGCCTACCCCGACGCCTACGCGCAGTGGGAACAGCAGGCCGCCGACCTCGTCACCCAACACTGGAACAACAGCTGACACCACACACGCACACACACACGCTGCCGGCCGGGCCCCGACAACAGGGGCCCGGCCGGCAGCGTCTTCACCTCACCCAGCCGAGTGTTAGGAAGGGGCCCCTCCTATACCGAAAGCGTTAACAAGGGGCCCTTCCTTGCACCTCAGCAGAGGTGGCGCAGGAGGGTGGCGGCGCGGCCCGGGTCGAAGGCGTCCGGGTCGTACGCCTCGCCGGCCCAGTCCCGCAGCCGTTCGTGCTCGGGGTGTGCGGGGTCGGCGAGCGCGGCCAACAGCACCTGGTGTCCGGCCGGACCGCCGACGTCCTCCGGCGGACAGGCCCGCTCGCCGGCCAGGCAGGTCGGGTACCGCTCGTCCGGGTCGGCGGTGACGGCGTCCTCGACGACGATGTCGTGCTCCCACCAGTCGCCGAAGTCGTAGGTGTAGTGGAAGCGGCTGCCCTTGCCGAGCACCGCGTCCAGCCGGACGTCCAGCTCGTCGCGCACGGCCAGTTCCCCGTCCGGGTCGGGCTCGGCGTACTGCGTGCCGTCGATCTCGAACGAGTGCAGGTGGCAGTCGCGCCAGCCCATCGCGTGCTGCACGACCCGGTGCAGCCGGTCCAGCGTGTAGCCGGCGGGGACCAGCACCCGCCGCCAGACGAGGGGGTGGACTCCGGCGAGGGACACCTTCAGCTGGAATATCTGACGTGGCATGTGCTGCCCCCTTCCATCACGACATAGGCTGCCGGCATGATCTGCCGAGCCTGCCGGGAACGGCGGCACGACGAATGCCCGGGCCGGAAGTGGTGCGACTGCCAGCACCGTACCCCCGAACCCACCCCTCCGGTCACGGGTCCGGCCGGCGAATGAGCGCCGACGCCGCGATTTCCCGGCTCTGGCCGGCCCCGTCGGCGGCCCCGTTGGACGACACGGAGCTGACCGCGCTGTACGGCCGGACGGACCGGCCCCGCCTGCGGGTGAACTTCGTGACGAGCGTCGACGGCGCGGTCTCGCTCGACGGCTACTCGGCGGGGCTGTCCGGCGTGCCGGACAAGCGGGTCTTCGGCCTGCTGCGGATGCTCTGCGACGGGCTGCTGGTGGCCGCCGGGACGCTGCGCCACGAGGGGTACGGCGCGGTGCGGCTCGACGCGGCGCGGCGGGCCTGGCGGCGCGCCCACGGGCTGGCCGAGTATCCGACCCTGGTGGTGGTCTCCGGCTCGCTGGACCTGGACCCGGCGCAGGCCGCCTTCGCCGACGCACCGGTGCGCCCGGTGGTGCTCACCCACGCCGCCGCCGAGGCGCCGCCGGGCCTGACCGAGGTGGCCGACCTGGTGCGCTGCGGGGCCGACCGGGTGGATCTCGCCGCCGGCCTGGCCGAGCTGCGCCGGCGCGGCCTCTCGCAGGTGCTCTGCGAGGGCGGCCCGCACCTGTTCGGCGCGCTCACCGCCGCCGATCTGGTAGACGAGGTCTGCCTCACGGTCGCGCCGCTGCTCGCCGGGGCCGGGCCGGGGCGGATCGCCGCCGGGCCCGCCGGCGGGCACCGGGAGCTGCCGCTGCGGCACGTGCTGGCCGCCGCCGACGGCGTGCTGATGCTCCGCTACGCCCGCGCAGCCCAAGCCAACGCCAACGCCAACGCCAACACCGAAGCCGAAGCCAACGCCGAAGCCAACCCCGACGCCGCCAACGCCGAAGCCAACCCGGACGCAGCCCCGGCCCCGGCCCCGGCCGCCGCTTCGTAGGCGGGGCGGGGACGCGGGGCCGGGGACGCGGGCGGTTCCGGCACGGCGGGGACGTCGCCGCCCCCGCCGTACGCCGATCGGGTCAGGCGACCTTGACCGCCGTCCAGGCGGCGGCGACGGTCCGGTACTCGACGCTGCTGGCGCCGTACAGGTCGGCGGCGGCCGACAGGGTGGCGGTGCGGGCCCCCGAGTAGTTGGTCCGCGAGGTCATGTAGGTGGTCAGCGCGCGGTACCAGATCGCGCCGGCCTTGGCGTTGCCGATGCCGGTGATGGTGCTGCCGTCGCAGGTGGGGCTGTCGCCGTACGCGGACGCGCCGCTGCCGACGGCGAGCAGGTAGAAGAAGTGGTTGGCCACGCCGGAGGAGTAGTGCACGTCCTTGAAGCGCAGGAGGCTGGACCAGCAGTCGGCCGAGGAGCCGTCCTTCGAGGGCTTGTCCATGTAGCGCAGCGGCGTGCTGCGCAGCTTCTCGCCGATGAGGTAGTCGCCGGGGTCGCTGGCGTTGGCGGCGGAGAACTCCACGAGGGTGCCGAAGATGTCGCTGGTGGCCTCGTTGAGGCCGCCGGACTCACCGCTGTAGACCAGGCCGGCGGTGTTGCTGGTGACGCCGTGGGTCATCTCGTGGCCGGCGACGTCGAGGGAGGTCAGCGGGGCGAAGCCGGAGCCGCCGTCGCCGTAGGTCATGCAGAAGCAGGAGTCGCTCCAGAACGCGTTGGCGTAGTTGGTGCTGTAGTGCACCCGGCTGTAGGCGGCGACGCCGTCGTTGCGGATGCCGTTGCGGCCGAACGTGTTCTTGTAGTAGTCCCAGGTGACGGCCGCGCCGTAGTGGGCGTCGGCGGCAGCGGTCTGCCGGTTGGCCGTGGTGCCGTCGCCGAAGACGTTGGTGGCGCTGGCGACGAGGGTGCCGGTGCCGCTGGTGGAGCCGTTCAGGTCGTACGTCTTGTGGCCGCCGCGGGCGCCGTCGGTGAGCTGGTACGTGCTGCCGGAGGCGGTGGTGCCCAGCGGCACGGTGCCGGAGTGGAGGGTGTTGCCGGTGCCCTCGCGCTGCACGCCCTCCCAGGAGCTGCGGACCCCGCCGGTGGCGGCGTCGACGAGCACGTGCAGCTCGCTGGGGGTGCCGTCGGCGTACACGCCGCCGACGACCACCTCGTAGGCGAGGGCGGTGCGCGCGCCGTCGGCGTCGTACACGAGCTGGGTGCCGTCGACGCGGCGGGCGGTGGCGGTGGAGGCGGCGAGGGCGGCGCGGCCGGCCGCGGCCTCGCCGACGGCGGTCCGCGCGGAGCGGTCGGCGCGGCGCGGGGCGGCCGTCAGGGTCTGGCTGGCGCCGCGCCAGGCGCCGCCCTTGCCGAGGTGCACGACCAGGTCGCCGCCGAGCACGGGCAGCCCGTCGAGGTAACGGTGCAGCCGGACGTGCTCGGTGCCGTCGGCGTCGGTCGCGACGTTCTTCAGCGTGAAGCTCTGCCCGTCGCCGGCGAGGGCGTCGCCGGCGTGGGACTTCAGCTGGGTGACGGCGCGGGTGAACGCGTCGGCGGAGGGGGCGGCGGCCGGGGCGGCGACGGCCGCGCCGGGCACGGCGGTGGCCAGCAGCGCGGCCGAGGCCAGGCCCGCCAGGACAGTGGTACGACGCATGAGGCTCCTGCCTTCGATCGACGGCCGGTCGGAAGGGGGTGCCGACCGGCGGTGACCCGGCGGTGGTGGCCGCCGGGCCGGCCCACGGCCCGCAGGTGGCGGGCCGCAGGGGCACACCCCGAAACATCGACGTAACGAAGATCCTCGATGAGTGCCGGTGTCATTGTTGCGCCGAGCAACCGGTTCGTGTCACCTCTGCGCCGAGAAATTTTTCGACACCGTGCGCGTTCGGAGGAATCCGACGAGTGATCGCGTACCGGGCGGAGGGTGGCGTCCGCCGCGTCGCGTGGCAACCTGTCACATCCCTGCGGCAGGATGCTCCTCGTGTGCCGTGACCGAGACGACCAGCTGACGGGAGCGGGCCGATGACCGAGAGCCTGCCGATCACCGACGACGGGTCCGCCGGCCCCGGCGAGGGGGTCGGCCGCGTGCTCGGCACCGCCGACGCCACCCCGCTGACGTTCTGGACGGCCGTGGCCCCGGGCAGCTACCTCCAGCTCGACGACGTGGTGGTGACCCGCCGCGAGATGCCCGACCGCGAGCCGGTGACCATCGCCGGGGTGGTGACCCAGGTGCGGGCGCGGCACGAAGGCGCCCAGTTCGACTCGGACGTGTTCGCCATCGCCGACGGCACCCTGCCGGCGATGGTGCAGGAGGCCGCCGAGATCACCACCACCCGGGTCGACCCGGAGGTCTACGTCCCGCCGACGCCGGGGGCGGTGGTGCACCGGGCCGAGGGCGACGCGCGGGCCCGCGCGCTGCACTTCGACCGGATGGAGCGGCGCATCCCGATGGGCATGGGCCGCGACGGGGTGCCCGTCTACCTCAACGCCGACTTCCTCGACGGCACCCGGGGCGCGCACGTCTCCATCTCCGGCATCTCCGGGGTCGCCACCAAGACCAGCTTCGCCACGTTCCTGCTCTACTCGGTCTTCCGTTCCGGGGTGCTCGGCGGCGACGCGGTCAACGCCAAGGCGCTGATCTTCAACGTCAAGGGCGAGGACCTGCTGTTCCTCGACCACCCCAACACCCGCCTCGACGACGCCACCCGCGCCGGCTACGCCAGGCTCGGGCTCAGCGCCGGGGCGTTCCCCGACGTGCGGGTCTACGCCCCGCCCCGGGTCGGCGACTCCTCCGGCACCCCCGACGTGAGCAGCCGGCTGACCGGGGTGGACAGCTTCTACTGGACGCTGAGCGAGTTCTGCGCCGACCGCCTCCTGCCGTACGTCTTCGCCGACGCCGACGACGAGCGCCAGCAGTACACGATGGTCGTCCACTCGGTCGCCGCCCACCTGGCCCGCTACGCGCAGCCCGCCGACGGCGGGGTGAGCGTCGACGGGGTGCGCCTCGGCTCCTACACCGACCTGGTCGACCATATCGTCGAGCAGCTCAACGACGACGAGACCCGGGGCGACTGGGCCGGCAGCGCCGTCGGGCTGGGCACGGTCAACGCGTTCGCCCGGCGGCTCATCGGCAGCAAGAAGGACCTGGGGCGGCTGATCCGGGGCGACCTCGCCACCCGCCGCCCGCACAGCATCAACACCAGCGAGTCCGCGCAGGTGACCGTGGTCGACCTGCACAACCTGCCCGACCGGGCGCAGCGGTTCGTGGTCGGCGTGACCCTCAAGAGCGAGTTCGAGCGCAAGGAGAAGGCGGGCACGGCCAAGCCGCTGCTCTTCGTCGTCCTCGACGAGCTCAACAAGTACGCGCCCCGGGAGGGCTCCTCCCCCATCAAGGAGGTGCTGCTCGACATCGCCGAGCGGGGCCGCTCGCTCGGGGTGATCCTGGTCGGCGCGCAGCAGACCGCGAGCGAGGTGGAGCGGCGCATCGTCACCAACTCGGCGATCCGGGTGGTCGGCCGGCTCGACCCGGCCGAGGCGTCCCGCCCGGAATACGGCTTCCTGCCACCGGCCCAGCGGCAGCGGGCGCTGCTGGCCAAGCCGGGCACGATGTTCGTCAACCAGCCCGACATCCCGGTCCCGCTCTGCCTGGAGTTCCCCTTCCCGGCATGGGCCACCCGGGTCTCCGAGGCCGGTCGCGCGCCCTCGGAGACGCTACGGTCGATCACGGGGGCGGCCGACCCGTTCGCGGTGGTCGGCTCCGGCGGCGGCACGAGCGACGACGACATCCCGTTCTAGGGGGCAGTCATGAAGATCCTGCACACCTCGGACTGGCACGTCGGCAAGGTGCTCAAGGGGCAGTCCCGGGCCGAGGAGCACAAGCAGGTCCTCGCCGGGGTGATCGAGGTCGCCCGCGCCGAGCGCCCCGACCTGGTGATCGTCGCCGGTGACCTCTACGACACGGCCGCGCCCACCCCGGAGGCGACCCGGCTCGTCACCCGGGCGCTGACCGCGCTGCGCCGCACCGGCGCCGACGTGGTGGCCATCGGCGGCAACCACGACAACGGCCAGGCCCTCGACGCGCTGCGGCCGTGGGCCGAGGCCGCCGGCATCACCCTGCGCGGCGGGGTTCGGGAGAACCCCGACGAGCACGTGATCGACGGCACGACGGCCGGCGGCGAGCGCTGGCGGGTGGCCGCGCTGCCGTTCCTGTCCCAGCGCTACGCGGTGCGGGCCGTGGAGATGTACGAGCTGACCGCCGCCGAGGCCACCCAGACGTACGCCGACCACCTGGGCCGGGTGCTCGGCCGGCTCACCGAGGGCTTCGGCGAGCCCGACCGGGTGCACCTGGTCACCGCCCACCTCACCGTGGTCGGGGCGGCCACCGGCGGCGGCGAGCGCGACGCGCACACCGTCCTGGGCTACGCGGTGCCGGCGACGGTGTTCCCGGGCACCGCCCACTACGTGGCGCTGGGCCACCTGCACCGGTCGCAGCGGGTGTCGGGGCCCTGCCCGATCCGCTACAGCGGCAGCCCGCTCGCCGTCGACTTCGGCGAGCAGGAGAACGTCCCGTCGGTGACGGTCGTCGAGGTGACCGCGACCAGCGCGGCGCGCATCCGGGAGGTGCCGGTGCCGGCGGCGGTGCCGCTGCGCACGGTGCGCGGCACCCTGGCCCAGCTCGCCGAGATCGCCCCGCCGGAGGGCTGGCTGCGGGTGTTCGTCCGCGAGCAGCCCCGGGCCGGGCTGCGGGAGGAGGTGCAGGAGCTGCTGCCCCGGGCCCTGGAGATCCGGATCGACCCGGAGCTGGTGCCGGCCCCCGGCAGCGGCACCCGCACCGCCCAGCGGGCCGGCCGGTCGCCCCGGGAGCTGTTCGCCGACTACCTCGACAGCCGGGGGCACGCCGACGCCGACGTCCGGGAGCTGTTCGACGAGCTGTTCGAGGAGGTGGACCGCTGATGCGCCCGATGCGGCTGGACATGGCGGGCTTCACCGTCTTCCGCGACGAGACCACCGTCGACTTCACCGACGCCGACTTCTTCGCCCTCGTCGGCCCGACCGGCTCCGGCAAGTCCACGGTGCTCGACGCCATCTGCTTCGCCCTCTACGGCACGGTGCCGCGCTGGGGCGGGACGCGGGGGCTGGTCAACGCGCTCGCCCCGTCCGCCACCGAGGCGCGGGTGCGGCTGGTCTTCGAGTCCGCCGGGGACCGCTACGTGGCGACCCGCGTGGTGCGCCGCGACGGCCGGGGCAACGTCAAGACCGCCAACGCCGGGTTGCAGCTCATGCCGCCCGGGTTCGACGTGACCAAACTGGACACCGGGCTCAGCCCGGAGGACCTGGGCGAGGTGGTGGCCGGCACCCCGGCCGAGATGGACCGGGCGGTGCTGGAGGCGGTGGGGCTGCCGTACGACCAGTTCACCAGCTGCGTGGTGCTGCCGCAGGGGCAGTTCGCCGACTTCCTGCACGCCAGGCCGGCGACCCGGCAGCAGATCCTGGTGAACCTGCTCGGCCTCGGCGTCTACGAGGAGGTGCAGCGGCGGGCCACCGAGCGGGCCGGGCAGGCCGAGGCCAAGCTGGAGGCGGTCGACCGGATCCTCGGCGGGCTCGCCGACGTCGACGACGCGGCGCTGGCCGGGGCACAGGAGCAGATCGGGCGGGCGCACGAGCTGGCCGGGGCGGTCGCGGCTGCCGTACCGGAGCGGGATGCGGCCCGGGCGGCGGCGCGGGACGCGCACGCGGCCCTGGCGGCCCTCGACGCCGAGCTGGCCGTGCTCGACGCGGTGCGCGCGCCGGGCGGGGTGGCCGAGGTGGCGCGGGCGGTGGCCGACGCGCGGGCCGGCGTCGGCGAGGCCGCGGGCGCGGTGGCGCTGGCCGAGGAGCGCGAGGAGAAGCTGCGCGGCGAGCTGGCCGGCGCGGGCGACGAGAGCGCGCTGCGGCTGCTGCTGAAGGCGCACGCCGACCGGGACCGGCTCGCCGGGCAGGCCGGGTCGGTGGCCACGGCGGTGACGGCCGCGCAGGCCGAACACGACGCGGCGGTCGCCGCGCTGGACGCGGCGCGGGCGGCGGCGCAGCGCGCCGAGGCGGAGCTGGAGGCGGCGTTCCGGGCGCACGAGGAGGCCAAGGCCACCGACCAGGCGGTGGCGCTGCGGGCGCACCTGGTCGACGGCACGGCCTGCCCCGTCTGCGAGCAGGTGGTGCCCCGGGTGCCGGCGGTGCCGGCGGGTTCGGCGGTGGCGCGGGCCACGGCCGCCGGGAAGGCGGCGCGGGCGGCGGCGCAGGCGGCCCAGCGGGTGGTGCAGGAGCGCGACGCGGCGGCCCGGGACGTGGAGCGGGTGCTGCTGCGGGCCCGCGCCGAGCACGAGCAGCTGCGGGGCCGGCTGGCCGAGCTGGACGACCAGCTCGCGGGTGCCGCCGCCCCGGCGGCGCTGCGGCACGACCTGGCCGAGCACGCCCGGCTGCGCAGGGCCCTCGACGACGCGGCGGGCGCGGTGCGGGCGGGGCGCGACGCCGCCCGGCGGGCCCGGGGGGCCCTCGACGCGGCAGAGGAGCGGCTGCGCGGCGCGTGGCGGGACTTCGACGCGACCCGCGACGGGCTGGCCCGGTTCGGCCCGCCGGCCGCCGACCGGGACGACGTCGCCGCGGCCTGGGCGACGCTGACGGGGTGGGCCGGCGGGGAGGCGGCGCGGCGGCGCGCGGACCGGCCGGGGCTGGCCGGGGCGGTCGCCGGGGCGGAGGCCGCCGTGGCGGCCGTGCAGGACCGGATCGCGGAGATCTTCGCCGCCGCCGGGCTGGCCGCCACCGACGACCCGGTGCGGGCGGCCACCGTCGCCGTGGAGCGCGCCGAGGCCGCCCACCGGCGGCTGGTGGAGCGCCGCGAGCAGGCCGCCGAGCTGCGCGAGCAGCGGGCCGGGCACGAGCGGCAGGCCCGGGTGGCCCGGGCGCTGGCCGGGCACCTGCGGGCCAACAACTTCGAGCGCTGGCTGCTGGCCGAGGCGCTGGACCTGCTGGTCGACGGCGCGTCGGGGATCCTGCGCGAGCTGTCGGGCGGCCAGTACGACCTGGTGCACGACAAGGGCGAGTTCTTCGTCGTCGACCACCACGACGCCGGGCTGCGGCGCGGGGTGCGCACGCTCAGCGGCGGGGAGACGTTCCAGGCGTCGCTGGCCCTGGCGCTGGCTCTGTCGGAGCAGCTCGCCGGGTTGTCCACCACGGCGGCGAGCCTGGAGTCGATCGTGCTGGACGAGGGGTTCGGCACCCTGGACGCGGCGACCCTGGACACGGTGGCGGCCACCCTGGAGAGCCTGGCCGCCCGGGGTGACCGGATGGTCGGCGTGGTCACCCACGTGCCGGCGCTGGCCGAACGCATCCCGGTCCGGTTCGAGGTCCGCAAGGACGCCCGCACCGCCCGGGTGGAACGGACGGGCCTGTGACGGGGCCGGGCGGGGGCGCTCCGACTGGGCGGGGGCCGGGCGGGGCGGGGCCGGGCGGCGCCGATCCGGTGGGCGAGGCGCCGGAGCTGTTCGTCGACGCCTGGGACCCGGGCTACGGCGCGTCCTTCGAGGCGGTGCCGGGCGGGCCGGCCACGCCGAGCCGCCAGCAGGTCGACGCGGAGGTGGAGCTGCCGGCGGTGGACTGGCGGGCCATCGACGTCCGGCCCGGCGTCCGCGCCCCGGACGTGGTGCTGCTCGTCGACGGCGTACGCCGGATCGACGCGAGCGTGTGGACGGCCGAGGCCGACGGGGCGTCGTTCCCGGGCGTGGCCGCCTCGTACGCCGCCGGGGTGGTCCGCTGCGACCTGGAGCGGGGCGCGGCGCGGCTCGCCGGCACCCAGGTGCGGCGGGGGCTGTTCACGGCCAGCCCGTCGGCCCGGGAGGTGCGCGCCGGCACGGTGCGCTACCCGGTGCACCGGGTCGGCGGCACCGGCGAGCTGAACAAGCTCCAGGCGGCCGTGCAGGGGCCGCTGACCGCGCTGGAGGTGGAGGTCTCCGGCGCGGCCCGGGTCGACGGGGACCTGCTGGTCGTCGACGGCCCGCTGCGCAGCCGCCGGCAGCTGCCCCGCACCCTCGGGTACGTCAAGACCCAGCACAGCCAGTATCTCGACGCCCGGCTGACGGCCGTGGTGACCGGGCTGCGGGCCGGCCAGCGGTCCCCCGTGTTCCGGCTCGTCACCGCCTGGGGCGGCTACTCCTGGTATCTGCGGCTGCCCGTCTCCGGGGGCGCGCCGTGGGCGGGCATCGTGCGGGTGGAGTGCTCGGCCGAGCTGGCCGAGTCCGAGGCGTTCGCGCTGGCCGACCTGTCGCTGGTCACGCTGCCCCGGTTCGCGTCCACCCCGTACAAGGACCCGCGCGCCCCGCAGAACCTCGTCCCGATCGCCGGCCTGGAGCGCCGCCTGCGGGCGCTGCTGGGCGACGCCCGCCTGCTGCACCGGGCGCTGACCGCCGCGGCCCGGGGCCGCGGTCCCCGCGTCTGATGGGCCGCCGCCGGGACACGGGCCGGGTGACCGCGCGGGTCGACACCGGCGAGGCCGAGCTGGTCCCGGACGCCGACCGGCCGCGGTCGTTCACCCTGCTGCTCGACGGCGCGCCGCAGTCGCACGTGGACCTCGCCGACCCCACCCACCTGGAGTTCGAGTACGTCCGGCGGCTCGCCGCCGCCCTCGACCTGGTCGCCCCGGCGGGCGCGCCGCTGCGGGTGCTGCACCTCGGCGGCGGGGCGCTGACCCTGCCCCGGTACGTGCAGGCCACCCGCCCCGGCTCCACCCAGCGGGTGTCCGAGGTGGACGCCGCCCTCGTGGAGCTGGTCCGTCGGGAGCTGCCCTGGCCGGCCGACCCCCGGCTGCGGGTGCGGGTCGCCGACGCGCGGGCCACCCTGGGGTCCACCCGCGACGCCAGCTACGACGTGGTGGTCGCCGACGTCTTCGCGGGCGCCCGCACCCCGGCGCACCTGACCAGCGTGGAATACGCGGCCGAGGTGGCCCGGGTGCTGACCCCCGGCGGCTGGTATCTGGCCAACGTCGCCGACGGGCCGCCGCTGCGGCACGCCCGCGCGCAGGTCGCCACGGTCCGGGCGGTGCTGCCCCGGGCCTGCGTGGTGAGCGACGCGGCGGTGCTGCGCGGCCGGCGCTACGGCAACCTGGTGCTGGTCGCCGGCCGGGTGGACCCGCCGGTGCCGGAGCTGACCCGGCGGGCGGCCGGGGACTGGTTCCCGGGCCGGGTGCTGGCCGGCGACGAGCTGGACCGGTTCGCCGGCGGGGCGGCCGTGGTGCGCGACGCCGACGCCACCGACTCCACTCCGCCCCCGCCGGGAATTTTTTCGGTGCGCCGTTGATCCGCTGGGCTCCCCGGTGCGTATCACCGGGCGGCCATGCCCGGTGGGGGTCGGGCTGATGTCATCGGACACCCGGAGGTCTGCATGCATGCGGTGGCGGCCGGCTGGCACGGCGACGCGGTGAGGGTGGACTGGATGTCCGCCCGCGCGCAGCCGCAGTCCCGCGCGTCGAGGTCGACCCGGGGGGTCGACGTACGCCCCGCCGATGGCCAGAATGGCCCGGTGTCTCCGAGATCAGCACCCGGGCGGCACCAGGCCGTGTCCACTGAGACCAGCCACTCCGACCAGTTGATCCGGCTGCTCTACGCCGAGCACGCGGGGCCGCTGCTGGCGTTCGTGATGCGGCTCACCGGCGGGGACCGGCAGCGCGCCGAGGACATCGTGCAGGAGACGCTGCTGCGGGCCTGGCGCAACGCCCACCGCCTCGGCGCGCAGGGGCAGGGGTCGCTGCGGCCCTGGCTGGTGACGGTGGCCCGGCGGATCGCCATCGACGAGCACCGCAGCGAACAGGCCCGCCCGGCGGAGACGTACGACCGGGACCTGACGGCCTTCGCCGAGTCGGACAGCACCGACCGGGTGCTGCGCACCATGACGGTGGCCGACGCGCTGCGTACGCTGAGTCAGTCGCACCGGGAGATCCTGGTGGCGACGTACTTCCGGGGCCGGACGGTGCCGGAGGCGGCGGAGGAGCTGGGCCTGCCGCTCGGCACCGCCAAGTCGCGGGTCTACTACGCCCTGCGCGCGCTGCGCACGGCCCTGCAGGAGAGGGGGGTGACGGAATGAGCCGGGCAGATCACATGGACGTCGCCGCGTACGCGCTGGGCGTGCTGGACGAGCACGACACCGAGCGGTTCGAGGAGCACCTCGCCACGTGCTGGGCGTGCGCCGCGGAGCTGGAGACGATGGTTCCCGTGGTGGGGCTGCTCTCCGACATCGACGGCGAGACGATGACGGCCCTGGAGCAGACCGCCACCGACCCCGCCCTGCTGGACCGGACGCTGGTCGCGGTGCGGGCGCACCGGCGGCGGACCCGGTTCCGGCAGATGCTGGCCAGCGCCGCCGCCGTGGTGGTGTTCGGCGGGCTCACCGGCGTCGGCATCGCCAGCGTCGCCGGCGGCGGTGAGACGCCGCGGATCGGCGCGCAGCCGACGGCGCCCACGACGCTCGACGGCACGCCGAGCCCGGGGAAGAGCACCGGCCCGAACGACCCGGGCACCGGCGGCAACGAGCAGGAGGGCGAGCCGTTCACGGCCGTCGACGCGTCCACCGGCGTGCAGCTCAACATGTGGCTGATCTCGAAGGACTTCGGCACCCGGATCGACTTCCAGCTCAAGCGGCTGCCGGGGCCGCGCACCTGCCGGCTGATGGTGGTCCGCAAGAACGACACGACCGAGGTCCTGTCGACCTGGTCAGTGCCCGGGGGCGGCTACGGCACCACCACCAATCCGCTGCCGCTGGAGCTGAGCGGGGCCACGTCCGTGCCGAAGGACGACATCGCCAAGGTGCTGGTGCAGTCGGTGGACGCCAGCGGCGTGGCCAGCCCGCTCGTGCAGGTGCCGATGTAACACGCGTACCCGAGATCGGCGTCGGTCGCTGTCGCGGCCGGCGCCGTTTCGGCGTTTCCGCAGGCCGCCGAGGGGTTGTCCGGCGGTACGCGCGGCGGCCGGAAATGGTTCAACCGAGATAAGTGAAATTGACCACTGTTATTCCTTCAACCTTGACAGCCAGCCGATCCGTACTAACCGGCGAACTGCAAAGAATGAGGAGGGCACGTGGCACAGCTGAAGCGGACCGTCATCGTCGCAAGCGCCATGGTCGCACTTACGGCCTGCGCTCCCGCAGGCTACAACGGGGCGAACTCGAGCGCGGCCGAGCCGGTCGCCGTGGCCGCGGCCGAGCCCACTGCGGCAGTGGAACCGGAGGCCTCGGCCTCCCCCGACGCGGCGGCCACCACCGCGGCCCCGGACGCCGCGCCGCCGGCCGACGTCGAGCTGACCGACCAGCTCGTCGGCAAGAAGGTGGCCCGGATGGGCAAGGTGGTCACCGACGAGGAGGGCTGGGTCCTCTACCGGTTCGACAAGGACTCCGACGACCCGCCCGCGTCGAACTGCGTGGACAAGTGCGCCGAGGTGTGGCCGCCCGCGCTGACCGACGGCAGCCCGCAGCTCAGCGGCGTCTCCGACGACAAGGTCGGCACCATCACCCGGCAGGACGGCACCCGGCAGATCACGCTGGGCGGCTGGCCGCTGTACCGCTACATCGGCGACAAGAAGCCGGGCCAGTGGAAGGGCCAGGGCGTCGGCGGCACCTGGTTCGTCGCCCAGCCCGACGGCAAGAAGAACCTCGAGTGCCTGCCGACCGGCACCCCGAAGGCGGTCGCCCCGCCGTCGGCGGACGACTCGGGCTCCGGCGACTCCAGCTACTCGTACTGACGGACCCGGTGGTCGGTCGCGGCCGGGGAGGGCACGACCGACCACCGCCGTGAACCGGACCGGCGTACCGGCAACGCCGCGTCCCGGCCGCGGCGCCGGCCCCCGACAGGGCGGCCGGCGCCGCGATCGCCGGACCTCCCGGAGCGGAGGAGGGCGGCGGGCGCGCTGACGCCAGCAACCGCGCCCGCCGAGGTCCCCCCACCCCGCACCCCACGGCCGGCTCCGGCCGCTCCGCTCCGGCAAGGAGGCACCGCCGACGTTCCCCACGTCGGCGGTGCCGCTCTTTGCGCGCCGTCCACTCCCCCGCGCCGCGCCGGCCGGGGGCGTGGCAGAGTGACGGCGTGAGCGAACCCTCCGCCCGCCGGGCGCTGCGCCCGCCCGCCGGCTACCGGCTGGCCGCGTCGGTCCGGCCGCTCACCTTCAGCACGTACGACCCGTGCGCCCGGATCGCCGCCGGCACGTTCTGGTGGGCGGCCCGCACCCCCGCCGGCCCCGCCACCCTCGCGCTCCGCCCGGCCGCCGCCGGGGAGCTGCTCGCCGAGGGGTACGGCCCGGGGGCCGACTGGGTCGTCGAGCGGGCCGACGCCGTCGCCGGGCTCCGCGACGACCTCACCGGGTTCGCCGAGCGGGCCGCCGCGCACCCGGTGGTGGCCCGGCTGGCCGCGCGCCACCCCGGGCTGCGGATGCCGGCCACCGGCCAGGTCTTCGCCCGGGCGCTGCGGGCAATCCTGGAGCAGAAGGTCACCGGCACGGAGGCCTACCGGGCGTACGCGGCGACCGTGCGCCACTTCGGCGAGCCGGCGCCCGGGCCGATGCAGCCGCTACTGCTGCCGCCCGACCCGGCGGCGGTGGCCGCCGCGCCGTACTGGGTGTTCCACCCGTTCGGGGTGGAGCAGAAGCGCGCCGACACGCTGCGCCGGGCCGCCGCCGAGGCCGCGCGGCTGGAACGTTGCGCCGACGCCGCCGAGGCGACCCGCCGGCTGACCGCCGTGCCCGGCATCGGGGCGTGGACGGCCGCCGAGGTGGTGCGGATCGCGTACGGCGACCCGGACGCGGTCAGCGTCGGCGACTACCACGTGCCGAACACGGTGGCCTGGGCCCTGGCCGGCGAGCCGCGCGGCGACGACGCCCGGATGCTGGCGCTGCTGGAGCCGTTCCGGGGGCACCGGGGGCGGGTCTGCGTGCTGCTCGCCGCCGAGGGCGTGCAGGCCCCGAGGTACGGCCCGAGGATGCCGATCCGCTCCTTCGCCCGCTACTGACCCGACTGCCAGCTGGAGGCGGCGGGACGGTCAGGCGGTCGCGGCGGGGCCGGGCGCACAGGCGGGCGGGGCGGTCAGGCGGGCTGGGCGGGGCGGGCGCACAGGCGGCGCAGGGTGCGGCCCAGCCACCAGGCGTACCCCCGTTGGAAGGCCCGGCCGGCGGGCCCCGCGGCGCGCATGAACCAGCGGTCCGGCCGGCTGAACGCGCGCACCTCGAACCAGACGGCGCCGGAGTCGTCGCGCTCCACCACGAACGCCTCCTCGCCCCGCGCCGGGTGGCCGGGCAGCGTGCCGTACCCGAAGCCGGCCCGGCGCTCGTCGTCGGCCGCCCAGACCACCTGGCACGGCGCGGCCAGCCGCAGCGGGCCGACGCCCAGCCGGGAGACGACGGTGACCCCGGGTGCGGCGCGGGGCGCGGTCGCGTCGATCCGGATGCCGGCGGCCCGGTGCAGCCGCCAGCCCAGCACCGCCGCGCCGGCCGCGTCGAAGGACCCGGCGGGCAGCGGCACCCGGTGCCGGACGTGCCGCCACCCGGCCGGCAGCTCACCGGCGCGGGTCGCGCCGGGGTGCGGGTAGGTCAGCTCGGGCACGGCGGCGGCCTCCTCGCGTGGGACACCCGCCAGGGTACGGCCGCCCGGGCCGGCTGTGGTGAGCTGGCCCGGTGACCGATCACCTGACCATCGCCCCGGCCGGCTTCGCGGACGCCGGGGAGATCCTGACCGTGCAGCGGGCCGCCTACGTCACCGAGGCCCAGCACTACGGCGACCCGTTCCTGCCGCCGCTGGCGGAGACGCTCGACGAGGTCCTGGCCGTGCTGGCCGGTCCCGCCACGGTCCTGGTCGCCCGCGCGGGGCACCGCCTGGTCGGGTCGGTCCGGGCCCTGGTCGACGACGCCGGCACCGCCCACGTGGGGCGGCTCGCGGTGGCCCCCGACCAGCAGGGCCGGGGCGTCGGCACCCGGCTGCTGGCCGAGGTGGAGGCGGCCTGCGCCGGCCGGGCGTCCCGGTTCGCCCTGTTCACCGGGGCGGCCAGCGAGCGGAACCTGCGGCTGTACCGCCGGCACGGCTACGAGATCGTCGGGCACCGCCCGGACGCCAACGGCATCGCCCTCGCCGTGCTGGAGAAGCGGTCGGCCGGCGGCGACGCCTGAGCCGGGGTCGCCGGTCAGGCGGCCTCGCGGAGGTCGGCCAGGGTCAGCGGGGTACGGCGGCGCAGCAGCTCCTCCAGCTCGGCGACCGTGCCCACCTCGCCGAGCACGTCCTTGCCGCCGCCGAAGCGGGCCGGGTAGCGGCGCACCAGGCGGTACCGGTAGCGCCCGTGGATCAGCTCGACGCTGACCCGCCAGCGCCCGCAGCACCCGCAGACCCACTCCCGCACCCGCTCCCGCACCCGGCGAAGGTAGCTCCGAGCCGGCCGAACGCCATCCGGTCGCGCGGGCGGGGACGGGACGCGCGGGGACACGCCGTCCCCTCACCGCCGGTGATCCGCCTCACGACTGTCGGTGGCGTCTGGTTGACTGTCGCCGTGGACCTGCCGATCAACCCGCCGGTCGAACCGATGCTGGCCAAGGCCGTCTCGCGGCTGCCCACCGACCCCGGCACGACGTACGAGCCGAAGTGGGACGGTTTCCGTTGCATCGTCTTCCGCGACGGCGACGAGGTGGAGCTGGCCAGCCGGGGCGGCAAGACGATGACGCGTTACTTCCCCGAGGTGGTCGAGCAGGCGCTGCGGCAGCTCCCCGAGCGCTGCGCCGTCGACGGCGAGCTGATCGTGATCCGCCGGGACGGCCCGGACGGGCAGCCCCGGCTCGACTTCGAGCTGCTCGCCCAGCGCATCCACCCCGCCGCGTCGCGGGTGAAGCTGCTGGCCGAGACGACCCCGGCCGACTTCGTCGCCTTCGACCTGCTCGCCATCGACGACGAGCTGCTGACCGCCCAGCCCTACCCGCAGCGCCGGGCCCGGCTGGAGCGGGCCCTGGCCGGGGTGCGCCCGCCGGTGCACGTCACCCAGGTCACCACCGATCCCGAGACGGCCCGCCGCTGGTTCGACGTGTTCGAGGGCGCCGGGCTCGACGGGCTGATCGCCAAGCCGGCCGACCTGCCCTACGAGCCGGGCAAGCGGCTGATGGCCAAGGTCAAGCACGCCCGCACCGCCGACGTGGTGGTCGCCGGGTTCCGCTGGCACAAGACCGGCCCGGTGGTCGGCTCGCTGCTGCTCGGCCTCTACGACGACGACGGCGTGCTGCACCACATCGGGGTCAGCTCCTCGTTCACCGCCGCCCGCCGCAGGGAGCTGCTGGACGAGCTGGCCCCCTACCGGGAGGTCGGCCCCGACCACCCGTGGGTGCACGGCGACCACGAGCGCGGCCAGCGCATCCCCGGCGGGGTGAGCCGGTGGACGGGCACGAAGAACCTGGAGTGGGAGCCGCTGCGCCCGGAGCTGGTGGCCGAGGTGGGCTACGACGCGATGGAGGGCGACCGGCTGCGGCACACCGCCCGGTTCGTCCGCTGGCGGCCCGACCGGGACCCCCGGTCCTGCGGCTACGACCAGCTCGACCGCCCGATCCGCTACGACGTCGACCAGGTCCTGCGCGGCGATCCGGCGGCGACGGCCGAGCCCACGCCGGGGCGGGCGTAGCCTGAGGCGTCGACACGACCGGTCGACACGAGCACGAGAGGCGCGCCGGTGACCCGTACACCCGACCGGATCCGCCGGGCCCGGCTGACCCTCGCCGGGCTCGTCGCCGCGGCCGTGGTCGCCGCCGGCTGCACGCTGCCCGCGTTCGCTCCGCGCACCGAGGGCGCGGGCGAGGCCGCCCCGCCGGGCACCGCCCCGACCTGGCGGGCCTGCCCCGAGGTGGCCGACGAGCTGGTCGGCCGGCGCGCGCCCGACATGCGCTACGAGTGCGCCCGCATCGCCGTGCCGCGCAACTGGGGCTCCGGCGGCGGCGCGACGGCCGGACCGGGCACCGGGGAGACCTTCGAGATCGCCCTGCTGCGGGCCCGCTCGACGAAGCAACGCGACCGGATCGGCTCCCTGGTGATCAACCCGGGCGGCCCGGGCGGCTCCGGCGTGGACACCGCCGTCTACCTCTCCTTCGGCCCGACGTTCGGCGGCCTGCCCCCGTCGGTCACCGAACGCTTCGACATCGTCGGCTTCGACCCGCGCGGGGTGGCCCGGTCCAGCCCCGTGAAGTGCATCTCCGACGCCGACCTCGACGCCAGCTTCGGCTACGACCCCGACCCGCGGTCCGCGGCGTCCTTCGACGGTTTCGTGGCGCTCAACGAGCGGATCGGGCGCGGCTGCGGCGACAAGTACGGCGACCAGCTCCCGCTCTACGGCACCGAGCAGGCCGCCCGCGACATGGACGCGGTGCGCGCGGCGGTCGGCGACGAGAAGCTGACCTACCTCGGCTACTCCTACGGCACCCTGCTCGGCGCGACGTACGCCCAGCTCTACCCGCAGCGGGTGCGGGCCCTGGTGCTCGACGGCGCGGTCGACCCGACGCAGGACCTGGTGGCCGGCTCGGAAGGCCAGGCGAAGGGCTTCGAGCGGGCGTTCGACAACTTCACCCGGTGGTGCGCGGCCAACGCCGGGCGCTGCCCGCTCGCCCCGGACGCCCGGGCGGCGGTGACCTCGGCGATCGACAAGGCGAAGGTCTCCCCCGTGAAGGCGGCCGACGGCCGGGAGGCCACCTCCGGCTGGGTCTTCTACGCGGTCATCTCCTCGCTCTACACGGAGTCGGGCTGGCAGGAGCTGGCCCACGCCATCGAGCGGCTGGACGGCGGCGACCCGGGCGAGGTGTTCCGGCTGGCCGACGCGTACGCCGGCCGCGACGCCGACGGGAAATACTCGAACCTCTTCGACGCCAACCTCGCGGTCAACTGCACCGACGAGACCGCGAAGCCCAGCGTGCAGCGCATCCGCGAGCTCCAGTCGCAGTGGCGGCAGACCTACCCGCTGTTCGGGCCGGCCCTGGCCGTCGGCATGCTCGGCTGCGCCGAGTGGCCCGGCGCGCGGGACCCGTACCCGACGGGGAAGGCGGTCGGCGCGCCGCCGATCGTGGTGGTGGGCACCACCGGCGACCCGGCGACCCCTTACGAGCAGACGGCGACGCTGGCCTCGATGCTGGGCGTGGGCCGCGTGCTGACCTGGGAGGGCGAGGGGCACACGGCGTACCCGCAGACGAGCTGCGTGACCGACGCGGTGGACGCGTACCTGATCTCGCTGACGGTGCCCCGGGAGGGGCTGCGCTGCCCGGCCCGGTGACGACGCACCGGGTCGACCGCCGGCGGGCCCGCGCGGCGGGACGGCTCACCTGCGGGATCTGCGGGCGCGGCGGGTGGCCGGCGGCGGGGGCAGCGGCGGCTCCGGCGGCAGGGTGATCCCCTGTCGGGCCGCCAGCTCCTCCACCAGGGCCCGCATCCGCCGCACGTCGGCCTTCAGCTCCTCCTGCTCGTCGTGCTCGAAGGCGTCGTCGTCCACGATCAACTGGCTGGCGAAGTGCGCGGTGATCAGCGGGATGACCAGCAGCACCATGGTCGAGATGAGCAGCGCCGCCAGGGCCCGGCCCGCCCCCGTGGTCGGGGAGATGTCGCCGTAGCCGACGGTGGAGGCCGTGACCACCGCCCACCAGACCGAGTCGGTGGCGCTCTTGTGCTCCACGTGGCTGTAGATCACCCCGGCCACCACGATCATCAGCAGGTACGACGTGATCAGCGTCCGGGGCGAGTTGGCGAACCACACCAGGCCCCGGTAGACCCAGCGGAACGGCTGCAGCAGGACGTCCATGCCGCATCATGCTGCCCGGTCCCGGCAACCCGCGGCCGGGACATCGCCGGCTGTCGTTGTGTCAGGCTGACGCCATGCGCACAGTGATCTTCCGGGAGGCGGTCCGGGCCGACCTGCCGGCCATCCTCGCCCTGCTCGCCGACGACGTGCTGGGGCGGGCCCGCGACGTCGGCGAGGTGGACGACGCGTACGAGCGGGCCTTCGCGGACATCTCCGCCGACCCGCGCAACCATCTCGTGGTGGCCGACGACGGCGGGGTGGTCGTGGGCTGCCTGCAGATCACCTACATCCCCGGGCTCGGCCGGCACGGCGCCCAGCGGTCCCTCATCGAGGCGGTGCGGGTGCGCTCCGACCGTCGGGGGCAGGGGCTGGGCGGGGAGATGATCCGCTGGGCGATCGACCAGGCGAGGCAGCGCGGCTGCGCCCTGGTGCAGCTCACCACGGACAAGTCCCGCACCGACGCCCACCGCTTCTATGTGGCCCTGGGCTTCCAGTCCACCCACGAGGGCATGAAACTCCCCCTCTGATCCCCATCCCGTCAGGGGGCGGGGACCAGATGGCCGTCGCGGAGGGTGAGGGTGCGGTCGGCCAGGTCGATGAGGGCCGGGTCGTGGGTGGCGACGAGGGCGGTCATGCCGCGCGCGTGCACCACCGCGCGGAGCAGGTCCATGATGGACCGGCCCGTCTCCGAGTCGAGCTGGCCGGTGGGCTCGTCGGCGATCAGCAGGTCCGGCTCGTTGGCCAGGGCCCGGGCCAACGCCACCCGCTGCTGCTGACCGCCGGACAGCTCGTACGGCCGCTGCGCGGCGTGCCCGCCCAGCCCCACCAGCTCCAGCAGCACCGCCACCCGTTCCTCCCGCTCGGCGGCGGGCACCTTCGCCAGCCGCAGCGGCACCCCGACGTTCTCGGCGGCGGAGAGGATCGGGATCAGCCCGAAGGTCTGGAAGACGAACCCGACGGTCCCCCGGCGCAGCCGCAGCAGCTCCCGCTCGCCGGCCGCCCCGAGGTCGTGCCCGGCCACCCGCACCTGGCCGGAGTCGGGCCGGTCCAGGCCGCCGACCAGGTTCAGCAGGGTGGTCTTGCCGGCGCCCGACCGGCCCCGGACGGCGACCAGCTCCCCCCGTCCGGCGACGAACGAGACGTCCCGGACGGCGTGCACCGCGCGCTCGCCCCGGCCGAAGGTGCGACTCACCCGGTCCACCCGCACCACCTCGTCCACCGTCGCGGTGTGTCCGGGGGCGGCGGCCACCCCGGCGGCCGTGCCGACGGGGGGACCGGACTGCTGCTGCTCGCTCATGCGTCACTCCGTTCGGCGTCGGCCCGGCCGCCCGGCCGCACCTCGACGTGGTCGGGTTCCAGGGTGAGCCGGACCCGGTCGCGCAGGGCCAGGGCGTCGACGAACGACTCCGGCAGTTGCATCCGGCCGGCGCGGTCCAGCACGGCGTACTCCTCGCTGACCAGTTCCGTGCTGCCGTCCGCGCCGATCCGCGCGGTCCGGCGTACCTCGGAGGCGGTCCGGCCGTCGCGGATGGCGACGGTCCGGCGGACCTGGGTGGCCACGGCGTGGTCGTGGGTGACCACCACGACCGTCACCCCCAGTTCCGCGTTGATCTGCCGCAGCGCGGCGAAGACCTCCGCGCCGGTGGCCTCGTCCAGCTCGCCGGTCGGCTCGTCGGCGAAGAGCACCTCGGGGTCGTTGGCCACGGCCACCGCGACCGCGCAGCGCTGCTGCTCCCCGCCGCTGAGCTGCGCCGGCCGCCGGTCGGCGCAGTGGCCCACGCCGACCAGGTCGAGCAGCTCGCGGGCCCGCTCGCGGCGGGCCCGCCGGGAGCGCCGCCCGGCCAGCCGCATCGGCAGCTCGACGTTCTCCAGCGCGGTCAGGTACGGCAGCAGGTTGCGGCCGGTCTGCTGCCAGACGAACCCGGCCATCCGCCGGCGGTAGCTCAACCGGCGGCGGGCGGACATGGCGAGCAGGTCGTACTCGGCGACCCGGGCGATGCCGGCCGTCGGGGTGTCCAGCCCCGAGAGGATGTTCAGCAGGGTGGACTTGCCCGAGCCGGACGCGCCCACGATCGCGACCAGCTCCCCCCGGTCGATGACCAGGTCGAGCCCCTGCAACGCGACCACCTCGACCCCGTCGGTCTTGAAGATCCGCACCAGGCCGTCGCAGACGATGTGCCCGCGCAGCCGGTCGTGCCCGCCGGCCCGCTCGGCCGCCCGCTGCGCGGCCCGCCGTTGCAGGGTGGCCAGGTCCGGCGCGGCGGGCGCCGTCACAGTGGCTGTCATCTCAGCATCCCTCTCCACGCATCGTCAGCATTCCTCGCCGCATCTCCACGGACCCCCAGCTCCCTGCGCCGTGTCTCCACGGACCCCCAGCTCCCTGCGCCGCGTCTCCACGGACCCCCAGCTCCCTGCGCCGCGTCTTCCCGCACGGTCAGCTCCCCTCGCCGAGCCGGAGCACCTCGCCGAGGCGCATGCGGCGGTTGTTCACCGTCTCCACGGTCACCGCGAGGGCCAGCGCCACCGCGCCGGCCGCCAGGACGGCCCCGACCAGCCCGGGCGAGAACGCGACCCGGACCGGCTCGCCGCCGGTGAACGCGGCCAGCCCGAGCGCCGGGGTGAGCAGCAGGGGCAGCAGCGCCCCCGTGAGCGCGCCGGTGAGCAGCGCGGCGGCGACCAGGGGCGTCAGCTCCACCAGCAGCAGCCCCCGCCACTGCCGGCGGGACAGGCCGAGGGTGCGCAGCCGGGACAGCACCTGCGCCCGCGTCCGCGCACCGGCCAGCACCGCGAAGGCGACCGCCAGCAGACCGAACGCGGCACCCCCGGCCGCGCCCGCGGCGAACCCGAAGACGAGCAGGCCGTTCGCGCCGCCGCCGCCGAGCTGCTGGCGGGCGCCCCGCCAGGTGGTCACCTCGGCGCCGCGCGGGCGCTCCCCCGCCGCGAAGCTGCCGCCGGTCTGGTAGCGGCGCTGGCCCTCGTCGCCCGCCCGCCGCAGCGCCTCGACGTCGAACCCGTCGCCGGAGACCAGGAACGCCGTCGGCACCGGGCCGGACACGCCCGAACCGGGGGCGCCCGGCCCGGACGACACCGGACCAGGCGTGCCCAGGCCGGCCGACACCGGCTCGGGCAGCGCCTGCCAGGGCAGCACCACGAACCGGTCGACGTCGGGCGGGACCAGCGGGAAGCCCTCGGCCGTGGCGGCCACCCGGAACGGCTGGGCGTACCCCTGCAGGGTCACCAGGGCCGTCCCGTCGAGGCCCGCGCGGGCCAGCTCGGCGGCGAGCCCCGGGGAGACGAGCGCGGGCGCCGGCCCCGGCGACCGGCCCGCCCGCAGCACCGGCGGCACCGACACGTCCACTCCGGCGTCGCGCGCCGTCTCGGCCAGGCCCGGCCCGTCGACCAGCAGCACGGTGACGGCGGCGAGACCCGCGTCGACGCCCCGGGCGTCGGCGACGCGCAGCGCGCCCTCCCGCAGCACCGGGGTGCTGCGCCGCACGCCGGGCAACCGTTGCAGGGCCGTACCCGTGTCCGGGGCGAGCCGTTCCCCGTCGACCAGCGCCGACGCCGGCACGGCCGTGGTGGCCGTCCGGTCCCGGCCGGCCTCGATGCCGCCCGCCACGACCCCGCAGAACGCGGCCGTGGCGACCGCGACCACGACGACCACCACCGGCCCGGTGGCGGCCGACCGGCTCGCCCCGGCCACCCCGAGGAACGTCACGCTGCCGCGCATGCGGGCCGCGACGCGGCCCAGCAGCCGCAGCGGCCAGGGGTAGAGCCGCAGCACGAGCACCGCGGCGGCGACGGCCAGCAGCACCGGCACCGAGACCAGCAGCGGATCGACCGAGCCGGGGCTGAGGCCCCGGCGGCGGATCAGGAAGGTGGCCAGCACGGCGAGGGCGACGACGAGGAGTTCGAGGGTCAGCCGGCGGCCACCGGCGCGGCGGCCGGACAGGTCGCGTCGGCCGCCCGGCAGGGCCGAGGAGCCCAGCGTCGCCAGGGGCAGGGCCAGGGTGGCCAGCGCCGCCGCGACGAGGACCAGCCAGTCGGTCCCCGCCGTCCCCGCCGTGGAGCCGGGCAGCAGCCGGCCGAGCAGCCAGCCGAGCGCCGCGGCCGGCGGCACCACCAGTGCCGACTCGGCGAGGCTGCGCCGCGCCCCGCTGGTCGGTGCGCCGCCCCGGGCCACCAGCAGGGCGAACTCGGCCTCCCGGCGGCGAGCCGCCAGCCGGGCCGCGAGCACGATCAGCCCCGCCACGGTGGCGAACATCCCGGCGGCGATCACCGCGAGCAGCGTCCGGGCCGCGGAGACCGCGTCGAGGAACTGCCGCAACGGGACGTCCACGGCCTGGGTGACGCTCAGCCCGGCCGGGGGCGTGCGCTCCAGCCGCCGCACGCCGTCGATGACGGCACCCAGGTCGGCCACGCCCAGGTCGCCGAGGCGGTAGCGCCAGGAGAACCGGACCGGCACGCCGGTCGCGATCGCCGCGTCCAGGCCCGCGTCGCTGGTCAGCGCCACCATCTCGTACGGCTCCTCGTCGCCGGCCGGCTCGGTCACCCGCAGCGCCGACGGCAGGGTGTTCCAGATGCCGTCGGCGCTGCGCGCCGGCTCGAAGACGCCCACCACGAGCAGCGGCACCGGCTCGGCGCCGGCACCGCTGAACCGCAGCCGACTGCCCGCGCGGAGGTTCAGCTTGCGGGCCGTGTCGTCGGCCAGCGCGACCTCGACGGGCTGCCCCGCGCCCACCGCCTCCGCCGGCCAGCGTCCCTCGGTCAGGGTGGCCGCCCCGGTGACGCCGGGTGCCGCGCGGAGCCGGGTGACGACGAGATAGTTCTTCGCCGCGAGGTCGGGGCCGGTCAGCCGACCGAAGGCGGTCTCCGCGAGGAACCACCGGCTCTGCACCGCCTCCCGGACGGCCCCGGGCAGGCCCGCCTGGAGCGTGTCGAGTTCCCGGCCCCGGGTCGCGGTGACCGGCGCGACGACCCCGCCCCCACCGGCCGGCAGCTCGGCGGCGGTGAGGGTGAGGTCCCGCTCGGCGGCCGGCCGCTCGGCGACGTGTTCCCGCAGCCCCTGCTCGGCGAGCCGGTCGGCGGTACGCGGAACGCCGGTCACCAGCAGCGCGGCCACCAGCGCCAGCACCCCCAGCAGGACGAACTGCCCGGCGAACGCCCGCACCCGGCGAACGACCCCCGCCAGCGCGGCCACGCCGCCGGACACCGCCGGCCGAGGCCCCTCGGTCCCACCCCTGGTCATCGCTCTCCGCCGATCCGTAGTTGGGCCGCCGCGACGCGTTGACGGACGCCGGAGGCGATCGCCGTGCTGAACGCGAGCGCCGCGAGCAGCAGGCCGAGGGCGGTGCCGGCGACGGGCAGCCAGGGCAGCGCGAAGGCCGCCTCCGGCACCGGCCGGTCCGCCGACCGGGTGAGCACCACCAGCGGGGCCATGGTGGCGCCCACCCCGGCACCGACCAGCAACCCGACGCCGACGCCGATGCCGGCCAGGAAGGTCTGCTCGGTGAGCAGGGCGCGGGCGAGCAGCCGCACCGGGGCGCCCAGGGTGTGCAGGACCGCGAGCTCGCCGATCCGTCGGCGCGCGGTGGCCCAGACGTCCACGCCCAGCCCGACCAGGGCGAGCAGGACGGAACCCGCCGCCGCCGCGAGCAGCCCCGTGCGCGTGCCGAGCCAGTACGGGTCGCGGCCGGCCTCCACCGCCGCCGCCCGCCGGTCCAGCACGGTCACCCCCGGCAGGTCGGCCGCCGCCCGCGCCGCCTCCGCGGACCCGCCGGTCCCGGTGCGGATCCACCACTCCGAGACCGGCCGGACGGTGCCCGTGGCCCGCAGCAGCCAGTCCGTGGCCGCCGGCAGGTCCAGCAGCATGCCGCCGGCCGCCCCACCGCTGGCCGGCACCGCGTCGACCTCCCCGACCACCTCGACGGTGAGCGTCACCCCGGAGAGGACGACGTCCATCGTGTCGCCCCGGCCCACGCTCAGCGCCCGGGCCACCTGCGGCGTGATCAGCGCCGGGACCGGTGCGCCCGCGCCGGCCGGCACCACCGCGAAGCGGCTGGTCGGCTGCGTCGCGAACCGGCCGCCCGCGACGCGCGCCACCTTCCGGCCGGCGCGCAGCACGCCGTCGGCGAACCGGGCCGGCTCCGCGCTCTCCGGGTCGTCCAGCCGGGGCACCCAGTCGCCGGCCAGCGGCACCGGGCTGGTCGCGCCGCCCGCGTCCACCGTGCGCAGCCCGGTCACCTCCAGCCCGTAGCCGGAGCCGATCGCCGGCCCGGCGTCGACGTCGAATCCGGCCAGCCGGTAGGCCCGGCCGCCGTTGTCCGGCAGGTCCACGGCCACCGGCACGGGCCGTCCGTCGCTGCCCGCGCTGGCCAGGGGCAGCTTCCACGCGCCGCCGTCGGCGGTGGTGAGCAGGGCGGACACCCGCACCGGGTGCGGCCTGGCGGCATCGGTCACCGGGGTGGCGACCGTGCCGGCGAGCCGGCGGGCGGCGGCGGGCAGCTCGACGCCGAGGGGGGCGGCCCGGCCGCGCACCTGCCGGTCGAAGAGCGCCCGGGGCGGCTCGCCGGCGAGCCGCTCGTCGAGCCGGACCACGTCGGGCGCCGCCGCCGCGTCGAGGCTCAGCACGCTCACCGGCAGGTCCTCGCGGCCCACCCGGATGTCGTCGCGCCAGGCCGGCACCGCCCGGTCCACGCCGGGCACGGCGGCGAGGCGGCCGGCCCGCTCGGCCGGCGCGGCCCCGGACCGCTCGACCAGCCGCAGGTCGGCCCCGACGGTGAAGTCCGCCTGGTCGAGGTGCGACCGTTCCCCCGTGGTCACCAACGACCAGGCCAGGGTGCTGCCGCCCACGGCGAGCGCGAGCAGCAGCACCGGGCCGGCGTGCGGCCGGCGGCCCGCCTGCCACATGCCCAGCGTCGCGGCCAGCCACGGCCGGCGGTCGACGAACCGTTCGGCGAGCCGGGCCGCCGGCGGCAGCAGGCGCAGCGCGACGACGGCACCGGCGAGCACCCCCAGCGTGGGCGCCGCCACCAGCAACGGGTCGACGCCGAGCCGGCCGTCGGCGCCGGCCAGCGGCGACGAGTACCGCCGCAGCTGCGTCCAGGCCAGCAGGGCCAGGCCGACCAGGGCCAGGTCGACGCCGATCCGCTGGGCCGCCGCGCCCCGGCCCGGCCGGGACCGGGCCGCCAGGTCGGCGACGTACGTGCCGGCGCGGCGCAGCGCCGGCAGCGCCATGGCCACCAGGCAGCCGGCCGCCGCGGCGGAGGCGACCGCCCAGGTGAGGGTCGTGCCGCCGCGGGCGGTCAGCTCCGACCAGCCCTGGTCGCGGCCGATCCGACGCAGGGCCTCGGCGGCGAGCGGGGGGCCGAGCAGCGCGGCCGGCAGGACCACCAGGGCGGCCTCCCGCACGGCCAGCCCGGCGATCTGCCTCCTCGCCGCGCCCCGGGCGCGCAGCAGCGCCGTCTGCCCCCGACGGTCCTCGTTGAGCAGGGCCGCCACCAGGACCAGCGCGTACCCGCCGAGGACGAGGACGAGCAGCAGCGGGGTGAGCAGCGACGACCGGCCCACCAGGTCGGCGCGGGTCAGCCGGTCGATCAGCCGGTCCATGGTGGTGACGGTCTGGGCGGAGGAGCCGAGGCCGGTCGCCCCGGGCAGGTCGGCGACCTCCGTGGCGACGGCGCGGCGCACGGCGTCCAGCCGGCTCGGCCCGACCGCCGCCAGGTCGGGCTCGACCAGCCAGGCCGCCGAGGTGGTGCCGGGGAACGTCCGGTCGAAGTCGGCGGGGTCGAGCAGGAACGGCCCGTACGACGTCTCGGAGCCGGCCGCGACGGCGCCCGGCGCGAGTCGCCAGTACGACCCGGTGGGGTCCCGGGGCCGGAACAGGCCGACCACCTCGACCTCGCCGGCGCGCTCGGTGGCCCGGTCGCGCAGCGGCACCCGCTCGCCGACGGCGAGGCCGAGCACCGCGGCGACCCGCTCCGGCAGGAGCACCTGCGTCGGCACGGCCCCGCCCGTGGGCTGCCGCCCCGCCACCAGCTCGGCGTGCCCGGCCAGGTCCTCCAGGGTGGTCAGCTCGGCGAACACCGGGTCGTCGCCGGCCCGCGCGGCGCCGAGGTCACCGGTCAGCTCCCGCCCGGTGCCGTAGCGGGCCCCTCGCACCGCCACCGCCGCCCCGCCGAGCCCGGCGGCGAAGCGGTCGCGGACCGCCCGGTCCCGGGCGGCGAAGGCGGCCCGGTCGGGGCCGCCCGAGCCGCTGACCAGCAGGCTGCGTTCCTGGGCGGGCGACGCGGCGAGCACCGCCCGCGCTCCCGCGTCGACGGCCCGCCGGCTGTAGTCGGCCAGCCCGGTGACGAGGGCGACCGCCACCAGGGCCGCCACCAACGCGGCCGACAACAGCCCCCGGGCGGCCCACGCCCGCCTCCACACCAGCACCATCGCGCCGCCTCCCCGGGCCCCCCGCGGAGCCGACGGACACAGAGACCCACTGCGGGTACGGAAAGGTTCGCGCCCGTTATCCGACCGTTATGGCCCGGCGCTCACCGGCCGCCCGGTCCTGCCCCGGGGGGCGGGCCTGGCGGCGGCCTGCTTGGATGGCTGGCATGGAGATCGCCCTCATCGTGCTGACGATCGGCGTCGTGCTGCTGCTGGGCGGCCAGCTCGCCGGCCCCCGGCGGGACCGGGTCACGGAGGCCCGGCTGGCCGAGATCGATCGCCGCCTCCAGCTCGTGATGGACCACCTCGGGGTGGTCGACCGGCGGCCGGAGCCGCCCGGGGTCCGCGAGTATCTGGCCCGGGGCCAGAAGATCCAGGCGATCAAGGCGTACCGGGAGGCGACGGGCGCGGACCTGCGCACGGCGAAGGAGGCCGTCGAGGCGATGATGGGCCCGATCAGCTGATTCCGCGTACGTCAGCTCTGCCCGCGGTCAGCGGGGCCGGTCGCGGTCCTTCGACGGCTGGACCCGCTTGGGCTCGCCGGGCATCTTCGGGTGGTCCGGCGGGTACGGCAGGTCGCCCTGCCCCGCCGCCGCGTCCCGGTCGGCCCACTCCAGCAGCGGGGTGATGTCCCACGCCGCGTCGTCGATGCCGGCGTGCGGGTCGCCCCGCTGCGCCAACCGGGCCGGGACGCTGCCCAGGTGCAGGTCGTCGGGGTCGACGTCGGGCAGCTCGTCCCAGGTGACCGGGGTGGACACGGTGGCCCGGGCGTTGGCCCGCAGCGAGTACGCGCAGGCGATCGTGCGGTCCCGGGCCATCTGGTTGTAGTCGACGAAGACCCGCTCGCCCCGCTCCTCCTTCCACCAGGCGGTGGTGACCAGGTCGGGGCGGCGGCGCTCCAGCTCCCGGGCCAGCGCGATGGTGGCCCGGCGCACCTCGGTGAACGTCCACCGGGGCGCGATGCGCAGGTAGACGTGCACGCCCCGGCCCCCGGACGTCTTCGGCCAGCCGGTCGCGCCCAGCTCGTCGAGCAGGGCCCGCAGCTCGGTGGCGGCGGCGACCGCGTCGGCGAAGTCGGTGCCGGGCTGCGGGTCGAGGTCGACGCGCAGCTCGTCGGGGTGGTCGACGTGGCCGGCACGCACCGGCCAGGGGTGGAACACGACGGTGCCCATCTGGGCCGCCCACGCCACGTGGGCGAGGTCGGCCGGGCACAGCTCGTCGGCCGTCCGGCCACTGGGGAAGGTGATCCGGGCGGTGGTCAGCCACGGCGGCACGCCCCGGGCCGGCACCCGCTTCTGGAAGAACGCCTCCCCGCCGATGCCGTCGGGAAAGCGTTGCAGCGTGGTCGGGCGGTCCCGCAGGGCGCGCATGATGCCGTCGCCGACCGCCAGGTAGTAGCCGAAGACGTCCGCCTTGGTGAAGCCCCGCTCCGGGAAGATCACCCGGTCCGGGCTGCTCAGCCGTATGGTGTGCCCGGCCACCTCGACCTCGGCGGCCGGGGCCTTCGCGGTGCCTGCCATCTGGCGACCATATGCCACGGCACCGACAGCCGACGTACCGTTGCGGGGTGAGTCTTGACGAGAACGAACTGCCCCGCACCGAGGACGAGTGGCGGGTCCGGCTCAGCCCGGAGGAGTTCCGGGTGCTGCGTGAGGCGGGCACCGAGCGCCCGTGGACCGGCGAGTACGTGGACACCAAGACCCCCGGCGTCTACCGCTGCCGCGCCTGCGGGGCGCAGCTCTATCCCAGCGACACCAAGTTCGACTCGCACTGCGGCTGGCCCAGCTTCGACGACGCGATCCCGGGCGCGGTGAAGGAGATCGAGGACGACAGCCACGGCATGCGGCGTACGGAGATCCGCTGCGCCCGCTGCGACAGCCACCTCGGGCACGTCTTCCGGGGCGAGGGCTTCACCCCGAAGGACACCCGGCACTGCGTCAATTCGATCTCGATCCGGCTGGAGCCGGCCCAGGGCTGACGGGCGGCGGTCCGGTTCCGCCCGACGGCGCGCGCCACGTCAGACGAGCAGCACGCTGCCCTGCTCGTCGACCCCGTCGGCCGACTCGTCGTCGAGCCAGATCCCGCCGGTGGCGAGATAGCGGAACCGGTACGCCCCGGGCCGGAGCCGGACGGTCACCGTACGGGTGCCGTCGCGCCGGGCGACCAGTTCGTGGCGGCCCGGCTCCCAGTCGTTGAAGGAGCCGACCACGCTCACCGGGCCGGCCGGCGCCTCGCGGGGCAGGCAGAAGGTGACCCGGGTCTGGTTGCCGAAGAGCCTGCTGCGCTTGATCACGTCGTCCTCCGGGGGTCGAGGCTTTCACCAGGCACAACGCTGGACACGCCGACCCCGACACGCCGCCTGGGCGGCCCGGTTTCGGTCGTTTCGGCCGCCCGGTTCGGGCCGTTGTCGCACGCTGGGGGGACATCTGTCCTTTCGGCTACGGGGGTTCGGCGATGGCGACGTGCGAGGTCTGCGGCAACGACTACTGGATGGCGTTCGAGGTGCGCACGGTCAGCGGCGACGTGCACACCTTCGACTGCTTCGAGTGCGCGGCGCACCGGCTGGCCCCGATCTGCGAACACTGCCAGGTCAAGATCGTGGGCCACGGGGTCGAGGTGTCGGGGCGCTTCTTCTGCTGCGGCCACTGCGCCCGGCAGGAGGAGGGCGACCGGGGCGCGGAGATCCGCGACGCCGTCGGTGCCCGCCCCCGCTGAATCGCAAGGAAGGGCCCCTTATTAACACGGGTGTTAATAAGGGGCCCTTGCTCTACAGAATGCGTTAACAAGGGGCCCTTCCTTGCGCCGAGGGCGGGCGGCCTAGCATCGGCGGGTGTCGCCGCAGACGGTCGAGGCCCGGATCGCCTCCTTCACCCAGCTGGACGCCCGCACCCTCCACGACCTGCTCCGACTGCGCGTCGACGTGTTCGTGGTGGAGCAGCGGTGCCCGTACCCGGAGCTCGACGGCCGGGACGTCGAGCCGGGCACCCGGCACGTGTGGCTGACCCGTGCCGCTGACGGTGGCGGGCGGACCGAGGGCGACGTCGACAGTGCAGCCGGGGGCGACGCCGAGAACGAGGGCGACGGCACAGGAGACGGGAACGACGGCGGGGCCGACAGCTACGGCGGCGTCGTGGCGTACCTGCGGATCCTGGCCGACCCCGGCGGCCTGGCGCGGATCGGGCGGGTCGTGGTGGCGCCGGGGGCCCGGGGCGGCGGCCACGCCGGGCGGCTGATGACCGAGGCGCTGGCCGCGGTGGGCGACCGGCCGTGCGTGCTGGAGGCGCAGTCCCACCTGGTCGGCTTCTACGCCCGGCACGGCTTCGCCGTCAGCGGGCCGGAGTACGTCGAGGACGGCATCCCGCACACCCCGATGCGCCGGCGCCCCGCCCGCCCCGACGCCCCGGAGGGCGCCGCAAATTGACACATCCCTATGGGTGTGGGAATCTCGCAGCAGAGCCGCCACGGGAGCAACTCGAACCGGCACGGGAGGGGCAACTCCCGAGATCCGGGCGTCGTCACAGTCGACCCCTCAACCCGGAGGCTCCATTGTCCACCCTCGCGCGTCGGCGTTCCACGCCGCGCCTGGCAGCCTGGCTGCTCGCCGTCGGCACCGCCGCCGCCATGCTGCTCACCACCGCCCTGGCGAACCCCGCGTCCGCCCACGGCTCCGTCGTCGACCCGGCATCCCGCAACTACGGCTGCTGGCAGCGCTGGGGCGCCGACCACATGAACCCCGCCATGGCCACCCAGGACCCGATGTGCTGGCAGGCCTTCCAGGCCGACCCGCAGGCCATGTGGAACTGGATGGGCCTGTTCCGGGAGGGCGTCGCCGGCAACCACCAGGCCGCCATCCCCGACGGCCAGCTGTGCAGCGCCGGCCACACCCAGAGCGGCCAGTACAACTCGCTGGACACGATCGGCGCGTGGAAGACCACCTCGATCTCCAACAGCTTCCGCATCCAGCTCAACGACCAGGCCAGTCACGGCGCGGACTACATCCGGGTGTACGTGACCAAGCAGGGCTTCGACGCGCTGAACAAGCCGCTGGGCTGGAGCGACCTGGAACTGGCCGGCCAGATCGGCAACACGCCGGCGTCCCAGTGGAAGAAGGAGGCGTCGGGCGTGTCGATCCAGGTGCCGGCCAACGCGCCGGGGCGCACCGGGCGGCACATCGTCTACACGATCTGGCAGGCCAGCCACCTCGACCAGTCGTACTACCTGTGCAGCGACGTGGACTTCGGCGGGGGCGGCCCGACCACCCCGCCCACCACGACCCCGCCCACCACGCCGCCGCCGACCACCCCTCCCCCCACCACGCCGCCGCCGACGACCCCGCCGGCGACCGGGGGCTGCACGGCGACCTACCGGCCCGTCTCCTCCTGGAACGGCGGGTTCCAGGCCGAGATCGACGTGATCGCCGGCTCGTCGGCGATCAAGGGCTGGACGGTGACCTGGACCTGGGCCAACGGCCAGCAGGTCAGCTCCTACTGGAGCTCGACGGTGACCACCAGCGGGTCCACGGTGACCGCGCGCAACGTGGCCTACAACGGGTCGCTGGCCGCCGGGGGGAAGACCTCGTTCGGGTTCGTCGCCTCCTCGTCCGGCACCAACACCGCGCCGACCCCGACCTGCACGCCGACCGTCTGACGGCCGGCGGCACGACGCCCGCCCGACGCGGCGGCGCGTGTCAAGAAGGGCCCCCTGTACAACGTTCTGCGTTAACAGGGGGCCCTTCCTTGCGCCTAGCCCCTCACGGGAGGCAGGTGACGATGTCGGCGATCGCGCGGCGGCGGCCCGTGTAGAACGGGACCTCCTCCCGGACGTGCCGGCGCGCACCCGAGGCCCGCAGGTCACGCATCAGGTCCACGATGCGGTGCAGCTCGTCGGCCTCGAAGGCGAGCATCCACTCGTAGTCGCCGAGGGCGAACGAGGCCACCGTGTTGGCCCGCACGTCCGGGTACCCCCGGGCCATCTTCCCGTGCTCGGCCAGCAGCTCCCGCCGCTCGGCGTCGGGCAGCAGGTACCACTCGTAGGAGCGGACGAACGGGTAGACGCACAGGTACGCCCGCGCCTGTTCGCCGGCCAGGAACGCCGGGATGTGGCTCTTGTTGAACTCCGCCGGCCGGTGCAGCGCCAGCTGCGACCACACCGGGGTCAGCGCCCGGCCCAGGGTGGTGCGGCGGAACCGCAGGTACGCGTCCTGGAGCGCGTCGCTGGTCGCGGCGTGCCACCAGATCATCAGGTCGGCGTCGGCGCGCAGCCCGGCGACGTCGTACGTGCCGCGCACCGTCACGTCCTTGCCGGCCAGCTCCGCGAAGAGCGCCTCGACCTCGCCGGTGACGTTCTCCCGCAGCGACGGCAGCGGGCTCGTCGCCCGGTACACCGACCACATCGTGTAGCGGATGCTCTCGTTGAGCTCCCGCAGCCGCGCCGCGTTGGTCTGCTCGGTCATGCCGATCCTCCCAGTGCCGTGATGATCTCCTCGGCCGCCGTCTCGCCGGAGCGGACGCAGACCGGGATGCCGACGCCGTCGTAGCCGGCGCCGGCCAGGGCCAGCGTGGGGTGCGCGCCGCGCAGCGCCGCCCGCACGGCGGCCACCCGGTCCAGGTGCCCCGGGGTGTACTGCGGCAGCGCCCCGCCCCACCGCTGCACGTGGCTGGCCATCGGGGCGGGCAGCGGCGTGCCGAGCACCTTCGACAGCTCCCGGTGCACCGCCTCCACCAGGTCATCGTCGGTGACCTGGAGGGACGCCTCCTCGCCGTAGCGGCCCACGGAGGCACGCACCAGCGCCAGCCCGTCCGGCCGGGCCAGGTGCCCCCACTTGGTGGTGAAGAACGTCGACGCCTTGACCAGCAGCCCCTCGGTGGCCGGCACCAGGAACCCGGACAGCGCCGGCAGCTCCGGGCGGGGCAGCGCGAGGGTGACCAGCGCGACGCTGGCGTAGTCCAGGGCGCCGACGGTCGCGACGGCCTCGGGGGCCAGGTCGGCGACGCCGGCCAGCAGGCGGGCCGCCGGGCGCGCCGGGACGGCGAGGAGCACCGCGTCCGCGTCGACCAGCTCCGGGTCGCGGGTGGGGCCGACGGTCAGCCGCCAGCCGGTCGCCGTCCGGGTCAGCTCCCGCACGGCCGCGTCGCGGCGGATCGTCGCCCCGCCGGCCGCCGCGGCGGCCTCGACGAGCCGGCTCAGCCCGCCGGCCAGGGTGCCGAAGACCGGTTCGCCGGGGGCGCGCGGAGCGGCGGCCTGCGCCACCCGGACCGCGCCGACGAGGGTGTGCGCCACCCGGGCCGCGCGGGCCAGCGCCGGCATCGTGGTGGCCAGGGACAGGTCGTCGGCCCGGCCGGCGTAGACGCCGCCGAGCATCGGGTCCACCAGCCGGTCGGCCACCGCGTCGCCGAACCGGGCCCGCACCAGCGCCCCGACGGAGACGTCCGCGCCGGGGGCCAGCAGCGGCCGGCCCTCGTCGCGGTCGGCGTCCGCAGCGGGCTCGGCCACCGCCGCCACCTTCGCCAGATCCCCGGGTACGCCCACCAGCGTCCCGCCCGGGATCGGGCGCAGCCCCCCGTCGACGGCCAGGGCGGCCTGCCCGACGCTCGGGTGCACGATGTCGCCGGCCAGGCCGAGCCGGCGGATCAAAGTCACGGCGGCGGACTCGCCGCCGGCCGGGTCCCGCATCAGGAACGACTCCGCGCCGAACTCCACCGGACCGCCGGCCAGCTCGCCCGTGCGCAGCTTCCCGCCGAGCACGCCGGACTGCTCGTACACGGTGACCTCGGTGCCGGCCGGGGCCCGGTCGGCCAGCCGGACGGCGGCGGCCAGCCCGGTGACCCCGCCCCCGACGATCGCCACCCGCCACGGCTGCCGCACGGTCGCCCCCTCTGCTACTCGCCCGGGCGCGCGGACACCTCGTGCACCAGCGCGACCACCCGGGTCAGCACATCCGGATCGGTCTCCGGCAGGACGCCGTGACCGAGGTTGAACACGTGGCCGGGGGTCGCCCGCCCCTCGGCGAGAATGCGCCGCACCTCCGCCTCGACCACCGGCCACGGGGCGAACAGCACGCACGGGTCGAGGTTGCCCTGCACGGCCTTGTCCGCGCCGATCCGGCGGGACGCGACGTCCAGCGGCGTACGCCAGTCGACGCCGACCACGTCCGCGCCGGCCTCGGCCATGGCGGGCAGCAGCTCGGCGGTGCCCACCCCGAAGTGGATCCGGGGCACCCCCGCGTCGGCCAGCCCGGCCAGCACCTTCGTCGAGTGCGGCAGCACATAGCGCCGGTAGTCGGCCTCGGACAGCGCCCCGGCCCACGAGTCGAACAGCTGCACCGCCGACACCCCGGCCTCGACCTGCACCCGCAGGAACGCCAGCGTCACCTCGGCCAGCCGGGCGCACAGGGCGTGCCACAGCTCCGGCTCGCCGTACATCAGGGCCTTGGTCTTCGCGTGGGTCCGCGACGGCCCGCCCTCGACCAGGTAGCTGGCCAGCGTGAACGGGGCGCCGGCAAAGCCGATCAGCGGGGTGTCGCCCAGCTCGGCGACGAGCAGCCGCACCGCCTCGTCGACGTAGGAGACGTCGGCGCGGGTGATGGGCCGGATCCGCTCGACGTCGGCGAGGGTGCGCACCGGCTCGGCGACCACCGGCCCGGTGCCCGCGACGATGTCCAGCTCCACCCCGGCGGCGGCCACCGGCACCACGATGTCGCTGAACAGGATCGCCGCGTCGACCCCGTGCCGGCGTACCGGCTGGAGGGTGATCTCGGCGACCAGCTCGGGGCGGCGGCAGGACTCCAGCATCCCCACGTTCTTGCGGATCTCGCGGTATTCGGGGAGGGAGCGGCCGGCCTGGCGCATGAACCAGACCGGGGTGTGCGGGCCGGGCTCGCGTCGGCAGGCCCGGACGAACGGCGACCCGCCCGTCCCGGTGCGGCGGGGTTCTCCGTCTCGGGCGGCGGTGCCCGTCGTCTCGGTGCTCATCGCGGCTATCGTGCCACGCCCCCGGACCCCCTCCCCCACCCCCGCCGCCTTTTGTGACGTGTAAGGAAGGGCCCCCTGTTAACGCATCCGGTAGAGAAGGGTGCCCCTCTCACCATCCACCGTCCGCGGCACCCGCGAGGGCCGCCGCCGCAGGCCGTCGGCGTGCCGTTCCGTCGGCCGGGCGGCGGGCGGCATAGGCTGCCGGCATGGCCCCCCCGATCGCGCTCCCGGAGACCTTTGCCCGCGCGGTCGCCGGGCTGCGGTCGGCCGCGCCCCGATCGGAGATCGTCCTGGAGGAGGTCGGCGCGCCGCAACGCCTCGCGCCGTACGCCTTCGCGCTCTCCGCGACGGTGCTGCGCGACGACGACGAGGTGGCCACGGGGCGGCTGATCCTGTTGCACGACCCCGCCGGGCACGAGGCGTGGCAGGGCACCCTGCGGCTGGTCACCTACGTCACGGCGGAGCTGGAGATCGACCTCGCCGCCGACCCGCTGCTGCCCGGGGTGGGCTGGACCTGGCTGACCGACGCGCTGGACGCGCAGGACGCCCCGCATCGGGCCATCGGGGGCACGATCACCCAGACCATGTCGACCCGGTTCGGCGACCTCGCCGGGCCGCCGGCCGCCGGCGACATCGAGATCCGGGCCTCGTGGACCCCGCTCGGCGAGGACCTGACCCCGCACCTGATGGCCTGGTGCACCCTGCTCGCCTCGACGGCGGGCCTCCCCCCGCCCGGGGTGACCGCCCTGCCGGAGCGCCGCCCGGCCGGCGCCGCCTGACCCACCGCACGACACCCACCGCACGACGCGCGCCTCAGATCTTGGAAGATTTCGGCCCCTGGAGGGGCCGTTCGCTCCAAGATCCCCAGGTGCCGGGCCCGGCGCAGCCCCGCCCGCCCGTGGTGGCGTGGGCGGGGCGGGGTCGGGGACTTCCTACCTGCGCGACGTCAGAGGTAGTTCTCGGCCTCGTCGCAGACCTTGTTCATGCCCTCGGTGGCCTTGTCGTACGCGGCCTTGTTGTTCGCCGCCGCGGCCGTCAACGCACTGGTGAGCTTGTCCAGGCAGGTGGCGATGACCTTCTTCTGCCGGGCCTGCTCGTCCCGGTCGTTCCGGGTGCCGGTGAGGTCCTGCTCGGTGTTGGAGAGCTTGTCCCGCACGGCCTGCAGGTCGGTCTTGAGCTTCTCGATCTCGGTCTTGTTCGCCGCGATCGTGCCGTCCCGCTCGCTGACCTGGCCGGTCAGCCGCTTCTCGGTGCGGTCCAGCTCGCTGCTCTTGGTCACGTAGAGGCCGGTCATCACACCGCCGAGGACGAAGAGCAGCCCGGCCACCACGGCCAGGACCAGCACCTTGCGCCCGCCCCGGTTGGCGGCCGGTGCCGGGGCACCGTAGGGCGGCGTCGTGCCGGGCGGGCCGTAGGACGGCGTCGCGCCCGGCTGGCCGTAGGGCGGCATCGCTCCC
This sequence comes from Micromonospora haikouensis, assembly GCF_900091595.1. Taxonomy (GTDB): domain Bacteria; phylum Actinomycetota; class Actinomycetes; order Mycobacteriales; family Micromonosporaceae; genus Micromonospora; species Micromonospora haikouensis. Next base: position 37,691 of record NZ_FMCW01000006.1, read on the forward strand.
GGCGGGCCGGACATCGGCTGGCCGAAGGCCGGGCCCGAGGCGGGCGGCACCGACATCGGCTGGCCGAACGCTGGCGACGGCTGCCCCGGCCCGGAAACCGGCGGGTGCCCGGCACCGGAAACCGGCGGGTATCCGGCACCCGAGACCGGTGGCATCGACACCGGCGGGTATCCGGCACCGGGAACGGGCGGCGTCGACACCGGCGCGGTGAACGGCTGCGTCGGCTGCGGCTGCGGCACGCCCTGCTGGACCGGGGCGAACTGCTGGGTCGGCTCCGCCGCCGGCTGCGGCGTCCCGTACTGACCCGGGGCGAACGGCCGGGTGGGCTCCGCCGGCTGGCCCGTCGGGTCGTACTGCGGGGGCACGGGCTGGCCGGGGCCGCCCGGCGGCGGATACGGCGGCTGGCTCCCCGGCCCGGTCGGTGGCTGCGACATTCTTCTCTTCCTCCAGGTGGGGCGGCCCGTGGCCGGGGCCGCGACGAACCGGCTGGTACGGGACGGACGGCGCGGAGCGGCCGAAGTCAGCAGATCCGGAAGCCGTCGCAGGCGACCTTGATGGGTACGGCGAGGCCGATGCCCTCGGCGTCGCGGGCCTTGGCGGTGGCGATGCCCACCACCTGCTTCTGGCCGTTGATGACCGGGCCACCGGAGTTGCCGGGGTTGATCGGCGCGTCGAACTGGATGACCGGGCCCGAGCCCTGGCCTGCCTCACGGAAGGCGCTGACCACGCCGGTGGTGACGCTGTCCTGCAGGCCGAGCGGCGCGCCGACGACGACGATCTGCTGGCCGGGCTTGACCGCGGCGGACGCCGTCACCAGCCCGGTGAACTTGCTGGTGGTGCGCAGCTGGGCGATGTCGTTGACCTCGTCGACCTTGACGATGGTGGCCGGGTAGCGCTGGTCGGTGCGTTCGAGGAAGACCTCCCGGCCGCCGCCGACCCAGACCGACTCGACCACGTGGAAGTTGGTGAACAGGTTGGTGCCGCCGCCGGTGTCGGGCTTGCCGACCGCGAAGGCGGTGCCGGTGAACTGCCCGGCCCGGACCCGGAAGACGCTGGGCAGGACGGCGCTGGCCACCGCCTCCGGGTTGAACTGCGCCCCGGCCTGCTTCTCCAGGGCCTGCGCCCGCTGCTCCAGGCCGTCGAGCCGGGCGCCGTCGCCGCTCTGCGCGGTGGCCAGCCGCTGGTCGGTGTCGGCCAGCCGGTCGGAGAGCCGACTGATCTGGTACGCCTGCACGCCGCTCACCACGGCCAGGACCAGGGCGAGCCCGAACGCGACGAACGTCAGCGCCCTGCCCCGGGGCCGCGGGGTGGCCCCGCCGGTGGGGGCGGACGCGGGCCAGGCCGGCCCGGGGGCCGGGGCCGTCCCGCCGTGCGGGTACGCCGGGCCGGGGACCACGGGCGACGGCGGCGCGGCAGCGTACCCGGCCGGGGGCTGCTGGCCGGGGGCGGACGACTGCTGGCCGGCGGCGGGTGGCTGCTGCGGTGCGGGCCAGCCGGCGGGCGCGGGACCGGACCACTGGCCGGGCGCGGCGGGCTGGGCGGGCGGGGGCGACGAGCCGGGCCAGTGACCGGGCGACGCGGCCTGACCGGCGGGCGGGTGGCCGCCTCCGGCCTGCGGGTAGGAGCCTGCTGCCTGCGGGTAGGAGCCTGCGGCCTGCGGATAGACGGCGGCGCTGCCGCGGTGCGGGTCGAGCCGGGGCGGGTCCATGCGGGGCGGCAGCGGGCCGGGACGGGTGTCGCCGGCCGGGGTCGCGGTGGCGGGCGGCTCGCCCACCGGCGGCTCGGCGGGTCGCGCCGGGGCGGCCCAACTCCCGCCCGAGCCGTCGCCGGGCCCCTGTCCCGGGCCCGTCGCACCGTACCCAGCCGTCGTCATCGTCACGTCCTCCCCGTCGCCGCCCTGGTGCCCGCCGACGCCGGTTCCGTCCCGGGCGGCGGCCCGAAGGAACGTACCCGCGCCGCCGCGCTTTGTCTTCCCCGATGTCCGACCCTGGCATGCCGGGTCAAGTAGCCGACGCCGACCCACACCGCGCGACGCCGACACACACCGCACCCGGCTGCGCGCGCCGGATCGCCGCGCGCACTAGGGTTGTCAGGTGACCGACGAACCACCCCTGCGCCGTCGGGCCGCCGAAAGCCGTACGGGAAACGAGCCGCACCAACCGCCGTCGGCCGCGCCGGAGCCGGTGGACGCGGGGCCCGAACCGACCGTCGACGGGCCCGTGCCCCTGACCGCCCCCCGCGAGGGGACACCCGAGCCGGTGACAACCGAGGCCGGGCTGGCCGAGGTCGTGGCCCGCTTCGCCGCCGGCACCGGCCCGGTCGCCCTGGACGCCGAACGCGCCTCGGGCTACCGCTACAGCCAGCGGGCATACCTGGTGCAGTTGCGCCGGGCGGGGGCCGGCACCGCGCTGATCGACCCGCTGCCGCTGCCCGACCTGAGCAGCCTGGACCTGGCCATCGCCGACGCCGAGTGGGTGCTGCACGCCGCCAGCCAGGACCTGACCTGCCTGGCCGAGGTGGGGCTGCGCCCGCGCCGGCTGTTCGACACGGAACTGGCCGCCCGGCTGGCGGGATTCGAGCGGGTCGGGCTGGCCGCGCTGACCGAGCAGCTACTCGGCTTCAGCCTGGAGAAGCACCACTCGGCGGCGGACTGGTCGAGCCGGCCGCTGCCGGAGTCGTGGCTCACGTACGCCGCGCTGGACGTGGAGATGCTGACCGACCTGCGTGACGTGCTCGACGCGGAGCTGGCCCGCCAGGGCAAGTCGGCGTGGGCGGCGGAGGAGTTCGCCGCGCTGGTGCGCAGCGTCGACCGCCCGCCCCGGGTCCGGGCGGAGCCGTGGCGGCGCACCTCCGGCATCCACCGGGTGCGCGGGGCGCGTGCCCAGGCGCGGATCCGGGCCCTCTGGTACGCCCGCGACCAGATCGCCGCCCGCCGGGACGCCGCGCCGGGCCGGGTCCTGCCGGACTCGGCGATCGTGGCGGCCGCCGAGTTGGACCCGAAGGACGAGAAGGCGCTGCTGACCCTGCCGGGCTTCGGCGGCCGGTCGGTGCGTCGACTGGCCCGCACCTGGCTGGCGGCGCTGGACGACGCCCGGCAGTTGCCCGACGACGCGCTGCCGGTGACCCCGGTGGTGGAGGGGCCGCCCCCGCCGCACCGCTGGGCGGAGCGGGACCCGGTGGCGGCGGGCCGGCTGGCCCGGTGCCGGGAGGTGGTGGTCCGGATCGCGGGCGAGCACGCCCTGCCGCCGGAGAACCTGATCGCCCCGGATTCGATCCGCCGGCTCGCCTGGACCCCGCCGGAGGAGGTGACCGAGGCGACGGTCGCCGAGACGCTGCGCGGCTTCGGGGCGCGCGAGTGGCAGCTTGCGCTGCTGGTGCCCGACCTGACCGCCGCGCTCGCGGGTCCGGCCCCGGCGGCCTGACCCGGCAGCCGGGGTCGGTCGGGGGCCGGTCGGTGGGTTGGCGGCGGTCGCGGGGTCGGCGGCGGTCGCCGCCCCGCGCCGGACGCCGCGCCGGTGTGGGGTGGGCCACACGGGGGGTGGTGTCGACGATGGTTACTGGCGAGTAGCATCCGAGGGACCACGCCCGTGCCGCGATCCTCGTTCGGTCCGTGGTGCCGCTGGTCGGCGACGTGGCCGAGTCAGGGTCGAAAAGGAGGCTCAAGTGCCCCGTGAAGTCCGCGATGTCGTCTTCGTCGACGGCGTCCGCACCCCGTTCGGCAAGGCGGGTGGCATGTACGCCAACACCCGCGCCGACGACCTGGTGATCCGCTGCATCCGCGAGCTGCTGCGCCGCAACCCGCAGCTGCCGCCGGAGCGGGTCGAGGAGGTCGCCATCGCCGCCACCACCCAGATCGGCGACCAGGGCCTCACCATCGGCCGCACCGCCGCCCTGCTGGCCGGCCTGCCGAAGACCGTCCCGGGCTTCGCCATCGACCGGATGTGCGCCGGGGCGATGACCGCCGTCACCACCGTGGCCGGCGGCATCGCCATGGGCGCGTACGACATCGCGATCGCCGGCGGCGTCGAGCACATGGGCCGGCACCCGATGGGCGAGGGCGTCGACCCCAACCCGCGGATCGTCGCGGAGAAGCTGGTCGACCCGTCCGCCCTGGTGATGGGGGCCACGGCGGAGAACCTGCACGACCGGGTGCCGCACATCACCAAGGAGCGCACGGACGCGTTCGCGCTCGCCTCGCAGCAGAAGACCGCGAAGGCGTACGCCAACGGCAAGCTCCAGGGCGACCTGGTGTCGATGGCGATCCGCGACGACGAGGGCGGCTGGGGTCTGGCCACGGTCGACGAGGCGCCCCGCGACACGTCGCTGGAGAAGCTCGCCACCCTCAAGACGCCGTTCCGCCCGCACGGCAAGGTCACCGCGGGCAACGCGGCCGGCCTGAACGACGGGGCCACCGCGAGCCTGCTCGCCGCCGAGGACACCGCCCGCGAGCTGGGTCTCCCGGTCGCCATGCGGCTGGTGTCGTACGGCTTCGTCGGTGTCGAGCCCGAGGTGATGGGCGTCGGGCCGATCCCGTCGACGGAGAAGGCGCTGCGCATCGCCGGCCTGAGCATCGACGACATCGGCCTGTTCGAGCTGAACGAGGCGTTCGCCGTGCAGGTGCTCGCCTTCCTCGACCACTTCGGCATCGCCGACGACGACCCCCGGGTCAACCCGTGGGGCGGCGCCATCGCCATCGGTCACCCGCTCGCGTCCTCCGGGGTGCGGCTGATGACGCAGCTCGCCCGGCAGTTCGCCGAGCACCCCGAGGTCCGCTACGGCCTCACCGCCATGTGCATCGGCATCGGCATGGGCGGCACGGTCATCTGGGAGAACCCGCACTGGACCGGTTCCGCCGTTCCGGCTGGACAGGAGGGCAACGAGTGAGCGCGCTCGCCGCACCGAACGAGGTGGTCACCCGGGCGCTGCTGCGCCAGGTGAACGTGCCGGGGCTGGCCCGCCCGGCCGCCCTGATCACCCTCGACAACGGCTTCGACCACACCAAGCCGAACAGCTTCGGCCCGGGCGGCCTGACCAGCCTCGACGAGGCGATCACCGCCGCCCTCGCGGCGGACCCGGCGTTCGTCGCGGTCACCGGCAAGCCGTACATCTTCTGTGTCGGCGCCGACATCACCAGCCTGCCGCAGCTCGCCGACCGGGAGCAGGCCCTGGAGATCGGCCGGCTCGGCCACCGGGTCTTCGCCCGGCTGAAGGACAGCACGGTTCCGACGTTCGCGTTCGTCAACGGCGCGGCGATGGGCGGCGGCCTGGAGCTGGCGCTGCACTGCCACTACCGGACGCTGTCCGGCGGGGCGTCGGCCCTGGCGCTGCCGGAGGTCTCGCTCGGCCTGATCCCCGGCTGGGGCGGCACCCAGCTCCTGCCGAACCTGATCGGCATCCCGGCCGCCACCCAGGTGATCCTGCAGAACCCGCTGATGCAGAACAAGATGCTCAAGCCGAAGCAGGCCGCCGAGCTGGGCATCGCCGACGTGCTGCTGGAGCCGGCCGACTTCCTGGAACGGTCCCTGCAGTGGGCGGCCGGTGTGGTGCGCGGCGAGATCACCGTGACCCGGCCCGAGGTCGACAGGGACATGTGGGCGGGCGTGCTCTACTTCGCCCGGCAGACCCTCGATGCGCGGCTGCACGGCGCGGTCCCCGCCGCGTACAAGGCGCTGGACCTGCTGGAGACGGCGAAGGACGCCGACTTCGCGGCCGGCACCGCCGCCGAGGACGAGGCCCTCGCCGACCTGATCTTCTCCGAGGAGCTGCGCAGCGGGCTCTACGCGTTCGACCTGGTGCAGCGGCGGGCCAAGCGGCCGGCCGGCGCGCCCGACCGGGGCCTGGCCCGGCCGGTGAACAAGGTGGGCATCGTCGGCGCCGGCCTGATGGCCAGCCAGCTCGCGCTGCTGTTCGCCCGCCGCCTCCAGGTGCCGGTCGTCCTGACCGACCTCGACCAGGGCCGCGTCGACAAGGGTGTGGGCTACGTGCACACCCAGATCGAGAAGGCCGTCACCAAGGGCCGGATGGACAAGGGCACGGCCGCCAAGCTGTACGGGCTGGTCAGCGGCTCGGTCGACAAGGCCGCGTTCGCCGACGCCGACTTCGTCATCGAGGCCGTGTTCGAGGACCTGGACGTCAAGAAGCAGGTCTGGGCCGAGCTGGAGAAGATCGTCTCCCCGGAGGCGGTGCTCGCCACGAACACGTCCAGCCTGTCGGTCACCGCGATGGCCGCCGAGCTGGAGCACCCGGAGCGGGTGGTCGGCTTCCACTTCTTCAACCCGGTCGCGGTGCTGCCGCTGCTGGAGATCGTCCGGGGCGAGCGCACCGACGACGCCACCCTCGCCACCGCGTTCGCGGTCGGCAAGCAGCTCAAGAAGTCGAGCGTGCTGGTGTCCGACGCCCCGGCGTTCGTGGTCAACCGCCTGCTCACCCGCTTCCTCGGCACCGTCTTCGCCGCCGTCGACGCCGGCACCCCGCTGGACGTGGCGAACGCCGCGCTGGACCCGCTGGGCCTGCCGATGCGCCCGCTCGCCCTGCTCCAGCTCGTCGGCCCGGCCGTGGCGTACCACGTGGGCGGCACCCTGCACGGCGCGTTCCCGGACCGGTTCGCCGTGAGCGAGAACCTGCGCCGGATCGCCGAGTCGGGCCAGCCGATCGTGGTCGACGACGAGATCAACGCCGACGTCGCCAAGCTGCTGGTCGTCGGCGACGAGCCGCTGACCGCCGAGCAGGTGCGGCGCAACGCGCTCGACGCGCTGGCGCAGGAGGTGCGGCTGATGCTCGACGAGGGCGTCGTCGCCGAGGCGCAGGACATCGACCTGTGCCTGATCCTCGGCGCGGGGTGGCCGTTCCACCTGGGCGGCGTCACGCCGTACCTGGACCGGACGGGCACCAGCGAGCGGGTGACCGGCCGGCGGTTCCTGCCGCCCGGCGTGGCCAGCCTGCCCGCCTGATCCTTCCCGCTCCCCCGCGATCGCGGCGGCCGGACGTCCCTTTCGTGGGCGTCTCGGCCGCCGCGATCGTCGTTCACCTCACCTTCGCCCCGGCGGGGTCGGCTGCTGTCGGTGGGTCTGGCTACGATCACCGCTCCTGATCAACCAACTGGAGCTGAATCGACATGTCCCAGCCGTCGGGCAACCCCTATCCGCAGCAGCCCTACGGGGAACAGCCCGCCCCGCAGCAGCCGGGCGGCTACCCGCCGCCGGCCGGCCAGCCGTACGGCGCGCCGTCCGCCGCGCCGCTGCCGCCGAAGAAGTCCAAGGCCGGCAAGATCGTGCTCATCGTCCTGGCCGTGGTGCTCGTGCTCTGCCTCGGCGGCGCGGCGATCACCTGGTTCGCCGTGAAGGACGAGGTCGGCGACGTGGTCGACGCCGCCAACACCCGGGTCACCGCCCCGGCCACCCTCGCCGGCCGCAAGCAGGTCACCGACCCGGAGCTGACGAAGCTGGCGGACGAGCTGGTCGCCGAGATGAAGTCGAACGTGCAGAACGAGACCAGCACCGCCGGGGCGTTCTACGGCGACGCCGCCAAGCAGGACCTCGTGATGGTCGCCGCGGCGTCGGGCGTGCTGGCAGACCCGAAGAAGGAGCTGGACGACGCGATCGCCGGCCTCAAGACGGAGCTGACCGTCCAGGAGATGACCCCCACCGAGCCGGGCCCGCTCGGCGGCGAGGCGCGCTGCGGCGACGGCAAGACCGCGGGCATGCCGCTGGGCGTCTGCGTCTGGGCCGACCGGGGCAGCCTCGGCATGATCGTGGTGTTCTTCAAGTCCGCCAAGGAGGCGGAGGCCGAGTTCGTCACGATGCGCGGCCAGATCGAGCAGCGCTCCTGACCGGCGGGCGCCCGGGCCCCTCACGCGAGGCGGCCCGGGTGTGACCCGGCCCCCGCGCGAGGCGGGGCAGGCGGGTCGGGCCCCCGCGCCTCTGCGCGGGGGCCCGACCCGTTTCCGGGGCTAGGCCGACGCGGCCCGCTCGGCGGCGCTGCGCAGCACGCAGAACTCGTTGCCCTCCGGGTCGGCGAGCACCACCCAGCCGGTGCCGTCCGGCCGCCGCCGGTCGTCGACCTGGGTCGCGCCGAGGGCAAGCAGCCGCTCGACCTCGGCGTCGCGGGACCGGTCGGCCGGCTCCAGGCACAGGTGGACCCGGTTCTTCACCGTCTTGCCCTCCGGCACCTGGAGGAACAGCACGGTCTCCCCGTCGGCGGTGAGCACCATCGCCTCCGGGTCGCCGGGGTGGTCGTCGGGCTGCCGCCCGGTGCCGAACACCTGCGCCCAGAACCCGGCCAGGGCGTAGGTGTCGTGACAGTCGATGCTGATGTTCCTGATCCGTGCGCTCACGGTCGCCTCCGTGGTGGAGTGGGCGCCCCGCGGGATCGACAGAGGTCAGCGGCGGGTGGAGCGGGGCGCGGGACTGGTCGTGGTGGACATCAACCGCACCTCCCTCCGGCCGTCGGGCTGACGGGGACGATCCTGGCACGCCACCGGCCGCCCCGCAACGCCGTTTCCGCCGGGACGCGCGGCGGGGCCCGGTCGACGCGTACCCCGGAAAGGGCACCGGCCCGGCGCCGCGCGAACGCGGAGCCGGGCCGGGGTGCCCCCGTGGTGCGGCGGGGGTCTACGGGCCGACGAAGACGGCCTTGGCGCGCCAGTTGACCCCGTCGACGGCGGGGCCGCTGACGGTGGTGAACGCGCCGGTGGGCACGCCGTCGGCCCACGCGGTGGAGGCCAGCGCGCCGGTCGAGCGGCTGACCCGGTAGAGGGTGCCGCCGGCGAGGAAGATCGACGCGGTGTCGGCGAACCCGGTCACCCCCGCGACGGTGAACTTGTCGGCGCCGACCGCACCGCTGTCCGGGGTGAACCAGCGCCAGAACAGCCCGTTCTGGCCGGAGAGGGTGTAGTAGAGCCGGCCGTTGGTGTAGAGCATGCCGGTGACGTTGGCGATCTCCGCGTAGAAGCTGGTGGTGACCCCGGCGTACGTCTGCCCGGCCGGGCCGGAGTCGGTCTCCACCGTGTCCCAGTAGGCGTCGTGGTACGGGTCGACGAGGCTCGGCGTGCCGAAGGTCGTCCCGTCGAAGGTGCGCCGCTGGAGCGCGCCGTCCATCCCGTAGAACAGGGTGCCGCCGACCCAGAACGCGCCCTTCGCCTCCGACCAGTCCGTGTCGTCGGGGTTGGCGACCGGGGTGGCCGCGCCGACCGTGGTCGCCCCGTCGTACGAGCGGGCCTGCACCTCGTCGCCGGTGCCGGCGGGCGGCGGGCCGGTCTTGACGATCTCGATGGCGTTGACGAGCGGGTTCTCCACCACGTGCCCGAAGTCGATGTCGACGGTGCCGTCGCTGACGATCGTGAACGCCCGCGTGGTGCCGGTGTCGTGCCCCGGCGTGACCGCGAGGTCGAGGTCGTTCAGGACGAGCGTGCCGTCCAGGGTCACGTCGAAGACCCGCTTGCCGGGGGTGCCGGTGCCGGCGTACCGGTTGGCCAGGTAGAGCCGGACGGTGACCTCGGTGCCGGCGGGCACCGGGAAGTCCCACTGCATCTCCGGCGCGCCGGTGCCGTCCCACCGCTCGGTGCTGTAGAGCGCGGCCGGGGTGCCGGCCGGGACGGTCCCGTCGAGGTTGGGCACGACCCCGTAGCTCGCGGCGCTGCTGCCGGTGTTGTGGTACGGGCTGGGCGCGTCGGCGGTGTCGGCGCTCCAGTCCGGCCCGTTGTCGGTCGACGCGACGGCGGGGCCGGCGGCGTTGACCCGGTACAGCACGTTCGTCGGCACCGGCACGCCGGCCTGGTAGACCGTGCCGGACAGGCCGGCGGTGGTGGTCGGGTGCGGGGCCTTGCCGCCGGTCAGCGGGAAGAACGCGATCCGCTCCCGCCGGTACTGGAAGTTGCCGATCCAGGACTGGTCGGAGCCCAGCCAGATGCCCTGCGGGGTGACGAGCATCTCGGCCACGCCGTAGCCGCGCGGGTGCCGGCCCGGGTTCCACGACAGCGGCAGCCCGTTGCGCGGGTCGAGGGCGGCGATGCTGGCCCGGCCGATGGCCCCGGCCTTCGCGTTGTCGCCGCCCAGGGTGTTGTTGAGCCAGCGCAGGTGCCCGCCGACGTAGACGGCCTGCTCGCTGATGCCGACCGAGAGGAAGGTGTCGCCGCCGGAGTAGTCGACCCAGGTGGGCTGCTGTTCGTCGCCGGTCGCGGCGGCCTCCCAGCGGGCGGCCGTGTCGCAGAGCGACCCGCTGTACTGGCCGCCGGTGGTGACCACCACGAAGTAGCTGCCGTCCGGGGCGAAGGCCACGTCCCGCATGTACGAGTCGAACGCCTTCCACGAGCAGCGCGGGGTGTACCGGCTGGTGTTCCAGTCGGCGACGGTCGCGGCGGTCGCGCCGAGGTCCAGCCGCACGATCTGGTCGTGCAGGACCCCGTCGGCCTTCTTGAAGTTGCCGATCACGACGAGCTGGGTGCCGTCCGGGGAGAGCGCGAGCTTCTCCGCGCCGACGCCGGCCTTGGCCCCGCTCACCCCGTCGTAGTTGTGGTTCTCGGTGAGCGTGGTGGTCAGGTAGCTGTCCAGCGCGCCGGTGGTGGCGTTGAGCGAGGCGAGGCCGCCGCGCGGGTTGGCGTTGCCGGCGGTGGTGAAGATGCCGCCGACGAGCAGCCGGTCGCCGACCAGGGCGACGTCGTCGACGAGGCCGTTGAACGCCGGCCCGGCGAAGCTGGTCACGGTGGCCCCGGTGGCGATGTCGACCAGGGCGACCTTGCGCCGGGTCACCCCGTTGACCGTGTTGAACTTGCCGGCCAGGTAGACCGTGCCGGCGGTCGGGCCGGCCGCCACCGCGTTCACCTCGTTGTCGACGACCGGCACGAAGGCGGTGTCGACCGCGCCGGTGGCCTTGTCGAACGCCAGCACGTAGTTACGGGTGATGTCCACGTCCGAGTTGCGATTCTGCACCGTGGTGAACGAGCCCGCCGCGATGATCTTCGTGCCGGCGTCGTGGATGGCGAACACGGTGCCGTCCACGATGTCCGGCGACGCCGTGGACGGGACGGCGGAGACCACCTTGTCGTGGTCGGGCGCGGCGCTCGCCGGGCTGGCGGCGACGAGACCGGCGGCGGTCAGCGCGATCGCGGCGAGGACCGCCGGGGCGCGGCGGGTCAGGGACGAGGAACGGATCACGGGCAACTCCCGGAGCACGTGCGGACGGAGGTGCGGCTCACAGCCGGGCCGCCGGGGACGGCCGGCTCGGCGGCGCGCACCACGTGAGGCATGGCGCCATCACACCTTCACGCACCCGAGCCCGCCGAGTCCAGCGGCGGCGTCCGATTCTGCCCCAACCGCGCGACGGCTCCACCCGAGCACCCGACGTCGGGCTGCCCGCCGGAGGCGGACCCCGCCGGGTCAGCCGGGCGGGGCACACGAACAGCCGATCACGACCGGCCCCGGGGCCAGGTCAGGGCCGCCCGGCGGGCCGCCGGCCGGGCCGACCGTCAGGACCGCCCGACGGGGGAAGGGCCGGCGACGGCGGGCACGGCGTCGGCGGCCGGCAGGGTCACCGTCACCTCCAGGCCACCGCCGGGCTGCGCGAACACCCGCACCGTGCCGCCGTGCGCGTCGCAGACCGCCCGGACGATGGACAGGCCCAACCCGGAGCCCCGCGCCCCGGTGCGTTCCTGCCCGCCCCGGCGGAACGGCTCGAACAGGCCCGGCACGTCGCCCGGGCTGACCTCGAAGCCGGTGTTGGCGACCACCAGCCAGGACGTGCAGCCGTCCGTGCCGGTGCGCACCGTGATCCGGCCGTGGAGGTGGTTGTAGCGCACCGCGTTCTCGATCAGGTTGCCGGCCAGCCGGTCCAGCAGACCGGGATCGCCCACCACCGGCGCGGGCTCCAGCGACGTCTGCACCCGCAGCCCGATCCGCTCCACCTCCCGGCGCACGGCCGACAACGCGTTGACGGTGCCGGCGGCCAGGTCGCACTCGGTGCGCCGGCCCAGCCGCCGCCCCGCCTGGGCCTCGCTGCGGGCCAGCACCAGCAGGGCGTCGACCAGGCCGTTGGCCCGTTCCGAGGCGTCGCGGACCACGGTGGCCATCCGGCGGTACTCGGCGGCGTCGGCCTCGTCGTCGCTGAGCGTCACGTCGATCTCGGTCCGCATCACCGCGAGCGGGGTACGCAGCTCGTGCGAGGCGTTGGCGACGAACCGCTTCTGCGCCTCGAACGCGGCGGCGATCCGGTCCAGCATCGCGTCGAACGTCTTGGCCAGCTCCGCCACCTCGTCGTCCGCCCCGGACCAGCCGATCCGCTGGTCGAGGGTGGCCTCGCCGAGGCGCTGGGCGGTCGCGGTGACCTGGTGCAGCGGGCGCAGCGCCCGGCCCGCCACCGCGTACGCGCCGGCCACCCCGACCACGCTGATCGCCAGCAGCGCCAGCAGGCCCTTGACCAGCAGCTCCCGGGACGCGGCGTCGACGAGCTGCCGCTGCCACTCCCCCGCGTCCAGGGACCGGCCGTCGGCCAGCAGCACGGTGGTGCCGGGCAGCAGCTCGTCGGTGGGACGCAGCGCGTCGCGGACCAGCAGCCAGGCCAGCAGCACCAGGATCGTCCCGGCGCCCACCAGCAGCACCCCGTTGAGCAGCGTGAGGCGCAGCCGCAGGGTCGGCCGCAGGCGGACGCTCACGACAGCCCCTCGGCGGTGCGGTAGCCGGCGCCGACCACCGTCTCGATCAGCGGCGGGTCGCCGAGCTTGCGGCGCAGCGTCATCACGGTCACCCGGACGATGGTGGTGAACGGGTCGGTGTTGGCGTCCCAGACCCGCTCCAGCAGCTCCTCGCTGGAGACGACGGCGCCGCGCGCCTTGAGCAGCTCGGCCAGCACCCCGAACTCCTTGTTGGTCAGGTCGACCGCGGCCCCGCCCCGGGTCACCACCCGGCGGGCCGGGTCGAGCACCAGGTCGGCGACGGCCAGCACGGGCGGGGCGGCCGGGGTGGCCCGCCGGCCCAGCGCCTGCACCCGGGCGACCAGCTCGTCGAAGGCGAACGGCTTGGGCAGGTAGTCGTCCGCGCCGAGCTGCAACCCCTCGACCCGGTCGGCGACGGTGCCGCTGGCGGTGAGCATGAGCACCCGGGTCAGCGTGCCGGAGGCGGCCAGCTCGGCGCAGATCTGGTCGCCGTGCATGCCGGGCAGGTCCCGGTCCAGCACCACCACGTCGTACCGGGTGACGAAGGCCATCTCGTGGCCGCTGTCGCCGTCGTAGGCGACGTCGACGGCCATGCCGCGCTTGCGCAGCCCGCGCGCGATCGCGTCGGCGAGGTTGCGCTCGTCCTCGACCACCAACACCCGCATACCCGCCTCCTCGCCGGCCGACCTCCCGACAACCTAGTGCCGGCCACCAAACCAGCGTGGCACCCGGCCCGGCCGGGCGTCCGGGCGGGGAGGACCGGGCGGAGAGGCCGCCGGGGGGGACCGTCAGGCGGGCAGCCGCCACCAGCCGTACGTGCCGGCCTGCCGGCGGCAGACGATGTCGCGGCCGTCGGCCGCGCAGTCCCCCGCCGCGTCGGGCAGCACGTCGCGCAGCCGGGCCGCCACCCCCGCCAGGTCCAGCTCCACGACGACCAGGCCGCCGCCGGCGCGGTCGGGCCGGGTGCCGTAGTACGGCCCGTCCGGGGTGCGGCTGAACGCCAGGTCCCAGCGCCCCAGGTCGGCGACCTCCCGCCCGGTCGCGGCGTCGAGCACGCCGAGGTGGCTGGCCGTGCCGCCCGCCTGGTCGTCGGCGATCACCAGGAGCCGGTCGCCGCGCACCGCGACGACCGTCTGCCAGCGGGGGTTCGTCCACCGGACCCCGCCGGTCGCCGGGTCCAGCCCGGACAGTTCGGAGCCCTGGTACGCGAAGGCGCAGACCACCTTCCCGCACGTCCCCGCGTAGCCGAAGCTCGGCCGCTCCACCGCCCAGCGCCGGTCCAGCGCGGCGAGGCCGTACGCGGTCACCCGCCAGACCTCGCCCTCGTCCTGCTCGAAGGCCAGCAGCAGGTCACCGCTGACCTCGACCTGCAGGCCCCCCTGCCAGCCGCCGGGCGGCGGGGCGAGGGTCGCCCGCACCGCCCCGGAGACCACGTCGCGCAGCTCGATCCGGCCGGCGGCCGTGACCAGCGCCACCTGATCGGCCGCCCAGTCCTCGTCGCGGTCGGAGAAGGCCGCCTGGCCCAGGTGACCCGGCACCGACCACCGGACGCGGCCCGACGTCGGGTCCACCGACCGCAGCTCGCCCCGCTCGATGTCGTCGCCGAGGAGCAGCAGTCCCCCGCCGGCCGCGAGCGCCGGGTAGCCGGCCTGCTGCCAGCGCCGCTCGCCGGTCGCCACGTCCACGGCGACGGTCTTGACGCCGTCCGGCTGGTAGTCGACGAGCAGGGCGACGCCGTCCCGCTCCTGCACGCCGTCCAGGCGACCGGTGCTCGCCACGGCCGTACGCCACAGCGTCCGGACGCCCGCCCCGGCCCGGGCGGGCGTCGCGTGGGCGGTCACCTCGCGGGACCCGCCGCTGCCCACCTCGGGGGCCAGCACGTAGACCCGGCCGCCGAGGACGACGACCTGGGAGCCCAGCCGGCCGCCGAGCACCGCCGACGCGGGGCGCGCCACGGGCGCCGACGAGGCCAGGACGAACAGCGCGAGCAGACCGGCCAGCGCCACCCGCAGCGGCCGGCCCACCGCCCGGGGCGGCCGGGAAGCGGGCTCCGGCTCCCGGTCGCCGCGCACCTCGCCGAGGTCGATCAGCGTCACCCTCGCTCCTTCCCGGGCCGTGGCCGGCGCTCCGGCGACGCGTCCTCCCGGGCCGCCGCGGTTCTTGCGACGGAATCGGTCTCCGAGAGGGCTCCACGCGGGGCGCCCGGCCGACCGGGACCGCGCGCACGCGCCTGTACGATGGCGCGTCGTGGCCGTGCCGGTGGTAGACCCCTCGCTGAAATCCGACTCCGCACCCGTCGACTCCGCACCCGTCGCGACGCGGGCCAGCTCGACCGGGCCCGAGGCGGCGGGCACAGGCACACCCCGCCGGCCCCGCTGGCGGCCGGCCCGCGCCGACCTGCTGGCCATCGGAGCGTACGTGCTCCTCGGCGTCCTCGTGTGCCTCAACTACTGGGGCGACGTCGAGCACCGCGTGTCGTCGCACCTGCCGACCGACCACAGCTGGTTCGAGTGGCTCTTCGCCCACGGCGCGTACTCCGTGCAGCACCTGGAGAACCCGCTGTTCTCCCTGCGCCAGAACGCCCCGGACGGGGTGAACATGATGGCGAACACGTCGCTGCTCGGCGCGACCCTGCCGCTGGCGCCGGTGACGCTGCTGTTCGGCCCGCAGGTGACGTACGCCCTCTACCTGGGCGGGGCGCTCGCGGCGACGGCCGCCACCTCGTACTGGATGCTGTCGCGGCACCTGGTGCGCTCGCGCGCGGCGGCGTTCCTCGGCGGCGCGTTCCTCGGCTTCGCGCCCGGCATCGTGCACCACGCCAACGGGCAGCCGAACTTCGTCTCCAACTACCTGCTGCCGCTGATCGTGGCGCGGGTGCTGCTGCTGGGCGCGGCGGGGCGCAACTGGCGGCGCGACGGGGTGGCGCTGGGGCTGCTGGTGGCCTACCAGATCTTCATCAACGAGGAGATGCTGCTGCTCACGGCGCTGGCCTGCCTGGTGGTCGTGCTGGCGTACGCGGCGCAGCGGCCCCGGGCGACGTGGGCCCGCGCCCGCGGTTTCCTGTCCGCGCTCGGCCTCGGCGGCGCGCTGGCGTTGCTGCTCACGGCGTACCCGATCTGGTTCCAGTTCAACGGCCCGCAGTCCTACCGGGGGTTGCAGGGCGGGGTGTTCCACAACTGGGGCGAGGACCTGGTGGCCTTCGTCACGTTCGCCCGGGACACCGTGGCCGGCGACGAGGCGGTGGAGAAGACCATCGGCCTCACCGAGCAGAACACCTGGTTCGGCTGGCCGCTGGTGCTGGTGGCGCTGGTCGCGCTGGCGCTGCTGGTGCGCCGGTCGCTGCCCGCCCGGATCGTCGCCGTGCTGGTGGTCGTGTTCACCGTCGCCTCGATCGGCCCGGTGGTGCGCTTCGACGGGGCGGAGACCACGATCGACGGTCCGTGGGCGTACATCCCGGACGACCTGCCGCTGGTGGAGATGATGATGCCCACCCGGCTGGCCCTGGTGGTGGCCGCCGCCGTCGGCGTGCTGCTCGCCCTGGCCTGGGACGCGCTGGCCCGCACCGCGCCGGCCCGAACCGGGGCCGGGACCGCCGGCCGGGCGGGCCGCTGGCTGCGCCCCGTCGGGTACGCGGCGCTCGCGCTCGCCGTGCTGCCGCTGGTCCCCCGCCCGCTGCCCGCCGAGCGGATCGACCCGCCGCCGCACTTCATCACGTCCGGCGGCTGGCGGCCGTACGTCCCGGCGGGCCGGACCCTGGTGCCGGTGCCGATCCCGAGCAACGTGCACGGCCTGCCCACGCTGCGCTGGAGCGCGCTGACCGGGCACGAGTTCCCGATCCCCGGCGGCTACTTCATCGGGCCGAACCCCGACGGCGAGGGCGTCTTCGGCGCCCCGAACCGGCCGACCAGCACCCTCATCTACTCCACGATGGACACCGGCGTCGTGCCGCCGCTGACCGAGGAGAACCGCCGGCAGGCCGCCGAGGACCTGCGCTACTGGAAGGCGTCCGTGGTCGTCCTCGGCGCGCATCCCCGCGAGGCGGTCCTGCGCGAGCTGATGACCGCCCTGCTCGGCCCGCCGCAGCGCATCGACGACGTCTGGCTCTGGCAGGTGTAAGGAAGGGCCCCCTGTTAACGCATTCTGCATAGCAGGGGCCCCTTGTTAACGCCGCGGCGCGGGCGCGCCGCCCGCGGCGGCGCGGTGGCCGTCAGCCCACCAGGGGGCGCACGTCCCACACCCACGCGCCGTCGACCTCGCGCCCCGGGCCGACGAGCGCGTCGACGGTGCGGCGGACCGCCTCGCCCTGGTGCAGCCCGCCCTGCACCAGCACCGCCGCCCGCCAGTGGCGCAGGTCCGCCACCGCCTGCCGGCGGTCCGCGTCGGTCACCACCGGCACCTCCCCGGTCTCGGCGGCCCGGCGCAGCAGCGCCGCCGTCGGACGGTCGGGCGCGCCCCAGTGGGCGGTCGGGTCGTCGGCGTCACCGCTCGGGCCGATGAAGTAGCCGCCCGGCGCCGTGAAGGCCAGCCCGGTGCGGGCCGACCAGAACGTCGCCGGGCTCACCCCCGCGCCGGTCACCGGCGGCACCGGCACGAGGGTCCGCCCGGCCGGCACGTACGCCCGCCAGCCGCCGTCGGCCACGAAGGCCGGTACCGGCCACGTCGGCACGGTGCGGATCGGCGTGGGGGCCAGCGGGAGCAGCGCGGCGGCCACGGCCCCGCCCCAGAGCAGCCGCACCGGCACCCCGGGCCGGTCGGCGGTCGCCCCGCCCCCGGAGCCGGTCCCAGACGAGGCCGCCGTCCCGCCCCCGGAGCCGGTCCCAGACGAGGCCGCCGTCCCGCCCTCGGAGCCGGTCCCAGACAAGGCCGCCGCCCCACCCTCGGAGCCGGTCCCGGACAAGGCGGTCGCCCCGCCCCCGGAGCCTGGCCCGGCCGACACCGCCCCGCCGCCGGCCGGGGCCAGGGCGAGCGCCCGGTCCAGCGAGAGCGCGACCAGCACCCCCAGCACCGGCACGCAGATCAGGGCGAACCGGGCCGGCACCACGAGGTCGAGCAGCGGCACCCCGGCCAGCAGCCGGTACGGCCCGGGCAGCCCGGTCGACGCGCCGTCGACCCGCACGGTGTCGCCGAGGGAGAACAGGGCGGCGAGCAGCCCGACGGCGGCGAGGGCCCGCACCAGCGGCCGACGCCACAGCCAGACCACGACCACCACGGCGAGCACCAGCAGGCCCGGCCCGAAGAACGAGTTCTCCTCGGTGGGGTTCGGCGAGAGCAGCCCGGGCAGGTACCCGTCGCCGAGGACCGTCTGCCGGGCCGACGCGGTGAACGAGGCCGCGTCGAGCTGGAAGCCCCGCGCGTGGAAGGGCATCCCCCGGTAGTGCTGCGGGCCGAGGAACTGGAACCACAGCGGGTACGCCAGCAGCGCACCCGCCACCAGCGCGCCCACGCCGAGCCGGCCGAGGAGGGCGGGCGCCAGCCGGCGGGCCGCCGCCCGGTCGGCGAGGGCGTACGCCACCGCGAACACCCCGGCGGCGAGCGCCAGGAAGACGAGCAGTTCCTCGCCGACGAAGACCTGGTAGGCCACTAGCAGCCCGAGCGCCACCCCGTGCCGGCGGACCCGGTCGGTGCCGGGCCGGAACACCAGCGCCAGGATCGGCGGCACCAGGAACTGGGCGGCCATGTGCAGGTGCGCCCCGGCCTGGGCCACCATGCCGGGGGCGAAGCCGCAGACGAGGCCGCCGACGGCGGCGGCGACGCGGGAGCCGACCAGCCGGCGGGCCAGCAGGACGTACCAGGCGGTGGCGGTGCCGGCCAGGCTGACCACGACCGCGACGAGGAAGGCCGCCTGCGTGCCGAACAGCAGCGTCACCGGGGCCAGCGGCACGCCCAGCCCGAGCACCGACGTGTTGGCCATCAGGTTCACCCCGTCCGGGGCGTTCAGGGCCGCGCTGTGCAGCGGATTCTCCCCGGCGGTGACCGCGCGGGCCGCCCGGGCGAGCATCCACTCGAACAGCATCTGGTCGTTGTCCTGGTGGAACAGCCGGTCGGGCCGGCCCCACTGGCGGCTGGTGAGCAGCACCGCCAGGCCGAGGTAGCCGGCGACGACGGCGGCGTCGACGCTGCGTACCCGTCGGGTCCGCACCGGGCCCGGCTGCCGCCGCCCGCCCGGCGCGAGGTCGGCGGCGGGCGCGGCCATCAGGCCGACGGGCCGGTCAGGGTCCGCACGTCCCAGACCCAGACGTCCAGCTCGCGGCGCGCCGGGCCGACCAGGTCCTCGACGGTACGCCGCAGCGGCTCGGCGTTGTGCTGGCCGACCGGGAGCACCAGGATCGCGGCCCGCCAGTGCCGCAGCTCGTCCAGCGAGCGGCGGCGCTGGCGGTCGTCGAGCTTCGGGGAGCGGCCGGTGCTGGCCACGTCCTCCAGCAGCTCGCCGACGCCGCTGGGGCGCCCGCCGAACCGGCCCGGGTCGCCGGTGTTGCCGTTGCGCGGGGCGAGGAAGTAGCCGCCCGGGATCTTGAAGTCGAGGTTGGTGGTGGCGGCCCACCGCATCCCGTGCGTGTTGCCCATGCTCGGCACCGGGATCGGCACGAGGGTCTGGTCGGGGCCGACGTAGTCGCGCCACCGGTCGGCGGTGATGAACTTCGGCACCGGCGGGCGGGAGGTGACCTTCAGCGGCATCGGCGCGATCGGCAGCAGCGCCATGACCAGCGCGGCCACCCCGAGGGTACGCATCGTGCGGGCCTCGGCCGTGCGCAGCGCCCAGACCCGCTCGACGGCCACGGCGAGCAGCACCCCCACCACCACGGTGGTGATCATGCCGAAGCGGGTGGGCACGACGGCGTCGAGCAGCGGCAGCCGCACCAGGAACTCCCAGGGGCCGGTGAACAGCTCCCGGTCCCACCAGGACACCCGCTCGCCGAGAGAGAGCAGCGCGAAGAACGCGCCGGTCGCGGCGAGGGCGCGGACGATCGGCTCGCGGCGCAGCCAGAGCACGATGCCGACGGCGATGAGGGCGAGGCTCCAGCCGAGGAAGGCGTTCTCCTCCGAGTAGTTCGGCGCGAGGTTGACGTTGGCGCGCTCGTTGCCGCCGAGGGTGGGCGAGCCGGGGGCGAAGAACGCGGCGATGTCGTTGCCGTAGTCGCGGACGGCGTCGCTGAGCCCGTGGTACGCCATCGGCCCGGCGAACTGCACGTAGAGCGGGTACGCCAGCAGCGACCCGGCCAGCACGGTGCACACCGCCACGGCGACGCCCAGGGGCCGCCACGCGGACGACCACAGCCCCGGCCGCTGCACCAGCACGGCGATCAGGAACACCCCGCAGGCCATCGCCGTGAAGAGCAGGATCTCCTCGTTGATGAACGCCTGCACGGTGACCAGCAGCGCCAGCAGCGCCCCGTCGCGGACCGGCCGCTTCGAGCGGGTGATCACCAGCACCCGCCAGACGATGAACGGCAGCAGGAACTGGCTGATGATGTTCGGGTGCCAGTTGGCGTGCGAGAGCATCGCCGGGGAGAAGCCGCAGAACCAGCCGCCCACGGCGGCGGCGAGCGGGTTGCGGACGACGTGCCGGGACAGCACCCGGTACCAGGCGGCGGCGGTGCCGGCGAGGCCGCAGGTGACCAGCACCACAAAGGAGACGGCGGGTCCGAACAGCAGGGTCACCGGCACCATCGGGATGCCCAGCGCCAGGACGGCCGTGTTGGCCATCAGGTTGACCCCGTCGGGGTAGTTGAACTGGTCGGTGTAGAACGGGAACTCGCCGTGCAGCACCACCCGCACGGAGTGGGCGAGGAAAAACTGCACCTGGGCGGGGTCGCTGCTGTAGAGCGAGGCGACCCGGCCGTCGGGGTCGACCCAGATCTGGCTGGTCACCCAGAGCGCGGCGAGCAGGAAGAGGCCGTACGCGGCGAGGTCGCGCCGCCGGGGCGTCCACCGCCAGCGCCGCCGGCTGCGGGCCACGGCGGATCCGGCCGGGGCCACGGCGGTCGCGGTCGACGAGGGGGCTGCGGCGGCGGGCTGCGGGGCTCCGACGGGCGGCGGGGCGGCTGCGGGCTCCGCGCCGGCCGGGGGCTCGACGGTCGGAGGCTCGACGGTCAGGGGCTCGGCAGGAGTCACAGTCGGCGGAGTCTACCGGAGGCGGGGCCGCGTCCGACAATCACCGTTGCGTCCCTTGTGGGCGGTCGGCGCGCGGCGCGCGGCCGGGGATCGAGGTGCCGGTTCGCGGCCGGCCGCCGTCTCGTACCATGTGGGGCGCAACACGACCGGCGACGCGATCGGGGGCGTAACAGGTGGCTTCAGCGCGCCGGCGCGGCGGGACGGCCACCACGCTGCTCGCCCTCCTGCTGACCGCGACGGCCTGCGGCCCGGTCGCCGACCGCAAGCCCGACGCCCTCCCGGTGGGCTACGACAGCCTGGACGGCTCGCTGCGGGTGTGGCCGGCGCGGGGCGGCCTGGCCGGCGACGCGGCGGCGACGGCGGCGGTGACCGACGCGGTCCGGGCCTGGCGGACGCCGGTCGACGACCGGGCGCACCTGCCCTCCTCCGGGATCCTGTGGTCCGGCGAGGCCGACGGCACGCCGCTGGCCCTGGTGGCCGCCGACGTCCCCGGCGAGAGCGCCTCCTGGCTGCTGCAGCTGACCCGCGACGGCAACCGCTACGTGGTCGACCGGGCCAGCGAATACACCGACCCCGGCTACCTCGTCTACTCCGACGTGCTGCCCGTGCAGACCAGCGCCGGGCGTCGCTACCTGCTCTCGGAGCGGGTGGAGCGGCTGCTCGGCCCGAAGGGCCGGGCCCTGGTCACCCGCGACGGCCTGACCGACCCGGTGGACGTGCCGGCATGCCAGGCGGTGCCGCTGACCGCGACGCTGCGGGCCACCAGCTCGCTGCCGCGCGGCCGGGCCGCCGACCGCCTGCTCGACCTGGGTACGGCCACCACGGACCCCCGCTACCCGCTGGTGCGGGACGAGACGGGCTCTGGCCGGCGGGCGCTGGACGACCTGGACACCTGCGAGCTGGCCGACGAGCGGGGCCCCTTCGGCAGCATCCCGCGCCGCATCGGCGACCGGGACGCGCCCCGCGCGGTGCCGGAGTCGTGGCCGCGGGGCAAGGTGAGCGTGCGCGCGCTCGGCGAGGTGGCCCTCGGTGGGGGCGACCCAGCCGACCTGGAGCAGCTGAGCTGGGAGACCGGCACGGGGACGATGACGGCGGTCGTCTACCGCCCGGCGGCCGGCGACCCGGTGTTCTCGCCGGCCGACCGCGCCAACACGCTGCAGGCGTACGTGCTGCCGGTGCCGGGGCAGCCGCTGGTGGTGCTGAGCTGGCGGGCCAACCGCTACACGTCGCTGTCGGTGCCGCCGGGCACCCCCCGGCTGGTCGACCGGCCGGGCCTGGTGGTGGTGCCGCAGCCGACGAGCAAGGCGACGTTCAGCCTGGCCGGCGCGGAGAAGACCTACTACCGCTCGGTCGGCGGCCGGTAGCCCGCACCGCGCCGCCCCGCCGCACCGCGCCGCCCCGCCGCACCGCGCCGCCCCACGGCGGACAGGTGAGAAGGGGCCCCTTCTCGACGCCAGGCGTTAAGAAGGGGCCCTTCCTTGCACTCAGTTGGGCAGGCGGACCGGCTCGGCCTGCTGGGCGTCCAGGCGGGAGATCCACCCGGTGACGTCGCGGGCCACGTCCTGGGCGGTGAGGCCCAGGTCGGCGAGGATCTGCGCGCGGGTGCCGTGCGGGTGCCAGTCGGCCGGCACCCCCAGGTCCCGCAGCGGCACCCGGACGTCGGCGTCCCGCATCGCCTGGGCGAGGGCGTCGCCGACGCCGCCGACGCGCACGCCGTCCTCGACGGTGACGACGAGCCGGTGGCCGGCGGCCAGCTCGACCAGCTCGGCGGGGACCGGGCGCACCCAGCGCGGGTCGACCACGGTCACCCCGTAGCCCTGCTCGGCGACCCGGGCGGCGACCTCCATGCCGAGGTGGCCGAACGAGCCGACCGCGACCAGCAGCACGTCGGCGCGGTCCGCCTCGGCCAGCACGTCGACCGGGCCGACCCGGCGCACGGCCGGCAGGTCGGCGGCGACGGTGCCGGTCGGGAACCGCACGACGGTGGGGCCGTCGTCCACGGCGATCGCCTCGCGCAGCTCCTCGCGCAGCGTCGCGGCGTCCCGGGGGGCGGCGATGCGCAGGCCCGGCACCACCCCGAAGACGGACATGTCCCAGATGCCGTAGTGGCTCGGCCCGTCCGGGCCGGTGATCCCGGCCCGGTCCAGCACGAACGTCACCGGCAGCTTGTGCATCGCCACGTCCAGCAGGACCTGGTCGAACGCCCGGTTGAGGAACGTCGCGTAGACCGCCACCACGGGGTGCAGCCCGCCGAGGGCCAGCCCGGCCGCCGAGGTGGCGGCGTGCTGCTCGGCGATGCCGACGTCGTAGACCCGGTCGGGGTGCTTGCGGGCCAGCTTGGCGATGCCGGTGGGCTCGGCCATCGCGGCGGTGATGCCCACCACGTCGGGCCGGGCGTCGGCGATCGCGACCAGCTCGTCGGCGAAGACGTGCGTCCACTTCACCGACGGGGCGGCCACGAGCTTGCCGGTCTCCACGTCGAACGCGCCGCCGGGGCCGTGCAGGCAGTCGGCCTCGTCCTCCTCCGCCGGCCGGTAGCCGTAGCCCTTGCGGGTCACCGCGTGCACGATCACCGGGCCGCCGAAGTGCTTCGCCGCCCGCAGCGCCGACTCGACCGCGTCCAGGTCGTGGCCGTCGACCGGGCCGACGTACTTGATGCCGAGGTCCTCGAACATGGCCTGCGGGGCGACCGCGTCCTTGATGCCCTTCTTGACGGCGTGCAGCACCTCGTACATCGGGCGGCCGACCAGCGGCGTCGAGCCGAGGGCGTCCTTGACGGTGTCGAGGACCTTCTCGTAGCCGGGGTTGAGCCGCAGCGACGACAGGTGGTCGGCGAGGCCGCCGATGGTCGGCGCGTACGACCGGCCGTTGTCGTTGACGACGATCACCAGGGGGTTGCCGGAGGTGGCGATGTTGTTCAGCGCCTCCCAGCACATGCCGCCGGTCAGCGCCCCGTCGCCGACGACGGCCACCACGGAGCGCGCCTCGCCGCGCAGCGCGTACGCCTTGGCCAGCCCGTCGGCGTAGGACAGGGCGGTGGAGGCGTGCGAGTTCTCGATCAGGTCGTGCTCGCTCTCGGCCTGGCTCGGGTAGCCCGAGAGGCCGCCGCGCTGGCGCAGCCTGTCGAAGCCGTCCTGCCGGCCGGTGAGGATCTTGTGTACGTACGCCTGGTGGCCGGTGTCGAACAGGAGCCGGTCCCGGGGGGAGTCGAAGACCCGGTGCATCGCCAGTGTCAGCTCCACCACACCCAGGTTGGGGCCGACGTGCCCGCCGGTGCGGGAGACCTTGGCGATCAGGAAGTCACGGATCTCGGCGGCGAGGATGTCCAGCTGCTCGGCGGTCATCCGCTTCACGTCCTGCGGACCCCGCACCGTGGCCAGCAGCCGGCCGTGGTTGGCCGTGTCCTCTTCAGCACTCATGAGCGAAGAGTCTATCGGCCGCCCGGTAGTCCGCAGCCTGGCCGGGGAACGACCCCGCTGACCGGGTGCGCAGTCAGGAGACGATCACCAACCGTCGCGGCGGGGCGACCGGCGGGGCGTGCCGGTCCGGCCCGGCCGGCGTCCAGGAGCCCAGCACGGCCGCCTCGCGGGCCCCGGTCACCGACGGGACCGCCCCCGGCAGGCCGTGCCAGGACAGCCAGCCGAGCAGGGCGAACGCGTACGCCTCCTTGGCCTGGGCCGGCACCCCCAGCTCGTCGCTGGTCCGCAGCCGCCACCGGCCCGCCCCCAGGGCGGCCAGCCGGCCCCACAGGGTCCGGTTGCGCACCCCACCCCCGGCGGCGACCACCTCGGCCACCTGATGCCGGTCGCAGGCGGCGGCCACCGTCCGGGCGGTCAGCTCCGTCAGCGTGGCCAGCACGTCGTCGGCGGCCACGGGCTCGCCGAGCGCGGCGAGCCGGTCGTCGAGGTACCCGGCGTGGAACAGCTCCTTGCCGGTGGACTTGGGCGGCGGCGCGGCGTAGTAGGGCTCGGCGAGCAGCAGCTCCAGCAGGCCGGGGTGCACCCGGCCGGCCGCCGCCCGGGTCCCGTCGAGGTCGCAGGGGCGGCCGAGGAACCGCCGGGCCGCCGCGTCGAGCAGCGCGTTGGCCGGGCCCACGTCGTACCCGAGGGTCGGCGCGCCCGGGGCGACCACGGTGAGGTTGGCGATGCCGCCCAGGTTGAGCGCCGCCCGGGGCGGGCCGGACCGGCCGCCCAGCAGCAGCGCGTCGAACGCCGGCACCAGGGGCGCGCCCTGACCGCCGGCGGCGACGTCGGCGGCGCGCAGGTCCGCCAGCACCGGTACGCCCACCCGCGCGGCCACCCGGGCCGGCGCGCCGAGCTGGAGGGTGCCGCGCACGGTGCCGCCGTCGACCCAGTGGAAGACGGTCTGCCCCGGCGAGACGACCGCGTCGACCCGCCCGCCGGCCAGCTCCACCCCGCGCGCCGCCGCGTCGGCGAACACCTCGCCGAGCCGGTTGTCCAGCCGGCAGACCGCCTCGATGGTGGTCGGGTGCGGCGGCAGCACCGCCTGGATCTGCGCCCGCAGCCCCTCGTCGTGGTCGAGGCCGACGTGGCCGAGCGGCCGCAGCCGCAGGTCGTCCCCGTCGACGGTGAACTCGGCGGCGACGACGTCCACCCCGTCGTACGACGTCCCCGACATCAACCCCACGATCCGCATGTAAGGAAGGGCCCCCTGTTAACGCTTTCTGTATAGGAAGGGCCCCCTGCAATCACCCGGGCGCCGGTTACCGCGCGGGTTGCAGGAGGCCGACCAGCTCGACGTGCCGGGTCATCGGGAACAGGTCGAAGCCGCGCAGCTCCGCCAGCTCCCAGCCGGCCTCGGCGAAGGTGCGCACGTCCCGGGCGAAGGCGGCCGGGTCGCAGGCCACGTACGCCACGGCGCGCGGGCCGGCCGCGACCACGTCCCGCACCACCCGCGCGCCCGCCCCGCTGCGCGGCGGGTCCAGCACCACCAGGTCCACCGGGCCGGTGATCCGGCGGCGGGCCAGGGCGGTCTCCACCCGGGCCGCCACCACCTCGACCCCGGGCAGGTCCCGCAGGTTGTCCCGGGCGGCGGCGACGCCCTCGCCGGCGGACTCGACGACGGTGACCCGGGCGGCCGGGCCGACCCGGGCGGCCACGGCGGCGGCGAACAGCCCCGCCCCGCCGTAGAGGTCCCAGGCCGGCTCGCCCGGCTGCGGGTCGAGCAGGTCGAGCACCGCGCCGACCAGGGTGTCGGCCGCCGCCGGGTGCACCTGCCAGAAACCGGACGCCGGCAGCGTCCACTCCCGGCCGGCGGCCACCTCCCGGACGGTCACCGGGCCGTCGATGGGCGGGACGGCCACGGAGCCGTCGGGGGGCAGGGCGGTGATGGTGACGTCGCCGCCGGTCGAGGCGACCGCCTCCACCGCCTCGGCCGCCGGCCAGGGCCGCCCCAGCACCGGCAGCGCCTGGATCGCCGGGTGGGCGATGAGGCAGCGGTCGACCGGCACCACCTCGTGCGAGCGGTGCTTGAGCAGCCCGGCCCGGCCGGCGGCGTCGACCGCGTACCGGACCCGGGAGCGCCAGCCGAGCGGCCCGCCGGGCAGCGCCGCGACCCGGACCCCGAGCCGGTCGATCTCCGCGTCGGTGAGGCCGGCGAGGCGGGTCAGCTGCTCGCGGACCACCGCGGCCTTCCAGTCGAGCTGGGCCGCGGGGGCGACGTGCTGCAGGTCGCAGCCGCCGCACAGACCCGGTTTCGCGTACGGGCAGGGCGGCGCGACCCGCTGCGGCGCGGCGTCGAGCACCGTCACCGCGTCGGCGCGGACGAACCCGCGGTGCACCTCGGTGACCTCGGCCACCACCCGCTCGCCGGGCAGCGCGTGCCGGACGAAGACCACCTGCCCGTCGACCCGGGCCACGCAGTGCCCGCCGGGGGCGACGGCGTCGACGGTCAGCTCGACCCGCTCGGCCTCCTCCAGCCCGCGCCGCTCGCCGTCGGCCGGTCCGGTGCCCGCCGGCCGGACCCGACCGTCGCTGCGGGCCGGTCCGGCACCCGCGCGGGACGCGTCCACGCTTGGCCGGGTCATCGCCGGTCCCCCTCGGTCGGGCCGTGCTCGCCGGGCGGGGCGGAGGCCACCGGCGGCACCGGTGGGGGCAGGGTGCTGCGCGGGGCGACCCGGGGGCCGCGCGCCGGGCCCCGGGTCAGCGTCGCGTCGAGCCGGTCGAGGTTCTTGCCGGCGGTGGAGGCGAGCTGCCACGGCACGCTGGTGACCATGACGCCCGGCTCGAACAGCAGCCGCCCCTTGAGTCGCAGCGCGCTCTGGTTGTGCAACAGGTTCTCCCACCAGCGTCCGACGACGTACTCGGGAATGAAGACCGTGACCACGTCGCGCGGCGACTCCCGGCGGGTGTTGGCCACGAAGTCGAGGATCGGCCGGGTGATCTCCCGGTACGGCGAGTCGACCACGGTCAGCGGCACCGGCAGCTCCCGCCGCTCCCATTCGGCCTGGAGGTCCCGGGTGTCCTTCTCGTCGACGTTCACCGTCACCGCGGTCAGCGTGTCCGGGCGGGTGGCGCGGGCGTACGCGATGGCCCGCAGCGTCGGCTGGTGCAGCTTGCTGACCAGCACGATGGCGTGGTTGCGGGCGGGCAGCACGCCCCGGACCTCGGTCGGCTCCAGCTCGGCGGCGACCCGGTCGTAGTGCCGCCGGATGGCGAGCATCAGCACGTAGAGCAGCGCCATCGCGACGATGGCGATCCACGCGCCGAGCAGGAACTTGGTGACCAGCACGATGACCAGCACCGCGCCGGTCATCGCCATGCCGAAGGCGTTGATGGCCCGGGACCGGATCATCCGGCGGCGGGCCTGCGGGTCCCGCTCGGTGCGCAGGTGCCGGTTCCAGTGCCGGATCATGCCGGCCTGGGAGAGGGTGAAAGAGACGAAGACGCCGACGATGTAGAGCTGGATGAGCTTCGTCACCTCGGCCTGGAAGCCGACGATCAGCACGATCGCGAAGACGGCGAGGAAGACGATGCCGTTGGAGAACGCCAGCCGGTCGCCCCGGGTGTGCAGCTGCCGGGGCAGGTAGCGGTCCTGGGCCAGGATCGAGCCGAGCACCGGGAAGCCGTTGAACGCGGTGTTGGCGGCGAGGAAGAGGATCAGCGCGGTCATCCCGGCGACCACGTACAGCAGCACCGACCCGGAGCCGAAGACCGTCTCGCCGAGCTGGGCGGTGACGGTCTTCTGCACGTACCCGTCGGGGCCGGAGAGGATCTGCAGGTTCGGGTCCTCGACGAACTGGAGGCCGGTGAGCCGGGACAGCCAGATGATGCCGACGAGCATGCTCACCGCGATGGTGCCGAGCAGCAGCAGGGTGGTGGCGGCGTTGCGGCTCTTCGGGGTCTTGAACGCGGGCACCCCGTTGGAGATCGCCTCCACGCCGGTGAGCGCGGCGCAGCCGGAGGAGAAGGTCCGCAGCAGCAGGAAGACCAGGGCGAACCCGGTGACGCTGTGCTCCGCCTGGATCTCCAGGCCGGCGCTGGGCGCGCGCAGGTCGTGGCCGAGCACGAAGTACCGGACCAGGCCGGTGATGATCATGCCGCCCATGACGATCACGAAGCCGTACGTCGGGATGGCGAACGCGGTGCCGGACTCGCGCAGCCCGCGCAGGTTCACGGCGGTGAGCAGCACCACCGCGGTCACGGCGATGAGCACCTTGTGGGTGGCCACGAACGGCACCACCGACCCCAGGTTGGCCACGCCGGAGGAGACCGACACGGCCACGGTGAGCACGTAGTCGACCAGCAGGGCGCTGGCCACCGCGACGCCGGCCCGGGGGCCGAGGTTGACGGTGGCCACCTCGTAGTCGCCGCCGCCGGAGGGGTAGGCGTGCACGTTCTGCCGGTAGCTGGCCACCACCGTGAGCATCACCACCACCACGGCGAGGGCGATCCACGGCGAGAAGAGGAACGCCGACGCGCCCGCGATGGAGAGCGTCAGCAGGATCTCGTCGGGGGCGTACGCGACACTGGAGAGGGCGTCGGAGGCGAAGACCGGCAGCGCGATGCGCTTCGGCAGGAGGGTGTGCTGGAGCCGGTCGGACCGGAACGGTCGACCGACGAGCAGCCGCTTCAGCAGCGAGGTGGGACTGGCCACAAGCGCTAAGGGTACGACCACGGTTCCGTGGTCGCCCGGGGGTGGCGGAGCGGGAGGTTCGACCGGGCGGGGTACCGTCGGCCCCCGCTGGTAACCCCGACGTGGCAGGCTCGCAGTCGAGGGGTCGACGGCGGACGGGTGCGCGCACCTTGGGAGGGACACGTGCATGTCGTGATCATGGGCTGCGGCCGGGTCGGGTCGACCCTGGCCCAGAGCCTGGAGTCCCGGGGGCACTCGGTGGCGGTGATCGACCAGGACGCCGACGCGTTCCGCCGGCTCAGCCCGGACTTCGCGGGCATCACGGTCACCGGCGCGGGCTTCGACGGCGAGGTGCTCCGCCAGGCCGGCATCGAGCGGGCGGACGCCTTCGCGGCGGTCTCCAGCGGAGACAACTCCAACATCATCTCGGCCCGGCTGGCCCGCGAGACGTTCGGCGTCTCCCGGGTCGCCGCGCGCATCTACGACCAGCGCCGGGCCCAGGTCTACGAGCGGCTGGGCATCCCGACCGTGGCCACCGTGCGGTGGACGGCCGACCGGATGCTGCGCCATCTGGTGCCCGAGGGCAACGTGGAGATCTTCCGCGATCCGACCAGCACCGTCTCGATCGTCGAGGTGCCGGTGCACAAGGACTGGATCGGCCGGCCGCTGCGGGCGCTGGAGGAGGCGAGTGGGGCGCGGGTGGCGTACCTGATCCGCTTCGGCATCGGCACCCTGCCCACCGGCTCCACCGCCGTGCAGGAGGGCGACCAGGTCTTCATGCTGGTCACCGACGACATCGTGGCGTCGGCGACCTCGGTGGCGGGCAGCCCGCCGGAAGGAGCGCACTGAGCATGCGGATCGCCATCGCCGGCGCCGGCAACGTGGGCCGCTCGATCGCGCAGGAGCTGATCGACAACGGCCACCAGGTGATGCTGATCGAGCGCCAGCCCCGGATGCTGCGGCCCGACCGGGTGCCGGCGGCCGAGTGGGTGCTCGCCGACGCCTGCGAGCTGGCCAGCCTGGAGGAGGCCGACGTCGCCGGCTGCGACGTGGTGGTCGCGGCGACCGGGGACGACAAGGTCAACCTGGTGGTGTCGCTGCTGGCCAAGACCGAGTTCGCGGTGCCCCGGGTGGTGGCCCGGGTCAACCGGGCCGAGAACGAGTGGCTGTTCACCGAGCAGTGGGGCGTCGACGTCGCGGTGAGCAAGCCGCGGGTGATGGCGGCCCTGGTCGAGGAGGCGGTGACCGTCGGCGACCTGGTGCGGCTGATGACGTTCCGGCAGGGCGAGGCGAACCTGGTGGAGATCACCCTGCCGCCGACCGCGCCGTACGTGGGGCAGCCGATCCACGCCGTGCCGATCCCCCGCGACGCCGCCCTGGTGGCCATCCTGCGCGGCAAGCGGGTGCTGGTGCCCAGCCCGGACGACCCGATCGAGGCCGGCGACGAGCTGATCTTCGTGTGCACGGCGGAGGTGGAGGACGACGTCCGCGCGGTGATCCTCGGCACGGACAGCATCGAGCGGACCCGCGGCGCGGGCTGAGCCTGGTGGCCGGGCGACGCCGCCGGTGCGGGCGGGCGCGGTGCCCGGTGGCCGCCGCCCGGGAGGATCAGCCGCCGGGCAGGGGCTCCGGGGCCGCCGTCGGGTCCTGCCCCGCCGCCGGCTGCTCGCGGGTCACCCGGCGCACCGTCCAGACCGTGATCAGCAGCAGCAGCGCGTACGGCGGGTAGCCCAGCGCCAGCCGGGCCACGCCGAGCGCGGTGTCCTGGTGGGCGAGGTAGAGCCCGGCCTGCACGCCGACCTTGGCCAGCCATACCACGCCCCACAGGACGGTGAGCTGGGTGAAGGTCCGCACGAGGCGCGGGTCGTCCCGCCACTCGGAGCGCCCCTTGGCCACCAGCACCGACCAGATCCAGCCCACGAGGGGCTGCTTGACCGCGGCCGAGACCAGCAGGGCCAGCCCGTAGCCGATGCCGTAGAGGATGCCGGGGAGGTAGAAGTCACGCTCGTCGCCGGTGCGCCAGGCGATGGCCGCGCCGATGCCGATGCCGAACAGCCCGTTGACCGCGTGCCGCACCGGCCGGCGCTGGACCAGCCGCAGCGCGGCGATGAGCAGCGCCACGGACACCGAGGCGATGACGGCGGGGCGCAGCTCGCCGACGACGTTGGCGACGACGAAGACGACCACCGGGATGCTCGACTCGACCAGCCCGCGCCAGCCGCCGAGCTGGTCGGCCATCTGCTCGGCGAGGGTCGGCAGCGGCGCCTCGTCCTCCGGCCCGGTGCCGGGCTCGGCCGCCCGCTGGGCTCCGGTGGTCATCGCGGCCCTCCCGTCGGGGGCGTGCGGGTCGTCACTTCGGCGGCTCCAACTCGTAGTACGGGTTGTAGATGACCTTGCGGTCGTCGCGCACCGCCACCCGGCCCCTGGCCGTCAGGTGCCGGCCCGGCTCGATGCCGGCGATGTGTCGCCGCCCGAGCCAGACCAGGGTCACCACGTCGCTGCCATCATATAGATCGGCTTCGAGGGTGGGGAGGTTCGTCCGGGGGGTGTAGACGACCGTGCGCAGCCGGCCGTTGACGCAGACGACCTGGCCCCGCGCGCACTGCCGGGCCGGCACGCCGCCGGACTCGGCGCTCTCCCGGCGCAGCTCCTGCGCCTCGATCTCGGCCTCGCTCGCGGTGAGCCGGTGCAGCAGCCGCCGGAACGAGACCCGGCCGCCCTCCTCGGTCGTCATGACCGCGTCAACCTCTCCTCCGCCGGCAGGCCGCGCCGGCACCGGTGCGGCCTGCGTGGGCGAGGCCGTCCCGCCAGCGTACGCCGGCCGGCGCGGGGTCGGGACCGGCGGCCGCCCCGGGCCGGCCCGGCGACGGTACGCCGACGGCGGGCCCGGGTGGGCCCGTCGGTGCCCCGCTCAGGCCTCGACGGGCGGGGCGGCCTGATCGGCGACCTCGCGCGGCAGGCGCAGCGGCAGCGGCTCGCGCACCGGCTTGGCCTCCTGGCCGCGGTCGACGACCAGCCCGTCCAGGCACTCGCGCAGCGGGCCGGCGGCGGCCGGGTCGGTCGCGGCGGCGCCCTGGTAGACGCCGCGCACCATCCAGCGCGGGCCGTCGATCCCGACGAACCGCAGGTCGGTCAGGCCGTCCGGGGTGCGCACCCGGGCGTGCAGCTCCGGGCCGTACTCGCCCTGCGCCTCCTGGGCCGCCGCGCCGTC
This sequence comes from Micromonospora haikouensis, assembly GCF_900091595.1. Taxonomy (GTDB): domain Bacteria; phylum Actinomycetota; class Actinomycetes; order Mycobacteriales; family Micromonosporaceae; genus Micromonospora; species Micromonospora haikouensis. The sequence continues at coordinate 69,751 of NZ_FMCW01000006.1, forward strand.
GTTGAACAGCGACTGCCGGATCTCCTCGCGCACCTCGTCCCAGATGCCCTCGGAGCGGGGCGCGGCGAAGACGCCGAGCTGCAGGGCGCTCTGCCCGTGCACCAGCACGACCTGCTGGATCACGCCCTCCGGGTCGGCCTGCACCCGCACCTCCACGTCGGCCACCGCCGGGATGTGCAGGCTGCCCAGGTCGAGCCGCTGCACCCCGTCGGGGGCCTCGGCGACGTCGTACGGGCCGCGCGCCGGTGCCTCGGCGGTCGCGCCGTCGACGGCCTCGGCGGGCCGCTCGTCACGGGCCTGCCGACCGTCACCGGCCCGCTTTCGGGAGAAGATCACTGCACCCACCCTCCGCTGTTCGCACTCACCCTGCCACCTCTTCCGGCTGCCCGCCGGCCCGGTCCGCCGGCGGCGGGACGAGCCCGGCGTGCCCGCCGGTCGAGCCGTGCCCGCCGACGCCCCGCCGGGACGGCGGCAGCTCGGCCACCGGCCGGAAATCGGCCCGCGCCACCCGCTGGACAACGAGTTGCGCGATCCGATCGCCACGGGCGATCTTCGCCGGTGTCTCCCGATCATGATTGATCAGGTTGACGAGGATCTCACCCCGGTAGCCGGCGTCGACCGTACCGGGCGCGTTGAGCACCGTCACGCCGAGCCTGGCCGCCAGGCCCGACCGGGGATGCACCAGACCCACGTACCCCTCCGGGAGGGCGATCGCCAGGCCGGTCGGGACCAGGGCCCGGCCGCCGGGGGGCAGTTCCACGTCCGCGGCGGCCACCAGGTCCGCGCCGGCGTCGCCGGGATGGGAGTACGCCGGCAGCGGCAGCTGCGGGTCGAGCCGCCGCACGGGCACGGGTACGTCGTCGGTCACGGTCTGCCTCTTCCGTCCGGTTCACGGGGTGCCCTGTCATCCTGCCGGGTCGACCAGCCGTCGCGCGCCGTACCCTGGCAGGAGTGAGCCGATCGCCCGCCCCCACGCCCGCCACGACCGCCACCACGTACGCGGAGCGGCTCAGCCTGCCGTGGTGGCTCTGGCTGGCCGGGCCGGCCCTCGGCGGCTTCCTCGCGCTGGAGCTGTGGCTGGGCGCGGGCGGCCTGCGCGCCTGGCTGCCGTTCGTGGTGCTGCTGCCGGCGACGGTGGCCGCCCTGTGGTGGCTGGGCCGCGTCCGGGTCGCCGTGGCCGACGGCGAGCTGCGGGTGGACGACGCCCGCCTGCCCGTGCGGTTCGTGGCCGACGCCGTCCCGTTGGACGCCGCCGGCCGCCGCGAGGTGCTCGGCGTCGGGGCGGACCCGCTCGCGTTCGTGGTGCAGCGCCCCTGGATCGCCGGGGCGGTGCAGGTGGTGTTGGACGACCCGGCCGACCCCACCCCGTTCTGGGTGGTCAGCACCCGCGACCCGGTACGCCTGGCCGCCGCGCTCCTCGCCGCCCGCGACGCCAACCCGTCGTCGCCGGCCTGAGCCCGCCCACGACGCCCGCTGAGGCGCCCGCACGCACCCGCCTCGGCGGTCAGGGCAGGGCGGGCGGCGGGCCGGGCAGCTCGCGCCGCTGCCGCCCGAGGTCCTTGCGGAGCTGCTCGCCGAGGGACCGGGTGGCCCGCCGGTTGAGATAGCTGGCGACAGCCGCCCCGGTGAGGAACGGGCCGAGCGTGGTCAGGTTGCGGCCGAAGCGCTTGAGCAGGGTGTCCCGCAGCTCCTTGCGGGCCGCCGTGCCGAGCACCGCGCCGACGCCCACCCCGGGCATCATCGGGTTGATCCCCCGCTGGCTGGCCCAGGACTGCACCACGGCCACCGTCCGCTGGGTGCCGGCGGTGGGCAGCGGGGCACCGTACACCTCGTGCAGCTCGCCGATCAGCTTCAGCTCGACGGCCACCACGGCGACCGTCTCGGCGGCCAGCAGCACCGGCGCGGAGAGCAGCGTCGGCGCGACCGCCCACTCGACGGCCGCGACTCCCCCGCCGGCCGCGCCGATCGCGGCGGTCGTCCGGGCGGCGTTGCGGACCAGCCGGTCGGCGAGGGCCTCGTCGTCCAGGCCGGGAAAGTGCCGGCGCAGGGTGGCCAGGTCCCTGATCGGCACGTGCGGGGCGACGTCGGCGACCGCGTCGGTCATCCAGCGGACGGCGGCGCGCGGCTTGAACAGGTCGGCGAGGCCCCGGCCTCGGACCTGGCCGACCAGCCGGGTCAGCAGCTGCCGCCGGCGGGCCGGCTCGACGTCGTCGGCGGTCAGCGCGGCGACCGTCGCGCCCAGCTCCTCCCCCGCGCCGGTGCCGCCCGGCCGGGCGGCCTCGGACCCGGTGCGGGCGCTGCCCGGCGGAGCGGGCTCGGACCCGGTGCGGCTGTCGCCCGGCGGGGCGGGCTCCGGCCCGCCGGTGCCGTCGGTGGCGGGCCGCCCGCCGTCGTCGCTGCGCTCGACCATGCGTCGACCTCCCGGTGCTTCGGCGGGTGGGGAACCGTCCCGACGAGTCAAGCAGTTCCCCGCCACCGGCGCACGGCGGTGCCGTGGGCCGGTGGCGCACCGGCGGGCGCGGACGTGCCCGGGATCGGCGGCTCCCACAGCGGCGGCCTCACCGATGAGGCCGCCGCTGATGTCGCCGGATGGAGGCGCTGGTGTCCCCCGTCGAGGTGCTGGTGTGCCCTGTCGCGGTCAGACGCACTCGCGGCAGATCAGCTCGCCGTTGCGCTCGACCGCCAGCTGGCTGCGGTGGTGGACCAGGAAGCAGCGGGCGCATCGGAACTCGTCCTGCTGCATCGGTAGCACCTTGACCGTGAGCTCCTCGTCGGCCAGGTCAGCACCGGGGAGCTCGAAGCTCTCGGCCACCTCGGCCTCGTCGACGTCCACGGCGCCCGACTGTGAGTCGACCCGCCGGGCCTTGAGCTCTTCCAGGCTGTCCTCGCCGAGGTCGACCTCGTCGCGACGCGGGGCGTCGTAGTCGGTGGCCATCGGTTTCACTCTCCCATATCGATATGGTCGCTCCCGGTTGTAACGCCGGAAGGCGCTGTTTCGGTTCCACTGCCGGCCACCAACTTTTGTCGGTCACCCGACCCGGCCACCGGCCGGACCGGGTCCGCCAGAGAAACTCCCCCAGCGAGCGCGGTACCTTACCCCCCTCGGGCGAGGCATGTATACCGCCCTCGCGGCTCAGATGTACGCCCCAGACCTCGAAGTTGTTCCCAATGTGACTCAGGCGACACGAAGATAGGGGTAGTACTACCCGCTTCCCGGTTGGCGCGCCGGCATGTCGGACTGTTTCCACGCGACCGCCGGACAACCGTTAGCCTCAGCGGCGTACTCGGCGGCCGGCGGGGCGGCCCACCCGCCCCCGGCCGCCGCCACCCAATCACCGTCCGGGGAGCGCCAGGATGAGCTTTGCGCGAGTGCGAGCACTCGTAGTCGTCGGTCTGCTGGCGGTCGTCGCCCTGGTCTTCGTGGTCGTGGCCGTGGTCCGCGACACCCAGGGCAAGGGCGGCGCGGCAGCCGGCTGCCCCGAGGGCGCGCCGCTGGCGGACGTGACCCTGCACGAGAACAAGGACGTGAAGATCAACGTCTACAACGCCACCGACGAGGCGGGTCTCGCCAAGAAGGTGGCGGACGACTTCCGCAACCGCAAGTTCCAGGTGAAGAAGGAGGGCAACGCCAAGCAGCAGCTCGACGGCGTCGCCGTCCTGCAGTACGGCCCGAAGGGCGTCGGCTCCGCCCACCTGCTGCGCGCGTACTTCCTCAACAACGCCGAGCCGAAGTTCGACATCAAGCGCAAGGACGACACGGTCGACGTGGTCCTGGGCAACAGCTTCGCCCAGCTCGCCACCACCACGGAGGTCAACCAGTCCCTCGGCGACCTGGGCGCCCCGGTCGCCCCGGCCGGCACCTGCCCGATGCCCGTCGACAAGTGACCGGGCCGGCCGGCCCGGTCACCTCCGGGCGGTCAGGGGCCGCCCGAGGCGTCCAGGTCGGCCAGCCGGTCGTGCAGCGGCGCGAACAGCGCCGGCGGGGCCGCGATCACCAGGTCCGGGCCCGCCGGCCGCCCGCCGAGCCCGCCGACCAGCAGCCCGGCCTCGGTGCCGACCAACGCGCCGGCCGCGTGGTCCCAGAGGTTCAGGCCCTTCTCGTAGTACGCGTCCAGCCGCCCCTCGGCGGCCAGGCAGAGGTCCACCGAGGCGGCCCCCTGCCGGCGGACGTCCCGCACGTGGCTGATCAGCCCGGCGAGCACCCGGGCCTGGTGGGCCCGGCGGGCCGGGTCGTAGCCGAAGCCGGTGGCGACCAGCGCCTGCCCGAGGTCGGTCTCGGCCGAGCAGCGCAGCCGCTCGCCGGCCCGGTACGCGCCACCCCCGGCGGTGGCCGTCCACTCGTCGCCGGTGAACACGTTGCGCACCACGCCCGCGACCACCTGGCCGTCGACCTCGGCGGCCAGCGACACCGCGCAGCACGGCAGCCCGTAGAGGTAGTTGACCGTCCCGTCGATCGGGTCGAGGATCCAGCGCACCCGGGCGGCCGGGGCGGCGTCGCCCGCGCCGTACTCCTCCCCCAGGACCGCGTCGTGCGGCCGGAGCCGGCGCAGCGCGTCGAGCACCTGCCGCTCCACGGCCCGGTCGGCGGCGGTGACCACGTCGGTGACGGTGGACTTGGTGGCGGCCACCGACACCCCCTCGGCCCACATCCGGTGCGCGGTCGCCGCCGCGGCCCGGGCGACATCGACGGCGATCTCCAACAGTTCCCCGGGTGGCGGCACCGCGCGGTCCATAGGTTCGTCCCCTTCCCGCACGACCGGACCCGTCCGGGTCGCGCGCGAGTATCATCCTTACAAAGTCCACATCTGCGTCGAATCGGCGGTCCCGCCAGTCGGTCCGCCGTGCGGCGCAGGATGATCGCGGCAGACGGCGTTACAATTCACCCTGCCCACGCGCCACGGACCGCCAGCCACCGGCCGGCCCGGGACACGGGGGTCCCTCAACGACATCGCCCGGCACCGTGTTCCGCGCCGCGTCGGGCAACCCGGCCGTGCTCGCTTTTCGCCTCCGGAAGGTCTTCGTGACAGAACCCCGCCAGACCGGCGCCGACGTTCGCTCGCTCACCGACACCCTGATCGCCCACGCGCAGAGCGCCGGCGGCCAGCTCACGTCGGCCCAGCTCGCGCGCACCGTCGAGTCCGCCGAGGTGACTCCGGCCCAGGCCAAGAAGATCCTGCGTGCGCTCGCGGAAGCGGGGGTGACCGTGGTCGTCGACGGCTCGGCCAGCCCGCGCCGCCGGGTCGCCGCCGCCCGGTCCGCCACCCCGGCGTCCCGGGCCACCACCGCCAAGACCACGAAGAAGGTGGCCGCGCCCGCTCCGAAGCAGGCGCCCGCCGCCGACGACGCCCCCGCGCCGGCTCCCCGGAAGGTCGCCGCGCGCAAGGCGACGACCGAGGCGGTGGCGAAGGCCGCCGTCCCGGCGAAGGTCGCGCGGCCCACCCGGGCCACCAAGGCGACGGTGGCCGCCGCCGCGGGCAAGCCGGCCAAGGCTGCCGCCAAGCCCAAGGGCGAGGGCGCCGAGGGCGACATCGATCCGGAGGAGCTCGCCGCCGAGATCGAGGACGTGGTGGTCGAGGAGCCGGCCGAGCTGGCCCAGGCCGCCGCGGCCGACGCCGCCAGCTCCGCCACCGACAACGACTTCGAGTGGGACGACGAGGAGTCCGAGGCGCTCAAGCAGGCGCGTCGCGACGCCGAGCTGACCGCCTCCGCCGACTCCGTGCGGGCCTACCTCAAGCAGATCGGCAAGGTGCCCCTGCTCAACGCCGAGCAGGAGGTGGAGCTCGCCAAGCGGATCGAGGCGGGCCTCTACGCCGCCGAGCGGCTGCGCGCCGCCGAGGAGGGCGAGGAGAAGCTGGTCCGGGAGATGGTCCGCGACCTCGGCTGGATCTCCCGCGACGGCGAGCGGGCCAAGAACCACCTGCTGGAGGCCAACCTCCGGCTGGTGGTGTCGCTGGCCAAGCGCTACACCGGCCGGGGCATGGCGTTCCTCGACCTCATCCAGGAGGGCAACCTCGGCCTGATCCGGGCGGTCGAGAAGTTCGACTACACCAAGGGCTACAAGTTCTCCACGTACGCGACCTGGTGGATCCGCCAGGCGATCACCCGGGCGATGGCCGACCAGGCCCGCACCATCCGCATCCCGGTGCACATGGTCGAGGTGATCAACAAGCTCGGCCGGATCCAGCGCGAGCTGCTCCAGGACCTGGGCCGCGAGCCCACCCCGGAGGAGCTGGCCAAGGAGATGGACATCACACCCGAGAAGGTGCTGGAGATCCAGCAGTACGCTCGGGAGCCCATCTCGCTCGACCAGACCATCGGTGACGAGGGCGACAGTCAGCTCGGCGACTTCATCGAGGACTCGGAGGCCGTCGTCGCGGTCGACGCCGTCTCCTTCTCCCTGCTGCAGGACCAGCTCCAGCAGGTGCTCCAGACGCTGTCCGAGCGTGAGGCGGGCGTGGTCCGGCTCCGCTTCGGCCTGACCGACGGCCAGCCGCGCACGCTGGACGAGATCGGCCAGGTCTACGGCGTGACCCGGGAGCGGATCCGGCAGATCGAGTCGAAGACGATGTCGAAACTGCGTCACCCGTCGCGGTCACAGGTTCTCCGTGACTACCTGGACTGACCCGCGTTCGTCAACTGCCCGTGTCGCTTTGATCACCAGCCGTACAACACCCGATGGTGATCGGTCGGTTGCACGATTGTGATCGTTGACGTGGCACCCTTGGTGCACGGCACACTGTTGCCGCCAGGTGTGACCTCGGTCCCCCGCGGGCACACAGGGAAGGCAAGACCCTCGTCGGGTGTTGCACGATAGGTGAGCAACGACCGACGAGATTGTTCATCGGTGACGACCAGAGGAGGAAGGCGATGACCCCGACCCTCACGCCGCCGCCCGAGACGGTGGCTCCCCCAGCCGCCGATGAACGGTGCGACCGCTGCAACGCTGCCGGCAAGCTCCGTATCACTCTGGCGGGCGGGAGCGAGCTGGTGTTCTGTGGGCACCACGCGAACAAGTACGCGGAGGATCTCGTGAAGATCACCGTGCGGTACGCGACGGACCCCGAGTTCAGCTGGCGTGGCGCCGATCTCATGGCGAACTGACCCCAAGAGACCGCATACCGACATAAGCCGGCCGGAGGCACCCGTTGGGTGCCTCCGGCCGGCTTATCCGTTTCCGCCCCCGGTCACAGGGTCTGGACCGTGGCTATCCGTTCCTCGAGCTGCTCGATCGTGGCCTGGGCGCTGGGCGGGCCGCCGCACAGCCGGCGCAGCTCGGCGTGGATCTTGCCGTGCGGGAGGCCGGTGCGGTGGTGCCGCGCGGCCACGAGGGCGTTCAGTTGCCGCCGTAGCGCCACCCGGCGCTGGGCGGCGCTCATCGGCGGCGGAGGCGCCACCGTGGCCGTAGCGGCCGGCTCAGCGGCCCGCTCGGTGGCCCGGCGGCGCTGGGCGGCCAGTTGCTCGGCCTGCCGCTTGGTGAGCAGCAGGGAGACCTGGTCGGCGGTGAGCAGCCCGGGCAGCCCCAGGTATTCCTCCTCCTCGGGGGTGCCGGCCTGGGCGGCCGTGCCGAAGGACGCGCCGTCGAAGATCACCTGGTCCAGCTCGGCCGTGGCGGACAGGGCGGCGAACCGCTTCTCCAGCTCCCCGCTGGCCTGGTCGTCGCGCTGGGCGCGCTCCAGCAGGTCGTCGTCGAAGCCCTCGCGGTCCTTCGGCTTGCCGAGCACGTGGTCCCGCTCGGCCTCCATCTCGCTGGCCAGCCCCAGCAGGTGCGGGACGCTGGGCAGGAACACCGACGCGGTCTCCCCGGGCCGGCGGGCCCGGACGAACCGGCCGATGGCCTGGGCGAAGTAGAGCGGGGTGCTGGCGCTGGTCGCATAGACGCCGACCGCCAGCCGGGGGATGTCGACGCCCTCGGAGACCATCCGGACCGCCACCAGCCAGCGCTGCTCGGACGCCGCGAACGTCGCGATCCGGGCGGACGCGCCCTGGTCGTCGGAGAGCACCACCGTGGCCTTCTCGCCCGTGAGCCGCTCGATCAGCTTCGCGTACGAGCGGGCGGTCTGCTGGTCGCTGGCGATGATCAGCCCGCCGGCGTCGGGCATCCCCGCGTTGCGCAGCACGGTCAGCCGGGCGTCGGCGGCCCGCAGCACCTGCGGCATCCAGTCGCCGGCCGGATCCAGGGCGGTACGCCACGCCTGGGCGACGAGATCCTGGGTCATCGGCTCGCCCAGCCGGGCGGCCAGCTCGTCCCCGGCGTTCGTCCGCCACCGGGTCTCCCCCGAGTACGCCAGGAACAGCACCGGCCGGACCACGTTGTCGCGCAGCGCGTCGGCGTAGCCGTAGACGGCGTCGGCGCGGGACCTCAGCAGGCCGTCGCCGCCCCGCTCGTAGGTGACGAACGGGATCGGGTTGTCGTCGGAGCGGAACGGGGTGCCGGTGAGCATCAGCCGGCGCACGGCGGGCTCGAACGCCGCCTTCACCCCGTCGCCCCAGGTGCGGGAGTCGCCCGCGTGGTGGATCTCGTCGAGGATGACCAGGGTGCGTCGCGTCATGGTGCGCCGCCGGTGCACCTGGGGCGCCATCCCCACCTGGGCATAGGTGACCACCGCGCCGTGGAAGTCGGCGGACGAGTGCAGGTCGGCGTTGCGGAACGCGGCGTCGAGCTGGATGCCGACCCGGGCCGCCGCCTGCGCCCACTGGGTCTTCAGGTGCTCGGTGGGGGCGACCACGGTGACCGCCTCGACGGTGCCGTCGGCGAGCAGCTCGGCGGCGATCCGCAGGGCGAAGGTGGTCTTGCCGGCCCCCGGGGTGGCGACCGCCGTGAAGTCCTCGGTGCGTCGCCGCAGGTACTCCACCAGCGCCTTGCGCTGCCACGCACGCAGGGGCGGGAACGTCTCGAGCGCCGGCGTCCGGGCTGCCACGCGTCAGGCTCCTCTCCGACCGCGCGACGGCGGGCCCCGGTCGAGGGCCACGGGTGCCGCCGCCCATGAAAAGGCCCTCGCGCATCGGGTGCCGCGAAGGCCGGATCAGCATAACCAGCGCGGGCCGGTGGGCCCAGGCGACGCCACGCTGGTCACATCAGCACCCTCCGCACCACACGAACAGGCGGCACACGATCACCCTCGGTCAGGAGCCGGGGCCCCGGGCGCCGGTGCGGGGCGGGCGCAGCGTGGCCACCGGGGCGGACCAGCGCCGCCGCAGCGACACCAGGCGCAGCGCGAAGACGAACACCGCCGCGGCGGTCAGCCCGGCGGCGTCGGCCCGCCCGAACGCGTCGAGCAGCGCCACGGCGACCGCCCCGGCGAGGGCCGCCACCGCGTAGATCTCCCGGCGCAGCACCACGGGGATCTCGCCGGTGAGCAGGTCCCGGCCGAGCCCGCCGCCGATGGCGGTGAGCATGCCGAGCAGGCACGCGCCGACCGCCGGGACGCCGGCGTCGAGCGCCTTGAGGGTGCCGGTGACGGTGAACAGGCCGAGGCCAGCGGCGTCGAGCACCAGCACGGTGGTGCGCAGCCGGGCCAGTCTGGGGTGCAGCCAGAAGGTGGCGGCGGCGGTGAGCGCGGCCGTCGCCGCGTACCGCCAGTCGGCGAAGGCCAGCGGTGGCACCTCGTCGATCACCAGATCGCGGAGGATCCCGCCGCCGAGCGCGGCGACGAAGCCGACGAAGACGACGCCGAACAGGTCGAGGCGCTTGGCCACCGCCGCGGAGGCCCCGGAGGCGGCGAAGACGGCCACCCCGGTCAGGTCGGCGAGGAGCAGGGCGGTGGAGGTGGTCACCGCCGAAGGTTACGTGGGCGGCCGGAGGGGCCGCCCATGGTCACTCGCCCCAGGATTCGTAGATCTCCTTGCACTTCGGGCAGACCGGAGAGCCCGGCTTGGCGGCCTTCGTCACCGGGAACTTCTCCCCGCACAGCGCGACGACGAAGGTGCCCATGACGGCACTCTCGGCGATCTTGTCCTTGCGGACGTAGTGGAACATCTCGGGACCGGTGTCGGCATCCTTCAGGTCCGGACGTTCGAGAACCTGTGTGTTCACTTCTGCACCTCCAACTTTCCAGTCTGGCAGGCCGACCTGGCCGGGTCCACCGCAGGCCACCCTTTCCCGGCCCGTACCGTAACGGACGTGAACAGCTTCCACACCCGCCTCGGCGTCGAGGTGGCCGCCGCCCTGCGCGACCGGCTTCCGGTCGTCGCCCTGGAGAGCACCATCGTCTCGCACGGCCTGCCCCGGCCCGACAACCTGCGGGTGGCCCGCGAGATCGAGCAGGCCGTCCGCGCCGCCGGGGCGGTCCCGGCGACCATCGGCATGGTCGGCGGTCAGCTCGTGGTGGGCCTCGACGACGCGGAGCTGACCCGGCTCGCGACCGTCGACGGCGTGAGCAAGCTCTCGGTGCGCGACCTCGCGATCGCCGCCGCGGCCGGCGCGGACGGGGCCACCACGGTCGCCGCCACCAGCGCGGTGGCCGCCGCCGCCGGGATCGGGGTCTTCGCCACCGGCGGGCTGGGCGGGGTGCACCGGGAGGCCGCGACGACCTTCGACGAGTCGGCCGACCTGGGCACCCTGGCCCGCACGCCGATCGCCGTGGTATGCGCCGGGGTCAAGTCGATCCTCGACGTCGGGGCGACCCTGGAGCGGCTGGAGACCCTCGGCGTCGCCGTGGTCGGCTACCGCACCCGCCGGTTCCCCGGCTTCTATCTCACCGACGCCGGCTTCGACCTCGACTGGTCGGTCGACTCGCCCGAGCAGGTCGCCGACGTGCTGGCCGCGCGGGACGCCCACGGGGTGCACGGCGGGGGGCTGATCGTGGCCAACCCGCTGCCGGCCGACGAGCAGCTCGACCCCGCCCTGCACGACCGGACGCTCGCCGAGGGCCTCGCCCTGCTGGAGCGCGACGGGGTGACCGGCAAGGCCGTGACGCCGTACCTGCTCGCGCACTTCCACTCCGCCACCGAGGGCGCGAGCCTCGCGGTGAACGTGCGGATCATCCTGCGCAACGCCGACCTCGCCGCCCGGATCGCGGTCGCCGCCGCCGGCCGCGCCGCCGCATGACCGCTGCACGCCACCCGGCCGGGCCGGGCCGGATCGTCGTCGTCGGCGACCTGATCACCGACGTGGTCGCGGTGCTCGGCGGGCCGCTGGCCACCGGCTCCGACACCCCGGCCACGATCCGGGTCACCGGCGGTGGGCAGGCCGCCAACACCGCCGCCTGGCTCGCCGCCCAGGGCGTGCCGGTGACCATGGTCGGCGCCGTCGGCGACGACGACGCGGGCCGCGACCGGGTCGCCGAGCTGGAGCGGGCCGGCGTCGACTGCGCCGTCGAGCGGCACGTGGGCCGCACCACGGGCACGGTGATCGTGCTCACCGGCGACGGCGAGCGCACGATGGTGACCGAACGGGGGGCGAACCTGCGGCTGGGCGCCGGGCACGTCGACGCCGCCCTCGCCGCAGCGCCCGACGCGCGGCACCTGCACCTGTCCGCGTATCCCCTGTTGGACGTCGGGTCGCGCGGCGCCGGGCTGCGCGCGCTGGCCGCGGCGCGCGAGCGCGGGCTCACCACGAGCGTCGACGCGGCGTCCGCGGCGCCGCTGCGGCGGGTCGGCGCGGCGGCCTTCCTGACCTGGGTACGCGACGTCGACCTGCTCCTGGTCAACGCCGGCGAGGCGGCCGTGCTGGCCGGCGGGCTGGACCCGGCGGCGCAGGCGCGGGCGCTGACGGCGACGGCCCGGCGGGTGGTGGTGAAGCGGGGCGCGGCCGGGGCGGTGTGGGCGGACCGGGCGGCGACGGTCAGCGTGGCGCCGACGCGGCGGGTGGCCGTGGCCGACGTCACCGGGGCCGGGGACGCCTTCGCGGCCGGGCTGCTGTCGGCCTGGCTGGCCGGGGCGGGGCCCCGGGCGGCGCTGGACCGGGCCGGCGACCTGGGCGCGCTGGCCGTGTCGACCATCGGCGCGCGCCCGACGGGCTGACGGCGGCCCGCCCGGCGCGCGCCGGCCGCCGGGGGCCGGGCCGTGCCGGTCAGGGCTCGGCGTCGATGACCTTGTGCGGGCGCTCCTCGGCGGCCAGGCTCATCGGCGGGGCCGGGTCGGTGTGCCGGGGCTGGAAGCGGTTGGCCAGCCGGTGCTTCTCCTTCGGCGGCCGGTCGTTGGCCAGCAGCACCGCCAGCCACGGGATGAGCACCATCCCGAGGCCGCACAGCGGCAGCCAGAGCCAGAGCATGGGCGCCTGCGCGCCGACCAGGATCGCGCCGACGATCACGCAGGCCACCCGGACGCCCATCATCACGACGTAGCGGCGCTGCCGGCTGGTGAGCTGGTCGTCCTGGCTGCGGGCCGCGTCGGTGATCAGGATCGGCTGGTACGCCTGACGCTTCACCACGAACCTCCAAGAGGGATCGCCCCCATCCTGTCACCCCGGGGCGTTGATCGGTTCGTCGCGGGGCGTTGATCAGCGAAATCGACTCGTTCCGGCGCGTGTTACGCCCGTGGTACGCTCCGCTCGTGGGCAGCCGGTTCAGCTTCACCGACGAGGCGTTGGCCAACCTGCGGGTCTACGACGTCACGCCCGGGGAGGTCTGGGAGGCGCTGCACAGCCCGCGGCGGGTCATCCGGCACCTGGGCGACGACGTGATGGTCGTCTACGCCGCCGCCCGCCACGGCAGGCGGCTGGCCGTGCTGCTCGCCGAGGCCGACGGCGCCGACAACGACTGGGACGTGCTCTCCGCCCGGGAGCTGACCGACGCCGAGGCCAAGCGCTACGACGAGGCCGTCCGCCGGTTTCCCGACGACGACGCCGGCCGCAGATTCCGCCGATGAGGAGGCGTGGCGATGAACCGTAACGACGCGACCAAGCAGTTCCACGGCGGTGGCGACCCGCTGGCCGAGTTGATCGACACCGGCGCGCCCGTGGAGCTGCCCACCCCCGACACCGACGTGCCGATGGTCAGCCGCTCGGTGCGGCTGCCGCTGGAGACGTACGAGCGGATGCGGGCCGCCGCCGACGCCCGGGGCATCGGGGTGACCACGCTGATGCGGCAGTGGATCGAGGCCGGCCTGGCCGAGCTGGACGACTCGGCGACGGTGTCCCTCGCCGACGTGCGGCGGGCCCTCGCCGCCCTCTCCCGGCCCACCGCGGCCTGAGCCCCGGGCCACAACCGCGCCTGAGCCCCGGGCCACAACCGCCTGGACCCCGGGCCGCCCCGGGGCGGCCCGGGATGGCGGTGGGCGGGCCGCTACAGCGGCGATGCGGGGCGCTCGGCCGGGCGGCCCCACGACCGCGCCGCGTCGCTCACGGCGATCGCCACCAGCACGGCGGCCGCCGACGCGAGCGCAACCATCGGCGACATGCGCAGCGCCAGCGGGGCCAGCGCGACCAGCACCAGCACCCCGGCCAGCCGGGAGCGGGAGACCCGGCCGAAGATCTCGTACTCGAAGCGTGCCCGGGCGGCCAGGAACAACGCGGGGCCGCCCAGGACGAAGACTGCCCACGTCGACTCCATCCGGGCGAAGGGATGGTCGATGACCAACTCGTAGCCGACGGCCGTGAGCAGCACACCGGCCACCATCACCAGGTGGGTCCAGCTCGCCGACTCGCCCAGCAGCCCCGGCGACCGGGCCACCCGGATCGCCTCGGCCAGCAGGTGCCCGGCCCGGTGGAAGTAGATCCGCCAGAACAGCGCCGTGACCAGGAACGAGAGGGCGAACGCCCCGAACCTGGCGGCGGAGAAGTCGCTGCCGCTGAAGGTCAGCCCGATGATGAGGATCGTCTCGCCGAGGGAGATCAGGAAAATCTGCTGGTACCGCTCCGCCAGGTGCTCGCCCATCACGGCCCAGCCGGAGACCCGCGTCGGCCCGAGGCGCGGCACCGGCCAGCCGAGCGCCAGCCCCGTGTAGTCCCAGGCCACCGCGACGGTCCAGAACACCGCCCGGAGGGTCTGCTGCGGCACCAGGGCACCGGCGAGCCAGGGCACCGCGCCGAGCGTCAACCACGCCAGGATGCGCACCGTCACCGTCCGACGGGGATGCCGACGCAGCGCCACGGTGATCAGCAGCGGCCGGCCGATCTGGACCGCCAGGTACGCGCAGGCGAAGATCAGCGCCCGCTCGGCGAAGGCCCGGGGCAGGGCGACGGCCATCACCATGCTGCCGAACATCGTGGCCACCACGACGAACTGGATGATCCCGCGTTCCGGCTCGTAGCGGCTGGTCACCCAGGCCGTGAGCGTCCAGACCAGCCAGAGCGCGAGGAACAGCAGCAGGGTCTGCGCGACCTCGCTCCACACGTCCCGGCCGGGGGACGCCACGTCGTCGATGATCCGCTGCGACACCCGGGTCAGCGCGAAGACGAACACCAGATCGAAGAAGAGCTCCAGGAAGCTGGTCCGGGGCGAGCTCACCGCGCCCCGCAGCAGCGCCGTGCCCCGCTGGTCCTCCGTCATCGCCCACCCGTCGCCGACGCCCGACGGGCTCAACGAGCCCGAGCGGCGCGGGTTTCGTCAGCCCTTCGCGGCCTTCGCCTCCGCCTTCATCCGCTGCTTGTACTCGCGTACGCGGCGCAGCGAGTCCGCGTCGGCCACGTCGGCCACCGACCGGTACGCGTCGGCGTCGCCGTAGCCGCCGGCCGCCTCCCGCCAGCCGGCCGGGGTGACGCCGTACCGCTTGCCGAGCAGCGCGACGAGGATCTGCGCCTTCTGCCGGCCGAACCCGGGCAGCTCGGTGATCCGGCGCAGCAACTCCCGCCCGTCGGCGACGTCGGCCCAGAGCCGGACGGCGTCACCGTCGTACCGGTCGACCAGCACCCGGCACACCTCCTGCGTCCGGGCGGCCATCGCCTTCGGGAACCGGTGCAGGGCGGGCGGCTCGGCGAAGACCGCCACCAGGGCCTCTGGGTCGTAACCGGCCAGCTCGCGGGCGTCCGGCTCGTGCCCGAGGCGCTGGGTCAGCACGTACGGCGAGGAGAACGCCTTCTCCATCGGGATCTGCTGGTCGAGCGTCATTCCCAGCAGCAGGGCCAGCGGGCTGCGCTCCAGCAGCCGGCTGGCCTCGGGGTCGATGGGCAGCGAGAACGTCATGCCCTTATCTTGCCCGGCCAACGGCCTGGACTCGGAGCCGACACGGCTGGCCACGTCCGAGGCGGCATGCACCCCCGCATGTCGCCACCAGGTCCGAAAGGCCGGACGAGTCGAAGCCGTTAGGCTCAAACGACCAGCCACGAGGGAGACAGTCGATGCCAAGCCTCGAACGACCTCGCGTCGAGTACCGGACTCCGGAAGACCTGGTGCGCGACGTCGAGCAGGGCACAGTTCGCATCCCTCCCTTCCAGCGAGCGTTCAAGTGGGAAGCAGCCGACATCGTCAAGCTCTTCGACAGTCTGCTGCGCGGATTCCCGATCGGTAACCTTCTGCTCTGGCGTCGCCCCGCACCGGCCCAACGGCTGCAGGTGGGACCGCTGACGATCGACGCAGAGGAGACCGGCGCGGCGCTGTGGGTCGTGGACGGCCAACAGCGAATCGTGTCCCTGGTGGGGGCCCTCACCCAGGCACACCAGGCGGTGGATCCCCGGTTCCGGGTGCATCTGGATCTGGACTCCGGTGAGTTCCACACCAGCGGCACCCGTCAGCAACCGCCCCGCAGTTGGATTCCGGTCAGTTTCCTGCTGGACACCGCAGTCCTGCTTCGGTGGATGCGCAGCAACTCGAACTGGCTGACCGAATCGCAACTGACGTTGGCCGATCAGGCCGCCAAGGCCATCCGCGAATACCAGATCCCCACCTATGTCGTGCATTCCTCGGACGAGAGCGCACTGCTGGAGATCTTCACCCGGATGAACACGACGGGCAAACGCCTCACGAAGTCGGAGGTCTTCCAGGCGCTGCACGCCGGCACGGTCGCCGACGACCTCACCACCCTCCCCGGGCTCGGCCGCATCACCGCCGAGTCGGGTTTCGGGACCATCGATGACCGACTGGCCCTGCGATGTGTGCTGGCCTATCGCGGCGGGGACGTCTTCCGTGAGGACTTCCGTCAGGAGTTCGCCCCAGGGGACGACCCCGCCGAAACCCTGCGAGAGGTCGCCGGAGCGCTCCGTGACGCCGTGGACTTCCTCCGGGGCACCTGCGGAATACCGCACATCAGGCTGCTTCCCTATTCACACGTCCTGCCCACCCTGGTGCGGTTCGTCAAGCTGCACGGCGTGCCGGCTGAACGGGCCGCGACCCTGCTTCGTCGATGGGTGTGGCGCAGCGCGGTGGCCGGGACCCGTGCCCGAGGCGTCAGCGTCGCCGACATCCGCGGACAGGTCGCCGCAGTGGACGTCCCCAAGGCGGTGGACGGCGCCGCGGAACTCCTCCGGCGAGTCCAGCCCTTCCCAGACTTCGTCCCCGAACTCGACAAGATCCACTTCAGTCACGCCATGGCGAAGATCAACACCCTGGGCCTGCTGTCCTTGGAGCCACGTGATCCCGCGAGCGGGGACCTCCTGGACACCACCCGGCTCCTGGAGAACGGCAGCCCGCTACGCCCGTTCCTAGCGGCCGGCGGGTCCGCCCTGACGGACACCCTCGCCAACCGTCTCGTTCTGCCGGCCGGCGAGCGGACGTCGCCGGCGCAACTCGCGTCGGCGCCGGCCCATGTCGCCGCCAGTCAGCTCATCGACGAACGGGGCCAACAGTTGCTTGCAGACCAGCACTGGGAAGCTTTCCTGTCCCATCGGGCCACGGCCTGCACCACGGCCATCGCCGCTCACGTCGACCGGATGAGCGAATGGGGGGCTCGGGACGGACGGGCCATGACCGACATCCTCCGGTCGGCCGCCTGACATGGACACCACGACGACGGCAGAGGTCCGCCTGCACAACCGCCGGGTAGGACACATCGCCTACTGGCAAGGTGGATCGGAGTTTCACTACGAGGACGACTTGTCCCGCCCGGACCACAAGATCCTCGGCCAGGTGTTCGAGGACGATCCCCGAAAGATCCGGAGCGCACGCGTCGGCCTGCCCGCCTGGTTCGCCAATCTGCTTCCCGAGGGCGCGCTCCGCCGTCAGATCGTCCGGGAACTGGGTGGCGGGAACATTGGCGACTTCACCCTGCTGCTACGGGTGGGGAGCAACCTGCCCGGAGCGGTGACCGTTTCCGGCGACCACGAGCCCGAGGGCGACATGCTTCCACACGACTCGGACGGTCAGCTCCCCGACCACCCGCTTCGGCACTCACTCGCCGGCGTGCAGCTCAAGTACTCGATCTCCGCCGATCGACTCTCCGTGCCCGTGAGTGGTGACGGTGGCTGGTGGATCGTGAAGCTCCCGGATCAGAGCCTCAGGGAACTGCCGGCCAACGAGTTCGTCACGATGCGTTGGATGGCGGCAGCCGGATTTCCCGTCCCAGCAGTCGAACTCATCGCCGCGAGAGAGGTGGCCGGTCTCGCCGACGGAATCGTCGATCCGGCCGATCTGGTCTACGTGATCAATCGCTTCGATCGTACGGCCCAGGGCAAGGTACACGTCGAGGACTTCGCTCAGGTGGCCGACGTCGACCCCAGGTTCAAGTACAGCGAGTCCAACGTCTCCTATGACACTCTGGCATCGGCGATCAGGCAGTTGGCCGGGAAGGACGGCTACGACGACTTCATCCGCCGGCTTGTCGCCATGCTCGTCGTCGGCAACACCGACGCGCACTTGAAGAACTGGGCGCTGATCTATCGGGATGGTAGAACGGCGGATCTCGCGCCCGTCTACGATTTCCACTCACTCACCGTCTACCGACCCTACCGGTATCAGCCCCTCGCCCTCAGCCTGAACGGCGAGAAGGTGCCGTGGTCGATCAGGGTGGACGACTTCCGGAGGATGGCCGACAGGATCGGGGCCGACCCGGCACGCACCGCCGACCTCGTCGCCGAGACCGTCTCCCGACTGCGCGACGCCTGGCGCGCAGGCATGGTCGACGAGGCCACCCGGCGTTTCCAACCGCTCGCCGAGCACTACAGTCACCGCCTGGAGAGCTTGCCCATCTGCCGCCACGCGGACTGAACATGGAAATGTCGGGTGGCGACGAACGCACTCGGCCCGGCAGGCAGGATGGCGACGTGGACGAACACGACATGCTGCTCTCCCCCGCCGGCGTCGAGGCGCTCCGGACGGCGCTCGCCCGCGCCGCGTACACCTCGAACGGCATCGCCGACCGGCTCGGACCGCAGGCCACCGGCGGGATCGCCCGCAACGACTTCCGGGCGGCCCTGCGCGCCACCGCCGACCTCGACCCGCTGGCCACCCTCATCCGGGTGTTCATCTGCGACCAGACCGAGCCGGAGGCCGCGGTGGCCGCCGCGCTCGCCCCGCTGACCGTGGCCGAGGCGCTGGCCGGGGGCCTGGTGGAGCGGCACGGCGACGGGCTGCGCGCGGGCGTCGACCTGGAGCCGTACGCCGACGACTGGTGGGTCCTCGCCGACCTGCCGGTCAGCTCCCGGCCGGGCCGGCCGCTGCACTCCGAGCACGTGCTCGGCATCGGCGGGGCGACCCAGACGCTGATCGGGGCGGCGGTGCGCCGGCCGGTGGAGACCGCGCTCGACCTGGGCACCGGCTCCGGGGTGCAGGCGCTGCACCTGGCCACCCACGCCCGCCGGGTCACCGCGACCGACGTCTCCGAGCGGGCTTTGCGCTTCGCCGCCACCACGGCCGCGCTCAACGGCCAGGACTGGGAGCTGAGACGCGGCGACCTGGTCGCCCCGGTCGCCGGGCGCCGGTTCGACCTGGTGGTCAGCAACCCGCCGTTCGTGGTCGGCCCCGGCACCACCACCCACGTGTACCGGGACTCGGGCCGGGTCGGCGACGCGATCGGCGCCGAGCTGGCCGCCGCCGCACCGGGGCTGCTCACCGAGGGCGGCACCATGCAGTACCTGGCGAACTGGGTGCACGTCACCGGGGAGGACTGGGACGAGCGGGTGGCCGGCTGGTTCGCCGGCACCGGCCTGGACGCCTGGGTCATCCAGCGGGAGGTCGCCGACCCGATGGCGTACGTCAACCTGTGGCTGACCGACGTCGGGGAGGCCGCCGACCCGCACCGGGCCGCGGCCTGGCTCGACTGGTTCGACGCGCACAAGGTGGAGGCGATCGGCTTCGGCATCGTCTCGCTGCGCCGCGGCGGCCACGCCGACCCGGTGGTGCGGGTGGAGGACCTGCGGCAGCGGGTGGAGCCGCCGCTGGGCGGCCAGATCGCCGCCTGGTTCGACCGCCAGGACTGGCTCCGGGCGCACGGCGCCGACGGGCTGCTCGACGCGCGCTACCGGGCCGCCGAGGGGCTCCAGCTGCGGCAGGAGGCGACCATGGGCGACGAGGGCTGGGCGGTGGACCGGCAGGTCCTGGCGATGCCGCACGGGCTGCGCTGGACGGAGGAGATCGACCCGTTGGTGCTGGCCCTGGTCGGCGGCGCGGACGGCCGGCTGCCGATGCGCGACCAGCTCGCCCTGCTCGCCGCCGCGCACGACGTGACGCCGCAGGAGCTGGCGGAGGCGGCCGGCCCGATCGTGGCGCACCTGGTGGAGCGCGGCATCGTCGAGCCGGTGACCGACTGATGCGGGCGCTGAGAGCCACGCGGATGCCGGCGGCGGCGACACGGGCGGTGCTCTGATGCGGGCGGTCGTGCAGACCGTCGGCCGGGCCAGCGTCACCGTCGACGGGGAGGTCGTCGGCGCGGTCACCGACGGGCTGCTGGTGCTGCTCGGGGTGACCCACACCGACACCGGGGAGACCGCCCGCACCATGGCCCGCAAGATCCACGAGCTGCGCATCCTGGACGACGAGCGCAGCGCGGCGGACACCGGTGCGGGCATCCTGGTGGTCAGCCAGTTCACCCTCTACGGCGACGCCCGCAAGGGCCGGCGGCCGAGCTGGACCGCCGCCGCCCCCGCCGAGGTGGCCGAGCCCCTGGTCGAGGCGGTCGTGGCGGCCCTGCGCGAGCGCGGCGCCCCGGTGCAGACGGGCCGCTTCCGCACCCACATGCTGGTGGAAAGCGTCAACGTCGGCCCCCGCACCCTCCTCCTGGACCTCTGACCCCACCCTTGGTGATCAAGAGGTTTGCGTCAGCCGCCGGCCGGAACCTGACGCAAACCTCTTGATCACCGAAGAGGTCCCGGGGTCAGAAGAAGAGGCCGCGGCGCTGGATGGACTGGCGCAGCCAGCCGTCGAGCTGGGCGGCCCAGTCGGTGTTGTGCACCGTGGCGTGGTCGACGCTGAACCGGCCGAAGGCGTCCCGCCCCTCGGTGAACACGCCGCCCCGCTTGTCGATCTCCAGCACCACCTGCACCTGCTGCGGGTCGGTGACGAAGGTGACCTCCAGCTGGTTGATCGCCTGGGCGTACTGGGGGGCCGGGTAGAACTCGATCTCCTGGTAGAACGGCAGGTGCTGGCGTACCCCGTAGATGTGGCCCCGCTCGACGTCGGCGCGGGCGAACCGGAAGCCCAGCCGCAGCAGCGCCTCCAGCAGCGCCTCCTGGGCCGGCAGCGGGTGCACCGCCACCGCGTCCAGGTCGCCCTTGTCGACCGCCCGCGCCACCTCCAGCTCCGTACGCAGCCCCATCGTCATCCCGTGCAGGTGCTGCCCGTACAGCTCGGTGAGCGGGGTCTCCCAGGGCACGTCGAAGCGGAACGGGACGTCGTAGCGCTGCCCCGCCTCCAGCCGGAACGCCCCCGTCACCTGACGGCGGTGGAACTCCTGGGTGGTCTCGTACTCGCTGTCGCCGCTCTCCACCTCGACCCGGGTGGCCAGGCCCAGCGCGACGTAGTCGATGTCGACCGCGTGCTCGCCGCCCGCCACGTGCACGACGCCCTCCAACTGACCGCCCGGACGGCAGTTCGGATTGCTCAGCACCGTCTCCACCGACGGACCGCCCACACCCATCGCCTGCATGAGCCGCTTGAAGACCACGACGCCCTCCACCCTCTCGAAGATCGGCCGACGAGCCGCCGACCTGCTGATTCGGCCCGAACGACCGACTGCCGGCACGGTAGCCGGGCCTGGCAAGGTCAGGGGTCCGCCACACCCCTATCCGCTGTCGGTTCCCCGATCGCCTCACTCCCGTTTCACGTCCCGCTTGCCAGAGTGTGAGTCACCGGCACCACTGGGCCGGCAACGCGGCACCGACGTGGACACGGGGAGAGACAGAGATGGTCCTTCAGATGATCGAGAACCAGATCGGCCCGGCCGTCACCACCGACGCCGAGGCTGCCGCCGACACCCTGACCGACCTGGACGCCACCGACGAGCGCGGCGTCTCCACGGACCTGGTCCGGGCCTACCTCAACGGCATCGGGCGCACCAAGCTGCTCACCGCCGAGCAGGAGGTGGTGCTCGCCAAGCGGATCGAGGCCGGGCTGTTCGCCGAGGAGAAGCTGGCCACCTGCACGCCGGTCTCGACGGAGCTGCGCGCCGACCTGGAGATCGTCGTCGCCGAGGGGCGCACGGCCAAGGACCACCTGCTGGAGGCCAACCTCCGCCTCGTCGTCAGCATCGCCAAGCGGTACACGGGCCGGGGCATGGCGTTCCTCGACCTCATCCAGGAGGGCAACCTCGGCCTGATCCGGGCGGTCGAGAAGTTCGACTACACCAAGGGCTTCAAGTTCTCCACGTACGCGACCTGGTGGATCCGGCAGGCGATCACCCGGGCGATGGCCGACCAGGCCCGCACCATCCGCATCCCGGTGCACATGGTGGAGCAGGTCAACCGGATGGTCCGGGCCCGCCGCGAGCTGGCCGTCACGCTGGGTCGCGAGCCCACCGTGGCCGAGGTCGCCCGGGCCATGGACGTCCCCGAGTTCCAGGTCATCGAGCTGATCTCGTACGACCGGGAGCCGGTCAGCCTCGACCAGGCCGTCGGCGAGGACGGCGAGAGCGCCCTCGGCGACTTCGTCGCCGCCGTCGACCCGGCCGCCGAGCCCGGTGCGGCCGCCGCCGACGGCGAGCTGCGCAACGAGGTGCAGATCGTGCTGGCCACCCTGTCCCAGCGGGAGCAGGCGGTGATCCGCCTCCGCTTCGGCCTGGACGACGGCCGGCAGCGCACCCTCGACGAGGTGGGCAAGGAGTTCGGCCTGTCCCGGGAGCGGATCCGGCAGATCGAGAAGGTCACGCTGCTCAAGCTGCGCGCCCCGGAGCGGGCGCAGCGACTGGAGGCGTACGCCTGCTGAGCGGCACACGTAAGGAGGGGCCTCGGCGGTTCGCCGGGGCCCCTCGCGTGTGCGGCGCCGGAGCGCGCGCGGCGCGCGCCCAGCGGTGTTAGGAGGGGGCCCTTCCTATGCAGAATGCGTTAACAAGGTGCCCTTCCTTACAGGCGGCGGGGGCCCGTGTCGGGGCGGGGGGCGCCCGCCGCGCCCACGCCCACCGTGGCGTGCAGCACCGAGATGCCGTCCGGGCGGGCCAGCACCGGGTTGAGGGTGAGCGAACGCACCCGGGGCTGCTCGTCGGCGAGCCGCCCCACCCGCAGCAGCAGCTCCGCCAGGGCGGCCCGGTCCACCGGCGCGGCCCCCCGGTGCCCGCGCAGCAGCGGCGCGGCCCGGGGCGCGTCGACCAGCTCGGCGGCGTCGGCGTCGGTCAGCGGCACCGCCCGCCACGCCCGGTCGCCGAGCAGCTCGGTGGCGACGCCGCCGAGGCCGAACCCGACCACCGGCCCGAACGCCGGATCCTCCACCAGCTCCACCACGCACGGCACGCCGGGCGGGACCATCGCCTGCACCAGGACGTCCGCGCCGAAGACCGCCGACATCTCCGCGTACGCCCGGCGCACCGCCGCCGCGTCGGCCAGGTCGAGCCGGACCGCGCCGAGGTCGAGGCGGTGCCGCAACCCGGGGGCGGCGGCCTTCAACGCCACCGGGCAGCCGAGCGCCCCGGCGGCGGCGACCGCCTCGTCGGCCGACCCGGCGCGCACCGACGGCACCACGTCGATCCCGTACGCGCCCAGCAGCCCCGCCGGGTCGGCCCCGTCGGCGCGCAGCGCGGCGGACGCGGCGGCGGGGTCGATCCGGGGCAGCTCGGGCAGCGCGCCGGTCGGCCGGCGCAGCCAGTCGGCGTACGCGGCGACCCGGGCCAGGGCCCGCACCGCCTCCTCCACGCTCGGGTACGCCGGCACCCCCGCCGGCACGCGCCCGGCGAGGAAGGTCGCCACCACCGGCTTACCGGCGTCGAGCGCGCCGGGCAGGGCGGCGGCGAAGTCGGCCTCGGTGTCGGTGAGCTGGCCGGGCAGCGGCGGGGCGAAGACCGCGACGAGGGCGTCCACGCCGTCGTCGGCGGCGGCCGCGCCGAGCGCGGCGGCGAACTCGGCCGCCCCGGCCCGGGGGCCCACGTCGGACGGGTAGCCGGCGGCCACCGTCAGCCCCTGGGCGGCGCAGGCGGTGGCGGCCAGCCCGGTCAGCGCCGAGGAGTTGCCGACCACGGCGACCCGCCGTCCGGCGGGCCGGGGCTGGTGGGCCAGCAGCACGCCGACGTCGAGCAGCTCGGCGACCGTGTCGACCCGGATCACCCCGGACTGGGCGAACAGGGCGCTCACCGCGACAGCGTCGGGGCCGGGCGCGTCGCCGCCCAGGCCGGGCGGGCGGGCCGGGGACGCCAGCGCCACCACCGGCTTGTCCCGGCCGATCCGCCGGGCCAGCCGGGCGAACTTGCGCGGGTTGCCGAACGTCTCCAGGTACAACATGATCACGTCGGTGCCGGGGTCGTCCTGCCAGTATTGAAGCAGGTCGTTGCCGGAGACGTCGGCCCGGTTGCCGGCGGAGACGAAGCTGGACAGGCCCAGGCCGCGCCGGGCCGCCTCGGCGAGCAGCGCCACCCCGAACGCGCCGGACTGGCTGAAGATGCCCACCCGGCCGGGGGCCGGCAGCGCGGGGGCGAGGGTCGCGTTGAGGCGTACCTGAGCGGCGGTGTTGGCCACGCCGAGGCAGTTCGGGCCGACGACCCGCATGCCGGCGGCGTGCGCGGCGCGGACCAGGGCCCGCTGGGCCGCCGCGCCGCCCGCGCCGGCCTCGGCGAAGCCGGCCGAGATCACCACCAGGCCGTGCGCGCCGGCCGCCGCCGCGTCGGCCACCACCGCGCCCACCGCCTCCGGGGCCACCGCGACGACCGCCAGGTCGATCGGGTGGCCGGCGTCGACCGCCGACGGGTACGCGGGCAGCCCCGCCACCGTCGCCGCGCCCGGGTGCACCGGCACGACCGGCCCCGGGTAACCGCCGTCGCGCAGATGCCCGAGCAGGGCCGCACCGACGCCCTGCCCGGTGGCGCTCGCGCCGTAGACGGCGACGCCCCGGGGGGCCAGCAGCCGGGCGATGGAACGGGCCTCGGTGCGGTGCTCCCGGCCCCGCTGCACGGCGAGCGTCGCCTCGGTGGGGGCGATCGGGAAGCTCAGGTGCACCACGCCGTCGGCGTACTGGCGTTGGACCTGGTAGCCGAAGTCGGCGAAGACCCGCAGCATCGCCCCGTTGGCCGGGAGCACCTCGGCGACGAAGCGCACGATCCCGGCCCGGCGGGCCGCGTCGGCCAGGTGCTCCAGCAGCACCGAGCCGATCCCCCGACCCTGGTGGGCGTCCTCCACCACGAACGCCACCTCGGCCTCGGGGGCCTGCGGGCCGAGCCGCTCGTAGCGGCCCACGGCGACGATCCGCCCGGCGGCGAGCACCACGAACGCCTCCCGGTCGCGGTGGTCGACGTGGACGAACCGGTTCAGGTCCCGCTCCGGGATGCGCGGGTACGGCGAGAAGTAGCGCAGGTAGCGGGTGCGCTCGGAGAAGCGGGCGTGCATCGCCACGATCCCCGACGCGTCCTCGGGGCGGATCGGGCGCAGCCCGACGGTGCTGCCGTCGCTCAGCAGCACGTCCACCGGCTGGTCGACTGTGGTCACCGGTTCCGGCCTCCTCCCCAGGTCGCCGGCTCAGTCCCGAGGGTCGTGCGGGTCGAGGCCGAGCAGGGGGAACACCGCCTTGCGGGTCGCCGCGATCGCCCGGTCCACCGAGCTCGGCTCGCCGGTCGGCTGCCACGGCGCGAACGCGGGGTCGGCGTCGTCGGTCATCCGCAGCGGCACCTCCCGGCCGGGGCGGCGGGCGGCGGCCAGCGCACGCCAGCCGGGCGGGGTGAGCGTCGCCGGGTCGATCGGGTCGCCGGTCGCCACCGCGAGCAGATGGGTCCAGGCGCGGGGCACCACCTCGACGAGGGCGTACCCGCCGCCGCCGGTGGCCACCCAACGGCCCTCGCACAGCTCGTCGGCCAGCGCCCGCAGCGCCAGGTAGGTGGCGCGCTGCCCGTCGACGCTCAGGTGCAGGTCGGCGAGGGGGTCGAGCCGGTGCCCGTCGGCCCCGCACTGGGTGACCAGGAGCTGCGGCCGGAACGCCCGCAGCACCGACGGCACGACCGCGTGGAACGCGCGCAGCCAGCCGGCGTCGTCGACCCCGGGCGGCAGCGGCACGTTCACGGCGGTGCCCTGCGCCCCCGGCCCGCCCGTCTCGTCGGGGAAGCCGGTGCCGGGGAACAGGGCGAGCGGGGTCTCGTGCAGGCTGACGGTGAGCACCCGCGGGTCGTCCCAGAAGACGGCCTGCACGCCGTCGCCGTGGTGCACGTCCACGTCGACGTACGCGATCCGCTGCGCGCCGAGGTCGAGCAGGCGGGCGATGGCCACCGCCGGGTCGTTGTAGACGCAGAACCCGGCGGCGCGGGCCGGCATCGCGTGGTGCAGCCCACCGGCCACGTTGACCGCCCGCCGGGCCTCGCCCCGCCACACCGCCTCGGCGGCGGCCACCGTGGCGCCGGCGACCAGCGCGCTGGACTCGTGCATCCCGTCGAAGACCGGATTGTCCGACGTACCCAGCCCGAACCCGGCGAACAGCGGGTCGCGGGGGGCGACCCGGACCGCGTCGAGATAACGCGGGTCGTGCACCCGGGTCAGCAGGGCGTCGTCGGCCGGCTCGGGCCGGACCAGCCGCACCCCGGGCCGGCCCAGGACGCCCAGCTCCCCGGCGAGCGCGACGGTCAACTCGACCCGCACCGGGTCGAGCGGATGGTCACCCATGTCGTAGGCGAGCAGGGCCTCGTCCCACACCACCACCGTGTCCTCGGACATGGGGTCATCGTCGCACGGGCCACCGACGCCGCCCAGCACACGCGCTGCTGCGTGGCCGGTGTCTCCCCGGTCGGCGGGCTCGCCCGACGGCCGGCTCCCCTGGTGGTCGGGTGCCGGACGCTCAGCCGCCGGTGGCGACGGGACGGGACGGGTCGGCCACCCAGTTGCTCCACGATCCGACGTAGAGGGCGGCGTTCGGGCGGCCCGCCAGGTGCAGGGCGAGCACGGCCTGCGCGGCGGTCACCCCGGACCCGCAGTACGCCCCCACGGGCGCGGCGTCGGCGACCCCGGCGGCGGCGAACCGCTCCCGCAGCGCCCCGCCCGACGGGAAGCGGCCGTCCGGTCCGACGTACTCCCCGGCGGGCAGGTTCACCGCGCCCGGCACGTGCCCGGCCACCGGGTCGACCGGCTCGTGCTCGCCCCGGTAGCGGGCCGCGGCCCGCACGTCGAGCAGCGTCCCGTCGCCGGTGGCGGCCAGCGCGGCGGCCGCGTCGGCGTCGAGCACCGGCAGCCCGCCCGGACGGACGGTCACGTCCCCGGGGACCGGCGTGGGCACGTCGGTCGACACGGGCAGGCCGGCGGCCACCCAGGCCGGGAAGCCGCCGTGCAGCACCCGGACCGGCCGGTGCCCGGCCCAGCGCAGCGTCCACCAGGCCCGTGCCGCGCCGAGGCCGTCGCCGCCGTCGTACACGACGACGGGGTGACCGGCGCGGACCCCGGCGGCCCGCAGCGCGGCCTGGAGGACGGCGGGGTCGGGCAGCGGATGCCGGCCGGCCGCGCCGGGCGGCCCGCACAGCGCGGCGTCCAGGTCGACGAAGACCGCGCCGGGCAGGTGACCGGCGGCATGGTCGTCGCGGCCGGGCGGCCCGGCGAGCCGCCACCGGACGTC
Organism: Micromonospora haikouensis; assembly: GCF_900091595.1. GTDB lineage: Bacteria > Actinomycetota > Actinomycetes > Mycobacteriales > Micromonosporaceae > Micromonospora > Micromonospora haikouensis. The sequence goes on from NZ_FMCW01000006.1 coordinate 96,717, forward strand.
GAGCAGGGCGGGCGGGTCGGCGGAGTCGAGCTCCGCCGCGAGCCGGTCGGCCTCGACCAGCAGCTCCTCGGTACCGGACATGGCGTCCAGTCAACACCATCCGGGCGGTCACCTCGCGATTCGGCCGCGGGCGATGTCCGGCGGCCGGGGTACCATCGACCTCCGGGAGGTCGCCGACGTGAAGCACCTGGTCGACACGAGTGGGCGCGGAACTGCCTCCGCCGAGAGGGGGAATCGATGCGCCACGATCTAGTGGACACGACCGAGATGTACCTGCGCACCATCCTCGAACTCGAGGAGGAGGGCGTCCCGCCGCTGCGCGCCCGGATCGCCGAGCGGCTGCGGCAGAGCGGTCCCACCGTCAGCCAGACCGTCGCCCGGATGGAACGCGACGGGCTGCTCACCGTCGAGGGCGACCGGCACCTCGCGCTGACCCCGCTGGGCCGCGCGTCCGCCGTGTCCGTGATGCGCAAGCACCGGCTCGCCGAGCTGCTGCTGGTCAACGTCATCGGGATGCCCTACGAGGAGGCCCACGAGGAGGCCTGCCGGTGGGAGCACGTGATGAGCGACGCGGTGGAGAAGCGGGTGTACGACCTGCTCAACCGCCCCACCCGCTCCCCGTACGGCAACCCGATCCCGGGCCTGGAGGAGCTGGGCACGCCCGAGCAGCCGACCGACCGCAGCGACGGCGAGCGCAACCTCGCGTTCCCCGGGCTCACCGGCACGGTGGTCGTGCGGCGGATCTGCGAGAGCGTGCAGACCGACGCCGACGTGCTGCGCCAACTGCACGCCGCCGGGGTCGACCCGGGCGCGACGGTCACCGTGGCCCAGGAGCGCGACGGCGTCTCCATCGACCGCTCCGGCGACCGGGTCCGGCTGCCCCGCGAGGTCGCCTCCCGGGTCTTCGTCGCCGCCCACTGACCTGACGCCGACACCCGGGCCCGGCGAAAAAGCTCACAGGGCCCGGGTGTCGACCGTTCCCGCCAGCGCGACCAGCTTCCCGGCCACCTCCTCGGCGGCGGCGCGCTCGGTGCCCTTCGGCAGCGTCCAGCGCAGCACGGCCAGCCGGTCCTCGGCGGCCAGCCAGCCCACCTCGGCGACCGGCCCCTGCCCCTTCGTCGCCGCCCCGGTCCGCCGGTAGGCGACCTGACCCAGCCGGCTGATCTTCCGGGCCCCGGCGGGCTGCACGTCGGCCGTGAAGTCGGCCACGTCGATCGACGTGTCGGTGACGGTGAGGGCCAACTCCGGCAGCAGCGCCCGCTTCGCGCGCAGCACGCAGGTGCGGGTGTCGTCGCGCGTGCTCGCCGCCGCCACGTCGAACCGCTCCCCGGTGTGCTCCTCAACCACGGCGAAGTCGAGCAGCCGGCAGGCGCCGCCCGAGGACGCCGCCGGGACGTCGACCGCGACCGGCGTGCCGCGCGGCACCGCCACCGGCTCCGCCGCCTCCGCCCCGCACCCCGTCACCAGCAGCGCCGACACGCCCGCCAGGCAGATCCAACCGCGCACGCCAACCTCCGCGCCTCCCGGCGGTTCCCGCCGATGTCCGCCCGACACCGTACGGGTTGTCCGCCTCGGGCGAAAGCCCACGGTCGGCGGTGCTCCAGGCGGCCGAGAGCCAGGCGGCGGCGGTGGGCCGCCCGGGGCCGGCGGGCTCAGTCGGCCACGTACGGACAGTGTCGGCAGCCTCGCCCACAGCAGGCGCCCCGGCGGGCCAGGAAACCGGCGGTGAGCACGAACAGGCCGGTCGCCGGATCGGGATAGCCAGCCTGCCCCGCCGCGAGGGCGGCGGCGTGCGCGGCGAGGATCCGCCCCCGGTGCGGATGGTCCGGCGGCAGCCGCGACGGGTGCGGCTCGGTCAACGGCCGGTCCGCCAACGGCACCCGCTCTCCCCCCACCGCCGCAGTGTAAGGAAGGGCACCTTGTTAACGCATTCTGCATAGGAAGGGCCCCTTCCTAACACTCCTCGGCGCCCCACCGCCGCGCCCGCCGCCCGGCCCGCCGCCGCCTACGCCGGGTCGGCGTCGTGGGGCCGGCGGGCCAGCAGGTACGCCTGGGGGCCGCGCTCGTAGTCCTCCGGCTCCCGGACCAGGCGGGCGTGCACCGCGAACCCGGCGGCGGCGAGCTGCGCGGCGATCCGGTCCGGCGGCAGCCAGTGCACGTCGTAGGAGACCGTGTGGCCGTACGCCTGCTCCAGGCGGATCCGCCGGTCGCCGGCCTTGAACGCGAGCAGCAGCTCGCCGCCCGGGGCGAGCACCCGGTGGAACTCCGCGAAGACAGTCGGCAGCGCCTCCGGCGGCAGGTGGATGATCGAGTACCAGGCGACGAGGCCGGCGAGGCCGGCGTCGGGCAGCGGCAGGTCGGTCATCGAGGCGACGCCGAAGCGCACCCTCGGCCAGGACTCACGGGCCACGGCGACCATCCCCGGCGACAGGTCGAGGCCGGCGACGCCCAGCCCGAGGCCGCACAGGTGGGCGGTGATCCGGCCCGTGCCGCAGCCGACCTCCACGACCGGCCCGGACGCGGCCGCCCGGGTGGTCCCACCACCGCCCACCAGCTCGGCGAAGGTGGCCAGCAGGGCCCGCTCCAACGGCCTACGCGCCAGCTCGCCGTGGACCAGCCGGGCGTAGTCGACGGCCACCTCGTCGTACGCGGCGCGGGTCTCCCGCAGCCAGTTCGGTTCCCCCATGACGGGCGACCCTAGCCGCTGCCGGACACGACGCGCTGCCCGAGTGCCGCGCGCCGAGGCGGGCCGGGCCGCTGGAACAGCGACCGGTGCCCGGCGCCGGGGATGACAACGTGCTCCTTGCGGGGGGCCTGGAGCTGGACATTCCGCTGGTCGAGCAGGCGCAGCCGCCCCGGCACCTCGTGCTCACCGTCCACGAGGTACGTCGGGACGTCGAGCCGCCGGACCTCGGCGCGAAAGTCCAGGCCCTGCAGGCGCGGGTAGAGCGTGTCCCAACCGTCGATGAAGCCGCGCTCACCGGGCCGGCGACACGGTCGGGTCCACAGGGGACCATCCGCCCGCGCCGGCGACCTGACCCGGTCGACGCGACCCGGGCAGGCGAGACCGGCCGGCCGGGCGAGGGCGGGGTGGGGGGTCGCCGGCGGGGGTCACGCAAACCAGGTGACCGCCTGGCCGTGCGGCCTCGTCCAGGCCAGCGGCGTGCCGTCCAGCGTGAGCACGTTGTGCAGCGTCCCGTCCGGTGGCTCCGGCAACGCGTCGTGCCCCAGCACCTCCGGGGTCTCGTTCGCGAGCCAGTGGCCGGGCAGCGTGCGTACCAGATCGGCGAAGGCCGCCCGGCGCGGAGCCGGCACCAGATAGAGCACGCTGGTGTGGAAGACCACCAGGGTCGCGCCGGCGGGTGCCCGCGCGGCCAGCGCCGGCAGGTCGTCGACGAGGTCGCCGCGCACGAGCAGCGGCGGGTCGGCCGCCGCGACGGCCGCCGCGGCCCGCAGCCGGGCGCGGCGGTGGGCCTGCTCGGGCCAGACGAGGGCGTCGAGCCAGGCGACGTCGGCGGGGTCGGTCACGTCGAGGGGGCTCAGGTCCAGCCCGGCCCGCCACGCCACCACGGGCCGACGGTCCGGCGGCGCGGCACCGGTGAGCGCGCAGTCGAGAACGGGCTCCCCGGAGCCGACCCGGTGGTCGCCGTAGCGGTAGGAGTACCGGTCGGGATAGAGGCACAGCCCCGCCGACGCGCCGACCTCCAGCAGCGCGAGGGGCTGCGGCAGCGCGGCCAGCACCGGCAGGAGCGCCGCGCACCGGCCGGCCTCGTTGGTCTGGGTCGCGCGGGTACGCAGCTGCGCCCCGACCGCCGGCCAGTGGGCCGCCGCGAACTCGCCGAACGCGGCCGGGTCCTCGACGGGCCCGCCGAGCAGCCGGACGACGGCGAACAGCAGATTGGGCTGCCGCTTGGCCTCCGGCACCGTGCCGAGCAGCGCGTGCAGGCGCCCGTCGCGGGCGACGGAGCGGGCCAGCCGCTCGTACGCGGGCGACACCCCGCGCGCCTCGCGGTCGGCGAAATCGACGTAGCTGGCGGCGACCGCCGCATCCACACCTGTCGTCATCGACGAAGGCTAGCCGCTCTGCGGGGTGTGAGAGGGGTGCCCTTCTCTACCGTAGGCGTTAACAAGGTGCCCTTCCTTGCCAACAGGTCGGGCCCCGGGCGCTGGCGCGCCCGGGGCCCGACCTGCCTGCAACACTCAGCTACAACCGCTGGTCGACCCGCAGCCCTCGCAGACATAGCAGCTGCCCGCCGGGCGCATCTTCGTGCCGCAGGTGAAGCAGAGCGGCGCGTCGGCGGCCTTGCCGATCACGGCCTCCAGCAGCTCCGTGCTGGAGCCCACCGACGGGGCCGGCTTCGCGGCGGCGACGTCGGCCAGCTCCTGCGCCGGCTGGGCGACCGCACCGACCGTGGCCGGCTGGCCCGGCCCGGCCTTGGTCTCCGGCGACTCGACCGGCGCGGAGGCCGCCATCGCGGTGAGGTCCGCACCGCTGACCGTCGCGCTCTCCGCCTCCGCCTCGGCCCGCAGCTGGGCGGCCCGCTCCTTGGCGGTGAAGATGCCCAGCTCGGCGCGGCGCTCGTACGGCAGGAAGTCCAGGGCCAGGCGACGGAAGATGTAGTCCATCACCGAGGCGGCCATCCGCACGTCCGGGTCGTCGGTCATGCCGGCCGGCTCGAAGCGCATGTTGGTGAACTTGCTGACGTACGTCTCCAGCGGGACGCCGTACTGCAGGCCGATGGAGATGGCCACCGAGAAGGCGTCCATCACGCCGGCCAGGGTCGAGCCCTGCTTCGACATCTTCAGGAAGACCTCGCCCAGGCCGTCGTCCGGGTACGACGAGGCGGTGAGGTACCCCTCCGCGCCGCCGACGGAGAAGCTGACGGTCTCCGAGGGACGCTTCTTCGGCAGCCGCTTGCGCACCGGGCGGTACTCGACGACCTTCTCCACGACCTTCTCGACGGCCTTCTCCGCCTCGGCCGGGGCCTCGACCGACGCGGTCGCCTTGTTGGGCTTGGCCACCGACAGCGGCTGGCCGACCTTGCAGTTGTCCCGGTAGATCGCCAGCGCCTTCAGGCCGAGCTTCCAGCCCTCGAAGTAGATCTTCTCGACGTCCTCGACGGTCGCCTGCTCCGGCATGTTGACCGTGTTGTGGTTCATGATGCCGTTCGCCACGAAGGCGTGGGTCTCCGGCACCGACAGGTCGAACACCTCCCGCTCACCGGCATCCACGATGGAGTCGACGGGCGAGAAGTGCAGGTTGCCGTCCAGCACCTGGCGCAGCCATCCCGGCAGCACCACCCCGTCGAGGGAGGCCACCCGCTCCACCGTACGACGGGTGACGTGCGTGGTGCGCTCGTCGAGGAGGAACGCGAAGCTCGAACGGTCACCGCGAACGCCGCCCCGGCCCGGCCTTCCCGCTGGAAGGAGGTCGTACAGCTCCCGCCCGGTGATGCCGGGCACGACATCCGCCGTCCCCGTGCCATAGGACTGTGCGAGGTAGCGCGCGGCGGCAGCCGCCTTCTCCGGCTCCAGGAACGGCACCATGCTCACCAGGAGCTGCCCCTGGTAGCCGGCGGCGTAGACCTCGTCGTACGACTTGCCGTACTCGGAGTTGAACTTGCTCACCCGGCCGTGCACGACGCCGAGGTTGGTCAACACGGCCTGCAGGTCGTCCAGCAGGGCCGGGCTGTCCAGACAGATCGCCCACTTCGGCGCGGTCGCGGTCGTCACGTACGCGTCGAGCGCGAGCCCACGCAGGAAGGCCAGCACCATGTCGCGGGGCGAACGCAGCACCGCATCGGGGATCCGCTTGTCGGACGCCCGCGAGCCACAGCCGAGCTCCGTCATGAACTCCACGACGGACTTGGATGACAGGACCACCCCCGGGCACTTGCCAGGCTGCCGGTCGATCCGGGCGGTCAGCCCGAACACCGACTGCCAGGCTGCCTGGATCCGCTCCAGCACCGAGTCGACCGAATTGGTTATGGTGATCGTCCAGTTGCTGCGGCTGGTGTGCCCCTCGGCGGCGTAGGCACCGAGAAGGAATGCCAGCTCCTCCGTCATCTCCTGCGGCAGCGTCACGGCCCGCTGGTTCCCGTAGGACCGCGACGTCACCACGTCTCGCAGGCTCGCCGGGACGGACGACCACAGGTCGGCGCCGTACTGGGTGGCGACGTGGTCACCCGGCTGGAGCTCACCCAGCGTTTTCCAGACCAGTCCGCCGTCCCCGGCGGTGAGCAGTCGGTGCGGGTAGGTGCCGGTCACCGAGTGCCCCGAACGGAGCGTGACCGTCCGCACCGGCCGGACCCCGCCGTAGTAGAACGCGTCGGTCTTGCGGTCACCGTCCAGGGAGGAGATCTTCAGGAACTCCGTCCGGAAGGTGTCCTCCGCCTCGCCCTGATAGAGACTGCCCATCCGGACGAGCCCGTCCCCGGAGGCCACCAGGGTCTCCCCGACGACGCACTTGGAGATGGCGCCGGAGATGAACGGCTGGACGGCCGCCATCATCCGCACGTGCCCCATCGGCGCGATGGACCGCTCGCCCATGGCGCAGTCGAAGACCGGGTAGTGCTCCGGCTTGAGGCCGGGGGCGTCCACCACGTGACCGTGGTCGGCGATGTGCTCGACGATCGCCTCGACCTGCTCCTCGGGGTAGCCGAGGCTGCGCAGGGCGCGCGGGACGGTCTGGTTGACGATCTGCATCGAGCCGCCGCCGACCAGCTTCTTGAACTTGACCAGCGCCAAATCGGGCTCAACGCCCGTAGTGTCGCAATCCATCATCAAGCCGATAGTTCCGGTAGGTGCGAGCACTGCGGCCTGGGAGTTGCGCCAGCCGTGCTTGTCGCCGACCTTGTTGCCCTGGGTCCACTGCTTCGTGGCCTCGCGGACGATCGCGGTGGCGACGGTGCCCGTGGGCTTGATCTCGTCGTTGGCGGCGGCGTGCTTGCGCATGACCCGCTTGTGCGGCTCGGCGTTGCGGGCGTAGCCGTCGTACGCGCCGACGATGCCGGCCAGCTCGGCCGAGCGGCGGTACGCCGTGCCGGTCATCAGCGAGGTGATGGCGGCGGCGACGGAGCGGCCCTGCTCCGAGTCGTACGGCAGGCCCGAGGCCATCAGCAGCGCGCCGAGGTTGGCGTACCCGATGCCGAGCTGCCGGTAGGCGCGGGTGGTCTCGCCGATCCGCTCGGTCGGGAAGTCGGCGAAGCAGATCGAGATGTCCATCGCGGTGATGACGAACTCGACGCTACGGACGAACTTCTCCACCTCGAACCCGCCGTCGGCCCGCAGGAACTTCATCAGGTTCAGCGAGGCCAGATTGCAGGACGAATTGTCCAGGTGCAGGTACTCCGAGCAGTTCCGGACCACGACGCCGTTGGCGATGTAGGAGTGGTTACGCGGCTCGGACAGGTTGTAGGTGGTCTCGATCCCGTCGAACTCGCGCTTGGCCAGAGTCGCCGTCTGGTCCGTACGGTAGAAGCGCTTCTCCCTCAGCCAGTCGGCGAGCCGATCCGCCTTGCGCGGGTGGGCGAAGCCGATCGCCGCCGCGAAGGTCGGAATGTTCGCTCCGCTGATCCGCAGGTCGTAGAGCTGCCCGCCTGTGTAGCTACGGTCCTCACCAGCAACGGTGGTGTAAGAGAAGGAGGGGCCTTCCGTGCGACTGGTGTAGATCCGGCTGCCGATGCCGAAGCAGCTCAGCATCCGCTGCACATCCCGCAGCAGTTCGACGGAGACCGAGCCGAGCCCGACGTAGCGGGTGTCGTTCGCGGTCTCGGCGGCGCACCCGTCGGCGTCGAACAGGCCCTTGAGGAACTCCGCCTGGATCTCCACGGGCGCCTCGAGGACCGCCGCCGGGACCCGCTTGTCGGCGGCCTTGCCGGCGCTGACCCCGAGCCCGACCAGGAAGTCCACGACCGCCGTCCGGCCGGCCCGGAGCTGGACGGTGCCGTTCGGCTGCTCCGACGGCTTCGGGGTGAAGCCGAGCAGCTCCGTGAGCAGGGTCTGGTGCCGAGGCAGGAACGCTTCGCGCTCCTCGGCGCTGTATACCCAGGTGGCGACGGGATTGTCACCGCGCTCCTCGCTGCCCAGACGCACGCAGCCGTCACCGGTGAGCCAACCCAGCAGGTGAGCGAACTCCTCGGTCCACTTCTCCGGCAGCCGGGACTCCCGCTGCCACTTGGTGGTCACCACGTCACCGGGCCGCACCGCCGTGCCGGGCCGCATGGCGAAGGCGCGGGAGGCGGCCACCGCCGGCGTGGGCAGGTTCAGCGGGAGGATCCGGTCGGAGCTGGTCAGCTCTGCCGCCTCGACGTAGCCCCGGTTGGTGGTCCAGATCCGGTGGTTCGGCGTGCAGCGCAGCACCATGCCGTTGCTGAACTCCAGGCGCAGAATCTCGTTCGTGCCCGTGATCATCAGCGCTTCGGGGCTGGTCAGCTCGATCCGGTCTGCGGGAGCGTCCGGGTTGGTCGCGTCATGGGTGTAGATGCCGAACGTCTCGCCCTGCCGCGCCCGGTCGATCAGCGCATCGAACCGAATCAGCCCCTTGTCCGTGTGCACCAGGGTATCTGCGGTGAAGCACGGGTTGGACGCGGTGATCCGCCCGGTCTCCGGGCAGGTGTGCCAGTCGTTGATCGTGTCGTCGTACTGGAGGCCGGGGTCGGCGCACTCCCAGGCGGCCTGGGCGATGGTGCGGAACAGCTTCTTGGCGTCGATGGTCTCGATGGTCTGCCCGTCGAGCCGGCCGCGCAGGTCGAAGCCGCCGCCGTTCTCGACGGCCGACATGAACTCGTCGGAGACGCGCACCGAGTTGTTGGCGTTCTGGTACTGCACGCTGACGATGTCGTTGCCGCCGAGGTCCATGTCGAAGCCGGCGTCCCGCAGCGCGCGGATCTTGTCCTCCTCGCGCGCCTTGGTGATCACGAACTCCTCGATGTCCGGGTGGTCGACGTCGAGGATGACCATCTTCGCCGCGCGCCGGGTGGCGCCGCCGGACTTGATGGTGCCGGCGGAGGCGTCCGCGCCGCGCATGAAGCTGACCGGGCCGGAGGCGGTGCCGCCGGAGGAGAGCAGCTCGCGGGAGGAGCGGATCCGGGAGAGGTTGACCCCGGAGCCGGAGCCGCCCTTGAAGATCAGCCCCTCCTCCTTGTACCAGTCGAGGATCGAATCCATCGAGTCGTCGACGGAGAGGATGAAGCAGTTGTGCACCCGGAGGTTACCGGCGAGGAACTCGCCGCTCTCCGTCTGGATGTCATAGACCTCCATCGCGCCGAGCGGCTCGATGCGGTCGATCTCCAGCCGCTTGACGCCGCCGGCCGACCGGCCCGCCTTGGCGAAGCTCTGCTCGAGCTTGGCCATCTTCTCCGCGCCGACGAACCCGATGTGGGTGGCGAAGAGGTCGCGGTCGCCGTCGTTCTGGATGCGGACCGACCAGCAGTCCTTGCGGTTCGAGCGCGGGTCGGGCTTGTGCGCGACGCGGGAGAAGATCCCGAAGCGCAGCAGCAGGCTCTGCACGCCCCGGATCAGCTTCTCCGAGACCATGTCCACCGCGACGAGCGTCGAGTGCTCGCGCGCGGAGACGTAGCCCTCGGCCTGGAAGATGCTGCGCAGGTACGCCGCGACGACCGGCAACGGCGCGGTGAAGAGTTGCCGCGGCACCTCCATCTCGACGCCGCGGGTGAGCAGGTCCCACTTCTGCACGAACGGGCGCAGGTGCTCGCCGTAGAGGCGGGTACGCCGACAGTCCAGCTCGTCGCTCTGCGTCGTCACGGTGCGCTCGTGCCGGTGCGCGTCGCCGAAGACCTCGTCGAGGGTGACGGCGACCCAGTCCAGCTCGTCGTCGTTGACGGTCATCGCCTCGATCGTCAGCGACCGGTTGGTGCCCTCGTCGTACTGCCCCACGAAACCATCGGACTGCAACCAGCCGGCGAGGGCGGCCTCGCGGATCTCCCGCAGGTCGATCTCACTCTCGCCGTAGGCGTAGGTGCGGTGCCATTCCAGCTTGTCGCCGGGCGCGAGCGTGCCGGCCTCGACCCACTGGCCCGTGCCGTCGCCCGTGCTCTTCCACACCACGTGGTCCGGCGTGACGTCGAGTTGGTAACCCGCCTTGGTGTGCAGCCGGATGACCTCGCGCACCCCGTTGGCCTTGACGGCGACGATTCTGGTCAGGCCGCCGCCGTCGTACACCTTGGCCCCGACGGCGTTCTCCTCGACCAGCTTGCCGATCGGCACCAGGCCGCCGGGGGTGCTGACCAGCGAGTCGTAGGGCAGGCACGCGCTGACCTGCTGGGGTGAGGGCGTGCCGACGTTGAACCAGACCGGCGAGTTGAAGCTGAACACCTGGTGCAGCAGCATCCAGGTCAGCTCCTGGGCGAACACCTCGGCGTCGGCCGGGGTCGCGAAGTAGCCGTGCTCCTCACCGGCGGCGCGGTAGGTGCTGACCACCCGGTCGATGAGCTGCCGCAGCGACCACTCCCGCTCGGGGGTGCCGACGGCGCCCCGGAAGTATTTGGTGGTGACGATGTTGGCCGCGTTGACGCTCCAGGACTCGGGGAACTCGACCCCGCGCTGCTCGAAGTTGATCGAGCCGTCCCGCCAGTTCGTCATCACGACGTCGCGGCGCTCCCACGTCACCTCGTCGTAGGGGTGGACTCCCTCGGTCGTCCACACCCGCTCGACCTTCAGGCCGGTGCTGGCCTTCGTCCGCGTCCGGCTTGCTGTCACGCCGTCCCCCGCCATCTCATCCGCCCCCTCGTCTGCGCGGTCACCCGCCGCGCGTCCAAACTGTCAGAAACCAGGAAAATCAATTGGTACGGCCGGCGGCCCCCGCCGCGGCCGCCCCGTCGCCGGCCCCGGCGCCCTCCCGGGCGCGGGCGGCGGCCCGTAGGGTCTCGATCTCGCGCTCGAAGTCCGCGAGGGAGTCGAACGAGCGGTAGACGCTGGCGAAGCGCAGGTAGGCCACCTCGTCCAGGTCCCGCAGCGGGCCCAGGATCGCCAGGCCCACGTCGTGGCTGGGGATCTCGGCGGCCCCCTTGGCCCGGATGGTCTCCTCGACCTTCTGCGCGAGCAGGGCGATCGAGTCCTCGTCGACCGGTCGCCCCTGGCACGCCTTGCGCACCCCACCGACGATCTTGATGCGGCTGAACGGCTCGGTCACCCCGCTCCGCTTGACCACGGCGAGCACCGCCTCCTCGACGGTGGTGAACCGCTTGCCGCACTCGGGGCAGGACCGCCGCCGCCGGATCAGCTGGCCGTCGTCGGCCTCCCGCGAGTCGACGACCCGGGAGTCGGCGTGCCGGCAATATGGGCACCGCATCGCCTGACCTCCTTCATCGACGGCGGGCCGACAGGCATCCCCGGGCACGCGAAACCGCGGTGCCGGCCCCGCTCGGGGACCACCACCGGGTGCGGTAGCGGGGAGTGCGGTCGGTAGTCGAACCCAACCTGTAGGCGACTTACGCCCGTGTGACTACTACATCTAGGGGTTGACCGTATGCGTCCGGCGGACCGTGGTCAAGTTCGCCGGGGCGTGTCCGGCGCGTCGCCAGAATCACGTCGACGCCCCCTCCGCAGGGCCGCCGAAAGCCCCAACGCGGCACGCGTCCTCCCGGTCACGCCCTGCGGCCGACCAGCCCTCGAACGAGGGCCGGGCAGGGCGAACGTCGAACTGACGTTCGAGCGCGCGTACCATTTATCAGAACAGGCGTTCGGATTTCCCGCTTTTCGAGTCCGACACGCCGACGAAGGTCGTACAGATGTTTGAAAATGACCGATCTCACCTATACGGTCAAGAACAACCGGGCCGGCGAGCCACGCGGACCGGTCGAGGCAACCGCGCGCGGCTCCGACCCCACAGCCCCCGAGCCGCCGGGCACCGAGCGCCGACCAGGGAGGACGGACGTGACCGAGGACCGGGCCAGCCGGCCGAAGAACCCGCAGCAGAGCACCGAGGCGGGTCCGCCGGCCACCCGGCGCCCCCGCGCCGCGCGCAGCCGGGCCGCCCAGCCGGCCGTGCGTCCGGTCACCCCGGTGGTCAGCAGCTTCCCCGACCCGGCCACGGTCGACCTGACCGCGCGGCAGCGCCGCATCCTGGAGTTCATCCGCACCTGGGTCGAGCGGCACGGCTACCCGCCGAGCGTGCGGGAGATCGGCGAGGCCGTCGGCCTCGTCTCCCCGTCCAGCGTCGCCTACCAGCTCAAGGAGCTGGAGAAGAAGGGCTTCCTGCGGCGCGACCCGAACCGCCCGCGCGCGGTGGACGTGCGGACTCCCAGCGACACCCTCGACGACGAGGCGAGCCGCTCGCAGCGCCCCGCCCCGGCGTACGTGCCGATGCTCGGCCGGATCGCCGCCGGTGGCCCCATCCTCGCCGAGCAGGCGGTGGAGGACGTCTTCCCCCTCCCCCGCGAGCTGGTGGGCGAGGGTGAGGTCTTCATGCTCCAGGTCAAGGGCGACTCGATGCTGGACGCGGCGATCTGCGACGGCGACTGGGTGGTGGTGCGGCAGCAGCCGACCGCAGAGGCCGGCGACATCGTCGCCGCGATGCTCGACGGCGAGGCGACCGTGAAGACCTACCGCCGCCGCGACGGCCACGTCTGGCTGATGCCGCAGAACCCGGCCTTCGACCCGATCCCGGGCGACGACGCCACCATCATGGGTCGCGTCGTCGCCGTCCTGCGCCGCATCTGACGGTTTGCCGGCCCCCGGCCCCGCCCGACGGGTAGCCGGAGGGCGCCGGCCCCGCGAGGAACGGCCCGGGTGCCCGCGCACCCGGGCCGGAAGATCAGCGGCGGTCGTCGTCGCGATCGCCCCGGCCGCGAACAGCCCGGCCCTGCGCCAGGGCGCGACGACGGTCAGTAGCGGTCGCCCCGGTATTCGCGGCCTCCGCCGGGCGGCTGGCCGTAGCCGTCGCGCTCGTCGCCGGGCCCGCCGTCGCCGTGTCGTCCTCCGCGTGGGTCCCGGGGGTCGCGCCCGCGCCGGGGCGGCTCGGCCCGCCCGCCGTAGACCCCGCCACGGCCCGGCGGGGCCGGCCGGTCCGGCTGCGCCGCCCCGCCGCCCCGGCCGGGGGGAACGCCGCCGGGCTGCCCGCCGCCGTAGCCGCCGCCGGCGGGCCGCCCTCCGCCGCCGCCGTACACGCCGCCGCCCTGTGGTGGGCGGGCGGCACCCGCCGGGCGGGCCGCGCCGCCGTACACGCCGCCGGAGGGCGGGCGCGGTCCGCCGGCGGCAGCCGGGGTCGCGGGGTAGCCGCCACCGCCCGCCGGCGCTCCGCCGTAGACGCCGCCCCGGCCCCGGCCGCCGCCGGGCGGCGGCTCCTCGACCGGCCGCCCCCGCGCGGGTCCGCCCGGACCGGCGTTGAGCGGGAACTCGTCGCGCTCCGGCAGGTCGGCGTCGCCCGCCGGGTCGTCGGGCGGCGCGGGACGCCGCCGGGCCCGCAGGATCCCGACGATGCCGGCACCGACCATCAGCGCGCCGATCACGCCGACTGCCGCGATGAGGTACGTGATCTCGTCGAGGCTCAGCCCCTCCATCCACGACTTCTCCGCCGCCGGCTTCGCTACGTCGTCCCCGCCGGCGACTGGCTTCGCACCTTCCGTCGAGGGCGTGTAGCTCAGAATCTCGATCGGCTCGCCCTCCTCCATGGACCCGCCGTCGGACACGGTGACGAAGGACTTCCCGTCCGGGGTGTAGGCGATCGCCTCGCCGAACGGGTCAGCCAAGGGGGTAACCCGGGGTTTTCCGGCAGTCAGAGCAGCCAGGACATCACCGTTCGCCACGTCGAACTCGAACGCGTCTGCGTACGTACGCAGCACCACGCGGGTGCCGTCGGGAGACCGAGCGGCCCCGGTAATCGCGATCCGGCCGAGCGGGCCCATCCGAGTATCGGTGTCAGTCTTCGGCAGCGAGACCTCGCCGACCCTGGTCATCGGCACGGGGTCGGTGTCGCCGCTGTTGAGCTTGCCCTCCGGGGTGAAGATCTCGGCCTTGCCGCTGGCCACCTTCGTGATGATCAGCGGCTTGCCGTCGTCGCCAATCAGCAGCGCCTCGGCGTCGTGCGGCTTCTTCTCCGGGTACGACAGCCGGTGCAGCACCGGCCGGGTCGATCCGTCGGCCGGCATGCTCCACACCGCGACCCGCTCCCGGCGCTGGGTGCTGGTGATGTTGTCGCCGATGTCGCCGATCCAGAGCTTCCCGCCGTCCGGCGAGAGCGCCAGGTCCTCCGTGTCGAGCGGGCCGTTGCCCGAGTAGCGGACCTCCTTCGTCACCTGGCACTTGGTATCGAGGAAGAACACCCGCTTGCGGTCCTCGATGGTGGTGCCGTCGTTGATCACGACGTAGCCGCTCTTCGTCGCCACCAGGCCGGAGAGCTCGCGCAGCCGCTCGTCGGTGACGGCGCAGCGCTTCTTGCCGGGGGTCGGCTCGGGGGCGGCGGCGGCCCCGGGGGCGGGCGCGGCCAGGGCGACTCCGGTGAGCGCCACGGTCGCCCCGAGCAGGCCGAGGGCAACCGTGACCGAGGAAACAGCGCGGCGCATGGGGTCAGTGTCGCATGCCCGTGTAAACGCGAGGAGCACGCCGGACCGCCCGTCGCGGTGGTCCGGTGTGCCCCTCGCTGTCGCATTCGGTGCCGGGCCCGGGTTCACCGGGCGGCAGCGGCGACCCGCCCCTCGTCGGTGGCGAACGGCGCCAGTTCGGCGGCGAGCGCCTCGCTGACCCGTACGTGCAGCATCGTGCCCTCGGGCAGGTGGGCGGAGCTGAGCACCTCGCCCTGCCGGTGCACCCGGGCGACCAGGGCCCCCCGGTCGTACGGCAGCACGGCCCGGACCTCCACGGCGGGGCTGGGCAGCCGCGTCTCGATGGCCGCCCGCACCTCGTCGATCCCCCGCCCCGAGCGGGCCGAGGCGAACACGGCGTCGGGCCACAGCCGCTTGAGCCGCAGCAGGGTCTCCTCGTCGGCCGCGTCGGTCTTGTTGACCACCAGCAGCTCGGGGAGCCGGTCCGCGCCGACCTCGGCCAGCACCTCGCGGACCGCCCGGACCTGCTCCTCCGGGTCAGGGTGGGTGCCGTCGACGACGTGCACCACCAGGTCGGCCTCGGCGACCTCCTCCAGCGTCGAGCGGAACGCCTCGACAATCTGGTGCGGCAGGTGCCGGACGAAGCCGACGGTGTCGGACAGGGTGTAGATCCGCCCGTCGGGGGCGGTGGCCTTGCGGGTGGTCGGGTCCAGGGTGGCGAACAGGGCGTTCTCCACCAGCACGCCGGCACCGGTCAGCCGGTTGAGCAGGCTGGACTTGCCGGCGTTGGTGTAGCCGGCGATGGCCACGGCGGGCACCGCGTTGCGGGACCGGCGGGCGCGCTTGGTCTGGCGTACCGTCCGCATGGCCTTGATCTCGCGGCGCAGCCGGGAGATGCGGTGCCGGATGCGCCGTCGGTCGGTCTCCAGCTTGGTCTCACCGGGGCCGCGGACGCCCACGCCGCCGCCCGCGCCGCCGCCGCGGCCGGAGCCACCGGTCTGCCGGGACAGCGTCTCGCCCCAGCCGCGCAGCCGGGGCAGCAGGTATTCGAGCTGGGCCAGCTCGACCTGCGCCCGACCCTCCTTGCTCTTGGCGTGCTGGGCGAAGATGTCGAGGATCAGGGCGGTGCGGTCGACCACCTTGACCTTGGTGCGCTGCTCCAGGTTGCGCAGCTGGGACGGCGACAGCTCGCCGTCGCAGATCACCGTGTCGGCGCCGCTGGCGAGCACCACCGCGCCGAGGTCGTCGACCTTGCCCCGGCCGATGTAGGTAGCGGGGTCGGGGCGGCTGCGGCGCTGGATGAGCCCTTCGAGGACCTGCGAGCCGGCCGTCTCGGCGAGCAGCGCCAGCTCGGTGAGGGAGTTCTCGGCGTCGGTCTGCGTGCCCTCGGTCCAGACCCCGACGAGGACGACCCGCTCCAGCCGGAGCTGGCGGTATTCGACCTCGGTGATGTCGGTGAGCTCGGTGGAGAGGCCAGGGACCCGCCGCAGCGCCTGCCGCTCCGACAGCTCGAACTCCCCGGTGGTCGCCTCGAGCTCGTCGTCCGTGAAGGGTACGTAGGTCTCCTGGTCGCGCAAGCCGCGCCTCCTGTCCGTTATGTGCCGTGGCGACGGATTCTGTCGCGTACGACCAATCCTGACACGTGTCAACGCCGGACGCACCGCTATATGCCCGTCGTGTGGACCACCGAACGTGGGGGTGAGTGCTCCGCGATCCGGGCGGGCGAGTAGAAATGCGGGCGAGGTACGACCGACCCCGATCAGCGTTGACGGAGGGAATCCTGTGGCCATCACCCGACTTCCGAGCGCGGGATTCTCGATCACGATCCGGATCTCCGTGCCGGCGGACGCGTCCTCGATCGGCCGGCTGACCACCTCCGTCGGCGAGGCCGGGGCGATCGTCACCGCGCTGGACGTGGTCGACTCCGACCCGACCCACGTGCTGGTCGACCTCACCTGCGACACCGCCGACGCCGGCCACGCCGACCAGGTCGTCGACGCGCTCACCGCCCTGGACGGGGTGGACGTGCGCAAGGTGTCCGACCGCACGTTCCTGCTGCACCTCGGCGGCAAGATCGAGGTGAGTTCCAAGGTCGCGCTGCGCAACCGCGACGAGCTGTCCCGGGCGTACACGCCGGGGGTGGCCCGGGTCTGCATGGCGATCGCGGAGAACCCGGCCGACGCCCGCCGGCTGACCATCAAGCGCAACACGGTCGCGGTGGTCAGCGACGGCTCGGCGGTGCTGGGCCTGGGCAACCTCGGGCCGGCGGCGTCGCTGCCGGTGATGGAGGGCAAGGCGGCGCTGTTCAAGCGCTTCGGCGGGGTGGACGCCTGGCCGGTGGTGCTCGACACCCAGGACACCGACGAGATCGTGGCGATCGTCAAGGCGATCGCGCCCGCGTACGGCGGGATCAACCTGGAGGACATCGCCGCGCCGCGCTGCTTCGAGATCGAAGCCCGGCTGCGCGCGGCGCTGGACATCCCGGTGTTCCACGACGACCAGCACGGCACCGCGATCTGCGTGCTGGCCGCGCTGACCAACGCCCTGCGCGTCGTGGGCAAGCAGCTCGCGGACGTGCGGGTGGTCGTCTCCGGCGCGGGCGCGGCCGGCACCGCGATCATGAAGCTGCTGCTGCGCCAGGGCGTGGGCGACATCATCGCGTACGACCGGCAGGGCGCCCTGCACCGCGGCCTGCCCGGGCTCAACCCGGCCTGGCAGTGGCTGGCCGAGAACACCAACAAGGAGAACTACTCCGGCGACCTGGCCGGCGCGGTGCGCGGCGCGGACGTGTTCATCGGGGTGAGCGCGCCCAACCTGCTCACCGGCGACGACATCGCCACGATGGCCAAGGACGCGATCGTCTTCGCGCTGGCCAACCCCGACCCGGAGGTCGACCCCCGGGAGGCGCGCAAGCACGCCGCCGTGGTCGCCACGGGCCGCTCCGACCAGCCCAACCAGATCAACAACGTGCTCGCCTTCCCGGGCGTGTTCCGGGGCATGCTCGACGCGCACGCCGAGGAGTTCACCGAGGAGATGGCGATCGCGGCGGCCCGGGCCATCGCGGACGTCGTCGGCGAAGACAAGATCAACCCGACGGTCATCGTGCCCAGCGTCTTCGACTCCCGGGTGGCCCCGGCGGTCGCGGCGGCCGTCCGCGCCGCCGCGCAGACCCCCGCCGCCGCGACTCCCCCGCCGGCCGCCGACCCGGGCCCGGCGGACCTCCCCGAGATCGCCGCCGCCGCCAGCGCCACCCCCTGACCCACCCCGCGTCCCCCCGGGTTCGCTTCGGTGATCAAGAGGTTTGCGTCATCGTCGAGATCGACCCTGACGCTTTTCTCTTGATCACCGTCCCGAGCCCGGCCCGGGCGGGGGCGGGAGGTCAGTGGGGCAGGGCCGTCGGGGTGACCGTGCCGGTGGCGATCAGGAGGGCCGGGCCCGCGAGCCAGCAGGAGTCGTCGGTCACCGTGACCGTCAGGCGACCGCCGGGCACGTCGACCGTCATCGTGCCCGTGTCCCGGCCGGCGTCGCGTAGGGCGACCGCGGCGACCGCGCAGGCGCCCGTGCCGCAGGACAGCGTCTCGGCGGAGCCCCGCTCGTGGACCCGCATCAGCACGTGCCCGTCGGTGCCGTCGACCGGGTCGCCGGGGACGGTGAACTCGACGTTCACCCCGGCCGGGAAGAGCGCCGGGTCGAAGGCGGGGGCCCGGGTGAGGTCGAGCGCGCCCAGCTCCAGCCCGGCCGGCAGGGCGCAGACCAGGTGCGGGTTGCCGACGTCCACGGCGGTGCCGGTGAGGGTCAGCCCGCCCAGGGCGGCGGTCGACGTGTCGTACAGCCGGGGGCGGCGCATCTCCACGGCGATGTCGTCGCCCTCGACGCGGGCCCGCACCAGGCCGGCCCGGGTGAGCACCGGCACGGTGCCGTCGACGGGCGCGGCCAGCCCCTGCTCCAGCAGGTAGCGGACGAAGACCCGCGCGCCGTTGCCGCACATCTCGGCGAACGAGCCGTCGGCGTTCCAGTAGTCCATGAACCACTCGGCCTCGTCGGCCCGGCCCGTCCCCTCGGGGTGCTTGGCGGCCCGCACCACCCGCAGGACGCCGTCCGCGCCGAGGCCCCGCCGCCGGTCGCACAGCGCCGCTACCAGGCCCGGGGTCAGGTCGAGCGCGCCGTCCGGGTCGGGGAGGATGACGAAGTCGTTGCCGGTGCCGTGTCCCTTGGTGAACTCCACGCCCCCATCATCGCGCAACCGCGCCGACGAGACTCAGGGCCGCCTCGGCCAGCCCCGGGTCGGCGGAGTCCAGCCAGTGGATCCGCGGGTCGCGCCGGAACCAGGAGCGCTGCCGGCGGACGAACCGCCGGGTGGCCCGGATCGTCTCGTCGTGCGCCTCGGCCTCGGTCAGCTCGCCGGCGAGGAAGCGCAGCACCTGCTGGTAGCCGAGTGCCCGGCTGGCCGTGCGGCCCTCGGGCAGCCCCTGGTCGAGCAGGCCCCGGACCTCGGCGACCAGGCCGTCGGCCCACATCCGGTCCACCCGCAGCGCGATCCGCTCGTCGAGGGCTGCGGTGTCCAGGTCGACGCCGAGCTGCACCGACGGGTAGTACGGGGTGGGTTCGGGCAGCGCCGCCGTGAACGGGGCACCGGTCAGCTCGATGACCTCCAGGGCCCGGACGATCCGCCGGCCGTTGCCGGGCAGGATGCCCTCGGCCGCCGCCGGGTCCGCCGCGCGCAGCCGGGCGTGCAGGGGGGCGGGGCCGGCGGCCGCCAGTTCCGCCTCCAGCCGGGCGCGCAGCGCCGGGTCGGTGCCGGGGAACTCGAACCGTTCCAGCACCGCCCGCACGTACAGCCCGGAGCCGCCGACCAGCAGCGGCACCCGGCCCCGGGCCAGGATGTCGTCGACCGCCGCGCGGGCCAGCCGCTGGTATTCCGCGACGCTGGCCGGCTCGGTCACCGGCCAGATGTCGAGCAGGTGGTGCGGCACCCCGTCCCGCTCGGCCGGGGTGAGCTTCGCCGTGCCGATGTCCATGCCCCGGTAGAGCTGCATCGAGTCGGCGTTGACCACCTCGCCGCCGAGGGCGTGGGCGAGGGCGATGCTCAGCGCCGACTTCCCGGCGGCGGTCGGCCCGACGACGGCGACGACGGTGCCGCGCCCGGCACGCCCGTCGCTGCCCGCGGTCACGCCGGCTCCCAGGTGGCCACGAAGTAGGCGACGCCGTAGGGCGCGTCGTGGTAGGTCAGGTCGCCCCGCCAGTCGCCGCCCGCCGCCCGGGCCGCGTCGGCCAGCACCTGCCAGGGCGCGTGCCCGGCGACCTTCAGCCGCGCCGACACCGCCGGGTCGAGGCCGAGCAGCGCCTCGGCGTCCGCGCCGGCCAGGGCCTGGGCCACCCCCTCGTCGTACGTTCCCGCGAGCGGGTCGGCGTAGCCGGGGGCCTTCGTGCCGTGGCACGCCGAGCCGTCCCCGAGCACCAGCAGCGCCACCCGGGTGCGGTGCCGGTGCACCTGCCCGGCCAGCGCGGCCAGCTCGGCGGGGGTGGCCTCGGCGGCCACCTGGGCGGCGTCGACCGGCACCCCGACCCGGTGCCGGGCGAGCAGCCACGCGCCCACGGCGAGGCTCAGCGGGAGTGTGGGGGCGTCCGCCGTCGCCGGGGCGTCACCGGCGACCGGGACGGCGCGCGCCGGCAGCGGGCTATCGTAGTGGAGCTCCGCCGGGAGGGGGACGGACAGGTCCGCTCCCCAGGGGCGGAAGGAGCCGACGGCCGGCGGCGCGATCCACCCGGTGGCCGGCCCCGTGCCCAGCAGCACCAGCCCGTCGGGGGCGCAGGCGAGCAGCCGGGCCACGGCGGCGTCGGCGGCGCGGCGGAGTTCGTCCAGCTCAGCGGCGGCGGCGCCGGCCAGCTCGGGCACGATCAGGGGCGGGTGGGGGCAGACGGCGGCGGCGACCAGAGGCACCCGTTCACCGTAGCGGGACCCGCCGGTGCGTCCCCGCGCCGATCCGGTCATCGGGGGGCTAGGACACCGTATGGTCACGGTCGACGACAGGCGCTCGACGCGGACGGGGGCGGACCTGTGACAATGCCGGGAGTAACTTTGCTGCGCCGTGGCGGCGCTCGCGGGCCCTCGCCCGTCGACGCCGGGAGAACGAGGATGGGCACATGAGCGACTGGACGGCCTTCGGACGGGTGGACGCGGACGGCACCGTGTACGTCAAGACCGCCGAGGGCGAGCGAGTGGTCGGATCCTGGCAGGCGGGCGCTCCGGAGGAGGGACTGGCCCACTTCGCCCGCCGCTTCGCGGACCTGGTCACCGAAGTGGACCTGACCGAGGCACGGCTCAACTCGGGCGCGGCGGACGCCGGACACTCGTTGACCACGATCCGCCGGATCCGCGCCTCCCTGGCCGAGGCGCACGTCGTCGGCGACATCGACGCCCTGGCCGCGCGGCTGGACAAGCTCGCCGCGGTCGCCGAGGAGAAGGCGGGCGAGGCGCGCGCCGCGCGGGAGGCCGCGCGGGGCGAGGCCCTGGCGCGCAAGACCGCCCTCGTGGAGGAGGCGGAGAAGCTGGCCGCCGAGTCGACCGGCTGGAAGACCGCCGGGGACCGGCTCAAGGAGATCCTCGACGAGTGGAAGACCATCCGGGGTGTCGACAAGAAGGTCGACGGCGAGCTGTGGAAGCGGTTCGCCGCCGCCCGGGACGGTTTCACCCGCCGCCGGGGCGCGCACTTCGCCTCCCTGGACTCGCAGCGCAAGCAGGCGCAGCAGGTCAAGGAGGACCTGGTCGCCGAGGCGGAGAAGCTGCGGGAATCGACCGACTGGGCGGCCACCGCCAACCAGCTCAAGGACCTGATGAACCAGTGGAAGGCCGCCCCGCGCGCCGCCAAGGAGGCCGAGCAGAAGCTCTGGGAACGGTTCCGGGCGGCCCAGGACGCGTTCTTCACCCGGCGCAGCGAGGTGTTCTCGGCGCGGGACAACGAGCAGCGGGCCAACCTGGAGCGCAAGCAGGCGCTGCTCGCCGAGGCGGAGGCGCTCGACGTCGACGCCGACCCGAAGGGCGCCCAGGCCAAGCTGCGCGAGATCCAGGCGCAGTGGCACGAGGCCGGCCGGGTGCCGCGGGAGGCCGCGGCCGGGCTGGAGCGGCGGCTGCGGGTGATCGACGACAAGGTCCGCGAGGTGATGGACTCGGCG
Source organism: Micromonospora haikouensis (assembly GCF_900091595.1). GTDB lineage: Bacteria > Actinomycetota > Actinomycetes > Mycobacteriales > Micromonosporaceae > Micromonospora > Micromonospora haikouensis. The sequence goes on from NZ_FMCW01000006.1 coordinate 118,391, forward strand.
TGGCGTCGGACCACCAAGGAGGACAACCCGCTGCTGGCCCAGATGCGTTCGCAGGTCGCCGAGGCCGAGGAGCGGCTGGCCCGGGCCCAGGCCGCCGGGGACAACCGGCGGATCAAGGAGGCCGAGCAGGCGCTCGCGTCGAAGCGGCAGTTCCTCCAGCTCGCGGAGCAGGCCGGCTGAGCTGACCGTCCCGGAAGCCCCCGGTCCCCATGCGGGGCCGGGGGCTTCCGGCTGTCCGGGGCGAGTCCCCCGCGGTTGACGCATCCAGGTGAGCTGATGACAATGGTCCGCGGAGCTAGGTAGCAGCACCGGCGCGAGGGGCACCGACGGCGGGTTCGCCGTCGCGCGTCGCCGGTTCACCGCGAGCAGTTGCGTCCACGTCGCCGTCATATCCCCGCATCGCGCGTCCCGGGTCGGCACCCCGTGCCTGCCCGTCGACACGCCGGTCGGCAGCACCCCGTGCCTGCCGGTCGGCACGCCGCCCTGCGGGCACCGGGCGACGGCCCTCCCCCTGGTTCCCCGCCCGCGCCGCCCCGTGCGGCCGCCGGCATCCGAAGTGGAGTCCGCATGCACAGATCCACCGCCCTCGGCGGCGCGCTCACCGCGCTCGCCACCGCCGCGGCCAGCGTCCTCGTCGCCGCCGCCGTCGGCACCGCGCCGGCAGCCGCCGCCGCCGGCGGCACCGGCACCGGCTACCTGCACACCAACGGCAGCAAGATCGTCGACAGCACCGGCGCGACGGTCCGCCTGACCGGCATCAACTGGTTCGGCATGGAAACCGACAACAAGACCTTCCACGGTCTGTGGTCGAACAACCCGTGGCGCGGTCAGCTCGACACGATGGCCCGCCTCGGCTACAACACGCTGCGCATCCCGTACTCGAACGACGCGCTGAAGCCGGGGGCGACGGCCAGCGGCATCAACGACTTCGTGAACCCCGACCTGGTGGGGCTGTCGCCGCTGCAGATCCTCGACAAGGTCATCGCCTACGCGGGCAGCAAGGGGATGCGGGTCATCCTGGACCGGCACCGGCCGACGGCGGCCGGGCAGTCGCCGCTCTGGTACACCTCCACCGTCTCGGAGGCGACCTGGATCAACGACTGGAAGATGCTGGCCCAGCGGTACGCGAACAACTCGACCGTCATCGGGGCTGACCTGCACAACGAGCCGCACGCCGAGGGCACCAACCCGGCGGCCACCGGCGCCTGCTGGGGCTGCGGCGACACCGCCCGGGACTGGCGGCTGGCCGCCGAGCGGGCCGGCAACGCGATCCTCGGGGTGCAGCCGAACTGGCTGATCTTCGTCGAGGGGGTGAGCTGCCCCAGCGGCGGCCTGTCGAACGTCTGGGACAACGACCCCAGCAACGACGAGGACTGCGGCTGGTGGGGCGGCAACCTGTCCAAGGCCGGGCAGTTCCCCGTTCGGCTGAACGTGGCGAACCGGCTGGTCTACTCCCCGCACGAGTACGCCACCAGTGTCTACGAGCAGAACTGGTTCTCCGCGCCGGACTACCCGGCGAACCTGCCGGCGATCTGGGACAAGTACTGGGGATACCTCTACAAGCAGAACATCGCCCCGATCATGATGGGCGAGTTCGGCAGCACCCTGGCCGACCCGCGCGACAAGGTGTGGCTGGAGAACCTGATGGCGTACACGGGCACCGGGGTCAACGGGATGTCGTTCACCTACTGGTCGTGGAACCCGAACTCGGGTGACACCGGCGGCATCGCGCTGGACGACTGGACCAACGTCAACACGGCGAAGCAGGCGATCCTCCAGCCGTACCTGATCGCGCCGGTGGGTGGCGGGACCGATCCGACACCGACCGGAAGCCCGACGGGGACGCCGACGGGGACGCCGACCGGCACCCCCACGCCCACGCCGACCCCCACGCCGACCTCCACCCCGCCGCCGACGACCACGCCGCCGCCGGCCGGTGGCTGCACCGCCACCTACAAGCAGGTCAACTCGTGGGCGGGCGGCTTCCAGGGCGAGCTGACCGTGAAGAACGGCGGCTCGTCGGCGGTCAACCCGTGGTCGGTGACCTGGAACTGGCCGGCCGGGGTCACGCTGGTCAGCGGATGGAACGCCACCGTGACGCAGTCCGGCACGGCGGTGACGGCCGCCGCGCCGGCCTGGTCCGCGTCGCTCGCGGCGGGCGCCTCGGTGACCGTCGGCTTCACCGCCAACGGGTCCGCCTCGGCGCCCGGCACGGTCAAGCTGAACGGCGTCGCCTGCTGAGCCCGCGCGTCACCGCATGACGGCGGCCGGCACCCGACACGGGGCCGGCCGCTGATCTTTGCGCAGGTCGGGATGGTCGCGCCGCGACCACCACGGTCACCAGCGCCTCCGGCTGCGGCTTCAACATCAGCGGCGACCGCAACGTGATCATCCGCAACATCACGTTCAGGAGCTGGAACGACGACGCGAGCAACGTGCAGGAGTCGGCGACCAACGTCTGGGTCGACCACAACACCCTCACCAGTGGCTACGACGGCGCGGTCGACATCAAGCGCGGCTCGGACTTCATCACCGTGTCGTGGAACCGGGTCTACAACCACGACAAGTCGATGCTGCTCGGGCACAGCGACGACAACGCCAGTCAGGACACCGGCCACCTGCGGGTGACCTACCACCACAACTGGTTCGACGCGAGCACCCAGCGCCGCCCCCGGGTCCGCTTCGGCAACCCGGTGCACGTCTACAACAACTACTACTACCGCAACAGCGGCTACGGCGTGGCCTCCACCATGAGCGCCGGCGTGCTCGTCGAGGGCAACTACTTCGAGAGCGTCAGCGACCCGTTCCACCTCGGCGAGGGCAGCTCCGGGCCCGGCACCCTGGTCGCCCGCAACAACTACTTCGTCAGCTCCGGCAGCGGCCAGACCGGCGGCAGCGTGCAGAGCATCCCGTACTCGTACACCCTCGACAGCGCGAGCAGCGTCAAGTCGATCGTGACGGGCGGCGCGGGCGCGGGCCGGATCTCGGTCTGACCCGGCGCAACCTGGTCGGGGCCCGCCGGTGCGGCGGGCCCCGATCGCGTCAGTGCGCCGCGCAGCCGGTCGTCTGCGCGGGCGCCGCGGCCGGCGCGCCGACCGTGGGCAGCCCGAGCAACACCCCGGGGGTACGCGGGGCGCGGCCGGCCTCGGCGGCGTCGCCGGCCCGGGTGCGCCGGTGCGCCAGCGGCTCCCCGTCGGCGTTGAGGTGGTGCGGGGCGGCGTAGGTGACCGTGGTGTGCACGATGTCGCCGGGGCGGATCTGGCCGGCGAGCGACCCCACGTCGAAGTGGACGAGGCGGCCGTCGCGGGCCCGGCCCGACATCCGGCCCGTGCGCTCGTCCTTGCGGCCCTCGCCGACGGCGACCAGCACCTCGACCTGCTGCCCCACCAGCTTGCGGTTCTCCGCCCAGGTGATCTCCTCCACCGTCGCGATCAGCCGCTCGTAGCGCTCCTGCACCACCTGCTTGGGCAACTGGTCGGGCATGGTGGCGGCCGGCGTGCCGGGGCGCTTCGAATACTGGAACGTGAACGCCGAGGAGAAGCGGGCCTCGCGGACCACGTCCAGGGTGCGCCGGAAGTCGGCCTCGGTCTCGCCGGGGAAGCCGACGATGATGTCGGTGGTGATCGCCGCGTCGGGCATCGCCGCCCGGACCCGCTCGATGATCCCCAGGTATTTCTCCGAGCGGTAGGACCGGCGCATCGCCTTCAACACGTCGTCGGAGCCGGACTGCAGCGGCATGTGCAGCGAGTGGCAGACGTTCGGGGTCTCGGCCATCGCGGCGATCACGTCGTCGGTGAAGTCCTTCGGGTGCGGGCTGGTGAACCGCACCCGCTCCAGCCCGTCGATCTCGCCGCAGGCCCGCAGCAGCTTGCCGAAGGCGAGCCGGTCGCCGAACTCGACGCCGTAGGAGTTGACGTTCTGCCCGAGCAGGGTCACCTCCAGCACGCCCGAGTCGACCAGGGCGCGGACCTCGGCGAGGACGTCGCCGGGGCGGCGGTCCTTCTCCTTGCCGCGCAGGGACGGCACGATGCAGAACGTGCAGGTGTTGTTGCAGCCCACCGAGATCGACACCCAGCCCGCGTACGTCGACTCGCGCCGCGTCGGCAGCGTCGAGGGGAAGACGTCGAGCGACTCCAGGATCTCCACCTCGGCGGCGGCGTTGTGCCGGGCCCGCTCCAGCAGCGCCGGCAGCGAGCCGATGTTGTGCGTGCCGAACACCACGTCCACCCAGGGGGCCTTGCGGACGATGTCGCCGCGGTCCTTCTGGGCGAGGCAGCCGCCGACGGCGATCTGCATCCCGGGGTGCTTGTCCTTCACGGGGCGCAGGTGACCCAGGTTGCCGTAGAGCCGGTTGTCGGCGTTCTCCCGGACGGCGCAGGTGTTGAACACCACCACGTCGGGGTTACCGTCGGCATCGGCGGCGCGCACGTAGCCGGCCTGTTCCAGCAGGCCGGAGATGCGCTCGGAGTCGTGCACGTTCATCTGGCAGCCGTACGTGCGCACCTGGTAGGTGCGGGGGCTGCCCGCGGCTGCGGTAGTCATGACCCGCACAGCGTATCCGCACGAGCCGACAGAACCCGAACGAGGAGGAGCCGTGTGCCGCAGCATCAAGACCCTGCGTGAGCCGTACGTGCCGGAGGTGAGCCGGGCCGACATCGAGGCGGCGGCGTTGCAGTACGTCCGGAAGATCTCCGGGTTCCGCGCGCCGGCCGCGCACAACGCGGCGGCGTTCGACGCGGCGGTGGCCGCCGTCGCCGAGGCCACCGCGACGCTGCTCGACCAGCTCGTGGTGCGCGGCGGCGCCCCGCAGCGCCCGGCCACCGAGGGCTGAGCCGGGGACGCCGCGGCCCCGGGCCAGCGAACGCTGAACCGGGGCCGCCGGGGGCCGGGCTGGACCGGGGCCGCCGGGCAGCGCCCGGGGCTCCGGGTCGGTCGACCCCGGCGGTCAGGCCGCGGCGAGGGCCGGGAAGACCGAGTCCGGGGCCCACCTCGACCGGTGGCAGCGCGACCAGCCCCGGCAGCCGGGGTGGGCCACGGTGCACAGCCGCTGGTTGCTCAGCACCTCGCCGTCGTCGGTCTCCCGCACGTCGAAGTGCACCGGGCGGATGGTGCCGTCGGGCGCGACCAGCAGGTGCCGGCCGGCGTCGAGGGTGTCGTCGCGCAGCACGCAGTTGCGGCCGAGCAGCCGGGCCAGCGCGGCGACGCAGGGCAGCTCCGTCAGGCTCTCGGGCACCCCGTAGCAGTCCACCATGGCGCCGAACACCCCCGGTGCCTCCCAGACGTCGCAGATCACCGCGTACGTCGGCAGCCGCGCCGGATCGGCCACCGCGAGCGGCATCACCACCCGCCCCAGGGCCTCGGCCAGCGCCGGGTACACCTCCACCGGGGGTGCCCCGTCGATTCTCCAGTTCCACAGCTCGGTCACGCCGCCTCCTCGCTGCGTTCGTCCCACCGGCCTCCGGATCGGGCCTTACTGACGATGGTGGGGGGCATTTGACCGCAGCCGGGGGCAAGTTACCGGTCTGTGACCATTCCGGGCAAAATTTCCTGCACCGCCGTCGCGGACAGTGGCGGAAAGACGACAGTTTATCGGCTATGGTGCCGGCCCCTCGCCGTCAGCGCACGACCAGCAGGTGCTCGCCGCGCGGCAGCAGCTCGCCGATCACCGTGGCCCCCGGCAGCTCCCCGGCGACCAGCAGCCCGCCCGAGGTCTGCGCGTCGGCCAGCAGCAGCCGCTCCCCCTCGTCGGCGCCGCCGAAGTCGGTCCAGGGCGTCACCCAGTCCAGGTTGCGCCGGGTGCCGCCGCTGACGTACCCGTCGCGCAGCGCCTCCCGCGCGCCCGGCAGGTAGGGCACCCGGGCCGCGTCGATCGCCACCGTGAGCCGGCTGGCCCGGGCCAGCTTCGAGGCGTGCCCCAGCAGCCCGAACCCGGTCACGTCGGTGCCGCACCGGATGCCGGCGGCGACCGCCGCCCGGGCCGCGTCCCGGTTCAGCGCCGCCATCGAGGCGACCGCCTCGGCGAACCGCTCGCCGGTGGCCTTGTGCCGGCTGTTGAGCACCCCGACGCCGAGCGGCTTGGTCAGCGACAGCGGCAGCCCGGCCCGCCCGGCGTCGAGGGTGATCAGCTCCTCGGGCCGGACCACGCCGGTGACCGCGAGCCCGTACTTCGGGCCGTCGTCGTCGACGCTGTGCCCGCCGGCCAGGTGGCAGCCGGCCTCCCGGGCCACGTCCTGGCCGCCGCGCAGCACCTCCCGGGCCAGCTCCAGCGGCAGCCGCTCGCGCGGCCAGCAGAGCAGGTTGAGCGCGACGAGCGGCGTGCCGCCCATGGCGTACACGTCGGAGAGCGCGTTGGCGGCGGCGATGCGCCCCCAGTCGTAGGCGTCGTCGACGACCGGGGTGAAGAAGTCGGCGGTGGTCACCAGGCCGGTGCGCTCGTCGAGGCGGACCACCGCGGCGTCGTCGCCGTTCTCCAGCCCGACCAGCAGGTCGGCCGTGCCGCTGGCCGGGCCGAGGCCGGCGACCATCGCCTCCAGCTCCCCGGGCGGGATCTTGCACGCGCAGCCGCCGCCGCGGGCGTAGTCGGTCAGGCGAACCGGCTCGGTCATCCCCCCATGATCGCCTCGATCCGGCCCCGCCGCCAGCCGAACGGGCCGGTCGGGGACGGATACCGGACTCCCGGCGCGGATCGTTACCGGTGTTACCGCACCGTGACCAGATGAGTGGCGATCCGCCATGTCGGCCCGCCTACAGTGGCCGGACCGGGGGTCATCCGACCCAGACGTACGTGACGACAGGGACGGTGGACGACGTGACGACGGCCGAACCGCTCATCGTGCTGGACGGGGTCAACAAGCACTTCGGGCCGCTGCACGTGCTGCAGGACGTCTCGCTCTCGGTCGGCCGGGGCGAGGTCGTCGTCGTGATCGGACCGTCGGGCTCGGGCAAGTCGACGCTGTGCCGGGCGATCAACCGGTTGGAGCCGATCAGCTCCGGCACCATCACCTTCGACGGCACCCCGCTGCCCGCCGAGGGCAAGGCGCTGGCCCGGCTGCGCAGTGAGGTCGGCATGGTGTTCCAGTCGTTCAACCTCTTCGCGCACAAGACGATCCTGGAGAACGTCACGCTCGGCCCCGTCAAGGTCCGCAAGGAGAAGCCGGCCGCCGCACGCGAGCGCGGGCTGGCCCTGCTGGACCGGGTCGGCATCGCCAACCAGGCCGACAAGTATCCTGCCCAGCTCTCCGGCGGCCAGCAGCAGCGGGCGGCGATCGCCCGCGCGCTGGCCATGCAGCCCAAGGCGATGCTGTTCGACGAGCCCACCAGCGCGCTCGACCCGGAGATGGTCGGCGAGGTGCTGGAGGTGATGACCTCCCTGGCCCGCGACGGCATGACCATGGTCGTGGTCACCCACGAGATGGGCTTCGCCCGGCACGCGGCCAACCGGGTCATCTTCATGGCCGACGGCCAGCTCGTCGAGGACGCTCCCCCGGCCGAGTTCTTCGCCAACCCGCGCAGCGAGCGCGCCAAGGACTTCCTGTCGAAGATCCTGACGCACTAGGCGTCCGTCCGTGGAGCGCGTCGTCCCCCGGCGGGCTCCGTCGAAGAAGGAGAGAAGTATGCGTATGAAGCGCGTGGCGGCCGTCGCCATGATGGCCTCGCTCGCCCTGTCGGCTGCGGCCTGCGGCAAGGAGGGCACCCCGGCACCGAGCGGCGGCGGCAACGCCTCCGGCGGCGCCCAGGGCGACACCTGCACGACCTCGGGCGCGACGTTCACCCCGAAGGCGGACGCCACCGTCGCGGGCAGCCCCACCTTCGACAAGATCAAGTCCGCCGGCACGGTCACCGTGGGCGTCAAGTTCGACCAGCCGAACCTCGGCTACAAGGACGCCCAGGGCAAGCGGTGCGGCTTCGACATCGAGATCGCCCAGTACATCGCCAGCACCCTCGGCGTGGATCCGGCGAAGATCGAGTACAAGGAGATCGCGTCGGCCAACCGGGAGACCGCGATCAAGGGCGGCGAGATCGACTACTACGTCGGCACCTACTCGATCACCGACAAGCGCAAGAACGACATCTCCTTCGCCGGTCCGTACTTCGTCGCCGGCCAGGACCTGCTGGTGCGCAAGGACGAGACGGCGATCACCGGCAAGGACACCCTCAAGGGCAAGAAGGTCTGCTCGGCCACCGGCTCCACCCCGATCCAGAAGGTCCGCGACGAGGGCCTGACCGAGCCGGAGAACATCGTCGAGTTCAAGACCTACTCCGAGTGTGTCTCGCAGCTGCTCGACAAGAAGGTCGACGCCGTCACCACCGACGACGCCATCCTCAAGGGCTACGCCGCGCAGAACCCCGACGAGCTCAAGGTCGTCGGCCAGCCGTTCAGCACGGAGAAGTACGGCATCGGCCTGCCGAAGGACGACAAGGCCCTGCGCGACTACGTCAACGACCAGATCGAGGCTGCGGCCAAGGACGGCACCTGGCAGAAGATCTACGACGGCACGCTGGGCAGGTCGGGTTCGGCGGGCAGCCCGCCGGCGCTCGAGCGCTACTGACCGTCGGTTCACCACGTGACGCGGTGCCGGGCGGGGTCCCTCCCGCTCGGCACCCGCCCGAGGACTGAGAGCGAGGCATGGGCGAGTTCCTCCGTGTCCTGACGGACAACTGGACCCTGTACCGGGAAGGGTTCACCAACACCGTTCAGCTGTTCCTGATCGCCGCGGTCGGCAGCCTCGTCCTCGGCACCCTCCTCGGCGCGATGCGGGTCTCCCCCGTGCCGGCGCTGCGGGCGTTCGGCGCGACGTACGTCAACATCGTCCGCAACACCCCGCTGACCCTGGTCTTCGCGTTCCTGGTCTTCGCCGTGCCGAAGCTGGACGTGAACATCGACTACTTTCCCAGCGCCTGCATCGCGCTGACCGTCTACACCGCCGCGTTCGTCTGCGAGGTCATCCGCTCCGGCGTCAACACGGTCGGCACCGGGCAGGCCGAGGCGGCCCGCGCGCTGGGCATGAGCTTCGCCCAGGTGCTGACCCTGATCGTGCTGCCGCAGGCGCTGCGGGCGATGGTGCCGCCGATGATGAGCGTGTTCATCGCGATGCTGAAGAACACCACGATCGCCGCCGGATTCTCGGTGCTGGAGGCCGGCGCGATCCCCGCCTACATGGCAGAGCGCGGCGAGCCGCAGTTCGCCGTGCTGCTCTGGATCACCATCGGCTTCCTCATCCTGATCCTGCCGCTGGTGGCGCTCCAGCGGTTCCTCGAGCGCAAGTGGAGGGTCGCCCGGTGAGTCAGGCCTCGGTTCTCTACGACCTGCCCGGGCCGAAGGCCCGACGGCGCAACGCGATCCTCGGCGTCGCCTCGATCGCCGGCATCGTCGCGCTGCTCGCGTACATCGGCTGGAAGTTCTACGAGACGGGCCAGTTCGAGGCCCGCAAGTGGGAGCAGTTCGAATACGCCGCCGTGCAGCGCGAACTCCTCGCCGGGCTGTGGGCCACCCTCAAGGCCGCCGGCATCGCCGCCGTGCTGGCCCTGCTGTTCGGCGCCGTCTTCGCCAGCGCCCGGCTCAGCGACAAGTGGGTGCTGCGGGCGCCGGCCAGCTTCGTGGTCGAGCTGTTCCGGGCCATCCCGCTGCTGATCCTGATCTTCTTCGGCTACTACGTGCCGTTGCAGTACGGCTGGTCGATCGACAAGCTGTGGGCCCTGGTCATCGGCCTCGTGCTCTACAACGGCTCGGTGCTGGCGGAGATCTTCCGGGCCGGCATCAACGCCGTGCCCTACGGCCAGACCGAGGGCGCGTACGCGATCGGCCTGCGCAAGAACCAGGTGCTGCGGCTGATCCTGCTGCCGCAGGCGTTCCGCTCGATGCTGCCGGCGATCGTCAGCCAGCTCGTCGTGCTGCTCAAGGACACCGCGCTCGGGTTCATCATCACCTACCCGGAGCTGCTCTTCGTCGGCAAGCAGATCGGCGGCCGGCTGGCCTTCGGGCTGCCCTACGTGCCGACGTACCTGATCGTCGCGGCGATCTACATCGCCATCTGCGGGCTGCTGTCGATCTTCGCGTGGTGGCTGCAGAAGCAGTTGGGGCGGATGCCGCGCACGGCCGCGAAGGTGCTGCCGGCCCAGGACGCCGGCGAGGACGCCGCCCGGATGGTCTGACCCTGCCCCCGCTCCACTCCGTTTCGCCGAGGTGGCGGTATCCCGGACCTGGGATACCGCCACCTCGGCGCCATGGTGCGGCGGGACCGGCGGACGGAGGCTCAGCGGGCGATCTCGGTGACCCGGGACTCGCGGACCACGGTCACCCGGATCTGCCCCGGGTAGGTCAGCTCCTCCTCGATCTGCTTGGCCACGTCCCGGGCCAGCACCGCCGCGCCGATGTCGTCGACGTCGTCGGGCTTGACCATCACCCGGATCTCCCGGCCCGCCTGCATGGCGAAGACCTTCTCCACGCCGAGCTTCCCGGCCGCGATCTCCTCGATCCGCTCCAGCCGCTTGACGTACGCCTCAAGGCTCTCCCGCCGCGCCCCCGGCCGCCCGCCGGAGCAGGCGTCGGACGCCTGGGTGAGCACGGCCTCGATGGTCTGCGGCGGCACCTCGTTGTGGTGCGCCTCGATCGCGTGGACGACGTCCTCGCTCTCGCCGTACTTGCGGGCCAGGTCGGCGCCGATGATGGCGTGGCTGCCCTCCACCTCGTGGGTGAGCGCCTTGCCGATGTCGTGCAGGAACGCCGACCGCTTGATGGTCGGCACGTCCAGCCGCAGTTCGGCGGCCATGATCCCGGCGATGTGCGCGGTCTCCACGAGGTGCTTGAGCACGTTCTGCCCGTACGAGGTGCGGTAGCGCAGCCGCCCGAGCAGGCTCACCAGCTCGGGGTGGATCTCGGTGATGCCGACCTCGACGAGGGCGTCCTCGGCGGCCCGGTGGCAGAGCTGCTCCACCTCCTGCCGGGCCAGGTCGTAGACCTCCTCGATCCGGTGCGGGTGGATCCGGCCGTCGAGCACCAGCTTCTCCAGCGTCAACCGGCCGACCTCGCGGCGCACCGGGTCGAAGCAGGACAGCAGCACGGCCTCCGGGGTGTCGTCGATGATCAGGTTGACCCCGGTGACCGACTCGAAGGCGCGGATGTTGCGCCCCTCCCGGCCGATGATCCGCCCCTTCATCTCGTCGCCGGGCAGGTGCAGGACGCTGACGACGCTCTCCGCGGTCTGCTCGCTGGCCACCCGCTGGATGGCGTCCACCACGATGTGCCGGGCGCGCTGTTCGGCGGTGTTGCGGGCGTCGGACTCGATGTCCCGCACCAGCAGGGCGGCCTCCCGCTTCGCCTGGGTCTCGATCACCTCGATCAGCTCGGCGCGGGCCGCGTCGGCGGTGAGCCCCGCGATGCGCTCCAGCTCGCGGCGGCGCTGCTCCTCCGCCTCGGCGACGGCCTGCTCGCGCTCGGCCAGCGCGGACTCGCGGGCGGCGAGGGCGGCGCTGGCGGCGGTGAGCTGCCGCTCCCGGTCGGCCAGCCGCTCCACCTCCTCGGTGTGCAGGCGCTCCCGCTCGTCCATCCGGGCGGCCCGCCGTTCCACCTCGGCGGCCTGCTCCCGGGTGGTCGCGGCGAGCACCGCGACCTCGCGTTCCCCGCTGCGGCGGGCCGCCGTGCGCAACTGCTCGGCGTCGGCCTCGGCCTGCTTGTGGGCCCGCTCCAGGACGGTGTCGGCCTCCGCCCGGGCGTCGTCGAGCACGCGGCGGGCCTCGGCCCGGGCCGCCTTCGCCTCGGCCTTCGCGGCGGCGGCCTCGGCGCGCGCCGCCGACGCGGCGGACTTGGCCACGTCGATGGTGCTGTTCACCTCGTCGGCGGCGGTGCGCAGGGCGGCCAGCGACTGCTCCTGGCGGTCCTTCTCGGCGATGTAGGCCGGGTCCTCCGGGCGGGGTGCCGCGCTGAGCCGGCGCATCGTCCGCACGCCCACCAGCACCGCGCCGACCACGACCAGGACGAGGAGCAGCACCACCCCGAGGAGGACGGCGTCGAAGGCGTTCACGGCCGCGTCCCCGCGCCGGACCGGGACTGCGCCGCCCGTGCACCGTTGTTGGCCATCGCCCGTGCGCCACGGCGTGCGCCGTCGCCGACCGCCGTCCCGCCGGGACCACCCGTGGACCTCTGCCGCCCCGCCATGGCCGCCTCCCCTGAACGTCGGCGCCGCAGTGAGCGTGCCGGGTGGGCACGTGCGCTGCGGCTCTGAGACGCCCGACCTGAGCGACTGGCCGTGGGTAGCTTTCCGCCGACGGTGCCCACGGGGCATCGCCGACGGCCGGGTGCAGTTGTCGTGCCGGCCCCGGACCGGCCTGTCCGGAGCTGACACCGCAGGCCGGCGAGCCGGCCAAAGTGATGCTGTTCTGTTACGCGATCTATGTTGTGCGCTTTGCTTGCGCTTGGTCGGGCAATGTGAGCCTGTATGGCGAGGCTAGGTCTCCGGGTGCCGTCTGGTCAAGGACTCATGATCAAACCCCCCGAACGGAGAGAAGTTGACGAGTCACCCAACGCTGATGGCACGCCGGACACGACCGGACAAAGAAGACCGGATCCGGCGGGCGCCGTCGTAATCGTCGGCACCCCTCGGCCGGGCCGCACCGGCGTGCTCACCCGGCCGGGCGGGTGGGCGGCGGCTCGCCCACCGACCGGGCGCCTCGGCCCGGCCGCTCAGTCGAGCGGGCGCGTGTCCGGGGTGAGGTCGCCCTCCGCGTCGGCGAGCGCGTCGGCGTCGATGCCGTCGGCGAACTCGGCCGCCTCGGCGCTCTGCGCGGCGAGCGCGTCCTTCACCGCCCGGATCGCCACCCCCGGCGGGTAGCCCTTGCGGGCGAGCATGCCGACGAGGCGACGGAAGACGGCGTCCGGCTCCCCCCGGGCCGTACGCAGCTTCCGGTCGACCAGCGCCCGGGCCGTCTCGGCCTCGGTCTCCTCATCCAGCTCGTCGAGGGCCTCGCTGGCCACCTCGCCGTCCACGCCCCGCCGCCGCAGCTCGTTGGCGAGAGCCCGGCGGGCCAGCCCCCGGCCGGCGTGCCGGCTGGAAACCCAGGCGCGGGCGAACGCGGCGTCGTCGATGATGCCGACCTCGTCGTACCGGTCGAGAACTCCGGCGGACACCTCCTCGGAGATCCCCCGCTTGGCCAGCGCGGCGGCCAACTCGGCCCGGGTGCGCGGACGCACGGCGAGCTGACGCAGGCAGATCTCCCGGGCCAGCTCCGCCTCGTCACGTGGAGCCTCGCTGCCCCGCGCGACCTCGGCCCCGGCCTCCGGGGTAATCGCCCCGCCGGAGGAGCCGCGCCGGCCGCGCCGGGGACGGGGCGAACCGTCGGCGTCACCCGCGCGGGGCGGGCTGGCATCCCAGCCCCGCCCCGTGCGGGCGCGTCGTCCTGTCACTGGTCAGCGGCCGGTCAGAAGTCGACCGGAGGCAGCTCCGGGCCACCGGCGGCGTCACCCGCGCCGACCCCGACGCCGAGCTTCTCCAGGATCTTCTTCTCGATCTCGGCCGCCACGTCCGGGTTCTCGCGGAGGAACTCGCGGGCCTTCTCCTTGCCCTGGCCCAGCTGGTCGCCGTCGTACGTGTACCAGGCGCCGGACTTGCGGATGATCGCCTGTTCCACGCCCACGTCGATGAGCGAGCCCTCGCGGGAGATGCCCTTGCCGTACATGATGTCGAACTCGGCCTGCTTGAACGGCGCGGCGACCTTGTTCTTCACCACCTTGACCCGGGTGCGGTTGCCGACCACGTCGGTGCCGTCCTTCAGGCTCTCGATGCGGCGCACGTCGAGCCGGACCGAGGCGTAGAACTTCAGCGCCCGGCCACCGGTGGTGGTCTCGGGGCTGTTGTGCACCATCACGCCGTCGACGAAGTAGTTGTGGTTGCCTTCGACCTCGATGTCGAACCGGTTCATCGACCGGCCCTTGGGCTTGACGTGCACGTCGATGATCCGGGCCGGCACCGGCGTCAGCTCCGGCGCGACGAACTGCGGCTCGACCGCGCACTGGCCACGGAACCGAGGCAGCAGCTTGGACTCCATCGCCGCCGGCACATAGGGCGCGACCAGCTCCTGGAAACGGGCGGACGCCTCAGTCGTAAAGATCACCGAGGCGGTGCCCCGGGCGCCACGGGAGGCAAGCTTCACGTCGAGCCCGTACGCGTCGCGCAGGTGCTCGGCCAACCGCGCCCGGCTGCCCTCGGCCATCGCCTCGACGCAGATCTCGATCCGCCCCGAGCCACCCTCGGTGCGCTGCTGCAACCCCTTGGATCGCAGGGTGAAGCAGCCGTCGTCCATATACCACACCGCGAGGGCGAGGGGGGTCAACGCCTTGAGGTAATCCCAGCTGAGGTGCTTCTTGCCGTCGCCCAGGTAGACCGCCCGGCGCAGCTCGTCGAGCTCCGGCAGAGGGGTGAAGTCGGCAAACGCGGCGCCCCGCGCGTCGGTACGCCGGGAGTGCGTGATGTTGCCGAGCAGGGAGACCTTCCAGTCCAGGTAGTCGACCTGTGCGGCACCGTGGCCGAGGCGGAACCGGACTCCGTTGCGATCACGGCGGTTCGGCGAGAGGTTGCCGTCACCCATCAGCGAACCCAGGACGACCTGCCACTGCTGCTCGCTGAGGCGACGTGACTCGGCCAGCATCACGCGGTCGCCAGCGATCAGCTCGCCGGCTTCCCGCCAGCCGCCCGGCGTGCGGATCAGGTGGTTGGCCGTGGCCGCGAACTGCGCCCGCCCGTTGCCGCCCGACTTCGCCACGGTGAACTGGAGGAACTCCTCCGCCGGGCCGTTGTTGAACCAGTTGGTGATCCGCTTCGGCTCCACCCGGTCGGTCTCCGGGTCGTAGGAGAGAACCTCGACGTCCATCCGCTGATTGACGATCTTGCCGATCTTCTCCTGCGTGCCGTCGGCCAGGGTGACCCTGGTCGAGTACGACATGCATCCGAACATGACACCGATCTTCTCGCGGAGCTGGTTGATGAAGATCGCCGTGGTGCCGGTGTTGTTGAGCACACCGGTGATCTTCCGCAGCGCCTGGCTCATCAGCCGGGCCTGGAGGCCCACGTGGCTGTCGCCCATCTCACCCTCGATCTCGGCGCGCGGCACCAGGGCCGCCACCGAGTCGATCACGATGATGTCGATCGCGCCGGAGCGGACCAGCATGTCCGCGATCTCCAGCGCCTGCTCGCCCGTGTCGGGCTGCGAGACCAGCAGGGCGTCGGTGTCGACGCCGAGGGCCTTCGCGTATTCCGGGTCGAGCGCGTGCTCGGCGTCGACGAACGCGGCGATGCCGCCGGCCCGCTGGGCGTTGGCCACCGCGTGCAGGGCCACCGTCGTCTTACCGCTGGATTCCGGGCCGTAGATCTCGACCACCCGGCCCCGGGGCAGGCCCCCCACGCCGAGGGCCACGTCGAGGGCGATGGACCCGGTCGGGATGACCGAGGTCTGCACGACAGGGCGCTCCCCCAGGCGCATCACCGAACCCTTGCCGAACTGCTTGTCGATCTGAGCGAGAGCAAGGTCGAGCGCCTTCTCCCGGTCAGGACCTGCCGCCATCGTTGCCACCCCTGCCTTCGCCGGCGTCTTTCCTGAGCTTCGCGTCACGCGGACACGCTAGGCGCTGGGTCCGACAGAAAACCAGCCGACGGGCCGCGAGCTGTGGACGAGCACCCCGCTGTGGACAATAGCCGAACAGGTGTACGACTCGGCAAGCGACACGCGGGAGGAGAGAAAAGGCTGCTCAGCGTAGTCGCGCGGGCACCCGGTCGGGGTATGCGGCGACCACCGCCCGCCACACGACGTGGGTCTGCTCACCCGACCGGAGGGCCTGCTCGATGGTCCGCCCGCCGAGCTGGGACAGCACCTGGTCCGAGGCGATGCTGGCCGCGTACCCCGGGCCGAACGCCTCCTCCAGCCGGGCCCAGAAGTCGGTCAGCCGCACGGTCGGTCCTCCTCGTCCGGCGCCCGCCCGGGCACCGCACGCAACGCTAGCGCCAGCAGCGGCACCGTCGCGATCGCGGCCAGCAGGGTCAGCGTCGGATACCCGGCGACCTGCATGACGAACCCGCTCAGCGCCCCGGCGGCGGCCCCCGCCAGGCCCATCGTCAGGTCGGAGAGCCCCTGCACGCTGGGCCGCACGTCGGCCGGCACCGACTCCGACAGCAGGGTGGAGCCGGCCACCATGGTCCCCGACCAGCCCAGCCCGAGCAGGACCAGACCGACCGAGAGGCCGGGCGTGTGGTGCCCGGAGGCGCCCGCCACCGCGCAGGCGACCAGCAGCACGGCCAGGCCGCCGAGGATCACCGGCCGCCGGCCGAGCCGGTCGGTGAGCCAGCCGACCACCGGGGAGAACGCGTACATGCCGGCGATGTGCAGGCTGAGCACCACCCCGACCACCCCGAGCACGGCGGAGTCGTCGTGGTATTCGCCGAGGCGTACCGGGGTCATCGACATCACCGCGACCATCACGAGGTGGCCGACCGCGACGGCGGCGATGCCGAGCCGGGCCGCCGGCCGCTCGCGGACCACCCGCCAGGCGGTCCGCATCCCCGCGCCGCGCCGCCGGTCCGCCGCCGGCCCGGCGGCCCTGCCGGCGGCGGCAGCAGCGGGAGCGGCGTCGGCAGCGACCTCGGCAGCAGGAGCGGCCTCGGGATCGGGAGCGGCAGCGGCCTCGGCGTCCGCCAGCCGGCGCGCGGTCAACAGCGGGTCGGGCCGCAACAGCACCAGCAGTACGCCGGCGGTGAGGGCGAACGCCACCGCGCTGAACGCGAACGGGCCGGCCAGCGACGGCAGTCCCCACCCCCGGGTGGTGCGGTCGGCCAGCGCGGCGAAGTTCGGCGCGGCCACCGCCCCGATCGTGGTGGCCCAGACGACCAGGGAGAGCTGGCGGCCCCGGCGGGCCGGCTCGGCGAGGTCCACGGCCGTGTAGCGGGCCTGGAGGTTGGCCGCCGAGCCCCCGCCGAACAGCAGCATGCCGAGGAAGAGCAGCGGCACCTGGCGGGTCGCCGCGGCGACCACCACCAGCACGCCCCCGGCCGCCCCGACCAGGTACGCGGTGACCAGCCCCGGCCGGCGTCCGTGCCCCGTCATGATCCGGGTGACCGGGACGGCGAGCAACGCGCCGCCGACCACGGCGGCACTCTGCGCCAGGCCGGCGACCGCCGTGCCGGCGACCCGGGCGGCGAGCAGCGCGCCGACCGAGATGCCGATGGTGACCCCGATGCCGCCGATGATCTGGGTCACGACGAGCAGCCGCAGCGTGCGGCGCTGGATCGGGGCGACGTCGACGCGGCCGGGGGCCGGCGCGGTGAGGTCGGTGGCCATCGGTGGCTCCTCGGTGACGGCCGGGGCTCCGGCGGGGGTGCGGCTCGCCCCATCCTCACGCAACCCCCCGGACCTTGGACAGTTGCGGTCCCGGCGCAACGACAACTGTCCAAGATCGGAAGCCCTGGTGGGTCACGCTGCCAGGGCGGCAGCGGCGACCTTCAGGTCGGCGACCAGGCCGGCGTACGCGGTGTCCTGGTCGTCGGCGCGCAGCACCGCCGACGGGTGGATCGTGGCCAGGAGCCGGGCCGCCGGTGCGTCGGCGACCCCGCCGGCCGAGTCGACCGGCACCCGGGCGAAGTCCTCCGGCCGCTCGGCCGACGCCGGCCAGGGCATCAGGGCGCCACGCTGCCGGGTGACCCGGAACGACGGGCCGAGCAGCGCCTTTGCCGCGGTCGCACCGAGCACCACGACGACCTCCGGGCGCAGCCGGGCGAACTCGGCCACCAGCCAGGGGCGGCACGCGGTGACGTGCACCCGGTCCGGGGTCTGGTGGATGCGCCGCTTGCCGCGCAGCTCGAAGCGGAAGTGCTTCACGGCGTTGGTGAGGTAGAGCCCCGTCGGGTCGAGCCCGGCGTCGTCGACCGCCCGGCGCAGCAGCCGACCGGCCGGGCCGACGAACGGCAGCCCCTTCTGGTCCTCCATGTCGCCGGGCTGCTCGCCGACCAGCACCACCCGGGCGTCGGCGCCGCCCCGGCCGAAGACCGTCTGGGTGGCGTCCCGGTGCAGCTCGCAGCCCCGGCAGCCGCCCGCGGCGGCGCGCAGCGCGTCGAGGGTGTCGGCCTGCGGCGGGATGAACTGCTGCGCACCGGGGGCGGTGTCGGTCTTGTCGGTCATGGCGACCTTTCTACCCGCCGTGGCCGCGCCCACGCGGGCACCCCCACCCGGCGCGCCCAGACCGGGGACAGCCCCTCAGGCGGTGAAGGCCGCCGGAGGGCCGGGGTGGACGGCCCTGGCCATCGCGTCGGCCAGGGCCGGGAGGTCGGCGGGGTCCAGCTGGCTGACCGTGACGCGCACGCCGGGGGCGGCGGCGATGCGGAACAGCGCGCCCGGGGCCACCGCCCAGCCGGCGTCGCGCAGGGCGGTGACGGCGCTGGTCTCGTCGGGCACCGGGAGCCAGACGTTGATGCCGGTGCGGCCGTGCCCGGCCAGCCCTCGCGCGGCCAGCGCGGCGAGCAGGTCGCCCCGGCGGCGCTCGTAGTCGGCGCCGGCCCGGTCGAAGAGGGCGGCCGTGGCCGGATCACACCAGAGGGCGAGCACGAGGCGTTGCAGCACGGTGGAGACCCAGCCGGCGCCGACGCGGGCCCGGCCGGCGACCCGGGCGACGGTGGCCTCGTCGCCGGCCAGCACGGCCAGCCGCAGGTCGGGCCCGTAGGGCTTGCTCACCGACCGGACGAAGGCCCACGCCCCGGTCACCCCGGCGAGCGGGTGCAGCGGTACGCGGGCCAGCTCGGCGGCGTGGTCGTCCTCGATCAGCAGCAGGTCCTCGCGGCCGGCGAGGAGGGCGCGCAGCGCGGCGGCCCGGTCGGCGGAGACGGCCGCCCCGGTCGGGTTCTGCGCCCGGCTGGTCACGACCAGGGCGCGGGCCCCGGCAGCCAGCGCGGCGCGTACGCCGGCCTCGATCGGGCCCTCGTCGTCCACCGGCACCCCGATCGGGCGCAGCCCCAGGGCGGCGACCAGGTCGAGGAGGTTGGCCCAGCCCGGGTCCTCGACGGCGACCGCGTCGCCGGGGCGCAGGTGGGCGGCGAGCAGCCGCTCGATGCCGTCGAGCGCCCCGCCGGTGACCGTGACGTCGGCGGCGGGCACCCCGTCGGCGGCGAGCCGCTCCCGGGCCGCGTCGGCCAGCTCGGGCAGGACGCCGGCCGACGCGTACCCGATGGGGGTGTCGAAGTCGGCGGCGAGGGCGGCCAGGTGCGGGCCGAGCGGCGGGAGCAGCCGGGTGTCGGGCTCGCCGAGGGACAGGTCGCGGACGCCGGGCGCGGTGCTCGGGCGCAGCGCGCGGCGGGTGGCGACCGGCGGGCGGGGGCGGACCCGGGTGCCGTGCCGGCCGGCGGTGGCGAGCAGGCCGCGCTGGCGCAGGTCCTGGTAGGAGCGGGCCACCGTGGCCGGGCTGACGCCCAGCTCGGCGGCGAGGGCCCGCACCGGGGGCAGGGCGGCCCCGGCGGGCAGGTCGCCGATGCGGACGCCCGACTCGATGCTGGCGGAGATCTCGGCGGCCGTCCGGCCGGTGACCTGATAGCGTGCTGACACAATTCGAGGATTGTACTAGCACGAAAGCGGGTCCTCGCATGTATCCACCCACCCCCCGGACCACCGCCACCCGCAGCCGCGACCGGATGAGCTACGACCGGGCCGCCGCGCACGCCGTGCTCGACGAGGCGTACCACTGCGCGCTCGCGTTCACGGTCGACGGCGAGCCCCGGGTGCTGCCCACCCTGCACGTCCGCGTCGGCGACACGCTCTACCTGCACGGCTCCACCGGCAGCCGGCCGCTGCTCGCCGCCCGGGGCGACGGCCTGCCCGTCTGCGTGGCGGTCACCCTGCTCGACGGGCTGATCTTCGGCCGCTCCCAGTTCCACCACAGCGCCAACTACCGGTCGGTGGTCGCGCACGGCACCGCGCACCTGGTCACCGACGCCGGGGAGAAGTCGGCCGTGCTGACCGCCCTGGTGGAGAAGGCCGCCGCCGGGCGCAGCGCCGACAGCCGCCCGCCCAGCCGCCGCGAACTCGCCGAGACCGCCGTGCTGGCGCTGCCGCTGCGCGAGGTCTCCGTCCGCACCCGCACCGGCGGCGTACGCGACGAACCCGGCGACCACGACCTGCCGCACTGGGCCGGGGTGCTGCCGCTGCGGCTGACCGCCGGGCGGCCCGAGCCCGACGTGGGCGTGGCCGCGCCGCTGCCGGCGTACCTGCGGCCGGACCGCTCGCCCTGGCTGGAGCCGGCCGTGCTGCGGGGCGCGCACGTCGTCCTCGAACCGCTGGACCTCGCGCACGCCGACGAGCTGCACGCCGCCACCGCCGATCCGCAGGTGTGGCAGCACCTGGGCAGCCACCGACCCGCCGAGCCGGCCGGCACGGCCGAGACGATCCGGGCCGCCCTCGACGCCCACCACCGCGGGGAGCGGGTGCCGTGGGTGCAGCGCTGCGCCGTCACCGGGGCGGTCGTCGGCAGCACGTCGTACTACGAGGTCGACCCCGACCGCCGGGCGGTCGCCATCGGCTACACCTACCTGGGCCGGCCCTGGTGGCGCACCGGCGTCAACACCGAGGCGAAGCTGCTGCTGCTCACCCGCGCCTTCGAGGAGTTGGGCGCGGTGCGGGTGGTCTGGCACACCGACATCCGCAACGAACGCTCCCAGCGGGCCATCGAGCGGCTCGGCGCCACCCGCGAGGGGGTGCTGCGCCGGCACCGGCTGCGCCCCGACGGCACCTGGCGGGACACCGTGCAGTATTCGCTGACCGACGAGGAGTGGCCGAACGCACAGGCCAGGCTGCGGGAACGGCTTCGCCCCGGCCCGGTGCCGGCGCGATGATGTCGGGCGTGCTGGGCATCACCGACATCTGGACGTACGTGCTGGGGACCGTGGCGATCGTGCTGCTCCCCGGCCCCAACTCGCTCTTCGTGCTCTCCACCGCCGCCAAGCGCGGGGTACGCGCCGGCTACCGGGCCGCCGGTGGGGTCTTCCTCGGCGACGCGGCGCTGATGACGCTCTCCGCGGCCGGGGTGGCGTCGCTGCTCAAGGCGTACCCGCCGCTGTTCCTTGTGGTGAAGTACGCGGGCGCGGCGTACCTCGGGTGGGTCGGGCTGACCATGCTGCGCGGCGCGTGGCGGCGCTGGCGGGACCGCAACGACCCCGCCACGCCGCGCCTGATCGACGCCGCCGAGCCGGCGGAGCTGCGCAGCCCGTTCCGGCGGGCGCTGGTGATCAGCCTGCTCAACCCGAAGGCGATCCTGTTCTTCGTGTCGTTCTTCATCCAGTTCGTCGACCCCGGGTACACCTGGCCGGCGCTGTCGTTCCTGCTGCTCGGGCTGATCGCCCAGGTCACCAGCGCGCTGTACCTGACCGCGCTGATCTTCGCGGGCACGTTCCTGGCGGCGCAGTTCCGGCAGCGGCGGCGGCTGGCCGCCGGGGCGACCACCGGCGTGGCGGCGGTCTTCCTCGGCTTCAGCATCAAGCTCGCCACCGCCTCGGTGTAAGGAAGGGCCCCTTGTTAACGCATACGGTATAGAAGGGTCCCCTTCTTGCCGCGCCCCCGGCGCACGCGGCGCACGGCAGGCACGGCAGGCGTCACGTGCCGTCGCCGCCTCCGCCGCCCCCGCCGATGCCCGCGCCACCGGCGGTGCCACCGAGGCCGTAGCCGGGGCGGACCGGCTGGTCCGGGGGCCGACTGACGTGCGCCGACTCGGTGATCCGGGCCGACCAGTCGGCGTGCGACGCTGCGGCGGCGTGCCGGTTGATCGCGTGGCGCAGCCAGCCGTCGACCACCGCGACCCAGTCCACCCGCTCCGCGCCCGCGTGCCAGACCCGGAACCGGCTGATGCTCTGGTGGGTGACGCCGGCCAGGGAGAGCCGGCGGTCGGCCCACAGGAGCACCTCCAGGCCCGCCGCGTTCGCCACGAAGATCACCTCCAGCTCGGTGATCGGGCCGGCGTACAGCGGGGCCACCCACCAGCCGAGCCGCTGGTGCAGCGGGAGCGCCTGCTCCACCCCGGGCAGCCGGCCGTCGACCAGGCCGGCCTGGCGCATGCTGAAGCCGAGCGCGTCCAGCGCGGCGAGGACGTGCTGCTGGGTCGGCAGGGGATGCACGAAGATCGGCACCAGCGCGCCCTGCTCCAGGTCCACGTCGAGGGACGCCTCCGTGCGCAGCCCCATCCGCAGGCTCATCAGCGGCACCCCGCCGAAGATCGTCACCGGGGTCTCCCAGGGCAGCGGCACGGCGAAGTCGACCGCCCGCCGCCGCCCGGCCGGCACCACGAACGCGCCCGCGATCGTCACCTGGTGAAACTGGACGAGCCGCCGCGGCGCGCCCGGGTCGTCCGGCTCGACCTGAGTGACCAGGCCGAGCCGCAGCCGCCGGACCGGCACGTCGTCCGGCCCGGCGCGCAGGGTGACCCGGCCGGGCAGCCGCAGCCCGGGACGGGTGCTCGGGTTGGGCAGCGTGGTCCGCACCGACAGCCCGGTCCAGCCGGACTCCGGCGACACCCCGGTCAGCCGCACGGCGCTTCCTCCGTACCCCCTCGGTGGTGGCACGGCTTTCCCCGCCGGCGGCCGGACAGTCCTGCCCGCCCCGCGCGGACGCCGGGGCCGACCCGGTGGTGCCGGGCCGGCCGCAGGCGTCGACGGGCGGCAGAGGGCGTCAGCGCATCCGGCGGCCCCGGGGCACCGGGTCGGTCTCGTCGTCGAACTCGCCGATGACCTCCTCCAGCAGGTCCTCCAGCGCCACGAAACCGATCGGGCGGGTCGGGCCGCCGCCGTTGCGGACCAGGGCGAGCTGGGCCCGCCGGCCCTTCATCGCGGTCACGGCCTCCGTCACCGACGCGGACGCCGGCAGCGTGAACGCGTCGGTCATCAGCTCCCCGGCGGTCGCCGCCCGGCCCCTCGTGGTGACCCGCACGGCCTCCCGCACGTGCACCAGGCCGCACACCTCGCCGCCGGCGTCCAGCACGGCCAGCCGGGACCGGCCGCTGTCGCGGGAGACCTGCTCGACCCGCTCGGCCGGGTCCTCCCGGCCCACCGTGACGATCCGGTCGAAGGGCTCCATCACCTGGGCGACCGTGGTGCCCTGCAGCTCCAGCATGCTGGTGAGCATCCGGTGCTGCTCCGCGCCGAGCAGCCCGTGCTCGCGGGACTGCTCCAGCAGGATCCGCAGCTCGTCGGGGCCGTGCACCTGGGCGAGCTGGTCCTGCGGGCGCACCCGCACCAGCCGCAGCATCGCGTTGGCCAGCGCGTTCAGCGCCGACAGCACCGGCCGCGCCACCCGGGCGAAGGCCCGGAACGGCAGCGCCAGCAGGGTCGCCGACCGCTCCGCGTCGGTGATCGCCCACGACTTCGGGGCCATCTCGCCGACCACCAGGTGCAGGAAGGTGACCAGGCCGAGGGCGAAGACCAGCGCCACGACGTGGCTCGCCGCGGCCGGCAGCCCCACGGCGTGCAGCAGCGGGCTGAGCAGGTGCTCGATCGCCGGCTCGGCCAGCGCGCCGAGGCCCAGGGTGCACAGCGTGATGCCGAGCTGCGCGCCGGCCAGCATCAGGGACAGCTCGCGTACGCCGTCCAGCGCCGCGCGGGCCCCCCGGCCGCCGCCGGTCGCGACGGCCTGCTCCAGCCGGTACCGCTTGCTGGCCACCAGCGCGAACTCGGCGGCCACGAAGAACCCGTTCAGCGCCAGCAGCACGACGGAGACGACGAGGGCGACACCGGGGCTCATGCCGCCGCCTCCCCGTCCCGACGGCTGCCCATCGCCCGGCCCGTGGCGGCGGCGGTGCCGCCCGCGAGCCGGAGCCGGACCGAGTCGGCGACGTGCCGGTCCACGGCCAGCACCTCGACCAGGGCGCGCGCCTCGGTCTCGGCGTCGCCGTCGACGGGGAGCACGATCTCCAGCCGGTCGCCCACCTCGGGCACCCGGCCCAGCTCCCGCATGACCAGCCCGGACACGGTGTCGTACTCCGGCGCCTCGGGCAGCTCGATGCCGGTGCTGTCGGCGACCTCGTCGATCCGCCAGCGCGCCGGCACCACCCACGACCCGTCGTCCTGCCGGGCCGGCGCCCGATCCGGCGGGTCGTCCTCGTCGCGGATCGGGCCCACCAACTCCTCGGCCAGGTCCTCCAGCGTGATCACGCCGGCAAAGCCGCCGTACTCGTCGACCACGCAGGCCAACTGCCGGTGCCCGGACCGCAGCCGGTCCAGCACCGTCGGCAGCGGCAACGTCTCGGGCACCAGCAACGGGGGTACGGCCACCGCGCTGACCGGGGTCGTCGCGCGCTCGGCCGGGGGCACCGCCAGCACGTCGGCGATGCCGACGACGCCGGCCAGGTCGTCGACGCCGTCGGCGCCGCGTACGGGGAACCGGGAGTGCCCGGTGTCGAGCAGCTCCACCACCCGGCTCAGCGGCTCGTGCGCCCGGACGGTGTGCACGTCGACCCGGGGCACCATGGCCTCCCCGGCGGTCAGCTCCCGGAAGTCGAGCCCCCGGTCGAGCAGGTCGGACATCTCCGCGTCGAGGTGCCCCTCCTCGCGGGACTCGGCGATGATCTGCTCCAGGTCCTCCGGGGTGGCCCCGCTGGGCAGCTCCTCGATCGGCTCGATGCCGAGCCGGCGCAGCAGCCGCACGGCGGCCTTGTCGAACAGGGTGATCACCGGCCCGGCGATCTTCAGATAGATCAGGGTGGACCGGCTCAGCGCCCGGGCCAGCGACTCGGCGCGGGCGATGGCCAGGTTCTTCGGGGCCAGCTCCCCGAGGACCATCTGCACCACGGTCGCGATGACCAGCGCCAGCGCGACCGACAGCGGCAGGGCGACGGCCGTGGATACCCCGGCCACGCCGAGCAGCTCGGCCAGCCCCGCGCCCAGGTACGGCTCGGCGACGTAGCCGACCAGCAGCGCGGTCACGGTGATGCCGAGCTGCGCTCCGGAGAGCATGAACGACAGCCGACCGGTGACCTCCAGGGCCCGGGCGGCGGCCTGGTCGCCGTCGTCGGCGAGCTGCCGGAGGCGGCCCCGGTCGACGGCGACGTAGCCGAACTCCTGGGCCACGAAGTAGCCGGTGGCGGCGGTGAGAACGGTGATGAGGGCAAGCCCGACGACGATCAACACGGGTCGCTCAGGGCTCCCGGGGTCGTCGGGACGGGAAGATGCCGGGCACGACCCGGCTGGCTACTGCTGCCCTCCTGGGCAGAAGAGTCGATCATGCCGCCCATTTTATCGGCGTCGGCTGAGCGCCCGCTGAAGGTGCAAGGAAGGGCCCCTTGTTAACGCATACGGTAGAGAAGGGCACCCTTCTCACCCCGCTGGGTGGAACGTGGCCTGGGGCCCGACCTCGTTAACAAGGGGCCCTTCCTATACCGAATGCGTTAACAAGGGGCCCTTCCTTACCCCCCGTCGGCGAGTTCGTCGGCGTCGAGGAGGGAGCGGTCGACCCGGCCCGAGCGGTACGCCGCGCGGCCGACCATCTGGGCCGCCACCGGAGCGGTGGCCAGTTGGAACACCGCCACCAGCATGATCATGCCGACGTCGTCGGGGGTACGCAGCCGCAGCGCCACCCCGGCGAGCAGCAGCAGCACGCCGAGCACCTGGGGCTTGGTGGCCGCGTGCATCCGGTCGAGCACGTCCGGGAAGCGCAGCACGCCGATCCCGGCGGCGAGGCTGAGCAGCCCTCCGGCGACCAGGCAGCCGGCGCCCAGCCAGTCGGCCACGACACCCACGCTCGGCCAGCCGGGGGCGGCGACGACACCCACGTTCACGACTCCTCCCGGACGGCGAAGCGGACCAGGGCCACCGCGCCGACGAAGCCGAGCAGGGAGAGCACCACGAGCACGGGCAGGGTCGTGGCGTGCCGGTTGACCGCCGCCTCCGCCCCGACCGCGCCGGCCATCGTGTTGAGCAGGACGTCGGCGGCGATCACGCGGTCCAGCAGGGACGGGCCGCGGTACATCCGGGCCAGCGCCAGCAGCGCGGTGACCGACAGGAGCACGGTGAGCACGGTGGCGAGGACGACCTTCACCGGTCGGCCCCCCTCTCGGTGGGAGGAACGGGAGCGGCGGGGGCGGCGAGGAGGCGGAGTTCGGCGGCCGAGCCGATCGCGCGGACGATCCGCGCCTCGGTGGCGAGGATCCGGTCGCGGCTGCCGGTCAGGTCCTCCGGTCCGCGTACGTCGAGCACGTGCACGTAGAGCACGCCCCGTTCCCGGTCCACCTCGACGATCAGGGTGCCGGGCACCAGCGAGATCGCCTCCGCCGTGAGCGCCAGGTTCAGGTCGGTGCGCACGCGCAGCCGCACCGCGATGATCGCGCCGCGGGGCCGGTAGCCGGGCTGCACCGCGATCCGCGCCACGTGGATGCTCGCGCTGACCAGCTCGGTGACGAACCGGCCGGCCAGTTCCAGCAGCGCCCACAGGCGCAGCCGGCCGCCGAAGGTGACCGGCGGCAGGGGGAAGAAGAGCAGCACCGCCCCGCCGACGAGCAGCCCGCCGAGCAGGTTGCCCCAGGAGAACCGCCCCCAGAGCAGGCACCAGATCAGCGCCATCCAGGCCAGGGTCAGCAGCCGGTCCCGCCAGCGGCCGAGCCGGGCGCGCACCCGGGTCACCGGGGCGTCGGGGTCGGCGACCGGCCCCCGACGCCGGCCCCCGGCCGCCCGGCCGCTCACCGCACACCCCCGACGACCGCCGGCGCATCGCCAGGACGAAACGCCCAGCCGCTCACCGCACACCCCCGACGACCGCCGGCGCATCGCCAGGACGAAACGCCCAGCCGCTCACCGCGCTCCCCCGACCGGGACCACCGGGACGGCCGGCCCGCCCGGTCACGGCGCGCCGCCGGGGAGGACGGCGCGCACGTACGGGGTGCGGGCGCGCAGGTCGGTCGCCGCGTCCGTGGTCACCCCGAACAGCGGGCCGGCGGCCACGGTGAGCACCAGGCCCAGGGCGACCAGCGCCGTGGTGGCGCCGACCATCAGGGTGGGCAGTCGGGTCGGCGGGTCGGTGGCGACCAGCTGCGGTGCCCGCCAGAACGCGATGTTCCACACCCGGGACGCCACGTAGAGGGTGAGCAGGCTGGTGGCGGTGCCGGCGGCGACCAGCACCCAGGGGAGCACGCCGCCTTCGCCGACGCCCGCCTGGAGCAGGCCCAGCTTGCCGAGGAACCCGGACAGCGGCGGGATCCCGGCGAGGTTCATCGCCGGCACGAAGAACAGGATCCCGAGCAGCGGGGCCACCCGGGCCAGGCCGCCGAGCCGGCGCAGGTCGGTGCTGCCGGCGCGCGCCTCGACCAGCCCGGCGACCAGGAACAGGGTGGTCTGGATGGTGATGTGGTGCACCACGTAGAAGATCGCCCCGGACAGGCCGGCGACGCTGCTCAGCGCCACCCCGAAGATCATGTAGCCGATGTGGCTGACCAGCGTGAACGAGAAGAGCCGCTTCATGTCCGACTGGGCGACCGCGCCGAGGATGCCGACCACCATGGTCAGCGCGGCCACCACCATCAGCAGCCCGGCGACGTCGCCGCCGGGGAACAGCAGGGTCTCGGTGCGGATGACCGCGTACACGCCGACCTTGGTGAGCAGGCCCGCGAAGACCGCGGTGACGGGCGCGGGCGCGGTCGGGTAGCTGTCCGGCAGCCAGGCCGACAGCGGGAACACGGCCGCCTTGATCCCGAACGCGAGCAGCAGGGTGAGCTGCAGGGCGAGCCGTACGTCGTCGGGCAGCGCGTCGAGCCGCCCGGCGAGCTGGGCCATGTTGAGGGTGCCGGTGGCGGCGTAGACGAGCCCCACCCCGGCCAGGAAGATCATCGAGGACAGGATGCTGACCACCACGTACGTCGAACCGCTCCGGATCCGGCCCTCGGTGCCGCCGAGCGTGATCAGCACGAAGCTCGCCGCCAGCAGGATCTCGAAGCCGACGAAGAGGTTGAACAGGTCGCCGGCGAGGAAGGCGTTGGTGACGCCTGCGGTGAGCACCAGGTAGGTGGGGTGGTAGATGGTGACGGGGGCGGACTCGCCGATGTCCCCCCGGCCCTGCCCGATCGAGTAGAGCAGCACGCACAGCGTCACGGCGGAGGAGACCACCAGCATCAGCGCGGCGAGCTGGTCGGCGACCAGCACGATCCCCACCGGCGGGGGCCAGCCGCCGATGCTCACCACGACCGGCCCGTGCCGGTACGCCTCGACGAGCAGCACCACGGCGACCACCAGGGTGACGGCGAGCACCGCCACGCTGACGGCGCGCTGGAGCCGGGGCCGGTTGGCCAGCAGCAGGGTGAGGGCGGCGCCCAGCAGCGGCACCACCACCGGCAGCGGCACGAGCGGCCCGTACCCCGTCACGGCGTCTCCCCCCGGTGCTGCCGGCGCAGGTGCGGCTCCGGGTCGACCTGTTCCGGGTCGCCGTCGGGGCCCTCGCCGCCGAGGTCGCGCGCGGGCAGCTCGTTGCGGGCGGCCAGCTCGGCGACCTGGCGGTCCTCCAGGTCGTCCTGCACCTCGTCGTTGCCGGTGAGATACCAGCTGCGGTACGCGACGGCCAGCAGGAACGCGGTGAGCCCGAAGGTGATCACGATGGCGGTGAGGACCATCGCCTGCGGCAGCGCGTCGCTCATCCGGTCGACCGGCGCGGTGCCGACGACAGGCGCGTCCCCGGACCGGCCGCCGAGCAGGATCAGCAGGTTGACCCCGTTGCCGAGCAGGACGACGCCGAGCAGGATCCTCGTCAGGCTGCGCTCCAGCAGCAGCGTGACGCCGGTGCCGGCGAGCACCCCGACGAGGACGACCAGCACCAGGGTCGCTCCGCTGCCGTTCACGGCCGCCGCCCCTGCGGGTCGACGATCAGCCCGCGTTCGGTCTTGCCGGCCGCCTCGATGTGCCGGTCGACCTCGGCGCCGAGGCTGCGCAGGATGTCCAGCACCAGGCCGACCACGATCAGGTACACCCCGATGTCGAAGAACAGCGACGTGACGACGTAGAAGTCGCCGACGCCGGGCAGCCACAGGTCGAGCTTCGCGCTCTGGAGCACGGACCCGCTGGCGAGGAGGGCGAACGCGCCGGTGCCGACGGACACCGCCAGGCCGGCCCCGAGGACCGTGCCGGCGCCGACGGGGGCCGCCTCGGCCAGCTCGTACCGGCCGCCGGCGAGGTAGCGCACGGCCAGGGCGAGGCTGGCGACCAGGCCGCCCGCGAAGCCGCCGCCGGGGGCGTTGTGGCCGGAGAAGAGCAGGAACAGGGAGAACAGCACGATGGTGTGGAAGAGCAGCCGGGTGACCACCTCGAAGACGATGGACCGGCGGCGCTCGGCGAGGGTGGGGCCGCCGCGCAGCCACACCGGCCGCTGCGGCCCCCGCTGGGCGGGGCGCTCGGGGCGGCGGGGGCGGCGCGGGCGGGGGCCGGTGCGGGAGCGCTGGAAGATCAGGCTGGCCACCCCGGTCGCGGTCACCACGAGCACGGAGATCTCCCCCATGGTGTCCCAGGCCCGGATGTCGACCAGGGTCACGTTGACCACGTTGCGGCCGTGCCCCTCGCTGACGGCGAGGTCGGGGAACGCCCGCGAGACCGACGGCGCGGTGCGGGCGCCGACCGCGACCAGGCAGAGCCCGGCGAGGACGACCCCGACGGCGGCCCCGACGGCGCGGCGCGCCCACCGGCTGCGGCGCAGCGGGCGGGCGGAGAACCGTTCGGGCAGCCGGCGCAGCACCAGCACGAAGACCGCGATGGTCGCCGTCTCCACCAGGAACTGGGTGAGGGCCAGGTCGGGCGCGCCGTGCAGAACGAACATCATCGCGGTGCCGTAGCCGGTGACACCGACCAGAAGCATGGCGGTGAGCCGGCGACGCGCGCCGACGGCGAGCAGCGCGGCCACCGCCGAAACCACGCCGACGACCGGTTGCAGCGGGGTGTCCCACAGCGGGACCCCCTGCCGCCACGGGCCGGCGGCGAGCATCGCCCCGCCGGGCACGACGACGAGGACCAGCAGGATCGTGCCGAGGTACAGCGGCAGGGAGCCGCGCTGGGTGGCGCTGGTGACCTCGATGGCGAGCCGGTCGAAGCGGTGGGTCAGCCACTCGTACCCCTGGGCGCCGCCCACCGGCGCGCGCACCCGGGCCAGCACGGGGGCGAGCGGGCCGCGCAGCGCGAACAGGGCCACGCCGCAGGCGAGGGCCAGGACGGACAGGCCGAGCGCCAGGGTCGGCCCGTGCCAGAGCGCGAGGTGCTCGGGCACCGGGCCGAAGAGTTCGGCGTACGGGCGCAGCAGCGCGCCCGCCGGGCCGGCGAGCACCCCGGCGGCCAGCCCGGCGACGGCCAGCAGGGCGGGCGGCCCGAGCATGGCGGCGGGTACGGGCTGCGGCTCGGTCCGTTCGGCGTGCGGGCGCGTGCCGAACGCCCCCCAGACGAAGCGGGCCGTGTAGGCGACGGTGAGCACCGTGCCGGCGACGAGCCCGGCGAGGACCACCGGCTGGTCGGTGAACGCGGCGAGGACGGCCTCCTTGGCGACGAAGCCGACCAGCGGGGGCAGCCCGGCCATCGAGGCGGCGGCCAGCGTCCCGACGGCGGCCAGCAGCGGGGCCCGCCGCCCGAGCCCGGACAGTTCCCGCAGGTCGCGGGTGCCGGCGCTGTGGTCGATCGCGCCGACGACGAGGAACAGGGCCGCCTTGAACAGGGCGTGCGCGAACAGCATCGCCGTGCCCGCGAGGGCGGCTTTCGGAGTGCCCGCGCCCAGCACCACGGTGAGCAGGCCGAGCTGGCTGACGGTGCCGTACGCCAGCAGCAGCTTCAGATCGCACTGGCGCAGCGCGGCCCACCCGCCGGCCAGCATGGTGAGCAGGCCGGCGGTGACCGTCACGGGCCGCCACGGGCCGGCGGTGGCCAGCACGGGGGCGAGCAGGCCGAGCAGGTAGACGCCGGCCTTCACCATCGCCGCCGCGTGCAGGTACGCGCTGACCGGCGTCGGCGCGCACATCGCCTGCGGCAGCCAGCCGCTGAACGGCAGGACCGCCGACTTGGCCAGCGCCCCGGCCAGCACCAGCAGCACGGCGGTGACCAGGTAGCCGCCGGCCGGCAGCCCACCCCCGGCGAGTTCCGACCAGTGGTACCCGCCGGTGTGCCGGCCGAGCATCAGGAACCCGACGAGCATCGCCAGCCCGCCGAACGTGGTCACGGTGAGCGCCTGCGCCGCCGCCCACCGGCTGGCCCGCCGCGTGGTGCTGTGCCCGATCAGCAGGTAGGAGAAGATCGTGGTCAGCTCCCAGAAGACGTAGAGCAGCAGCAGGTCGTCGGCGAGGACCAGGCCGAGCATCGCGCCGGCGAAGGCGACCAGCACGGCCGCGAACCGGGCCAGCCCGGCCGACCCGGCGGCGAAGTAGCGCGCGCAGTAGACCAGCACGAGCGCGCCGACGCCGCCGACGAGCAGGGTCATCAGCCAGGACAGGGTGGTCAGCCGCAGGGCCAGCTCCAGCCGCAGTTGCGGCACCCAGGGGTACGCCTCGACGACGGCCCCGCCGTCGCGCACGGCCGGCGTACGGGCCACGGCCCAGCCGAACGCGGCGGCCGGCGCGAGCGCGAGGGGGTAGCAGGCGCGCGGGCCCCACCACCGCACCAGCAGCGGCGCGACGAGCGCCGCCACCAGGTGGAGGATCAGCAGTACGAGCACCCGCGCTCCCGGTCGTGGTGGCAGCAGCGCGCCCGAGGGAGACGCCTATCAGCGATCAGACGCCAGTTTCCGGCCTGATGGGCGGTTTTGCCGGATTTTCCCGTGGCGGGCTTGGGCGGAGACCCCGTGCCGGCCCACCGGGGCCACGAGCATCGCCCGGCTATCCTCGCCGCCGTGAACGCAGTGGAGATCGAAGCACCCGTCGTCGGCGTCACCGTCTATCCGGACCGGGCCCGGGTCACCCGCCGGGGCAGCGCCCGGCTGACCGCCGGCGAGCACCGGGTACGGATCGCCCCGTTGCCGCTGGGGCTGCACCGGGACTCGCTGCGGGTCGGCGGCCGGGGCGCGGCGACCGTGCTCGGCGTGGACGTGACCACGTGGCGGCAGGCGCGCAGCGCCGACGGGCAGGTCCGCGAGCTGGAGGAGCGCAGCCGGGAGCTGACCGACGAGCTGGCCGGGGTCGACGACGCGTACGCGGTCGAGGAGCAGCGAGGGCAGTTCCTCTCCGGGCTGGCCGAGCGGGCCGGCGGCACGTACGCCCGCGCGCTCGCCGCCGGCGACGCCGAGCCGGCCGACGTGGCGGCCTTCGCCGACTCGGTGGCCGGGCAGCTCGCCGACTCCCACGGGCGGCGGCGGGAGCTGGCCCGGCGGCGGACGGAGCTGACCGAGGACCTGGCGGCGGTGCGGCGGCAACTGGAGGCGGCGCACGGCAAGCGGGAGCCGGACCGGCTGGCCGCCGAGGTGACCGTGGCGGTGGACGTCGACGACGCCGAGCTGGACCTGGAGCTGACCTACCTGGTCGACGGGGCCCGCTGGCAGCCCTCCTACGACCTGCGGCTGGTCGACGACACGGTGACCGTCACCTGGTTCGGCCTGGTCAGTCAGGACACCGGCGAGGACTGGCCGGAGTGTGTGCTCCAGCTCTCGACGGCCCGGCCGGCGGCGGCGACCGGCGTGCCCGAGCTGTCGCCGTGGTATCTCGACCGGGTCCGGCCGCTGCCGAAGGCGGCCATGCCGGCGGCGAGCTTCGGCGCGGTGCCGGCGCCCGCCCCGCCCGGCGGGCCAGCGTTCGAGGTCGCCGCGGTGGGCGGGGCGGCCCGCGGGGGCGCGCCGCGGCCCAAGGTGCACGAGAGCGTGGCGACGGTCGAGCAGGGGGTCAGCGCGGCCACCTACCGGCCGGCGCGGCCGGTGGCGGTGCCGGCGGACGGCAGCGCGTACCGGGCGACGATCGCCGTGCTGGAGCTGCCGGCGCGGCTGGACCACGTGGCCGTGCCGGTGCGCGCGGCCGAGGCGCACCTGCGGGCGACGGTGCGCAACACCTCGGCGCACACGCTGCTGCCGGGCCCGGCGGCGGTCTTCCACGGCGCGGACTTCGTCGCGGCGACCCGGCTGTCGACGTGGGCGCCCGGCGAGGAGACGGAGCTGGCGCTCGGCGTGGACGACCGGGTGCGGGTAGAGCGGAAGCTGGGCCGGCGGGCCGACACCCGGGCCACGCTCGGCTCGACCCGACGCCGGGACGTGGAGTATCGGATCACCGTTGCCAACCACACGCCCCGGCCGGCGACCGTGGAGGTGCGCGACCAGTTGCCGGTGTCCCGCGACGAGGCGGTGGTCGTGCGGGAGGCCACGATCGCACCGGCGCCGGCCGAGCGCACCGAGCTGGGCGAGCTGACCTGGCGGCTGCGGCTCGAACCGGGCGACAGCGGCGAGATCACCATGGGCTTCCGGGTCGAGCTGGCCAAGGGGGTGGAGCTGGCCGGCTGGCGGGAGTGACGGTCTCAGACCAGCAGGTCGCGGCGGGTCTCGACGAGCAGGTCGGGGCGGTCGAGCTGGACGACGACCTTGTTGACCACGCGCTGGGCGGCGGCGAGCGAACGCACGGAGAGCAGCCGCCCCCGGCTCTCCCGGCGCAGGACGAAGAAGTGGACGGCGGCGCGGACCTGCCCCCGGTCGGCCGCGCTGGACTGGGCGGTCTGCCGGACCAGCTCGCGCAGGCAGGCCGCGAGCCGCTCGGCGAGCTCCAACTCGGGGCCGTGCAGGCCGGCGCGGAGTGCGGCAAGATGGCTGTCGACCTTCCGGATGAGCACGTCGGTGCCCGCACCGGCTATCCGCTCCTCGACGACCATGCGCACTCCTCCACGTCTCACTTCCGCGAAGTTACTTTAGGTGGCGACGCAGAAGCAAGCAGTTAAGTAAGACTTAACGGAATAATGCCCCATTCCATCCACAAACCGGCCTTGCGGCACTTCGCGCGCGTCGACCGCCGGCACCGGTCCGGCCCAGGCGGATGTCCCACCCCCGGGGCAGGATGGAGGGCGTGGCGGAGGTGACGGCCGGTTTCGGCGCGGCGGAGGCGGCCCGGGTGCTGGCGGGATTCGGCCCGGCGACCCGGGAGTGGTTCTCGGCGGCCTTCGCCACGCCCACCCCCGCCCAGATCGGGGCCTGGCGGTCGGTGGCGGCCCGCCGCAACGCCCTGGTGGTCGCGCCCACCGGCTCCGGCAAGACCCTCGCGGCGTTCCTCTGGTCGCTGGACCGGCTGGCCGCCTCGCCGCCGCCGGCCGAGCCCCGTCAGCGCTGCCGGGTGCTCTACGTCAGCCCGCTCAAGGCGCTCGCCGTCGACGTGGAGCGCAACCTGCGGGCGCCCCTGGCCGGCATCCGGCAGGCCGCCACCCGGCTCGGCGTCGCCCCGCCGGAGATCACCGTCGGGATGCGCACCGGCGACACCCCCGCCGACGAGCGACGGGCCTTCGCCCGCACCCCGCCGGACGTCCTCATCACCACCCCCGAGTCGCTGTTCCTGCTGCTCACCTCCGCGGCGCGGGATTCGCTGCGCAGGGTCGAGACGGTCATCGTCGACGAGGTGCACGCGGTCGCCGGGACGAAGCGCGGCGCGCACCTGGCGCTCTCCCTGGAACGCCTCGACGAGTTGCTGCCCGCCCCCGCCCAGCGCATCGGCCTGTCCGCCACGGTCCGGCCGATCGACGCGTGCGCCCGGTTCCTCGGCGGGGCCCGCCCGGTCGACGTGGTGCAGCCGCCCAGCGCCAAGACCATCGAGGTCAGCGTCGAGGTGCCGGTGGAGGACATGACCCGCCTCGACGAGCAGGAGCCGCCGCCCGACGACCTGGGCGGCCCCGGCCCGCGCCGGGCGTCGATCTGGCCCGCCGTCGAGGAACGGGTCTACGCGCTGGTCCGGGCGCACCGGTCGACCATCGTCTTCACCAACTCGCGGCGCAGCGCCGAGCGGCTCTGCGCCCGGCTCAACGAGCTGGCCGCCGAGGAGCTGGCCGGTGCGGAGCTGGCCGACGCCGGGTCGGCCGGCCCGGGGCAGGCCGGCCCGGGGCCGACCGCCGCAGGGCCGGGTCCCGGGTCCCCGGGCGGCCCGCCCGCCCGGCCGCCGGCCGAGGTGATGGCCCAGGCGGGCGCGGCGGCCGGGGCCGCCCCGGTGGTCGCCCGCGCCCACCACGGCAGCGTCTCGCGGGAGGAACGCAAGCACATCGAGGAGGCCCTCAAGTCCGGCCAGCTCCCCGCCGTGGTGGCCACGTCCAGCCTGGAGCTGGGCATCGACATGGGCACCGTCGACCTGGTGGTGCAGATCGCCGCCCCGCCCAGCGTCGCCGCCGGCCTGCAACGCGTCGGCCGGGCCGGGCACCAGGTCGGCGCGGTCTCCCGGGGCGTGGTCTTCCCCAAGCACCGGGGCGACCTGCTCTCCTGCACCGTCGTCGCCGAGCGGATGGCCGCCGGGGCGATCGAGGAGCTGCACCACCCGCGCAACCCCCTTGACGTGCTGGCCCAGCAGATCGTCGCGATGGTGGCCCTCGAACCGTGGCGGGTCGGCGACCTGGCCGTCGTCGTCCGCCGGGCCGCGCCGTTCGCCGAGCTGCCCGACTCCGCGCTGCACGCCGTGCTGGACATGCTCTCCGGGCGTTACCCGTCGACCGCGTTCGCGGAGCTGCGGCCCCGGCTGGTCTGGGACCGCGCCGCCGACGTGCTCACCGGCCGGCCCGGCGCGCAGCGGCTCGCCGTCACCAGCGGCGGCACCATCCCCGACCGGGGCCTGTTCGGCGTCTTCCTCGCCGGGGCGGAGCGGGCCGCCCGGGTCGGCGAGCTGGACGAGGAGATGGTCTACGAGTCGCGGGTCGGCGACGTGTTCCTGCTCGGCTCGTCGTCCTGGCGGATCGAGGAGATCACCCCCGACCGGGTGCTGGTCTCCCCCGCCCCGGGCCAGGCCGCCCGGATGCCGTTCTGGAAGGGCGACCAGCTCGGCCGCCCGGTGGAGCTGGGCCGGGCCATCGGCGCCCGGGTGCGGACCCTGCTGCGACACGGCGACGAGGCGGCGGTGGCCGCGCTGCGCGCCGGCGGGCTCGACGACTGGGCCGCCGGCAACCTGCTGGCCTACCTGCGGGAGCAGCAGGCCGCGACCCGGTCCCTGCCCGACGACCGCACGGTGCTGGTCGAGCGGTTCCGCGACGAGCTGGGCGACTGGCGGCTCGCCGTGCACAGCGTGCTCGGCGCCCGCGTCAACGGCCCGTGGGCGCTGGCCATCGGCCGCCGGCTCGCCGAGCGGTACGGCGTGGACGCCCAGGTCATGCCGTCCGACGACGGGATCGTGGTGCGGCTGCCCGACACCGCCGACTCCCCGCCCGGCGCCGACGTGGTGCTCTTCGAGCCCGACGAGATCGCCCAGCTCGTCGAGGAGTCGGTGGGCACGTCGGCGCTGTTCGCGTCCCGGTTCCGGGAGTGCGCGGCCCGGTCGCTGCTGCTGCCCCGCCGCGACCCGCGCCGCCGCCAGCCGCTGTGGCAG
Source organism: Micromonospora haikouensis (assembly GCF_900091595.1). GTDB lineage: Bacteria > Actinomycetota > Actinomycetes > Mycobacteriales > Micromonosporaceae > Micromonospora > Micromonospora haikouensis. Next base: position 154,851 of record NZ_FMCW01000006.1, read on the forward strand.
CAGCGCCAGCGGGCCGCCCAGCTGCTCGACGTCGCCCGCGAGTACGCCGACTTCCCGGTCACCCTGGAGGCCGCCCGGGAGTGCCTCCAGGACGTCTTCGACCAGCCGGCCCTCGCCGGGCTGATGCGCGACCTGGCCGCCCGCAAGGTGCGCCTGGTCGAGGTCGAGACCGAGCGGCCGTCGCCGTTCGCCCGCTCGCTGCTGTTCGGCTACGTCGGGGCGTTCCTCTACGAGGGCGACGCGCCGCTGGCCGAGCGGCGGGCCGCCGCCCTGGCGCTGGACTCGGCGCTGCTCGGCGAGCTGCTCGGCCGGGTCGACCTGCGGGAGCTGCTCGACCCGGCGGTGCTCGCCGAGACCGACCGGCAGCTGCGCTGGCTGACCGAACAGCGCCGGCCCCGCGACGCGGAGGACGCCGTCGAGCTGCTGCGCACCGTCGGCGACCTGTCGGAGGCGGAGCTGGCCGAGCGGGGCGTGCCCGTCGACTGGCTCACCGCCCTGGCGGCGGCCCGCCGGGTGCTGCGCGTGCGCGTCGCCGGCGAGGAGCGCTGGGTCGTCGTCGAGGACGCCGCCCGGCTGCGCGACGCCCTCGGCGTGGCCCTGCCGGTCGGGGTGGCCGAGGCGCACCTCGCCCCGGTGGCCGACCCGCTCGGCGACTTGGTCGCCCGGTACGCCCGCACCCACGGCCCGTTCGCCGCCGCCACCTGCGCCGCCCGTTTCGGGCTCGGGGTGGCCGTCGTCGAGCAGGAGCTGCGCCGCCTCGCCGCCGCCGGGCGGGTCGTCTCCGGCGAGTTCGCCCCCGACACCGTGGGCACCCAGTGGTGCGACGCCGAGGTGCTGCGGCTGCTGCGCCGCCGCTCCCTCGCGGCGCTGCGCCGGGAGATCGAGCCGGTGCCGCCGAGGGCACTGGCCGCGTTCCTGCCCCGCTGGCAGCAGGTCGGCTCGTCGGCGCGGGGGGTGGACGCCGTCGCCGCCGCCGTCGAGCAGTTGCAGGGCGCGGCCGTGCCGGCGTCCGCCCTGGAACGCCTCGTGCTGCCCGGCCGGGTCGCCGACTACTCCCCCGCCCAGCTCGACGAGCTGTGCGCCGGTGGCGAGGTGCTGTGGGCCGGGTCCGGGGCGATCTCCGGCGGCGACGGCTGGGTCACCCTCGCGTACGCCGACGCCGCGCCGCTGCTGCTGCCGCCGCCGGATGACGCGCTGGCGCGTACCCCGTTGCACGACGCCGTGCTCGACGCGCTCGGCGACGGGCAGGCGCTGTTCTTCCGGTCGCTGTCCGACCGGGTGGGCTGCACCGACGACGCGGCGCTGACCGCCGCGATCTGGGACCTGGTGTGGGCGGGGCACCTCACCAACGACACCCTCGCCCCGCTGCGGGCGGCGCTCGGCGCCGGCGGGGCGCACCGGTCCCGGCCGGCCGCGCCGCGCACCCGGTTGCGCCGTCCCGGCCGGGTGGCGCTGCCCAGCCGCAGCGGCCCGCCCACGGTGGCGGGCCGCTGGTCCCGGCTGCCGGAGCGCGACCTCGACCCGACCCGGCGGGCCGCCGCGCTCGCCGACGTGCTGTTGGAGCGGCACGGCGTCGTCACCCGGGGGGCGGTCGTCGCCGAGCAGGTGACGGGTGGCTTCGCGGCTGTCTACCCGGTGCTGTCGGCGCTGGAGGAGCGCGGGGCGGCCCGGCGGGGCTACTTCGTGGAGGGGCTGGGCGCGGCCCAGTTCGCGGTGCCCGGGGCCGTCGACCGGATCCGCGCCCTCGCCGACCCGACCGCGAGCCGTGGCGGCGGGGGTCAGGAGGCCGGGGGCCGGGGCGGGGCGCTCGTCCTCGCCGCCACCGACCCGGCCAACCCGTACGGTGCGGCGCTGCCCTGGCCCGAGCGGGCCGTCGACTCCGGCGACGGGGCCGCCCCGGCGAGCGGGCACCGGGCGGGGCGCAAGGCGGGCGCGCTGGTCGTGCTGGTCGGCGGCGACCTGGTGCTCTACGTCGAGCGGGGCGGCCGGACGATCCTCTCCTTCGCCGACGCCCCCGACGCCCTCGCGGCGGCCGGCAGGGCGCTCGCCGACGCGGTGCGCACGGGCGCGCTCGGCGCGATCTCGGTGGAGCGGGCCGACGGGGAGGCCGTGTCGGCGTCCCCGCTGCGCGACGCGCTGACCGCCGCCGGTTTCCGGGCCACCCCGCGCGGCCTGCGACTGCGCGGCTGAGACCGCTGACCGGTCGGCCGGTGTACGGCACCAAGTGCCTCGACGCCAGCGGCGCCGGCACCAGCAACGGCACCCCGGTGATCATCTGGGACTGCCACGGCGGCACCAACCAGCAGTGGAACGTCAACGCCAACGGCACCCTCACCAACGCCCAGTCCGGACTCTGCCTGGACGCCAACGCCGCGGGCACCGCCAACGGCACCAGGCTCATCCTCTGGTCGTGCAACGGGCAGCAGAACCAGCAGTGGAGCCTGCGCTGATCCGCGACCGAACCTGACCGGTGGCCCTCGGGCGACCAGTCGATGCCGGCCCGGCCTCTCGATCCGCCGGGCCGGCATCGCCGCCGGCTCGTGCGCGACCGGGCCGCCACCGGGCAGCTCACCGTCGACGCCTTGTGGCCGACCCTGGAGTTGCCTGCCCGCGGTGTAGGTCCAGCTCTGGGCGGCGGCGCCGGTGCAGTCCCACAGCTGGGTCTGGGTCCCGTTGGTGGTGCTGCCGTTCGGCACGTCGACGCAGCGACCGGACTGGCCGCCGACGACCTGCCTGCCCTGCGCGGGGCTGCTGGTCGGGGTCGGGGTCGGCGAGGACGTCGGCGGGGTGGTGCCGTCGAACTGGGTGAAGAAGCTCCACACCACCGGCCGGGTCCAGGACTTCTCGCCCGGCGCGTACGGGTCGGCGGAGCCGTCGACGGCGTTGGGGGCGTGCGGGTCGTCGAACGGGGCCCACGCCACCGGGTAGCCGGCCCGGCATCCCGAGTAGTAGGTGAGGGTGTGCGTGAGGCTGCCCTGCGCCGGCTCGGGCGGGTTCTGCGGGGTGCAGCCGTTGTTCCTGACGAACCTGTCGCGCAGCGAGCGGCCGGTGGAGATGGGGATGGTGCCGTCCCGCAGCCCGTGGATGCCGATGTACGCGATGGGCTGGGTGCCGCCGCTGCATCCGCTGAGCTCCGCGCCGGAGTAGACGGCGACCGCCCGGAAGACCGTGGCCCGCGCGCAGGCGATGGCGTAGCTCATGCCGCCGCCGTAGCTGAAGCCCATGGCGAAGCGCTGCGTGGTGTCGACGCACAGACCCGCCTCGATCTGCCGCTGCATGTCGTCGACGAAGGTCAGGTCCCGGCCACCGCTGTTGGCCCAGCCGTTGCCGATGCCCTGGGGCGCGACGAAGATCGCCGAGTTGTTCGACAGCGCGCGGAGGCCGTAGTAGGACCACGGGTATCCGCTGGTGCCGCCCGAGTCGACCTCGTTGGCGGTGCCGCCGTTCCAGTGGAACGCGAAGATCAACCGGTAGGGATGGTTGCGGTCGTAGTTGTCGGGGATCCGCAGGATGAACGAGCGGTTCTGGCCGCCGCTGGAGATCGTGCGGGTGCCGCTGGTCAGCGCCGGCGCCTGGCCGCATCCGGCGGTTGTCGCGAGGGTGCCGACGTCATTGGCGTAGGCGACCGGGCCGGCTCCGGCGGCGATCGCCGCGCCGCCCGCCGCGAGGACGAGCGCCGCCGCGCCCGCGACGGCACCGACGACGAGCCGATGTCTCCCGGCCGCACCACGTGGGACAGGAGCCGGCAACGGGGCCGAGAAGACGAAACGGGGCCGGAAAAGACGAAAGGCAAGGAGTCGACGACTCCCTGCCACTCTCAACATATACCGCACCCGGGGCCTTGCGGCAAGACCCGGGTGATGCCGCAGAATCGTCCGCCGGGCCCCGTAGCTGCGTATATCGGTGATCCGCGCAGTATGGACGGGCTCGTCTACATATGGGGGACATTCATGTTCGACGTGATCGTGGTCGGGGGCGGACCGACCGGCCTGATGCTGGCCAGCGAGCTGCGGCTGCACGGCGTACACACGCTGCTGCTGGAGAAGGAGGCGGAGCCGACCCCGGTCGTGCGCGCGCTCGGGCTGCACGCGCGCAGCATCGAGATCATGGAACAGCGCGGCCTGCTGGAGCGGTTCCTCGCGCTCGGCCAGCAGTACCCGGTCGGCGGCTTCTTCGCCGCCATCCCCAAGCCGCCGCCCACCGGCCTGGACACCGCGCACGCGTACGTGCTCGGCATCCCGCAGACCACCACCGACCGCCTGCTGGCCGAGCACGCCGTCGAACTCGGCGTCGAGATCCGGCGCGGCGGCGAACTGGCCGGGCTGAGCCAGGACGACCACGGCGTCACCGCCGAGCTGGCCGACGGCACCCGGCTGCGCTGCCGCTACCTCGTCGGCTGCGACGGCGGCCGCAGCACGGTGCGCAAGCTGCTCGGCGTCGGCTTCCCCGGCGAACCCAGCAAGGTCGAGACGCTGCTGGGCGAGATGCGGCTGACCGCGTCACCCGAGACCCTCGCCGCCGTGAGCGCCGAGGTCCGCAAGACCCAACTGCGCTTCGGCGCGATGCCCCTGGGCGACGGCGTGTACCGCGTCGTCGTGCCCGCCGAGGGGGTGGCCGAGGACCGCCGGATCCCGCCGACCCTCGACGAGGTCAAGCGGCAACTGCGGGCGTACGGCGGCACCGACTTCGGCGCGCACTCGCCGCGCTGGCTGTCCCGCTTCGGCGACTCCACCCGGCTGGCCGAGCGCTACCGGGTCGGCCGGGTGCTGCTGGCCGGCGACGCGGCGCACGTCCACCCGCCGACCGGCGGGCAGGGGCTCAACCTCGGCATCCAGGACGCGTTCAACCTCGGCTGGAAGCTCGCCGCCCAGGTCGACGGCTGGGCGCCGCCGGGGCTGCTGGACAGCTACGAGACCGAGCGGCGTCCCGTCGCCGCCGACGTGCTGGACAACACCCGCGCGCAGATGGAGCTGATGTCCACCGAGCCGGGGGCCCAAGCCGTGCGCCGGCTGGTGGCGGAGCTGATGGACTTCGAGGACGTGAGCCGGCACCTGACCGAGAAGATCATCGCCATCAGCATCCGGTACGACTTCGGCGCGGGCCACGACCTGCTCGGCCGGCGGCTGCGCGACGTCCGGCTGGGGCGCGGACGCCTCTACGAGCTGACGCGCGGCGGCCGGGGGCTGCTGCTCGACCGGACCGGCAAGCTCTCGGTGGCGGGCTGGGCCGACCGCGTCGACCACGTCGCCGACGGCAGCGAGGAACTGGACGTGCCCGCCGTGCTGCTGCGGCCCGACGGCCACGTGGCGTGGGTCGGCGACGACCAGCAGGACCTGCGCGACCACCTACCCACCTGGTTCGGCCCCGCCACCGCCTGACCCGCCCGCTCCGGGTGGGGTGGCCACCCCGGTGAGGTTCGGTCAGGCCAGCTCGGCGATGACCGCGCGGACCATCAGGCGGCCGTGTTCGGCCATGCGGGGGAAGGTGCGCCGGTAGTAGTCGATGCCGGTCAGCGAGGGCGCGAGCGCCCAGCCGCAGGCGCGCCGCCAGGTGGCGTCGTCGTACCCGATCGCCTCCCGGTAGGTTTCGCGGGCCGCGCCGGTGAACGTCCACAGCGCCGGGGCCACGTCCGGGGCCGGATCGCCGACGCCGAGCGCGCCGAAGTCGATGGCCGCGACCAGCCGTCCGCCGTCGGTGACCAGGTTGCCCGGTTGCAGGTCACCGTGGATCCACACCGGCTCGCGGTTCCACTCGGGAGCGGCCAGGCAGACCTCCCACGCCGCCTCGGCCGCGCGCACGTCGAAGCCGTCGTCGTGCGCGGCGAGCCGGGGCAGCACCCGCCGCACGGCGTCGTCGACGTGGCGCAGGGCGGCCCCCCGGGCACCGGGCGCCTTGGCCGGGCCCCCGGCCGGGTCCACCCGGTGCAGGGCCCGCACGAAGTCCGCCAGGTCGCGGGCCAGGCGCACGTCCTCGCAGCCGAGCCGGGGCGGCGTGCGTCCCGCGAACCACGGCACCACGGTCCACGGCCACGGGAACCCGGCGCCCGGCTCGCCGACGTGCAGCGGGACGGGTACCCGCGCGGGCAGGTGGGGGGCGAGCGTGGGCAGCCACCGCGCGTCGGACTCGGCCTGGCCGACCGCCCCGGCGATCTTGGGCATCCGGGCGACGAGTTCGTCGCCGATCCGGAAGAGGACGTGGTCGGTACCCTCCACCTCGTCGGGCAGGGGCGTCACGGGAAGGTCGGCCCAGCGGGGACACTGGTCCGCCACCAGGCGGCGCACCTGCTCGGCGGTGGCGCGGATCTCATCGGCGTGGATGGGCACGACCGGCACGGTAGAAGACACAACCGCCGGCATCCACCGGTTATCCGCGTGGGCCGGGGCGGGGATGCGCCGTGAGCTGCCGCGTCAGCCGACCGGGGTCCTGTCGGCGGCGTCGCCGCCCGCCCCGGCCGGCGCCGGGTCGGCCGGCCGGCCGTCGGCGGCAGGTGGCTCCCCGGCGGGCCGCGCCTCCTCGGCGGCGCGGCCGGGTGGCAACGCCCGCAGCCGGCGCACGTCCCGACTGGCCAGCATGCCCCCGACGGCGAGCACCACCAGCCCGGCGAGGGCCAGCAGCGTGTCGCGGGCCCCGATCGTCGCGGCGAGCGGCCCGACCGTCACCTGGCCGAGCGGCATGGCGATCCAGGACCCCAACATGTCGTACGAGTAGACGCGCGCCAGCCGGTCGGCCGGGATGTGCTGGGCGATCGACGTGTCCCAGGCCACCGTGAACTGTTCGACGGCGATGCCGACGGCCAACGCGGCGGCCACCAGCACGAGGATCGTGGGTGCCAGGGCGAGGCCGAGCAGCAGGAGCGACTCGGCGAACATGCAGGCCACGCCGAGCAGCAGCAGCCGGCGCACCCGGATCCGCAGGGCGATCAGCCCGCCCAGCACCATCCCGACGGTCTGCGCGGCCAGCACCACGCCCCAGCCGCTGCGGCCGACCGTCGAGTCGGCGACGGCCGGGCCGAGCACGTTGACGCCGCCGGCCAGGCACGCGTTGAGGACCATGAAGCCGAGCACCACCGCCCACACCCAGGTGCGCGCGGTGAACTCCGTCCAGCCCACCCGCAGGTCGGCGACGACACCCGTACGGCTGCTCCTGGCCTTCGGGGCGGCGACCCGGACCCCGGCGAAGGCCAGGGCAGCGACGGCGAAGGTGGCCGCGTCGACGGCGAGCCCCCAGCCGGGCCCGACGGCGGCCACGAGGAGGCCGCCCGCCGCCGCGCCGCCGATCGAGCCCGCGTTGATGCCGAGCCGGATGAGCGCGTTGGCCTGCTGGAGCAGCTCGGGCGGAACGGTCTGCGGCGTCGCGGCGGCCGACGCCGGCTGGGCCAGGGCGCTCACGACGCCGTTGGCCGCGCCGAGCGCCAGCAGCAGCGGGATCGTCGCCGTGCCGGTGAGCACGACGGCGGCCACCGCCGCCTGCGTCGCCGCGCCCAGCACGTTGGAGCCGACCAGCACCAGCCGGCGCGGAATCCGGTCGGCCACCACGCCGCCGAAGAGCACGAACAGCACGGTCATCAGGGATCTGACGCCGACCACCAGGCCCAGGTCACGCACCGAGCCGGTCAGGTCGAGCACGGCGAAGGCCAGGGCGATGGGCGCGACGCCGTTGCCCAGCATGTTGACCATGCGGCCGGCGGCCAGCCAGCGGAACGCGCGATGGCGCAGCGGAGCGAGCACCGGTCCCCCACGTGAAGTCGGTCGCGCCCCGCCGGCCGCGAGACACCCGCAATGGTCGCCGATCCGCCCGGCCCGATCGACCCATTTTGGACCGGTGTCGACCTGCGGAAGATGCCCGGCCGGGTGCCCCGGCGACTGCGGGCGCACCGCCGCCGGGAAGCCGCCGGGAATGAGTACGCGAGCGGATGGGCCGGGTGCCGGGGGCATGGCAGGTTCATGGGCATGGATGATGTGGACCCACCGCGTCGGGCCCCGTTCGGGTCGAGCCTCCTCGTCGCGTTCGGCTGGTACGTCACCGTGGCCGCCGCGGTCTTCGTCGGACTCGTAGGCGTGCCGGCGAACCCGAACCGGGACTGCTCGGTCATTTTCGCCTGCCTGACACCGCAGGAGGGGTTCGCCCTGGCGGCGATCGTCGGCGCGCCGGTTCTCGCGGCCATGCTGCTCACCACGCTGGCGATCACTCCGCTGCTCGCGCGCAGGGTCCCCTCCCCGGTCCTCGCCGGCACCCTGTCGGTGTCGGTCACCGTCGGGCTCGCCGTGCTGGCCGGCGGATTCTGGCAGGCCGCCCGATGAGGCGCGTCGGGCTCGGCGTGCTCTTCTTCGCCTGGCTCTACGGCGTGCCGTTCCTGTTCGTCGTCGGGCTGGTCCGCCGGGTGTCCTCGCCCTACGTGCCGACCCACGCGGCGGCGCGGGCGTTCGGCTCGACCACGGAGACCCTCCTGACCACGGCGGTGGTGCTCAACCTGGCGCTACCGATCGTGGGGGCACTGCTCGCGCGGCTCGCCCGAGACAACTACTGGATTCGCCACTTCGCCTGGTCACCGGCGGGCGTGGTGCTGATCTACCTGGTTGTCGCGCTGGCGGGGAGCCTGGCCACGGGGCCGTTGTTCAGTTGGACGCCGCCCGTCGGGCTCGGCGCCGGCTAGGTCGACTCCACATGCGAGGGGACTCACCGGTCAGGTGACACCGAGGCTGAGCGCGAGCTGGACGAGGGTCGCCGGGGCGTGCGGAGTGCGGGTCGCCTGGGCGATCACCTGCCGGGCGGCGGGGCGGTGGCGTAGTTCGGCCGGGGCGGCGCGTTCGGCGTCGAGCAGCACCCGGCCGGCCCCGCGCGGGTCGCCGGCGCGCAGGTACGCCCGCGCCGCGTCGAGCAGGTACGCCCGCGCCGCGTCGAGCAGGTGCGCGGCGCGGTGCTCGGGCGGCAGCCACCGCCAGGCGTTCCGCCTGACCGCCTTCTCGTGCCAGGCGACCGCGTCGCGGGCTGCGCCCAACTCGACGGCTGCCGCGGCGCGGGCCACGTCGACGGCCGTGGGGCCGAACGCCGTCGCATGATGGTCGTGGCCGTCGCCCACCCGCGCCGCCAGGTCGCCGGCCTCGTCGAGCAGGTCGGCCACCGACCGGTGGTCTCCGTCGCGGGCCGCCGCTAGGGCGGCCTGCACGAGCAGCGTCCCGCACAACGACAGCTCCGCCGGGATGCCGTCGTCGGGGTCGGGCGGGGCGATCCGGTACGCGGCGGCCAGGGTCACCGACCTCGCCGCCCGGGCCCGCCCCGACGCCCGCAACGCCTGGCCGAGCTGCACGCAGGCGGCGGCCACCAGCACCGGATCGCCGGCTGCGGCGGACACCGCCCGGTCGGCGGCCAGCCAGCCCAACTCGCCCTCGCCGAGCTTCACCAGCAGCGAAGCGGTCACCCGGTACGCCTCCACCAGCGCCGCCCGCCCCGGCTCCGGGGCGTCGGCGTGCACGCGTTGCGCCGCCGCCAGCAGGCCCGGCACCAGCACGACCGCCTGCGGGTAGCGGGCGTGCTGGAACGTGATCCACGCGTGCGAGACGTTCCGGGCCAACCGGTCCGCCGGCAACACGACGCTCCGGGCCGCCCCCGCGCCGAGAGCAATGTCGTACGTCGACAGGGCCGCCCGGATCCGCTCGACGCCCGCCGCGCGCTCGGTCACCTCGGACGGCTGCACGTCACGGCCCAGCAGCACCGAAGTGTCGACGCGCAGAACGACGGCGATGTCCCGGAAGGTGGAAACCTTGTCCAGGGCACGGACGCCCCGTTCGACCTTGTCCACCCAGCTCTTCGACCTGCCCAACCGGTCGGCCAGCATCTGCTGCGTCATCCCGCGCCGAACCCGCCACTGCGCCACCCGACGGCCTGGCGGCAACTCGTCACCGCCCACGACGCCACCGCCGGTCCGGCACCGCCCGGGTCGTCTCCTCCACCGGTATCCGCTCCGCCTCGGCCTGCGCGAGAATGCGCTGCCGGGCCGCCTCCCGCTCCGCCTCCTCGATCCGCTCACCCCGGCTGGACGTCCACTCATCGCCGCGATCAGATGCCATTGCGCTCACTTCACCTTCGGTCGGGGTGCGACGGTGTGTTCTCGGGAAGGACCGATGCCGGCGGGCCCGGCCAGTGATCGTGGCCGGCTGGAATGCGGTGCCGGACGCGGCAGGGCAGGGCGGCCGGTATCACCAGATGCCCGCGAATCAATGCCACGACAGAGATGCGGCGCGGAACCGATCGCCCGAAAGCTGGGCTATCGTCGACAACGTCGCTCAACGTAGGCACACCGATACTTCAGTCGATTGCGAAGCGTCGCGGTAACCCCACCATTGGGTCCCCTCACGGGGCTCGGTGGCGGACGTGAACGCGATACCGTGACCGCCCAACAGCCTCCCGGCGGAGGGAGCCACGTGGACACACGACCAGGCCGCGTGCTTCCCCGGCACCTGCTCGAACTCCCGCAGATCATCCGTGCGCTCGCCAAGCGCGATTTCACCCCTGTCTTTGCTGCGGCGAAGGCGGCCGGGCTGAGCTACAACGCGATCGCCGCAGCGTGCGAGATGAAGACAGAGCGGGTCAGCCTCATCGCACGCGGCAGCGCCACCGTCACGAGCATCGACACCGTCGAACGGATCGCGGACGGGTTGCGCATTCCGGGTGGGATGGTCGGTCTCGCCGCGCGATGCTGGGAGAAGCAGGCTGCATCTCATCCGCCAAGCAACTCAGGGGACGATCTCATGAAGCGCCGTCAACTCCTGCGGGGCGCGCTCGCCGCCGGCTTGACCAGCACCTCGCTGATGCACATCGCTGAGGCTCGGCAGCACGGCGACAGGGCGCTGACCACTACGGACACGGTCGACATCGCTCACATCGAGTCGGCCGCCGAGCAACACAGCTATGGCTACCGGGGGCGTTCGCCCGTCGACCTACTCGCCAACCTCGTCGCCGATTTCGGCGAGATCACCCCCTTGCTACGCCGGCCGCAACGCGCGTCGAGTCGGGTCGGCCTCGCCCATCTCGCCGGAATGGTCGCCGGAATGGCTGCCGTCGTGCTGCACGACCTCGGCAACCGACGCGAAGCGCACGCCTGGTTCCGCACCGCCGCACGCGCCGCCGAGGAATCCGGCGACCGGACGCTGCACGCCTGGGTGCTGGCCCGGGAAGCCATGGTGCCCCTCAACTTCGGCGCGCCGCGAACAGCCGCAGACCTCGCCGAGCAGGCCCGGCAGATCGCCGGCAGAGGCACCACTGCGGCGGCCACCCTCGCCACCGCCGTGGCCGCCCGCGCCTACGCCAGCAGCGGCCAGCGTGACAAAGCTCTGGCCGCGCTAACCGAAGCCGACCGTCTCGCCGACCACCTTCCTGGAGGCGAACGCGCCGACTCCTGGTTCGGTCACTGCGACCAGAAGCACCAGGTGCACCTCTCCCACGCCCTCACCTCGCTCGGCGAAACCGCCCGGGCCCGGCAGCACCAGGCGCAGGCATTGACACTGTCAGCACCCACGAGCTCTCTCACCCGCGCCCTCATCCGCCTGGACGCCGCCATGTGCGATCACCGCGACGGCAACACCATCGACGGCTGCCAGGCCGCCACCCTGGCTCTGGCGGAGCTACCGGCCCGCTTCCGGACCGACCTGACCCGCAAGCGCGCCTTGGACCTGTACCGAGATGTCCCCACCCGCTTTCGGGCGTTGCCCGAAGTCGAACAGTTCCGAGCAGTGCTCACACCCTGATGCGTGGCCGCCCCGTCGAGTTGCACACCCCTGTCAGGAGACGAGGCCGACCTTCAGCGCGAGATCACGTACGCCATTTCGCGCCGACCTGGGCCCGTCCAGCAGGTCGAGGGTGATCTGACGGGCGTAGCCGTTGAAGCGGATCGTCTCCGGTGCCGCGTCGTACGCCTGGCGGAGAGCCTCCACGGTGGATCCGGTGTCGTTCTTGGCGCGGTGTGCGCGAGCCACCTCGATCAGGTGCCGGGCGCGGCGCGGCCTCGACGGGACGGCAGCCGGATCGAGACGGTTGGCCTGTCGCAGCGCTTCACCGGGCTTCTGCAACTCGACGGCGAGGGTCACCGCGTGCGCGACCATGATGATCCGGGAGAACGACGTCTGCTGCTGGTAGAAGCCTTGCGGCAGCCGCCGGGACACTTCGTCGGCGAGATCCCAGTACCGCCAGGCACGGCCCTCCTCCCCCGCCCGCGCGGCGATGTAGGCGGCCTCGAAGTGCAGAGCGCCCCAGAGGGCGAGCGGGTTCGGGCTCGCGTCGACCGCTCGTGCCTCCAGCGCCGAGATCAGCTCCAGCGCCACCGCCGTGGCGGTGTCCCAGTCGCCCGAGTCCCGGTGGAGTTGGCACAGGAACCAGCCCGCCCGGGCCACCGCCTCCGGATCGCCGGACTCCTGCGCCGCCATCATCGACCGGTCGGCGACGCGCCAGACCAGCTCGGCGGCAGGTTGGAAGGCGAGGTACATCTGGGCCAGCCCTAGGGTTTCGGCCAGCAGCGCGTGCGCCCGGCGGCGATCGGCCCCCTCGTACGTCAGCGCGGCGCGTTGCGCGTCCCGGACCAGGTCCGGCAGCACGGGTGCCAGCACCGTCCGGTGGTCCGAGGACTCGTGGCGGGCCCGCCAGGCTGCGGCAAGACGCTGGCTGAGCTGCGCCAACGGCGGAGCGGTCGCGGCACCTGGCAAGGCGACGCGGTTGACGGCGTCGCGCACCGAAGCGAGCGCGGGATGCTCCGGCCCGTTGACGGCGGACCGGTCGCTCAGCTCCGGCATGGCGTCCATCCCGGCCTCCCAGCGTGACGCGCCAACCACCCAGGGCGCCTCCCCACGGTACTCATGAGCGTGGCAACTCGTCACCCTTGCGGCACCCAGCAGCATTGGAACCACCGCTCGGGCATTTGCCCGATATGCCTCGACTTCTAGCGTGAATCGAACCCTGGAGTCGGATGGCCGACAACCGCCAGGCGGAGGCGGATGTTGCGGCCACGCTCCTACGGCTCGACGATGGGCCCTTCTCACGTTCGGCGATCAGTCAGACACGATCAGCAAGATCGCGACTTGGTGAGCGCACGCCCGAAGGACGCAGCCCGGAAGGACTCCATCCATGCACATACCCACCCAGGCAGGCGAACTCCCTGGTCGAACGCCTATTCGACGAAGCCGCACCGAGGGTGACTTGGCCGGATGGTGGATCCATCGGCGCACCGACCATGCCACCATTGCAGCACGGAGGGCGTTCACCCAGTGACACGACCCCGTCACGCTAAGGGTGGCGCATACGAGGACTTGCTAAGAGAGGCGGAACGAGCCGGTTGGACCGTCACGGGCGGGGGAAACAAGCACTACAAGCTGAAGTGCCCAAATTCGTGCAGGTGCATCAAGACCATGTCGACCACGCCATCCAACCCGAACTACCTGCGCAACATGCGGGCGCAGCTGCACCGGGTGACTTGCTGGGAGGACAGATGAAGACCGAGATCCGTCTCGCTGCCGAGATGACCTTCTTCGCCGACCCGGACGGCACCGACGAGCAGTTCGAGGCGTTCCTGGACGAGGTGATGGAGCAACTGAACGCCATCGGCCGGGAGGACGTCGACCTCGCCGCGAGGCTGCCCGACCGGTACGCGGAGTTCGAGACCACCGTCGAGGCCGCCGACTTCAACATCGCAGGGGCGGGCTTCATGATGGACCTGCGTACGGCCCTGCACGCAGCCGGGTGCAACACCGCAGACTGGCCCCGGTTTGCGCCCAGCCATCAACACGTTCGCGAGCTACAGACGGCCTGACCGAGCGTTGACCCGAAGCCCCCCTCAGCCCGAGGCGGGGCTTCGTCGTCCGCGGGCCGAAGCGAGCGAGCATCGGAGATCTTGAAAGATCCCGGCCCCTGGAGGGGCCACCAGCTTCCAAGATCTACCGGTCCCCTACCGACGGGGGACCAGGCGGGCGATCAGGGTCTCCGCCAGGGGCCACGGGCCGTAGCCGTCGGCCGTCGTCAGGTGTCCGGCGTCGCCGAATTCGACCAGCTCGGCTCCCCACCGCCCGGCCCAGTGTGCCGCCCGGCCGTACGTCATCACCGGGTCGGTACGGCTGGCCGCCAGGATCGACGGGAACGGCAGCGGAACGTCGGGCAGGGCCGGCAGCACCGACGTCCCGTCCGTCCACGGCTCGTCGAGGTCGGGCGGGGTGACCAACAGCGCGCCCCGCACCGGGCCGGGCCCGCAGGAGGCCGCCCACAACGCCACGGTGAGCCAGCCGGCGCTGTGCGCCACCAGCACCGTCGGCTCGGTGACCCCGTCGAGGGCGGCGGCGAGGGCGGCGACCCGCTCGTCGGCCACGTACCGCCCTCCGGTGGCGTGCCGGACCCAGCGGCGCGCGGGATCGCGGCGGGCCAGCCACTCCTGCCAGTGCTCAGGCAGGGGGTCGTTGCGGCCGGGCACCAGCAGCACGCGCGTCATGCCTCGGGAGGCTAGCGTCGAGCCGGCAGCCGCGCCGCCCCGCGCCGGTCAGGCAGGCAGGCAACCGGCCAGCAAGCGACCGGGCCCGCAGGCAACCGGCCAGGCAGGCGCGAGGCCGAGCACGAGCACGAGCGAGCACGGAGGAGGACGCCGATGGCGTGGATCTCGTTGACCACCGACTACGGCCTGGCCGACGGTTTCGTGGCCGCCTGTCACGGGGTGATCGCCCGGATCGCCCCGGCCGTCCGGGTGATCGACGTGACCCATCTCGTCCCGCCGGCCGACGTGCGGCGGGGCGCGGCCGTGCTCGCCCAGACGGTGCCGCACCTCCCGGTGGGGGTGCACGTCGCGGTGGTCGACCCGGGGGTGGGCACCGCCCGGCGCGGGGTGGCCCTGGCCACGCCGGGCGGGATGCTGGTCGGGCCGGACAACGGGCTGCTGCCGGACGCCGCCGCCGCGCTCGGCGGGGTGACGTCCGCCGTGGAGTTGACCAACCCGGAGTGGCTGGCGCCCGAGGTGTCGCGCACCTTCCACGGCCGGGACGTCTTCGCCCCGGTGGCGGCCCGGTTGGCGTCGGGCGCGCCGCTGGCCGACGCGGGGCCCGCGGTCGACCCGGCGGGCCTGGTCCGGCTGCCCGGGCCGGTGGTGCGGGACGAGCCGGGCGGGTTCGCCGCCGAGGTGCTGACCGTGGACCACTTCGGCAACGTGCAGCTCGCCGCGCCGGGCGACCGGCTCGCCCCGCTGCCGGCCCGGCTGCGGGTGGCCGGGCGGGCGGCGGCGCACGGGCGCACGTTCGGCGACGCCCCGCCCGGCGCGCTGGTCGCGTACGTCGACTCGGCCGGCCTGGTCGCCGCCGCCGTCAACGGCGGACGGGCCGCCGACGTGCTGGGCGTGGCACCGGGTGACCTGGTGACCGTCACCGCCGAGGAGGATGTGGCCGGAACGTGAAATCGGCCCACCGTCGGAGTGATGCTGGATCGTCGGTTGTGGAATGCTCTCCCGGTGGGTGTTCAGTGGGTTCCTTCGGCATGTCCCTGTTGCGCCTCGCTGACCGGGGGCGGCACGTGCCCGGTCTGCTTCTGGACCGACGACGGTCAGAGTGACGCCGACGCGGACGTGGTCCGGGGCGGCCCCAACGGCGACCTGAGCCTGACCCTCGCCCGGCTCAACTTCGCCGTCTACGGCGCCAGCCACCCCCGCTACCAGGACATGGTGCGCCCGGCCCGCCCGGAGGAGCGCCCCTGACCCTCGGGGCGCCCACCCCGCCCCGGCCAGGGTGAACGCCGCCCGGGCGGGGACAATGGCGGCATGCCCGAAGGCGACACCGCCTGGAACACCGCCCGCGTGCTGGGGCGGGCGCTCGGCGGTGCCCGGCTGACGGCCTCCGACTTCCGGGTGCCCCGGCTGGCCGGCACCGACCTGGCCGGCTGGACGGTGCGCGAGTCGGCGAGCCGGGGCAAGCACCTGCTGCTGCGGCTCGCCGCGCCCGGCCGGCAACCACAGGCCGGCCCGCTTCCGGGCGGGCGCAGCCGGGCGTCGGGCGGCCCGGGCGGGGTCACCGACTGGACGCTGCACTCGCACCTGCGGATGGACGGGGCGTGGCGGGCGTACGCGCCCGGGGAACGCTGGACGGGCCGGCCCGCGCACCTGATCCGGGTGGTGCTGCGCGCCCCCGAAGCGGTCGCCGTGGGCTATCACCTGCACGAGCTGGCGCTGGTGCCGACCGCCGAGGAGGACGCCCTCGTCGGTCATCTCGGGCCGGACCTGCTCGGCGCGGACTGGGACCCCACCGAGGCGGTCCGCCGGCTCGCCGCCGCACCGGAGGCGACGATCGGCGAGGCGCTGCTCGACCAGCGCAACCTGGCCGGGGTGGGCAACCTCTACAAGTGCGAGGTGCTGTTCCTGCGCGGGCTGTCGCCGTGGACGCCGGTCGGCGCGGTGCCCGACCTGGCCGGCACGGTGGCGCTCGCCCAGCGGCTGCTGGCGGCCAACCGGGGACGGTGGACGCAGAGCACCACCGGGTCGCTGCGCCGGGGCGAGACGAGCTACGTGTACGGCCGGCGCGCCCAGCCGTGCCGCCGCTGCGGCACGGCGATCCGCAAGGAGGAGCTGGGCGAGCGGGTCACCTACTGGTGCCCGGCCTGCCAGCCCGCGCCGACACCCTGACCTGCGGCGACACGCCGTCCCAGCGTCCGGGACGTCCGCAGATAGGGACGATTGGGTAGTTCCGCACCGGCCCTCCGACGTCGCATGCTGCGGTTGAGTGCTCACCGACCGTCAACGGGCGGGTGCGGCCGCCCCGAGGGGGTGGCGGTCGCCACGCCACGATCGATCCGGGGAGAGCCATCGTGCTGTTCCGCAGACTGCGCTCCAACTTCGTCGACCGGCCCGCGTGTACCGGCGCGGAGCCGGGGCCGACCGTGCCGGCGGCCCGGACCGCCGAGGCGACCGGGCCCGACGTGGCCGAAGCCGAGGAGGTGGCGCCGGCCAGCCTCGACCCGGCGGCCGTCCCGCGCTGCTTCGGCCCGGTGCCCAACTTCGCCACCAGCCCGCTGCCGGTGCCGGTCCCCGCGCCCGACGAACGCGGCGGGGTCGCCCCCGGCACGGGCCTGCGCAAGTTCGTCGACGCGCTGCCCCGGCCCGGCGAGGGGGGCCGCACCGAGCTGGGCGGGTGGCTGCCGGTCGCCGTGCCGGACACCATCACGTGGCCGGGCTGCGACTACTACGAGATCGGCCTCCAGGAGTACGCCCAGCGCCTGCACCGCGACCTGCCCGCCACCCGGCTGCGCGGCTACCGGCAGCTCAACCTCGGCACCGACGGCACCGGGCACAACACGGTGGCCCCGCCCGACCGGCCGTACCTGTGCGGGCCGGTGATCGTGGCCCGGCGCGGCCGGCCGGTGCGGATCAAGTTCATCAACCAGCTGCCCACCGGCCGGGCCGGGGAGCTGTTCCTGCCCGTCGACGCGACGCTGGACGGGGCCGGGCCGGGCCCGCTGGACGGTCCGGCGCCCTACCCGCAGAACCGGGCGGTGCCGCACCTGTACGGCGGGCAGACCGGCTGGATCAGCGCCGGCAACCCGTGGCAGTGGGTGACGCCGGCCGGGGAGATCACGCCGTACCCGACGGGGGTGGGGTTGACCCACGTGCCGGACATGCCGCCGCCCGGCCCGGGGGCGACCACGCTCTACTACCCCAACGAGCAGAGCGGCCGGCTCATGTGGCTGCACGACAACACCCTCGGCCTGTCCCGGCTCACCGTCTGCTCCGGGCAGCTCGCCGTCTATCTGCTCACCGACGAGGCCGAGGAGGGCCTCGTCGCCGACGGGGTGCTGCCCGCCGAGCAGCTCCCGCTGGTGGTCACCGACCGCACGTTCGTGCCCGACGACACGCAGCTCGCCGGCCAGGACCCGACGTGGGACCGGGACCGCTGGGGGGCCCGGGGCAGCCTCTGGCACCCGCACGTCTACCAGCCCCGGCAGCACCCGTCCCACCCGTCGGGGACGAACCCGACCGGCCGCTGGGACTACGGCCCGTGGACCCGCCCCGCGCAGCCGGCCGACGTGCCGCCGGGCCGGCCCGGCCCCGACGACGCGCAGCCGGCGACCGCGCCGGGGGCCACGGGCGGGCCCGTGCCGAACCCGCACCACGATCCCGTCGCCGACCCCGACGAGCCGCCGCTGGCCCCGGGCGTGCCGCACCCGTCGGCGGTGCCCGAGGCGTACGGGGACACCCCGCTGGTCAACGGCGTCGCGTACCCGTACCTGACGGTCGCGCCGAAGGCGTACCGGTTGCGGATCCTCAACGCCTGCGCGGACCGCTCCCTCAACCTCCAGCTCTACCGGGCCCGCTCCGACGGCCCGATGTGGGACGCGGACGGCGGGCTGCTCGACGCCGACGCGGGCGAGGTGCCGATGGTGGAGGCCGCCCGCGCGCCCGGCCGCCCGCCGCACTGGCCCGTGGACGGCCGCGACGGCGGGGTGCCCGACCCGGCCGCCGCCGGGCCGGCGCTGATCCAGGTCGGCAACGAGTGCGGCCTGCTGCCGGCCCCGGCGGTGCTGCCGAACCGGCCGGTCGGCTACCGGTACGACCGGCAGGACCCGACGGTGCTCAACGTCGACGGGCACACCCTGCTGCTCGCCCCCGGGGAGCGGGCCGACGTCGTCGTCGACTTCTCGGCCGTCCCGCCCGGGTCCACCCTGATCCTCTACAACGACTGCCCGGCCCCGCTGCCCCGCTTCGACCCCCGCAACGACCACCACACGGGCGCCCCGGACCGCACCGCCGTGGGCGGCGTCTCCGGCACCCTGCCCGGGTACGGGCCGAACACCCGCACCCTGCTCCAGTTCCGGGTGGCCGGCGAGCCGGCCGAGCCGTACGACCTCGACCGGCTGGCCGAGCGGCTGCCCGGCGCGTACGCGGCCAGCCAGCGCCCGCCGATCGTGCCGCAACCGGCGTACGACCGCGCGTTCGGCACCCGCACGGCCCGGGAGACGGTCGGCACGGCGCACGCCATCGCGGTCAGCTTCACCCCGGTCGGCGCCGCCGCGCCGGTGACGCTGCCGCTGACGGTGAAGGTGGTGCAGCACGTCTTCGACCCGGCGTACGGGCGGGTCGCCGGCCGGCTCGGGGTGGCCCACCCGCACGCCGGGCCGCTGGGTCCGGCCACCCTGCCGCTCGGGCCGGTCGACCCGGCCACCGAGACGCTGGTGATCGCCGACCCGACGGTGCAGGTCGGCGCGCCCGCCGACGGCACCCAGCTCTGGCGGATCGTCGGCAACACCCCGCAGACTCACCCCGTGCACGTCGGCGGCTGCGACGTGCAGGTGGTCAACCGGGTCGGCTGGGACGGGGCGATCCGCCCGCCCGAGCCCAACGAGCTGGGCTGGAAGGAGACGGTGCGGGTCAACCCCCGCGAGGACGTGATCGTGGCGCTGCGGCCGGTCGCCCCCGCCCTGCCGTTCAAGATCGGCGACAGCGTACGGCTGCTCGACCCGACCCGCCCGGCCGGCGCCCGGATCGGCTCCACGGCCGTCAGCCCCGTCGACGGGCGGCCGGCGGCGGTGGTCAACCAGCTGGTCAACATGGGGTGGGAGTACCGCTGGCACAGCCAGCTCGCCGGCCACCGCGACCAGGGCATGAGCCGCCCGCTGGTGCTGCGGGTCGCCCCGCTCGCCCCGACCGGGCTGACCGCCACGCCGGTGCCCGGATCGGCGACCGTGCTGCCGGCGATCGCGCTGACCTGGACCGGCAACGGCGGCCGGCCCCCGGCCAGCAGCCACCTGCTCCAGCGGGCCACCGACGTCGCGTTCACCGAGGGGGTCACCGCGATCACCGTGGCCGCCGCCGCGACCCGGTACACCGACTCCACGGTCACCCCCGGCGTCACCTACCACTACCGGATCCGGGCGGAGAACGAGGTGAGCTGCTCGGCCTGGTCCAACGGCGTGCCGGCGTCGGTACGCCTCGCCGCGCCCACCGGGCTGGCCGCGGTGATCCCGCCGGCCGCCCCGCTGCGGGTGGCGCTGCGCTGGGCGAACCGCTCCTTCGCCACCGGCGTCGACGTGCAACGGGCCACCAACCCGACGTTCACCAGCGGCCCCGCCACCACGGCCGTCGGGGTGCAGGAGCAGCACGTGGACGCCGTCGTCGCCCCGGAGACCACCTACTACTACCGGGTGCGCACCACGTACCTGGGGGTCGCGTCGCCGTGGTCGACGGTCGCCGCCGTCACCAGCCCGCCCCGGCCGGCCGCGCCGACCGGGCTGACCGCCGTCGCGAGCGCCCCCGCGCCGGACACCGCGACGGTGACGCTGACCTGGGCGGCGGACCCGCCGGGCGGCCCGGGGGCCGGGTTCCTGGTGCAGCGGGCGGTCGACCCGGCGTTCGAGCGGGAGGTCGCCGCGTTCACGGTGCACGGGCGGGGGTTCGTCAACACCGGCCTGGCCCGGGGCGTGACCTACCACTACCGGGTGCGGGCCGGCAACGTCGTCGGCAACTCCCCGTTCACCCCGGCGGTCGCCGTGACCACGCCCGGGTGACGCCGGGTCAGTGGGTGGGGGTGCGCAGCGGGTCGCCGACGGTGCGCAGGGGCTCGCCGACGGTGCGCAGCTCGGCCAGCGCCGACGCCACCCCGTGCAGCAGGTCCGTCGCCTCGGCGAGCCGGGACGCGGCGGCCTGCTCGCTGGCGGCCCGGCCGCCGAGGTGACCGGCGTCGGAGCGGGCGTCCTCGGCGAGGTAGCCGGCGGCGGCCACCACCAGCCGCTCGTACGCCGCCACCCCGCTCTCCAGCTGCGCGGACAGCTCACGGTGGGCCTCGGCAAGGGGGGCGCGGGCGTCGGCGGGGGCGAGCCGCAGGGCCCGCTCGACGCTGGCGACCCGCCCCGCCAGCTCGCGCAGCGACCGGTCGGCGGCGGCGGCCTCGGACACCGCCGGCTCGGCCAGGCCGGTCAGCCGGCCGGTCATCCCGCCGAGAGTGAGCGCGGCCCGGTCCAGCCGGGCCCACGGCTCGGCCACGCTGGTGCCGCGCAGGGCCAGCCGGGACCGGGCGCGGCGCACCTCCGCCACCACCCCCTGCCCGGCGGGGAGCCGCTCCACGGCGGCAACGAGCCGGGCCCGGGACCGGGCCGCGGCCTCGGCCGGGTCGAGGGCCGGGGGCGCGGGGCGCGCCGCGAGGGCCCGCAGGTCGATCCACCGCCAGGCGGCCAGGGCCACCGCGCTGCCGGCCGCGCCGGCCCACGCCGCGTCGGGCAGACCCAGCCCGGCGTACGGGGTGAGCACCGCCGCCGCCCCGGTCAGCCCGCCGCCCAGCACGCTCCACCGGCGGGCGGACCGCCGCAGCCTGCGCAGCTGGCGGAAGTATCGTGCTCGCTCGTCTGCCACCCGTGCCTCCTCGTTCCGGCCGCCGGGTCGGCGGTGCCGGGGCCGCCCGGCCGGCGGCCGTCGGTGCCGCTCAGCCGGCGGTGCTGGTGTCCCCGGTGCCGCGGTCCTGGCCCATGCTGGCCCGGAGCTGGTCGAGCCGGGCCGCGGCGGCCGGGTCGACGGCCGGGGCGGCGGGCGCGGCCTGCCCCTGCTGCCCCACGGCCGGGCGGTCCTGCCGGCCGGCGAGCTGCTCGCCGGCCATGCTCGCGCGGATCTGCTCCAGCCGGGACGAGCCGGCCGAGTCCAGGGACGCCTTCTGGATCTCCAGCATCCGGCCCTCGACGGAGTTGCCGGCCAGCTCGGCGCGGCCCATCGCGGTGGCGTAGCGCTGCTCGATGCGGTCCCGCACCGCGTCCAGGGACGGGGTGCTGCCGGAGGCGGTGAGCGACGACATCGACTCCAGCGACTGGGCCACGCTCTCCTGCATCTTGGCCTGTTCGAGCTGGCTGAGCAGCTTGGTGCGCTCGGCCAGCTTCTGCTGGAGGATCATCGAGTTGTTCTCCACCGCCCGGCGGGCCTGCGCGGCGGCGCCGAGCGCCTGGTCGTGCAGGGTCTTCAGGTCCTCGGTGGCCTGCTCGGCGGAGACGAGCTGGGTGGCGAGGACCTGGGCGGTCTGCTCGTACTTGCCGGCCTCCGCCTCGTCGCCCCGGGCGCGGGCCTGGTCGGCGAGGACCAGGGCCTGCCGGGCGTTGCCCTGGAGCCGCTCGACCTCGGTCATCTGGCGGGACAGCTTCATCTCCAGCTGCCGCTGGTTGCCGATCACCGCCGCCGCCTGCTGCACCAGCGCCTGGTGCTGGCGCTGCGCCTCCTCGATCGCCTGCTGGATCTGCACCTTGGGGTCGGCGTGTTCGTCGATCCGGGCACCGAAGAGCGCCATCAGGTATTTCCAGCCCTTGACGAACGGGTTCGCCATCTCCGCGGTATCCCCTCAGTAGAGTCGCGCCGCCCCGGCCGGGCCGGGCGGTCCGGCCGGTGGTCGTGCGGCGGTGACCCCCATCGTCCCAGCCGGGCGCCAGCCCGGCATCCGTACGTCACCGGCGGCACGCCACCGTCTGATCAACAGTACGCGGCGCGGGAAAGCCCGACCACGTCCTCGGGCGACCTGTGGGCAGGCGGTGGGATCAGGCGGCGCAGACGACGTCGCGGTCGCGCTCGGCGGGGCGCACGCGGGTGCGCAGGGTCGCCTTCAGCGGCGAGTCCTGGTGCACCGCCACGGCCACCGGGCCGCCGGAGGTGACCTGCCGGACGCCCCGGCCGGTCGACTTGCGCACCGAGGCGCGGGCCACGGGGGACTCGACCGGCTCGGCCGGCTCGTCCTGCACCGGCACCAGCACGCCGGGAAGCTGCTCGGCGAGCGCCACCGTGTCGCTGACCTCGCGCAGCAGCTCGGAGAGGCGGGCGCCGAGGGCGTCGCAGATGGCGGCCAGCAGCTCGCTGGAGGGCTCCTTCTGGCCGCGCTCGATCTCGGACAGGTAGCCCAGGCTGACGTTGGCCGCGGAGGAGACCTCGCGCAGGGTGCGGTGCTGCCCCTGCCGGCGCGCCCGCAGTGCGTCACCGATCACCCGGCGTAGCAGGACCATCGCACCTCCCCTGACGGGTCTCACCCTCTTCACCGACGCCGTGCCGGCGCGGCGTGCCGCCCCGGCGTCGACGCCACGCGTCGGAGCCTTCCCGCAACCGTACCCGCTGCGGGCCCCGGTGACATCCCACCCCGCCCGTCCTTCTGCCCGACAGGCTCAGCGGCGGGCCGCCCCGGCGGGCGCGGCGTCGCCGTCGCCGGCCTCCGGCGCGCCCGCCCCGGGGACCGGCCCCGCCGCGTCGATCCGCTCGGCGAGCAGCCGCAACGCCTCGATCACCGCGGCGGTCCGGATGTGGTCGCGGCCCCCGTCGAGGTCGAGCCGGCGGACCTCGGCGCCGGCCGGCCCGGCCACCGCGACGTAGACCAGCCCGACGGGCTTGCCGTCCTGCGGCTGCGGCCCGGCCACGCCGGTGGTGGCGAGCCCCCAGTCCGCGCCGCAGCGCCGCCGGCCGCCCTCGGCCAGGGCGCGGGCCACGTCCGGGTCGACCGGGCCGCGCTCGGCCAGCAGGTCCTCCGGTACGCCCGCCAGCACCGACTTCAGCTCGGTGGCGTAGACGACCAGGCCGCCCCGGTAGACGCCGCTGACCCCGGCGATCTCCACCACCGAGGCGGAGAGCAGCCCACCGGTGAGCGACTCGACGGTGGCGAGCGTCTCGTGTCGCTCGGCGAGGCGGTGCACCACGCCGGCCGCCGGGCTGCCCACCGGCCGGTGCCCGTTCGCGTCAGTTCCCATGGAAACGTCCCTTTCCCCGCGCCGGCCGGTCTACGCGTCCCCGCGCCGGTCTACGCATCCTCGCGGGCGGGCCGGCGCAGGCGCAGCGCCTGGGCCACGTAGTCGAAGCCGGTGACCACCGTGACGCCGACGGCGGCTGCCATCAGCCAGGGGCCGACGGCGGCGAGCCCGGCCGGCATCGGCCACAGGTACCAGGTGATGGCCAGGATCTGCAGCGCCGTCTTGATCTTGCCACCCCGGCTGGCCGCGATGACGCCGTGCCGGATCACCCAGAACCGCAGCGCCGTGATGCCCAGCTCCCGCACCAGGATGACGCCGGTCACCCACCAGGGCAGCAGGTCGTACCAGGACAGCAGCAGCAGGGCCGCGCCGGTGAGCGCCTTGTCGGCGATCGGGTCGGCCACCTTGCCGACCGAGGTGACCAGGCCGAAGCGGCGGGCGATCCAGCCGTCCACCAGGTCGGTGACCGAGGCGACGGCGAAGATCAGGCAGGCCGCGATCCGCCACCCGGCGTGGGTCGCGCCGGAGGCGACCACCGAGGCCGCGAAGACCGGCACCAGCACCAGCCGCAGCAGGGTCAGCCCGTTGGCCGCGTTGAGCACCGGGACCCGGGCGACCACCGGCGGCTGCGCCGGCTCCGCCGCCGGCGTCACCGACGCACCCCGCTCGGGCTGCCGCGGCGAACCTGACACCGCACCACGTGGCTCCCCCGCCTTCTCAGGGCCCGCCGTCACCGTGCCGCGCCGGGCGCAGCCGAGATCATCTCATCCGGGACGGCGACGAGGTCCACCCCTTCGGTGGCGGTCACCGTGGCGCGCACGAGGTCGCCGGGGCGCAGCGCCGCCAGGTCCACCCCGCCGTCGGCCGGGGCGACCAGGGTGGTGGAGCCGTCCACCTCGGGGGCCTGGTGCGCCGCCCGGCCCTCGACCACACCGTCGTCGACCGAGTCGACCAGCACCTCGACCGTGGAGCCGAGCCGCTCCTCGGCCCGCTGCGAGCACAGCTCGTCGGCGAGGGCGCTGAGCCGGTCGTACCGGCGCTTGATCGTCGCGGCGGAGACCTTGCCGGGCAGGCCGGCGGCCTCCGTGCCGTCCTCGTCGCTGTAGTCGAACATGCCGATCGCGTCGAGCCGGGCCGCGCTGAGGAACCGGACCAGCTCGTCGACGTCGCCCCGGGTCTCGCCGGGGAAGCCGACGATGAAGTTGCTCCGCGCGCCGGCCTCCGGGGCCAGGGCGCGGGCGGCGGCCAGCAGCTCCAGGAACCGGTCGGTGGAGCCGAAGCGGCGCATCCGGCGCAGCACCGGCTCGCTGGAGTGCTGGAACGACAGGTCGAAGTACGGCGCGACGCCGGGTGTCGTGGCGATCGCCTCGACCAGGCCGGGGCGGGTCTCGGCGGGCTGGAGGTAGCTCGCCCGGACCCGGACGATCCCGTCGATCGCGGCGAGCTGCGGCAGCAGCTTCTCCAGCGCCCGGGGGTCGCCGAGGTCCTTGCCGTACGACGTCGAGTTCTCGCTGACCAGCACCAGCTCCCGCACGCCCGTCTTGGCCAGCCACTCCGCCTCGGCGAGCAGCTCGTCGGGCGTACGCGAGACGAACGCGCCGCGGAAGGCGGGGATGGCGCAGAACGCGCAGCGGCGGTCGCAACCACTGGCCAGCTTGAGCGACGCGACCGGGCCGGTGTCGAGCCGACGCCGCAGCACCTGCCGCAGGTGGGCCGGGGTGTGCTCGTCGGTGGTCACGGCGGCCCGGGGCGTGCCGTGGCCGGGCAGCGAGACGACGCTGTCGCGCCGGGCGACCGGGGTCAGCGGCAGCAGCTCCCGCCGGTCGCGCGGGGTGTGCGCGTCGAGCGCCTCGCCGGCGACGACCGCGTCGAGCCGGGCGGCGATGTCGGGGTAGTCGTCGAAGCTCAGCACCGCCTGCGCCTCGGGCAGGCTGTCGGCCAGCTCCCGGCCGTACCGCTCGGCCATGCAGCCGGCCGCGACCACCTTCGCGCCGGTGTCGGCGGCGGCGAGCAGCGTCTGGATCGAGTCCTGCTTGGCCTTCTCGACGAAGCCGCAGGTGTTGACGACCACCACGTCGGCCCCCTCGCCGTCGGTGGTGACCTGCCAACCGTCGGCGTGCAGCCGGGCGGCCAACTCCTCCGAGTCGACCTCGTTGCGGGCGCAGCCCAGGGTCAGCAGGGCGACGCGGCGGCCGGCGGATTGCGGGGAGGGGGCGGTGGCAGACACCATCCGAGGGTACCGGGCGGGCGGACGGCGGCCCGCAACGGCGGCCACCCGGATCGCCCCCGCACGTCGCCCGCCGTCCGGGGCCGGCTCAGGCCATCGCCGCGCCGACCCGGACCAGCCGGTCGAGCAGGAAGACCTCCGTGCCGGCCAGGCCGGTCGAGCAGAAGACCGACACCTGGTCCGCGCCGGTCCGGCCGGCGGCGTCGCCGGCCAGCACCGCGCCCAGGTCACCCAACCGCCCGGCGTACGCGGGCAGCGTCGCCAGCATCGGCGGGTCGTACGCCGCCGCCTGCGCCGGCGAGTCGGTGACCAGCACATCGGCGGCGTCCAGCAGGTCGGTGCCGAACTCGTGCCGGTCGACCTGCTTGAAGCCGACCGTGTTGACGTGGGTGCCGGGGGCCAGGTCGGCGGCGTCGAGCACGGGGGTGACGGCGGTGGTGGCGAGCACCACGACGTCGCGTTCCCGCACGGCGGCCCGCGCCGAGTCGACCGCCCGCGCCGGCACGTCCAGCTCGGCGCGGACGCGGGCGGCGAACGCCTCCCGCCGGGCGGCCGAGCGGCTGTGCACGGTGACCTCGCGCAGCGGGCGCACCGCGGCGGCGGCCCAGACCTGGGTCCACGCCTGCGTGCCCGAGCCGACCACGCCCAGCGTGACGGCGTCCGGCCGGGCCAGGGCGTCCACGGCGACCCCGCCGAGCCCCCCGGTACGCCGGGAGCCCAGCTCGTCCCCGACCGCGACCGCCCGCACCGCCCCGGTGCGCCCGTCGTGCAGCACGACCACCTGCTCGCCCTCCGGGTGCCCGAACGTGTCGTACGAGCGGAAGCCGTACCACTCGCCGGTGAGGTGCCCCGCGGTGAGCACCATCCGTCCCCCGCCCAGCGCCGCGGCGGCCCGGGGCGGGGCCACCAGGCGGCCGGCGTGCGTGGCGAGCAGGGCGTCGCGCATCGCGGCCACCGTGGTGGGGGCGTCCAGCGCGGCGGCGACGTCGGGGTCGGCGAAGAGCAGCGGCATGACCGAATACTGCAACTTGAAGTGAGGTTCATGTCAATCGGTGGTGGTCCGGCTCACCCTCGGCGCCGCCCGGCCGGTGCTAACGTCGGTCGCGGCGGCCCCAGGGTCGCCCCGGACGAGTGGTGGGCGCCCCGCAGGTCCGGGCGCCGAAGCAGAGGTGTCGCGCCATGGCCTGGATCGTGCTGGTGATCTCCGGACTCCTCGAGACCGCGTGGGCGGTCGCCCTCGACCGCAGCGCCGGCTTCACCCGGCTCGTGCCGTCGGTCGTGTTCGCGGTCACGCTGGTGCTCAGCATGGCCGGCCTGGCGTACGCGCTGCGCGAGATCCCCGTCGGCACCGGCTACGCGGTCTGGGTGGGCATCGGCGCGGTCGGCACCGCGCTAGTCGGCATGCTGGCGCTGCACGAGTCGGCGAGCCTGCCCCGCATCGTCTGCCTGCTGCTGGTCGTCGCCGGGGTGGTCGGCCTCAAGGTCTTCCACTGACCGGTCTTCCACTGACCGGGATGCGTAGTTTCCGGCGCCGGTGGGTAGTGATCGATCGACGGTAGAACGAGGCTCACCACGGAGGACGTCATGGCCGACACCCACGCCACCACCCGCCCGCGCACCAACGCCGCCCGGATCTGCACGATCGTCGCGTTCGTCTTCGCCGCCCTCGCGGTCTTCGTGTCGCCGCTGATCTTCGGCCTGCTCGGCGTGATCCTCGGCGTGGTCGGCGCGGTCCTCGGCGACAAGCCGCTCGGCTGGTACGCCGCCGCCGCCAGCGTGGCCGGCGCTGTGCTCGGCATGATCCTCAGCGCGGTGATCCTGAACGCCTGAGCAGCCAGCCCACCCCACAGCGCCACAGCGCACCCGACCGCGACCGAAGGGGCCCGCCGGATTCCCGGCGGGCCCCTCGCCGTCGACCCGCCCGCGCCCGTCCACCCCGCCCTCGCCGCATCGCGGGCGGCCGGCGGCGGCGGGTGGCCGTGCTCCACCCGCCCCGGATCGTGACACGCAGCAACCGCCCCGCTCGACGCCACCACCTCCTTCGCTCCCTTTGCTCTGCACCCGGATACGCAACAGTTCACGCAGCGCGATCGGCCGCTCCTTCCCGCCGCCCGCCGGTTTCACAGACCTGCTGGTCAAGGGGGTGATGCGTCCCTGGGTGCAGAGCAAAGGGCGCGCGGCGAGTCCGGCACGCCGGACTGAACATGACCCTGAGTCAGATCGCCAGATCCATCACCCACGGTGAGCAAGCTCGGTTGGCCCGCGTCGGGGCCGGCCACCGGGGAAGCGGGGCTCAGGGCGTTGCCCGGCCACGCCGGTGGAGGACGAGAGCAGGGGCAGCGCCGAAGTGCCGGGCCGGAAGAAAGGCCGCGAAGAAACCGGGGAGGGGCCGGGAGGGCCGGGGAGGGCCGGGGAGGGCCGGGGAGGGGTCCGGCGGGCGGGTCAGTCGTCCGCGCCGCCGAGGCCAGCGAGGACCTCCTCCAGCTCGTCCGGCTTGACCAGCACGTCGCGGGCCTTGGAACCCTCCGACGGGCCGACCACGCCCCGGGTCTCCATCAGGTCCATCAACCGGCCGGCCTTGGCGAAGCCGACCCGCAGCTTGCGCTGGAGCATCGACGTCGAGCCGAACTGCGAGGTGACCACCAGCTCGACCGCCTGCACCAGCAGGTCCAGGTCGTCGCCGATCTCCTCGTCGATCTTCTTCTTGTTGTCCTGTGCCGGGGCCAGCACGTCCGGGCGGAACTCCGGCTCCCGCTGGTCCTTGCAGAACTTCACCACGTCGGCGATCTCGCGCTCGGTGACCCAGGCGCCCTGGATGCGGATCGGCTTCGACGCGCCCATCGGCAGGAAGAGCCCGTCGCCGCGCCCCAGCAGCTTCTCCGCGCCCGGCTGGTCGAGGATGACCCGCGAGTCGGCCAGCGACGAGGTGGCGAACGCCAGCCGGGACGGCACGTTGGCCTTGATCAGGCCGGTGACCACGTCCACGCTGGGCCGCTGGGTGGCCAGCACCAGGTGGATGCCGGCGGCCCGGGCGAGCTGCGTGATCCGCACGACCGAGTCCTCCACGTCGCGCGGCGCGACCATCATCAGGTCCGCCAGCTCGTCCACGATCACCAGCAGGTACGGGTACGGCCGCATCTCCCGCTCGCTGCCCGGCGGGGCCTTGATCTCCCCCGTGCGCACCTTGCGGTTGAAGTCGTCGATGTGCCGGACGCCGTTCGCGGCGAGGTCGTCGTAGCGCATGTCCATCTCGCGGACGACCCAGTCCAGCGAGTCGGCCGCCTTCTTCGCATTGGTCACGATCGGCGTGACCAGGTGCGGGATGCCCTCGTAGCCGGTCATCTCGACGCGCTTCGGGTCGATCAGCAGCAGCCGCACCTCGTCCGGGGTGGCCCGGGTGAGGATGGACACCAGCAGGGAGTTGAGGCAGCTCGACTTGCCGGCGCCGGTGGCCCCGGCGATCAGGATGTGCGGCATCTTCGCGAGGTTGGCCACCACGAAGCCGCCCTCGATGTCCTTGCCGAGCGCCACCACCATCGGGTGGTGGTCGCTGGTGGCGGCGCGGGAGCGCAGCACGTCGCCGAGCGCCACGTTCTCCGGGTCGGTGTTCGGGATCTCCACGCCGACCGCGCTCTTGCCCGGGATCGGGCTGAGGATGCGGACGTCCGGGGACTTGACCGCGTACGCGATGTTGCGGGAGAGCTGGGTGATCCGCTCGACCTTCACGCCCGGGCCCAGCTCCACCTCGTACCGGGTGACCGTCGGGCCCCGGGTGAAGCCGGTGACCTCGGCGTCGACGCCGAACTGGTCGAACACGCCGGTGAGGGCGGCGATGACCTCGTCGTTGGCCTTGCTGCGGGTCTTCGGGGCGGCCCCGCCGCTGAGCAGGTTGGCCGGGGGCAGCGTGTAGTCGCCGGCCAGGCCGGTGAGCGCGAGCTGCTCCGCCCGGGTGGGCGGCGGCGAGTGCTCCGGCGGCTCGACCGGCTTGCGGGTGGCGGGCACCTTCGCCGGGGGCTTGCGGGGCAGCACCACGGTCTCCTGGAGGTCGGCGCCCTCGTACGCCTCCTCGTCGAAGTCGTCCGGGTCCGGCAGCGGCGGCGCGGCGCGCTTGGCCGGGCGGCGGCGGGCCGGCTTCTTCTCGACGGGCTCCGCCTCGGCCTCCTCGGCGGCCGGCGGCGGGCCGACCACCGCGCCGGCGAGCAGCCCGAGCCGCTCCGGGATCTTGTTGATCGGCGTCGCGGTGACCACCAGCAGGCCGAAGACCAGCAGCAGGAGCAGCAGCGGCACGGCCACCCAGGCGGTCACCGCGGTCTCCAGCACGTTGCCGACGCCCGCACCGATCAGGCCGCCCGCGTAGTCACGCTGGACCGGGTCCACCGGGTTCTGTCCGATGTGCAGCATCGCGGCGGTGGCGACCAGCATGGACCCCCAGCCGACCAGGCCCCGCCCCCGGTGCTCCGGGTCGGACGGCGTGCGCATCAGCCGCCACGCCCCGATCGACAACAGCACCGGGACGACGATCGAGATCGCGCCGAGGAAGAGCCGCACGGTGTCGGCGAGCCGGGCACCCACCGGGCCGGCACCGGAGAACCAGAGGGCCACCGCGCTGAGCAGGGAGAGCCCGAGCAGCAGCAGGCCCGCGCCGTCGCGGCGGTGCTCCGGGTCGAGGTCGCGGGCCGAGGCGGCCTGCCGGCCGGCGGCCCGCACCGCCCAGCCGACGCCGTGCGCGAGCCCCATCCACACCGCACCGATCGCCCGGCCCACGTGGACGGCCGGCCCCGGGCGGGGGGCGGTGCGCCGCCGGGGCGCCGCCTTGGTGGTCTTCTTCGCCGGCTGACGGGCACGACTGTTCGTGGTGCCGCGCGGCGACGCGCCGCGTCGCCGGCTCGCCTGAGAGGTACGGCCCGCCATAGAGTCACCGTAACGGCGGGACCCGGCGGATCGCCGCTTTTCCGGGTCGTGTCCGCGCGTCGCAGCACGGGCGACGCCGCCTGTTGTGTTATTCGCCTCAGAAGGGATGCCCGATGGCGTCGCCCGAGATCGAGGACGGCCCGGACGGCCCCCTGGCCGGGCACCCCGGGGCGTTGCGGCCGCTGACCGACGAGCTGATCGCGGCCGTGCTGCGCCGTCGGGGGTACGCGGTGGCGGCGGATCCGGCGGGCCGGCTGCTCGGCCGGTGGGATGACGCGCTCGTCTGGTTCCTGCGGATGGGGGCGGGCGGCGAGATCCTCCAGGTGCGCACGATAGCCGCGCCGACCTTCCCGATCGAGTACGTGCCGACCCTGCACGCCTTCTGCAACTCGTGGAACCACGACCGGTACTGGCCCAAGGCGTTCGTGCACGTCGACGACGACGGGCGGGCCCTGGTCTGCGGCGAGGTGATCGCCGACTTGGAGCGCGGGGTGACCCCGCACCAGCTCGACCAGTTGCTCGACTGTGGCATCTCGACCGGCTGTCAGCTCGCCGCCGCCGTCGGGCAGCTCGCGGGCGGGGCGCGGCCGTGACCGGGCAGCCGCGCCGGTGGGCCGACCGGCTGGCCGCCGCCGGGGACCTGCCCGACGGGGAGGAACGCGCCGTCGAGCTGGACCGGATCGCGTCGGCCGCCGACGCGGCCGGCGACCTGGCCACCGGGCTGGACGCGCGGTTCGCGCTGATGGACCTGTATCTGCGGCGGGGCGAGCGGTGGCGGCTGTTCGAGCCGGTCCGCCGCTGCCGGGAGCTGCTCGACGCCGCCTCCGCGGACGCCACCGCCGAGGTCCCCACGACCGGGCCGGTCGCCGAGCGGGCCGCCGAGCTGCGCCGCTACCAGCGCTTCGCGGTCGAGGCCGCGTTCGGCACGCCCCGGGTCGGCCTGGGCCAGACCCGCGCGGCGCTGGACGGCCTGGCCCGGCCCACGCCGGGGCTGAAGGGCCTGGCCCGGCCCGCCCCGGGTGGGGCCGGCGACCCGGCGGTGAGCGATCTGGTGGCCGAGCTGCGCTGCCGCCTCGCCGACCACCTCGGCGACGAGCCGGAGGCCCGCCGCTGGTACGACCGCTGGCGCACCGCCCCCGCCGACCCGGCCGCCGGCTGTCCGGCCTGCGCCCCGTCGCGCCGCGCCGACCTGCTGGCCGGCTGGGGTGACTGGGCGGCGGCGCTGGCCGAGCTGCGCCCGATCGTCGACGGCCCGACGGCGGCGACCCCGGCCGAGACTGGCGGGGCCGAGACAGCCGGAGCTGACGGGGCCGGGACAGCCGGGGGCGGCGGGGCGTACTGCACCGACCAGCCGGAGCGGGCGCTGGCCGGGGCGCTGCTGCCGCTGCTGCGCGCCGGCGAGCCGGAGCGGGCGGGCCGGGCGCACGTCACGGCGTACCGGCGGCACCGGCGGGAGCGGACGGCGTTCGGGCAGCTCGCCGCGCACCTGCGGTTCTGCGCGCTGGGCGGGCACCTGGACCGGGGGCTGGACATCCTCGCCGAGCAGCTGCCCCGGCTGGACCGCCCGTCCGACGACCTGGCCGCGATGGAGTTCGCCGCCGCCGGGGCGCTGCTGTGCGCCCTCGCCGCCGAGGCGGGGCGGGGCGACCGGCGGATGCCCGGACCCGCCGCCCCCACCGGGCGGGGGGCCGGTCGGGCCGGCGACGACATCGACGTGGCCCGGCTCGGCGGGCTGCTCGCCGAACTGGCGACGGGGCTCGCCGGCAGCTTCGACGCCCGCAACGGCACCGGGCACCAGTCCGGCCGGATCGCGGCCCTGCTGGCCGAGCGGCCGGTCGCCGGTCCGGTGGTGCCGCTGCCCGCCGACGAGGCGGCCGACGACGGCGGAAGCGACGACGACGGCGGGAACGACGAGTTCGACGAAGACCGCGACGGCAGCGGCAAGGGCGGCAGCGGGCCAGCTGGGCGGGAGGCCGGGCGGGAACTGGCCGGGGACGAGGTGGGGGCGCTGACCGTCGCCCTGGTCACCCAGGCCCTGGACCGGCGCGGCGACGCCTGGACGATGCGCGGCCCGGCGGTGGTCGGGCGGTGGGGTCCGGCGCTGATCGAGTTCCGGCAGGCCGGCGAGCGGGGCGAGATCCTGCACGCCCGGGTGCTGGCCGTCCGACGGCTGGCGGCGGGGCGGCGCGCGGAGGCGTACGCCTTCTGCAACGCCTGGAACCACGACCGGCTGCTCCCGAAGGCGTACGCGCACGACGACGGCAGCGGGGAGCTGGTGCTGGCCGGCGACGTGACCACGGACCTGGCCCACGGGGTGGCCCCCACCCAGCTCGACGTGCTGGTCACCGCGGCTGTGGCCACCGGCGTCGCGTACGCGGAGGCGGTCGCGGCGCTGCCCTGACCGGCCCGGCTCGCCCTGACCGGCCCGCGCGGTGGTGCTGGGCCGGTCAGGGCACACGGGGCGGAATCAGCGCCGCACGCGGCGACCGCTCTGGAGGTTGTTGCCACCGTCGGCGGTGACCAGGGTCAGCCCGTTGACCTGGAGGATCTCGTTGACGGGCTGGAAGAAGGTGACCCCGCCGACGGTGCAGTCGCCCGCCCCGCCCGAGGTGACCCCCTGCGCCTGGTCACCGGAGATCCACGACCCGCCGGAGTCGCCCGGCTCGGCGCAGACGTTGGTCTGGGTCAGCCCGGTGACCGTGCCCTCCGGGTAGTTGACCGTCGCGTTCTTCGCCTGGATCACCCCGCAGAACGCCCCGGTGGTGGAGCCGGAGCGGCAGATCGACGCGCCGACGGGGGCCTCCTGCGAGCCGTTGACGGGCACCGCGCCGCCGTTGAAGTCGTTCACCACGGGCTGCGGCTGGAAGTCGCCGGTGACCCGCACGACGCCCCAGTCGTCGCGGGGGAAGGACGACGCGGCGAAGACGCCCTGCGGCGAGCCGTCGACCCCGGTGGTGCGGTCGCCGGCCTGGCCGCAGTGCCCGGCGGTGACGAAGCCGCCGACCACGGCGAAGCCGACCGAGCAGCGGGAGTTGCCGTTGATGAGGTAGGCGTCGCCGCCCTGCAGGTCGGCGAGCAGCCGGGGGGCCCGCGTCGAGCTGACCACCCGCACCGCCGACGCCGGGAGCCCGCTGGCCGCCGCGAACCGGCGACCGGCCGCCTCCTGGCCCGCCCGGGCCACCACCACGACGGAGTTGGTGGGCGCGTCGACGTACCAGCCGGTGACGGCCCGGCCGACCGCGCCGCCGGACCGGTCGAGCCGGGTCTTCATGGTGTCCAGCTCCCCCACGCCCCGGGCGACCTGCTTCGGCACCGCGCCGGCCGCGCGTACGGCGTCGGCCCGGCCGGGGTCGGCGACCGCGACGGTCAGGGTACGGCCGTCGGCGCTGAGCCAGGCGCCGCCGTAGTCCTCGCCCAGCTCGGTCCGGAGCTTGTCGACGGTGCCGGCGGCCCAGCGCTCGGTCTTCAGCCGCTGCGCCGCCTGCTCGCGGGTGAGCCGCAGGTCGCGGCTCATCGCGTCCACGACCTTCTGGTCCACCCCGGCCGGTGCGGTGGCCCGCCCGGAGTCCCCGGCCGGCGGCGCGGCACCCTCCCCGGCGAACGACGGCAGGGCCACGACCGCCGCCGCTCCCGCCGCCACCACCAGTACGCCGATGGCTGTCATCCGTCTGCGGTCCATCCGCCACGCTCCTCCCGGCCGACGCGGGTACGCCTGCCGGCACGGAGTACGGGACAAACCACCGGATGGTTGAACGATCGACCCGGAACAATTTTTCCCGTCGGCGTTGAACCCTGCGGCGGCGGTGTCCGTACCCCAGGCCGGCGGGAGAAGCGCCGACGCCGGCCCACCGCTCGGGGGTGGGCCGGCGTCGGTACGCGCGGAACGCGGCGGTGCGGGCGTCAGACCTCGACGACCGTCGGCACGATCATGGGCCGGCGGCGGTACTTGTCGTTGACCCACCGGCCGACGGTGCGCCGGACGATCTGCTGGAGCTGGTGCGGGTCGGTGATGCCGTCGGCGGCGGCCCGGTTCAGCGCCTCGGTCACCAGCGGCACGACCGGGTTGAACGCCTCCGGGTCCTCCGAGAAGCCCTTCGCCGAGACGGTGGGGCCGCCCACGACCTTGCCGGTGACCGAGTCGACCACGACGGTGGTGGCGATGAACCCGCCGTCGCCGAGGATCCGCCGCTCGGTGAGCAGGGACTCGCTGACGTCGCCCACGGCGAGGCCGTCGACGTAGACGTACCGGCTCTTGACGTGGCCGACGAGGCTGGCGCGGCCCTCGACCAGGTCGACGACGTCGCCGTCCTCGCAGAGCACCACCCGGTCCGGGGCGACCCCGGACTCGATGCCGAGGCGGGCGTGGGCCCGCAGGTGCCGCCACTCGCCGTGCACCGGCATCAGGTTGCTCGGGCGGGTCACGTTGAGCAGGTAGAGCAGCTCACCGGCGGGGGCGTGGCCGGAGACGTGGACCTTCGCCACGTCCTTGTGCACGACCACCGCGCCGGCCCGGGCCAGCCGGTTGATCACCCGGTAGACCGAGGTCTCGTTGCCGGGCACCAGCGAGGACGCCAGCACCACCGTGTCACCGGGGGCGATGGTGATGTGCCGGTGGTCGCCGCTGGCCATCCGGCCGAGCGCGCTCATCGGCTCGCCCTGCGACCCGGTGGACATCAGCACGATCTGCTCCGGCGGGAGCGCCGTCGCCTCCTCGATGCTGATCACCAGGCCGGCGGGGATGTTGAGCAGGCCGAGGTCCCGGGCGATGCCCATGTTGCGGACCATCGAGCGGCCGATCAGCGCCACCTTGCGGCCGTGCTCGACGGCCGAGTCGAAGACCTGCTGCACCCGGTGCACGTGCGAGGCGAAGGACGCGACGATGATCCGCCCCTTCGCCTTCGCGAAGATCGAGTCGAGGACCGGCCCGATCTCCCGTTCCGGGGTGACGAAGCCGGGGATCTCCGCGTTCGTGGAGTCCGACAGCAGCAGGTCGACGCCCTCCGCGCCGAGCCGGGCGAAGCCGGCCAGGTCGGTGATCCGGCCGTCCAGGGGGAGCTGGTCCATCTTGAAGTCGCCGGTGTGCAGCACCAGGCCGGCGGGGGTGCGGATGGCCACCGCGAGGGCGTCGGGGATCGAGTGGTTGACGGCGAAGAACTCGCACTCGAACGGGCCGAGCCGCTCCCGGCCGCCCTCCCGCACGGTCAGCGTGTACGGCTGGATGCGCCGCTCGGCCAGCTTCGCCTCGACCAGGGCGAGGGTGAACTGCGAGCCGACCAGCGGAATGTCCGGCTTGTGGGCGAGCAGGTACGGCACCGCGCCGATGTGGTCCTCGTGGCCGTGGGTGAGCACGATCGCCTGCACGTCGGCGAGCCGGTCCAGGATCGGCCCGAAGTCGGGCAGGATCAGGTCCACGCCCGGTTGCTCGACGTCGGGGAAGAGCACCCCGCAGTCGACGATGAGCAGCTTGCCGTCGTACTCGAAGACGGTCATGTTCCGACCGATGGCGCCGAGCCCGCCGAGCGGGATGATCCGCAGGCCGCCCTCCGGCAGCGGCGGGGGCAGTTCGCCCTCGTTGTGCGCCTCGGTCACGCGTCCACCTCATTCTGCGACGCCGTCGCCCGGCGTCCGTCGTGTCGTTCGGTCATCTCAGGGGAGCTCCAGACCCGCCGCCGCGCAGTCCGCGCGCAGCTGGGCGATCTCGTCGGGGGTGGCGTCCACCAGCGGGGGCCGCACCGGGCCGGCCGGCAGGCCCAGGGCCGCCAGGCCCGCCTTGACCAGGATCGTGCCCTGGGTGCGGAAGACGCCGGTGAACAGGGGCAGCAGCCGCCGGTGCAGGGCGAGCGCGGTGCCGGGGTCGCCCGCGTCGTACGCCTCGATCATCCGCTGGGTGAGCGCACCGGTGAAGTGGGTCGAGGTGCCGACGACCCCGACGCAGCCGACCGCCAGCGCGGGCAGGACGAGGGAGTCCTCCCCGCTGTAGAAGGCCAGGTCGGTGCGGCTGGTCACCCACGAGGTCGCGGTGAGGTCACCCTTGGCGTCCTTGACCGCGACGATGCGGTCGTGCTCGGCGAGCCGGACCAGGGTCTCGGTCTCGATCGGCACCCCGGAGCGGTGCGGGATGTCGTAGAGCATGATCGGCAGCCCGGTGGCGTCCGCGACGGCGGTGAAGTGCCGGACCAGCCCGCTCTGCGGCGGCTTGTTGTAGTACGGGGTCACCACCAGCAGGCCGTGCGCGCCGGCCTTCTCGGCCGACGCGGCCAGCTCGATGGTGTGCCGGGTGTCGTTGGTGCCGACCCCGGCGACCACCCTCGCCCGGTCGCCGATCGCCTCCACCACGGCCCGGATCAGGCGTTCCTTCTCCGCGTCCGTGGTGGTGGGCGACTCGCCGGTGGTGCCGTTGAGCACGAGCGCGTCGTTGCCCTGCTCGTCGACGAGGTGGTTCGCGAGGCGTACGGCGCCGTCGAGGTCCAGGGAACCGTCGGAGGTGAACGGGGTCACCATGGCCGTGAGCACTCGGCCGAACGGGCGGGACACCGCCCGGTCGGCGGCAACAGGGTGGTCGTGCGTCATGCTCACAACCTAGCGGACGACCACCGGCGGGCCGGTGGGGAAGGGTTCAGGACAGCTCGGCGAGCGGGCTGGCCGCCACCTCCGTGCCGTCGGGCAGCGTGGAGATGACGAAGTCGGCGAACACGTTCGGGGCGACCCGCTGGAGCTGACGCAGGCACTCCACGGCCAGCTCGCGGATCTCCACGTCGGCGTGCTCGGTGGCCCGCATCGCGACGAAGTGTCGCCAGGCCCGGTAGTTGCCGGTGACCACGATCCGCGTCTCGGTGGCGTTGGGCAGCACCGCGCGGGCCGCCTGCCGGGCCTGCTTGCGGCGCAGCGTCGGGTTGGGCTCGTCGGAGAAGCGCTGCTCCAGGCCCTCCAGCAGCTCCGTGTACGCCCGCACGCTCGCCTCGGCGGCCTCGACGAACCGCTTGTGCAGCTCCGGGTCGTCGGCGATCACCGCCGGCTCGACCATCGCGGCGTCGCGCTCGGGGACGTACCGCTGGGAGAGCTGGGAGTAGGAGAAGTGCCGGTGCCGGATCAGCTCGTGGGTGAACGAGCGGGACACCCCGGTGAAGTAGAAGCTCACCGAGCCGTGCTCCAGCACCGACAGGTGCCCCACCTCGAGGATGTGCGCCAGGTAGCCGGCGTTGGTGGCGGTGGCCGGGTTCGGCTTGGACCAGCTCTGGTAGCAGGCCCGGCCGGCGAACTCGGCGAGCGCCTGGCCGCCCTCGGCGTCGGTCGACCACGGCACGTCGTCCGGGGCCTGGAACTGGGTCCACGCGACGAGCTTGACCTGGGGCTGCACCATCTCCGGCATGCCAGGGACTGTAGTGGCCCGCCGGCCGGCCGCCCAAGTCGGGCGCGCCCGGTGCAACGGCGGTCACCCGCCGGCCCGGCGCGTCGCCCGCCGGAAGGGACCGTCCCGGTTTCCCGCCTAGGGAGCTGAGTCATTTACGACATCAGGGTGGGGTCGGGTCGGGGACGAGGCCGGGTCGGGTCCGGGCCGCAGCGGGTCGCGGCCAGGGCCGGGTCACGGCCAGGGCCGCGGCAGCCCGTGGGCGGCGGTGATGTCGTAAACGACTCAGCTCGCTATGGCCCGCAGGCTCCGCATCCGATCGCGCAGGCGTGCGCCAAGCTGCCCGCCCGGGCCAGACACAGGCCGGGCCAGACACAGGCCAGGTCAGACGCGGCCCGGCCAGGCAGGGCCCAGGTCAGACGTAGAGGGAGGTGAAGGGGGCCCAGGGCAGGTTGCGGGCCACCGAGAAGACCAGCCACAGGGCCAGGAAGCCGCCGATCACCTTCGAGCTGACCTGGGGCTGCGGCAGCCGCCAGCCGAACGCCTGCCGGCCCGCCCAGGCGACGAACAGGTAGGTCAGGAAGGGCAGCGCGAAGACGAAGAGGAAGTGGTGCCGGGCGGCGGCCGGCAGGTCGCCGTGCAGCACGTACCACAGCGCGCGGGTGCCGCCGCAGCCCGGACAGTCCAGCCCGGTGGTGAGCTTCAGCAGGCAGCTGGGGGCGGCGTCGGGCGCGGCCCGGGTCGGGTCGCTGAGCAGCGCGTACGCCATGCCGAGGCCGACGCAGCCGAGCGCGGCCAGGGGGGCCGCCCAGCGCGGCGACCGGGCGTGCACCCGCATCACGAGGCGGGTCAGCCGGTCGGGCTCCGCCACCGGGTACGCCCCCGGCGGCCACTCCCCCGACGCGGGCGCGGGCGCCTGCGCGTCAGGGTGCGGGTGCGGGTGCGGGTGCGGGGCCGCCGGGCCGTCGACGCTCGTCACGTCGCTCACGGTACACCGGCCACGCTCCTCAGCGCGGCGGCCAGCGGAACGGCGAGGTCACCGGCGGCGGGCGGGGCTACCGCGCTGAGGCCCAGCCAGCCGGCCAGGCGGTGCAGCTCGGCGGCCAGGGCCACCGCCGTCTCCCCCGCATCGACGCCCGGCTCGGCCCAGGCGGCCGGCACCAGCAGCACGCCGGCCTTGCGGTCGGCCTTGAGGTCGACCCGGGCGGTGAACCGCTCCCCCTGCAGGAACGGCAGCACGTAGTAGCCGTGGACCCGCTGCGGGGCCGGGACGTAGATCTCGATGCGGTAGGCGAAGCCGAACAGCCGCTCGGTGCGGCCCCGCTCCCACACCAGCGGGTCGAACGGGCTGACCAGGGTGTTGCCCCGCACCCAGCGGGGCAGCCGGGCGGTGGCGTGCAGGTAGGCCGGGTGCCGCCAGCCCTCGACCGTGACCGGGGTCAGCTCGCCCGCCTCGACCAGCTCGGCGAGGGCCTGCCGGGCCCCGGCGACGGGCAGCCGGAAGTAGTCGCGCAGCTCCGGCTCGGCGGCCACGCCGAGCGATCGGGCGGCGATCGCGACGAGGGCGCGGTGCGCCTCGGCGTCGGTCGGGGTGGGCGCGTCCAGCGCGGCGGCCGGCAGCACCCGCTCGGGCAGGT
Organism: Micromonospora haikouensis; assembly: GCF_900091595.1. Classification (GTDB taxonomy): domain Bacteria; phylum Actinomycetota; class Actinomycetes; order Mycobacteriales; family Micromonosporaceae; genus Micromonospora; species Micromonospora haikouensis. The sequence goes on from NZ_FMCW01000006.1 coordinate 194,671, forward strand.
CGTAGCGGCGGGCGAACGAGGGGGTGCGGTCGGCGGCGGTGACCTCGCCGGCCCAGAAGAGGAACTCCAGCGCCCGCTTCACGGTCGACCAGTTCCAGCCCCAGTTGCCGGTCTCCCGGGGCGCGTCGTGCTCGATCTCGGCGGCGGTGAGCGGGCCCCGGGCGGCGACCTCGTCGCGCACCCACGCCACCAGCTCGGGCTGCTCCTGCGCGATGCGGCGCATGCCGCCCCACGCCTCGTCGCGGGCCTTGGCCATCCGCCAGCGCAGCGCCGCGTGCAGCCCGACGGGGACCAGCGACGCCTCGTGCCCCCAGTATTCGAACAGCTCGCGGGGGCGGCGGTAGGCGGCGGCGTCGAGAAGGGTCGTCGGGTAGGGCCCGAGCCGGCTGTAGAGCGGCAGGTAGTGCGCGCGTTGCAGCACGTTGACCGAGTCCATCTGGATCAGGCCGACCCGGTCGAGCACCCGGCGCAGGTGCCGGCGGGTGGGCACGCCGACCGGCGGCGGGTCGGCGAAGCCCTGGGCGGCCAGGGCCACCCTGCGGGCCTGGGCGAGCGAGAGCGATTCCGGTGCGGTCATCGTCGGGCACCCTAATCCAGGGGTACGACACCGGTGCGGCTGGCTGGACGTCACGGCCACCGGGGCATACAACGGACGCATGCTGATCATCCGCACCGAGGAGCCGGACGACGCCGAGGCGGTAGCCCGGGTGCACGTGCACGGTTGGCAGGACGGCTACGCCGAGATCATGCCGGCGGAGGTGCTGGCCCGGCTCAACGTGGCGGCCTGGGCGCAGCGCCGCCGGGACCTGGGCACGGCCGACCCGGAGCACCCGTTCACCACGCTGCTCGCCGAGCGCGACGGCGCGGTCATCGGGTTCACCACGTTCGGCCCGTACCGCAACCGGCAGGACCGGGCCGACCTCGACCACACGCTCGGCGAGGTCGTCGCCATGTACGTCGAGAAGGCGCACTGGGGCGACGGGACGGCCGGGCGGCTGCTGGCGGCGGCGAAGCAGCGGCTGGCCGGGCGGGGCTGGACGGCGTACCGGCTGTGGGTGTTGCGGGACAACCGGCGCGCCCGGCGCTTCTACGAGCGGTCCGGGCTGTCGCCGGACGGCGAGCGGACCACCTACCCGGTGCCGCTGGCCGGCGGGGCGCCCCCGCTCGGGCTGGTCGAGCTGAGGTACGCGGGGCTGCTCGACGGCTGATCCGCCGGGCGGCGCACGGGCAGGAACAGCAGCAGGGCGAGGCTGATCCAGACGTAGGTGTTGCTGCCGAGGAAGCCGTCGATGCCGGTGAAGTCCTTCTCCCAGGCCCAGACGATGCGGCTGCACAGCAGGGCGTACCCGATGATCGCGGCGGCCAGCAGGACGCGGCGCCGGCGGCTGCGCGCGGGCGCCGCGGTGCCGTTGTCGACCAGCAGGATCAGCCCCGGCAGCAGCCAGACCAGGTGGTGCACCCAGGTCACGGGGCTGACCAGGCACATCAGCGCGCCGGTCAGGGCCAGGCCGGTGGCCTCGTCGCCGGCCCGGACGGCGGCCCGCGAGCGCCACGCCCAGACGGCGAGGGTGGCGAGGACCAGCGCCAGCCAGGCCACGGTGCTGGGGTGTTCGGGGTTGAGCCGGGCGACCACGCCCTGCAGCGACTGGTTCGACACGAACGCCAGCTCGCCGACGCGGCCGGTGTTCCACAGCGCGGAGGTCCAGAACTCGCGGGACGCGTCGGGGAAGAGCGCGGCGGCGACGAGGGTCGCCCCGGCGGCCGTGCCGGCGGCGGTCAGGGCGGCCCGCCAGCGGCCGGTGACCAGCAGGTAGACGAGGAAGATCCCCGGGGTCAGCTTGATCGCGGTGGCCAGCCCGATGCCCACTCCCGCCCAGCGGTTGCCCGCCGGCAGCAGCCGCAGCAGGTCCACCGCGACGAGGAACAGCAGCAGCATGTTGACCTGGCCGAAGTTGACCGTCTCGCGCATCGGCTCGAACGCGGCGGCCAGGCAGAGCGCCACGGCGAGGGCGAACCAGCCGGTCCAGCCGCAGCGGCGGGCGACCGGGGCGAGCAGCCACCAGATCAGCACGGCGCTGGTAACCACGGACGCGGTCACGCTCACCGCGATCGCGGCGGGCCACGGCAGGAGGGCCATCGGCAGCATGACCAGAGCGGCGAACGGCGGGTAGGTGAAGCCGTACTGGGTGCCGGGCTTGAGGAAGTCGTAGATCTCCCCGCCGTCGTGCACCCAGAAGTGGAGCGCGCCGTAGTAGACCTTCAGGTCGAAGAAGCCGTGCCGCACGGCCGCCATGGACAGGAACGCGGTCACCGCGACGGCGAGCCCGACCACCGCGGCGACCTGCCCGATCGTCCGTTTGGCACCCTGCGCCACCGTGGCCTCCCTCGCCCTGCGTAGGCTTCCGTCCCATGGCTCTCGGGTACGTCCGCCCGGCGCGTCCGGAAGACGCCGGCGAGATCGCACGCATCCAGCTCGCGACCTGGCGGGTCGCGTATCGCCGGATCCTGCCCCGGCACGTGCTCGACAACCTGGACGAGGAGTATCTCGCCAGGCGGTGGAGCGCGGCGGTGCAGGAGCCGCCCTCGGGCGCGCACCGGGTGCTCGTCGCCGTCGAACAGGCCGAACAATCGTATCTGGTGGGATTTGCCGCGTCCGGGCCGGCCGACGCCGAGTCCCTCGCCCCGAACGAGCCGGCCGAGGCGCTCGGGTCCGGCGTGGTGGCGGTAACGGACCTGCTGGTCGAGCCGCGCTGGGGGCGGCGCGGGCACGGCAGCCGGCTGCTGGCCGCGAGCGTGGACCTGTGGCGCTCCGACGGCTTCGACCGGGCGGTGGCGTGGGCGTTCGACGCCGACGCGGCGACCCGGAAGTTCCTCACCGGCGCGGGCTGGGAGCCCGACGGCGCGGCCCGCGCCCTCGACGTGGACGACATGCTGGTCAACCAGCTCCGGCTGCACGTGGCGGTGCCCGCCGAGGGCGCGGCGGAGGGCGACGCCGCCGCCGGCTGACCACGCGGTCTGCCTGCCGGCGCGTCGGGGTTGCCGGGAATGTCGGTGGTGCCGCCTACGGTGGCGGGATGAGCGTGTCGACGAGTCGTGCCCGCGCGACGCCGGCCCCAGCCCCTGCGCCGGCCGGGCCGCAGGAGCACCCGCCGTCGGAGCAGCACCCGCCGTCGGAGCAGCACCCGCCGTCGGAGCAGCACCTGGAGAGGCACCGGGTGGAGCTCACCGGCTACTGCTACCGGATGCTCGGCTCGGCCTTCGACGCGGAGGACGCCGTCCAGGAGACGCTGCTGCGCGCCTGGCGGGGGCTGGCCGCCTTCGACGGCCGGTCCAGCGTCCGCACCTGGGTCTACCGGATCGCCACCAACGTGTGCCTCGACCTGCTGCGCGGCCGGTCCCGCCGGGCGGTCCCGACCGACCTTGCCGGGCCGTCGGCGCCGGTGCTGTCGGCGCTGGGCGAGCCCCGGCCCGCCGGGGAGTGGGTCGGGCCGGCCCCCGACGCCCGGGTGCTGCCCGTTGGCGAGGATCCGGCGGAGGTGGCGGTGGCCCGGGAGTCGGTGCGGCTGGCCTTCGTCGCCACGTTGCAGCACCTGCCGCCCCGGCAGCGGGCGGTGCTGATCCTGCGCGACGTGCTGCGCTGGCGGGCCGACGAGGTCGCCGGCCTGCTCGACACCAGCGTGGCGGCGGTCAACAGCGCGTTGCAGCGGGCCCGCGCGACGCTGGCCGCCCGGGGCGTCGACGCCGACCCGCCGGCCGCCGCCCTCGACGCCGCGCACCGCGAGCTGCTCGACCGCTACGTGCGCGCCTTCGAGCGGTACGACATCGACGCGCTGGTCGCGCTGCTGCGGGCGGACGCCGTGCAGACCATGCCGCCCTACCGGCTCTGGCTGCGCGGCGCGGGTGACATCGGGCGTTGGATGACCGGCCCGGGGGCCGGCTGCGCGGGCTCCCGGCTGGTCCCGGTGGCGGTCAACGGCGGCCCGGGGTTCGCGCAATACCGGCGGGACCCGGCGGGCGGTCACCGGCCGTTCTCGATCCAGCTGGTCGGCTGCTCCGGCCGCCGGGTCGCCCGGCTCAACTACTTCCTCGACCCGGCCCTGTTCCCGCTGTTCGGGCTGCCGGACCGGCTGCCCTGAGCCGGCCCGGCAGCCCGGTCAGCCCTTGTCCGCGCCGTCGTTGGCGTCCCGCACGAAATACCGCTGGAAGACCACGAACAGCACCGCGACCGGAATAGTGGCCAGCAGCGCCGAGCTTGAGCGGATACTGGGTGCCCTTGGTTCGATCTGGACCCACGACACGGCGATCGTGCTCGCCGGGCTGGCCCGGGGCGGCTACCGCACGGCGGCGCTCGGCCTGGCCGACGGGCTGCTCGCCGCCGCCGAGGCGTTCGACCACCGGCTGCCCGAGCTGTACGGCGGCGACGACCGGGAGCTGCTCGGGCGGCCCGTGCCGTATCCGGCGGCGTGCCGGCCGCAGGCGTGGTCCGCCGCGTCGGCGGTGCTGCTGCTCCAGGCCGGCGTCGGGCTCTACCCCGACGTGCCGGCCGGCCGGGTGCGCCTGGCCCCGCTCGCCGGCCCGGGGCTCGGCGCCCTCGCCGCGCGCAACCTGCGCGTCGCGGGCGCCCGCGTCGACGTCACGGTCACCGCCGCCGGCGAGGCCACCGTCGACCGCCTCCCGTCGGCCCTGACCGCCACCCCGGTCCCCGCCCCCGCTCCGCCACCGAGGCGGGCGTCAGGGGGTCGGCGGGGTGACCAGCTCGGCGACCACCTCGTCGTCCTCCCACTCGCCGGTCGGCGCGAAGCCCAGGCGGGGATAGAGGGTGGCCGCGGCCGGGTTGTCGGGGTGGTACGACAGGCGCACGGCGGCGCAGCCGGGCTGGGCGCGCAGCCACGTCGCCAGGGTCGCCACCGTGGCCGCCCCGGCCCCCCGGCCCTGCTCGGCGGCGTCGACGACCATCCCGCCGATCCAGCGGGCGCCGTCGTCGTCGACGCCCACATGACGTGCCCGACGACGGTGTCGTCGGCGTAGACGGCCAGGGAGGTCCACACGTCGCCGCGCAGGCTGGTCAGCAGGTAACGGGCCGCCATCGGGTAGACCCAGGCGCGCTGGTCGTCGCGGGGCGCGACGTCGGCGACGGCCCGCCAGTTGTCGTCGTCGACCGGACGCAGGGTGACGTGCCGGCCGGCGCGGTCGCGGAGCTTCGAGTCGATCACCCGGGCAGCCTAGGTGCGGCGCGGCCGGCCGGCGACCGCTTTCCCCGCCGCGCCGGCCCGGTGGTCGCGGCCCGTCAGTCGAGCAGCGGGTCCAGGCCGATGGTCAGGCCCGGGCGGGTACGCACCGCGCGCACCGCCAGCAGCACGCCCGGCATGAACGACACCCGGTCGTACGAGTCGTGCCGGATGGTCAGCGTCTCGCCGGCCGTGCCGAACAGCACTTCCTGGTGGGCGACCAGGCCGGTGGCGCGGACGGCGTGCACGCGTACCCCGTCGATGTCGGCCCCCCGCGCGCCCGGCACCTCGTCCTTCGTGGCGTCCGGGGCGGGGCCCAGACCGGCCTCGGCGCGGGCCTGCGCGATCCGGCGGGCGGTGTGGGTGGCGGTGCCGCTGGGGGCGTCCAGCTTGCGCGGGTGGTGCTGCTCGATGATCTCGACGGACTCGAAGTGGCGGGCCGCCCGCTCCGCGAACTGCATCATCAGCACCGCGCCGATGCCGAAGTTGGGGGCGATCACCGCGCCCACCTCCGGCCGGGCGGCCAGCCAGTCGCGCACCTGGTCGAGCCGCCGCCCGGTGAAGCCGGTGGTGCCGACCACGGCGTGGATGCCCGCCTCGACGCACCAGCGCAGGTTGTCCATCACGACGTCGGGGGTGGTGAAGTCGACTGCCACCTCGGCACCGGCGGCGGCGGACCGGTCGTCGCCCTGGTCGAGCGCCGCCACCAGCTCCATGTCGGCGGCCGCCTCGACGGCCCGGCACACCTCGACGCCCATCCGGCCCCGGGCACCCAGCACGGCGACCCGGATCGGCCCCTGCGGGCCCTTCCCCTGCTCGTCAGTCACGGCCACAACCTATCCCAGCCGCACCGGCCACACCGGGCCGGTCGCCGGCCGTCCCACGGGCGGACGGCGACGCCGCCGCGACGGGCCGGGCTGCCGGTCAGGCGGAGAAGTCGCGCTCGCCGAACGGGCCGACGACGGCCAGGGACATCGGCTGGGCCAGCAACTCGGCGGCGAGGGTGTTCACATCGGCCGCGGTCACCGCGTCGACGCGCGCCAGCAGCTCGTCCACCGGCATCAGGTCGCCGTAGAGCAGTTCGCCCTTGGCCAGCCGGCTCATCCGGGAGCCGGTGTCCTCCAGGCCCAGCACGAACGAGCCCTTGCTCATCCCCTTGCCCCGGGCAACCTCGACCTCCGTCAGCCCGTCCGCGGCCACCCGGCGCAGCTCCGCCCGGGTCAGCTCCAGCACCTCGTCGACCTTGCCGGGGGCGCAGCCGGCATACACGGCGAACACGCCGCTGTCGGCGTACTGGCTGGCGTAGGAGTAGACCGAGTACGCCAGGCCGCGCCGCTCCCGGATCTCCTGGAACAGGCGGCTGGACATGCCGCCACCGAGGACGTTGTTGAGCACCCCGAGGGCGAAGCGCCGCCCGTCGACGCGGTCGATGCCGGGGCAGCCGAGGATGACGTGCGCCTGCTCGGTCTCCTTCGGCTCGACCAGGGTGGCCGCGGGCTGCACGCGTACCGCCGGGGTGGCCGACCGGTGCGGGGCCGGCGCCGCCGGGCCGGTGTCCAGCGGGGTGCCGGCGAGCGCCTCGCGGACCAGCCGGACCACGACGGCGTGGTCGAGGTTGCCGGCGGCGGCGACCACGATCTGCGGCGCGGTGTAGTGGCGGCGGTAGAAGTCCTGGATCTGCCGGCGGGTCATCGGGGTGACCGTCTCCTCCGTGCCGGAGATCAGCCGGCCGAGGGGGTGGTCGCCGTAGACGGCGCGGGTGAACAGGTCGTGCACCTCGTCGCCCGGCTCGTCGTCGTGCATGGCGATCTCTTCGAGGATGACGCCGCGCTCGGTCTCCACGTCGGCCGGCTCCAGCAGCGAGTCGGCGACCGCGTCGCACATGACGTCGATGGCCAGCGGCAGGTCCTCGTCCAGCACGCGGGCGTAGTAGCAGGTGTATTCCTTCGTGGTGAAGGCGTTCGTCTCGCCGCCCACCGCCTCGATCTCGGCGGAGATCTCCAGGGCGGTGCGCTTGTGGGTGCCCTTGAAGAGCAGGTGCTCCAGGAAGTGCGCGGCACCGGCCTGCGGGCCGGTCTCGTCGCGGGAGCCGACGGACACCCAGATGCCGAACGACACGCTGCGCATCGCGGGGATCGCCTCGGTGAGCACGCGCAGCCCGCTGGGCAGCACGGTACGGCGTACCGTCCCGCCCAACGGGTCGTCGCTCAGCGTGCGGGTGACCGCGCGGGCCGACCCGCCGGCCCGCCCGGGCTGCCCCCCGGCGGCGTGCCGGACGGCCCCGGACGGGGCCACCCCCCGTCGACCCGCAGGGAAAGACGCGCGCTGGGCCCGGCTCACGGAAACCTGCTCTCAGTTCGACGAGGGGTGGGTGGTGCGGTGCCGCCCGCCGCCCGGGACGGGCGGCCGGCGGTGGTGGGAACGTCAGCTGTGCCGGGTCCGGCGGCGCGGACGCTCGCCGCCCTCGCCACCCTCGCCGCCGCCCTGGCCGCGCTCGCCGCCGCCCGGGCCACGACCGCCCCGGTCGCCGCGCTCGCGGTCCCCACGGTCACGCGGGCCCCGGTCGCCGCCCCGGCCGGCCGGACGCTCGTCGCCGGCGACCTCGCCGGTGGCGGCCGGCGCCTCGGCGCCCTCCGGGCGGACCTTGTCCAGGTAGATCTTGCCGCGGGCGTCGATGTCCGCGATCTCCACCTCGACCTTGTCGCCGACGTTGAGGAAGTCCTCGACCTTGTCGACCCGCTTGCCGTCGCCCACCTTGGAGATGTGCAGCAGGCCGTCGCGGCCCGGCAGCAGCGAGATGAACGCGCCGAACGCGGCGGTCTTGACCACCGTGCCCAGGAACCGCTCCCCCGCCTTCGGCAGGGTCGGGTTGGCGATCCCGTTGATCCGGTCGACGGCGGCCTGGGCCGACGGGCCGTTGGTCGCGCCGACGTAGATGGTGCCGTCGTCCTCGATGGAGATCTCGGCGCCGGTCTCGTCCTGGATGGCGTTGATCGTCTGGCCCTTCGGGCCGATCACCATGCCGATCTTGTCGACCGGGATCTTGACGGTGGTGACCCGCGGCGCGTACTCCGACATCTCGGCCGGCGCCTCGATGGCCCGCTGCATCACCTCGAGGATGGTCTGCCGGGCCTCGTACGCCTGCTGCAGCGCGGCGGCCAGCACGTCCGACGGGATGCCGTCGAGCTTGGTGTCGAGCTGGAGGGCGGTGACGAACTCCGGCGTGCCGGCGACCTTGAAGTCCATGTCGCCGAACGCGTCCTCGGCACCGAGGATGTCGGTCAGCGTCACGTACCGCGTCTTGCCCTCGACCTCGTCGGAGATGAGGCCCATGGCGATGCCGGCCACCGGCGCCTTCAGCGGCACACCGGCCGAGAGCAGGCCCAGCGTCGAGGCGCAGACCGAGCCCATCGAGGTGGAGCCGTTGGAGCCGAGCGCCTCCGAGACCTGCCGGATGGCGTACGGGAACTCCTCGCGCGAGGGCAGCACCGGGATCAGCGCCCGCTCGGCGAGCGCGCCGTGGCCGATCTCGCGCCGCTTCGGCGAGCCGACCCGGCCGGTCTCACCGGTCGAGTACGGCGGGAAGTTGTAGTTGTGCATGTAACGCTTGCGGTTCTCCGGCGAGAGGGTGTCCACCATCTGCTCCATGCGCAGCATGTTGAGGGTGGTCACGCCCAGGATCTGGGTCTCGCCGCGCTCGAACAGCGCCGAGCCGTGCACGCGGGGCAGGACGCCGACCTCGGCGGTCAGCGGGCGGATGTCGCGCGGGCCCCGGCCGTCGATCCGGACCTGCTCGCGCAGCACCCGGTTGCGGACCTCGGACTTGGTCAGCGACCGGAACGCGGCGGACAGCTCCTTCTCCCGGCCCTCGAAACGGCCGCCCAGCTCCTCGGCGACCTTGGCCTTGATCCGGTCCAGGGCCTCCTCGCGGTCGGCCTTGCCGGCGGTCTTGAGGGCCTCGGCCACCTCGGCGCGGGCCACGTCGGCCACCGCGTCGTAGACGTCGGGCTGGTAGTCGAGGAAGACCGGGAACTCGGCGACCGGCTTGGCGGCCACCTCGGCCAGCTCGCTCTGCGCGCGGCACAGCTCGCGGATGGCCGGCTTCGCGGCCTCCAGGCCGCTGGCGACGACCTCCTCGGTCGGCGCGGTGGCGCCGCCCGCGATCAGGGTCACGGCGTGCGGGGTCGCCTCGGCCTCGACCATCATGATCGCGACCTCGCCGTCGGCGAGGGTGCGGCCGGCCACGACCATGTCGAAGGTGGCCCGGGCCAGCTCCTCCAGGGTCGGGAAGGCCACCCACTGGCCGTCGACGTGCGCGACCCGGGTCGCGCCGATCGGGCCGGAGAACGGCAGGCCGGAGAGCTTGGTCGACATCGACGCGGCGTTGATCGCGACCACGTCGTACGGGTGCTGCGGGTCGAGCGCGAGGACGGTCTCGACGACCTGGACCTCGTTGCGCAGGCCCTTGACGAACGACGGGCGCAGCGGCCGGTCGATCAGCCGGCAGGTGAGGATCGCGTCCTCGCTGGGCCGGCCCTCACGGCGGAAGAACGAGCCGGGGATCCGGCCCGCCGCGTACATCCGCTCCTCGACGTCGACGGTCAGCGGGAAGAAGTCGAACTGCTCCTTCGGCTGCTTGCCGGCGGTGGTGGCGGACAGGACGACCGTCTCGCCGAGCTGGGCGACGACGGAACCGGCGGCCTGGCGGGCCAGCCGGCCGGTGGAGAAGGTGATCTCGCGGGTGCCGAAGGACCCGTTGTCGATCACGGCGGTGCGGGACTCGGTGCCGAGGTTGTGCTCGGTCATAGTGCGGTGGTGCTCCTTCGCATCGGGGGGTCCGCGACGCGGGGAGCTGCTCAGACGGCCGGTCTTCGATCGAAGCGCCCGGGGTGCCGGCGACTGCCGGGGCTCCCGGGGGCCACTACCGGAGACCGGTACGCTGACCGGCTCCCTGTCGGGTGGTCGCGCGGCCCCTGTTGTTCCTTCGTGCCCTCAAACCCTGAGGGCCGTTCTTCGTGCCCGGTTGTTCTTCGTGCCCGGTTGTTCTTCGGTGCCCTCACACCGTGAGGGCCGTTCCTTCGGTCACCGGGAGGTGGTTCCTTCCGGACCTTCCCTCCGGCCCGATGGCCTGTTCCGCCCGATCCCGGACGCCTGAACGGGCGCTCAGGTGGCGGACGCCGAACGGGGGAGCGACCCGCGCGGGCCGCTCCCCCGTGACGTCATCGGCGCAGGCCGAGCCGCTCGATGAGCGACCGGTAGCGGTTGATGTCCTTCTTCTGGACGTAGTTGAGCAGCCGACGGCGACGGCCGACCAGCAGCAGCAGCCCACGGCGGCTGTGGTGGTCGTGCTTGTGCACCTTCAGGTGCTCGGTGAGCTCGGCGATCCGCTTGGTGAGGACCGCGACCTGCACCTCCGGCGAGCCGGTGTCGCCCTCGGCGGTCGCGTACTCCGCGCGGATCTTGGCCTTGGCTTCCTGGTCGAGCGCCATGTTCTCCCTGTTTCGTGGGTTGTTCGGTGATGTCCGTCGGATCGGTCAGGGGACCGGAAACGGACCGGCTCCTCGCTCCCGCGGCGTCGTGCAGGCACGCGAGGCCCCACGTCGGTCAGCCGACGTCCCCGCCAGCCTACCAGCCCCGCGCGGAACCGCCCGCCAAGGCCGACCGGGCGGGCCCGGCGGCCGGCCTTGGTGGGCCTTGGTGGGCCTTGGTGGGCGGGCCTTGGCGGGCCCGGCGGGCGCTTCCGCCGGCCGGCGAGCCGCTCGCGCGCCACGTCGGCGAGTTGCCGGCGCGCCACGCCTGGCTGGCTTGCCCGCGAGCTGCCCCGCACGCCATGTCGGCGACATGGGGGTATCCCGGCGGCGGGAAGCCGCCATGTCGCCGACATGGCGACGGCTGCCCGCGTGCCATGGCGGCTGCCCGCGCGCCGCGGCGGCTGCCCGCGCGCCATGGCAGCGCCACACCCGCAGGCATGGCGGCGCCACACCCGCCGACATGGCGGCGCCACACCCGCCGACATGGCGGCGACCCGACCGATGGGGCACGCCGCCAACCGGCCGCTGGGCCGACCCGGCCTGACGGTCAGGCGATGCCCAGCATCCGGCGGATCCGCGCCACGTCCTGGTTCATCTGGGCGATCAGCGGCTCCACCCCGTCGAACCGCACCTGGCCGCGCACGTGCTCGGTGAAGTCCAGGGCCACCCGCTCGCCGTACAGGTCGCCGGAGAAGTCCAGCACGTGCGCCTCGACCCGCCGGTCCCGGCCGGAGAACGTCGGATTGGTCCCCACCGAGATCGCGGCGGGCATCCGCTCCCGGCCGTCCTTGCGCAGGAACCAGCCGGCGTAGACGCCGTCGGCGGGCACGGCCGCGTGCGGGTGGCAGAGCAGGTTGGCCGTCGGGAAGCCCAGTTCCCGGCCGCGCTGGTCGCCCAGGACCACGACCCCCTCCAGCCGGTGCGGACGGCCGAGCGCGGCCGCCGCCGCGGCGACGTCGCCGGCGTCGATGCGGGCCCGGATGTACGTGGACGAGAAGACGGTGTCGTCCTGGGCGACCAGCGGCGCGTCCTCGACGGCGAAGCCGAACGTCCGGCCGAGCTCCTCCAGCAGCGCCACGTCGCCGGCCGCCCGGTGCCCGAACCGGAAGTTCTGCCCCACCACCACGAGGGTGGCGTGCAGGTGCTCGACCAGGATGTCGTGCACGAACGCGTCGGCGGGCAGCCGGGAGAACTCCGGCGTGAACGGCACCACGCAGAGCACGTCCACACCCAACGCCTCGATCAGCTCGGCCTTGCGGGTCAGCTCGGTGAGCACCGCCGGGTGCGAGCCGGGGCGGACCACCTCGGCCGGATGGGGGTCGAACGTCACCACCACCGACCGCACCCCCAGCTCACGGGCGCGGGCCACGGTGTGCCCGATCGTCGCCTGGTGGCCCCTGTGCACGCCGTCGAAGACGCCGATGGTGACGACCGAACTGCCCCAGCCGTCGGGCGTGGCGTCGTACCCCCGCCACCGCTGCATGACGCTCCTCCCCTGTCGTTGCCCCTGCCGGCCTCGGCCGGTCGTACCCCGCCGGCCGGGGCCGGCGGTCACCTGTCCCCGCCGTCACGCCGGGGCGAGCACGATCTCCGCGCGCGCCCGACCGTCCCGCTCGCTGACGATAGCGATCAAAGCGCCCTCGGGGCCGAAGACGGCGTACGGCCCGGCGATCCCGACCGGGTCGAGCGGGCCGCCGTGGGAGAGCACCTTCGCCTCGTCGGCGGTGGCCTCCCGGCGCGGGAAGAACCGGTCGGCCGCCGCGTCGAGGGGCAGGTTCACCACCTCGGGGGCGCGCCGCTCCAGCTCGTCGAGGGTCGCGGCCTCGCCGAGGGCGAAACCGCCGACGGCCGTACGGCGCAGCGCGGTGAGGTGGCCGCCGACCCCGAGCGCCAGGCCCGCGTCCCGGGCCAGCGCCCGGATGTACGTGCCGGACGAGCAGGTCACGTCGATGTCCACGTCCACCACGCCGGGCGTGTCCCGGCGGACGGCCAGCACGTCGAGGCGGCTGACGGTGACCCGGCGGGCGGGCAGGTCGACGCTCTCGCCGTCGCGCACCCGCTTGTACGCCCGCTCACCGTTGATCTTGATGGCGCTCACCGCGCTCGGCACCTGGTCGATGTCGCCGGTGAGCGCGGCGAACGCCGCCCGGACCGCCTCGTCGGCGACGGCGTCGGCGGGCGTGACGGTGATCACGTCCCCCTCGGCGTCGTCGGTCACGGTGGCCTGCCCGAGCCGTACGGTGGCGGCGTAGCTCTTCCCGGCGCCGATGACGTACGTCAGCAGCCGGGTGGCCCGACCGACCCCGATCACCAGCACGCCGGTGGCCATCGGGTCGAGGGTGCCGCCGTGCCCGACCCGCCGGGTGCGCGCCAGGCGACGGATCCGCGCCACCACGTCGTGCGACGTCATGCCGCCGGGCTTGTCGACCACGATCAGACCGTCTGCGCTCACGACCGCCAAGCCTGCCAGACGGCGTCACGCCCCCCGCCACCGCACGGCACGATGCGGCGCACCCCTGGTGAGAAGGGTGCCCTTCTCTACCAAATGCGTTAACAGGGGGCCCTTCCTTACATCCCCCGCACGGCGCCGACGACCGCCCAGCCGCCGGAGCGCAGTCGCAGCAGCAGGGCCGCCAGCCGGAGCAGCACGAACAGCGTCAGGCCGGCCCAGATGCCGCCGAGACCCAGGTCGACCGCGTACGCCAGCCAGATCGCCGGCAGGAACCCGCCGAGCGCGGCGACGATCGTCAGGTTGCGCAGGTAGCGGACGTCACCCGCGCCGATCAGCACCCCGTCGAGGGCGAACACCACGCCGCCGATCGGCTGCAACGCCACCAGCCACGGCCAGGCGACCGCGGCCTGCCCGCGTACCTGGTCGTCGGAGCTGAACAGGCCGGGCACGACGCCGGCCCCGGCGGCGATGAGCACCGCGAACGCCACGCCGCAGACCGCGCCGAGCAGCGCCATCCGGCGGGCCAGGGCCCGGGCGACGGCGGCGTCGCCGGCACCGAGGGCCGCCCCGACCAGCGCCTGCGCGGCGATCGCGAGGGCGTCGAGCACCAGGGCGGTGAAGAACCACAGTTGTACGGCGATCTGGTGCCCGCCGACGGCCGCCGCCCCGAACCGGGCGGCCACGGCGGTGGCGGACAGGAAACTCGCCTGGAAGGCGACGCCCCGCACCAGCAGGTCCCGGCTGAGCACCAACTGCTGGCGGATCACCCGCAGGCGGGGCCACAGGGCCACCCGCTCGCGGGCCAGGGCGGCGGCAAACAGGCCGCCGGAGAGGGTCTGCGCCAGCGCGTTCGCCACCGCCGAGCCGGTCAACCCCCAGCCGACCGGATAGACCAGCACCACGCAGAGCACCGCGGAGAGCAGGTTGGGGCCGAGCACGAACCACAGTGGCCGGCGGGTGTCCTGCACGCCGCGCAGCCAGCCGTTGCCGGCGGCGGCGAGCAGCAGGCCGGGCGCGCCGAGCGCGGCGACCCGCAGCCACCGCGCCGCCGCGTCGGCGACCTCGCCGGGACCGGCCAGCGCCTCGGCCAGCGGGCCCGCACCGAACTGCATGCCGGCCGCGACCAGCACCCCCACCGCGAGCGCGAGCCAGGACGCCTGCACCCCCTCCGCGACGGCGGCGGAGCGGTCACCGGCGCCGAAGCGGCGGGCGGCCCGTCCGGTGATCCCGTACGCCAGGACGGTGCCCAACCAGGCAATCAGGGTCAGCACGGTGCCGGAGACGGCGAGCGCGGCCAGCGGCACCCGGCCCAGGTGGCCGATGACCGCCGTGTCGACCAGCACGTAGAGCGGCTCGGCGGCGAGCACCACGAGCGCGGGCAGGGCCAGCACGGCGATCCGGCGCGGCGAGGCGACGGCGGACGGGGCGGGGGCGGGTTGAGTCATCGACGCCGATCCTGACACGGTCCGGGTAAGGGCCGCAAGACCAACGATCCCTTACTCATGGCCCACGCCCGCCTTCCGGCGGATGCTCGCCGAGGTGGGCGCGGCGCAGGCACGGCCGTTCGGCGACGGGGTCCGGTTCCGGGGCCGACGCAGCGCGGGGTCGACCGCGGGCCGGGGTGCTCAGCGGGACGGCAGGAGAGCCAGCCAGCGGCGCACCTGGGCGGGGCTGCGCAGCCGGACCACCGGCAGCCCCGGGGCGTGGGCGGCCACTGCGGCGAGCACCCGCGGGCGGGACCGGCGCGGATAGCGCACGACGTAGCCGAGGAAGTCGAGGTCGAGGCGCTCGGGGCAGCCGGGGGGGCAGATCGGGGCGGCCGGACGAGCGGCGGGCCCAGCGGCGGCGGACGACCCGGGCGAGGCAGAGCGGCCAGGGCAGGTCCACCAGGACGAGCAGGTCGGCGCGGGGCAGCCGCAGGTCGAGGCTGCTGCCGTAGTTGCCGTCCATCACCCAGGCGGGCTCGGCGGCGAGCGCGGCGACGGTGGTGCGCCAGACGGCGTGGTCGGGGGCGATCCACCCGGGCCGCCAGTAGTGCCGGTCGAGGTGGACCAGCGGCAGGTCGAGCCGCCCGGCGACCGCGCGGGCCAGGGTGCTCTTGCCGGCACCGGAGCTGCCGACGACCAGGATCCGCCGCATGACCGACGAGGGTAGCCGGGGCGAGGGGGCTCAGGGGGCGTACCGGTCGGGTGGGACCGGTCGGGCGGTGATGCCGACGGCGCGGGGCGTCGGCGGCATCACCGCCGGTCGACGTGGGTCACTGACGGGTGTCCATCGACGTCTGGAGCGCGCGGCGGGCCTGCTCGCGCGCCTCGTCGGTGTTCTCGGGCTTGGGCTTGCTGGGCATGGTGATTCCCTCCAGGGATGCGGGTCACGGGGACACGGTGGCCCGACGGCCGGTCGTGCTGGACGCCCGTCGGCGGCCCGGGATCACCGGAGCGGCCGGTCTGGACGCGTGCGCCCGGGTCGGTCCGACCCTGGGGGGAGGCGGCGTCGGGTGCGACGCCACCGCCTGCGGACCAGCGCCGCAGCCACGGCACCGATCGATTCCCAAGTTATCGTTCAGGTCCACATGCTGCCCACTGTTCCCGCCATCTGGACGCGACGAGGGCTGCCCGCGAGGTGCCGGCCGGGCACCCGCACCGGCCACCGGGGGAGCACGGTCGGCATCCGGTCAGCGGGCGAGGAAGTGCCAGCCGAGCCACCACCAGAAGCCGAACAGGCCGATCCGGCCGACGGGGACGGGGCCCACCTCGTATCGCATGACGTAGGCGCAGACGTCGGCCAGCGACGGGATGCGCGAGCCCGGGCGGCGGGCCGCCCACTCGACGGCGGCGAAGAGCGCCAGGGCGGTGAGGAAGCCGCCGATGGCGAGGGCCCGCATCATCGCCGCACCAGTCCCCAGAACGCGGCCAGCCAGGCGAACCAGGCCGCGGAGCGGACCAGCTCGTCCTCCAGCAGGGGGTCGGCCAGCCGGGAGAAGGTGGGGAACTCGTCGCCGACGGCCAGCACGAAGGTGACCCCCTCGAAGACGCCGAACACTGCCACCGGAAGCACCCACCAGACCGCCCCCGCGCCGAGCCGGCGCGGCGCCGGCCGGCGCGGCACCCGGTTGCCCAGGCCCAGCCAGATCAACGCTCCCCCGGTGCCGAGGGTGTAGAGGTTCGCCGAGGCGGAGAACGAGGGCAGTTGCCCGCCGACCAGGGAGAGACAGACCAGCACCGGCACGGTGACCACGGGGCGCTCCCACGCCCGGGTCTCCGCGACGGAGAGCTCGCTCGGGTGCTCCATCCCCCGATTCTCCCCGCCATCACGCAGCGCAGGAAGGCCGACACCCCCCGGAGTCGTCCCTGATCTACGCCCCGATCAGCGCCTTGTCCAGCTCGGCGCGGATGCTGGCCACCACCTCGTCGGCGCTGCCCCGGCCGGTGAAGCCGGCCGCGAACGTGTGGCCGCCGCCGCCGAGGGCGACCGCGACCCGGCTGACGTCCACCGCGCCCTTGCTGCGCATCGAGACGGCCCACTCGTCGGGGCGGACCTGCTTGACCACGCAGCTCACGTCCGCCTCGGCGGTGCACCGCACCGAGTCGATCAGGGCCTCCAGCACGTACGGTCGCTGGTCGTGCCGGGCCAGGTCGTCGAGCGTGGCGTACGTCCAGACCAGGCCGTTGCCCCCGGCCGCCGTGGGCTCCAGGCGGGCCCGGCACATCACCTCGCCGAAGAGCCGCACCGCCCCGAAGGGCCGGGTGTCGAAGACCCGGCGGGAGATGTCGCCGGGGCGGATGCCGGTGGCCAGCAGCCGCGCCGCCAGCTCGTGCACCGCCGGGGTGGTCGCCTCGAACCGAAACGACCCGGTGTCGGTGGTCAGGGCGACGTAGAGGCCCTCGGCGATCCCCGCGTCCAGCCGCACCCCGAGGCGGGCCAGCAGCTCCTCGGCCACCACGGAGGTGGCCGCGGCCCGGGGGTCGACGAGGTTGATCCCGCCGAACCGGGTGTTCGACGCGTGGTGGTCGAGCACCAGCGCCGTGCCGGCCGTGGCGAGCCGGTCGACCAGGCCGCCGAGCCGCGACTCGCTCGCCGCGTCGAAGCAGACGACCAGGTCCGGCGCGGGGTACGCGTCCTCCTCGGGGACCAGCAGGTCGAGGCCCGGCAGCGCGCGGAACGGCTCCGGCACCTCCGGCGGGCCGGGGAAGGTCGCCCGGAGCTGACGTACGCCGAGCTGGCGCAGCCCCAGCCCGAAGCCGAGCATGCTGCCCAGCGCGTCGCCGTCGGGGTTGACGTGGCAGATCAGCTGGACCTGCGCGTCGGCCGGCAGGTCGCGTACGGCCGCCACGGCCGCCGCCCAGTCGGCCTCCCCGGGCCCGGTGCCGGCCGCCCCGGCCGCCGGGTCGGTCACGGCCGGTCCGCGCCGCGCGGTGCGTCGGAGTCGGCGGCGGAGCCCGCGACCTCGTCGGCCTCGTCGTCGGCCTCGTCGGAGTCCTCGTCGAGCCGGTACGGCTGGGCGTCGCCGGCGTACTTGGCCTGGGCGGCGAGGCGCTGCACCTCGGCGTCGGCGTGGCGGGCCGCCGCGAGCAGGTCGTCGATCTGCTTGACCTGGTCCTGCACGTCGTCGAGGACGAACGTCAGGCTCGGCGAGTGGCGCAGCCCGAGGGCCTTGCCGACCGTGCTGCGCAGCATCCCCTTGGCGCTCTCCAGCGCCGCCGCCGTGCTGGACTGGGCCGCCGCGTCACCGAGGACGGTGTAGAACACCGTGGCGTCGCGCAGATCGGCGGTGATCCGGGCGTCGGTGATGGTGATCATGCCGAGCCGCGGGTCCTTGATCTGGCTCCGCACCACCGACGCGACCAGTTCGCGAATGCGCTCCGCGTGCCGGCGTACCTTGGCCGGATCCGTCATCTCGCCCACCTCCACGGCGTCGGACTTCCGGTCGGAGCCGGCGGCGCGGGGCGCCGCCGGATCCGACCGGCCAACAGTTCGAACATTACCTTCGCGATCGGGCCGGCCGCCGGTGCAGGGCGGCACCGCCGCACGGTCAGTCGTCGTCGCCGTACAGGCGTCGGCGGACCGACAGCAGCTCGACCTCCGGGCGGCCCGCCACGAGGCGCTCGCAGGAGTCGAGCACCTCGCGCACGTGCGCGCCCTCCGCGGCCACCACGGCCACGGCTATCTCCGCCCGACCGTGCAGGTCGAGCGCCCCCACCTCGGCGGCCGACACCTCGAAGCGGCGCAGCGCCGCCACGATCGGCCGTACGTAGGATCTCTTGGTTTTGAGCGACCGGGAGTCGCCCGGCAGCAGCAGGTCGAAGACCACGGTTCCGGTGAACATCGCCCCGGACGATACCCGCGGTGACCCCCGCATGATCAAGGGGTTTACGCCGTTGCGGGCGTAAACCCCTCGATCAGCGCGTCGGACGCGTCAGGCGCGCGGCTTCTCCCGCATCTCGAAGGTCTCGATGATGTCGCCGACCTGGACGTTGTTGTAACCGCCCAGCGTCAGACCACACTCGAAGCCCTCGCGGACCTCCGTCGCGTCGTCCTTGAACCGCTTGAGGGAGCTGATCGTGAGGTTGTCCGCCACGACCGACCCGTCCCGCAGCAGCCGCGCCTTGGCGTTGCGGCGGATGATGCCCGACCGGACGATACAGCCGGAGATGTTGCCGACCTTGGACGAGCGGAACACGTCGCGGATCTCCGCGCTGCCCAGCTCGACCTCCTCGTACTCCGGCTTGAGCAGCCCCTTGAGCGCGGCGTCGATCTCCTCGATGGCCTGGTAGATCACGGTGTAGTACCGGATCTCCACGCCCTCGCGGTCGGCGATCTCGCGGACCTTGTTGGCGGCCCGCACGTTGAAGCCGATGATCGTGACCGCCTCGGACGAGGCGCTCGCGAGCATGACGTCGCTCTCGGTGATCGCGCCCACGCCCCGGTGGATGATCCGGAGCTGGACCTCCTCGGGGATGTCGAGGTTGAACAGCGCGTCCTCGAGCGCCTCCACGGAACCGGAGACGTCGCCCTTGAGCACCAGGTTGAGCGAGGTCTTCTCGCCCTCCTTGAGCTGCTCCATGAGCGTCTCGAGGGTGGCCCGGCCACGGGAGTTGGCGAAGGACGCCGCCCGCCGCCGTGCCTGCCGCTGCTCGGCGATCTGCCGCACCGTGCGGTCGTCGGCCGCCGCGAGGAAGGTGTCGCCCGCCCCGGGGACCGCGGTGAGACCGAGCACCAGCACCGGACGGGCGGGGCCCGCCTCGGCGACCTGGTTGCCGTTCTCGTCGAGCATCGCCCGGACCCGGCCGTGCGCCCCACCGGCGACGATCGAGTCGCCCGCCCGCAGGGTGCCCTTCTGCACCAGCACCGTCGCGACCGCGCCCCGGCCCTTGTCCAGGTGGGCCTCGATGGCCACACCCTGCGCCGGCCCGTCGATCGGAGCGGTCAGCTCCAGCGACGCGTCGGCGGTCAGCAGGACGGCCTCGAGCAGCTCGTCGATGCCGATGCCCGGCTTCGCGGCCACGTTGACGAACATGGTGTCGCCGCCGTACTCCTCGGCGACCAGCCCGTACTCGGTCAGCTGCTGGCGGACCTTGTCGGGGTTGGCCTCCGGCTTGTCGACCTTGTTGACCGCCACCACGATCGGCACGTCCGCCGCCTTGGCGTGGTTGAGCGCCTCGATGGTCTGCGGCATCACGCCGTCGTCGGCCGCCACCACCAGGACCACGATGTCCGTGACCTGGGCACCACGGGCACGCATGGCGGTGAACGCCTCGTGACCCGGGGTGTCGATGAAGGTGACCGCCCGGTCCTCGCCCTCGTGCGGGACGTGGACCTGGTAGGCGCCGATGTGCTGGGTGATGCCACCGGCCTCGCCCGCGACCACGTTCGCCTTGCGGATCGCGTCGAGCAGCTTGGTCTTACCGTGGTCGACGTGACCCATGACGGTCACGACCGGCGCACGGCTGACCAGGCGGTCCTCCGCGACCTCGGCGTCGAGGTCGATGTTGAACTGCGCGAGCAGCTCGCGGTCCTCGTCCTCCGGGCTGACGATCTGCACGTCGAAGCCGAGGTGCTCACCCAGCAGCAGCAGGGTCTCGTCGGAGCAGGACTGGGTCGCGGTGACCATCTCGCCCAGGTTGAACATCTCCTGGACCAGCGAACCCGGGTTGGCGTTGATCTTGTCGGCGAAGTCCGACAGCGACGCGCCACGGGAGAGCCGGACGACCTGACCCTGACCCCGGGGGGCACCCGAGCTCATGGTCGGGGCCGACAGGTTGTCGAACTCCTGTCTGCGCTGCTTCTTGGACTTGCGACCCCGCGTCGGCTTGCCGCCCGGACGCCCGAAGGCACCCGCGGCGCCGCCGCCACGGCCGCGACCGCCACCACCCGGACGGCCACCGCCGCCGGCCGGGCCACCCGGCCGGAAACCGCCACCGGCGCCGGGGGCGCCGCCGCCGCCACCGGGACCGCCACGGTAGCCACCGCCACCGCCGCCGCCACCGGGACCGCCGCGGAAGCCACCGCCACCGCCGCCGCCACCGGGACCGCCGCGGAAGCCGCCGCCGCCACCGGGACGACCGGCTCCGCCGCCACCGCCGGGACGACCCGCGCCGGGGCCACCGGGGCCACCGGGCCGGCCGGGACGCTGGCTCGGCATGGACGCCGGGCTGGGCCGGGGCGGCATGGAGGCCGGGCTCGGCCGCGGCGGCATGCCCGCCGGGCTGGGCCGGGGGCCACCGGCACCGGCGGCCGGGGGCCGCTGCTGCTGCTGACCGCCCTGGATGCCGAACGGGTTGTTACCGGCGCCGCGCGCCGGCGGACGACCGCCCGGCCGGGCGCCGGGGCCCTGGCCCTGACCCGGGCCACCGGGGCGACCGGCGGCCGGGGAACCCGGGCGGGGCGGCATCGCGCCCGGACCGGGACGCGGGCCGGGACGGGGACCGCCCTCCGCCGGAGGCTCCCGGCGGACGTTCTCACGCTGCTGCTGGCGGGCGGCCTGGGCGGCCTTGACCGCGGCCTCCTGCTCGGCCTTCAGCGCGGCGGCGCGCGCCTCGGCGGCGGCCACCTCGATGTCGTGGGCACTCGCCGGCTTGGCGACCGGGGTCGCCGGCTGCGGCGGGCCGGGGACCGGGCCCTTGGGCTTCGGTCCCGGGGTCGGCGGGCCGGGCCGCCGGGGCGGCATCGGCTTCGCCGTGACCCGGGGGGCACCCGGGGCCGGGGACGGCGTCGGAGTCGGGGTCGACGTCGGGCTCTGGTTGGCCGCCGAAGGGGCGGACGGCGCCGGCGAGCCGGCGGAGGCGACGAAGGCGTTGCGCAGCCGACGGGCGACGGGCGCCTCGACGGTGCTGGACGCGGACTTCACGAACTCGCCCATTTCCTTCAGCTTGGCGAGAACTGTCTTACTTTCGACCCCGAGCTCCTTGGCAAGCTCGTGTACGCGGGCCTTACCTGCCACTGCACTCCTCACTCCGAGGTCGTGCGGGCAGCACCCGCAGCGACCTCACTCCTGCACTTGAAGCCTGGTCATTTCAGGGACTTCATCGTGTGCTCATGTCGGTCGTCCTACCTTGCTAGCGACCCTCGCCCGGTCGGGATGACCGGACGTAGTGGTTGGCGCATCGACGTGCTCGGCCAGCACACCGTGGTCGACGACCCCGGTGACGCGCAACGCGCGCCCGAAGGCACGGCGGCGCACTGCCAGCGCGAAGCAGGCCGGATCCGGGTGCATGTTCGCTCCCCGACCCGGCAGCCTGCGAGCCGGATCGGGCCGGAGGCTGTGACCAGCCTCGTCGCCGACCGCGACGATCCGCAGCAATTCGCTGGCCGGCGCACGTCGCCGGCAGCCCACACAGGTGCGCTCCGGCAGCGCGCGTCGTACCACTGGAAGAAGTCTACCCCTAGCTGCCCGAGATCGCGCCGCCCGGCTCCCGGACGTGATCAGCCCCGCCCCGCGCGGCCGTCGTCGCCTGCTCCGCGTCCGAGCGGATGTCGATCCGCCAACCGGTCAATCGGGCGGCAAGCCGGGCATTCTGCCCCTCCCGGCCGATCGCGAGGGAGAGCTGGAAGTCCGGCACGGTCACCCGGGCCGTCCGGGTGGCCAGGTCGACCACCTCGACCCGCAGCGCCTTGGCCGGCGAGAGCGCGTTGCCGACGAAGGTCGCCGGATCGTCCGACCAGTCGATGATGTCGATCTTCTCGCCGTGCAGCTCGCTCATCACGGCGCGGACCCGCTGCCCCATCGGGCCGATGCAGGCGCCCTTGGCGTTGACGCCCGGCGTGGTGGAACGCACCGCGATCTTCGTGCGGTGGCCGGCCTCCCGGGCGATGGCCCCGATCTCCACGGTGCCGTCGGCGATCTCCGGCACCTCCAGGGCGAACAGCTTCTTCACCAGCGCCGGGTGGGACCGGGACAGGGTGATCTGGGGGCCGCGCATGCCCTTGGCGACGTGCACCACGACGCAGCGGATCCGCTCGCCGTGGGCGTACCGCTCGCCGGGGACCTGCTCCGACTGCGGCAGCACGCCCTCCAGCTTGCCCAGGTCGACGCTGACGATGCCCTTCTCGCTGCGCGCCTCGTGCGCCTGCACCACGCCGGTGACCAGGTCGCCGTCGCGGCCGACGTACTCGCCGAAGTGCACCTCGTCGGTGGCCTCCCGCAGCCGCTGGAGGATCACCTGCTTGGCGGTCATGGCCGCGATCCGGCCGAAGTCGTGCGGGGTGTCGTCCCACTCCCGCACCACCGTGCCGTCGTCGTCCAGCTCCTGGGCGTAGACCAGGGCCGCGCCGGTCTTGCGGTCGATCTCGACCCGGGCGTGCGGCTCGGCCCCGTCGGTGTGCCGGTAGGCGGTCAGCAGCGCGGTCTCGATCGCCGCGAGGATCGTGTCGAACGGGATCTCCCGCTCGCGCTCGAGTGCGCGCAGCGCCGCGAGGTCGATGTTCACCTCTCCTCGTCCTCCACATCATCTTCGTCGTCGATGTCGTCAATGTCTGAGCTGTCGCCGGACTCGTCGTCGGCGACCTCGTCGAGCTCGTCGTCGGCCACCTCGTCGAGGCGGTGGAACTCCACCTGCACCCGGCCGGGGCCGAGCTCGGCGTGGGCGAACTCCGCGCGGCCGGAGTCGGTCTCCAGCACCACGCGCTCGTCGTCGGCCTCGACCACCCGGCCGGTGACCTGCCGGTCGCCGGCGGGCTGCTCGGCGCGCTGCCCGGGCAGCGGGGCCCGGACCGTCACCTTCACCAGCCGGCCGACGTTGCGCCGCCAGTGCCGGGGCAGGGTGAGCGGGCGGTCCACCCCGGGGGAGCTGACCTCCAGCTGGTATTCGCCCGCCAGGATGTCGCCGCCGGACTCCTCGGCCGCGTCGAGCGCGGCGGAGACGGCCCGGGAGACGTCGGCGACGGCGTCCAGGCTGATCCCGCCGTCGGCGTCGACGATGACCCGCACCACGTGCCGGCGGCCGGCCCGGGAGACGGAGACGTCCTCCAGGTCGTACCCGGCCCCGTTGACCACCGGCTCGATCACCGCGCGCAACCGCGACCGCCGCGCGGCGAGGTCCACCCGGGGGCCGCCGACGCGGTCACCACCACGAGGGCCGTCGGCGCGTCGGGGTCTCCCCGTCGGCCCCGTCGACCTGGTGGTACGGCCCCGTTGCGTCATCTGGCGCACCCCTTCGTGAACGACGACGCCCGGTCGGGACGCCATGCCGGCACGCCACCGGGGCAGACGCGCCGGTGGCTGCGCAGAGCGTAACGCGCCTGCGGCGCGGCGGGCCGGGCGGCGCACCGACGCCCCTGACCCACGTGTCCGCTCCGATGGTGTTGACTTGTCCGGTGGCAAGGCGCAGAACGACACCGCACGTCCGAGCGCTCGGGCATTCCCGGCGAAACCTCCTGCGCGCAGGCGCGCTCCTGGCGCTCGGCGGGGCCGTCGCGCCGCTGACCGGCTGTGACCTTCTCGACCGGGGCGACCGGCAGGACCAGGCCCCCGACCCGCTCGAACCCCTCGCCACGCAGGCCCGCGAGCTGGCCGCCCGGCACCGCGCCGCCCTGGCCGCCGACCCGGGCCTGGCCCCGCTGCTCACCCCGATCGCCGACGCCCACGAGGCGCACGCCGCCGAACTGGCGAAGCTGACGGGCCGCCCGGCCGCCTCGCCGGGGCCGTCGCCTGCGGCCACCACCGGCGGCGACCGGGCGGCGGTGCTGGCCGCGTTGCGCGAGGCCGAGCAGGGTGGGCGCGAGGCGGCCGCGAAGCTCTGTGCCGAGGCCCCGGTCGACCGGGCCGCCCTGGTGGGTTCGATCGCCGCCGCGCGGGCGACCCACGTGGAGGCGCTGAAGTGAGACACCGCCAGGCACCGTCCGGCCCGGCCGAGGCCCTGGGCGGCGCGCTCACCGCCGAGTACGCCGCGGTCTGGGCGTACGGGGTGATCGGGGTGCGCCTCGCCGACGCCGCCCGCACGGCCGCCCGCCGCGCCGAGGCGGCGCACCGGTCCCGGCGGGACGCGCTGGTGCTCCAGCTCAGCGCGGCCGGCGGCACCGTCCCCGCCGACAAGGCCGGATACACGCTGCCGTTCCCCGTCACCGACACCGCGAGCGCGCTGCGGCTGGCGGTGGAGGTGGAGGAACGCACCGCCGCCTTCTGGCGCGCGGCGCTGCCGCACACCACGGGCGAGGACCGCAACCGGGCCCTCGCGGCGCTGACCGACTGCGCGGTGCGGGCCACCCGGTGGCGGCGCACCGCCGGGGTGACTCCCGTCACCGTGGCCTTCCCCGGCCGCCCCACCTGACCGCGCTGACCGGGACCGCAGCGTTTGCGCTGGTCGCCCCGGTGGGACCCGCGATTGCGGGCGGCATACCAGGTATGCATACTTCGGAGCCATGTCCATCCGTCACGGCCTGCTCGCGCTCCTCGAACGCGGCCAGATGTACGGCTACCAGCTGCGGGCCGCGTTCGAGGAGTCGACGGGCTCGACCTGGCCGCTGAACATCGGGCAGGTCTACACCACCCTCTCCCGGCTGGAGCGGGACGGGCTGGTCCGGCCGCTGCCGGAGAGCGAGGCGGGACAGCGGCCGTACGAGATCACCGACGCCGGGCGGGCGGACCTGGCGCTGTGGTTCGCGACCCCGATCAGCCGCACCGACCGCCCCCGCGACGAGCTGGCGATCAAGCTCGCCTTGGCCCTGACCACCCCGGGGGTCGACGTGCGGGCGGTGGTGCAGACCCAGCGCACCGCGACCATGCGGGCGTTGCAGGAGTTCACCCGGTTGAAGTACGCCAGCGACCGCCCCGAGGACCTGCCCTGGCGGCTGGTGCTGGACGCGATGGTGTTCCAGGCCGAGGCGGAGATCCGCTGGCTGGACCACTGCGAGACGAGCCTCGTCCGGCACCGGCCCGCCCCCGGGCCCGGCGGGCGGGCCGGTCCGGGGCGGCCGGCGGAGGCGGACCGGGACGGCGAGGAGGCGCGGCGATGAGCGGGACGGGCGGCGCGCCGACGACCCGCCCCGACCCGCCCGACCCGCACCACGGCCCCGGCGGCCCGGCGGACCGGGGCAGGCCCGTCGACCGGGCCGGCCCCGACGCGGCCGCCCGCCCCGGCGACGACCCGCACGGGCCGGCGACCACGGCCGTGCTCGACGTCCGCGACGTGCACCGCACCCACGGCAGCGGCGACGCCGCCGTGCACGCCCTGCGCGGGGTGAGCCTCACCGTCGCCCCCGGCGAGCTGGTCGCGGTGATGGGCCCCTCCGGCTCCGGCAAGTCCACCCTGCTCGCCCTCGCCGGCGGCCTGGACGGCCCGACCGCGGGCGAGATCCGCGTCGAGGGGCAGGCGCTCGGCGCGCTGGACCCCCGCGCGCTGGCCCGGCTGCGCCGCCGGCGGATCGGCTACATCTTCCAGAACCTGAACCTGCTGGGCAGCCTCACCGCCGCCGAGAACGTCGCGCTGCCCCTCGAACTCGACGGCGTCGGCGTGCGCCAGGGGCGGCGGGCGGCCCGGACGGCGCTCGCCGAGGTGGGCCTCGCCGAGCTGGGCGACCGCTTCCCCGACCAGCTCTCCGGCGGGCAGCAGCAGCGGGTGGCCATCGCCCGGGCCCTGGTCGGCGAGCGGCGGCTCGTGCTGGCCGACGAGCCGACCGGCGCGCTGGACTCGCAGACCGGCGAGGCGGTGCTGCGCCTGCTGCGCCGCCGGGTCGACGCGGGGGCCGCCGCCGTCCTGGTCACCCACGAGGCCCGGCACGCGGGCTGGGCCGACCGGGTGGTGTTCCTGCGCGACGGGGTCATGGTGGACTCGACGGCCCCGCTGGGCAGTGTCGAGCAGCTGCTGGCCGGCAGCGGTCGGTGAACAGCGCGCGCCACCCCGCCCGCGTACGGCGGTTGCTGGCGGCGCTGCGCTCGTGGCGGGCCGCGCTGCGCATCGCCCGGCGGGAGGCGCGCCGGGCCCGTGGCCGGACCGCGCTGGTGCTCGCGATGATCACCCTGCCGGTGCTGGGGCTGGCCCTCTCCGCCGTCAGCTACGACATGGCGGAGCTGAGCCGGGCCGAGCGGATCGACCGGCGGCTCGGGGCCGCCGACGCGGAGCTGCGCTGGGTCGCCGAGGGCCCGGTGGCGCAGGACGCCTGGGGCGACACCACCTACCAGCGCGACGGCGTGCCGGGGCGGAGCCGCCCGGTCACCGCCGACGAGCTGACCGCCCTGCTGCCGGCCGGGAGCCGCGTCGCCGAGGTCCGCTGGTGGGTGCCGTTCGAGGCCCGCGCCGGGGGCCGGCGCGAGACGGTCGACGGGCGGCTGCTGGACCTGACCGACCCGCTGCTGCGGGGGCAGGGCCGGGTGCTCGCCGGCCGCCCCCCGACCGGGGCCGACGAGGTCGGGCTCAACCGCGCGGCGCTGCGTCGGCTGCGCGCGGGGCTCGGCGACCGGATCGCCCCGGCCGACGGGTCGGCCGAGCGGACGGTGGTCGGGGTGGTGGAGTTCCCCGACAACCTGCGGCCCACGGTTGCGCTGCCCCCCACGAATCAACCGGGCGACCCGCGCGGCGAGTCGAGCTGGCTCGTCGACCTGCCGGCCGACGCCGGCCCCGGGCTGACCGAGCGGCTCAACGCGCGCGGGATCGTGGTGGTCGCCCGCACCCCGGCGCCGCACCCCACGGCGGAGCCCGGCCCCACGAGCATCGCGCTCACCGCCGAGGACACCGGCACCGCGCTGCTGGTGGCCGGCCTCGGCCTGCTCGAGGTGGTGCTGCTCGTGGGGCCGGCGTTCGCCGTCGGCGTGCGGCGTCGCCGCCGCGACCTCGCCCTGGTCGCGGTGGCCGGCGGCGACGCCGCGCACCTGCGCCGCATCGTGCTGGCCGACGGGGTGGTGCTGGGCTGCGCGGGGGCCGCCGCCGGGCTGGCGCTGGGCGTCGCCGGCGCGTTCGCGGCCCGGCCGCTCATCGAGGAGTACGTCTTCGGCGCGCGCTTCGGGGCGTACCGCGTCTTCCCGGCCGCGCTGGCGGCGATCGCCGTCGTCGCGGTGCTGGCCGGGGTGCTCGCGGCCCTGGCGCCGGCCTGGACCGCCGCGCGGCAGGACGTGGTGGCCGGGCTGGCCGGGCGGCGCAGCGCGCCGGAGCACCGGCGGCGCTGGCCGCTGATCGGGGCGCTGCTGGCCGTCGTCGGCGTGGCGGTGGCCGCCCTCGGGGCCACCCGGGGTGTCACGGTCGTGCTCTTCGCCGGGGTGGTCCTGGGCGAGCTCGGGCTGGTCTTCGTCACCCCGACGCTGGTCGGGGTGCTCGCCCGGGCCGGCCGGTGGTTGCCGCTCGCGCCCCGGATCGCGCTGCGCGACGCCAGCCGCAACCGTTCCTCGGCCGCGCCCGCGATCTCGGCGGTGATGGCCGCGGTCGCCGGCAGCGTCGCCCTCGGCGTCTACGTGGCCAGCGACAGCGCCCGCACCGACGCCAGCTACCTGCTGGCCATGCCGTACGGGCACGCCATGGTCATCGGCCCCGGCGACGGGACGCCGCTGCCGCCGGTGCCCCGGGTCGCCGAGGTGGTCGCCGCGACGCTGCCGGGCAGCACGGTGGCCCGGGTCGACGCCCCGGCCTGCCCCGCCCCGTTCGGCGACGGCGAGTGGTGCGACGTCCGGGTGGACCTGCCGGCCGGGCGGGCCTGCCCGTACCAGGTGGAGCAGTTGCGCGACGCGGCCGTGCGGGCCCGCGCCCGCAGCGACCCGCGCTGCAGCGGGTGGGTGGAGGGCGGATACCCGACGGGCTACTCCGTGCCCGTCTCGGTCGACGACGGCGACGCGCTGGCGGCGCTGACCGGGGTCGGTCCCGAGGAGGTGGCCGCCGCCCGGCGGGTGCTGGCGGCCGGCGGCGCGGTCGTCACCGACGAGCGGTACCTGCTCGCCGGCCGGCTCACCCTCACGGCGACCCGGGTGGGGGACGCCCCGGAGCCGGCGGTGATCGGGACCGCCACCGTCCCCGGGTACGCGCTGCGCGGCGGCGTCGGGGTGGACCAGCTCACGGTGTCCCGCGCCGCCGCCGCCCGGCTCGGGCTCGACACCCGCCAGATCGGGTACGCGGTGGCCACCGCCGCCGCACCGACCACCGCCCAGCAGGACCGCCTTGACGTCGAGCTGCGCCGGCTCGGCCGGCTCGACGTGATCGTCGAGCGGGGGACGTGGGGCAGCGACGAGCGGTCGCTGCTGCTGGTGCTGGCCGTCGGCTCCGGCCTGATCACGGTGGGCGCGGCGGCGGTCGCCACCGGCCTCGCCGCCGCCGAGGGGCGCGCGGACCTGTCCACCCTCGGTGCCGTGGGCGCCAGCCCCCGGATGCGGCGGGTGCTCTCGCTGTGCCAGGCCGGGGTGATCGCCGTGCTCGGCTCGGCGCTGGGCATCGTGGTCGGGCTGGGCACGGCGGTGATCATCCTGGTCGCCCTGAACCGCCGGATCGCCGCGGCCTGGCCGGTGCAGGAGCCGTACCCGATCCTGGTCCCGTGGCTCACGCTGGGCGTGCTGGTGGTGGTGCCGCTGGTGGCGATGGCCGGCGCGGCGCTGTTCACCCGGTCCCGGCTGGCCGTGGAGCGCCGCCTCGACTGACCGCCGCCCAGGCGGCACACTGGCCGCGTGTCCGCTATCGGTACCCTGACCCGCCGCCTCGGCCATCACCGCTGGTTCGGCGCCACGATCCGGCTGCTCGTCCCCGTCGACCGGGCGGTCGGCCGGCTCACCAAAGGACGGGTGGTCGCGCTGGGCCTGGTCCCCTCGCTGGTCATCACCACCACCGGCCGTCGCTCGGGCCTGCCGCGCAGCAACCCCCTGCTGTACGTGCCGGACGGCGACGCCTTCGTGGTGGTCGGCTCCAACTGGGGGCAGCAGCACCAGCCCGCCTGGGCGCTGAACCTGCTCGCCGACCCGACAGCCGAGGTCGACGTGCGGGGGCGACGACTGGCGGTGCGGGCCGAGGTGGCCACCGGCGCGGAACGTGACCGGCTCTGGAGGCTGCTGACCACCGAGTGGCCGGCGTACGAGACGTACGTCGAGCGGGCCGGCGGGCGGGAGATCCGGGTCTTCCGCCTGGCGCCCCGCTGACCGGGCCGGCACCGGGCGCGGCGGACCGGGCGGTCCCGCCGCCGGTTGACTAGGGTGGGGCCGCGT
The DNA here is from genome assembly GCF_900091595.1 of Micromonospora haikouensis. Lineage (GTDB taxonomy): Bacteria > Actinomycetota > Actinomycetes > Mycobacteriales > Micromonosporaceae > Micromonospora > Micromonospora haikouensis. The sequence goes on from NZ_FMCW01000006.1 coordinate 224,488, forward strand.
GGAGCCTTACCAGGACGACCCCCGGTGGTCGGTGGCGGAGCGGGTCGCCGCGGCGGCCCGGCGGCGCTTCCCGGCCGACGTCCTGGCCGTGGCGGTGCACGGCCCGCTGGCCCACGGCGACGACGACGGTGGCGGGGACGTCGAGGTCGGGCTGCTGATCGCCACCTACCGGCCCGGCACGGGGCCGCGACCGGCGACCCGTCGGGTGGACGGCGTGCTGGTCGACCTGACCGTCACGGCCGCCGACGACCACCTGGAGCGGGCCCGGTCGATCACGGCGTTGTGGCCGCTGGTCGCCGACCGGTACGTCACCACCCGGGCGCTGCACGACCCGACCGGATGGTTGCCGGCCCTGCGCGACGAGCACCTGGCCACGCTCGCCCGGGCCCGGCCGGCGGAGTTCACCGGCGCCGCCCGGCAGGCGTGGTACAGGGGCTGCGCCGCGCACGCCCGGGCCGCCCGGCTCGCGCAGTGGTACGAGACGGACCAGGCGCTGCTGATGCTCGGCGAGGCCCGGCTCGCGGCGGCCACGGTCAACGGGCTGCTCGGCCGCACCTACTTCCGGGACCCGGGCGACGCGGTGCGCCGCACCGGCCTGGCCGGGGCGGACATGACCGAGGTCGGCGCGGTGCTGGCCCGGCAGGCCGAGGAGCTGGCCGCCCGGGGCCGCCCCGTGGACGGCACCGTCGACGACCTCCTCGCCGGCTGACCCGCGCGCCTGCCTACAGGCCGCCCTGGATGCCGATGAGGGTGCCGACCAGGTACGTCGCGGCGGCCGCCGCCGCGCCGAGGAGGAGCTGCCGCACGCCGCTGCTCCACCAGGCGCGGTTGGTGAACCGGGCCACGATCGCCCCGGCCGCGAACAGCCCGACCCCGCCGACGGCCAGCGCGAGCCACAGGCTGGTGGCGCCGAGCAGGTAGGTCAGCAGCGGGATCAGCGCGCCGACCGAGAAGAACAGGAACGACGAGATCGCCGCCGCCCACGGGCTGGGCTGGTCGTCCGGGTCGACGCCCAGCTCCTCCCGGACGTGCACCCGCAGCGCCTCCTCCGGGTTGGCCCGCACCGCCTCGGCGACCTGCGTGGCGAGGTCGCGGGACAGCCCCCGGGCCACCCACGCGTCGGCCAGCTCGCGGGCCTCCGCCTCCGGGTGCCGTTCCAGCTCGCGGCATTCCTTGGCGACCTCGGCGGCGACCTGCTCGTTGGCCGACCGGACGCTCGTGTACTCGCCGAGGCCCATCGAGATCGCGCCGGCGACGAGGCCGGCGACGCCGGTGAGCACGATGCTGTGCGGCGACACCCCGCCGCCGCCGACGCCCGCGATCAGGGCGATGTTGGTGACCAGGCCGTCCATCGCGCCGAACACGGCCGGCCGCAGCCAGCCGCCGGACACGTCCGCGTGGTGCGCCTCGCGCAGCGCCGCCGGGGTGTCGCTCACGGCAGGGTCAGGATCTCGTGGCCGTCCTCGGTGACGAGGATCGTGTGCTCGAACTGGGCGGTCCACTTCCGGTCCTTCGTGACGACCGTCCAGCCGTCGTCCCACATGTCGTACTGGTGGGTGCCGAGGGTGATCATCGGCTCGATGGTGAACGTCATGCCCGGTTCCATCACGTCGGTCGGTCGGGGGCTGTCGTAGTGCGGCACGTAGAGGCCGCTGTGGAAGGCCTCCCCGATGCCGTGGCCGGTGAAGTCGCGGACCACCCCGTAGCCGAACCGCTTGGCGTACGACTCGATGACCCGGCCGATCACGTTGATCTGCCGGCCCGGGGCGACCGCCTTGATCCCCCGCAGCATCGCCTCGTGGGTCCGCTCGACCAGCAGCCGGGCCTCCTCGTCGACCTCGCCGACGCAGAAGGTGGCGTCGGTGTCGCCGTGGACCCCGCCGATGTACGCGGTCACGTCGACGTTGACGATGTCGCCGTCGCACAGCACGGTGGAGTCGGGGATGCCGTGGCAGATCACCTCGTTGAGGCTGGTGCAGCAGGACTTCGGGAAGCCCTTGTAGCCCAGCGTCGACGGGTAGGCCCCGTGGTCGCAGAGGAACTCGTGCACCACCCGGTCGATCTCGTCGGTGGTCACCCCCGGCTTGCAGTGCTCGCCGGCGAGCTGCGTGGCCTGGGCGGCGAGCCGGCCGGCGACCCGCATCCGCTCGATGGTCTCCGGAGTCTGCACGTGCGAGCCGGTCCACTGCCGGGGCTGCTTCTTGCCCACGTACTCCGGTCGGACGATGTCGGGCGGCACCGGTCGCGTCGGGGTGAGCGTGCCGGGGGTCAGCGGCGCACGGACGGTCATGGCGCAAGCCTATCGCCGGCCGGGCGGCGGGCAGCGCGGCCGGGTGCCCCGCGGTGGCGGCGGCCCGGCCCGTGGCCTCGGCCGACCGGTTGTTGCCGAGCCACTTCCGCTGTGCCATCGTGTTCTGCGTGGATCAAGGGGGTGCCGCTCCCGTCTTCTCCGCCCGCACGGAGACCGACGGCGACCACGTCCGCGTGGTGGTCGTCGGCGAGGTGGACATGGCCACGGCCGACACGATGCTCCAGGCCGCGCTGCGCGAGCCGGCCGGTCGGGTGACCCTCGACCTGCGGGAGGTCACGTTCTTCGACTCGGCGGCGATCCATGCCGTGGTCCGGCTCGCCCAGCGCTTCCCGGGCGCGCTCACCGTGCTGCCGTCGCGGCAGGTCCGCCGGGTGCTGGAGATCTCCGGCCTGGCCGGTCAGGACTGGGTCGCCCCCGCCTGAGCCCCGGCCGGCGAGCCCCGGCCGGCGAGCCGCGCCCCCGCGAGCCGAGCCCCGGCCGGCGAGCCGCCTCCGGCCCGGCCAGCACGGCCGAGGCCCGCCGGGCGCGCTCAGTCCCGCAGCCGCCGGCGCAGCGTCACCTGCGTCCCCTCGGTGGTACGGCTGACCGTCAGGTCGCCGAGCGCCCTGATCAGCGCCAGTCCGCGCCCGCGGAAGCCCGCGCCGGTCGACTCCCGCCACTGCCCGCTGTCCCGGACCGTCGCCACCACCGTGCCGTCGGCGATGGTCACCTCCACGCCGATGGTCGGCTCGGCCGGGCAGACCGGGTGCTCGATGGCGTTCGCGGCGGCCTCGGAGACCGCGACGGTGAGGTCGAACAGGTCGTTCTCGCCGACCCGGTGGGCGGTGAGGAAGTCCTCCAGCCGGCGGCGCAGCACGCTCAGCCGGGTCGGGTCGGCGGGCAGCCGCAGCGCGAACCGGTTCGGTTCGGTCGCCTCCAGCGCGAGCACCGCCACGTCGTCGCGCAGCGGCCGCGCGGCGACCCGCTCCACGACCGCGTCGACCAGGTCGGCGACGTGCTCGCCGCCGGCCGCGTCGGCGCGCAGCTGCGCGAGGGCCGCGTCGAGGCCGAGCTGCCGGTCCTCGATCAGCCCGTCGGTGTAGAGCAGCAGCCGGGCCCCGGGGGCCAGCGCGTCGTCCACGGTCCGGTACGACGCGCCGGGGATCGCGCCGACCGGCGGCCCGAGCGCGCGGTCGTGCAGGAACGCCACGTCGTCTCCTCGGATCAGCAAAGGGGACGGGTGCCCGGCGCTGGCGTAGCGGAGCCGGCCGCTGCGGGGCGAGAACCAGAGGCAGACCACGGTCGCGAACGACGGCTGCTCCGCCGAGCCGACCAGCCGGTTGAGCCGGGTCAGCGACTCGCCCGGGTCGTAGCCCTCCAGCACGTACGCGCGCAGCGCGTTGCGGAGCTGGCCCATCGAGGCGGCGGCCCGCACGCCCTTGCCGACGACGTCGCCGATGACCAGGACCAGCTCGTCGTCGTCGAGCCGGATCACGTCGTACCAGTCGCCGCCGACCTCGACGTCGGCGCTGCCGGGCAGGTAGCGGCTGGCCACCACCGCACCGGGCAGCCGGGGCAGCGACCGGGGCAGCAGGCTGTGCTGGAGGGTGGTGGCGACGCGGTGCTCGGCCTCGTAGAGCTGGGCGTTCTCCAGCCGCACGCCGACCAGCCGGGCGAGCTGGGTCAGCGCGGCGTGGCCGGGGTCGGCGGCGTCCTCGGCGTGGCCCCAGACCCGCAGCTCGCCCAGCGTCTCCCCGGCGCTGCCGGTCAGCGGCAGCACGACGGACGGTTCGACGGCGGCCGTCCCGCCGCCGTCGGCCTCGTAGCGGGCCCCGGTGGAGGTGACCACCACCCGGGCGGCCTCGGCGAGGCCGAGCGCGTGCCGGGCGGCCACCTGGAGCACCTCGGCGGTGGTGCGGGCGGTGTTCACGGCGACGGCGGCGTCGGCCAGGGCCCGCAGCCGCCGGATGATCTGCCCCCGGAGCTGGCCCAGCTCGACGTTGGCCCGGACCCGGGCGATCAGCTCCTCGCCGGAGAACGGCTTGGTCAGGTAGTCGTCCGCGCCGACGGCGAGGCCGGCGACGGCCTCCGCCGAACCGGCCCGGGCCGACAGCAGCACGATGGGCACGTGCCGGGTACGCGGGTCGGCGCGCAGCGCGGTCACCAGGCCGAAGCCGTCGAGCCGGGGCATCATCACGTCGGTGAGCACCAGGTCGAAGGGTGCCTCCACGGCCCGGCGCAGCGCCTCGACGCCGTCCGGCACGGCCACCACCTCCCACGACGGGCGCAGCAGCCGGACGACGTGTTCGCGCAGGTCGGCGTTGTCGTCGGCGAGCAGGATGCGGCCCGCCGCGGCCCGGTCTCCGCCGGTCGCCCCGGCCACCTCCCCGGCTCCGGGCCGACCCGGCCTGCCGGTCCACAGCGCGGTCTCGGCCGCGAAGAGCCGGGCCTGCCCCAGCTCCGGCGACGCGGCCGGCGCGTCGGCCGCGACCCGGTCGGCGGGCAGGTGGGCGGCACCGAACGGCACGGTCACGGTGAACGTGCTGCCCCGGTCGGCGACGCTGCTGGCCTCGGCCCGGCCGCCGTGCATCTCCACCAGCTCCCGGACCAGCGCCAGCCCGATCCCGGTGCCCTCGTGGGTGCGGGAGCGGACGCCGGGCACCCGGTGGAACCGCTCGAAGACGTGCGGCAGCTCCTCGGGCGCGATGCCGACGCCTGTGTCGGCGACCTCCAGCTGGGCCGCGCCGTCCACCGCCCGGACGCGGACCCGCACCTCGCCGTCGAAGGTGAACTTCACCGCGTTGGCGACGAGGTTGAGCACGATCTTCTCCCACATGTCCCGGTCGACGTGGACCGGCGCGGGCAGCGGCGGGCAGTCGACGACCAGGCGCAGGCCGGCGCGTTCGGTGGCCGAGCGGAAGGTGCTGGCCAGCCGGGCGGTGTAGTCGGCGAGGTCGGTGGGCTCGTAGTGGGAGGCCAGCCGGCCGGACTCCAGCCGGGAGAAGTCGAGCACGGTGTTGACCAGCTTGAGCAGGCGCAGCGCGTTGCGGTGCATCATGGTGAGCCGGTCGAGGTGGGGATCGGGCAGCGTCGGGTCGGCGAGCAGCTCCTCCAGCGGGCCCAGCACGAGGGTCAGCGGGGTGCGGAACTCGTGGCTGACGTTGGCGAAGAAGTTCGTCTTGGCGCGGTCGAGCGCGGCCAGCTCGGCGGCCCGGTCCCGCTCCTGCTCGTACGCCCGCTGCCGGCCGACGGCGCGGGAGATCTGGGCGGCGATCAGGTCGAAGAAGGTGCGGTACTCGTCGGTGAACGGCAGCCGGGCGGAGACGCCCACGACGAGCGCCCCCACCGGCTCGTGGGTCGCGGTGACCGGCAGCACCAGCGCCTGCGCGGCCACGCCGGCGTCGAGGTGGGGCAGCAGGTCGGCCACGTCGATGGTGGTGGCGGACCCGCCGTCGGCGACCCGGCTCACCGTCGCGGTGGCCGCCTCGCCGAGCGGCAGCGGCGCGACCACCCCGGCGGCACCGTCGGCGCCGCGCCCGGCGGGGGCGGGCAGCCCGCTGCCGCTGCGCCCGGCGAGGGTGAGCTGCCCGGCGTCGTCGCGCAGGTAGATCAGGGCGAACGGCACGTCCGCCCGGTGCCGGTCGAGCACCCCGGCGGCGGCCCGGCCCAGGGCCGCGACGTTCTCGGCCTCGGCCAGGTCGGAGCCCAGCTCGGCCAGGGCGCGCAGCCGGCGTTCGCCGAGCACCCGCCCGGTGGTCTCGTTGACGAGGCACAGGACGCCGTCGATGCCGCCGTCGGCGGCGCGGATCGGGTCGTACGAGATGTCGAAGTAGACGTCCTCCAGGAAGCCGTGCCGGTGCAGCACGAAGGGGTGGTTCTCGCCCCGGTACGGTTCGCCGGTCTTGTGCACCGAGCCCAGCAGGGGCCCGAGCACGTCCCAGGTCTCCCGCCAGTGCTCGTGGGCGGGCTGGCCGATGGCGTGGGGATGCTTGTCGCCGATGGTCGGCAGGTAGGCGTCGTTGTAGAAGGCGCGGTGCTCGGGGCCCCAGAACATGACGATCTGCGCCCGGGAGGAGAGCATCGCGGCGACCGCGTGGCACAGCGCCGGCGGCCAGCCGGACGGGGCGCCGAGCGGGCTGGCCGCCCAGTCGAAGCGGAGCAGACGTTCGCCCATCTCGCCGCCGGCGGCGCACGCGGCCGTGAGCAGCGGCGGGAACGCCTCCTCGACGGTGCCGACGGACGGATGCTGGCCGTCCTCGCCCCCCTGGGCCGAGCTCATGCATCCTCCCGCGCCGGCCGTCACCCCCGGCGACCGCATGATCGCCGCCGCCGTGACCCGCCTTGTACCCAGACGGACCAGCAACGTAACGCATCCCCGCCGTGATGCGCTGGTTACCCGCGTCTCATCCGCGCGGGACGCCGCCGGGGGTCAGAAGACAGACAGGCCGTCGATGCTCGCGGCGTTCTTCGTGGCCCGGTAGGTCACCAGGTCCTCGGCGGTGCGGCGGGAGTGCGCGCGGATCAGCAGGTCCCGGTCGCCCTCGTAGCGCATCAGGGGGACGGCGTACCCGCAGGAGTCGCTGACCCGGTCGACGTCGACGGTGATCACCGCGCGGGCGGAGTGCAGGTCCGGCGGGTCGGGGAAGTCGGCGAGCCGCTCGGCGAAGCCGGCGTCCTCCACCGTCACCGCCGTGCCCCGGCCGTGCAGCCGGACGATGTTCGGCGGCCCGGCGAAGGCGCAGAACATCAGCGTGATGCGGCCGTTCTGCCGCAGGTGGGCGATCGTCTCCGCGCCGCTGCCGTGGAAGTCGATCCACGCCACCTGGTGCGGGCCGAGGATGACGAAGGTGCCGCGCATGCCCTTCGGCGAGACGTTGACGTGCCCGTCGGCCCCGGAGGGTGCGGTGGCGACGAAGAAGACGGGCTGCTCCTCGATGAACTCGCGCAGCCGCCCGTCGATGGCCTCGTGAACCTTCATGTCGCCATCCTGGCACCGCTTACCGAAAAAGTGGGACAGCCCTTCCGCATGGCGGGACGGCGGGGCCGGGGTGTGTGCCGGCCCCGCCGCGCCTCACAGCGGGGTGACGTACGCGCCGGTGATGCCGCCGTCGACCACGAACTGCGCGGCCGTCATGAACGACGAGTCGTCGCTGGCCAGGAACGCCACCGCGGCGGCGATCTCCTCCGGCTGGCCGAACCGGCCCATCGGCACGTGCACGAGGCGTCGGGCGGCCCGCTCCGGGTCGGCGGCGAACAACTCCATCAGCAGCGGGGTGGCGATCGGCCCGGGGCACAGCGCGTTGACCCGGATGCCCTCCCGGGCGAACTGCACGCCCAGCTCCCGGGTCATCGCCAGCACCCCGCCCTTGCTCGCCGTGTACGCGATCTGCGAGGTGGCCGCCCCCATCAGCGCCACGAACGACGCCGTGTTGATGATCGAGCCCTTGCCCTGCCGGCGCATGTGCGGGATCGCGTACTTGCAGCACAGGTAGACGCTCGTCGTGTTGACCCGCAGCACCCGCTCCCAGGCGTCCAGGCCCGTCTCCAGGATCGAGTCGTCGTCGGGCGGGGAGATGCCCGCGTTGTTGAACGCCACGTCCACCCGGCCGTGCCGCTGCGCCACGCCGTCGAAGAGGTCCCGCACGGCCGCCTCGTCGGCCACGTCGCAGGCGACGAACTCGCCGCCCACCTCCTGCGCGGCCCGCTCGCCTGCCGCCGCGTCGACGTCGACGCAGACCACCCGAGCCCCCTCGGCGGCGAACCGCCGGGCCGTGGCCAGCCCGATCCCGCTGCCCGCACCGGTCACCACCGCGACCCGGTCCTGAAGCCGTCCCTGCATCTCACTCCTCCGTGCTGATGAACACGTTCTTGACGTCGGTGAAGGCGTGCAGCGCGTCCGGGCCCAGCTCGCGGCCCAGCCCGGAACGCTTCATCCCGCCGAACGGGGTCCAGTACCGCACGGAGGAGTGCGAGTTGACGCTGAGGTTGCCCGCCTCGACCGCCCGCGCCATCCGCAGCGCCCGGCCCACGTCCCGGGTCCAGACCGAGCCGGACAGGCCGTACTCGGTGTCGTTGGCCAGCCGGACCGCGTCCGCCTCGTCGTCGAAGGGGAGCACCGACACGACCGGGCCGAAGATCTCCTCCCGCCAGTGCCGGTCGGCCGGGGAGTCGGCGAGCAGCACCGTCGGGGCGTGCCAGAAGCCGGGGCCGTCGGGGCGGGAGCCGGTGAACGCCACCCGCGCCCCGTCGACGTACCCGGCGACCCGGTCCCGCTGGGCGGCGGAGATCAGCGGGCCCATCTCGGCCGTCTCCCGCGCCGGGTCCTCCACGCGCAGCGCCCGCACGGCCGGCTCCAGCAGCTCCAGGAACCGGTCGTACGCCGGGCGCTGCACCAGGATCCGCGACCGCGCGCAGCAGTCCTGGCCGGCGTTGTCGAAGACGGCGTACGGCGCGGTGGCCGCCGCCCGCTCCAGGTCGGCGTCGGCGAAGACGACGTTCGCGCTCTTGCCGCCCAGCTCCAGGGTCACCCGCTTCACCTGGGCGGCGCAGCCGGCCATGATCCGGGTGCCGACCTCGGTGGACCCGGTGAAGCACACCTTGCGGACGGCCGGATGGGTGACGAACCGCTCGCCGACCACGTCGCCGCGGCCCGGCAGCACGGTGAACACGTCCTCGGGCAGGCCGGCGTCGCGGCCCAGCTCGGCCAGGCGCAGCGCGGTCAGCGGGGTCAGCTCGGCCGGCTTGAGCACCACCGTGTTGCCTGCGGCGAGCGCCGGGGCGAACCCCCAGGCGGCGATGGGCATCGGGAAGTTCCACGGCACGATCACCCCGACCACGCCCAGCGGCTCGTGGAAGGTGACGTCCAGCCCGCCGGGCACGGGGATCTGCCGCCCGGCCAGCCGCTCCGGCGCGCCCGCGTAGTAGTCGAGCACGTCGCGGACGTTGCCGGCCTCCCAGCGGGCGTTGCCGATGGTGTGCCCCGAGTTGCGCACCTCCAGCAGCGCCAGCTCCTCCAGGTGCGCGTCGACCAGGGCGGCGAACCGCCGCAGCAGGCGCGCCCGCTCCCCCGGCGCGACGTCGCGCCACCGCGGAAACGCGGCGGCGGCCCGCCCGACGGCGGCATCGACCTCCTCGGCCGTCGTGGCGACGACCTCCCCCAGCACCGTCCCGCTGGCGGGATCAACCACCCGCGTCACATCCCCCACCCTGCCCTCCCTCTCCAGCTCCCGCGATCTTGCAGTTTCGGCCCCCACAAATGCCGCCAAGCTCCCATGGCAGGGGCCCCAACTGCAAGATCGCGGGAGAGAAAAGGGGTGGGTCAGAGGCGCTCGAAGCCGCGTTGGAGTTCCCAGTCCGTCACGGCGGCGTCGAAGGCGCGCAGCTCGATGCGCGCCATGTTGGCGTAGTGGGCGTGGACCTCGTCGCCGAAGACCGCGCGGGCGATCGTCGAGGACTCCCACAGGCCCAACGCGTCGCGCAGGGTGCCGGGGACCCGCTCGGCGGCCGGATCGTCGTACGCGTTGCCGGTGCACTCCTCGCCCAGCTCCAGCTCCCGCTCGATGCCGTGCACCGCCCCCGCCACCAGGGCGGCGATCGCCAGGTACGGGTTGACGTCCGCCCCCGGCACCCGGTTCTCCACCCGCATGCCCTGGCCGTGGCCGACCAGCCGCAGCGCGCAGGTGCGGTTGTCGGTGCCCCAGCGCAGCGCCGTCGGGGCGAACGACCCCGGCTGGTAGCGCTTGTAGGAGTTGACGTTCGGGGCGAACAGCAGGCTGAACTCCCGCATCGTGTCCAGCAGCCCGGCCAGCACCCGCTGCCCGGTGACGCTCAGGTGCGCGGGCCCGTCGCCGAGCATCGCCGAGCGCCCGTCGGCGTCGCGCAGCGAGAAGTGGATGTGGCAGGAGTTGCCCTCCCGCGCGTTCGGCTTGGCCATGAAGGTGATCGACATGCCCTCCTGGGCGGCGATCTCCTTCGCCCCGTTCTTGTAGATCACGTGGTGGTCGGCACAGGCCACCGCCTCGTCGTAGCGGAAGGCGATCTCGTGCTGGCCGAGGTTGCACTCGCCCTTCGCGCTCTCCGGGGTCAGGCCCGCGCCGGCCATCTCGGTGCGGATGCGCCGCAGCAGCGGCTCCACCCGGGACGTGCCGAGCAGCGAATAGTCGACGTTGTACTGGTTTGCCGGGGTCAACTCGCGGTAGCCGCGCCGCCAGGCGTCCTCGTACGAGTCGCGGTAGAGGACAAACTCCAGCTCCGTGCCCGCGTACGCGGTCAGGCCGTGCGCGGCGAGCCGGTCGAGCTGGCGACGCAGGATCTGCCGGGGCGAGGCGGCCACCGGGCCCGACCCGTCCAGCCACGCCAGGTCGGCCAGGAGCATCGCCGTCCCCGGCTGCCACGGCACCCGGCGCAGCGTCTCCAGGTCGGGCACCATGGCGAAGTCGCCGTACCCGCGCTCCCAGCTCGACATCGCGTAGCCGTCGACGGTGTTCATGTCGACGTCGACGGCGAGCAGGTAGTTGCACCCCTCGCTGCCGTTCTCCACCACCTGGTCGAGGAAGAACGGCGCGTGGAACCGCTTGCCCTGCAACCGGCCCTGCATGTCGACCAGGGCCAGCACCACGGTGTCGAGCTTGCCGGCGGCGACCGCCGCCCGTAACTCTTCGAGGGACAGCGGTGCTCTGCTCATGCGCGGGCCTCCATCACCAAGGTCTACTGCCTGACCGGATCACCGTCAATGCCCGCGCCGGAGCCGTCGGCAAACCCCTCGACCGTACGGCGGGGGCCGGTGAACCACTTGCGGGCCGAGGCGTACCACCAGACGGCGACGACGAGCAGCACCCCGCCCACGGCGAGCGGCGCGTAGTTGACCGCCGACCAGCTGAAGTCGGCGTGGCCGGGCACCCCGGCGGGCACGATCGGCAGCACGAAGTAGACCGAGATGATGGCGATCTCGACCACCGCGACCCAGCCGAGCAGCTTGTAGCGGCGGCCGAGCGTCCACGGGCCGGGGGTGAACCGGTCGCCCATCCGCAGCCGCAGCACGATAGGAATGACGAAGGACAGGTAGAGCCCGATCACCGCGACCGACACCACCGCGTAGAAGGCGACCGGGATGCCCGACGGGCTCTCGTAGAGCGCCGGCAGGGTGAGCACCAGGCCGGCCGCCGTCGCGCCGACGATCGCGTTGACCGGGGTGCCGTTGCGGTCCACCCGCGACCAGAGCCGCCAGCCCGGCACCGCCCGGTCCCGGCTGAACGCGTACGCCATCCGCGACATCGACGTCACGCAGCTCATGCCACAGAAGAACTGCCCGATGGTGGAGACGATGATGACGGTCTTGAAGAAGAACGGGGTGAGCGCCGTTTCGAAGATCGCCCCGGAGAACCCGCCGGCCGCGTTGATCGCGTCCACGTCGGTGGCCGCGAACAGGAACGCGAGCAGCAGGATCCAGCCGCCCACCGCCGAATAGAAGATCGACCGCCACAGCCCCTGCGCGGCGGCCTTCGACGCGCCCCGGGTCTCCTCCGACACGTGCGCGCAGGCGTCGAAGCCGGTGATCGTGTACTGGGTGAGCAGGAAGCCCAGCGGCAGCACGTAGAACCAGAAGGTCCACCCGCCGGTGCCGCCGTCGCCGAAGCCGGAGTTGTTGAACCGCTCGGTGAAGACGAACTGGAAGCTCTGGTGCCGGTCCGGGACGAACGCCAGGATGGCGACGACCGCCGCCGCGCCGGCCACGTGCCACCACACCGAGACGTTCTGGAGTACGTCGATGATCCGGTGCCCGAAGATGTTGATCAGCCCGTGCAGCGCCAGAATGATCACGAACAGCACGAACGCCTGCCGCAGCGTCCCCGCCCAGCCGTCGAACAGCGCCGACAGGGTGAGATTGAGGAACGTGGCGCAGCCGTAGTCGACCGACGCGGTGACCGCCACCAGGCCGATCAGGTTGAGCCAGCCCGTGAACCAGCCGTGCACCGGCCGGCCCATCTTCGCCGCCCACCAGTAGATGCCGCCCGCCGTCGGGTACGCCGACACCAGCTCGGCCAGGCAGAATCCGATGACCAGGATGAACAGCGAGATCAGCGGCCAGCCCCAGGAGATGGCGACCGGCCCGCCGTTGTTCCACGCCTGGCCGAACGTGGTGAAGCAGCCGGCCAGGATCGAGATGATCGAGAACGAGATCGCGAAGTTGGAGAAGCCGCTCCACTTGCGGCGCAACTCCTGCTGGTAACCGAGTTCGGCGAGCCGGCGGGCGTCGTCGTCCATCGGCTGTTCGGCGGTCGGCGCGGGCGTCGTGGCCACTGCACACCTCCTGGCGAGGATTGCCGGAAACGCGTGCGCCCGAGTCTCGTCCCGCCGATCACGATGGTCAATACGCCACGGCCTGCCGCCCCTGGCGCGCCGCCGCCGGACGCGGGACGCCGGCCAACCGGCGCAGCCCCGCCGGCTGCACGAAGATCGAGCGGCGGGCCACGGCCTCGCCCCGCGCGTCCACCTCGTAGCCGTCCAGCCACAGCCACCCGTGGTAGGTGTGCCAGTCCTCGTGGACGCGGATCACCCGGAAGAGGATCGGCCGGACGAACTGCACGCTGGCGGCCCGCGTGACGTGCAGCAGGTCCCCACAGGTCGGCTTCCCCGACGCGGCCTCAGCCATCGCCGCCGCCCCGCCCGTCCCGCGCCGGCAGCACCATGTCGAGCCACCCGAGGCGCCGCGCCTCCAGCTCCGGGTCGAACGGCAGGCCGCGCCGCCTGCGCTCCTCGACCCCGAGCCGGTGCCAGTCCCCCAGGTACGCCACGAGCAGGTCCCCCATGCCGGCGAACTCGACGAGGCTCGCCACCTGCCGCTCGAAACACGGCCACGGCCTGCCGCAGGTGAAGCAGGGACCGCCCGCGTACCTCGGTGGGTGTTGGCCCGTCACCGCCCCCGCACCCCCGGCCCCGGGCGGACCGGCGGGGCGTCGCGGATCGCCTGCACCCGGACCATGACGACGCGCTCCCGGCCCGGCGTGCCGTCGGGGCGCAGCTCCAGCCCCTCCAGCCGCACCCATTGCGACGCCAGGAAGTTCGCGTACCGGGGAACGAAGGTGACCTTCAGCCGCAGCACCACCTGCCCGATGCAGTAGTCACACGGCTGAAGCGTCAACACGTCACCCACCACGACCAGCGGATTCACTGTGGACACCCCGGGTGCCGCCCACCACGATTCCTGCGCATGTGCCCCTCCCTGACTCGAAGACCGGCGGGCGACGTCCTCGCACATCAGCCCGCCGGGTGACAGTCTGCTGATCGCGGAACTACGCTGAGAAGCCGTCGCGACTGGTCCCGGAGCACCTCTGGAGTCACCGCGCCGCGCTCGGCAGCCCTCGACGACGCCCGGCAGGACCGGGCGACGCCTGGCGATCACGACGAGAATCTGGAGAAGGCATGGAAAGCGAGCAGACCGCCGATCTGATACGCACGCAGCTCCGTCGCATCCGGACAGCCGCCGGCCTCAACCAGGAGGAACTCGGCCGACGCGCGAACTACTCGGCCTCGACGATCTCGGCGGTGGAAACCGGCACCCGGCCGCTCGACAAGCCGTACGTCAAGCGCATGGACGAGGTGCTCGACACGGGCGGCCTATTCGAGTCCCTGCTGCGGATGGCCGAACGGGACGGCCAGCCCTCGTGGTTCCGCCCCTGGCTGGAGGCCGAACGCAACGCCACGCAACTCCGATACTTCAACCCCACGCTCGTTCCCGGCCTGCTCCAGACCGAGAACTACGCCCGCGCCGTGCTGCGCTTCGACGACACCAAGCCCGAGGCGGAGGTCGAGCGGCAGGTCGCGGCCCGCCTGGAGCGACAGGAGATCCTGGTACGCGAACACCCACCCCAGGTCGTCGCCGTGATCGACGAGGCAGCCCTACGCCGCACCGACGCCATCATGGCCGAACAACTCGCCCACCTGCTGCGAACGGCCGACCTCCCCCACGTCCACATCCACGTCATCCCGTGCTACACCGGCCTGCACGTCGGCCTGTCCGGCCCACTCGCTCTGGCCAGGTCCGCCGATGGGGGCTGGGTGGGACACCTGGAGAACCAACTCTCCGGCTTGGTCACCGACAGCGAGGATGAGATGGCTACGCTTCTGGGACGATGGGAGGGTGTGAGAGGACTCGCCCTGCCGCGCGACCTGTCCCTCGCTCTGATGAAGGAAGTGGAGAGCCAACATGGACCTCAGTAGCGCGCGATGGAAGAAGTCCACCCGAAGCGGCACGAGCGGCGGCGACTGCGTAGAGGTGGCCGACAACCTGACCGAGGTGGTCGCCGTCCGCGACAGCAAGGACCCCTCCGGTCCGGTGCTCGCGTTCACCCCGCAGACCTGGCGCGCGTTCGTCGAACACACCAAGCACTTCTGACCTCGCTCCGGCTCGCACGCAGGGCCGTCCGGTGACAGCTCGGCCTCGCGTGCGCCGCCTACAGTCGCAGCACCAACAACGTGACTCGCCAGGCGGGCCCCGGGAGGCACCCCAGCAGGTCAGCGCGCGTACAGGGTGAGCGCGAAGTTCTGGTCGGAGTTGTGGTTCGCGATCAGCTCGAACCGGTCGGACTCCCGGGTCTCCGCACGAGGCACGGAGAAGTCCGTGTCCACCAGCCAGCCCAGCACCGTCTTGCGCTCCTCGGGGCGCAGGACGGGACCGAGGCAGCCGTCCACCAGGGTCTGCAGCAAGGGCCACTGCACGGCACCGTGCAGCTTGACCATGCACAGGACCTGCCCCACCTCGTCCCGGCGGTCCTTGGACGGCTGACCGACCGCGGCCGAAAGCTGGTCCTGCGTGCCGGGCAGGGTCACCTGGATGGTGTGCAGCGAGCCCTTGACGGTCACCGGGCCGGGCCACCGCTCGGCCCAGGCGTCCGTCACCTGGCTCGGCGTCGCGCCGGCCAGGGCCGGCGCCGGGCCGGAGGGGGTGGCGGCGGGGGAGGCGAGTTGCTCCTCCCCCGGCTCACCGCGAGCACCTTGCGGCGCAGGAGGACGTTGCGGGCCCGCGTCCTGATGGCGCAACATCACGACGGCCACGAGCGCAGCCAGCACCAGTATCACGGCGGGCACAGCGAACACGAGCCCTCTTCTCGGCCCTGTTCTGCCGCCTGCGGGAACCGATCCGGCTTCCCATCCGGTCTCGTTCACATTGCGCTCCCCGTGTCACTGCGGCAATGGCAGCGAGAACGCAACTCGCCGCGGGCCGCCTCGGCGGATACCCAGAATCGCAGCTGGACCTACAGCCCGGAAGCGGATGCGCTGCGACGTCGTCGTGCACCTGCCGAGCCACGGCAGCGAATGCGACAAGGCAGACAGCCAAATGGCCATGTCGATGTCCGGAGAAGCACGGCACCCACCCTCCAGACAGCCGGCAGCATGATCGCCGCCACCAGAAACGGATCGCGTCGCTGCCGACAGGCGAGGACCGCATAGATCTTGGAAGATTCGGGCCCTCAGAGGGGCCATTTTCTTCCAAGATCTCGCAGTTCCGGCGTCGGGCGGATTCCCGGAGCCGCCGTTGAGCGGCGCAAGCGCGCAAGATCGTGCTCGATCCACGAAAGAGTGGCTACCCGCCCGGCAGCGAGGGGACTCTTTCCCTGATCGAGCACGATCTTGTGCTCCCCAGCAGCCAAGCACCCCGTCGAACGGGACCGCGCGTTCTCGTACGGACCGCAAGCACGTCAGGGGTTCGCCGGGGCCCGCCCGCGGAGGGATCAAGCCTGACCGCCCGGAGCGGGCGGGCCCCGGCGAACCCCCACCCCGACGCACCGCAACGAACGTGGCCCACCCCGACCCAAGTAATCGCCTTGCCGCAACCGGCCCGCGACGCGCATCCTTGAGCCTGTGACCAGGCCCGATCCGGACGGGCCCCGCCGGGCGCTCGGCAACGCCCGGCCTGCGGCGGCGCGGGGCGTTCACCTCTCTCTCACACGCGGCGCACCGCCCCGCGCCGCCACACCGGCCACACCGGACGCTCAGGCGAAGATCAGCCCGCCCACCCAGAGCACGGCGATCACCAGCCCGGCGAGGAACTCCACCAGCATCGACAGCCCGGCGGCCTTGAGCGCGTGCACCGTCGACGGCCAGGCGAGCTGGTTGCTGCCCAGCCGCAGCCGCTCGGCTCCCCAGATCCCGCCGACGAAGCCGACGACCAGGCCGACGACCGGGATCACGAAGAAGCCCACCAGCCCCAGCACCCCGCCGGCCAGCAGCGACGACGTCGGCACGCCAGCATTCTTCAGGTTGCGGCCCGGCCACAGGTACTTGACGACGGCGCCGCCGACGGCGACGACCGTGGCGGCGGCCAGCACCAGCCAGCGGCCCGCCCCGGCGGTGCCGAAGATCGCCCAGACCAGCACCCCGCCCCAGCACAGTGGCAGCGCGGGCAGGCCCGGCACGATCACCCCGGCGAGCCCGGCCAGGATGGCCAGCGCGGCCACGATCGACACCACCGCCTGCGAATCGGTGAGACTCATGGTGCCCCCTCGGCATCGTCGCGCAGCCGGGCGGTGATCTCGGCCGCCGGCACGGGCGGGCCGAACCAGCGCCCCTGCCCGGTGTCGCAGCGCAGCGACCGCAGCCGCTCCGCCTGCGCCTCCGTCTCCACCGCCTCGGCGGTCACCCATAGTTCCAGCGCGTGTGCCAGCCGCACCAGCGCGTCCACGATCCGCTCGTCGCGGTGGTCGTCAGAGGAGGCGGATGAGGAGGCGGCGGCGGAGGCGTCGCCGGGCCGGATGCCCTCCACGAACGGCCCGGCGAGCTTGAGGCAGTGGATGGGCATCCGCCGCAGGTACGCCAGGTTCGAGTATCCGGTGCCGAAGTCGTCGATCGCCAGCCGTACGCCCAGGTCGGCGAGCTGGTGCAGCGCGCGCAGCGGCTCACCGGCGGTGCCCATCACGGCGCTCTCGGTCAGTTCGAGCTGGAGCAGCGCGGCCGGGAGGCCCGTGCGGCCCAGCGCGCCCGCCACCGTCTCGACGATGGCGGGGTCGTTGGCCTGCCGGGCGGCCAGGTTGACGCTGACCACCAGCTTCGCCTCGGGGTACGCGCGACGCCACGCCTCGGCGTCGCGGCACGCCTGCCCGAGCACCCATTCGCCGAGGCGGACGATCAGCCCGGTCTCCTCGGCCAGCCCGATGAACTGGTCCGGCCCGACCAGGCCCAGCTCCGGGTGTTGCCAGCGGACCAGCGCCTCCACGGCCACCATCGACGAGTCGAGCAGCGACACGATCGGCTGGTAGTGGACCACGAACTCGCCCCGGTCCAGCGCGGCGGGCAGGCCGGCGACCAGCGCGGAGCGGGCGATGTCGCGGGCGCTGCGCTCGGGGTCGTATACGGCCCACCGGCCCCGGCCCTCGGCCTTCGCCCAGTAGAGGGTGGTGTCGGCGGCCTTCATCAGCTCCGAGGCGCTGGTCTCCCCGGCCGGGCACTCGACGATGCCGATGCTGGCGGAGACGGCCAGCTGCTGGTCGCCGACGTGCACGGGGGCGGAGACCGCGGCGAGGGCCATCTCGGCGACGCCCACCGCGTCGTCGATGTCCTCGCCGCCGTCGACGAGGATGACGAACTCGTCGCCGCCCATCCGGGCGACGAGGTGCCCGTGCCCGGAGACGCACTCGGCCAGCCGCCGGGCGATCACCACCAGCAGCCGGTCGCCGAGGTCGTGCCCGAGGCTGTCGTTGACCGCCTTGAAGCCGTCGAGGTCGAGGAAGCAGACCCCGATCCGGTGGTCCGGGCCCGCGTCGGCGAGGACCTGGCCGAGGGTCTCGAAGAACAGCGTACGGTTGGGCAGGCCGGTCAGCGGGTCGTGCAGCGCCTGGAAGCGCAGTCGTTGTTGCAGCTCGTACCGCTCGGTGATGTCCTCGATCATCGCCACGGTGAAGCGTGGCCGGCCGTCGTCGTGCCGGATCAGCGAGACGGCCAGGTCCGTCCAGACGATGCTGCCGTCCTTGCGGTAGTAGCGCTTCTCCACCCGGGCCGCGTCGTGTTTTCCCTCGATGAGCGCCTGGTAGAGCTCCCACATGCCGGCGGCGTCGTCGGGGTGGAACAACGACGCCACGTTCGTGCGGCGCAGCTCGTCGACGCTGTAGCCCAGCATGTCGGCGAACGCCTGGTTCACCTCGATGATCTGCCCGTCGACGCCGGCGATGCCGATGCCGATGGCCGCCCCGACGAAGACGGCCCGGAACCGCGCCTCGCTGTCGCGCAGCGCCTGCTCGACGAGGTCCCGCGCCTGCCAGGCGCTGCGGGCGATGCGTTCCTGCTGGGTGAAGGTGCGGTCGCGCAGCGCCCGGGCGAATCCGGCGGCGAGCCCACCCTGGAGGGCGGCGACCCGCTGGGCCGTGCCGGGGCGGCCCGCCCGGTCGGGCAGCACCTGGGCGACGAACCGGTCCCCGAGCGCCGCGACCGACCAGTCGAGCAGGCCCGGCTCGGCCAGGTGCGCCTCGACCAGCGCCCGGCCGGCGCTCTCGGCCGGCCGGGCGGTGAACGCCTCGGCCAGCAGCGCCCCGGCCAGTTGCTCCGTATGAGCGAGGAGCAGCCGCTCGGCCTCGGCCGCGCTGAGCGGCACGAAGCCGAGCCGGCGGGCCGCGCGGGCCCACGCGGCGGCGTACGACTGGGCGCCGGCCCGGCTGAAGCCCTTGCCGCCGGTCGCCGGCACGGCGGTGGCGTCACCGCCGGTTGCCGGCACTGCGGTGGCGTCACCGCCGGTCGCCGGCAGGGCGGTCGCGTCGCCTCCGGGCTCCGGCAGGGCTGTGGCGTCACCGCCGGGTTCCGGCACGGCTGTCACGACGGCCTAGCCGGCGGGCTGGTCGTACCGGGCGACGCCGCCGAACGCGCCGAACCGCTCGGGGTGTGCGTCCACGTCGGACGGCGAATCGGGACGCCAGAGCGGCATGTGCACCACGCCCGGCTCCAGGATCGTCCAGTCGCCGAAGAAGCCGGTGATCTCGGCGCGGGAGCGCAGCGTGATCTCGGTGGCGGTGCGCGCCGAGAGCCGCTGGGCGTCCAGCATCTCCTGCGGCTGGTCCTCGAACGTGGAGTGCGAGACGACCAGGAAGCTGCCCGGGGCGGCTGCCGCCCGCAGGGTGGCGAGGAGGTCGGCGGGACGGTCGGCGTCCGGAACGAAGTGGACCACCCCGGCGAGCAGGATGCCGACCGGGCGGTCGAGGTCGAGCAGGCCCATGGACCGGCTCGCGGCGAGGATCGCCTCGGGCTGCCGCAGGTCGGCGTGGATCACCCCGGTCAGGTCGTTGCCGGCCAGCAGCTCCCGGCTGTGCGCCACCGCCACCGGGTCGATGTCGACGTAGACCACCCGGGCCTTCGGGTTCGCCGCCTGCGCCACCTCGTGGACGTTGCCGACGGTGGGAATCCCCGAGCCGATGTCGAGGAACTGGTCGATGCCGGCGTCCAGCAGCGCCCGGACCGCCCGGCGCAGGAACTCCCGGCCCGCCCGCATGGTCGCGGCCAGGTTCGGCGTCATGCTGGCGATCTGCTCGGCCAACTGCCGGTCGATCTCGAAGTTGTGCGCGCCGCCGAGGAAGTAGTCGTAGACCCGGGCCGCGCTCGGTCGACTCAGGTCGATCTCGGTGGGAAGTCCGTCCGCCATCCTGTGTCGCTCCCGCCAGTGGTCGCCGCGCCACGGGCCGTGCCGGTCGGCGGACACGGCACGGGAACGCCGGGCACGCCGACCGGCAGACCCGCAGGTCTGTGGTGTTCCACACTCTAAGCCGCAGGTTCCACCATTCGCGAGGTCTGTTTCCCGACCGGGCCGCTGCCGGGCGGCCGGTCAGCCGACTGACTCCAGCATCAGCGCGATGCCCTGCCCCACCCCGACGCACATCGTCGCCAGCGCCCGGCGGGCGTCGCGGCGGCGCAGCTCCAGAGCGGCGGTCAGGGCCAGCCGGGCCCCGCTGGCCCCCAGCGGGTGACCCAGGGCGATCGCCCCACCGTTGGGGTTGACGTGCTCGGCGTCCTCGGGCAGGCCCCACTCGCGCAGCACCGCCACCGACTGCGCGGCGAACGCCTCGTTCAGCTCGATCACGTCGACGGCGTCGAGGCCGACGCCGAGCCGGTCGAGCAGCCTACGGGTCGCCGGCACCGGCCCGATCCCCATGATCCTTGGCGGCACGCCGGCCGCGGCGGCCCCCGTGACGCGGGCCAGCGGGGTGAGACCGTAGCGGGCCACCGCCGCCTCGCCGGCCACCAGCAACGCCACCGCTCCGTCGTTGACCCCGGAGGAGTTGCCGGCGGTCACCGTGCCGCCCGCACGGAACGGGGTGGGCAGCGCGGCGAGCTTCGGAAGCGTCGTCTCCCGGGGGTGCTCGTCGACGTCGACCAGCTTCGTCTCGCGCCGGCCCGCCGGCACGGTCACCGGCACGATCTCCTCGGCGAACCGGCCGTCGGCCTGCGCCTTCGCGGCCCGCTGCTGCGACCGGTACGCGAACGCGTCCTGGGCGGCGCGGTCCACGCCGTACTCGGCGGCCACGTTCTCCGCCGTCTCCGGCATCGAGTCGATGCCCCAGCCCCGCTCCATCAGCGGGTTGACCAGCCGCCAGCCGATCGTGGTGTCGTACACCTCAGCGGCCCGGGAGAACGCGGCGGTGGCCTTCGGCATGACGAACGGCGCGCGGCTCATGCTCTCCACGCCGCCGGCCACGACCAGTTCCGCCTCGCCGGCCACGACCTGCCGGGCAGCGGTGGCCAGGGCGTCCAGGCCGGAGCCGCAGAGCCGGTTGACGGTGCTGCCGGGCACCTCGCCGGGCAGGCCGGCCAGCAGTGCCGCCATCCGGGCGACGTTGCGGTTGTCCTCGCCGGCCTGGTTGGCGCAGCCGAGGACCACGTCGTCGACGCGGGCCCAGTCCACCGACGGGTGGCGGGCCACCAGCTCCCGGATCACGTGCGCGGCGAGGTCGTCGGGGCGCACCCCGGCGAGCGCGCCGGCGTACCGGCCGATGGGGGTGCGGACACCGGCCACGAGATATGCCACGGTCATCGACGTAGTCCTTCGGGGTGGGAAGGCCGACACTCAACGGGCCCGCCGGGTCGCGGCGAGGCGGCCCCAGGATATCCAAGCCGCGACCCTACCCCGCCGCCCCGCCCGCCGCCGGGGTGCAGGGAAGGGCCCCCTGTTAACGCATTCTGTTGTACAAGGGGCCCTTCCTAACGCTGCTCCCACAGCGCAGGCCGGCGCATCGACGGCTGGCTGTGTAAGGAGCCTCACGCCGGGCGGTCCTTCCACCCGGCGAGCGGGTGGGCGTATCGTCGGCGGGCGATGACCAACGTCTGGGACCTCACCGTCCGCCTGTACGTCGACCTCCGACGGCAGGCCAGCGGCGTCTGTCCGGCGCGGCCCGTCTCCTCCTGACGCCCGCCCGACCGCCGTTGACCCCACTTGGACGTTCCCATGACTTCCGCCCTGCGCAAGTTTCCCTTCTCCCTCCAGATCCTGCTCGGCCTCGTGCTCGGCGTGGCGCTGGGCTTCGTCGCCCGCGCCAACGACCTGAGCTGGCTGGCCAGCACCCTCGACACCGTCGGCGACCTCTTCGTCCAGCTGCTGAAGCTGGCCGTGCCGCCCCTGGTCTTCACCGCCATCGTGGTCAGCGTCGTCAGCCTGCGCGGCGTCGCCAACGCCGCCCGGCTGGCGCTCAAGACGCTGCTCTGGTTCGGCGCGACCGCGCTGATCGCGGTGAGCATCGGCATCGGCCTCGGCCTGCTCACCGACCCCGGCCGGGGCGTCACCCTCGACGTGGGCGCCGCCGCCCCGCCGAAGACCACCGGCTCCTGGACCGACTTCCTCACCGGCATCGTCCCGACCAACCCGGTCGGCGCGTTCGTCGAGGGCAACGTGCTCCAGATCGTCTTCCTCGCCCTCGTGGTCGGCGCGGCGGCACTGCTGGTCGGCGACGCCGCCGAGCCGTTCGTGGCGCTCAACCGGTCGCTGCTGAGCATCGTGCAGAAGGCGCTGTGGTGGGTGATCCGGCTCGCCCCGATCGGCACCCTCGGCCTCATCGGCAACGCCGTCGCGTCGTACGGCTGGGACCTGCTGGCCCCGCTCGCGAAGTTCACCACCGCCGTGTACGTCGGCTGCGCGATCGTGCTGTTCGTGGTCTACCCGCTGCTGCTGCTCGCCGCCGGCCGCCTCAACCCGCTGCGCTTCTTCGCCGGGGCGTGGCCGGCCATCGAGCTGGCGTTCGTCTCCCGCTCCTCGGTCGGCACCATGCCGGTGACCCAGCGTTCCGTCGAGCGCCTCGGCGTCCCCCGCGAGTACGCCTCGTTCGCGGTGCCGTTCGGGGCGACCACGAAGATGGACGGCTGCGCCGCGATCTACCCGGCCCTCGCGGCGATCTTCGTCGCGCAGGTCTTCGGGGTGAACCTGGGCGTCGGCGACTACCTGCTCATCGCGTTCGTGTCGGTGGTCGGATCGGCGGCCACCGCCGGCCTGACCGGCGCTATCGTGATGCTCACCCTGACCCTGAGCACGCTGGGCCTGCCGCTGGCCGGCGCCGGCCTGCTGCTGGCCATCGACCCGATCCTGGACATGATCCGCACCGCCACCAACGTGGCCGGCCAGGCCGTGGTGCCGACCATCGTGGCCGCCCGCGAGGGCACCCTCGACCGGGCCGCGTACGACTCGGCCGGTCGCCGCGACCTCACCGACCCCGAGCCGGGTGACGCCGGGCGGCCCTCCCGCGCCGGTGAGCCGGCTCCCGTCCCCGCCTGACAGTTCCGGAGAGGATCACGACATGAGCAGCCTGTTCACGCCCCTGGCGCTGCGCGCCGTCACCCTGCCCAACCGGGTCGCCCTGGCCCCGATGTGCCAGTACAGCGCGGGTCCCGACGGCCTGCCGACCGACTGGCACCGCGTACACCTGGGTTCCCGCGCGGTGGGTGGTGCGGGCCTGGTGCTCACCGAGGCGACCGCCGTGGTGCCGGAGGGCCGGATCAGCCCGCAGGACGTCGGGCTCTGGTCCGACGCGCACGTCGACGCGTGGCGGCCGGTCACCGCGTTCGTCGCGGCGCAGGGCGCGGTGCCGGCGGTGCAGCTCGCGCACGCCGGGTTCAAGGCGTCGACGTACCGGCCGTGGGCGCCCCGGCGCGGCGGGGTGCCCGACGCCGAGGGCGGCTGGGCGCCGGTCGGCCCCGGCGCGGAGCCGTTCGTGCCGGACTACCGGGTGCCGACCGCGCTCGACGAGGCGGGGATCGCGGGGGTGGTGGAGGCGTTCGCCACCGCCGCCGGCCGCGCGGTGGACGCCGGTTTCGCCGCCGTGGAGATCCACGCCGCGCACGGGTACCTGCTGCACGAGTTCCTCTCGCCGCTGACCAACCACCGCGCCGACGGCTGGGGCGGGGACCGGGCGGGCCGGATGCGGCTGGCCCTGGAGGTGGCCCGCGCGGTGCGCGCGACGGTCGGCGAGAGCGTGCCCGTGCTCACCCGGATCTCCGCCACCGACTGGACCGAGGGCGGCTGGACGGTCGAGGACAGCGTGGTGCTCGCCGGGGAGCTGGCGGCGGCCGGCGTCGACCTGGTGGACGCCTCGTCGGGGGGCGCGGCTCCCCGGGCCACCATCCCGGTCGGCCCCGGCTACCAGGTGCCGCTCGCGGCCCGGATCCGCCGGGAGGCGGGCGTGGCGACCGGCGCGGTCGGCCTGATCGTCGAGCCGGAGCAGGCCGAGCAGATCGTGGCCGGCGGCGAGGCGGACCTGGTCCTGCTGGGTCGGGAGCTGCTGCGCGACCCGTACTGGCCCCGCCGGGCGGCGGCGAAGCTCGGCGCGACGCCCGACTGGCCCGCCCAGTACGAGCGCGCCTTCTGACCTCACCCGCCCGCCGCCGCGGGCGCGGGTCAGCGGCGGCGCGGGGCGGGTCAGCCGGCCAGGTGGCCCCAGTCCCGTTCCAGGTCCCGCCAGGGGCCGTGGGCCGCGACGGTGCCGTCGACGAGCACCACCACCTGGTCGGCGCGGACCAGCGCCGCCCGCTTCGACGTCGAGCCCACCACCGTCACCCCGTTTTCGCGCAGCGCCGCCCACAGCTCCAGCTCCGTGGTGACGTCCAGCGCCGAGGACACGTCGTCGGCGACCAGCAGTTCCGTACGCGGGGCCAGCGCCCGGGCCAGCGCCAGCCGCTGGAGCTGCCCGCCGGACAGCCGGGTGCCCTTGTGCCCGATGAGCAGGCCCAACCCGCCCTCACCGATGCCACCGGCCGCCGCCAGGTCGTGTTCGAGCTGGGCCGTCGACACCGCCGCGGCGGCGTCCACGTCGTGCCCGAGCGCCACGTTGTCGGCGACGGTGCCGGAGAGCACCCGGGGCAGCTGGCCGACGTAGCCGACCTGCTGGGGACGCAGGAACACCTCCGGCTCGGTGACCGGCTCGCCGTTCCAGCGCAGGGTGCCGGTGTGGTGCACGATCCCGGCGAGGGCACGCAGCAGCGACGACTTGCCCGACCCGACCGGCCCGACGACGAGCACGAGCTGCCCGCGTTCGACGGTCAGGTCGACGTCGTGGGCAGCGAGCGTACCGTCGGTGTGCAGCGCGCCGAAGCCGGCCAGCTCCAGCAGGCGCAGCGGACGCCGGGGCGGGGGCTCCGGCGCGGGCGCGGTGCCGGCGGTCAGGTCGACCCCGGGCACCGACGCCGAGTAGGCCCCGACCCCGGCCATCGCGACCGTCCGGTGCGTCCACACCCGGGCGGACGGCAGCTGGGACACCAGCGACGCCGTCGTCCACGCGAACCAGCGGGCCGCGCCGAGCGTGGAGACCGCGACCAGGGTCGCCCCGGCGGACAGCCCACCGCCGAGGTAGAGCGCCCAGGCGCCGATCGGCAGCAGGCCGCTGGCCAGGGCGGGCGTCGACCGGGCCCAGACCTGCACGGAGATCTCCCGCCGCTGCCGCTCGCTGCGGGCGGTGTCGAGGTCGGCGAGGTGGCCCAGCACCGGCCGGGTCGCGCCGGCCAGCTTCACCGTGCGGGCCGCCGACAGCGACGACACCAGCGCGGTGGCGAACGCCGCCCGCGCCGCCACGGTGGCCCGCGCCGACCGTTCCAGGCGCGGCCCGAACAGCGTCGCGGCCAGCCCGGAGACGACCATGGTCCCGGCGAAGAACAGGGCCGGGACCCAGCTGCCGGAGACCAGCGTCATGGTCACCACGATGAGCACGGAGATGGCCTGGTCGAGCATGTTGTCGGCGAGGATCACCACCCGCTCGGTGTCGCCGCCCTGGGCGACCACCTCCGCCGGGGTGTGCCCGCTGATCCGGCGCGGGCCGGTCTGCCCGTGCACCAGCCGCAGGCTGATCCGCAGCATCTGCCGCACCCACCAGTTGGGGAACATGGTGCTGGTGAGGTAGGGCACCGGGGTCGTCACCAGCAGCGCGGCGACGATGCCGACCGCCGGCCACCACGGGCCGCCCACCCCGTCGACCAGGTCGGCCCAGAGCCAGGGCAGGACCGAGCCGTCGAGGCCGAGCAGACCCCCGAAGCCGAACAGCGTGATCGCCGCGAGGCCGTACCGCGGGTTGTTGGTGGTGAGGCGGAGGATCTCCCGCATCGTGCGGGTGCGCGGGGCCGGCGGCAGCTCGGGCGGCTCGACCTTCACCCGCGCGGTCCCGACGGGCGCGGCGGACCCGCCGGGCGCGCCGGCTTCCCCGGGGCCGCCGGGCGCGTCCGACGGCGGCGGGTCGGTCAGCACGGCGGCGCCGCCGGCCCGCCCGCCGACGCCCGCGCCGGCCCCGACACCCGCCCCGGCGTACGCGGAGGCGTGGCTGACGGCCAGCAGCTCGGCGAACCGCTCCGAGGCGTGCAGCGGCCCCGCCTCGACGACCGCGCCGTCGGCCAGCACCACCACCTCGTCGCAGCGGCGCACCGAGGAGAGCCGGTGGGCGATGACGATGCCGATCCGGTCGGCGAGCAGCCGGTCGGTGGCCCGCTGCACCAGCGTCTCCGTGACCGGGTCCAGCCGCGCGGTGGCCTCGTCGAGGATCACCACGTGCGGGTCGCGGACCAGGATCCGGGCGAACGCGACGAGCTGCTCCTGCCCGGCGGACAGCACGTGCCCGCCCTCGCCGAGCCGGGTGTCCAGGCCGTCGGGCAGCCCGGCGATCCAGGCGGTCAGCCCCAGCTCGTCCAGCGCGCGGGCGGCGTCGGCGAGCAGGTCCGGGTCGAACAGCGCGACGTTCTCGGCGAGGGTGCCGGCCAGGATTTCGGTGCGCTGCGGCACCACGGCGATCCACCGGCGCAGCAGCTCGACGTCGAGGTCGAGCAGGTCGGTGTCGCCGAGCAGGACGGTGCCGCGCGGCAGGTCCACGGCCCGGGTGAGCACCTTGGCCAGGGTCGACTTGCCGGAGCCGGTGCGGCCGACGAGGGCGTACGACCGGCCCCGGGCGAACGTCAGCGACACGTCGCGCAGCGCCGGCGCGCGGTCGCCGTCGGAGCCGCCGGCCGGGTAGCGGTAGGTGAGGTGGCGCACGGCCAGGTCACCGTCGGCGGGCTCCCGGCCGCCGGCCGGCTCCTGCGGGGCGTCCTGGAGCAGCTGCACCCGCCCCCAGGCGCCGAGCGCGTACTGCAGCTCGGGCACCATCCGGCTGACGTGCTCGACGGTCGCGCCGAACGCGAGCACGAGCAGCCACACGGCGGTCAGCCGGGCCGCGTCGATCCGGCCGGCGGCCAGCGCCCACGCGCCGCCGAGGACCACCCCGACGATGCCGATCCGGATGACGCCGGCACCGGTCGCGGTCACCCACGCGGACATCCGCCACACCAGGTTGCCCCGGGCCAGCACCGTCGCCGCGCGTCGGGCGAAGAGCCGCAGCACGTACGGCCGGGCGAGGCTGGTGCGCACGTCGTCTTGGCCGTGGGCGGCCTCCTCCATCACGGCGGCGAGGTCGGTCCACGCCTCCTCCTCGGCCATCCGGGCCGGCGCGATCCGCCGCGTCGGGCGGCGCAGGACGAGGGCGAGCAGCGCGGTCAACGCGAGCATGCTCACCCCGGCCGGCCACCAGACGAACATGGCCACGACCGTGGAGAGCAGGCCGGTGGCGCTCATCTGGGCGATGCGTACGCCGTGCCCGCGCACCTCGGAGGCCACCTGGTAGACGTCGCCGTCGATGCGGTCCAGCAGCTCACCGACCGGGGTGCCCTCCAGGGTGGGCAGGTCCTGCCCGAGCGCCACCCGGCACAGCCGCCGCCGCACGTCGGCCGACCAGTCGGCGGTGACGCCGGCCATCACGAGCCCGATGGTGAGGTCGGTGACGACGGCCGCGCACAGCGCCACGGCCAGGACCGCGAACAGGAGGCCCGAGCGGTGCACCAGCACCGGGCCGGCGAGCGCCGCGGCGGCGGCCTGGCCGGCGGCGCCGAGCACGATCAGCGTCGCCACCAGCGTCATCCGGCGTGCCGAGGTGGCCCACAGGTCACGGAAAAGGCGCATGTCGGTCCCTCCGGACACTCGGGTGGCGGTGTTTCCACCCTCCGTGATCCGGCCGACGCCTTCAACGCATTTACCGCCCGCGCCACCCGCCCGGGTGCCCTCCCCACTCCACCGCGCCCCCGCGCTCCCCGCACCCCCGCGCTCCCCGCGCCTGGGGGTGAGAGGGGAACCCTTCTCTACCGCAGGCGTTAAGAGGGGGCCCTTCCTTGCACCTCAGAAGAGGACGGTGGCGAGGGTGCCGACCGGGCGGAACCCGCAGCGTTCGTAGACGCGGCGGGCCGGCAGGTTGAAGTCGTTGACGTACAGGCTGACGGTCGGGGCGACCCGCAGCAGCGCGTCCCGGGTGACCGCCGCCATCGCCGCCGCGGCGATCCCCCGGCCGCGCCACTCCGGGGCGACCCAGACCCCCTGGACCTGCGCGGTGTGCCGGGTCACCACCGCCAGCTCGGCCTTGAAGACGACCTGGCCGTCGACGAACCGCGCGTACGCCCGCCCGGTGCGGACCAGGTCGGCGACCCGTCGCCGGTAGCCGCGCCCGCCGTCCTCGACCAGCGGCGAGACGCCGACCTCCTCGGTGTACATGGCGACGGCGGCGGGGAAGAGGCGGTCCACCTCGTTGCCGCGTACCAGCCGCACGTCGGGGTCGACGACGACCGACGGGAGCGCGTCGGTGGCCAGCAGCGGCTGGTTGGGCCGGACGTCCCGGGCCGGCCCCCAGTGCCCGCAGAGCCGGTCCCAGAGGCCGAGCACCGCGTCGGCCTGGCCGACGATCGACGAGCAGAGCCGTTCCTCGGCGGCGAGCAGCTCGGCGTAGGCGGCGACGGCCGACTCCGAGGCGAGCACGGGGGTGAGGTTGCCGCCGAGCCAGCAGATCGACTCGAGGTGGCGGCGCGCGCCGTAGCCCAGGATGCGCGCCTCGGCCCGCCACCAGGCCAGCCCGCGCGCGGTGACCCGCTCGGCGACCTGCGCCCCCGCGAACGGGTCGAGGTCGAGCAGCCGCTCGACCGCACGCCGCTCCGACTCCCCGAGTTGCCGCACCGGCGCCGTCAGCACGCCTCCAGCCTGCCAGATCGGCCGCCCGCCCCGCCGGCCGAGTACGGAGTCCGCCGTGGGCCGGGCCGGGGTCCCCGGCGGCCCGGCGGCCGGCGGCGCAGAAACGAGTTGTTGCCGACCGGTTGGCGATATATCGTTGATGCATCAGCGACAGAACTTCGAGGGGAGAGAACCATGGGGTTCCACCGACGGACGCACATGCACGAGGCGCGGATGCGGGGCTTCGGCTTCCCGCCGTTCCCACCCGGTCCCCCCGGCCCGCCCTTCCCGCCGGTCCCGCCCGGCCACGGGGGCCCGCACGGCGGCGGGCGGGGTGGCCACCGGGGGCGCGGCCGGGGGCGGCGGCCCAACGTCCGCGCCGCCGTGCTGGCCCTGCTCACCGAGCGGCCGATGCACGGCTACGAGATGATCCAGGAAATCGACTCCCGCACCGGCGGGGCCTGGCGGCCCAGCCCAGGGTCGATCTACCCGACCCTCCAGCTCCTGGAGGACGAGGGCGTCGTCGTCGCCGCGACCGAGGAGGCCGGCGGCGGGCGCAAGCGGTTCACCGTCACCGAGGCGGGCCGGGCCGAGGCCGACGAGGCGGCGCAGGCCCCGCCGTGGGGCGAGTTCGCCGAGGACACCGTCGCGAGCTGGCACGACATCCGCGACGCCGGCACGCAGGCGATGCACGCGCTGCGGCAGGTGATGATGACCGGCACCGACGACCAGCGGGAGCGGGCCGCGCAGGTGCTCGCCGAGACCCGGCGCAAGCTCTACGCCATCCTCGCCGAGGGGTGAGGGAGGGCACACGACCAGGGGGCCGTTCCCGGCGGAACGGCCCCTGTCGGCGCGTGGTGCGGCGTGGTGCGGCGGGTCAGTGCACCGTGACGGTGGCCCCCGGGAGCAGGTCCCGCAGCTCCTCGGGCAGCTCCGCGCCCATCTCGTCGGCGATCCGCAGCGCCTCTTCGATCAGCGTCTCCACGATCTGCCCTTCGGGGACGGTCTTGACGACCTTGCCCTTGACGAAGATCTGCCCCTTGCCGTTGCCCGAGGCGACGCCGAGGTCGGCCTCACGGGCCTCCCCCGGACCGTTGACGACGCAGCCCATGACGGCCACCCGCAGCGGCACCGGCAGCCCCTCCAGGCCGGCGGTGACCTCCTCGGCCAGCTTGTAGACGTCGACCTGGGCCCGCCCGCACGACGGGCAGGAGACGATCTCCAGGCCCCGCTCGCGCAGCCCCAGCGACTCCAGGATCTGGTTGCCGACCTTGATCTCCTCCACCGGCGGGGCGGACAGCGACACCCGGATCGTGTCGCCGATCCCCTCGGCCAGCAGCGCGCCGAAGGCGACCGCCGACTTGATGGTGCCCTGGAACGCCGGCCCGGCCTCGGTGACGCCGAGGTGCAGCGGGTAGTCGCAGCGCTCGGCGAGCTGCCGGTACGCCCGGATCATGACCACCGGGTCGTTGTGCTTCACCGAGATCTTGATGTCGCGGAAGCCGTGCTCCTCGAACAGCGAGCACTCCCACAGCGCCGACTCGACCAGCGCCTCGGCGGTGGCCTTGCCGTACTTGGCGAGCAGCCGCTTGTCCAGCGAGCCGGCGTTGACGCCGATGCGGATCGGCACCCCGGCGTCGCCGGCCGCCTTCGCGATCTCCTTGACCTTGTCGTCGAACTGCCGGATGTTGCCCGGGTTCACCCGCACGGCGGCGCAGCCGGCGTCGATCGCGGCGAAGACGTACTTGGGCTGGAAGTGGATGTCGGCGATCACCGGGATCTGCGACTTGCGGGCGATCGCCGGCAGCGCCTCCACGTCGTCCTGCGAGGGCACGGCGACCCGGACGATCTGGCAGCCGGACGCGGTCAGCTCGGCGATCTGCTGGAGGGTGGCGTTGACGTCGGAGGTGAGGGTGGTGGTCATCGACTGCACCGACACCGGCGCGCCCCCACCGACCGGCACCGAGCCGACCATGATCTGGCGGCTGGCCCGGCGCGGGGCGAGCGCGGGGGGCGGCGCGACGGGCATACCGAGACTGACTGCGGTCACTTCAGGCACTCACCTTGAGAAGAGCGTGATCGGGTTGACGACGTCCGCGGTGACGGTCAGCAGTGTGAACACGCCGCCGATCAGGATCACCACGTACGTGATGGGCATGAGCTTGAGATAGTCGACGCGGCCCGGGTCCGGGCGGCCGAACCGGGCGAAGACCCAGGACCGGACCCGCTCGAACCAGGCGATGGCGATGTGGCCGCCGTCGAGCGGCAGCAGCGGCAGCAGGTTGAACACGCCGATGAAGAAGTTCAGCGACACGAACAGCATGAAGAACACCAGCCAGGCGTTGTTCTCCACGGCCTCGCCGCCGAGCCGGCTCGCGCCGACCACGCTGATCGGGGTGTCCACGTCCCGCTCGCCGCCGGTGATCGCCGTCCAGAGGGCGGGCACCTTCTGCGGGATGCGCTTCATCGCCTCGTACGTGCCGACGGCCATGTCGCCGGTGAACCGGGCGGTCCCGCCGAGGGCGGCGACCGGGCCGTACTGGACCCGGGTGGGGGTGCTGAACTGGAGGCCGATGCCGAGCGCGGCGACCGGGCCGACCGTGCCCTTCGGGTCGTCCAGGGGCGGGCGCTGGGTCTGCGCGAGCACGGTGCTCGTGGTGCCGGGCTGGCCGTCGCGGACGTACCCGATCTGGGCGGTGTCGCCCGGCTTGGTGGCCCGCAGCGCGGTCAGCAGCTCGCCGTAGTTGTTGACCGGGGTGCCGTTGAGCGAGGTGATCCGGTCGCCGTCGCGCAGGTTGGCCGTCGCGGCCGGGCTGGCCGGGTCGCTCGCCGCGCACTCGCGCACGGCGTTCTCCGGCACCACGCACTTGGCAAGCCCGATCACCGCCGGCTCCTGGCGGGCCTCGGCGTCGGTGGTCGGGAAGTCGGGGTTGGGCAGGCCGGCGGAGACGGCGATGATCCAGGTCGCGACGAGGGCCAGCGCGAAGTGGGTGACCGACCCGGCGGACATCACGATCGTCCGCTTCCAGACCGGGTAGCGCCACATCGCGCGGTGCTCGTCGCCCGGCTCGACGTCGTCGTCCTGCGGCGTCATGCCGACGATCTTGCAGAAGCCGCCGAGGGGGATGCCCTTGAGGCCGTACTCGGTCTCGCCCCGCTTGAAGCTCCAGATGGTGGGGCCGAAGCCGACGAAGTAGCGGGTGACCTTCATCCCGAACGCCTTGGCGGTGAGCATGTGCCCCGCCTCGTGCAGGCTGACCGAGACGAGGATGGCCAGGGCGAACAGGACCACCCCGAGCAGGTACGCCATCAAGCTCCTTCCACCGATGCCGATGCCGACGACGCCGCCGAGACCGACGACGCCGCCGATGGTGACGCCACGATGATCTCCTGCGCGTGCGCGCGCGCCCACGACTCGGCGGCGAGCACGTCCTCGACGGTACCTGGTTCGGCGAAATCGGGAGCGTCGTCCAGCACCCGCCGGAGGGTGTCGACGATGCCGAGGAACGGCAGCCGGCCGGCGACGAACGCCGCGACGCACTCCTCGTTGGCCGCGTTGTAGATCGCCGGGCGGCAGCGTCCCGCCTCGCCGGCCGCCTTGGCCAGCGCCACCGCCGGGAACGCCTCGTCGTCGAGCGGGGCGAACTCCCAGGTGTGCGCGGTGGTCCAGTCGACGGCGGCGGCGGCGTCCGGCACCCGGTCGGGCCAGCCGATGCCCAGCGCGATGGGCAGCCGCATGTCGGGCGGGCTGGCCTGGGCCAGCGTCGACCCGTCGGCGAACTCGACCATCGAGTGGATCACCGACTGCGGGTGCACCATGACGGTGATGTCGGCGTAGGGCACGTCGAACAGCTCGTGCGCCTCGATCACCTCCAGCGCCTTGTTGACCATCGTCGCGGAGTTGATCGTGACGACGGGCCCCATGTTCCAGGTC
Organism: Micromonospora haikouensis; assembly: GCF_900091595.1. Classification (GTDB taxonomy): domain Bacteria; phylum Actinomycetota; class Actinomycetes; order Mycobacteriales; family Micromonosporaceae; genus Micromonospora; species Micromonospora haikouensis. Next base: position 257,170 of record NZ_FMCW01000006.1, read on the forward strand.
GGGTGCGCGAGGGCCTGCTCGGGCGTGACCTGCGTCAACTCGTCGCGCCGCCGCCCCCGGAACGGCCCGCCGCTGGCGGTGACCACCAGCCGGCGCACCTCGCCCCTGGTGCCGCCGCGCAGGCACTGGGCCAGCGCCGAGTGCTCGGAGTCGACGGGCACGATCTGCCCCGGCCGCGTCACCGCGGCCTTCACGAGCGGGCCGCCGGCCACGAGCGACTCCTTGTTGGCCAGGGCGAGGGTACGCCCGGCGCGCAGCGCGGCCAGGGTCGGCGCGAGCCCCAGCGAGCCGACCACCCCGTTGAGCACGACGTCGCAGGGCCACTGCGCCAGCTCGGTCATCGCGTCCGGCCCCGCCACGATCTTGGGCAGCTTGAACTCGCCGCTGGACCAGCCGCGCCGGCTCGCCTCGGCGTAGAAGGCGAGCTGGAGGTCCTGCGCGGCAGACGCCTTCGCCACCCCGACCGCCTCGACGCGCAGTTCGAGGGCCTGCGCGGCGAGCAGCTCGACGTTGCCGCCCCCGGCGCCGAGCGCCACCACCCGGAACCGGTCGGGGTTGCGCCGGACGATGTCGACGGCCTGGGTGCCGACCGAACCGGTCGAGCCGAGCAGCACAAGATCGCGGGGAGTTGTCACCCGCCCATTCTTCCCCAGCCGGGCTATGCGCCCGCTGGGAGCCTCGCCGCCGTCAGTGCGCCTCGTCGTCCAGCAGGTCGGCCGGGTCGACCGTGAACCCGAACGGGCGGATCATCGTGAACGTGCTGCCGGCCGCGGCGACGGCCAGCGGGCGGTATTCGCCGTCGACCAGCTCGTAAAGCGCCAGGGTCGGCACCCGGTTGCGCAGGTCGACGCGGAGGAAGAAGGGCACGCCGGCGGCGGCGTACTCCCGGGGCCGGTCGATCACGTCCTTGCGCCGGTTGCCCGGCGAGACGATCTCCCCGAGCAGCACGGCGTCGCTGATCTTCATCGTCGTCCGGCCGCCGCCCGAGGCACGCAGCACGGCGATGTCGGGGATGAACAGGTCGTCGCCCGCGACGATGTTGACCTCGTGGTAGAGCCAGAGCCCCGCCCGCCGGGCCGCCTGCTTAAGCAGGTAGGCGAGTTCCCGCTGCGCCGACCGGCGGTCGATGCCGCCACTCGGGGTCACGACCACGCTGCCCCGGAACGCCTCGACCCGGGGGCCGTTGTTCTCCGGCAGCAGGTCGAGCGCGCGGTGGGCGGTCCACGGCTCGTCATTCAGCCACAGCGGCTCCCACGAACTACCCATGAGACGCGAGCCGGCTACAGATAGCGAGACACACGGACACAGGATCGGCCCGGTGGCCGCCACCCCATCGCCCCGGGTGTGCGACGCTGCCCGCCTGGGGCATCGAGCAGTTCCGCCGCAGCTACACACCCCTCGTCCTCCTGCCCCGGCAGGCCGTAGGCTGGGTCCGCTCGGCCCTGAAAGGACCGCACATGTCTGACCTTGACCACAGTCCTGAACAAGCCGCCCGGGAAGCCGGCCTCCGGGAGGTTTCCGAAGCGCTACTCAACATCGAACAAGCCATCAAACGGACGGAACGGGCGAAGCGTGCCGTTTCGATGACGGTCGGCTGTGACGACCTGGCCCGGATGCTCGACACCGCCGCCCGCAATCTTGAGATTGCCCGCAAGGACCTGTTTCAGGGCGCATACTTCTCGGGGGATTCACCTAAGCTCTTCTGACCATGCGCAATGGTGAGCAGATCCGGGCAGCCCTGACCAAGTTCGTCGCCCGGTGGCAGACCTATGCCGGCACGGAGCGATCCGAGGCACAGACGTTCCTCAACGAGCTGTTCGAGTGCTACGGACGCAACCGCAAGGATGCCGGCGCGGTCTTCGAGGACGCCCACTCCTCCACCGGCATCATGGACCTGCACCTGCCCGGCCAGCTCATCGTGGAGATGAAGGCCCCCAAGGAGAGCACCCGCCTCGACCAGCACCGCAAGCAGGCGCTCGACTACTGGCACAACTCGGCAGACGTCACCACAAGCCGCCCCGCACCCCAGTTCGTGGTGCTCAGTTCCTTCCACCGCTTCGAGATCTGGGAGCCGGGCAAGTACCCGAACGCTCCACTGCTGACCTTCGGCCTCGAAGAGCTTCCGGACCGGTACGAGTCGCTGATGGTCCTCGCCGGCGAAGAGCCCCTGTTCCATCCCGGCAGCAACAAGGAACTCACCCGCACGGCGGCGACGGCGGTGGCCAAGGTCTACCTCGACCTGCTCGAACGGCAGGCCGCGCCGCCGGAGGCGATCCAGCGCTTCATCATGCAGATGGTCTGGCTGTTCTTCGCCGAGGACTTCGACATGGTCGAGGGCCGGCCTACCGAGCAAACCCTGGGGTTCCTCGCCCAGCACGGCGACGTCTGGTCGTCGTACCTGATGCTCGGGGGCCTCTTCACCTCGCTGAACGACCCGGACGATTTCGGGCGGCACGGCGTGCTCAAGGGCACGCAGTACGTCAACGGCGACCTCTTCGCCAAGCCCGCCCTGGTGCATCTGACCAAGGACGAGGCCACCAAGCTGCTGGAGATCGCCGAGTACAACTGGCGGCAGGTCGACCCCACCATCTTCGGCTCGCTGATCGAGGGCTTTCTCAGCACCGACCGGAGCGCCCTCGGCGCGCACTACACCCACGAAGTCGACATCATGAAGATCGTCCGGCCGACGATCGTCAAACCGTGGCGGGCCAGGATCGACGCGGTGACGAGCCCGGACGAGGGCGTGGCGCTGCTGGAGGAGCTGTGCCGGTTCCGGGTGCTCGACCCGGCCTGCGGCTGCGGCAACTTCCTCTACGTGGCCTACCGGGAGCTACGCCACCTGGAGCACACGCTCAAGGAGCGGATCACTGACCTGGCGAGGTCGTCCGGCCTGCCCGTGCCGACCGGGCTGCCCTACTTCCCGCTGGTCAACATGCAGGGGATCGACGTGGTCCCGATGGCCACGGCCGTCGCCCGGGTCACGCTGTGGATGGGCCACCGACAGATGATCGTGAGGTACGGCCCGGCGGAGCCGCCGCTGCCACTGGTCAGCCTCCGCTCGATCAGCACGGCCGACGCCCTGCGCGTGCCGTGGCCGGAGACGGACTGCATCGTTGGCAACCCGCCCTTCCTCGGCTCCCAGTTCCTGCGCGAGGCGCACGGCGACGACTACCTGAGATGGCTGGGCAAGACCTTCGGCGTCGGCATCAAGGACTTCTGCGTCTACTGGTTCCGCCGGGCACAGGACCACCTGAAGCCGGGGCAGCGCGCTGGCCTGGTCGGCACGAACTCGATCTCGCAGAACCGCGCCCGCTCGGCCAGCCTGGACTACGTGGTCGACCGAGGCGGGGTGATCACCGAGGCGGTCTCCAGCCAGGTCTGGCCGGGTGACGCCAAGGTGCACGTCAGCCTGGTCAACTGGGTGAAGTCCCCCGTCGAGCCACCCACCCAGTTCGTCCTGGACAACGAACCGGTCACCGGCATCACCTCGGAGTTGAAGGTCCCGGAGCGGTCAACCGGCAAAGCTCCCAGTCTCCCAGCCAACAGTGGGCGTTGTTTCCAGGGCATGACCCCTGTCGGCGACGGCTTCGTTCTCTCCGCCGAGGAGGCACAGGCTCTCCTTCGATGAGCCTTTTCCAAGCTGATCTTGCAGCTCGGCGGGTGTGGCGGGCCCGGTGATCGATGGGCGCGAGGCTCCAGGTAGGACAGCAAATCGACCAAAACCCGATGCCCCGACCGGGAGCCTCGCCATGCTGTCCTACCCCGCCACGATCCCGTTGTCCAACCGGACCCTGAACCACCTCGCCGAACGCATCCGCTCCCACCGAAAGCAGCGCCGATCCCGCTGGCGGCGACTGAACCCAGGCCGGCAGGCCTTACTCGCCCTGGCCCATCTGCGCAACGGCGACACCTACACCCGCCTCGCCGCCGGCTTCG
>NZ_FMCW01000018.1 GCF_900091595.1 Micromonospora haikouensis
CGGAGAACATGCCGTGGTACGAGGGGCCGTCGTTGCTGCACCATCTGGAGCGGGTGCACATCGCCTCGGACCGGAACCTGCAGGACGTGCGGTTCCCGGTGCAGTACGTGATCCGGCCGCAGTCGACCACGGTGACGGACTACCGGGGGTATGCCGGTCAGGTCGCCTCGGGGGTGTTGAAGGCCGGTGACGAGGTGATGGTGCTGCCGTCGGGGTTCACCTCGCGCATCGCGGCAGTGGAGACCGCCGACGGGCCGGTCGAGGAGGCGTTCCCCCCGATGTCGGTCACCGTCCGCCTCGAAGACGAGATCGACATCTCCCGCGGAGACATGATCTGCCGCCCCCACAACGCCCCCACGGTCGCGCAGGACATCGAGGCGATGGTCTGCTGGATGGACGAGACCCGCCCCCTGACCGTCGGCGGCCGCTACGCCATCAAACACACCACCCGCTCCGCCCGGGCCATCGTGCGGGGCCTGCACTACCGCCTCGACATCAACTCCCTACACCGCGACGAAACCGCCACCGAACTCAAACTCAACGAGATCGGCCGGATCCGCATCCGCACCACCGTTCCGCTGCTCGTCGACGACTACCACCGCAACCGCACGACGGGAGGCTTCGTGATCATCGACGAGGCCACCAACCGCACGGTGGGCGCGGGCATGGTCGTGCAGCGCGACTGACGTCGCGCCGCGAAGAGGATCGGGGGTCGGCGGAATTGCCGGCCCCCGATCGTCGTCCGCGCCGCTACGAACCGCCGACGTGCGGCGGCGGGTCGACCCGGGCCGCCCAGCGGCGCAGCAGGTCAATGCCCTCGTCGAGCTGCCCGCGCTCGGTCAGCAGCGTGATCAGCAGCGGCAGGGACCGCCGGTTGCCCTGCTCGACGGAGCGGCGCAACAGGTCGATCGCCTCGTCCGGGCGGCCCCCCGCGGCCAGCAGGGCCGCCAACTCGTCGTGCGCCCCGGGATCGCCGAGGTCGGCGGCCACGCGCCAGTAGCGTTCGGCCTCCTCCGCCTGGCCCCGCTCAGCCAGCAGCGCCGCCAAGCGGGCGGCGGCGTGCCCGTCGCCGTGGTCGGCGCGCAGCCGCAGCTCGTCGGTGTGCCCCCGGTCGGCCAGCAGGTCGACCAGGATGCTGCCCGCCCCCCGCGCCCCGGAGGCCCCCGAGTCGGCGAGGTCGCGCAGGTAGCCGGTCGGGTCGGGCACCGGGGTCAGCCCGGTCGCCTCCGACCCGAAGAACCGGCTGCCGCCGAACTCCAGGCGCAGCCGGTCGTCGAGGTCGTCGGCCAGGGCGATCATTCCGCGTACGGCCAGCAAAAGGTGGGTGGGGACGAAGTCCTGCCCGAAGACGGGGATGGAGGCCCAGACCGTGCCGCCGGTGCAGTAGACCCGGCCGACGACCAGCCCGTTGGTCAGGTCGGAGAGGCGCTGGTAGAGCGTCTCGGTCGGCTCGACGCCGGTGAGCAGCGGCGAGAAGACGTCCACCAGGGGCGGGTCGTCCTGGACGCGTACGAAGATCATGGCGGAGCCGGCGCGGATGCCCACGTCGCCGTCGGCGTCGACCCGCAACTGGTCGGCGGTCACGCCCAGGACGGCGGCCAGGATCGCCTTCACCCGCTCGGTCAGCTTGCCGCCCTCGGCGGGCGCGTCCCCGAAGCCGGGCGGCGGCGGGCGGCGCGGGCCGGCGACCGCCCGCGCGGCCAGCGCGGCGGCCAACCTGGTGCGCCCGGGAACGGGCGCGGCGGTCGTGGTCGTCGCCGGCCGGGCGGCCAGCGCGGCGACCCACCGCTGCCACCGGCTGTCACGCGCCGTCATCGTGGTCACCGTCCGGTGTGTCGGCGGGCGGTTCGGCCGGCGGTTCCACCCGGACCTGGTCGAACATCTTGGCGATCACCAGCGGCGCGGCCACCCCGAAGGTGAAGCTGGCGAACGCCGTGTCGGCCAGGCCACCCGCGCCCGCCGCGGCGGCCAGGCCGGTGCCCGCCGCCGCCCGCAGCAGGACGGCGAAGACGACGATCGGCCGGTCCCGCCGGTCCCGCCACGGCCACTGCCACCGGCCCCCGGACTCGCTGGTCGGGCGCATCATGGCGGAGAGATTCAGTGCCTCCGCGACGGCGCTGCCGACCATCCCCCACATCGCGGCCATCCATAGAGACACGTCCCAACCCTAGCGATCGAGGGAGCCGCCACCGGCACCGCCCCACGCGTGGGTGGCGATGCCACTGCCCACGGTAGCCGGGTGCCACAACGGACCGTCCGGTCCGGACCGTCCGTTGTGGTGGGCGCCGCGAAAGCGCGGTCAGGAGGCCGCCGGCACGGTCAGCAGGTAGTCGTCGGCGTCGGCGCTCCACCGCAGGTCGACGATCCCGCTGGTCGCGGCGGCCTTGCAGAACTGGAGGAAGCTGCGGTAGCCGAGCTTCTTCTCGCTGAAGTCCGGGCGTGCCCGGCGCAGCTGGTTCTTCAGCCCCGACAGGGCGACGTCGCCCTCGCCGCGAGCCAGGTCGGCGACGACGGACCGGAGCAGCCCGAAGGCCACCTCCCGGTCGCCGTGCTCGGGCAGGGACACCTCGGGGTCGCCCTTCGCCGGCCCCTCGGCCAGCTCGATCACCGTCCGGCCGGCGAGGTGCCGCAGCAGTTCGCCGAAGGTGCGGAAGCCGTAGTCGGACTCGCTGAACGTCGGGTCCTTGCGCAACAGGGTGCGCTTGAGCGTCGAGGCGGTGACCTCCCCGCTGGAGCTGCCCTGCAGGCCGGCCACGGTCTGGGCCACCAGCACGCTGAGTGTGTCGACGTCGCGGGCCGGCTCCGCGCCCACCGGCTGCGCCTCGGGCTCCGCCGCCTCCACCGGCTCCGCCTGCTCGACCTGCTCGACCTGCCCGGCCTGCTCGGGCTCCGGGCTGGGCAGCCGGGCGGGCCGGCCGCGCCGCGCCCGCGCCGGCGGGACGTCGACGCCCTCGAGGCGGTCGTAGTAGAGGAACTCGTCGCACGCCGGCGGCAGCAGCGCCGAGGTGGACTTCTCCACGCCCACGCCGATGACCCGCTTGTTGAGCTCCCGCAGCTTGTGCACCAGCGGCGTGAAGTCGCTGTCGCCGGTGCAGATCACGAACGTCGAGACGTACACGCGCTCGAAGGCCAGCTCCACGGCGTCGACGGCCATCTTGATGTCGGCGGCGTTCTTGCGCGAGGCGCCCATGCGCTGGGGCATCTCGATCAGCTCGACGTGGGAGCGGGTGAGCATCCGCCGGTCCTCGTCGAAGTAGGACCAGTCGGCGTAGGCCCGGCGCACCACCACCCGCCCCCGCTCGGCGAGGGCGTCGGCGAGGGGACGCAGGTCGAAGACCATGCCGCCGAGGTGCTCGCGCGCCCCCAGCGCGAGGTTCTCGTAGTCGAGGAACAGTGCGATGCGGTCTTCGTGATCCACGGACGCCAGCGTACGCCCGGGGCCGGCCACCTGCGGCGTACGCGCCGCGCGGCAGCCGGGCTGTCGGGGGTGGCGGCTAGCGTGCCGGGCATGGACCTCATCCTGATCCCGGGCTTCTGGCTCGACGGCTCGTCGTGGCGCGGGGTCGCGCCGGCCCTCGAACGGGCGGGCCACCGCGTGCGGGCGCTCACCCTGCCCGGCCTCGACCCGGCCGACGCCGACCGCGCCGGCGTCCGGTTGCGCGACCACGTCGCCGCGGTGGTGGCCGCCGTCGACCAGGCCGACGGGCCGGTCGTGCTCGTCGGGCACTCCGGCGGCGGGCCGATCGCGCACGCCGCCGCCGACGCGCGACCCGACCGGGTCGCCCGGGTCGTGTACGTCGACGCCGGGCCGCTCGGCGACGGGCACCCCATCAACGACCAGTTACCGGTGGTCGACGGCGTGATCCCGCTGCCCGACTGGTCCGCGTTCGGCGAGGACGACCTGCGCGACCTCGACGACGAGCTGCGGGCGGCGTTCCGGGCCAGGGCGGTGCCCCAGCCCGCGGCGGTCGCCCGCGACCCGCAGGTGCTCACCGACGCACGCCGCTACGACGTGCCCGCCACGATCATCGCCTGCGAATACCCGGCCGCCCAGCTGCGGGAGTGGATCGACCAGGGGCACCCGTACGTGGCCGAGCTGGCCGCCGTGCGCGACGTCGAGTACGTCGACCTGCCCACCGGCCACTGGCCGCAGTTCACGAAGCCGGCGGAGCTGGCGCAGGCGATCCTCGCGGCGGTCGACCGACGCTGAGACGTCGGCCGGGCTGCGGGGCGGCGGCGGGCACGGCGCGCCGGGGCTGCGCCCGGGGCGGGGCCGGGACTATGCAGGGCGGGGGCCAGGGCTACGCCGGGGCGGGGGCCGGGCGGATGACGGTGAACACCGCGCCCGCCGGGTCGGCGAGCGCGGCGACCCGGCCGGTCGCGACGTCCCGGGGCGGCACCAGCAGCCGCCCGCCCAGCCCCTGCACCCGCCCGGCCACGTCGTCGGGGTCGGCGACGGCGAAGTAGACCATCCAGCCACTCGGCAGCAGACCCGCCAGCGGCGGGGGCAGCGCCAGCCGGCCCGCCACGGGCCGCCCGGCGGCCAGCAGCAGGGCGTACGAGTCGTCGTGGGCGCCCGGCGGCGTGCTCGCCCGCAGCCCCAGGGCGTCGGCGTGGAACCGGTCGGCGTCGGCGGGGGCGGTCGTCATGTACTCGTACCAGCTGGGCCGGCCGGGGCCGGGGGCGACGAGGTCGGTGCCCGCGCGCAGCCGGAAGGACCCGCCGAGCGGGTCGTGCACGTCGTCGCCGTCGAAACGCGCCCCGGCCCGGCCGGCGGCGGCCCGGACGGCCTCGACGTCGCCGGCGGCGAGGACCGTCCACCAGCGGGCCGGGGCGGCAGCCTGCTCCAGCTCGGCGGCGGGTGTCCCCCCGGCGTACGCGGCGGTCGCCCCGGCCCGTGCGGGGTGCGGGCCGGCCGGCGCGGCGTACGTCCAGCCGAGCAGGTCGGCGTAGAAGGCGCGGGCGGCGTCGAGGTCGGGGGTGGCGAGCGTGACGCCGCCGGGCAGCGCCGGTGCGGGGGATGCGGTCACCTGGGTCTCCGGAGGGGGCGGCGGGTCGGGGCGGGCCGGGGCGGCGGTCAGTGGTCGGGGCGGCGGAGCGGAGCGTCCAGGGCGACGGGACCGTCGTCGGGCACCCGGTTGAGCAGGACGTCCAGCGGGATGGGACGGCCCAGGTGGAAGCCCTGGCCGGCGTCGACGCCCAGCCGGCGCAGGGCGGGCACCAGCGCGTCGCGGTCGACCGACTCGGCGACGGTGCGCATGCCCAGCCCGTGCGCGGCGCGCACGACCGCGTCGATGAGCACCGGGTCGGCGCCGCCCCGGTCGGCCTGCCGGACGAAGTCCCCGGCGATCTTGACGGTGCTGAACGGCAGGTGCTTGAGGTAGGCGAACGAGCCGAAGCCGGCCCCGAAGTCGTCCAGGCTCAGCCGGCAGCCGGCGTCGCGCAGCGTGCCGGCGAGGTTGCGCACGGCGGCGACGTTGGTGATCGCCGCCGTCTCGGTGACCTCCAGGCCCAGCCGGCGGGCCTCGACGCCGGCCGCGCGCAGCCGCCCCACCACCCAGTCGCCGAAGCCGGGCGACTCCAGCGACCGGGCGGAGATGTTCACGTCGAAGCGGGTCCCGGCCGCCGCGGCCGCCGGGTCGGCCAGCGCCGCCGTAGCGGTGGCCACCACCCACCGGTCCAGCTCCCCGATGAGGTCGTCGCGCTCCACGGTGGGCAGGAAGTCGGCCGGCGCCAGCTCCGGCTCCCGGCCGTCGCGCAGCCGGATCAGCAGCTCGTGGCTGACCACCTCGCCGGTCAGCAGGTCGATGATGGGCTGGGCGTCGAGGCGCATCCGGCGCTCGTCGAGGGCGCTGCGGACCCGGGCGACCACGTTGACCCGCTGCACGGCGTGCCGGTACTGCTCGGGCAGGTAGAGCCGGGCCCGGTTGCGCCCGGCGTTCTTCGCCTCGTAGAGCGCGAGGTCGGCGTGGGCGAGCGCCACGTCGCGGGTGTCGCCGGGGGTCAGCGACGCGGCCCCGATGCTCAGGGTGACCCGCAGGCCGGCGTCGACCAGCGGCACGGGGCTGCGCACCGCGGCGTTGCACAGGCCCTCGGCGACGGCGAGGGCCCCGCCGGCAGTGGCCTCGGGCAGCACGACCGCGAACTCGTCGCCGCCGAGGCGGCCCAGGACGGTGCCCGCCGGCAGGTGCCGGACGAACAGGCGGGCCAGCACGCGCAGCACGTCGTCGCCCACGGCGTGCCCGTGCACGTCGTTGATGTCCTTGAAGTTGTCGATGTCGATCAGCAGCAGGGCGCCCGAGCGCCCGCCGCCGGAGGCGAGCAGGTCGTCGAGGCGCGCGAGCAGGGTGCGCCGGTTCGGCAGGTCGGTCAGGGGGTCGCGCTCGGCCAGCCGGGTCAGCTCGTCCTGGGCCCGCCGCATGGCCGTGATGTCGTGGGCGGTGCCCAGGACGCGCTCCGGAGCGCCGGAGTCGTCGGTGAAGACCTCGCCGTAGCACTCGAAGACGCGGACCGTCGCGCGGTCGGGAAGGTACATGCGGTGGATGTAGGAGAAGGGCGCCGCGTTGGCCAGCGCCGTCTCCAGGGTCCGCTCGATGAGGCCGATGTCGTCGGGGTGCACCAGCTCGCGGTAGGACGGGTAGTCCAGGGTGGTGCCCGGCGGCAGGCCGAACATCTGCAACAGCACGTCGGACCAGACGACCTCGCCGGTCGCCACGGTCCACTCCCAGGTGCCGACCTTGGCCAGCTGCTCGATGCGGGCCAGTCGCCACCGGTGGTTACGGCCCCGCTCGCGTTCGCGGCGCTCGGCGCTGACGTCGCGTACCTCGTACACACGCAGGGGTTGCCCGTCGGAGTCGACGCCGTGGCAGCACACCTGCAACCACCGGGTGGCGTGCTCGGCGGCCGGCCAGGGGACCTCGACGGCCGGGCCGCCCGGCTCCACCCGCGCCAGCGGCAGCTCGTCCGGCCGGACCCCGAGCCGGCCGGCGGCCACGTTGGACCAGAGGCAGCGACCGTCGGGGGCGAGCACCAGCAGGGCGGTGCAGGAGGCGTCGGCCGCGACCGCCGCAAGAGTCATCACCTGGCGGGCACCCCATCCCTCTCCCCAGGCACGGATCGCACGGGGACGCCCTCGCACGAGGGGCCCCGACGCATGGTCATCCGGCCGCGACGCGGAGTCTACCCACGGTCGTGGCCGCCGCGCGTCCCGCGCGCCGCGCGCCCTGGTCCGTCCGGCGCGGCCAGGTAGTCGGCGAGGTCGCGGCGCGGCCGGTAGCCCTGGGCGATGGCCCGGCCGAGGTCGAGCACCATGTCGCGGGCGAGCTGGTCGACGGCGTACCGGGTCAGCAGCGGCGGGCGGCGGGTGAGCCCCGACCAGGCGGTCGACGCCGACGCGGCGGCGCGGGCGAGACCGGCCGGCACGTGCGCCAGCCGCGCCGCATCGCCGGCCGCGGCGAGGACCGCGCGCAGCACGACGTCGCGCGAGTACGGCCGGGCGTCGGCGATGTTGTAGGCCCCGGCCGGCCAGGCGGGGGCGGCCAGGCAGGCGTCGGCCAGGTTCTCCACGGCGGTGAGGCTGAGCCGCACGTCGGGGCCGGGCACCGGCAGCCATCCGCCCCGGCGGGCCTGCAGCAGCCGGGGCAGCAGGTGCGGGTCGTCGGGGCCGTAGACCGCCCGGGGGCGCAGCACGACGGCACCGGCGGCGAGGGCGAGGCGCTCGCCGGCGGCCTTGGTGCGCCCGTACGCGGAGAGCTGCCCGTCGGTCGGGTGGTCCTCGGTGACCAGGGCCGCGCCCTGCGGCCGGTAGACGCTGGCGCTGCTCACCCAGACCAGTGGGCGACCGGCGGCGGCGTCGAGCACCCGGGCCGCCCCGTCGACGTTGACGGCCCGGTAGGCGCGTTCGGCGGCCCGGCCGGGCGGCGGGTCACCGACCGCCGCGGCGAGGTGGACGACGACGTCGGCGCCGGCGAGGTCGGGGGCGGTGCGCGCGGCGTCCCACGGGACGTGCCTTCCGACGGGGCCGGGGCGGCGGCCGAGGCAGCGCACCTGGGCGCCGGCCGCCAGCGCGGCCCGGGCCACGGCGGCGCCGCAGAAGCCGCTCGCCCCGGTCACCGCCACCTCGGCACCGTGGAGGTCCGCCCGCGGGCCCTGGGTACCCGCCGAACTCACGTGCCGGCCCTGATCACCAGGCGAGCCCAGCCGGGCAGCGCGGCGCGGCCGTCGGCGCGGGCCCGCGCCACGACCGGCCGGTGCGGGACGAGCGCGGCGAGGGTGTCGGCGAGCTGCGCGCGGGCCAGCCGGGCCCCCGGGCAGGAGTGCGGGCCGGCGCCGAAAACGAGCCGCGCGATCCGGGGCGGGGCCGGGGCAGCCGGGTCGGGTCCGGCGCGGTGCGCCCCGGCGGCGTGCCGGGCGACCAGCAGCAGCCGGTCCCCGGCCCGGACGGGGCAACCGGCTGCGGTGCCCGCCGCTGCGGCGGCCCGGGGCAGCAGCGGGCTCGGCGCGGTGACCCGCAGCAGCTCGTCGACCAGGGTGTCCCGGCGGGCCGGGTCGGCGGCGGCGTCCCACAGCCGGTCGTCGGCGCACCAGGCGACCGCCCGGGGCAGGCCGGAGACGGTGGTGTTGACGGCGGCGACGGCGAGCATGCCGGCCAGGCCGGCGGCGTCCGGCGGTACGCCGAGCAGGGCGGTCAGGTCGGCCACGGCGCGGCGGGCGGCGCGGGACCGGCCGGGCGGGTGCGGGCCCGGTAGCTGCGCGGCGGCGGCCGTGGCGGCGGCGCGGCGGGCGGCGGCGGCCAGGGCGGTGGGGTCGGCGTCGACGCCCAGCAGCGCCGCCGCGGTGACGCCGGCCAGTTCGGCGGCGACCGGCACCAGGTCCACCGGTTCCCCGGCGGCGAGCGGGGCGAGTCGCCGCCGCAGCACCGCCGTCCAGACCGGGCGCAGCTTGGCCACCCCGGCGGGCCCCAGCCCGTCGTGCAGGGCGCGACGCAGCCGGCGGTGCTCGGGGCCCTCCTGGTCGAACAGGAGCCCGTCGGCGCCGAGCCGGTGGGCGGTCCCGCCGACGGTGCCGGCGGCGGCGCGGTCCAGGGGCAGCCGGGTCAGCGCGTCGAGGTACGCCTGCGGGTCGTGCACGAGCACGGTGCGGCCCAGCCGCAGCGCCGGCCGGTGCCGGGTGGCGACAAGCAGCGTGAACAGCAGCGGGTAGCGCCGCAGGTAGACGCGGCGGTCGCGGCGGCGGCCCCGGCCGGACCGGCCGCCCCCGGCGGGCCAACCGGCCCCGGTGGGGGCCGCGTCGACAGGGGCCGCGGCGGCGGGGCGTTCAGCCACGGCCGCCCCGCCGAGGGCTCGGGACGGGCCGGCCCGTCGCGGCGGCGGCCAGGGCTGCCGTGGCGGCCCGGTCGGGCTTGCGGGACCGTCCGCTCGTCGGCACCGGTGCGATGAGCAGCGCGTCGGGGCGGGCGGCGCCCATCCGCGCCAGGGCCGGGTCGAGGGCCCCGCGCAGCCGGCCGGGGTCGGTGCCGGGCTCGGGTTCGACGACGGCCACGAGGCGTTCGTCGCCGTCGCCTGCGGGCACGCCGACCAGCACCGCCAGGTTGACCCCGGGCACGTGCAGGGCCGGCTCGTACAGGCCGGGGTAGATGTTCTCCGCGCCGCGCAGGATCATGTCCTTGCTGCGGCCGGCGAGGACGATGCGGTCGCCGTCGAGCCGGGCGACGTCGCCGGTGTCGACCAGCTCGTGCGGCTCCTCGCCGAGATAGCGGTGCGCCTGCCCGGGCCCGGTGAGCAGCAGCCGCCCGTCGGGCCCGACCCGGGCGTCCACCCCGGGCAGCGGCGCGCCGACGAGGTCGCCGTCGCCGGTGAAGGCGGCCTTCTCGGTCGCCTCGACGGCGGCGGCCGGGAAGAGCTCGGTGAGGGCGTACACCCCCCATGCCTGCTCGGCGCCGGCCCGCCGGGCCCGGTCGAGCAGGGTGGCGCTGACCGGCGCGGAGCCGCTGTAGAACCGGCCGGACAGCCGGGGCCGCTGGGCCAGCAGGGCGCGCAGCTGCGGCGGGGTGAGGTAGCTGGCCTGCGGGCGCAGCCGGGCCACCTGCCGGGCCAGGACCCGGGGCGAGCGCGCCGGCAGGGCCACCGGCGCGCCACTGGCCAGGGCCGGGACGAGGACGAAGAACGTGCCGCCGAGCACCGGCGCACCCGCGCGCGGCCGGACCAGGTCGGCGACGGCGCGCATCCCGGCGTCCAGGCCGGCGCGGCGGTGCACGACCGCCCGGGGGCGGCTGGTCGTGCCCGAGGTGAAGATGATCACCGCGTCGTCGTCGGGTCCGCCCCGGTCGGGGGCCGGGCCGGAGCGGGGGCGCAGCGCCGGGGCGCAGCCGGGCAGCCGGCGGCCGACGGTGCGCACCGGCCCCAGCTCGGCGAGCCGGGGCAGGGCCAGCCGGGCCCGGTCGGCCAGCGGGCGCGCCCACCCAGCGACGGCCTGCGCCGCCGCGTCGGCGACGACCAGGGCCGGGCGGGCCAGGGCCAGGCGCGCGGTCAGCACGTCCGGGCCGGCGCTGGGGTCGAGCACCGCCACCCGCAGCCCGAGCCGGTGCGCGGCAAGCAGCACCGACAGGGCCAGGGGGCCGGGGCGCACCGCCACCCCGAGGGTGTCCCCGGCGGCGAGGCCGTGGTGGTGCAGGGCGGCGGCGTACCCGTCGGCGAGGTCGGCCAGCTCGCCCCGGGTGGCCCGGGTGCGGGTGCGGCCGGTGGGGCCGGCGGCGAGCACGGCGGGCCGGTCGGGGTGGCGGCGCAGCACGGCGGCCAGTTCGTTGAGCATCGGGGGACTCGTTTCCGGGCGGGGGTGCGGTCAGCGCGGGTCCGGGGAGAGCCGGCCGCTGCCCCGGTCCAGGTACCAGGCGGCGGTGCGGCGCAGCCCGTACGCCCGCAGCCGCCGGGTGGAGTTCTCCACCACCATGGTGCGCTCGTGGACGATGGCGTCGGTGTGCCGGCGTACCCGGTTGAGGAACTCCCGGTCGGTCGGGGACGGGCGGCGGGGCATGCCCCCGGCGGCGAGGTACGCCTCGGCGGTGATCGCCATGTTGTTGCCCGCGTGCATCCGGTACGGGGCCCGGTAGCCGGGGCCCCGGTGGGCGGGGCGCAGCCGGCCGAAGGTGCTGGCGACGGCGACCAGGCAGCGGAACCCGGCCCGGCCCAGCGGGCCGTGCTCGTCGCGGCGGGCCTCGATCCGGCCGCACGCCATGGCAGCCCCGCCGGTGAGGGCGCGGCGGGCGGCGGCCACCCAGCCGGGGTGGGGCAGGCAGTCGGCGTCGGTGCGGGCCAGCAGGGTGGCGCCCTGCGCGATGGCGTGCCGGAAGCCGGTGTCGACGGCCGCGCCGACGCCCCGCTGATCCTCCCGCAGCAGCCGGGTCGGCACCGGCGCGCGCACGGCGAAGCGGCGCACCTCGTCCCGGGTGCCGTCGGTGGAGCCGTTGTCGACCACGAGCAGGGTGAAGTCCCGGTCGGTCTGCGCGGCGAGGGCGGCGAGGGTGGCGCCGATGCGGGCGACCTCGTTGTACGCGGGCACCACCACCCACAGGGCGGTCACGACTTCTCCCAGACCATCGTCATCAGGCTGACGCCGCCGCCGAGGCCGACGAAGAGCACCCGGTCGCCGGGGCGCAGCGTGGCGTCGACGCGGGCGAGCTGCACGCCGAGGGTGGCGCTGGCGAGGTTGCCCAGCTCGCCGACGGTGATCTCCAGCTTGTCCCGGGGTACGCCGGTGACCTCGACGAACCGGTCGAGGTAGGGCAGGGTGACCTGATGGACCAGGACCCGGGCGTAGTCGGCCCAGTCGAGGCCCGTGCGGCCCCGGACCCGGTGCAGGATGTCGCCGCCGATCTTCTCGAACACGTCGCGCAGGGCGCGCCCGTCGCCGGTGAAGTAGGTGTGTTCGTCGCCGCGGGGGTGGCGGGAGCCGCCGCCGGGGATGCCGCCGACCGTCCAGTGCTCCGACCACGTCTCGGTGTCGACGTCGACGATCCCGCCGCGCGCGACCGGCTCGACCAGGACGGCGGCCCCCGCGTCGCCGAAGGTGTAGCCGGCGAACGCGCCCCGGGCCTGGTCGAGGTCGGCGACCTGCCAGCGCATGGCCCGGGTGGGGGTCTCCCCCGTCACGACCAGCGCGCGGCGGGCCCGGCCGGCGAGGATCGCCGAGCGGGCCAGGTCGATGCCGTTGAGGAAGCTGTTGCAGGCGTTGGTGACGTCGAGGGCGTGGGCGTGGCTGCCGAGTTCGGCCTGCACGATGTGGGCCGTGGCAGGTTCGGCGACGTCCCGGGTGGCGGAGGCGAACAGCAGCAGGTCCACCTCCTCGGGTTCCCGGCCGGCGGCGGCGAGCGCCTGCCGGGCGGCGCGCACGGCGAGGGTGGAGGCGTACTCGCCGTCGGCGGCCAGCCGGCGGGAGGAGATGCCGGTCATCCGCGCGAGCAGGCCGTCCGGCAGGGTCAGCCCGCTGGCCTCGGCGAGCCGCCGCTGCACCTCGGCGGTGGGCACGGCCTGCCCGGGCAGGCTGGCCCCGACGGCGGTGATGCCCACCCGCCCCCGGGCCGGGCTCAGTGGTGGTGTGGGGTCGATCATGCGTTGAGCTTGCCCAACGCCCCCGGCGAACGGATGAGTAGGGGTGCTCATGTTCGCCCGGCGGGGTCGCGGCGCGCGCTCGCGCGGGGCGGCGGCGGAGCCGCCCGCGGCGACGCCACCCTGTGGCGGGAATCACGCGCCGCGGCGGCCCGGCGGGAACACCGGGCCGCCGCGCGGCGCGTCGTCCGGCCCGCTACCTGCGGAAGGGGCCGGTGATCTCGAACGTCGTGCCAGGGGCGTAGCAGTTGACGTACATGGTCCGCCGGTCGTCGGCGAAGCAGGCCCCGGCGAACTCGCCGTACGACGGCGCGGACTCGGTGCCGAGGTTCTGCCGGTTGCGGGCGAACAGGTACGGCTCGCCGTCGACGGTGGTGCCCATCAGGTAGCTGTCGCCGTCGCCGTCCTGGCAGAGCATCAGGCCGCCGGCCGGGGTCATGCAGATGTTGTCGGGCGTCTTGTACAGCTCCGCCCCCGGGTCGGTGCCGCGGAACACGACGACCAGCGTCAGCGTGTTGGTGGCGGGGACGTACCGCCACACCTGGCCCTGGTGGTCGGCCTGGGAGCCGTGCTCGCGCACCGCGAAGGAGGAGACGAAGTAGGCCGCGCCGTCGGTGCCCCACCACGCGCCCTCCAGCTTCTGGGCGTGCGTCACGCCGCCGGGGCCGTAGTCCTGCAGCCGCACGGGCACGCTCGTGGCGAGGGGGTCCGGCACGTCGAGCCACTCGACGCCGCCGAAGACGGCCCCGGGCTCCTGAACGGTGGACAGGTCGGCCACGCCGGGCACCCGCATCACCTGGAGCCGCCCGCCGGCCCGCAGGCTGCCGTGGCCGCCGAGCGGCCGGCGGGGCAGGAACCGGTAGAAGCAGCCGAACTTCTCGCCGTAGGCGTCCTCGGTCTCGTACACCACGCCGGTGCGGGGGTCGACGCAGATGGCCTCGTGCGCGAAGCGGCCCATGGCGGTGAGCGGCGTCGGGTCCACGTTGCGGTCGGTGCGCCACGGGTCGACCTCGAAGATGAAGCCGTGGTCCTTCTCGTGGCCGCCCTCGCCCCGCCGGATCTCCGTCTCCTCGCAGGTCAGCCACGTCCCCCAGGGGGTCACCCCGCCCGCGCAGTTGGTGGAGGTGCCGCCCAGGCTGATCCGCTCGGCCACCCCGCGCGGCCCGACGACCAGCGTCGTGGTGCCGCCCACGGCGACGGGGTCGTAGGTCAGCTCGGCGGGCGCGACCACCGGCGCGAATGCGCCCACCCGGTTCTCGTGGTTGCGGACGAGCCGGACGTCCCGGCCCGGGCCCGAGAACGCGGCCATCCCGTCGAAGCTGCTGGGCGCCACGCCGGCCGGCGCGGTGCCGCGCTCCCGGGAAAGGACCCGGTAACGGAATCCGCGGGGCAGGTCCAACAGCCCGGCCGGGTCCGCCACGAGTGGGCCGTATCCGCCGCCGTGGCCCGCGAGGGCGGGGGCCGCCGTGAAGAGCGCGTCAATTGTGCCCGAGAGCGCGACACCTGCGCCCATGATTCCTGTTTGCGCGAGGAAACTTCGCCGATCGAGACCCAAGACAGCTCCTTAGTTCGAGAGGGCGAGCAATCGTAACCGCTCAATTCCAGGGCTGTCGTTGCGCGTTACCCGTACATCGTCCGTACCGGTGCCCCTATTTCTTTTTGCGGGCCCCCTGTCCCGGTGGCCGGCGGGCGTCCGGCGCGCGCCCCGCGCCGGGCGCGCGCTGCTACCGTGCGAGGCGTCGCGGACCCGGAGCCGACGGGCCGTCGCACGGGGAGGTCGGGGTCGGGATGCCGCTGCGCGTCGTCACGTACAACATCTGGGGCACCGGGACCCCCCACCGGTACTGGCACGACCGGGCAGTCCTGCGCGGGGCCCGGGCGGACAGCCCGGCCCTCGCCGAGGCCGACGAGCGCCGGGTGTGGCGGCGCCGGGCCGCGCTGTTGACCCGCGCGCTGGCCGACGCCGACGCCGACCTGGTCGCCCTCCAGGAGGTGCCCGCGCCGGCCGGGTCGGGGGCCGGGCGGGCGCGGGAGCTGGCCGACGGGCTGCCCGGGCGGTGGGAGGTCGCGCACTCCGGTCCCGGTCCGGTGCCCGGCCTGGCGGTGCTGAGCCGCGCGCCGATCGACTCGTGGCGGGTCTTCCCCGTGCCCGGCTTCGGCGGCTTCGGCGGCCACCCGGGCGTGCTGGAGGTGTCGACGTCCGCCGTCACGGTGTGGGTGGCGCACCTGCCGGTCGGGCCCGACGAGGTGAAGGAGGCGTGCCTGCGGGGCCTGGAGGCGGCGGCCGGGGCGGCCCCGCCGGAGCGCCCGCTGCTGGTCTGCGGCGACCTGAACTGCCCGGCGGACGGCACCCTGCTGGGCCGGTTGCGCGACCGGGGCGCGCTGGTCGACGCGTGGGCTGCCGCCGGCGGCTCCCCGGCCGCGCTGACCATGCCGACGCCGGCGCCGACCTGGCGGCTCGACCACGTCCTGGTGCGCGCCGCCGACCTGGTCCGCGCGAGCCGCCCGGCCCTGCTGGGCACCGCCTGCGACGACAGCGGCCAGTATCCCTCCGACCATTTCGGGGTGGCGCTGTCGCTCGACGTGCAGCCGCCCGCGCCTGCATCGCCCGACCTCGCCTCGCATTGACCGACGACAAAGCAATGGGACCGCCGACACGCACGGGGGAAACGGTGTCAGGGGTCGCCCCCGATCGGCAACGCTGGTACGTTGACCGCGATCCACGCCGATACCCGATCGTGACACCGCCGGCCGGAAGGAGAAGGAGTTGTCTCATGGTGGCGTGTCCGTAGCCGTCATGACGCACCCGTCCCGGCGACACCTCGCGGAGGACCTCGCGCGGCGGCTGGCTCCCTACCCGGTCGAGATCGTCCTCGACCCCGAGCCCGACGGCCCGCCGCGGACGCTGCGCACCGCCAGCGCGGCGTGGGCCGCCGTCGGGCCCGGCTGCACCCACCACCTGGTGTTGCAGGACGACGCGGTGGTGTTCCCCGGTTTCCTGGAGCACGCCTTCCGGGCCGTGCAGGCCCGGCCGGACGGCGCGGTCGCCCTGCACAGCGACTGGGGGTCGCGCAACGGTGCCGCCGTCCGGATGGCCGCCCTGCTGGGCGCGCGCTGGGTCCGCGCCGTCTGCGACTACGTGCCGACCATCGCGCTGGCCCTGCCGGCCACGGCGGCCAAGGGGCTCGTGGACTACCTGGCCGGGCAGGACCCGGACGAGGCGGACGACGTCGCCGTGGCCCACTTCGCGCGGGACGTCGGGCTGCCGGTCCACCTCGCGGTGCCGAACCTGGCGGCGCACCACGACGTGCCGAGCGTGGTCGGCAACAACGACCGGGGCCGCCGCGAGGCGTCCTGCTACGTGGGCGAGCCGCCGCCGGGCTGGTCGCCCGACCCGGCGCGCACGCTCGACGGCTTCGACTGCCTGCCCTACTTCAAGCACGGCGAGCCGCGCGTCGTGGTCGAGAACGACCGGCCCACCAACAACTGGAGCCCGGTGCCGCTGGAGGCCGCCGTCGACCGGTTCGGCGTCGACGTGCCGGCGCTGCGCGAGCGGTACGCCCGCGACGTGGCGGACCCGCAGCCCTGGCTGGCCGACCTCGCGGCGCGCGTGCCGGCCGACCAGCTGTGGTCGCTGTGGGTGACGGCGTGCCTGATGGGCCTGGCCCGCACGCGGGTGGAGCCGTTCCGGTCGCTGTGGGACTCGTGGGGTCGGCCGGTCGAGCCGGTGCTGCGCGAACGGGTCCTGGCCACGCTCGCCCTCGGCGGGATGTTCCCCCGGGTGACGCACCCCGAGGTGGAGCGGCTCGGCGCGGCTCCGGCGCGGCTGGCCGCGCTGGGGTTGGCCGCCGGCGACGCCTGGGGGCGCGACTGACCGCCGGGGCCGCCCGCGCCCCTCGTCGTCCGTCAGATCGGAGCACAGCGCCATGGCCCCCACGGCCGCACTGGTCGAGGCCTCCGGCCTCGTCAAGGAGTTCCGCCGCCCGCGCAAGGCGCCGGGCCTGGCCGGCGCGCTCCGGCACCTGGTCACCCGGCGCTTCGACGTCCACCGCGCCGTCGACGGCATCGACCTGCGCGTCGACGAGGGCGAGTCCGTGGCGTACGTCGGTCCGAACGGCGCGGGCAAGTCGACCACCGTGAAGCTGTTGACGGGCATCCTGGTGCCCACCGCCGGCGAGGTGCGCGTCGCCGGGGTCGTGCCGCACCGGGACCGGGTCGCCAACGCGCGCAACGTGGGGGTGGTCTTCGGCCAGCGCACGCAGCTGTGGTGGGACCTGCCGGTGCAGGACACGTTCGAGCTGCTGCGCGACATGTACCGCATCCCGGCGGCCGACTACCGCCGGTCGATGGACCGGCTCTGCGAGGTGCTGGAGATCGGTTCGCTGCTGCCGGTGCTGGCCCGCAAGCTGTCCCTCGGGCAGCGGATGCGGGCGGACCTCGCCGCCGCGCTGCTGCACGAGCCCCGCATCGTCTACCTCGACGAGCCGACCATCGGGCTCGACGTCTCGGTCAAGGACCGGGTGCGCGCCTTCCTGCGCCAGCTCGTCGCCGACGGCACGACCGTCCTGTTGACCACGCACGACGTGGGCGACATCGAGGAGGTGTGCCGGCGCATCGTCGTCGTCGACGAGGGGCGGATCCGGCACGACGGCCCGGTCGATGTCCTGCGCGACACCCTGGCGGGCCACTCGACGGTGCGCTTCCAACTGGCCGCGCCCGCGCCGCTGGAGCTGATCCGGCAGCACCTGCCCGACGCCGAGGTGAGCGCCGGGGCCGGCGAGCGCGACCTGGTGGTCCGCTTCGACCGGACGCTGCGCCCGGCGGGCGCGGTCGCGGCCGCCGTGATGGGGCTGGTCGAGGTGCGGGACCTGCGCATCGACGACGAGGGGGTCGCCGACCTGATCCGCCGGCTGCACGACCGCGACTCCCCGGCCGCCCTGACCGGTGCCGGCTGATGCGGCCCTACCGGGCCATGGCGCGGATCGCCTGGCGCAACGCCCTGGCCTACCGGGTGCCGTTCCTGATGAGCCTGTCCATGCTGGTGTTCAACCTGGTGGCCATGTTCGCGCTGTGGCAGGCGCTGCTGGGCGACGGCAACTCGCTGGCCGGCTTCACCTGGCCGCAGATGAAGGCGTACCTGCTGGTGTCGTTCTTCACCAACTGCCTGGTCTCGACGTTCACCGACTTCGCGATGGCCTCCCGGATCCGCAGCGGCGCGGTGGCCGTCGACCTGGTCAAGCCGGTGGACTACCAGAAGGGCCGCTTCGCCGAGGCGCTGGGCTTCGCGCTGCTGGAGACGGCGGCGGCGGCGACCGTGTGCGCCGTGGTCCTGGTGGCCTTCGGCGGGGTGCCGCTGCCGCCGCCGGGGCGGCTCGCCCTGTTCGTGGCGAGCCTCGCCGCCGTGGTGCCGCTGAAGTTCCTCATCGTCTACATGTGCGGGCTGATCTGCTTCTGGACGCAGAACTACCTGGGCATCAGCCTGGCCCGGGTGGCGGTCTCCGGGATCCTGTCCGGGGCCACGGTGCCGTTGGCGTTCTTCCCGGCGTGGCTGCGCCACGTCGCCGAGGCGCTGCCGTTCCAGGCCGTCACGAACACCCCCGCGATGCTGTTCCTGGGCCGCTCCCCCGGGCTGCCGGGCGCGCTGGCGGTGGCGGTGCAGCTGCTGTGGGTCGTGGCGCTGTGGTGGCTGGCCCGGCGGCTGTGGCACGTCGCGGTCCGCCGGCTCACCGTGCACGGGGGCTGAGCCGGTGCACACCCTGCGCGTCTACCGGCGCTGCCTCGGCGCGCACCTGCGGGCCACCCTGGAATACCAGGCCGACTTCTGGATCCTGGTGGTCGCCGCCGTGCTGACCCAGGGCGCCGGCCTGCTGCTCATCGCGACGATCTTCGCCCGGGTCCCCCGCATCCACGGCTGGGGGGTGTGGGAGGTCGTGTTGATCTTCGGGATGATGGTGCTCGCCCAGGGTGCCAGCGAGCTGCTCGCCGAGGGCACGTGGGGGCTGGCGGGGCTAATCAACCGCGGCGAGCTGGACCGGATGCTGCTGCGGCCGTACCCGTGCCTGTTGCAGGTGTGCAGCAGCCGGGTCGGCATGAACGCGTTCGGCAACCTGACCGTCGGCGGCGGGCTGCTCGGCACCGCGCTGGCGCACCTGGACGTGGCGTGGACGCCGGGGCGGGTGGCGCTCGCGGCGGTGCTGCTGCCGAGCGCGCTGCTGATCAAGGTGTCGCTGACGGTGGTGGCGAACTCCACGTCGTTCTGGCTGCGGGGGGCGATCAACACCTTCGCCGCCGGCCTGGACCAGCTCGGTGAGCTGACGAAGTATCCGCTGAGCATCTACTCGGTGGGGTTGCAGGCCGTGCTGGCGACCGCCCTGCCGTTCGCGTTCATCGGCTTCTTCCCGGTGTCGGCGTTCCTCGACCACGGGCGGCTGGCGTGGGTGGGCCTGCTGACGCCCCTGGTGGCGGCCTGGTGCGTGCTGCTCGCCGTCGCCGTGTTCCGCCGGGGGCTGCGCCGCTACGACAGCGCCGGGAACTGAGCCGGCCCGAGCCGACCAGCCGGCCCCGGGAGGGCCGCCGCCCGCCCGCCTCAGCCGACCGACGCCCGGGGGCCGTCGAACGCGTCGAGGGTCAGGGTGGCCTCGCCGGCCCGCGCGCGGATGGCCGCGACGGTCTCGTCGACCGTCAGGTCGCCGTTGTCCAGCCAGAGGCCGACGCCGGCCAGCTCACCGGCCATCTCGTCGGCCAGGTGCAGCCAGCCGTGCAGGACCGTCTTGTGCGGGCGGCGCTCGTCGCGTACCGCCGCGACGGCCAGGTCGGGACGGAGCATCACGAAGCCCAGCGGCGCGGGGTGCAGCAGCTCCAGGTAGTGCCGCAGCCGCTGCCGGGACGTCACCACGTAGTCGAGGGCGACGAGGAAGTCGGCGGCGAGGAAGGAGCGCGCCAGCAGGCACTGGTTGCGGACGTTGAGCAGGATCTGCCGCTCGGCCTCCTCGTCGTGCTGCGGCTGCGGCGGCCGGCTGCCGGCGACGATGAGCCGTTGCAGCGCGTCGCCCTCGACGTGCACGCCCCGGGGCACGGAGCGGGCCAGCGCGCGGGCGGTCGTCGACTTGCCGGCCCCCGGCACCCCGGTGACCATCCAGACCCGGGGCCCGGCGTCACCCCCCGGCACCGGCCATGACCTCCTCGCGCACGTCGCGCAGCAGTCGCAGGGCGCGGGTCAGGTCGCCCGGGTCGGCGGACAGGGCGGCGAGCGCCGCCTCGACGCCGCCGCGGAACCCGGCCGGGGTGGTCGGGAAGGTCGCCGCCTCCGCCACCGCGCCCTTCTCGTTGACGAGGTAGCGGCCGGCGGTGGCGAAGAGCACCTGGGTGAGGCAGGCGACGGCCCGGTAGGCGCAGCCGGTGACGTACGCGACGTCGCCCCGGCCGGCGGCGGTGACCGCCGTGTCGAGGGCGAACTGCGACTCCCAGCCGAACTGCCCGACGAGTGCCTTCGCCAGCGGCTCGGGGTAGGGGTCGGTGAGCGAGCGCAGCTGCGCGAGCACGCCCTGCGGGTCGTGGAACGCGACGTTGTGGTGCAGCTCCCCGGCGTAGATGACGGTGCAGAACCCGTGCGGGTGGCCGGGCTGGTAGTGGATCTCGGGCCGCCCGGCGGCGCACGCCCGCACGACGGCGCGCACGCGGTCGACCTCCCGCAGCAGGACGTCGGTCTTCACCCCGTCGACGACGAGCCAGCCGCCGCCGTTGATCCACGGCCCCCACTCGCCGTAGTCGGTGCACCCGGCGTCGCCGCTGTCGTCGATGCGGGCGAACGCGGCGCTCAGCTCCCGGACGTCGGGCCGGCCGTCGCGGTGGTAGTAGACCCCGACGTCCACGTCGGACCTGCGGTCGGCGGTGCCCCTCGCGCGCGATCCGCCGAGGGCGAGGCCCGCGATGCCGGGCAGCCCCGAGAGCGCGTCACGGATCTTGGCGAGGATCGCGTCCTGTTCGGCGTCACCCACGGGCCGCCACCCTTTCTGTACCGTCACCGGCCGCGTGCCAACGTAGCACATCCCGGGCCCGCGCCGGGCCGCCCTCAGGGGCCGGCAATAGGGGTTTCCAGCCGTTCTCGACGTGTCGTATAAGGGCGTCGCATCGGCACTGGGAAATCAATTCTGGACCGGTCGAAGACATTGACGTACGCTGCGGTCTGACGACACGGTGGCGCCGCCATGGCATCGAGTGCCATCGACGGCCACGACCGAACTACGAACCATTGCGGGGGCTCTCATGATTCGGCCTTTGCCGTGACGGATGCGCAACGCCGGGCGCTCGCCGAGAAACTGCGCCGCCACGCGGCGACGGCCGGGCGGCCGGTGCGGTCCTTCCTGCGCCGGCCGTACCTCACCGTCTTCCCGTCCACGGCGCGGCTGCGCCGCTGGCGGCACCGCGGCCACGCCAAGCTCGCCCACGGCCGCACGTTCTGGGGCGACCGGCTGCGGGTGCGGCTGCCCGACGAGATCTCCATCGCGATCCGCCGGCACGGCTTCATCGAGTACGAGCTGAGCGCCTTCCTGCTGCGCCACCTGCGCACCGGGGCGACGTTCCTCGACGTCGGCGCCCACCTCGGCTACTTCACGGTGCTGGCGGCGCGCTGCGTCGGCGAGTCCGGCCGGGTCGTGTCGTTCGAGCCCACCCCCGCGACGTACGCGCTGCTGGCGCAGAACGTGGCCGGCCTCGGCAACGTCACGGCGGTGCCGGCGGCGGTCTGGTCGTCGCCGGGGACACTCTCGCTCACCGACCACGGCGTCGGCTACAGCCCCTACAACTCGGCCTACCGCTCCCGGCTGCCGGCGGCGGTGCGGCAGCGGGTGGCCACCACCGTGCACGAGGTCGCCGCGGTCACCCTCGACGAGTACGTCGCGGCGCGGGCGCTGACGCCCGACGTGGTGAAGATCGACGCCGAGAGCGCCGAGAAGAACGTCCTGGAGGGCATGGGCCGCCTGCTGGGCACGGTGCGCCCGGTCGTCTCGCTGGAGGTCGGCGACCTCGACGTGCCGGGCGCGCCGCGCAGCGCCGAACTCGTCGAGTTCATGGTCGGCCACGACTACCGGGCCTACGAGCTGTCCGACGGAATACCGCGACCGCATCGACCGAGGTCATCGTATGAATACGACAACCTCGTCTTCGTCGCCGCCGAGAAAGGACACCTGTTCGATGTATGACGTCGTCGTTCGGTCCGGCACGGTCGTGGACGGCACCGGGGACGCCGCCCGGACCGGTGACGTCGCCATTTCCGACGGCCGGATCGTGGCGGTCGGCAGGGTTTCCGGCCGGGGCCGGCGCGAGATCGACGCGGACGGGTGCATCGTCACTCCCGGATTCGTCGACATCCATACGCACTTCGACGGCCAGGTGACCTGGGACCCGTTGTTGACGCCGTCCTGCTGGCACGGCGTGACCACGGTGGTGATGGGCAACTGCGGCGTCGGTTTCGCCCCGGTGACCGAGCCCAACCGGGAGTGGCTGATCGGGCTGATGGAGGGCGTCGAGGACATTCCCGGCGCGTCGCTGTCCGAGGGCATCCGGTGGGCGTGGGAGAGCTTCCCGGAATACCTGGAGGCGGTCGCCGGCCTGTC
This sequence comes from Micromonospora haikouensis, assembly GCF_900091595.1. Classification (GTDB taxonomy): domain Bacteria; phylum Actinomycetota; class Actinomycetes; order Mycobacteriales; family Micromonosporaceae; genus Micromonospora; species Micromonospora haikouensis. The sequence goes on from NZ_FMCW01000018.1 coordinate 22,217, forward strand.
CCGGGTGATGGACGTCGGCGCCCAGGTGCCGCACGGCGCCGTCCGGGCGTACGTGATGGGCGAGCGGGGCGCCGCCAACGAGCCGGCCACGCCGGAGGACATCGCCGCGATGACGGCCATCGTCCGGGAGGCGATGCACGCCGGGGCGCTCGGGTTCTCCACCTCCCGCACGACCACCCACCTGGCGATCAGCGGCGAGCCGGTGCCCGGCACGTTCGCGGCCGAGGACGAGCTGTTCGCCCTCGGCGGGGTGCTCGGCGAGCTGGGCACCGGCGTGTTCCAGCTGGTGCCCGCCGGGGCCGGCGGCGAGCCGATGGAGGACCAGTTCCGCGAGGTCAAGTGGATGCGGCGGCTCTCGGCGCAGGTGGGCCGGCCGATCACGTTCGGCCTGTTCCAGAACGACCACGAGCCGCACCTGTGGCGGGAGATCGTCGACATGGCGCGCCGGGCCAACGAGACCGAGGGCGCGCAGCTGTACCCGCAGATCGCCGGGCGGCCGTTCAGCGTCATCGTGGGCCTGGAGAGCACCCACCCCTTCAAGCGCCGCCCCACCTACCAGGAGCAGCTGGCGCACCTGCCGCTGGCCGAGCGGGTGGCCCGGATGCGCGACCCCGAGATCCGGCGACGGATCCTGGCCGAGTCCCCGGCCAGCGTCAACCCCCGGGCGCACCTCTTCCCCGAGGACTACGAGAAGTACTTCCCGTTCGGCCGGCAGCCCGACTACGAACCCGGGCGCGAGGACAGCGTCGCCGCCATCGCGGCCCGCGCCGGCCGCGACTGCGAGGAGGTCATGTACGACCTGCTCGTCGCCGGGGACGGCACGCAGACCTTCCTGCGTCCGCTGCTCGGCTACAGCGAGTTCAGCCTCGACCCGATCCACCAGATGCTCCGCGAACCGCACTGCGTGGTCGGGCTCAGCGACGCCGGCGCGCACTGCCGGCTGATCTGCGACGCGAGCACCCCGACGTCGCAGCTGACCCACTGGGCCCGGGACCGCTCGCGCGGCGAACGGCTCGGGCTGGAGTTCGTCGTACACAAGCAGACCTGGCAGACGGCCGCCCTGTACGGGCTGCGCGACCGGGGGCTGCTGCGGCCCGGGTTCAAGGCCGACGTCAACGTCATCGACTTCGACAACCTCGCGCTGCGGCCCCCGCAGTTCGTGCACGACCTGCCGGCCGGCGGCGGCCGGCTGATCCAGCGGGCCGACGGGTACCGGGCCACGCTGGTCTCCGGCGAGGTGACGTTCGTCGACGGCGAGCACACCGGCGCGCGCCCCGGCCGGCTGGTCCGGGGCGCCCGCGACACCGCCGGGGCGCGGCCGTGAGCCGGGCGCGGCGGCTGCGGGTGGGCCTCGTCGGGTGCGGCCAGATCGGCCGCATGTACGCCGAGCACCTGGCGGCGTCCGGCGACGTGGCGCTGACCTGCCACGACACGCGCGCCGGGCAGGCCGCGGCGCTGGCGGCACAGGTCGACGGCGAGGCGTGCGACGACGTCGAGCGGCTCCTCGACGGCGCGGAGGCGGTGGTGGTGACCTCCTCGACGGAGAGCCACGACGCGCTGGTCGCGCTGGCGCTGGAACGCAAGCTGCCCACCTTCTGCGAGAAGCCCCTGACGCTGGACCTGCACCGGACCCGGGAGCTGGGCCTCGCCGCCGACCACGGCGGCACCCCGCTGTGGATCGGCTTCCAACGCCACTTCGACGCCGGGTTCAGCGCGCTGCACGACCGGATCGCCGACGGCGACCTCGGCACCGTCTACACGGTGCGGATGTTCTCCCACGACGCCGCCTGGCCGCCGCCGGAGCGCCTCGCCGCCTCCGGCAGCATCTTCCGCGACCTGATGCTGCACGACTTCGACATGGTGCGGTGGCTCACCGGCCGGGAGGTCAGCGGCGTCGCCGCGATCGGGGACGTGCTGGCCGTGCCCGAGCTGGTCGAGCTGCACGACTACGACGCGGTGGCGGCGACGCTGGGCGTCGAGGGCGGCGGGGTCGCCGTGCTCACGGCGGGGCGGCACAGCCCGCTCGGCTACGACGTCCGCATCGAGGTGCTCGGCTCGCGGGACTGCCTGACCGTGGGGCTCGACGACCGGACCCCGATGCGGCAGGTCACCGAGCACGGCCCCGACCGGCGCCCCCGCCACCACGACTACCGCGACCGCTTCGCCGCCGCGTACCGCGCCCAGATCGACGCGTTCCTCGCCGCCGCGCGGGGCGGCGAGCCCGACCCCCGGGCGGGCACCTGGCGCGACTCGTACGCGGCGCTGGCGCTGGCCATGGCGGCGGAGCGGTCCGTGCGTACCCGGTCCTTCGAACCGCCGGTCGAGGCGACGCCGTAACGCGCGGCCTGCCGTGACGCGGCCCGGGGAGCGCACCGACGCACCGACCCGTCGGGCGGGGCGCACCGGCCCCGGCGACGTACCGCCACCTGACTGAAGGGTTGTCCCATGACCAGACGCGCACTCGTCACCGGAGCCGGCGGCTTCATCGGCGGCCACCTGGTGACGTACCTCCAGGCCCAGGGCTGGTGGGTCCGCGGCGCCGACCTGCGGCTGCCGGAGTTCCGCGCCACGACCGCCGACGACTTCGTCGTGGGCGACCTGCGCGACCCGGAGGTCTGCCGGCGGGCGTGCGACGGCGTCACCGAGGTGTACGCCCTCGCGGCGGACATGGGCGGCATGGGCTTCATCTCGAAGGACCCGGCGACGATCCTGCGCAACAACGCGCTGATCAACCTGCACACCGTCGAGGCGGCCCGGCTGGCCGGCGCGCAGCGCTACTTCCTCGCCTCGTCCGCCTGCATCTACCCCGAGTACGCGCAGACCACGCCGGACGTGCGGCCGCTGCGCGAGGACGACGCGTTCCCCGCCGGCCCGCAGGACTCCTACGGGTGGGAGAAGCTGATGGCGGAGCGGCTCTGCGTGTACTACGCCGAGCAGTACGGCCTGGACGTCCGCATCGCCCGCTACCACAACGTGTACGGCCCCTACGGCACCTGGGACGGGGGGCGGGAGAAGGCCCCCGCCGCGTTGTGCCGCAAGGTCGCCGAGGCGCCCCCCGGCGGCGAGGTGGAGATCTGGGGCGACGGCCGGCAGACCCGATCGTTCTGCTACGTCGACGACTGCGTCGAGGGCACCTACCGGCTGATGCGCAGCGACCACGCCGAGCCGGTGAACATCGGCTCCGACCGCCTGGTGACCATCGACGAGCTGGCCGCCCTGGTGATGACGGCGGCCGGCCGCGACGACCTGCGCCTGCGGCACGTCGCCGGCCCGCAGGGGGTGCGCGGGCGCAACTCCGACAACACGCTGGTGCGCCAGGTGCTGGGCTGGACCCCCGACATCCCCCTCGAGGAGGGCCTCGCCGTCACGTACCGGTGGATCGCCGGTGAGGTCGCGGCCGCGCGGGGCGCCGCGGCGCACGCGACGCCGGCATGACGTCCCCCGGTTTCGTCCTGTTCGACCTCGACGGCACGCTCATCCGGCCCGGCGCGCCGGTGCAGCGCCTCCACATGTCCACGATGGCCGCCGCCATCGCCGACGTCTGCGGCGCCGCCGAGGAGTTCCGCTACGAGGGCGGCCAGCTCTTCTACGCCGACATCGACCTGGCGGGCTTCACCGACGCCGGCACGGTGCACGCGGCGCTGCGCCACCACGGCGTCCCCGCCGGCCGGCTCCGCCAGCTCACCCGGCAGGTCATGGACGCGCTCGCCGCGCGCATCGGCGGGTCCGCAGCCGACGGGGGCGCCGGCGACCTGCTCTCCGGCTGCCGGGCCCTGCTGGAGGCGCTGCGCGGCCACGGCTGCCCGCTGGGCATGAGCACCGGCAACGCCCGGTCGGTGGCCCGGTGGAAGATGCGCCGCACCGGCCTGGCGGACCTGCTGCGCGACGGCGGCTTCGGCGACGCCGCCCGCGACCGCGACGACGTGGTGGCCGCCGGGGTGGCCGCGCTGGGCGGTGCCGGGCCCGGCGTGGTGGTCGGCGACACCGCCAAGGACGTCACGGCGGCGCACGCGTCGGGCCTGCGCTGCCTCGCCGTCGCCACCGGGGCCACGCCGGCCGACGAGCTGCGCGCGGCGGGCGCGGACGCGGTCGTGGCGGACCTCGGCGGCAGCGCCGCCCTCGACGCGGTGCTGCGGCTGCTCACCCCCGTTGCATCCACAGAAGGAGTCCGATGAGCGAGACACTGCCCCGCGTCGACGTCGTGATGACGACCATCGGCGACGGCGAGGCGTTCCTGTCGGCGTACCGGACGCTGCTCGGCGCGGCCGACGCGTACCGGCGGGTGCGGATCGTCGTCATCCCCGACCGCAAGACGCCCGCCGCCCTGTTCGACAACGTCGAGCGGGCCCGCCGCGACGGCCTGCACGTCGTCTGCCCCACCGTCGCCGAGCAGGACGCCCTCCTGGCCGACCTGGGCGCCCCCACCCTCGTGCCGTACGACTCCGACAACCGGCGCAACGTCGGCTACCTGCTGTCCTGGCAGTCCGACGCCGACTTCCTCGTCTCCGTCGACGACGACAACTTCCCCATCGACGGCGACTTCCTCACCGCCCACGCGATCGTGGCCGCCGGCCCCCGGCCGGCGCGGGTCGTCACCGCCGCCTCCGGCTGGTGGAACCCGTGCGGGCAGCTCACCGTCGCGCCGATGCCGGTCTACCCGCGCGGTTTCCCGTACGCGCACCGCAACCCCACCCCGACCGCCGAGCGCACCGAAACGGTCGACGTGCGGATCAACGCCGGGCTGTGGCTGGGCGACCCCGACGTCGACGCGATCACCCGCATCGCCGTGCGGCCCGAGGTGACCGCCATGCCCGCGCCGGCCCTGGTCTGCGACACCGACACCTGGGCGCCGGTCAACTCGCAGAACACCGCCGTGCACCGCGACGCCATCCCCGCCTACTACTTCCCGCGCATGGGCTACCGCCACCACGGCCAGGAGATCGACCGGTACGCCGACATCTTCAGCGGCTACTTCGTGCAGGCGTGCGCCAAGCGGCTCGGGCACGCCGTGCGGTTCGGCGACCCGCTGGCCCGACACACCCGCAACGAGCACCTGCTGCTGCGGGACCTGCAACAGGAACTCACCGCGATCGCGGTCCTGGAGGACGTGCTCGCCTGGCTGCACGACGCCAAGCTCGACGGCGACACCTACGCCGAGGCGTACGTGTCGCTGTCGTACCAGCTCCAGGACGCCGTCGAGGCGATGACCGGTCGGGTGTGGACGCACGAGCTGCGCGGCTTCGTCCACCAGATGGCCCACCTGATGCGGCAGTGGGTCGGCGTGCTCCAGCGCTGCCACGGCGGAACGCCGGCATGAGCCGGCGCACCGTCCTCGTCACCGGCGCGACCGGGGCGATCGGGCAGGCGGTGGCGCAGGCGCTGGCCGGCCCGGACGTGTCGCTGGTGCTGCACTACCACCGCGACGTCGCCGCCGCCGAGCGCCTCGTGGCCGAGTTGACGCCGCACACGGCCGGCGTCGCCACCGTACGGGCCGACGTCGGCACCGACGCGGGGGTCGCGGCCGTGCTGTCGGCGGCGCGCCGGGCCGGGCCGGTGGACGTGCTGGTCAGCAACGCGGCAGTGCTGCGCCCGGCCCCGGTGGCGCGGGTGCGCGCCGACGACTGGTCGGCCACCCTCGCGGTCAACCTGACCGCCGCGATGCTGCTCATCCGGGGCGTGCTGCCCGACATGACCGGCCGGGGACACGGCCGGATCGTGGTCACCACGTCCGTGGCGGGGCTGCGCGGCTGGCCGTTCCAGGCGGCGTACGCCAGCGCGAAGGCGGGGCTGGTGGGGCTGGTCAAGTCGGTGGCCCGGGAGACCGCCCGGTTCGGGGTCACCGCCAACGCGGTCGCACCGGGCTACGTGCCGTCGGCGATGAGCGCGCAGGGCGGCGACCCGGCCCGCGCGGCGATCCTGGCGCAGACGCCGATGGGCCGGGCCGGCACGCCCGCCGAGGTGGCCGCCGCCATCGCGTTCCTCGCCTCCCCCGGGGCCTCCTACGTCACCGGGCAGGTCCTCGCCGTCGACGGGGGGATGAGCGCGTGACGGTCCCCCGGTACGCGCTGCTCTTCCCCGGCCAGGGCGCACAGTTCCCCGGCATGGCCCAGCGCTTCCACGACGCCTCCCCCGCCGTGCGGGACCTGTTCGACCTGGCGGAGTCCCGCACCGGCCTGCCGCTGCGCGAGATCTGCTTCCGCACCGAGCGCACCGACCAGGCGCGGACGGACTGGAACCAGCCGGCGGTCTTCCTCGCCGGCCTCGCCGGCTGGTACGCCCTGGTCGAAGAGGCGGCGCGGCGCGGCGCGGAACACCCGCCGGTGTGCGTGGCCGGGCACAGCCTCGGCCACTTCACCGCCCTCGCGGCGGCCGGGGCGTTGTCCGCGACCGACGCGCTGGACCTGGTGGCCCGGCGCGGCGAGCTGATGCACCGGGCCAGCCTGGCCGCCGACGGCGCGATGGCGACCCTCATCGGGCTGTCCGAGCCGGCCGTCGCCGACCTGGTCCGCGCGGCCGGGGACGACGCCGTCTCGGTGGCGGCGGTGAACGGCCCCGACCAGGTGGTCGTCTCCGGCGCGGGCCCGGCCGTCGCCGCCGTCTCGCAGCGGGCCGTGGCGGCGGGCGCGGAACGGGTGGTGCCCCTCGCCATCGCCCTCGCCGCGCACTCGCCCCTGATGGCCCCGGCCGACGCGGGGTTCGCCCCGCTGGTGGCCGACGCCGACCTGCGGGAGCCCCGCGTCCCGGTGGTGCTGAACACCACCGGGCGGGCCAGCCGCGACGTCGCGGAGATCCGGGCCGACCTGCACCGGCACATGCTGGCCCCGGTGCGCTGGTGGCAGTGCCTGGCCACCGCCCGGGACGCGGGCGCCGACCTGCTGGTCGACGCGGGGCCCGGCCGCACGCTGAGCAAGGTGCTGCGCCGGGACCTGCCGGCCGACGCCGTGCACTCCCTCGACCATCCCCGTGGACTGGAGGCGCTGCTCCCATGACCCGCAAGGTCCTCTTCTGCCCCTGGTCGGCCGGCGGCGGCGCCGGGTACACCGGCCGGGCGCTCGCCGCCGCCGCGCGGCTGCGCGGGCGCTTCGAGTGCGCCTTCGGCCCGTCCGGGGTGCCCCGGATGGTCGCCGAGGGCGGCTACCGGATGATCGGGGAACCGGCGCCGGACGGCGCGCCGAAGCGGGTGCCGGCGTTCCTGCCGTTCGCCAACGTGGAACGCGTCTACGCGGTGACCGCGCGCTACTACCGCCGGTCGGTGCTGGCCGAGCACCTGCGGCGGGACCTGGCCGCCATCGACGAGTACCGGCCCGACATCGTGGTCACCGACATGCAGCCCACGGCGGTGCTCGCCGCCCGGCTGCGGGGCCTGCCGCTGGTGTCGATCGCCGACACCGACTTCCTCAGCCCCGACCCGCTGGCGTGGATGCCGTGGAGCGCCGCCGGCCCGACGACGCTGCTGCCGCACCCGAGCGCCCTGGACGCCCTCGACGCCGTCGCCACCGAACACGGGCTCGACCCGGTCGGCAGCATCCCCGAGCTGCTGTGGGGCGACCTGACGGTGGTGCCGAGCGCGCCGGAGGTGGAGCCGCCGCCGCCCGCCCCGCCCGGCCGGTCGGGGCCGGCGTACGTCGGCCCGCTGTACTGGGATCCGCCCGGCGCGCCGTACGTGCCGCGCGCCGCCGCCGGCACCCGCCGGGTGTACGTCTCCATCGGCAGCGGCGGGATGGTGGCCGACACGGCGCTGCGGGAGGTGCTGGCCGCGTGCGACCGGCCCGACCTGTCGGTGTTCCTGTCGGCCGGGTTCGCGGCCCGCGAGTGGCTGCACCGCTACCCGAACGTGGAGCTGGGCGGGTTCACGGGCATCACCGGGCCGATCGGCTGGGCGGACCTGGTGGTCAACCACGGCGGCTACTCCACGGTGCTCGCCGGCCTGCTGCACGGCAAGCCGCAGGTGGTCCTGCCGTTCATGAGCGAGCAGGAGGCCAACGGCCGGCAGTTCCTCGCCGACCACGGCGCGGGCCTGGTGGCGCGGACCACCGAGGTCGAGCCCGACGGCCGGATCCGGTACGTCAACCGGCACTCGGGGGCCACCGACGATCCGGTCGTGCCGGCGGCCGACCTGGCGGCCACGATCGCAGAGGCGCTCGACGACGCCACGCTGACGCAGCGGGCCGGCTACGCCCGCGACAGCCTCGCCCGGCTGCGCGCCGAGTCCGACCTCGCGGAGTCGTTCGCGGCGCTGCTGCGCTGAGCGGCCCCCGGCTGTGCCGAGCAGTCCACTGTGCCGGGCGGCGCATGTCCCACCACGGCACGCCGCCGGTGCCCGACGCCGGCCCGCCCGCGCGGGTCAGCGCCAGGTGCCGGCGGCCAGCCCGCGCAGCAGCTCGGAGCGCAGCAGCTTGCCGTTGACGTTGCGGGGCAGCCGGTCGACGACGACCACCCGGGCCGGCACCTTGTACGCGGCCAGCCGCCCGTGCAGGAACGCGTACAGCGCCCGGTGGTCCAGCTCGCGGGCGGCCTCGACGAACGCCACGACCTCCTGCCCGCCGCCGGGCCCCGGCGCGCCGACCACCGCGCAGTCCCGCACGGCGGGGAACGCCCGCAGCGCGTCCTCGACCTCGGCGGCCGGCACCTTGTTGCCGGCGACGTTGAGCGTGCCGCCCCGGCGGCCGAGCAGGTGCAGCCGCCCGTCGGCGTCGAGCCGGCCCACGTCGCCGGTCGGCTGGGGCCCGTGCCCGGCCGGCCCGGGGGGCGGCCCGGCGGCGTGGACGCGGGTCGGCGGGCCGGCGCAGGACACGAGGACGTCCCCGGGGCCGGGCGCGGGGTCGACGGTCAGCGTCACCCCGGCGACCGGCCGGCCGACGGAGCCGGCGACCGACTCGGTGTCGAGGGTCAGCATGCCGTGCTCGGAGGTGCCGTAGTGCTCGCCGATGCGCCAGCCCACCGCCTCCGTCCACCGCCGGCGGTCCTCCGGCGGCAGTGGCGCGCCCGCCGAGACGCAGAGCCGGGGCCGGTGCCGGGTGGCGAGGCCGGCGGTCGAGAACCACCGGTACAGCAGCGGCACGGACAGCAGCACCGCCACCCGGTGCCCGTCGACGGCGTCGGCCACCGTGCGCGGGCCCGGCCGCTGGTCCAGCGCCACGTACGTGCCGCCGGCGACCAGCGTCGTGACGATGCCGCCGCACAGGGCGTAGCTGTGGTGCGGCGGGGTCGTGCAGGCGACCACCTCGCCGGGGGCCAGCTCCAGCGCGGCGGCGAACGCCCGCGCGTTGGCCGTCACGGCCGGCCAGGGCCGCTCCACGCACTTCGGCCAGCCCTCGCTGCCCGACGTCGACAGCCCCAGCCCGGCGGGCCCGTCCCCGGCGGGGACCTCGGGCGGCCCGTGGTGGCCCACGGCGGCGAGCCGGTCGGCGTCCCCGGCGACGGACCCGTCGAGCCCTGCGAACCCGGCGACCGTGAGCCCCTCGACCGTGAGCCGGTCGCCGTCGCCGGTGACGAGCCGGTCGGCGCGGAACAGCGACCGGGCCCGGTCCCGCTCGTCGTCGGCGGCCCGGGCGTCGCCGACGAGCAGCGGCACGTCCGCGATCGTGGCGGCCACGACCGTCACGGCGACGTCGGCCGCGCACCGCGCGACGGTGGCGGCCCGGCCGGTCAGCCCCGCCGCGAGCCCGTCCGCCCGCCGCAGCAGCTCGGCGTACGTCAACGTCCGGTCGCCGGCGACGACCGCCGGGCGGTGCGGGTTCCTGCCCGCCACCTCGGCGAGCGCGTCCGCGAGGGTGGCCGGGCCGCTCATCGGGCGAGCACCACGTCCCACGCCCCGGGCCGACCGGCCACGACGACCACGACCCGGCCGGCGGCCTCCCCCTCGGCGGCGGTCTCCGTGCCGGGGGCGGCGGGCGGGGCGACCGCCTCGGCGAGGGCGCACACCGGCCCGACGGCCGGCGAGGACGCCCCACCGACCCAGGTCCGGGCCCGGGGGAACGCCGCGCCGAACTCGGCGCGCGCGGCCTGCTGGACGGCGACGGTCGCGCCGCACAGCCGCACGTCGGCGACGGCGGCCGGGTCGACGCCGGCCGCGTCCAGCACGTCGGGCAGCGCCCGGCCGGACGCCACGCCCCGGGCAACCGACAGCCGGTGGCGGTCACCGGCGTCCCCGGTCGCCTCCCGGCCGAGCAGCACGGCCGCCACGTCGCCGAACTGGGCGTGGTGCGGCACCCCGAGCCGGTCCAGCGCCGCGTCCGCGAACGGGGTCAGCGCCTCGTACGCGCCGACCAGCACCGTGTCGGCCTGGCCGGTGGCCAGCCGGCGCACCGCGTGCAGGAGGGCCTGCATCCCGCCGTCGCGCCCGAGCAGCGTCGTCGCCGCGCCGCCGAGCCCGTGCGCCACCGCCGCCGCCGACACCAGCGAGTGCGGCGAGTAGTAGACGAACATCTCCGGCGCGAGCCACTTCGGCCCGGCCTCGTCGAGCTGCTCGTGCATGACCTCGCCGACGCGGGCCATGCCGTAGAGGGTGCCCACCGCGACCTCGGTCTCCCGGCGGGCGGCGGTGTCCAGCCCACCGGCCGCCACGACCCGGCCGACGACGTCGGTGAACCGGTCGACCACGACGCGGGTCAGGTCGGGCTCGGCGGGCCAGCCGTCGCGCCCCCGGGCCCGGTTGCGCGCCGCCTCGTCGAGGGCGAACCGGTCGCTGCCGCCGGCCGCCAGCCGCACCGTCGTCACGGTCGCCGCGCCGACCGCCGCCGTGTGCACGCCCGCTCCCGTGCCCACCCCGGCTCCCGTGCTCACGCCCGCTCCCAGACGACGGCCGTGTTGACGCCGCCCAGGCCGCAGGAGACGGAGACGGCCGACCGGGCGTCGACAAGCTCTCGGGGCTTGGTCACGATGTCGTGCTCCCTCCACTGCGGGTCGACGGGCTCGGCCGCCGTCGTCGGGGTCAGCGTCCCGTGCCGCAGCGACAGCAGGCACGCCAGCGACTCGATGACCCCGGCCGCGCCCTGGCAGTGCCAGAGCAGACCCTTCACGCTGTTGATCGGCAGCGTCCGGACCCGGTCGCCGAAGACGTCCGCGAGCGCCCGCATCTCGGCCACGTCGCCGAGCTTGGTGCCGGGGCCGTGGGCGTTGACGAACGAGACGTCGCCCGGCGCGAGGGCCGCGGCGGCCAGCGCGCGGCGCAGCGCCAGCTCGATCCCGGCGGACTCGGGGGCCGCCATGTGGGTGGTGAAGCTGCTCGCCCCGTAGCCGGCCAGCCGGCCGAGGACGGCGTCGTCGCCGGGGGACGGCCGGCGCAGCAGGCAGGCGGCGGCGGCCTCGGACAACGCGATGCCCCGCCGCGCCTCGTGGAACGGCTGGCAGCCGTCCACGCCGAGCGTGCGCAGGGCGGCCAGGCCGTGAAACGCGGACTTCGACACCGTGTCCGCGCCGACGACGAGCGCCTCCTCGGCGTCGCCGGCGAGCAGCAGGTCGCGGGCGTACCCGAGGGCCACCGCCCCGGAGGCCGACGCGCTGCCCACGGTGACGGCCGCGCCGAGGCCGAGCTGCTCGGCGGCGCGCTCGGCGACCCACCCGGCCAGCGCCGCCCGGTCGTCGCCCGCCCCGGCGAGGGCGTGGCCGAGGGCGTTGCCGCCGGTGTCGGTGGTGCCGACGACGAGCGTGACGCCGGCCCGGCGGCCCGGGTCCAGGCCGTCGAGCGCCTCCCCGGCGGCCAGGCAGACCAGGTCGAGCAGGCGGTCCGGGGCCACCACGTCGGCGGCGGACGCGCCGGCCACCGCGCCGGCCCGGTGGCCGCGCGCGGCGTCGTACGGCATGGGCAGCCGGTGCGCCCGCTCGGCCAGCAGGCCGTCCCACAGGGCCGGCACGCCGTGGCCGGTGGGGGCCACCACGCCCATCCCGACCACGTCGAGCCGGCCGCCGGTGCGGCCCTCCGGGCGGTCGGCGGCGACGGCCGCGGCGGCGAGGGACGCGACCGACGCCGCCGGGTCGAGCACGGCGTCGTCGGGGATGGTGAGGTCCCACCGCTGGTGCAGCTCGGCGGCGACGGTGATCAGGGTGACCGAGTCGACGCCGAGGACGGTCAGCGGCTCGTCGTCGCCCAGGCCGTCGACCTGCGCCGGGTCGCGGTAGCGGGCCAGCAGCTCGCGGACGCGGTGGACGACCTGCGGCAGGCCCGGTTCAGCCATGGGCGGCCGCCTCGGCGGCGCGGAAGCCGGACGCGGTCGCCTCCAGCGCGGCGTCGACGTCCTCGTCGGTCATGGCGCCGCAGACGTACCAGTGGTGGTTGGGGTGCAGCAGCAGGCCCCGCCGGGTCGTCTCGGTGTAGAACGCGTCGTGCGCCCGGCCGCGCGCCGCCTCGTCGGGGTCGGTGAACCGCAGGAACGGCATCTGCGGCACCCCCAGCACCCGGCCGGGCAGGCCGTGCTCGGCGAACTGCTTGGCCAGCCCCGCCTGGAGCCGCTCGCCGAGGCGCTCGACGTGCGTGAGGATCGCACCGTCGCGCAGCTGGCTGATGGTGGCCACCGCCGCCGCCATCTCGGCGCCGTTGACGTGGAACGTCGAGCTGATGTGCACCTCGCCGACGGCCCGCATCACCTCCTCGCGGCCCACCAGGGCGGAGATCGGGTAGCCGTTGGCCATGGCCTTGCTGAACGTCACCAGGTCGGCCCGGACGTCGTAGCGCTCCTGCGCGCCGCCGGGGGCCATCCGGAAGCCGGAGCGCATCTCGTCCAGGACGAACAGCGCGCCGTGCTCGTGGGCCAGCTCCGCCGCGCCGGCCAGGAAGCCGGGGGCCGGCGGGTCCACCTCGAAGGGCATCATCAGCAGGCAGGCGACCTCCCCGGGGTGGCGCTCGAACGCGGCCCGCAGGCTGTCCAGGTCGTTGTAGTCGAAGCTGTCCACCACGGCCTGGGCCTCGGTGGGCACCCCGCCGGGGCGGGTGGCGCACCAGTCGTGCCAGCCGTTGTAGCCCCAGCGGATCACCCGCGTCCGCCCGGTGTGCACGCGGCTGAGCCGGACGGCGGCGCTGGTGGCGTCGGAGCCGGTCTTGAGCAGGAAGACCTTCTCGGCGTGCGGGATCACCGCCGTCAGCAGCTCCGCCAGCTCCACCTGGACCCGCTTGCGCAGCGTGATGGCGAAGCCGTCGCGGATCTCCCGCAGGACCGCCTCGGTGACCACCGGGTCGGCGTGCCCGAGGATGATCGTGCCGTAGGCGAGGATCAGGTCGAGGTAGCGGTTGCCGTCGACGTCCCAGATGTGCGCGCCGCTGGCGCGCTCGCCGTACAGCGGGTACGCCCCGTCGACGAGGCGGTCGCGGGCCAGGACGTAGCCCTCGTAGGCGAGGGTGGCGTCGACCGCCACGGCGCGCCGCCGCAGCGCCTGGGACTCGCTCAGGTCGAGTGGGCCTTCTCCGGTCATCGGTTCCTCTCCTCGTCGCGGTGCTGGTCGGCGGGCGCGACCCGGTCGGCGTAGCACCACGCCTGGTTGCGCACGATCCGCCGCCAGACGCCCTCGTCGTCGCCGGTGGCATCGGGGTCCGGCGTCGGCAGGTCGAGCTGGCGGTGCAGCTCGTCGCCGAGCCGGGCCAGCGCCGCCTCGCACGCCTCGAAGACGGCGAGCACCGGGGCGTACACGGAGGTGTCGTCGGCCTGCGCGCCCGCCCAGCGGTGCGCGCCGATGAGGGTCCGGCCGAGCTTCTGCGCCGCGCGGGACGCGGCGAGCAGCTCGGTGGCCAGCGCCGGATACGCCTGCTCGACGGCCAGCGCGGTGAGGAACAGCGACGGCTGGACCGCGCCGAGCACGACCACGTGCAGGGCCCGGGCGGCGGGCCCGGTAAGGCCGTCGCGCCGCCAGCGCCGGGCGACGGCGCGCAGCGCCGGCAGGTCCTCGGCCAGCGCCACGGCGGTCGGCTCCAGCAGCGTGGTGCGCAGCGCGGCGGCGTCGTCGGGCGGGGTGAAGTGCACCGTGGCGAACCGGCAGCAGCCCCGGACCACGTCGGGGGTGACCGGGATCCGGCGGCGGTACCCGTCGGCCGGCGGCGCGTCGGTGTCCAGCACCTCCAGCACCTCGCCGTCGTACGCCACGGCGAGCACCATGTGGTCGAGGAAGTGCGCGACCCCCTCGAACTCGTCGCCGGGCCAGTAGTAGCGGTCCGGCATCAGCACGCACGGGGTGCCCGCGGCGACCAGCGCGGTGAACTCGTCCCAGTGCTCGTGGCCGTCGACCGCGTTGCGCCAGTCCAGCCGGCCGTGCCGGAACCAGGAGGACTTGCGCCGGTCGCCGCGCAGGTCCAGCGGCACGGCGAGGGCCTGGGCGATCTCCCGGTTGTCGAGGCCCTCGGCCCGCAGCGCCGACTCGACGCAGCGCAGCAGGCAGCTCAGCCCGTCCATGGGGCCGTCGTCCCAGCCCAGCGACAGCCCCGGGTCCATAACCGGGGGGCGGCGGGTCCGCGTCGCGCCCTCAGCCATTGATCCGCGCGTCGATCGCCTTGGCCAGGTCGCCCACCGTGACGTACCGGCTCAGCTCGAAGTCCTCGTCGGCGAAGTCGGCGTCGTGCTGGCGCTCGAAGTGCGACATCAGGTACGCCATGTCGATCGAGTCGACCGCCAGGTCGAGCAGCCGGTCGTCGGGGCCGATCGAGTCGACCGGGTTGCCCTGGCGGCGCAGCAGCAGCGCGACGAGCTGGCCGAGGGTGCTGTCGGCGTCGGTCATCTCAGTTCTCCTTGATCGATTCGCTGACCGGGATGCCCACGTGGCGGCCGGGCACGGCGGAGATCGCCAGCATCCGGTCGCCGACGGCGATGGCGGTGCAGTTGGTCACCGCGCCGGCCGCGTCGAACAGCCGCACGTGCCAGTCGTCCTGCACGATGGTGTTGATCGTCGAGTCGCCGATGCGGCACTCGATCAGGCGCAGCGGACGCATCTCGGTCTTGATCCGGCCGACCAGGACGGGACGGGCGCGCCCGGCGGTGTTCACGGCGAGGACCTGCTCGCCGGCGCTGAGGTCGGTGATGTACGCGGTGCGCCCGGCCGGCGTCCACACGTAGGAGTGCACCGCGCCGGCGTTGACCCGGAAGGGCCGCAGGTTCATGTACGGCAGGTAGTGCACCTCGGCGCAGACCAGCAGCCCGCCCGAGGAGGTCGAGCCGACCAGGATCCCCTCGTCGGGCTCGAACAGGTCGGTCGTGTCCACGCAGCCGCGCATGCCCATGCCGATGGACCGCACCGCCGTCACCTCGGCCTCGACCAGGTCGAGCTGCTCCGTGCGCCGCTCCAGCAGCTCCCGGGCCAGCCGCACCACCTCCCCGGGGGTGGAGACGCGCAGCAGCATCGCGTCCGGGCCGTGCTGGAGCACCCCGCGGGTGACCAGAGCGTCCACGGAGTTGTGCACGCGCTTGACGACCGTGGTGCGCTGCGACTGGGCCTCGGCGACGATCAGCTCCAGCGGGATGTTCGTCTCGTCGGCGAAGCTGACCAGCAGCACGTCGACGTGGCCGAGGGCCGCCACGGCCTCCTGCATCGTCTCGGCGTCGGTGACGTCGATCCAGCGCCCCCGCCGCCAGCGGCCCCCGTGCGGCACGGCGGCGAGGGTGGCGTGGTCGGCGGCGATGACGGTCAGCGACCGGGCCGGGTCGAGCTTGTCGAGCTGGGCCGGCTCGGTGACGAGCACCGCCACCTCGACCCGGTCGGGCAGGGCGGTGTCGGGCACCGCGTCCGGCGGGACCATGACGCCCCGCACGGGCGCCTGGACGACCGCCGCCACCATGTCGGGCAGGCCCTCGCGCAGGTGCGACAGGTCGCACCAGAGCGGGATCAACGCGTCACTGTCGGACACGGTCGTGCCTCCTTCGTCGGGGTCAGCCGGGGTTGTTGGCGTGCACCAGCGCGTGCAGGTCCGCGAGGGCCGCCTCGGGCGCGGCGTGCTGCTGCACCTTGCGCCCGATGCAGACGCCCGCCGCGCCCGCCGACAGGGCGTCCTTGACGTCGAGCAGGACGTCCTCCCAGGAGTCGGACGGCTCGCCGCCGGCCATCACGACCGGGGCGAAGCAGCCGTCGACGACCGTGGCGAACGAGTCGGCGGAGCCGGTGTAGGGGACCTTGACGATGTCGCTGCCCAGCTCGGCCGCGGCGCGGGCGGCGTGGGCGATCTTCTCCGGGGCGGCGGTGGGGTCGACGCCGGCGACGTACACCATCGCCAGCAGCGGCATGCCCCACTGGGCGCACGCGCCGGCGAGTTGCGCGAGGTCGTGCAGCATGTCGGTCTCCTCGGGCACGCCGAAGGTGACCTGCGCCGACACGGCGTCGGCGCCCACCCGGACGGCCTCGACGACGTCGCCGGTGAGCGTCTTGACGTGGCCCCGGCCCGACAGGGCGGTGCCGGCGGAGAGGTGCATGACGACGCCCGTGGACCGGGCCACCTCCGCCGGCACCCGCCGCAGCACCCCCCGGTGGCCGATGATGCCGTTCGGCGCCCCCGCCAGCAGCCGGACGAGTTGGGAGTCGATCGCGTCCAGCCCGGCGATCGGACCCATCGTCACGGGTTGGTCGATCGGCATGAGCACGGTGCGTCCACTGGTCGGACCCCACAGCCGCCGCAGCCGCCGCTCACGACCCGTTGACTCCATGTGTGCCTCCTTCAGGCGGACGATGACCCGGACCCGGGCGACCGCGGACTCGCGTGGTTGGCCAGGACGTGCGCGAACGGGCCGGCCGTGGACGCACGGCCGGACGGGGCGTGGCCTCGCCCGGCCGCCCGGGGGGCACCCGCTCAGGGGGCCGGCACGGCCGGGTCAGGTGTCGGGGCCGGGGTCACCGGCAGACGGCGTGGGCCGCGACTTCGCCATTCCCCGTGTATGTCAGCATCGTGGGTAGCCAACCGCCCGTCGTATCCGATTCGAGTCGCCGCCACATCCGCAAAGCCCAGCAAGCATTGTGGGACATTTGCCGGCGTCAGTGTAGCGAGGATCAGGACGCGGGACACCCCTTAGTCTCGACCCCTAACATCGCCCCGTCCGCCGCGACGCGACACAGCGGTCGGCAGATCGACGTCGATCACGCGCAGCCACTGCCGGACGGTGGGCCGAAACCCGCTCCCACGTGCCCGGACGCCCGGCAGAGCCGCGCGCCGCCGTCAGCAGGTCGCGCCGCAGGGAGCACGCCGACCAGCCGAGCCGCGACATTTGTCGACATGACGGATGTCAATGACAGCGGTAGCCTGGGCAACGCCGGTAAACCATTCGTCCGCACACCTGCGGCGCGGTTCAGTCGCGCGCTGCCGACGGCGGAAGCTGCCGGTCGTGCAGCCGGCTGAGCAGGGCCAGCGACGTGATTGCGCCGAGCAGCGCCAGGAACATGTCCCACTGGGTGTCCCAGACGTCCCCCTGGGTGGCGAGGAAGTCGTCGGCGGCCGAGCCGCCGGCCACCGCCGCCCACCACTCGATCATCTCGAAGAAGGCGCTGAAGGCCAGGCAGGCGCAGACCACGAGCGGGGCGAGCCAGCGGCTGCCCCGCAGCGGGGAGCGGCGGACCAGGATCTCCCGGACCAGGATGGCCGGCACGAAGCCCTGCGCGAAGTGCCCGAGCCGGTCGTACGGGTTGCGGGACAGGTCGAACAGGTCGCGCACCCAGTCACCCAGCGGGGTGCGCGCGTACGTCCAGTGCCCGCCGGCGATGAGGATCAGCGCGTGGACCGCGAGCAGGCAGCACAACAGCGTGCTCAGCGGAAAGCGCCGCCAGGTGAGCAGCACCACCGGCACGCCCACGATCACCCAGACCGTCTCCAGCAGCCAGGTGAGCCGGTCGTACGGGCGGATGCCGGACGCCACCAGCGCCACCAGGACGAGGGCCAGCAGTGCCGGGGGGAGGACCGCGCGCGCTCGGGACACCGACGACCGCCTGTTCGGTTGTGCCAGGCCGGCAGCCGCCGGTCGGTCGCCGACGATATCCCCCGCTGATCGGCCGCTCGGCGGCAGGGCGGGCGCGCGCCGGGGTCAGCGGCCGCGGGTCAGCGGCCGGGGGCGGAGCCCGCCTTCAGGGCGGCCACGAAGCCGCCCCACGCCGCCGGGCCGAAGGCCAGGGCCGGGCCCGCGACGTCCTTGGAGTCGCGTACGCCGACCGCGTCGCCGCCGAGCCGCACCTCCACGCAGTTGGCGTTACTGGAGCTGCGGGACGACTTGCACCAGTCACGACGAGGGGCGCTCACGTCATCTCCTTGGCGATGCGGCGGATCAGGTCGACCGACTCGTCCGAGCCTAACGCGAGTTCCCGGGTCTCGGCGAAGGTGACGATGTAGTCGGTCACCCGCACGGACTGGTCGATGATGTCGATGGAGGTCAGGATCTCCTGCCAGACCAGGTCGGGCAGCCGGGGCGAGGGAAACGACAGGATCTCGAACGGCCCGCCGAACGCGGGATGCGCCCCGGCGCTGAACGGCAGCACCCGCACCTCGATCTGCGCGGGCCGCTCGGTGGCCAGCCGGACGAGGTGGTCGAGCTGGCGGCGCATCACCTGCGGGCCGCCGACCTGCTGGCGCAGCGCTCCCTCGCTGAGCAGGGCGGACACCCGCAACGGGTGCGCGCCGTCGAAGCGCGCCTGCCGGGCCATCCGCACTGCTGCGCGACGGCACGTTCCCACTGTGGTGGCGGCTGCTCCCGGCCGGCGAGGCGACCTCGGCGCTGGGCTTCCCCGTCGTGACCGACACCACCGGGGCGCTCGGGGTCGGCCTGTTCGGCCTCGGCTGGCTGGCCCTCGTCGGCTACGCCACGCCCGCCCGTGGAGGCAACCGCATACTTCGTGGCCGCCGAGGCGCTGACCAACGTCGCCCGGCACAGCGGGGCGCGACGGGCCACGGTGACCACCGGCTGCGCGTGACGATCGTCGACGATGGGTACGGCGGCGCGGACGAGCGCGCCGGGTCGGGGCTGTCCGGCATCCGGCGGCGGGCCGAGGCCCACGACGGGAAACTGACCCTGACCAGCCCGCCGGGCGGTCCGACCACTGTGGAGGTGGACCTGCCGTGCGGATCGTGATCGCCGAGGACGACGTGCTGCTGCGCGAGGGCCTGGCGCTGCTGCTGCGCGCCGAGTCGCTGGACGTCGTCGCCACCGCCGACAACCCGACCACGTTCCTGGCCGCCGTCGACGCGCACTGCCCCGACGTGGCGATCGTCGACGTGCGGATGCCGCCCACCCACACCGACGAGGGGATCGTCGCCGCCGTCGAGGCCCGCCGCCGGCAGCCCGGCCTCGCCGTCCTGGTGCTCTCCGCGTACGTCGAGCAGGCGTTCGCCACCGACCTGCTCGCCCGGGGCGGCGCCGGGCTCGGCTACCTGCTCAAGGAGCGGGTGGGCCGGGTGGAGGAGTTCCTGGTCGCCCTGCGCCGGGTGGCCGGCGGCGGCACGGCCATCGACCCGGACGTGGTCGCGCAACTGCTGGTCCGCAGCCGGCCCGACACCCGGCTGGACCGGCTCAGCCCCCGCGAACGCGCAGTGCTGGCGCTGATGGCCGAGGGGCTGGGCAACGCGGCCATCGCGGAGCGGCTCTTCGTCACCGACGGGGCCGTGCACAAGCACATCCGCAGCATCTTCGCCAAGCTCGACCTCGCGCCCACGGACCGCACGGACCGCCGCGTCGCCGCCGTCCTGCACTACCTCAACACCCCCACCCCCACCTGACCCACCCACCCCCCACCCCGCGCCCGCCCCGCGCCGGTGATCAAGAGGTTTGTGTCAGGCCGAAGATCAAACTTGACGCAAACCTCTTGATCACCGTCGTCGGCGGGGGGTCCCTATGATCCGGTGATGGCGCTGCTGCACCGGGCGGAGATCCGCCCCACGAAGCTCGAACTGTTGTCGGCCTGGCTGCCCCGTCGTCCGTGGTTCCTGGGGGACGCCGCCGCCGGCGTCGAGCGCGTCGCGGCGTACCGCTTCGACGACCCCGCCGGGGAGGTGGGGATCGAGACGCTGCTGGTGCGGGCCGGCAACGGGCCGGTGCACCAGGTGCCGCTGACCTACCGGGGCGCGCCGCTGGGCGGTGCCGACGCGTGGCTCGTCGGCACCTGCGAGCACTCGGTGCTGGGGCGGCGCTGGGTGTACGACGCCTGCGGCGACCCCGTCTACGCGGCGGCCCTGGCCGGGGCGATCCTCGCCGGCACCGGTCAGGCGCAGGAGTACTTCGAGGTGGACGGTCGGCGCGAGGAGCGGGCGCCGAGCATGGGGATCGCGGTCGACGGGGCGGGCCTGGCCGGCGCGCCGGGGATCGACGCGGTCGACCAGGTCGACGACGGGGATCCGACCCGGATCCTCGCCGGCTCCGTCGAGCTGGCCGTCCTGCGGCGGGTCGGCGACGATCCCGACCTGCCCGGCGCGCGGCTGACGGGCACGTGGGAGGGGCAGCCGGCGCCGCTGCCGCTGGCGCTGGCGTACGCGTCGCCACGCTGACGCCGACCCGCCCGCCGCGCCGACGCCGGCCCGGACAGCAGGCGGCAACCGGCCCCGACAACGGGCGGCAACCGGCCCGGACGACATGCCGCAACCGGCCCGGACGGCAGGCGGTGACCGGTCCGCATGGCAGGCGGGGCCACCGTCGCCGGGCGGTGACGGTGGCCCCGGGCACCGGGCCGGGTCAGGCCCTGCGGGCGGGCGGGCGGCTCCCGCGACCGGCGTCGACGGCCACCTGGTCGAGGGCGGGCGCGCCGTCGACGGCGTCGGCGGCCACGGCGACCGACCTGGCCGGGTCGGGCAGGTCGAGGCTGGTGCGCAGGGTGACCGGCCGCAGCAGGAGGGCCGCGACGACGCCGACGACGGCGATGGCCGCGGAGATCAGGAAGATGTGCCCGGTGGCGTCGCCGTACGCGGCCCGGACGATGTCGCGCACGGGCGCGGGCAGGACGTCGAGGTTGAGGCTGCCGCCGGCGGAGCTGCCCGAGACGGGGATGCCCGCGGCGGCGAGGTCGTGGGTGATCCGGTCGCTGACCCGGCGGGCGAGGACCGCGCCGAGCACCGAGACCCCGATGGTGCCGCCGAGGGAGCGGAAGAACGCGACGGTGGAGCTGGCCGCGCCGATGTCGCGCAGCGACACGGTGTTCTGGACCGCGAGCACGAGGTTCTGCATGGTCATGCCGACGCCGGTGCCGACGACGAACATGGCCACGCCGACCAGGACGAGCGACGTCTCGTGGTCGATGGTGCCGAGCAGGGCGAAGCCGGCGACGAGGAGGATCGCGCCGACGACGATGTAGGGCTTGATCCGCCCTGTCTTGGTGATCATCCGGCCCGCGATGATCGACGAGCCGAGGACGCCGGCCATCATCGGGATGGTGAGCAGGCCGGCCTCGGTGGGGCTGTAGCCGCGCCCGATCTGGAAGTACTGGCCGAGGAAGACGGCACCGCCGAACATGGCCATGCCGACGGCGAGGCTGCCGAGGATGGCCAGGGCGGTGGTGCGCTCGCGGACGATGCCGAGCGGGACGACCGGCTCGGCGGCCCGGGACTCGACCCAGGTGGCCAGGGCCAGCAGGAGCACCGCGCCGCCGACCATCGCGGCGGTCTGCCAGGACAGCCAGGCGAACGAGTCGTCGACGAACGAGATCCAGATCAGCAGCACGCTGACGCCGGCGGCGATCAGCGCCGCGCCCAGATAGTCGATCCTGACGTTGTCGCGGCGGACGGTGGGCAGGCGCAGGGTGAGCTGGAGCAGGACGAGCGCGACCAGGGCGACGGGCACCCCGACGAAGAAGCACCAGCGCCAGCCGAGCCAGGACGTGTCGACGATGAGGCCGCCGAGCAGGGGGCCGCCGACGGTCGCCACGGCCATGACGCCGCCGAGGTAGCCGTTGTAGCGACCGCGCTCGCGCGGCGGGATCATCGCCGCGATGGCGACCTGGACGAGGGCCTGGAGGCCGCCGACGCCGATGCCCTGGAACGCGCGGGCGGCGATGAGCTGGCCGGCGGTCTGGGAGAAGCCGGCGACCACGGAGCCGGCGAGGAAGACGACGATGGCGACCTGCACCAGCGTCTTCTTGTTGAACAGGTCGGCCAGCTTGCCCCAGATCGGGGTGGTGGCCGTCGCGGTGAGCAGGGTGGCGGTGACCACCCAGGTGTACTGGGTCTGCGAGCCGTCCAGCGCCCCGATGATCTTCGGCAGCGCCGTGGACACGACGGTGCTGCTGAGCATGGCGACGAAGAGCACCAGCAGCAGGCCGCTGAGCGCTTCAAGGGTCTGCCGGTGGGTCATCGGCGCGGCTTCGGCCGTCGTGGTGGGTGCGCTCATCGCGCGGCCTCCAGGTTGTCGTTGTCTGCGGGGGCGGACCCGAGGTCGGCCTCGCCGCCGGGGGCGGACGCGGGGTCGGCTCTGCCGCCGAGGGCGGACCCGAGGTCGCGGGTGAACCGGCCCAGCGCCGAGCACAGCGCCGCCACCTCGTCGGGGGTCCAGTCGGCGAGCGCCCGGTCGAGCAGTTCGCCGTACCAGCCGTAGGTGTCCGCGAGGGCCGCCCGGCCGGCGGGGGTGACGGCCAGGCAGCTGGCCCGCCGGTCGGTGGGATCGGCCCGCCGCTCGACCAGGCCGTGCGCGGCGAGCGAGGCGACGGCGCGGCTGACGGTGGACGGGTCGAGCCCGGTGTGTTCGGCCAGCTCCCGGGCGTGGGCCCCGGCGGCGAGCTGCTCGATCTGGGTGAGCATGCCGACCAGCCCGAGCGGCACGGACGGCCGGTCGTCGGCGCGCCGTTGCTTGATCAGCCGCACGCTCTTGAGCAGGTCGTACAGCCGCGCGCCCAGCTCCCGGGTGGTCTCCACGCCCGCCCTCCCCACAGTGATGGTTGCTGCAAGCAACTATCCACCGGACGTGCCCACTGGGCAAGTTTGCGCGTTGAGAAGTAGATCACCGGCCGCGTATCGTGACGCCCATGGACCAGGCCACCGGGCTGCGCGAGCGCAAGAAGGCGGCCACCCGCCTCGCCCTGCACGAGGCCGCCCTGCGCCTCGCCGCCACCTGGGGGCCCGACCGGGTGACCGTCGAGGCGATCGCCGACGCCGCCAACGTCTCCCGCCGCACGTTCTCCAACTACTTCTCCAGCAAGGAGGAGGCGTTCTTCCACGGCGACACCGTGCGGCTGCGGCGGATGCGGGAGCTGATCCGCGACCAGCCCCCCGGCGAGCGGCCGTGGACGGTGCTGAGCCGGGCGGCCGAGCGCCTCACCGCCGAGGTGTACGGCGACCCCGACCCGGCCTGGCTGGCGCACCGCCGGCAGCTGCGGGCGCACCCGAGCCTGCTCGCCCACCACCTGGCGGCGTACACGACGGTCGAGCGGGAGGTGGCCGCGGAGCTGGCGTCCCGGCTCACCGGCCCGGACGCCACGCTGCGGTCCCGGGTCCTGGCCGCGAGCTTCCTCGCGGCGCTGCGGGTCGCCATCCAGCACTGGATCGACCACCCGGACGGCCCGTTGCTCGACACGATCCGCACCGCGCTCGCCGAGGTGGACCCCGCCGGCCCGCCGGCCCACCGCGACTGACGGCGACCCCACCGGCCCGCGGCCCGCCGGGGCAGACGACCGCCTTGAGCATCCGGGCACGGGCGTGAGATTCTTGTGCGTCGATGACCAGCCGCGCGCGGGGCTGACCGTCGTCCAATGGGCAACCGGTGGCCCGCGCGGCCTCCCGGGGGACGGCGACATCTGCGACCAACGTCAGATCAGTCCGTCCAGAGCCGCCCGCCGACCCGGCGGCGCTCTGCCCGTGGTCAAGAAGGAACAGCATGAACAACCCGAGCATGTACGGGTATCCACGCCACACCCCGCCGCCGCGCCGGCCCGGCCGACGCCGGTGGACGGCCCTCGCGGCGAGCGCGCTGCTCGCCACCGGGGCCCTCGCCGCGATCACTCCCCCGGCCGTCGGCGCGGCCGCCGACCCGGTCGTCGTCACCGTCAACGCCAAGGCGGGGCTGGCTGGCGTGCCGAACACCGCGCTGGGCGTCAACCAGGCGATCTGGGACTCGAACCTGGGCACGAACGAGACGTCGGACCTGCTGCGCGCGGCCGGCGTCCAGATGCTGCGCTACCCGGGTGGCTCGTACGCCGACATCTACCACTGGAAGGACCACACCGCCCCCGGCGGTTACGTGGCCCCGAACACCGACTTCGACACCTTCATGGCCGGGGCGAGGCGGGTCGGCGCCCAGCCGATGATCATCGCGAACTACGGCACCGGCACCCCCGCCGAGGCCGCCGACTGGGTGCGCTACGCCAACGTCACCAAGAAGTACGGCGCGAAGTACTGGACGATCGGCAACGAGAACTACGGCAACGGCCTCTACGGCTCGGCCTGGGAGGCCGACGACCACCCGGACAAGAGCGCGACCTACTACGCGAACCTCGTCGTCGAGTACGCCGACGCGATGAAGGCCGTCGACCCGACCATCAAGGTCGGCGCGGTGCTGACCATGCCGGGCAACTGGCCCGACGGGATCACCGCCGGCAGCGACCCCGGCCCGTGGAACCAGGCGGTGCTGTCGATCGCCGGGCCGAAGGTCGACTTCGTGGACGTGCACTGGTATCCGGGCGGCAGCGCCGCCGAGTCCCTGCAGCGCACCGCCCACATCGACGAGGCGGCCCACCTGCTGCGCCAGCAGATCGCCCGGTACGCGGGGCCGAACGCCGCCCGCATCGGCATCAGCTTCACCGAGCTGAACGTCGACACCGGCCGCAACACCCAGCCCGGCGCGCTGTTCCTCGCCGACGCGTACAGCGACCTGCTGGAGAACGGGGTGTTCACCGTCCAGTGGTGGAACGTGCACAACGGCATCGACAAGGTGTCGCAGGTGGCCGGCCACACCGACTACGGCGACTTCGGGCTGCTCTCCAGCGGCACCTGCACCTCCGACGGCACCGTGTGCGAGCCGCCGCTGAACACGCCGTTCGCCCCGTACCACGGGCTGTCCATGATGAACCTGCTCGCCGGGGCCGGCGGCCAGTTCGTCCGGGCCGGCACCGACGAGGCGCTGGTCACCGCGCACGCCGTGCGCCGGCCCAACGGTGACCTCGCGGTCATGCTGGTCAACAAGGACCCGGACAACGCCCGCCCGGTCACCATCGACTACGCCGGGTTCGCCCCGTCCGCCGCCGCGCCGACCGTGCACACCCTCACCAACGGCGCGACCGCCATCGCCACCAGCCAGTCCGGCAGCGCGACCAGCCGCACCCTGCCGCCGTACTCGCTGACCACGCTGGTGCTGCGCCCGGACGCGGTGGTCACCGGGGCGCCGGGCGCGCCCGCGCAGCCCACCGTCGCCGACGTCACCGACCGGGGCGCGACGGTCTCCTGGCCCGCGCTGCCCCCGGCGGCCGGCGGGGCCCTCAAGTACGAGGTGTACCGGCAGAACGGCACGGTCAGCGAGCAGCTCGGCGAGACCACCGCCACCTCGCTCGCGGTCGGCAACCTCGTGCCGGGCACCCGGTACACCCTCAACGTGCTGGCCCGCGACGGCGCGGGCCGGCTCTCCTGGTCGTCGCCGCCGGTGACCTTCACCACCGCCGGCCCGGCGGAGAGCACGTGCGGCGTACGCCTGCGCGACACCACCAACTGGGGCAACGGATACGTCGGCAGCCTCGACATCGTCAACAACGGCGCGAACCTGATCGACGGCTGGACGCTCACGTTCACCTGGCCGACCACCTGGCAGCGGGTGGACAGCGGCTGGAGCGCCACCTGGGCACAGAGCGGCCGGACGGTGACGGTCACCAACACCGCCGACAACGCGAAGATCGCCGGCGGCGGGGGCAGCACGAGCGCCGGCTTCGTGGGCGCGTACAGCGGCCCGAACGTCTGGCCCACCACGTTCGTCCTCAACGGCACCCCGTGCGCCGTGCTGTGACGCGCCCGCCGACCCGCCACACCGGGGTCGGCTGACCGGCCGTCGCCGCCGGCGGGAGCCCCCGGGCCCCCGCCGGCGGCACCCGGGCGGACTTACGGGACCGCCCGCGCCGGCACGTCGCCGGCCGGCAGGTGCTCCCGCCCCCAGGCGCCGAGGGGCTTGAGCGCCTCGTTGAGCGCACGCCCACGCGCCGTGAGCGAATATTCCACCCGCAGCGGCAGGTCGTCGAATGTCTCCCGTCGCACGATGCCGTCGGTCTCCAGCTCGCGCAGGTGCTGGAAGAGCACCTTCTCGCTCACCCCGGGAATGAGCCTTCTCAGCTCACCGAAACGTCGGCGCCGATCGCTGAGGGCCCACAGGATGACCACCTTCCACTTGCCGCTGATGACCTCGATCGCGGCGTCCAGCCCGCAGTGGGTGGGCCGCACCCGGACGCTCATCCGGCCGGTCCGCGGCCGGTCGACGACATTCTCCCCGTGAATCCACACACGCCGACGAGTCTAACCACAATGGATGGCCAGCGCGGCCACGCACTTTGCGGTAAGTACTTGAGACGCGCGAAATCGCGGTCATACGCTTTCCCCGAAAATGCGAAGGGGAGCGGACATGACCGACGAAAATTGTGTGCCCGTCTCGGTGATAGGCCTCGGAATGATGGGTTCGGCGCTGGCCGACGCGTACCTCAGGGCCGGCCACCGCACGACGGTGTGGAACCGCTCGGCGGCCAGGGCGGACGCGCTCGTCGGGCGGGGCGCGTGCCGCGCGGAGACGGTCGCGGACGCGGTCGCCGCGAGCGACGTCCTGGTGGTCTGCGTGACCGACTACCAGGCCCTGTACGAGATCCTGGAGCCGGTGGGCGCCGCGCTGCGCGGCCGGGTGGTCGTCAACCTCACCTCCGGCGTGCCCGACGACGCCCGCGCCGCCGAGCGGTGGGCGCGGTCGCTGGGCGCGGAGTACCTCGACGGGTACGTCATGGCCGTGCCGCCGGGCGTCGGCCTGCCCCAGACCCTGCTGTTCTACGGCGGCTCCCGGAAGGTGTTCGACGCGTACGGGCCGACGCTGCGGGTCCTCGGCGGCAACAGCGTCTTCATCGGCGAGGACCCGGGCCTGGCGAGCCTGTACGACCTGGCGCTGCTCGGCATCCTGTGGTCGTCGTTCGCCGGGGCGCTGCACGGCTTCGCGATGCTCACCAGCGCGGGCGTCCCCGCCGGGGCACTCGCGCCGTTCGCCGAGTCCTGGCTCACCCACGTGGTGGTGCCCGGCATCGGGCAGGCGGCCCGGCACGTCGACGCGGGCCGCTACGCGACCGACGTGTCCACCGTCGGGCTGAACGCGCTCGGCCTGGCCAAGATGGTGCAGGCCAGCGAAAGCCTGGGGATCCGGCCCGACGTGATGGTGCCGATCCGCGACCTGCTGCGGGAACACGCCGAGGGCGGGCACGGCGACGAGGCGCTCGCCAGCATGATCGAGGTCATCCGGCGGGGCCCTGAAACGGGGCGGTAATCGGGCAGAGCGGTCGATAGCCTGGGTCGGTGCCTCCGCGGATCCCCCATCCCGAGCCCGGTGTCCCCGACACGTCAGGGCCGCTGCGCTACATCTGGTGGCTGATCCGCTGCCAGCCGTGGCCGGTGCTGCGCGGCAGCGTGTTCGGCACGGCGTGGATGGTCGGGCTGTCGGTCCGCCCCTACCTGGTCGCCCGCGCCATCGACGACGGCCTGCGCGCCGGCGACGGGCGGGCGCTGCTGTGGTGGGTCGCCGCGATCGTGGCGGCCGGGTTCGCGCTGGCGTGGCTGGGCATCATGCGGCACCGCACGATGACGTTCATCCGGGAGGACGCCAGCGCCCGCTCCGCCGAGGTGCTGCTGCGCGGGCTCTCCTCCGTCGGCGCGGTGCTCCCCCGCCGACTGGCCGCGGGCGACGTCGCCACCGTCGGCGGGTACGACATCGTGCGCACCTCGCACGTGCTGACGCTCAGCGGCCCCGGGGTGGGTGCCGTCATCGCGTACGGGGTCGTCGCCGTGCTGCTCTGGTCGGTGGATCCGCCGCTCGCCGTGCTGGTGCTGCTGGGCGTGCCGGCGATCGCGGTGTCCGTCGGGCCGCTGCTGCGCCGCCTCGAACGCGCGGAGTCGGCCTACCGGCAGCAGCAGGGCGAGCTGACCACCCGGGCCGACGACATCGTCGCCGGCCTGCGGGTGCTCGCCGGGGTCGGCGGCCGCCACCTGTTCGCCCGCCGGTACGCGGCCCGCTCCCGGGCCCTGCGGGGCGAGGGCTACCGGGTGGGCGCGGTGGCCAGCTGGATCGACGCGCTGACGCTCACCATGCCGGGGCTCTTCCTGGCGGCCGTGGTCTGGCTCGCCGCGCGGACGGCGGCGAACGGCGACATCACCATCGGGCAGCTCGTCGCCGTCTACGGCTACACGGCCGTCCTCGTCGTGCCGGTCTGGTTCCTGCTGGAGGGCGGCTACATGCTCATCCAGGGGCGCGTCGCGGCCCGCCGCATCGTCGGCCTGCTGCGGCTGACCCCCGATCCGGCGGGCGGGCCGGTGACCGCGACCGCGCCGCGGCAGCCGGCCGAGCTGCGCGACCCGGCCACCGGGCTGGTGGTGCCGCCGGGCCGGCTGGTGGGCGTCGCCGCCGACGACCCGGCCGAGGCCGTCGCCCTGGCCGACCGGCTCGGCCGGTACGTCGCCAGCGACGTGACCTGGGGCGGCGTGCCGCTGGCCGGCGTCGACCTCGACGACGTGCGCGCCCGGATCCTGGTCGCCGACCACGACAGCCACCTCTTCGCGGGCACCCTGCGGGAGCTCCTGCGCGGCCGGGCGGCGGGCGGCAACGCACGCCCCGCTGCGGCCGGCGACAACGCGGCCGGCACCGGACCTGCCCGCGACGAGACAGCCGGCGACGACGCCGACATCCGGGCCGCGCTGCACGCCGCGTCGGCGCAGGACGTGGCCGACGCGCTGCCCGACGGCCTCGACACCCCGATCGGGGCCCGGGCCCGCACGCTCTCCGGCGGCCAGCGGCAGCGGGTGCGCCTCGCCCGGGCCCTGCTGGCCGAGCCGGAGGTGCTGATCCTCGTCGACCCGACGTCCGCCGTGGACGCCCACACCGAGGCGCGCATCGCGCAGCGCCTGCGCGGGGCGCGGGCCGGGCGCACCACGATCGTGCTGGCCACGTCCCCGCTGGTGCTCGGGCACGCCGACACGGTCGCGCACCTGAGCGCCGGCCGGGTCGTCGCCACCGGCACCCACGCCGACCTGCTCGCCCGCGACCCGGGCTACCGCGCGCTGGTGTCCCGCACCGGGGGCACCGCCGACGGCGAGCACGGCGAGTCCGTCGAGGGCTGGGCCGCAGAGGGCACAGCGGTCGAGGGCACAGCCGTCGGGGGCCGGGCAGCCGACGACGAGGCCGTCGAGGCCGGGCGGGCGCGGCGGTGACGAAGCTTCCGGTGGCGGGCCGGGCAACCGTACGCCGGGCCGCCCTCGACCTGATCGCCCGGGACCGACGGGCCGTGGCCGTCGTCCTGGCGCTGCACGTCGCCGCGACGGTCGCCGGGCTCGGCGCGCCGTGGCTGCTCGGCCGGATCGTCGACGAGGTCTCCGCCGGGGCGGGCGTCGCCGCCGTGGACCGGCTGGCGCTGGCCATCGCCGCCTGCGTGCTGGCCCAGGGGCTGCTCTCCCGCTACGCGCAGTACGCCGGGCACCGGTTCGGCGAGCGGGCCGTCGCCCGGCTGCGGGAGGAGTTCGTCACCCGGATGCTCGGCCTGCCCGTGTCCGTGGTCGAGCGCGCCGGCACCGGTGACCTGGCCACCCGCAGCTCGGTCGACGTGACGACGGTCGGCACCACCGTGCGCGAGGTCGTGCCGACGGTCGTCATCGCCGGGACGCACCTGCTGCTGCTCTTCGCGGCGGTGTTCCTGCTCGATCCGCTGCTCGGGCTCGTCGCGCTGGCCGGCCTGCCGTCCATCTGGGCGGTGACCCGCTGGTACCTGCGCCGGGCCGGGCCCGCCTACCTCGCCGAGGGGGCGGCGACGGCCGAGCTGACCGAGGCGCTGACCACCACGGCGGAGGGCGCGCGCACGATCGAGGCGCTGCGGCTGGGCGCCGACCGCGTCGCGTACGGCACCGGGCAGGTCGCCGGGGTGTGGGCGGCGCGGCGGGCCACGCTCGCGCTGCGGTCGGTGTTCTTCCCCGGGGTGGAGGGCAGCTACGCGCTGCCGATCGCCGCCGTCCTCTGTGTCGGCGGGGTCTTCCTGTCGCGCGGCATGGTCAGCCTCGGCGAGGTGGTCGCCGCGGCGCTCTACCTCCAGCAGGCGATCGACCCGCTGGACCGGCTGTTGCAGTGGGTCGAGCAGGCGCAGCGCGGCATCGCCTCGCTCGCCCGGGTCCTCGGGGTGGGGCTGGTGCCGCCGGAGCCGCGCGGGCGGGCCGACGCGCCGCACGGGCGGCGGCTGTTGGTGCGGGGCGCGCGGTTCTCGTACGCCGAGGGTCACGAGGTGCTGCACGGCATCGACCTGGCGGTCGAGCCGGGGGAACGCCTCGCCGTCGTCGGCCCCTCGGGTGCGGGCAAGTCCACCCTGGCCCGGCTGCTCGCCGGGATCGACGCCCCGCAGGAGGGGGTGGTGAGTCTCGGCGGCGTCGCGGTCACCGACCTGGACCCGGCCGAGCGGCGTCGCCGGATCGCGCTCGTCACGCAGGAACACCACGTCTTCATCGGCTCGCTGCGCGACAACCTCGCGTTCGCCGCCCCGGACGCCACCGACGAACGCATGCTCGCGGCCCTGGACACGGTCGGCGCGGACTGGCACGCCGACCTGCCCGACGGCCTCGACACACAGCTCGGCGACGGGGCCCGGGGCCTCGGCGCGGCGGAGGCCCAGCAGTTGGCGTTGGCCCGGCTGGTGCTGGCCGACCCGGACACGCTGATCCTCGACGAGGCGACCGCGGCACTGGACCCGACGACCGCCCGGCGCACCGAACGGGCGCTCGCGGCGGTGCTCGCCGGGCGGACCGTCATCGCCATCGCGCACCGGCTCAACACCGCGCACGACGCCGACCGGGTGGCGGTGCTGGAGGACGGCCGGATCACCGAGATCGGCGGCCACGACGAGCTGGTCGCCGCCGACGGCGTGTACGCCTCCCTGTGGCGCTCCTGGCACGGCTCGTGACGGCTGGTCGCCGGCACGCCTCGGAAAAGCCCGACGGTCTGCGCGCCGGGTGAAACCTGAGGGCGGCGTGGGGCGTCACACCCGCGCGGGGCACCGTCCGGTGGCACCCCGACGGTCCCTCCGGGGCGGGTATCGTCCAGCAACCATCGTCCACGAAGGAGCCCATGTGCATCTGACTCATCCAGCGAGAACGCTGAGCCGCCTGCTGGTGTCCGTCGTGGGGGCCACCGCGCTGGTCGCGGCGCCGGCCTCGGCGGCTCCGGCGCAGAACTGGGGTCGGCCGCAGCTCCCGCCGGCCTCCGGCTGGACCCCGGTCCCCGGCGACGCCGGGGCGAGGTCGGGGCCCGCCGCCACCGTCTACGGCGGCGACCTGCACCTGTTCGCCCGGGGGGCGGGCGACGCCGTCCGGGTCGACCGCTACAACCTCACCTCCGACACCTGGTCGGGTTGGGCGACGGTGCCCGGCACCGCCGGGGCCACGTCCGCACCCGCCACCACCATCTACGGCGGCGACCTGCACCTGTTCACCCAAGGCACCGGCGGCACCGTACGCACCAACCGCTACAACGCCTCCACCAACACCTGGGCCGGCTGGACCACCGTCCCCGGCACCGCCGGAGCCACATCCGCACCCGCCACCACCATCTACGGCGGCAGCCTGCACCTGTTCACCCAAGGCACCGGCGGCACCGTACGCACCAACCGCTACAACGCCTCCACCAACACCTGGGCCGGCTGGACCACCGTCCCCGGCACCGCCGGAGCCACATCCGCACCCGCCACCACCATCTACGGCGGCGACCTGCACCTGTTCACCCAGGGCACCGGCGGCACGGTGCGGACCAACCGCTACAACCTCACCACCGGCGACTGGACGGGCTGGGCCACCATCCCCGGCACCGCCAGGACCAAGTCCGCACCCGCCACCACCATCTACGGCGGCGACCTGCACCTGTTCGCACAGGGCGCAGGCAACACCGTGCGCACCAACCGCTACAACCTCACCACCGGCGACTGGACCGGCTGGACCACGGTGCCCGGTCCCGCCGGGGCGCGGTCGGTGCCGGCGGTGGTCGTCTACGGCGGCGAGCTGCGGCTCTTCGTCCGCGGCGCGCAGCACCAGATCCACCAGGCGCGGTTCGGGCTGTAGCCCGTCCGGCGGGTTCACCGGTCCGGGGAGGAGCGAACGCTTCCTCCCCGGACCGCTGCGCGTCGCAGGGCGGCGGGCATCCCGTTCGGTGGCCGGCTGCGGTGCAATCGCGTCGGCGTGTCGTATAGCGGAGACAGCCAACGATCGGCCGGCCGGGTTCGCGGCGGCGGCACCGATCGGTCAGGGTGCGGCGGAGCAGCGCGGGCGGCGAGGATGGCCCGGGTTTCGCGGCGTACCTCGTCGGGCTCGTGCACGAGGCGACGGTGGGCGAAGCGGACCACCAGGATGCCCAGGGTGGCCAGCAGGGCGTCCCGGCGCAGGTCGATCTCCCGCTGTCGCGGGTCGCCGTGCGTGGTCGCGCCGTCGAGTTCGATGTTGACGCGTTCCCGCTCGGCGAGCAGGTCGAGATACATGGTGCGCTGCCCGACCCTGACCCGCACCTGCCGGCGGAAGGCGGGCATCCCCGGCCCCGTGAAGACGTGCTCGTGCCCCCAGATCTCCAGCGGGCTGCGGCAGCCCTCGTCGAGCCGGGTCAGCAGGGTGCGCAGGGCCGGCCGGTCGGGAAGCCTGGGCGCGCCGGCCAGGGCGTGCCACAGCCGTTCGGCGGTGGTGAGCCGCTCGTTGACGGCGCGGATCACCGGTGCCCGGCGCCCGGCGTGCGGCAGCAGGGGCCACGAGTCCACCAGGGTCTGGTCGAGGCGGGTCACCGGCAGGTCGCCGCGCCTCACCACCTGCGGCGACCCGACGACGAAACCCTGACGGCGGTGTACGCGCACCCCGGGGCGGGTGCGGATGGCGGGGTTCACCGGTGCGCTCAGGTGCAGGACGTCGCCGGCCCGCTGCCGGTGCAGGCCCCACACGTGCAACGCGCTGAGGTGGCTGAGCGCGGCCCGCCCGCCGGCCCAGGCGCAGACCGCCCGATGGCCGAGGGCGGGGTGCAGGCGGCCGAGCGCGGGCAGGGCGATGTGTCCCACCTCCCCGACCAGCAGTCCCGCCGCGACGAACACCTCGGGCAGCACCCGCACCAGGTGGCCGGCGGCGCACGCGTGCTGAAGGGTCCACGGGGGCACCACCTGTGTCGCCCCCGCCCTGGTGACCAGCCCGCCGCCGCGCCGCACCAGGTCCCGCAGCACCTCGTTCATGCCGGTGACCGTGCCGATCGGCGCGGCACGGCGCAACCGGCCAGCGACCGGTGCTGTGGACGACCGTCGGGCTGTGGACGACGCCCGTCGCGGCAGGGCGTCTGCTATGGAGCCGGGCCGGCCCGGGTTGTGGAGTCATCGGTGTTTGCCTATGGTGCTCGGTAACCGGTTTCTGAAACCGGTTACCGAGCGGCGCACGACGGAGCGAGGGAGTCCATGGGCAGCGATCGGCTGACGGTCCGGGAGATCGCCCGGCTGGCCGGGGTGTCGGTCGCCACCGTCTCCCGGGTGTCCAACGGGGTCGGTCAGGTGTCCGAGGAGACCCGGCGGCGGGTGCAGCGGGCCATCGAGGAGCACGGCTACCGCCCCGACCACCTCGGCCGGGCCCTCGCCGCCGGCCGGCACGGCGCGGTCGGCCTGGTGTTCCCCGGGCTGTCCGGCCCGTACTTCTCGGAGCTGATCCAGGGCTTCGAGGCCGAGGCGGTGCACACCCGCACCAGCGTCCACATCCTCTGCACCCACCTGCGGGACGACTCCGACGCCCAGGTCGTGGAGATGGCCCGCCGGGTCGACGGGCTGGCCGTCTTCGGCGGCACCGTCTCCCCCGACACGCTGCGGGAGCTGGCGGCACTCGTGCCCGTCGTGGTGCTCGCCGGCGAGGGGCCGCCCGGCGTGCCGTCCGTACGCGCGGAGAACGTCGCGGCGGCGACGGCGCTGACGCGGCACCTGCTGGCTGACCACGGGCTGCGCGGGCTGGTCTTCGTGGGCGACCCGCGCAACTCGCCGGACGTGACCGGCCGCTGGGAGGGTTTCCGCGCCGCGCACCGGCAGATCGGCCTGCCGCTGCCCCGCGCGCCGCTGCGGGTCGGCCTCGAACAGCACGACGGGGTGTTCGCCGCCGACCAGCTGCTCAGCCGGGCGGCCCCGCCCCGGGGCGTGGTCTGCGCCAACGACGAGACCGCGCTCGGCATGCTCGTCGGCGCGGCGGCCCGGGGCGTGCGGGTGCCCGCCGACCTGGTCGTCACCGGCTTCGACGACATCCCGATGGCCGCGCTCGTCAGCCCGGCCCTGACGACCGTCCGGCAGCCGGTGCGCGAGCTGGCCGGGCGGACCGCGCGGCTGCTGCTGCGGGCCGCGGCGGGCGAGACCGGGGGGTCCGACGCCGCCCTGGTGCTCCCGACCGACCTCGTCGTCCGGCGCAGCTGCGGCTGCCCCGCGGCCACCGGGGCCGGCCCCGCCACCGCGCCCAGCCCCGCCACCAAAGCCGGCTTCACCACCGAAGCCGACCGCACCGGGCACCGCCCCGCCACCGCGCACGGGCCCACCGACAAGCACACCACCACCGAGCACGACCCCACGGCTGCCGGACGCCGTCCGGCGGCGGGTGACCGCACCGTGCGGTGACCCGGCCGTGGCGACCCATCCCCCTCAGGAGGCGCAATGAGGCACTGGAGACACGCGACGGCGGTCGTGGCCGCGCTCGCGCTGGGCGTGACCGGCTGCGGCCGGGACGACGGCGGGCCGGGTGCCGGCGGGCCCTCGGCCGGCGGGGCGGTCGCGGAGGGCAAGGCCACCGGCGAGATCACGGTCTGGGCGATGGGTGCCGAGGGGGAGAAGCTGAAGGCCCTGGCCGACGACTTCACCCGGGAGAACCCGGCGGCCAAGGTCACCGTCACCGCGTTCCCGTTCGACGCCGCCCACGACAAGCTCGCCACCGCGATCGCGGGCCGGCAGACACCGGACGTGAGCATGATGGGCTCCACCTGGATGGGCGAGTTCGCCAAGACCGGGGCCCTGGACCCGACGCCCGCCGGGCTGTTCGACCAGGCCGCGTTCTTCCCGGGCGCGTGGGACACGACGGTGGTCGACGGCACCGCCTACGGCGTCCCCTGGTACGTCGAGACGCGGCTGATCTACCACCGCACCGACCTCGCGGCGAAGGCCGGGGTCGGCAAGCCGGCCAACTGGCAGGAGCTGACCGCGTTCGCCAGGGGGCTCAAGGAGGCCGGCGGGGCGAAGTGGGGCATCTCGCTGCAGCCGGGCGGCACCGGCGCGTGGCAGTCGTTCCTGCCGTTCGCCTGGCAGGCGGGGGCGGACGTGCTGGCCGACGGGAAGTTCACCCTGGACACCCCGCAAATGCGGACGGCGCTGGAATACTACGCGTCGTTCTTCCGGCAGGGGCTCGCCCCGAGCCAGGTCGCGCCGGGCGCGCAGGAGAGCGGCTTCGTCTCCGGCGACATCGGGGCGTTCGTCTCCGGCCCCTGGCACATGAGCATCCTGCGCGAGCAGGGCGGCGCGGCGCTGGAGGGCAAGTGGGACGTCGCGCCGATGCCCCGCGAGAAGGCCGGCACCTCGTTCATCGGCGGCGCTGGCCTGGTGGTCTACCGGGACACCGACAACCGCGACACGGCCTGGAAGTTCGTCCGGTACCTCACCTCGCCGGCCGCCCAGCAGAAGCTCTACGACCTGGTGGGCAGCCTCCCGGCGGTGACGGCGACCTGGCAGTCGGGCAAGCTCGCCGACGACCCGCTGCTCAAGGCGTTCGGCGCGCAGCTCGCCGACGCCAAGTCGCCGCCGGCGATGGCCACCTGGGAGCAGGTCGCCGACGTCATCGACGACGGCATCGAGCGGGTGGTGCGGGGCGTGACCGACCCGGCCACCGCCACGCGGGAGATGCAGGCCAAGGCGTCGGCCATCGGCACCGGGAGCTGAGGTGGCATCCGCCCCCGCGCGGCGGGCCGCCCCCACCGGCGGCGCGCGGCCCGGCCCGCGCGGCAGCAGGTGGCCCGGCCTCACGCGGCCCGGCCCGCGCGGCAGCACCGGCGGGCGGCCCGGCCGGCGCGGCGTCACCCGGCGGCAGCGGGTCGCGGGGTGGGGCCTGGCGCTGCCGTTCCTGCTGATCTTCACCGTGTTCATGGCGGGCCCCGTGCTGGCCTCGGCCGCCATGAGCTTCACCGACCTGCGCAGCGCCGACCTGCGGAACCCGCTCGCGGTCGACCCGGTGGGCGTGGACAACTACGTGCGGCTGCTCGGCGACGAGACGCTGCGGCGGGCCGCCGCCAACACGGCGTGGTTCGTGCTGCTCGGCGTGCCGCTGACGATGGTGCTGGGGCTGGCCGCGGCCGTCGCCCTCGACGCGGGTATCAGCCGGTTCCGCAGGTTCTTCCGGGTCGGCTACTACCTGCCGGTGGTCACCAGCATCGTCGCTGTGGCCGTGGTCTGGCGGTTCCTGCTCGAACCCGACAGCGGGCTCGTCAACACGCTGCTCGCCCGCCTCGGCGTCGATGGTCCGGCGTGGCTGTCCGACACCCGCACGGCGCTGCCGTCGCTGGTGGTGATGGCGGCCTGGCGGAACATGGGCTTCCTGATGGTGGTCTTCCTCGCCGGCCTCCAGGCGATCCCCGGCGAGCTGCACGAGGCGGCTGCCATCGACGGCTGCGGGGCCTGGGCGCGGTTCCGGCACGTCACCCTGCCCCTGCTGCGCCCCACGCTGCTCTTCGGCGGGGTGGTGACCGGCATCGGCTACCTGCAGTTCTTCGAGGAGCCGTTCGTGATGACGGGCGGCGGGCCGCTGGACAGCACCCTGTCGGTGGCCTTCTACATCTACCAGCAGTTCGGCTTCGGCAACTACGGCTACGCGGCGGCGATCGCGTACGTGCTGTTCGTCGCCGTCGTCGGGCTCACCGCCGCGCAGTTCCGGCTGATGCGGTCGAAGACGTGAGGAGGGTGCCGTGACGACGACCGCGAAGAAGAGGGAGCGGGGCCAGCCCTGGGTGTACGTGGTGCTGGCCGGCGGCCTCGTGGTCCTGGTGGGCCCGTTCGTGTGGATGCTGCTCGGCTCGGTCAAGCCGGACGCGGAGATCCGCCGGGTGCCGCCGACCTGGCTGCCGGAGGCGCCCACGCTCGACAACTACCGCCACCTGTTCACCGAGCTGGACTTCCCGGCGTTCTTCCTCAACAGCGTGCTGGTGGCCGGCGCCGTCACCGTGGGCAACCTCGTGTTCTGCTCGATGCTCGGCTACGCCCTGGCGAAGCTGGAGTTCCCCGGCCGGCGCGTGGTGTTCGCGCTGGTGCTGGGGATGCTGATGGTGCCGGGCATGGTCACCTTCGTGCCGCTGTTCATGCTCGTGAGCCGGCTCGGGCTGGTGGACAGCTACGCCGGGCTGATCCTGCCGTGGCTGGCCAGCCCGTTCGGGGTGTTCCTGATGCGTCAGTTCATGACCGGGCTGCCCGACGACCTGATCCAGGCGGCCCGGGTCGACGGCGCGGGCGAGCTGCGGATCTTCGCCCGGGTCGTGCTGCCGCTGTGCGGGCCGGCCCTGGCCACCCTCGGCATCCTGACGTTCCTGTCGTCGTGGAACAACTTCCTCTGGCCGCTGGTCGTCGCGCAGTCGGAGGACCGCTACACCCTGCCGGTGGCGCTGGCCCTGTACGCGATCGGCGAGAACAACACCCGCTACGGCCTGCTGATGGCGGGTTCGGTGGCCGTCATCGTGCCGGTCCTGCTGGTGTTCGTCGCGCTACAGCGGCACTTCGTCCAGGGCATCGCCACGACCGGCCTGAAGTGAGCCCATCCGCCCCACCTGACCTGACCGTCCTCACGTGAGGAGTGTCCTCGTGCGATCCAGGTCCCATCCGTTCCGCACCGCGGCGGTGCTGCTGGCCCTCGGGCTGACCGCCGCCGTCGCCCCGCCGGCCGCGGCCGCGCCGCCGACAGCCGCGCCCGCCGGGTCCCCGGCCGCCGCGCTGCGGCAGTACGCCGCCGACACCTGGCGGTCGATGGCCGCCATGGTCGACCCGGGCACCGGGCTGGCGGCCGACAACGTCGGCGGCGACCTCGACCCGGCCGACCGCGCAAGGTACACGTCGCCGACCAACGTCGGCGCGTACCTGTGGAGCACCGTGGCGGCCCGGGAGACCGGCCTGGTCAGCGCCGGCCAGGCCCGCGACCGCATCGCCCGCACCCTCGCCACGCTGGGTCGGCTGGAGGTCCACGAGCCGTCCGGCATGTACTACAACTGGTACGACCCGGCGACCGGGGCGAAGCTGACCACCTGGCCCGTCGACGGCAGCGCCGTGCACCCGTTCCTGTCCAGCGTGGACAACGGCTGGCTCGCCACGGCGCTGACGGTGGTGCGGCAGGCGGTGCCGGAGCTGGCGGGTCGCGCCGACGCGCTGCTGCGCCGGATGGACTTCGGCTACTACTACGACCCGACGCAGCGACAGCTCCGCGGCGGGTTCTGGGTCGAGCCGCCGCCGGGCTGCTCGCTGGCCGGCAACTACCGCACCGGGCCGGACGTGTTCTACACCTGCCACCACTACGGCGCGTTCAACACCGAGCCGCGCATCGCCAGCTACCTCGGCATCGCCGCCGGGCAGATCCCGCCGGAGCACTACTTCGGCACGTACCGCACGTTCGACCCGGAGGGCTGCGACTGGGCGTGGACGGAGCAGCGGGCCGTCGGCCAGTGGCGCACGTACCTGGGGGTGCGGGTGTTCGAGGGCGCCTACCGCTACCGGGGGTTGCAGCTCGTGCCGAGCTGGGGCGGGTCGATGTTCGAGGCGCTGATGGTGCCGCTGTTCGTGCCCGAGGACCGGTGGGGCCCGCGCAGCTGGGCGGTCAACCACCCGACGTACGTGCGGGCGCAGATCGAGCACGGGCTGCGGGAGGCCGGCTACGGCTACTGGGGCTTCTCCCCCGCCAACGACCCCGACGGCGGTTACCGGGAGTACGGCGTGGACCAGCTCGGCATGGACGGGCCGGGCTACACCTCCGACCAGGAGCGCACCTCGGTCGACCCCGGGTACGGCGAGTGCCGCCCCGCCCAGCCGCCGCCGTCGGGCTACGGCCGGGGCGTGGTGACCCCGCACGCGTCCTTCCTGGCGCTGCGCTACGCGCCGGACGACGCCCTGCGCAACCTGGCGAACCTGCGGCGGGACTTCGACGCGTACGGGCCGGGCGGGTTCTACGACTCGGTCGACGTGACCACCGGGCGGGTGTCGAAGCGCTACCTCGCGCTGGACCAGGGCATGGCGATGGCGGCGCTGGGCAACGCCCTGGCCCACGACGTGCTGCGCCGGCCGTTCGAGCAGGGGCCGATGCAGCAGCGGGTCGCCCCGCTGATGCGGATGGAGGAGTTCTCCCTCCCGCGCGGTGGGGGGCGGCGATGACGGGCCGCCACGAGGCCGCGGGCCACCACGCCGGGGGCCACGGGGCGGGCGCCGGGGGCCACGACGTGGGCACGGGCTCGGCCGCCGGCAGCGACGCCCGGGGCGACTGGACGCGGCGCATCGCGCTGCGCAGCGACGAACGCGGGGCGGCGGGCGGCACCCCGGACCTGCCGCCGCCGGCCGGGCTGGCGGCGGTCGCCGGGGTGGGCCACGTGCGGCTGTCCTGGTCGCCGGTGCCCGACGCCGTCGGCTACCTGGTGCACCGGGCCCCGCTGCGCGACGGACGGCCCGCCGGCCCGTTCGCCCCGGTCGACCACCAGGGCGGCGACGTGCTCGCCGTGCCCGACACCTGGTACGTCGACACCACCGGCGAGCCCGGCCGGTCCTACGCGTACGCCGTGGCCGCCGTGCCCGAGGTGACCGTCACCGGTGAGCTGGGCGACCCGGTCGTCGCCGCCGCGCTGCCGGCCGCCGACGGCCCGCCGCCGACGGTGGATGTGCGCGTCGACGCCGCCGCGCCGGGCACGCCGCTGCACCGTCCCTGGCAGCCGATGATCGGCAGCGAGCGGCTGTCGCAGCTGCTGTGCGCCGACACCAGCGGCGGCCGGGAGATCGGGGCGGAGCTGCTGGCGGCCCTGCGCCGCGTCCGCGCGGAGGTGGGCGTCGAGGCCGTGCGGGCGCACGCGATCCTGCACGACGACCTGGGCGTCTACCGGGAGGTCGACGGCCGGCCGGTGCACGACTTCACCGGCGTGGACCGCGTCTACGACCTGCTGCTCTCGGCCGGGCTGCGGCCGGTCGTGGAGATCGGCTTCATGCCCCGCGACCTGGCCCGCGACCCGGAGCGGACGGTGTTCGCCTACCGGGGGGTCATCTCGCCGCCGAAGGACTGGGACCGCTGGGCGGAGCTGGTCCGCGCGCTCGTCGCGCACCTGCTCGACCGGTACGGCGAGGCGGTGCTCGGCTGGGACTTCGAGGTGTGGAACGAGGCCAACCTGGAGGTGTTCTGGGCCGGCACCCGCGAGGAGTGGATGCGGCTGTACGAGGTCACCGCCCGCGCGGTCAAGGACGTCGACCCCCGCATCGCCGTGGGCGGGCCGTCGTCGGCCGCCGCCGGCTGGGTCGACGCCCTGCTGGAACACGCCGCGCAAACGGGCACGCCGGTCGACTTCGTCTCCACCCACACGTACGGCAGCCCGCCGCTGGACCTGCGGCCCACCCTGCGCCGGCTCGGTTTCCCGCACGCCCGGCTGCTGTGGACGGAGTGGGGCGTCACGCCCACCCACTTCCACCCGGTCAACGACGGCGCGTCGGCGGCGACGTTCCTGCTCGGCGGCATGCGGTCGGCCGCCGGGCGGGTCGACGCCCTGTCCTACTGGGTGGCCAGCGACCACTTCGAGGAGCTGGGCCGGCCGCCCCGGCTGCTGCACGGCGGGTTCGGCCTGATCACCGTCGGCGGCATCGCCAAGCCCCGCTACCACGCCCTGCGGATGCTCGCCCGGCTCGGCGACACGGAGCTGCCGGTG
Source organism: Micromonospora haikouensis (assembly GCF_900091595.1). Lineage (GTDB taxonomy): Bacteria > Actinomycetota > Actinomycetes > Mycobacteriales > Micromonosporaceae > Micromonospora > Micromonospora haikouensis. The sequence goes on from NZ_FMCW01000018.1 coordinate 63,223, forward strand.
CGGGCGTCCGGCGACGGCGCGGACGGCCTGGTGCAGGCGTGGGCGAGCCGGCACGCCGACGGCGGCCTCGCCGTGCTGGTCTGGGTGTCGACGCTCGACCAGTCGAAGCGCGACGGCGATCCGGCGCTGGCCCGCCGGGTCCGGTTGGGCGTGGCCGGCGGGACCGGCGGCGGCGTGACGGTGACCCGGCTCGACCGCGAGCACGGCGACGTCACCACCCTCGCGGGCCGGCTCGGCGTCGGGGACTGGCCGACCGACGGGCAGTGGGACGCGCTGCGGGCCGCCGACGCGCTGCCGGCGGAGCCCGTCGAGCCGGACGTGGCCGGCGGGGTGGCGACGGTGGAGCTGCTGGTGCCCCAGCCGGGCGCCGTGCTCGTCGAGTTCGCGCCGCCTGAGCCGGCGGGCCGAGCCGCTGCGCCGGCGACGACGGGCTGAGGCGGGCCGAGCCGGCGGCCCGTGACGTCGGGCTGAGGCGGGCCGAGCCGGCGGCCCGTGACGTCGGGCTGAGGCGGGCCGAGCCGTCGGCTCGGGGCGGGGCGGGGTCACACGGCGAGCGCGGCCCGGACGGCGTGCTCGGCGGTGGCCCCGCCGTCGCCGGTCGAGGTGACCCGGCCCGACTCCAGCACGTAGTAGCGCTGGGCGACCCGCAGGGCGAAGCCGAGGTGCTGCTCCACGAGGAGCACCTGGATGCCGGCGCGGGCGGTCAGCTCGACGACGCGGTCCTGGATCTCGGCGACCACCGAGGGCTGGATGCCCTCGGTGGGCTCGTCGAGCAGCAGCAGCTTCGGCCGGGTGACCAGCGCCCGGGCGATGGCGAGCTGCTGGCGCTGGCCGCCGGAAAGCAGCCCGGCCCGGCGGCGCAGCAGCGGGCGCAGCGCCGGGAACAGGTCGAGCGCCTCGGCGGTGGCCGCCGCGCCGTCGCGCCGGCCGTCGGCGACCAGCCGCAGGTTCTCCCCCGCCGTCAGGTGCGGGAAGCACTGCTGGCCCTGCGGCACGTACGCCATGCCCCGGGCGACCCGCTGGTGCGGGGCGAGCCGGGTGACGTCCTCCCCGGCCAGCTCGACGGTGCCGGCGCGGGGCCGGAGCAGGCCCACCGCGACCCGCAGCAGGGTGCTCTTGCCGGCCCCGTTGTGGCCCAGCACGGCGGCGACGCCGTCGGCGGGGACGGCGAGGTCCACGCCGTGCAGCACCTCGCTGCGTCCGTACCCGGCGTGCACGCCGCGCAGTGTCAACATCACGCCTCCGTGGGAGCGTCGACGGGGTGGCCGAGGTAGACCTCCTGCACCCGGGGGTCGGCCTGGACCTGGGCGACGGTGCCCTCGCTGAGCACGCGCCCGGCGTGCAGCACGGTCACGGTGCGGGCGAAACGGCGCAGGAAGTCCATGTCGTGTTCGATGACGACGACGGTGCGGTCCCGGCTGACGGTCTCCAGCAGGGCGCCGGTGGCGTCGCGCTCGTCGTGGCTCATCCCGGCGACCGGCTCGTCGAGCAGCAGCAGCCGGGCGTCGGAGACGAGCAGCATGCCGATCTCCAGCCACTGTTTCTGCCCGTGGGCGAGGGTGCCGGCGAGGTGGTCGGCCCGGTCGGCGAGGCCGATGGTGTCCAGGGCTGCGACGACCTCGTCGGGCAGCCGTCGCCGGCGGCGGGCCAGCGTCCACCAGCTCCGGCCGGCCCCGGCGGCGATGTCGAGGTTCTGCGCGACGGTCAGCTCCTCGAACACGGCGGCGGTCTGGAAGGTGCGGCCGACGCCGAGGCGGGCGATGCGGTGCACGTCCCGGCCGAGCAGTTCCCGGTCGCCGAAGCGGACCGAGCCGGTGGCCCGGACCAGGCCGGTGACGGCGTCGACGAGGGTGGTCTTGCCCGCGCCGTTGGGCCCGATGAGGAAGCGCAGGTCGCCGGCGGGCACGTCCAGGTCGACGCCGTCGACGGCGGTGAAGCCGTCGAAGCTGACCCGCAGGCCCCGCACGCGCAGGCCGTCGTTCTGTGCGTCGGTCATGCCGCCGGCACCTCCGTCCGGGTCCGGCCGCCGCGGGCGGGCGGGACGCGGCGCCACCAGGGCGGCCGGTCGGGCGTCGCGCGTCGGGTGCGCCGCAGCGCCCACAGCGACGCCAGGCCGCCGGGGAGGAACGCGACCACCAGCACGAACAGCAGCCCCTGCAGGTACGTCCAGGTGCCCGGGAACCGCTCGGACAGCGCGGTACGCGCCCAGGCGACCGCGACCGCGCCGAGCACCGGGCCGAGCAGGGTGGCCCGCCCGCCGACGGCGACGCCGATGACGAACTCGATGGACGGCACGATGCCGATCAGGGCGGGCGAGATGATGCCGACGGCGGGGACGAACAGCGCCCCGGCGAGGCCGGCCATGCCGGCGGCCACCACGTACGCGACGACCTTGACGGTGGCCGGGTCGTAGCCGAGGAACCGGACCCGCTCCTCCCCGTCGCGCACCGCCACCAGCAGCTCGCCGTAGCGGCTGTGGATGAGCTGGCGGGCCAGCGCGAGCAGCCCCAGCAGCGCGGCGGCGATCAGGAAGTAGACGGTGCGCTGGTTGACCGGGTCGTCGAGGTCGTAGCCGAAGAAGCCCTGGATGTCGGTGAGGCCGTTGGTGCCGCCGGTGGTGCCCTGCTGGCCGACCAGCAGGATCACCATGGCGGCGGCGAGGGCCTGGCTGAGGATGGCGAAGTAGGCGCCCCGCACGCGGCGGCGGAAGACCAGCGAGCCGAGCCCGAAGGCGACGACCATGGGCAGCAGCACGGTGGCGGGCAGGGCGAACCAGGGGCTGGCGAACGGCCGCCACCACCACGGCAGCTCGTCGAGCTGCCCGTACAACTGCATGAAGTCGGGCAGCGCGCCGGGGCCCGCGTCGGCGAGCTTGAGGTGCATGGCCATCGCGTAGCCGCCGAGGCCGAAGAAGACGCCCTGGCCGAGGGTGAGCATGCCGCCGCGCCCCCAGGCGATGCCGATGCCGACGGCGACCATCGCGACGCACAGGTACTTGGCCAGCAGCGCCAGCCGGAAGTCCGACAGCACCAGGGGGGCCGCGCCGAACAGCAGCGCCGCGCCGGCGGCGAAGCCGAGCGCCGCGCGGGCCCGGCCGCCGGCGCGGCGTGCGGGCGGCGGCGGTGCCGGCGCGGCGGGCTCGTCGGCGGCGGTGGCCGGGCCGGTCACGGTGGTCATGCGAGGCTCCTGGTACGCAGGGTGAACAGGCCCTGTGGCCGCCACTGGAGGAACGCGACGATCGCCACGAAGACGATCACCTTGGCGACGCTGAGGGTGGTGAGGTATTCACCGGTGGCCTGGAGCACGCCGAGGGCGAAGGCGACGATCACGCTGCCCTTGAGCTGGCCGATCCCGCCGACCACGACCACCAGGAAGGCGTCGATGATGAGGTTGGTGCCCATGGTCGGGCCGATCGGCCCGAGCAGGGTCAGCGCGACCCCGGCGACGCCGGCCAGGCCGGAGCCGACGAAGAAGGTGGTGCGGTCGACCCGGGCGGTGGCGATGCCGGAGACGGCGGCGAGGTCGCGGTTCTGCACGACGGCGCGGATGCGGCGGCCCAGCGGGGTGAGCCGCAGCGCGAGGGTCAGCGCCACCACGGCGGCCACGGCGAGGCCGAGGATGAACAGCCGGTTGTTGGCGACGGTGATGCCGCCGGGCAGCGCCACGTTGCCGGTGAGCAGGGCGGGCGCGCGGGTCTGCACGTTGGGGCTGCCGAAGATGTCCCGGGCCGCCTGCTGGAGCATCAGCGACACGCCCCAGGTGACGAGCAGGGTGTCCAGGGGCCGGGCGTAGAGGCGGCGGATGAGCAGCACCTCCAGCAGCACCCCGAGCGCGCCGGCCACCGCGAAGGCGACGGGCAGGGCGACCAGCAGCGACCAGCCGGCCGAGGTGATCGTCTGCTGGAGCACGTAGGTGGTGTAGGCGCCGGCCATGATGAACTCGCCGTGGGCCATGTTGATGACGTTCATCTGGCCGAAGGTGAGCGCGAGCCCGAGCGCGACGAGCAGCAGGACCGCGCCGATGCTGACGCCGGTGAAGAGCTGTCCGAACAGGACTGTCACGGTTGCTCCGAGGAGGGGTGGGGCCCGGGCGGCGCGGGGGCCGCCCGGGCCGGGTGGTCAGCTCAGGCCGGTCGCCCAGGGGTAGCTCTTGAGGTACGGGTCGGGCTTGATCGGCTGGCCGGAGTTCCACACCTCGGTGATCAGCCCGTCCGCGCCGACCTTGCCGATCCGGGCGGTCTTGGCGATGTGCTGGGTCGGGCCGTCCACGGTGACCAGGCCCTCGGGCGCCTCGTAGGTGATGCCGCCAGCGGCGGCGCGGACCTTCTCCACGTCGAAGGAGCCGGCCTTGGTGACCATCTCCTTCCACAGGTACACGGCGACGTACGCGGCCTCCATCGGGTCGCTGGTCGGCTTGTCCGCGCCGTACTTCGCCTTGTACGCGGCGACGAACTTCGCGTTCGCCCCGCCCGGGGTGGTCTGGTAGTAGTTCCAGGCGGTCAGCTGGTCCTTGAGATATTGCGTGCCGATGCCCTTGACCTCCTCCTCGGCGATCGACACGGACACCACGGGCATGCTGGTCGCGTTGAGCCCGGCGGACGTGTATTCCTTGAAGAACGCCACGTTGCTGTCGCCGTTGAGGGTGTTGAACACCGCGTCGGCCTTCGCCGACTTCACCTTGTTGACGATGGTGCCGAACTCGGTGGAGCCGAGCGGGGCGTAGTCCTCGCCGAGGACGGTCATCCCGTTGGCCTTCGCGTACGCCTTTATGATCTTGTTGGCCGTGCGGGGGAAGACGTAGTCGCTGCCCACGAGGTAGACCGACTTCTTGCCCTGCGCCTTGAGGTAGTCCAGGCCGGGGACGATCTGCTGGTTGGTCGTCGCCCCGGTGTAGAAGATGTAGGGCGACTGTTCCAGGCCCTCGTACTGCACCGGATAGAACAGCAGCGCCTTGTTCTTCTCGAACACCGGCTTGACGGCCTTGCGGCTGGCCGAGGTCCAGCAGCCGAAGACGGCGGCGACGCGGTCCTCGGAGATGAGCTTCTCGGCCTTCTCGGCGAAGGTCGGCCAGTCCGAGGCGCCGTCCTCGCCGACCGGCACGATCTTCTTGCCGAGGACGCCGCCGGCCGCGTTGATTTCCTCCACGGCGAGCATGATCGAGTCGCGGACGGTGACCTCGCTGATGGCCATGGTGCCGGAGAGCGAGTTGAGCAGGCCCACCTTGACGGTGTCGCCCGAGACGTCGGCGCTGACGCCCGTTCCCGACGTGCTGTCGGAGGTCTTGCTGCCGCACGCGGCCAGCGCGGCTGCGACGACGAAGGCCATGGTGCCGGCCAGGATGCGGCGGCCCCGGAACAGTGACATGCAATCTCCCCTGCGGTGAGCGTGGAGCGACGACCACCGGCCCTGTCGGGCCGGGCTGCATTGCCATTGGCGATTGGTGATTGGTGAAGCGGTGCGGTCACGGGTGTCGCGTCGGGCGGAAAGGCCGGCCGGCGGGTGGGACGCCGGCCGATCATCCGCAGTGGACGTCGGGCAGGCAAAGCCTCGACTCGATTCATTGCGGCCACGTTTCCCGGCCCTTAATTGCCTGTTTCCCGAACGGCCGGTAAGGCCAGCTGAGCGGAGGAAAGCAGCAAAAGCCGCCACCATCTCCGGAGGATTCACGGAGAATGGAGACGGCCCACATCAGACAATTGGAAGAACGGTCGCCTGCGCCCCGTAATCACATTTCGACTAAACGGCCGGCGAGCCAGTTACTTCCTGCGTGAAGGATTTTAGCGGGGTCCCCCGGCCGGCTGTCAAGCGCCCCTACAGCTCCGCCAGCACCGCGAAGTCGAGCCCGTCGGCCTCGGCCAGGTAGATCCGCTGGCGCACGTGCCGCCCCCGCAGCCGCAGCTCCCCCCGCGGCCCCTGGTACGACACCGCGTCGGCGGCGGCCCCGATCGCCCGCACGTCCAGCGTGCGGGCCCGGGCGATCAGCGCCGCCAGCAGCATCACGCCCTCGTAGCAGGACTCCCCCAGGCTGCCCAGCGGCGGCGCCTCCACCCCGAACCGGCGGGCGAACGCCCCGTGGAAGTCGAGGTTCTCCCGGGTGACCAGGCCGGCGAAGAACCCGGCCGTGCTGTACAACCGGCGGGTCGCGCCCGCCCCGCTGGCCAGCAGCATGTTCTCGTCCATCAGCGTGCTCAGCCGCAGGCAGCGCTCGTCCAGCCCGCTGCGGGCGAACGCCCGGTTGAACCGCACCGCGTCCGCGCCGACCAGCAGCATCAGCACCCCGTCTGCCTCGGACTGCTCGACGGCGCGCAGGACGGGGCCGAAGTCGTCGGTGCCCAGCGGCAGGAACCGCTGCCCGCACACCCGCGCCCCGCTGCGCAGCGCGTACCGCTGGGCGGCACGGGCCGTGCGGCGCGGCCACACGTAGTCGTTGCCCACCACGTACCACCGGCGCACGCCCTGCTCGCCGGCCAGCAGCCGCATCGCCGGCCAGAGCTGCGCGTCGGGCGTCTCGCTGGTGAGGAAGACCCCCTCGGTGCGCTCGCCGCCCTCGTAGAGCGCCGTGTAGACGTACGGCACCCGGTGCGCGACGCGCGGGGCCACCGCCTGCCGCACCGACGAGATGTGCCAGCCGGTCACCCCCTGCACCGCGCCGGTCGACACCAGCGCCTCCACCTCGGCGGCCACCTCGGCCGGCGGGGCGCCGCCGTCGACGGGCACCAGGCGCAGCTCGCGGCCGAGCACCCCGCCGGCGCGGTTGATCTCCTCCATCGCGAGCTGGGCGCAGAGCTCGCAGGTCGGGCCGAACATCCCGGCGGGCCCCCGCATCGGGTAGACCAGCGCGACGCTGACCACCGACCGGTCCACGGTGAGCCAGGGCGCGGGAAGGTGGAGCGTCTGCCCCGGCTGGGGATGCGGCGCACCAGCCGGGCGCCCTGCCGGCACGGACATGACGACATGATTGCCGCCGGCCGGTGCCCACACCAGACCCGGTCAGGATGCGGGACCTTTTCGGTACGATGACAGCCCCACCGAACGGGGGAGAGTCATGCCCGAGGTGCCCGCGACGCCCGTCGACCTGCTGCGTGCGCTGACCCGTGCCGAGCGGCTGCTCGCCCGGCGGGTCGGCGGTGTCCTGGCCGCCGAGGGCCTCACCGTGGAGGCCTGGCGGGTGCTGTGCCTGCTCGCCGACGGGCAGGGGCACCCGATGAGCGAGGTCGCCACCGAGGAGTCCCTGCCACCGGGGACGCTGACCAAGCTGGTCGACCAGCTCGTCGACCAGAACCTGGTCTACCGGCGGATCGACCCGCAGGACCGGCGGCGCATCCGCGCGTACCTGACCGCCCGGGGCCGCCGCGAGCAGGAACGCGTCGACGCCCTGGTCCGGGCGGACCTGGCCGACCTGGCCACCGACGACGACCTCGCGCTGGCCGGGGCGCTGGCCGCGCTGGTCGACCGGCTGGGCGCCGGCCGCCGCCCGGTCGGCGCGGGGACCGGCCCGCGCCCCCGCGTCGCGACCCGCTGACGCCCGCAGCCGCCGCCCCGGGCCGGCCACATCCCGCGCCCGTCCGCTCAGGCCAGGGTGAGCCGCTCGCGCAGGGTGTGCGCGTCGGCGGCGGTGGCGGTGAGCAGCGCCGCCGGGCCGCCGGCCAGCGCCAGCCAGGCCACCGCGCCGCCGTCGCCGCTCGCCGGCCGCGCCCGGGGGACGGGCAGGCCGCCGGACCGCACCCCGACGCCGGGCGGCATCCCGACGCCGGGTGCCGCCCCGGGACCCGGCTGCGCGGCGGGACCGGGCGGGACGTCGGGGCCCACCAGCAGCAGCGAGCCCGTCGCCGGGGCCCCACCGAGCACGGCGGGCCCCGCCCAGCCGGGCGCGGACGGGCCGACCGCCGTCGACTGCCGCAGCAGCGGCCGACCGCCGTGGTCGACCGACGTGCGGACGACGGCGTCGCCCGGCGACTCGCCGTACCGGCCGCAGATCAGCTCGTCGCGCCAGGTGAGCCGAGCCCCGGCGGCCAGCTCGACCCGCGACTCGGCGACGTGGTCGCAGCCGGCCGCCGCGACGAGCTGCTCCGGCACCCAGTGCAGAATGCCCCCGTCGTGCACCACCGCGTGCACCCGCATCCGGGACGCCGCCGTCCCGGGGCGGCCGGGCAGCGCCACCGAGGCGGCCACGCTGCCGACGCGCAGCGCCGCCCCGGGGCCCACCTCCACCTCCAGCAGCAGGTCGTCGCCGCCCAGCGGGCCCGCCGCGCCGCCCACCACGTACACCGTGGCGACCCCGCCCTCGGCGGCGGTGGAGCGCAGCAGCAGCGGCGACTCGCCGCGCAGCTCCGTGAGGCGGGTCCCGCCGCGACCGTCGGCCCGCGCCACCACCCGGGCCCGCGCGCGCATCAGGCGACGGCCACGGCGGCCCGGTGGTGGGCCAGCTCGTGCCGGATCCACCCGGCCACCCGGGTCGCCTCCGGGTCGCCGACGATGGACAGGAAGACCGTCGGCAGGTCGCCGCGCCGGGCCCGCGCGTCGCGGTCCATCACGTCGAGGTCCGCGCCGACCATCGGCGCGAGGTCCGTCTTGTTGATCACCAGGAGGTCGGCGGCGGTGACCCCGGGCCCGCCCTTGCGCGGCACCTTGTCGCCGCCGGCCACGTCGACCACGAAGATCTGCCGGTCGATCAGCCCCCGGCTGAACGTGGCCGTCAGGTTGTCCCCGCCGCTCTCCACGAGCACCAGGTCCAGCGGACCGACCGCCTCGCACAGCTCGTCGATCGCGTCGAGGTTCGCGCCGATGTCGTCGCGGATCGCCGTGTGCGGGCAGCAGCCCGTCTCCACCGCCCGGATCCGGGCCGGGTCGAGCACGCCGGCCCGGCGCAGGAAGTCCGCGTCCTCGGTGGTGTAGATGTCGTTGGTGACCACGCCGAGGCGCAGCTCGGTGGCGAACGCCCGGCACAGCGCGGCCACCAGGGCGGTCTTGCCCGAGCCGACCGGCCCGCCGATGCCGATGCGCAGCGGCCGGGCCGCCGCCGGCAGCGGGGCGTGCGGGTCGACCCCGGGCTCGGGGTGGGTGTGGGGGACGTCCTCGTCGTGCGACGAGGTCAGGGGAACGGATTCAGGACGCAAAGAGACGCACCTCCCAGGTGGTGTGGACTTCGGCATGGATGTCGGTGAGGGGGGCCGCGCCGGCCGGCAGCCACTCCGGCGGCCCGTCGGCGGCGGCCACCGCCCGCGCCGCCGTGGCGTCGACGTCGGCCGTCAGGGCGGCGAGCAGCCCGTGCACGCGGTACGGGTCGAGGCCGAGCAGCCGCACCGCCGCGCTCGCCGGGCCGGTCACCGACCCGTACGCGGCGGCGGTCGCCAGCTCGGCCGGGTCGAGGCCGGCGGCCGCCCCGACCAGCCCGAGCACCAGCGGCTGGTGCGGCCCGGTCGGGTCGGCGGGCAGGGCGGCGAAGGGCCCGCCCGGCCACAGCGCCCGCCCGGCGCGCAGCAGGGCCCGGCCCTGCCGGCGGGAGACCGCGCGCAGCGCCGGGGCGGCCGTGCGGGCGTCCAGCTCGGCGTCGAGCCGGGCCAGCGCGGGGCCGGGGTCACCGGCCGCCGCCCGGTGCGCCGCCACCGCGAACGCGGCGGCGACCAGCCCGCCGGTGGCCAGCCGACCGACCAGGAAGCCACGCAGCGACGCCAGGTCGGTGACCAGCCCGGCGGCGACGGCGGCCTCCAGCCCGCTGGAGTGGGCGTGCGCGCCGGCCGGGAACCGCCCGTCGGCGAGCAGGAGCAGCATGCTCGTCATCGTCGTCAGAACAGGTGGTAGAGCTGGGCCATCGGCAGCTCCGTCACCGGGTCCGGCTCGACCACCTCGCCGTCGATGCGCACGGTGAAGGTGTCCGGGTCGACCTCGATGCGCGGCATGGCCCCGTTCTCGGGCAGGTCGGCCTTGCCCCGCGACCGCACGTCCGCGACGGGGACCAGCGGCCGGCGCACGTCGAGGCGCAGCCCGGCCTCCAGCGCCGCCGGGGCCACGAACGCGAGGCTGGTCGCCGCCGGCACCACGCCGTGCGCGCCGAACATCGGCCGGGGCAGCACCGGCTGCGGCGTCGGGATCGACGCGTTCGCGTCACCCATCTGCGCGTACGCGATCATGCCGCCCTTGAGCACCAGGTGCGGGCGTACGCCGAAGAAGGCCGGGTTCCACAGCACCAGGTCGGCGAGCTTGCCCGGCTCCACCGACCCGATCTCGCGTTCCAGGCCGTTGGCCATCGCCGCGCAGATGGTGTACTTCGCGACGTAGCGGCGGGCCCGGCGGTTGTCGGCGCGCCCGTCGCCGGGCAGCGCCCCCACCCGCCGCTTCATCACGTGGGCGCTCTGCCAGGTGCGGGTGATCACCTCGCCGATGCGCCCCATCGCCTGCGAGTCGGAGCCGATGATGGAGATCGCGCCGAGGTCGTGCAGCAGGTCCTCGGCGGCCATCGTCGACGGGCGGATCCGGCTCTCGGCGAACGCCAGGTCCTCCGGCACCGCCGGGTTGAGGTGGTGGCAGACCATCAGCATGTCGAGATGCTCGGCGAGGGTGTTGCGGGTGTACGGGCGGGTCGGGTTCGTCGACGACGGCAGCACGTTCGGCTCGCTGGCGACGGTGATGATGTCCGGCGCGTGGCCGCCGCCCGCCCCCTCCGTGTGGTACGAGTGGATGGCCCGGCCGGCGATCGCGCGCAGCGTGTCGGCGACGAACCCGGCCTCGTTGAGGGTGTCGGTGTGGATGGAGACCTGCACGCCGGAGGCGTCGGCCACCCGCAGGCAGGCGTCGATGGCCGCCGGGGTGGTCCCCCAGTCCTCGTGCAGCTTGAAGCCGCCCGCGCCGGCCCGCAGCTGCTCCCACAGCGCCTCCTCGGAGACGGTGTTGCCCTTGCCGAGCAGCAGCACGTTCACCGGGAACGCGTCCAGCGCCTCGTGCATCCGGGCCAGGTGCCAGGCGTTCGGGGTGACCGTGGTGGCGCGGGTGCCCTCGGCCGGGCCGGTGCCCCCGCCCACGAGGGTGGTGATGCCGCTGGTCAGCGCCTCGTGCACGAGCTGCGGGCAGATGAAGTGCACGTGGGTGTCGACCGCCCCGGCGGTGAGGATGCGCCCGTTGCCGGCGATCACCTCGGTCGCCGGGCCGATCACCAGGTCCGGGTGGACGCCCGGCATCGTGTCCGGGTTGCCGGCCCGGCCGAGCGCGACGATCCGGCCGTCGCGCAGCCCGACGTCGGCCTTGACCACGCCCCAGTGGTCGAGCACCACCGCGCCGGTGATCACCGTGTCGAGGGCGCCCTCGGCGCGGGTGGCCCGGGACTGGCCCATCGACTCCCGGATCACCTTGCCGCCGCCGAAGACCATCTCGTCGCCGCCGACGCAGTGGTCGACCTCCACCTCGATGAGCAGGTCGGTGTCGGCGAGCCGGATCCGGTCGCCCGTGGTGGGCCCGTACAGGTCGAGGTAGCGCCGCCGGTCCAGTTCGCTCACCGGTCCGACCTCCCGTCCGGTGCGGTGGCTGCCTCCGGCGCCGCGGTGGCGCGCGGGGCCGCGTCCAGCGGGCCGGCGACCTCGCCGCGCAGGCCGGCGACGATGCGGGCCCCGCCCAGCGGCACCAGCTCCACCTGGCGGCTGACCCCCGGCTCGAACCGCACGGACGTGCCGGCGGGCACGGCGAGCCGCTGGCCGTACGCGGCGGCGCGGTCGAAGCGCAGGCCGGGGTTGGCCTCGGCGAAGTGGTAGTGCGAGCCGACCTGCACCGGCCGGTCGGCGGTGTTGACCACCAGCAGGGTGGTCACCGGCAGGCCGGCGTTGATCTCGACCGGGCCGTCGCCGGGCAGCACCTCCCCGGGGATCATGGGATCGGGTGGTGCACCGTCACCAACTTGGTGCCGTCCGGGAACGTCGCCTCCACCTGCACCTCCTTCAGCAGCTCGGGGACACCGTCGAGCACGTCGTCGCGGCCGAGCACGCCGCGACCGGCCGACATCAGGTCCACGACCGACCGCCCGTCGCGCGCGCCCTCCAGCAGGAACGCGGTGATGATGGCGACGGCTTCGGGATAGTTGAGGCGCAGGCCGCGCTCGCGGCGGCGACGGGCGACGTCCGCCGCGACGTGCACGAGCAGGCGATCCTGCTCGTGGGGGCTGAGGAACACGGAAACCTCCGGGCGGTCCGGCGTGCACGCTCCCGCAGTCGCGGCGCTTATCGACGGGCGCCGGACGAGAGAGGGTCACACGTGACCGCCGCCGGCCGTCGGCGGTTCGCCCCGGGACCCCACCGGCCCCGGCCCGATCCTACGGCCGCGCAGCGGTGTGGGGGCTGGGAACGGACCGCACCGCCAACCGCTGACCAGACCGTAGAGGATCGCCGGGCACGGTCGCAACGGCCGGGGCGGCGACATGGCGCGGCTCACCGCCCCACCCCACCCCGGCGTCAGCGGCGCAGGCGGATCGTGTAGGTGCGCGACTGCGAGCCGTCCTCGCTGGTCACCGACACGGTCGCCGTACGGCTGCCGGCCCTCGGCTGGCGCACGACGACGGTGGCGTACGGGTCGGCGGCCACGGCGGTGACGCACGGCAGCCCACCCCGGCGGGTCATGGTGTAGGACAGCTTCTCCGGATCGAAGCCGGCCAGCGGCACCCCGTCGAGGGCGATGCTGGCGGCGGAGGCGTCCGACGACGTGCCGGGCGCGGCGGCGAAGACCTCGATCTCGCTGGCGGTGATGTGCCGGTCCGGGTGGGCCGTGAGCACGATCCGCACCGCGTCCGTGGCGGCGGTCACCGGCACGTCGACGGCGGGGGCGCTCGCCGTGCCCGTCGGGACGTCCACCGGCGCGCCGGCGTCGATCCAGCCGCCCTGCGGGTCGCGGACCTGCGCCCGCAGGCTCTGCGGATAGCTGTCGGAGCCGTCGCGGTAGAAGTGGACGACGACCCGGGTGAGCCTCCGGCGCTCCGGCAGGGTGACGGTGAGCGTGTCGGAGGGGTTCTTCGTCCCCGACCGCCAGTTCGACCACGCCTTGTCCGTCAGCACGCCGTTGGCCAGGCCGTCCGGCGAGTAGCCGGGCTCGGTGAAGGTGGCGGCGACGCCCGCCGGGGCCGCCCGCTCCTCGACCGGCGGGGTCACCTGCACCCGCACGCTCGCCGCGAGGGTGCGCCCGTCGCCGGCGTCGGCCTGCCCGGCGAGGGTGACGACGCCGGGGGCGTCGAACGCGCCGGCCGGCAGCGGCTGCCAGCGCACCGGGCGCTGCACCGTCGCGCCCCGCCGGGCCACCGCGGTGACCGTGGCCGGCAGCGTCGGTTCGCCGCCGACGGCGGCCTTCGCCCGGGTGGGCCGCGTCGCCACGAGGGTGTCGACCACGACCGTCGCCCGGGCGACGTGGGCGCGCCCGAGGGCGTCGGTGGCGCGGCCGGTGACCCGCACGGTGCCGGGCCGCTGCCACCTCGACGCGGCGGGCAGCTTCCAGGTGACCGGCAGCGTCCCCCGGGCGTCGTCGCGCCGGACCGGGACGACGGTGTCCGGCAGCGCCGGGACGACCCCGGGGACCGTGAACGCGTCGGTGGGCGCGATCCGCAGGACCGTCTCGTCGGTCACCCGCCAGCGCTGGTTGGCCCCCGAGTTGGCCAGCCAGGAGGTGACCGACGCGCCGTCGCCGGTGGCCTGGCCGCCGACCTCCAGCAGGCGGCGGGAGCCGACGTTGACGAGGGTGTACGTGCCGTCGCCGGTGGTGGACAGGATCCACTGTGCCTGCGGGCCCGGCGCGGCGACGGCGGGGACGAGGGTGACGGCCTGGTCGACGACGGCGACCTGGCGGGTGCCGTCGGCGGTGGCGACGGCGTATCGGGCCCGATTGCTGGTGCCCCCGGCGAGCCGGGTGAGCCGCCACAGCTGGTCCGCGCTCGCCGGGTCGGTGGTGCGGATGACCGCGCCGGAGGCGGTGCCGCCGGCCGGGGCGAGGGAGCGGCCGCTCTGCACGCCGGTGAGGCGGTAGACGTGGCCGTCGCGCACCAGCGCCGCGCCGGGGGCGACCCCGGAGACGCCGGTGACCAGGAACGTCGTCACCGACTGGGCGGGCACGTCCACCCGGGCGGCGCGGCCGCGCACGGCGACGGGGGCGCCGCGCCGCAGCGCCCCGTCCGCGCTGGTGACGACGGGGGTCACGGTCGCGTTGGCGGCGACGGCGCCGAACGCCGACAGGTCGAGCGCGACGGTACGGGCGGCGGTGCTGTCGTTGACGTGCACGACGGTGGCCCGCCCGCCGGTGGCCACGGCGGCGACGCTGGAGGTGTCGTTCACGGCGACGAGCCGGTCGCCAGGGCGGATGTGGTGGGTGAAGTTGCGGACGGTGTCGAACTTGGTGTTCGTGTAGATCGGGCAGGTCCGCAGGGTGTCGGCGGCGGTGCAGTCGAACGGGAGCTGGATGCTGCCCCAGTTGGAGCCCTGCGGGAACTCGCCGCCGGGCTTCATGTTGTCGTAGTCCTCGACCGGCTGCCAGAACACCCACGCCGACGGTTCCAGCTCGCGCAGGTCGTCGACCATGTGCCGGGCCATCCCGAGGCCGGGGGCCATGCTGGTGAGGCTGTGCCCGTCGCCCCAGGAGCCCTCCACCTCGCTCATCCACAGCGGCTTGTCCTCGCCCTTGGCGATGTCGCGGGCGGTGGTGCGCTGGCCCGTGCCGTAGGTGTGCACGTTGAGCTGGTCGACGAGGCCGCGTACGTCGTCGGGGTAGGCGTTCCAGTTCGTGGCGAACGTGCCGGGGTTGGTCTCGTCCATGGCGGACACGCGGGTCCCGCTGCCGGCGGCGCGCAGCTCGGCGGCGACCGCCCGGACGACCTGCTGCTGGAGGCCGGGGCCGGCGTGGGCGCCCTCCTGCCGACCGCCGACCGGGTTGCCGTCGGCACCCAGCCGGGTGCTCCAGTAGGTGGTGTTCGGCTCGTTGAGCGGGTCGATCGTGTCGACGGTGATGCCGTGCGCGGCCTCCAGGCGCTGGGTGACCCGCACGAGATAGGTCGCGAAGTCGTCGACCCGGTCGGCGCGGATCTGGTCGGCGGCGGGGTCGAAGCCGCCGGAGACGTACCCGCTGACGGTCTGGAACCACGGCGGCGAGTTGCTGAAGGTCTCCCACCGGGTGACGTCGTTCTTGATCCGGTCGACCCACCAGCGCTGCGCGCGGTCGGCGTCCGGGTTCCAGTGCTGCGGGTTGTCCGGGTCCCACCAGTCGGCGTCGGCGCGGGTGGTGCCGTCGGGGGCCCGCCACCAGCCGGGCACCGCGCCGCCGGGGCGCAGGTAGTCGGGGACGTCGGGGGCGTTGCCGCCGCCGATGTTGTAGCGGGCGATGTTGAGGTTGAGGCCCTGCTCGCCGAAGACGAGGTCGGCCAGGCGCTGCCGGATCTCCTCGGGGTAGCCGCCGGTGGCGTTGGCGAACCAGACGAGGCTGGTGCCCCACCCCTGGAACTCCTGCCCCTGGTAGGACGGGTCGGGGCGGACGGTGACCACCGGGAGCGCGGCGGCCCCCGGCGCGGCCGCGCCCCCGGCCCCGGCGGCGGATCCGGTTGCCGGCGCGGCGGAGGCGGGGCCGGCGCCGGGCGCGACGGCGACGCCGAGGGTGACGACGGCCGCCGTGACCGCGGCGGCCAGCCCTCGGCGGGACGGGTGTCTGCTCATGTGGACGGTCTCCTCCGACGGGTGGTGGTGAGCCGGTGGATCATGCCGCGTTCCTGCGGCGGGCGCGCTACCTCGATGTTTACGCAAACATCGAGTGTTGCGATGCTCCCAGTCGGCCCGTGGCCCGTCAAGCACGGCCGGCATACTGGGCTGCGCCGCGTGAGCACCGCGGCGGAGCCGGCGCGAGGCGCCGGCCGCAGGCGGGGCGAGAGGAGCGAGGCGGGATGAGTCGGTCCGGCCCCGACGGGGCGACCCAGGAGCCCACCGGCGCGGGCCGCCCCCGCGCCGGCCGGCGGCGGGGCGTCTCGATGGCCGACGTGGCGCGGCTGGCCGGCGTCTCCGCGCAGACCGTCTCCCGCGTCTCCACCGGTCACCCCGGCGTCGTCGACAGCACGCGGGAGCAGGTCCTCGCCGCCATGCGGCAGCTCGGCTACCGCCCCAACAGCGCCGCCCGCGCGCTCAAGTACGGCGAGTTCCGCACCATCGGCGTCATCCTGTTCACCCTGTCGAGCACGGGCAACAGCCGCACCCTGGAGGCGATCGCCACCCACGCCGCCGACGCCGGCTACGTGATCACCCTCATCCCCGTCGGGGCCCCCACCCAGGACCGCCTGCTCGGGGCCTTCACCCGGCTCGGCGAACTCGCCGTCGACGCGGTCATCGTCATCATGGAGGTGCACCTGCTGGACGCGGCGACCGTCGCCGTCCCACCCGGCGTGCACGTCGTCGTGGTCGACTCCGACGCCGGCGACCGCTACCGCGTCGTCGACACCGACCAGGCCGACGGGGCCCGCCAGGCCGTGCACCACCTGCTCGACCTCGGGCACCGCACCGTGTGGCACGTCGCGGGGCCCCGGGAGTCGTTCGCCGCGCAGCGGCGCGCGCTGGCCTGGCGTACGATGCTGCAGGAGCGCGGCCGCCCGACGCCGCAGGTGCGCCGCGGCGACTGGTCGGCGGAGTCCGGCTACCGCGCCGGCCTCGACCTGGCCGGCGACCCCGACTGCACGGCGGTCTTCGTCGCCAACGACCAGATGGCCCTCGGGGTGCTGCGCGCGCTGCACGACCGGGGCCGGTCCGTGCCCCGCGACGTCAGCGTCGTGGGCTTCGACGACATCGCCGACGCGGGAGCGTTCATCCCGCCCCTGACCACCGTCCACCAGGACTTCGCGGAGGTCGGCCGCCGCTGCGTCGAGGCGGTGCTGCGCCAGGTCCGCACCGGCGTGCCGGAGACCGGCACGACCCTGGTCTCCACCCGCCTCGTGGTACGCGAGAGCACCGCGCCCCCGCCGGGCGGCTGAGCCGGTGGCCCGGCGGAGCCCCTCCCAGCGCCGCCTCCAGGCGCGCTCTCGCCCTCAGCCGGCCCCGGCGAACCGCCGCAGCTTGTCCGGGTTCACCACGATGAGCACCCGCTCGATCCCCCGGTCGGAGCAGTCCAGGGCGACGAGGGACTGCGGGCTGCCGTCGGCGTTCGTCACCAGCAGAGAACCGCCGCCGTTGACCTCGACGAACCGGAACCCGGCGGTGTGCCAGTACTTGCGCAGGACGTTGTCCAGGAACGTGGTCACCCGCCCGACGCCGGCCAGCTCCTTGCGCACGGCGTTGACCCGGCCGCCGCCGTCGGACCACGCCCGCACGTCTTCGGCGAGCAGCCGCTCCAGGGCGGCCACGTCGCCCTCCCGGGCGGCGTCGAGGAACGCCTCGACCAGCTCGCGCCGCCGCGCCGCCGACACTGGCGACGAGCGCTGCGACGCCAGGTGCCGGCGCGCCCTGCTGACCAACTGCCGGGCGTTGACCTCGGAGGTGTCGAGCACCTCGCCGACCTGCCGGTGGGAGTAGTCGAACGCCTCGCGCAGCACGTACGCGGCCCGCTCGGTCGGCGTGAGCCGCTCCAGCAGCAGCAGGACCGCCAGGTCCAGCGCCTCGGCCCGCTCCGCGCCCAGCGCCGGATCGGCGCTGGTGTCCACCGGCTCGGGCAGCCACGGACCCACGTACCGCTCGCGGACTGCGCGCGCCGACGTGGCGGCGTTGATGGCCAGCCGGGTCGTGGTCGTGGTGAGGAACGCCGCCGGGTTGCGCACCGCCCCGCGTTCGGCCGACTGCCAGCGCAGCCACGCGTCCTGCACCACGTCCTCAGCCTCGGCGACACTGCCCAGCATCCGGTAGGCGATGCCGAACAGGCGCGGCCGCACCGCCACGAACTCGGCCAGCCCGTCCCCGGGCCCCGCCGGGGACGGGACGGCCGTCGTCGCCGCGTTGTGCGTCTCGTCGACCGTCACGAGGCCAATCTAGCCGGCGTCGCCGCCGCGCGCGTTTCGGCGGGCCCGAGCGGCACCAGCGAGTGTTCCCCCAGCGCCGCACCGAAGTACGTCGCACCCGGATCGGTCACCACCTCGCGGGAGTCGCCGCTCGCGGCGAGGACGGAGCGGCCCAGTTCGTCGAGGCGGAACCGTTCCGGGCCGGCGACCTCGACGACGCCGTCCACCGGCGCGCCGACGGCGACCTCCCGCAGCGCCGCGACCACGTCGTCGGCCGCCACGGGCTGGATGAACACCGGCGCGAGACGCACCACGTCGCCGTCACCGCCGGCGTCGACGATGGTCCGGACGAACTCGACGAACTGCGTCGCGCGCACGATCGAGTACGGGATGCCGGAGGCGACGACGAGTTCCTCCTGGGCGACCTTCGCCCGCATGTAACCGCTGTCGGGGATCCGGTCGACGCCGACGATCGACAGCACCACGTGGTGCCGCACGCCGGCCTCGGCCGCGGCGGCGAGGAGGTTGCCGGTCGAGGTGCGGAAGAACTCCAGCACGGGCGCGTCCTCGAACGAGGGCGAGTTCGACACGTCGACCACGACGTCCGCGCCGTCGAGCACCCCGGCCAGCCCCTCGCCGGTCAGGGTGTTCACCCCCGTGGCCGGGGAGGCGGCGACGGCCTCGTGGCCCTGCCGGTCGAGCGCGGCCACGAGCCGGGAGCCGATGAGCCCGGTACCGCCGACGACGACGATCTTCATGATCGGTCACTTCCCTTCGCGTACGCGGCGCGGCGCGCCGCCCTGTCACCCGTACGACCGGACAGGTCCCCGAACCGTGACACCCGCCCCCGGCCGCCATGGCGCGTGACCGGCCGGCGGCGGTGCGTGACGGGTTGCTACGGTGTGCGGGACGGTCACCGGTGTGTCCCCTGGGGAGGGTCGGCATGTGGGCGGACGAGGCCGCGCTGGACGCGGCGACCCGCCGGCTCGACGAGTGGGAGTCGTCGATCGCCGACCGGGCCGCCCGCGCGCAGGCGCTGTCGGCGCGGGCGCGGGCCCTGACCGGCACCGCCCGCAGCCCCGACCGCGCGGTCGAGGTCACCGTCGACGCCACGGGCCTGCTGGTCGACCTGCGGCTCGACGAGCAGACCCGGCAGCACCCGGCGGCACACACCGCCCGGCAGATCGTCGCCACGACCCGGGCCGCGCACGCCGACCTGCTGCGGCAGCTCACCGAGGCGACCACGCAGACCCTCGGCGACGACGACCCGGCCAGGCGGGCCATCATCGACGGCCACCGGCGGCGGCTCGACCCCGGCCAGGGCCCGCCCGATGGCCGCCGGTGACGGCATCCGGGTCGACCCCGGCGACCTGACCGCCCACGCCGCCCACCTGGAACGCTGCGCCGGCAGCCTCGACACCGCCCGGCAGGCCGGGCAGCACGTCCGGCTGGACGCCGACGCGTACGGCCAGCTGTGCGCGATCATGCCGGTGCTGCTCGACGGCCTCCAGCAGACCCTGGTCGACGGCGTCGACGCCGCAGCCCGGTCGGTACGCGACACCGCCACCAGGCTGCGCTCCGGCGCCGACAGCTACCGGGCCGCCGACGCCCGCGCCGAGCAACGGCTGCACCGGGTGCGAGACGCCCGGTGACCGGCAACCCGCTCGTCGCCGCCCCGGCGGGCGGCGCGCCCAAGGCGTGGGCCGGCATCTGGATCTGCGAGGACATCGAGCTCATCGCGCAGGGCGTACGCGACGGCAGCTGGATCGACGGCAGCCTCGGCGTGGTCAGCGCCGGCCTCGACGCCCTCGCCTTCGTCTCCGACCCGGTCGGCGCCCTGCTCCAATACGGCATCGCCTGGCTCATCGAGCACGTCAAGCCCCTCAGCGAGGCGCTGGACTGGCTCGCCGGCGATCCGGCGCAGATCACCGCGCACGCCCAGACCTGGCGCAACGTCGCCGCGTCGCTGCGCGACGACGCCGCCGAGCTGACCCACGCCGTACGCACCGAGGTCGCCGGCTGGGGCGGCGACGCCGGCCCCGCCTACCGGTCCTGGGCCGCCGGGCAGCACCAGGCGATCACCGGTCTCGCCCAGGCCGCCGACACCCTGGCCGCCATCACCGAGGGCGCCGCCGGCCTCGTCGCCGCCGTCCGGCTCCTGGTCCGCGACGCCATCGCCACCTGCGTCTCCCGCCTCATCGTGTACGCGGGAGAACTCGTCGCCACCGCCGGCCTCGCCACACCGGTGGTCGTGGAGCAGGTCACCACCACGGTGGCGTCGTGGGCGGCGCGGATCGCCCGGCTGCTACGCGGGCTGCTGGCCAGCCTGCGGCGGCTGATGCCGCAGATCCGGCGGCTCGGCGAGCTGATCGAGAAGCTGAAGCAGGCCCTGGGACGCCTGCTCAGCGGCGGTCGAGCAGGCCGAAGGGACCCGTCGCAGCCACTGCCGCCTCACAGCCCCGAGCCGCCGCGTCTCGATGAAGAGCGGCGGATCCACGAACTCGGCATGGATCCGGCGACGGGCAAGTTCCGGCCCAGTGAGGCCGAGACGGCTGCCCGGCTGGAGCGCGAACTGGACGTCACTCTGACCCGTGCACCCGAAGGCTCATCCGCCGACTGGGTCGATGGCAGCGGGCGCACGTACGACGCAGTAGGCAACTTCCCAGGCCAATACTTCGACCGGCAGTGGCCTCAGCTGCAGTATCAGATCGAGCGACACCTGACCAAGGCCGACCTCGTGCCGGTTGACGTCTCGCAATTCTCCGGGGAGCAGGTCGCTAGGATCGAGCAGTTCATAGCCGATCGGGGCTTGGGCCCGCGAGTGTTCATTGTGGGGAAGTGATGGCTGGCCTCATCGTGCTGAAGCCCGGCGTCGACTGGACGGTGACGGGCGGCCTGTTCGACTGGACGCTGGAGTTCCTCATCCCGAGGCTCTCCGACAGGACGGTCGCGGACCAGCTCCAAGAAGTCGTCGACAACAACCTCGGCTCGGTCTGGGTTCACGAACTGCCGCCAGATGCGCAGGCGGAGATCGTCAGCCACTGGCGGCAGGGCCTGGTGGCCGCAGGAAAGCAGGATCTGCCTGAGAGCGAGCACAAGGCCGACGTGATTCACCGCCTCCAGGAGCTGGTGGATGCCACCTACACCGCCGGTTATCCAGGATGAGGTGAGGCCGACGCATTGAAGACGGTGGGGTTCTTCCGGGAACTCGGCCCGGACCCGGTCGAGGTCTATGCCGAGAGCATCCGTGCTCACTTGGCTCCGGATCCACTCCCCGACACCGATCGCGTGACAAGCTACCTGCGCGACGGGCACGAGTTGATCGACGTAATGGGCGCAGAGCTGGACGTCCTCGGCAGCGGCCGACACCTCGTCGGCGGGGCGTCGGTCATGACCGACGGCGAATGGCTCTGGCGCGACGACCTCCGGTTCTACGTAGCGACCTACCACGTACGCCTCCCGGACGACTTCCTCGCCCACATCAGCGCGAACGACCATCACGTTCCTGACCTTCGGATCGAGGACCCTCGCGCGGCGGGCAAGGAAGCGATGCGCATCCTTGGCTACCATCGGCCACCGGCCGCATCGCTCCACTGAACAGCGTCCACCCGTGACCGGTGGTCGACATTCAGGCGATGAAGCGCATCGCCCAGGCGTTTGGGCTTCGGGGCCGGGCGACGGATGGCGTCGGGCAGCCCAGATTCGGAGACCGGGCCACCCGGAACCGGATCGCCGCACGCCCCCTCGACGCGCCGGCCGAAGACCACGGACAGGGTGTCCCTGACTATCGGTTGCGCACGTAGCCCGGTCGGGCACGGAGGTCACGATCCTGACCGCTCCAACTGACAGGCACCGCCCCTCCGTCGGCATCGCCAGGCGGGGTGACTGCCTCCCGTCGAATAGGGAGCTGAGTCATGTACGACATCACCATGCCCGGTGCGCTCTCGGCGGGGGCGACCACGCCCCAGCCCGGTCCGGTCATCAAGAGAAAAGCGTCAAAGTTGATCTCTACAATGACCCGAATCTCTTGATCACCGGGCCACGCTGGGCCGAGCCGGGCGGGGTTGGAGCCGGGATGGGCGTGGGGTGGCAGGGGTAGCAGGGGTAGCCGGTGATGTCGTAGACGACTCAGCTCCGTAGGGGCCGGTGCACCGCATCAGCCGTCACGGCTCACAGCTCCCGGTTACACCGGTCGCGCCGGTCGCGCCCAGGCCAACCCCGGTCCGACTAGGATCGCGGCAGGAACGGGCTGGGTGACCCGCTCCACGACACGTGCAGCGCCTCTCGGGCGCGGGTGGCCGCGACGAAGAGCAGGCAGCGTTCGCGCAACAGGTCACTGTCGTGCTGCACCTGGTCGACCTCGCTGGGCGTGACCTCCTTGGTGAAGGGGACCACCTTCGCCGTCACCCCCACCACCGCGACGCAGCGGAACTCGAGGCCCTTCATCGCGTGCAGCGTGGCGAGGCGTACGCCGTCGGCGTCCGCGCCGGGCTGGTCGCGTACCCGGACGGCGGGGATGCCGGCGGCGGTCAGCTCGTCGTACACGGTGTTGAGCAGCAGGTTGAACCGCGCGCAGATGGCGATCTCGCCGGGCTGGACGCCCTGGTCGAGCCACTTGCCCACCCGCGTCACCAGCGCCGCGACCTCGGCCTGCTGCGTGTCGTGCCCCTGCGCGTGCGGCCGGGTGCCGTGCAGCAGCGACCGGTAGCCGGCGAGGCTGTCCTCGCCCTCGCCCCCGAGGTCGTCGACCCGGGACCCGACCAGCACGCCGGCGGCCCAGGACAGGATCTCCTCCGTGTTGCGGTAGTTGATGCGCAGCCGGCTGCTGCGCCCCGTGACGGAGATGCCGAGGGCGCTCAGCGACACCCGGGAGTCGTAGATCCGCTGGTGCGGGTCGCCGGTGACGAACAGGTCGTCCGGTCCGGGCGCGACGGCGGCGCGCAGCACCCGCCACTGCGCGGGGTGCAGGTCCTGGGCCTCGTCGACCACCACGTGGTCGAAACCGTGGACGCTCAGGTCGACGCCGTCGAGCAGCTGCGCGGCCCGCGCGCACACCTGCAGGTGCGTCAGGTTGCCGGCGGCCGACAGTTCGGCCAGGAACATCTCGACGGCGTCCCACACCTGGTCGCGTTGCCGGGTGCCCAGCGCCGTCCCGCGGCCCCGCCGGCTGGCCGCGCGGTAGTCGTCGCGGCTGCGCACGTCCTGGGCGAGGACGACGTGCCGGAACTCCTGCGCGAGGAACTGCTCGGGCCAGGGCAGGTCGAGCCGCCGGCACACCCGCCGCCACACCTGCCGTTCGTCGGCGTCCCCGATCGGTGCCGCGACCCGGCCGGCGAGCGCGCGCACGCTGCGGCTGGCGAAGGCGTTCACCGTGGTCACCTCGACCCGCGCCAACTGCTCGTCGTCGCCGAGGAGCAGCGCCAGGTGCTCCCGCAGGGTCGCGGCCAGGGCATTGGTGTACGTGGTGAGCAGCACGCGACTGTCGGGCGTACGGGAAAGGAGGTGTTTGACCCGGTGCAGCGCGACCACCGTCTTGCCGGTGCCCGGCCCGCCCGTCACCTGCGCCGGCCCCTTGTAGGACACCCGGTAGGCGACGCGCCGCTGCGACGGGTGCAGGAACACCCGCCAGGCGGCGAACGGCTTGTCGAGGATCTCGGCCAGCTCGTCGGGCCGGGTCACCAGCGTGATCCGGCTGGCGGTGTTGGCGATCGCCATCGCCAGGCTCTCGCTGGGCTCGGTCGGGGCGTCGGCGGGCCGGCGTTCGACGACCAGGTCCCGGTAGACCTCGTCGGGCGAGAAGCCCTCGGCGAGATACTGCAGCACCTCGAACTGGTCCTCGGGCAGCAGCGTGCCGAACGCCTCCAACTGCGGCTTGTCGACGATCGTCCGGACGGCCCGCAGCACCTGGTCGTCGATGCCGAGGTTCCGCAGCGCCGTGTCCGAGTGTTTGGCGAACAACAACGTCGGCGCCCCGGCCGCCGCCTTCTCCAGCGCCGGGGTCAGCTGCTCGATGGCGGTGACGTTGCGGACCTCCAGCGCCCGCGTCGCCGTGTTGACGGTGTAGAGGCGCTTCGCCGCCCAGGTGTACGCGTCGTCGTGCGGCACGACGTTGAGCAGCAGAAACGTGTCGCTGCCGTCGTCGGGGGCGAGCACGACCCCGCGCCAGAAGTCGTTGATCCTGATCGTACGCATGCGCGGGTCCCGGGCGTTGTGCACCGACTCCAGGTGCAGGCCCTTGTCGGCACGCAGCTCGGCGATGGTGAGCTGCTGGAACTTCTCCATCGCCTTGCGTACGCCGGCCTTGACCGGCTTCTCCAGGACGTCGAAGCTGTGCCAGAAGCTGTTGGCGAAGGCGAGCTGCGGCACGGACGGGACCTCCGGGGCGGTGGATCGGGTCAGGCGGATCGGCTAGGCGAGGGCGGCTTCGTCGGGGGCGCTGAGCTGCGCCTGGTCGTAGAACCAGCGCAGGTGGTCGAGCAGGGCCTCGCGGGCGTCGGCGTCGGCGAGGACCGTCAACGGAAAGCCCGGCCGCAAAGTCAGCTTGGCAGCGGCGATCCTGACGCCCGGCAACTGGTTCAACCGCTGCCGCAGCTCCTCCCGCAGGGTCACGTCGTCGAACGGCGTGCGGACGCTGAGGTGCTGGAAGACCACCTCGAACTTTCCGCCCGGGTAGATCACGGCCGGCCAGATGCTGCCCAGTTCGTGTTCCCTACGCCGGGCCATCAGGAAGCAGGATGTCTCCCCGCCGGTGCCGTAGGACAGGGTCCCGCCCAGCGTGGTCCATTCCTCGAGCAGCACGAGCACGGCGGTGGTGACGGCCGGGCTCTGCCGGGCGGTGAGCTGCTCGATGAACCGGTCGGCGTAGGTCCCGCCCTGGCCCGGCCCGGGTCGGGGGGCACGTTCGGGCAGTTCCTCCGGCGTGATGCCGGCGAGCTGCGCCAACTCCTCGACGGTGATGCGCTGGGCCTGGTCGGCGCGGCCGTACTGGTCGAACGTCACGCCCTCGGATCGGAGCACGTCACGCGGGTCGTCGGTGCGGTCGGGTTCGAGCCACTTGAAGTTGCCCGCGACGATCCCGCCGGCCTGGAGCACCCGGTGGGCGTTCAGGGTCGGGTGGTTGGCCAGCCGGTTCCCCACCGGCTGCGCCGCCGTGCCGATCAGGGCGGCCAGGTCGCCGTAGGTGGTCCACGAGCCGGCCGGCAGCTCGGCGAGGGCCTTCGCCAGCACGTCCCAGGGCACGTCGGACTGGTTGCCGCTTTCCTCGGTGGGGCCCGGCCAGCTGGTGATGATCCGGTCGGCGAGGGTGTCGGCCCGCGCCAGGATCTCCGAGCGGCCCCACCGCTGCCGGTCGGCGATGTCCCGGCTCAGCTGGACACCGCTCTTCGCCAGGGCAGTCCGCTTGGCCGCGAACGGCTTGTTGCTCAACTCCGAGTTGTAGCCGGTGAGGGTCAGGTTGCCCAGGGTGTGCACGAGCGCGTCGTGCGCCTCGCCGGGGGTCTCGTCCGTGTCGAGGTCGGCGGCGAGCATCTGCGCCCACTCGTCGCTGAGGGTCTGCGGCAGCACGTGTTCGATGGTCAGCTTCTCCAGCGCCACCGGCTCCTTGCTGCCGTGGGACTCCTCCAGCCAGCGCAGCACCAGGCTGCGCTGGCTGGCCCGGCCGTTGAGATAGAACGGGATGGTCCGCACCAGGGCACGCAGGCTCGCGTCGGTGGCCCAGTGCTTGCGGCCCGTCGACAGGTACTTCCGCACCGCCTCGTGGACCGGCAGGTCCCGGTCCATCTCGGTGACCACGGCGAGCAGGATGCGGTTGATGTTCATCGTGCTCCGGCCGATCAGCAGCCGCCGGACGAAGAAGCTCTCCAGGTACAGCATCGCGGCGGCGATCTGCGCGGAGGTCGCGGTGCCCTGGTCCCGTCGGTCGAGCAGGTGCAGCAGCACCGGGTAGACGGTGGTGGTGCCCCACGCGCTGAGCCGCTCCAGCCGCTGCCGTACGCCCGGGTCGTGTTCCTCGGCGGGGTGCAGGATCACCCGCAGCAGCGCGCCGAGCCGGCTGAACCGCTGCACCTCGGCTTCGACGGCCGCTTCGGTGTGCAGCTTCTCGAGGCGGGCCTGCTGGCTCGAGTACGTGTCGGTCTGCTTGACCTTAGGGTCGCGGTGGACCAGGTCGAGCCAGAAGAGCAGGACCAGCTCCGTCGGGGTGAACCGCTGCTGCAGCGGCAGCCAGAGCGACTCGTAGACGGCCTGTCCCCGGTTGGGCAGCCGCATGAAGATGTAGTTGCGCAGCAGGTCGGCCTGGGTGAGCGTGAGCCCGGTGTTGTTCAGCGACTCGAAGATCCGGTAGACGTTGTCGCCGGTTCTGGCGGTGATCGCCACCAACGCCAGGCCGGTGATCACGGCGCTCTCGATCTGCTGGACGGTGATCGGTTCCTCGGCGGCGCCGAGGTTGTCCAGCGCCTTGGCGAAGAACTGGTACGCCCGGCCCACCGCGTTGTCCCCGCCGGCCTGCGGCGTGGACTTCACGCAGGCCACGTACGCGTCCCGGTCGGCCTGGGTGGGGACCAGCTTCAACCAGCGCTGCTCCTCGAACGGGTTGGTCAGATACTGCTGGTCGAGCCGGAGCCGGTGCTTCTCGCCCTCGTGCTCGGCCCGGTGGTCGCGGATGGCGCAGAGCAGGATGGTCAGCGTGGTGAGCCGCTGCTGACCATCCACCACGAGGTATTCGGCGACGCCGACCGGCCCCATGGTCGGGCTCGGCGCGAGCACCAGCGAGCCGATGAAGTGGGTGGCGTCCGGGTGGTCGACCCGGTCCCTGGCGAGCTGGCAGACGTCGTCCCAGATCCGTTTGAGTTGAATCTCGGTCCACGAGTAGGTCCGCTGGTAGAGCGGCACGTGATACTGCTTCGCCCCCTCCAGCAGAGCCTGCAACGTGGTTTCCTGCGCCGTGACCATCCCGCACCCGTCCCCTTTGGACCCACCCTTGAGCCGGCAAGACAACCAGATCGATGCAGCCGGGGGCAACACGCACGGCAGGTTGCCGCGTCGGATAGCCGACAGCGGGTGGCGGTCACCCGATCGGGCGGCGCGACGGGCCCGATCGACCGCGCCCGTTGACCGAAAGTGCATAGCCGGAAAGGAACACCGACGGGCGTTCCGGCACATCTCGCAGAATGCATTCAATTAGCTCGAATGAATTATGTATCCGACCATTGCCGCAACCATCGCGGCCCCGGGGCGCGTGGGTATCCATTCACGACATGTCGCACCATTGACGACGCCGCACGTCTCAACAACGAAACGATTCCGTGGCGAATATGGCGGCGAATGCATCCGGCCTCGTATTCATAGATCCAGATCAGGATACTGAATGCTCCGAGGAGGAACGATGTCCACTGAAGCCGACGCGGCGCATTCAGCGCCCGCACGACCCGCCGGCCCGGAACGGCCGGCGTCACCACCGCCCGTCGGCGGGCCGGACCACGCCGGCCCGCCCGACCGGCCGCGCACCAGGTTCCGTGGCGACATCGAGGGAATCCGGGCGGTCGCCGTGGTGACGGTGATGCTGTTCCACGCCGGCGTGCCGGCGCTCTCCGGCGGCTTCGTCGGCGTCGACGTCTTCTTCGTCATCTCGGGCTATCTCATCACCACCCAACTGTTGTCCGAACAGCACCGGACCGGCGGGGTCGCGCTGATGGGCTTCTACGCCCGCCGGGCCAAGCGGCTGCTGCCGGCGGCCAACGTGGTGCTGCTGACCGCAGCGGTGTTCGTGTTCCTGATGGTGCCCCGTGGCCGGTGGGGTCAGATCGGCGGCGACATCGTCGCCGGGGCGTCCTACCTGTTGAACTGGCGGCTGGCCGAACGCTTCGCGAACCCCGACCCGACGATGCCGCCGTCCCCCGTACAGCATTTCTGGTCGCTTGCCGTCGAGGAGCAGTACTACCTGATCTGGCCGTTGCTGATCCTGCTGGCGGTGGCGCTGGCCAAGGTGTCCGGCGCCCGACTGAAGCCGGTGCTGGCGACGGCGCTGGGCCTGCTGGCCGCCGGCTCGCTGGCCTGGTCGGTGACCACCACCGTCGGCGCGCAGTCCCCGGCGTTCTTCCAGACCACCACCCGGATCTGGGAGCTGGCCGTCGGCGCGGGCGTCGCCATGTCGGTCGGGGCGTGGGCCCGGCTGCCCAGGCCGGTCGCTGTCGTGCTGGGCTGGGCCGGGCTGGCGGCGGTGCTGGTGGCCTGCCTGTCCTTCACCCCGATGATGGACTTCCCCGGCTACACGGCCGCCCTGCCGGTGCTGGGCACCGCGGCGGTCATCGCGGCCGGCTGCGCCGCCCCGGCCAGGGGCGGGGTGGGGACCGCGCTCGGGGTCGCGCCGCTGCGCTGGATCGGCGCGCTGTCGTACTCGCTGTATCTGTGGCACTGGCCGATGATCGCGATCGCGGCCACCTACTGGGGACCGCTGTCGACGTCCACCGGCCTGCTGGTGATCGCGCTGTCGACCGTCCCGGCCTGGCTGACCTTCCACTTCGTGGAAAACCGCATCAGATACTCCCGGCGGGTCTCGCAGTCGCCACGGCTCACCCTGGGCATCGGGGCCGGTTTCTCCGCGCTGGGCGCGCTGGCCGGCGTCGCGCTGCTGCTGGCGGGCTGACCGGGTCCGGCGCCGACCGTCCACCCGGTCGGCGCCGGGCCGATGGCCGCGACGTCAGACCGACGGAAAATGGTACGGCCCAGAATGTCTGATCCTGGCCCCGTCGCTCGTCGGTAGGACGAATGCCGCCCGGCGGCCTGCCGAGCGGTTCCGGCCATGGAGGTTGACATGACGTACGCCTTTGACGCGGAGCTGGCGCCGTGGGTGCCGATGCTGCCCGTCCTCGATCTTCGTGACCCGGCCGCCGCGCGCGAGGTCGGACGGGCCATCGCCGCCCAGCTTCCCCCGCCCGACCTGACCGGCCTCACCGTGCTCGACCGCACGGTGCCCGGCCCGGCCGGCGCTCCCGCCGTCCCGGTGCGGATCTACACCCCGCAGCCGTTGGCGGCGTCGGCACCGGCCGTCCTGCATCTGCACGGCGGCGGCTTCGTGCTCGGCGACCTGGCGCTCGAACACGCCGACGCCGCCGAGTTCGCCTCCGGCATCGGGGCCGTGGTGATCGCCGTCGACTACCGCCTCGCGCCGGAGGCGCCCTTCCCGGCGGCGCTGGAGGACAGCTACGCGGTGCTGTGCTGGCTGGCCGGCAACACCGACGAACTCGGCGTGGACCCCACCCGCCTGGGCATCTACGGCCGCAGCGCCGGTGGCGGGATCGCCGCCGGCCTCACCCTGCTGACCCGCGACCGTGGCGGCCCGCGGCTGGCCATGCAGTATCTCGACGTCCCGGTGCTCGACGACCGGCTCGACAGCGTGTCCATGCGCGCCTACGTCGACACCCCGATCTGGAATCGCCCCAGCGCCGAGCTGGGCTGGGCCCACTACCTCGGGGACGGCGTCAGGCCCGGCGACCCGGGCGTGTC
Source organism: Micromonospora haikouensis (assembly GCF_900091595.1). Classification (GTDB taxonomy): domain Bacteria; phylum Actinomycetota; class Actinomycetes; order Mycobacteriales; family Micromonosporaceae; genus Micromonospora; species Micromonospora haikouensis. The sequence continues at coordinate 92,641 of NZ_FMCW01000018.1, forward strand.
ACCGTACGCCGCCCCGGCCCGCGCGGAGGATCTCGCCGGGCTGCCGCCGGCGTTCGTCTCAGGCTGCCAGTTCGATCCGGTACGCGACGAGGGGATGCGCTATGCGCAGCGGCTGGCCCACGCCGGCGTGCCGACCGAGGCGCACCTCTACCCGGCCACGTTCCACGGCTCCGCGCTGGTGACCGAGGCGGCGGTGTCGCGGCGAATGCGGCGGGACGCGGTGGCCGCCTTCCGCCGGATGCTCTGACCCGCAGCCGGATCGCATGGGCCCGGAGCGGCCGGGAGCCGTCCGCTCAGCCGTGGTGCGCCTCCTCGCCGATCTTGACGATCAGCCGCCGCGACTCCTCCTCGCCCAGCGCCAGCGCCTCCAGGCCCGCCCAGGCCCTCTCGTACGGGGCCCACTCCGCCGGCCGGTCGAGATAGAGCGCACCGGTCAGCGACTCCTGGTAGACCACCGGCGGGTCGGGGTCGACACGCAGGCCGAGCGGGAAGTCCAGCAGCACGAACGAGCCGGCGACCGCCCCGTCGTGCGCCCCGGCGGCGAGCGGCAGCACCCGGATCGACACGTGCGGCAGCCGGCTCGCCTCCACCAGGTGCCGGAGTTGCCCGGCCATGACCTCCGCGCCGCCCACCACCCGCAGCAGCGCCGCCTCGCAGAGCATCACCTCGAACCGGGGCGGCCGGGGCAGCCGCCGTCGGAGCAGGCCCTGCCGCAGCAGCCGCGCCTCGACCGGCCGGTCCCGCTCCTCGTCGGTCGCGCCGGGCCGGGGCGGGCACGTCGCGGCAGCGTACGCCCGGGTCTGCAACAGCGCGGGCACCAGCGCCCCGGCGTGCACGCGCAGCCGGCACGCGGCGGACTCCAGGCCGCCGTGGAGGTCGAACCAGTCGGGCACGGGATCGCCGTAGGCGTGCCACCAGCCCCTCCCCCGCGTCTCGCCGGCCAGGGCGACCAGCGCGGCGGTCAGCTCGCGCCGCGCCCCGTACAGCTCGCACATGGCCCGCACGTCGACCCCGCGCGCCGGGCCGAGGCCGCTCTCGATGCGCCACACCTTCTGCCGGCTGCACTCCAGCGCCTCGGCCACGCCGTCCAGCGTCATGCACGCCTCGGTGCGCAAGTCCCGCAGCGCCCGCCCGAGCTGCCGACGCGGCACCGACGAGCCTGTGGCCTCAACCATCGGAACCCTCCCCGCGCCGCTGGGCGGGCAACTGCGACCGGTAGCGGTCCGCGCGCTGGTTCGGCCGGTCCGCCGCCCGCCGCCGCTCGGGCCACCCGTGGCCGACCGCGCCGTCACACCGCGAGGTCGCCACCCCATCGGGTACGACCGCCTCGACCACCCGCCGCCGCCAGCGCCCCGGCCCGTCCGCGTCGGGCACCACCTGCCCGGTCAGGTCCACCGCGACCTTCCCGGCCCGCAAGAACCACTTCCACCGCCTACCCATGCCGCCTCCCCTTCATCACGCCGTCGAAGTTTACAACCAAACAAGTCTTTCAAGGCATAGACTTTAAACAAGGCATAGCTTGCACCACGTGAAGCCGGCCGTGATGGAGTCGGCGCATGGTGCCGTACGTGCCGCTGTGGCGAAGGATCCGGCAGGACATCCTGGACAGGATCAACGCCGGGATCCTGAAGCCCGGTGACAAGCTGCCGACGACCAAGGAGCTTGCCGATCAGTACGACACCTCGGGTGTGACGGTCAGGAAAGCCATCGACATCCTGATCGAGTCGGGCGTCCTGGAAGGTAGGCAGGGCATCGGCGTCTTCGTTGCCGACGACTCGGGACAGCAGTCGTAGAGTGTCGCCAGGATCCTGAGGCCACAGCCTCCCGGACTCGCCTCAACCACCCTCAGCCCTTTCGCCGGCGGGATCTCGGATCCGGGAGAAGACGACGGCGTCAGCACGCCGGTCAGGAAAGGTCAGGAAGCTGCGCAGCACCCCCTCCTGCTCGAATCCGGCAGCGGCGAGGACCCGCCGGGACGCCTCGTTGTCCGGCTCGACCCACGCCTCCACCCGCGCGATGCCCGCGACATCCAGCGCCCACGAAGTAGCCAGCGTCGCCGCTCGCCTGGCATACCCATGCCCCCGCGCCGAGGGGATGAGCCAGTACCCGAGGCCGGCGACACCCGGCTGTGGTCGCAGCATGACCACAACCGAACCGACGGCCTGACCGGTCACGGCATCGGCGACCGCGAGCGAGATCCCTTGACCGCCCTCCACCCGGCTCCACTGTCTGCGAACGAACGCACCCGCCGCATCCACTGAGAATCCTTTGGAACCGTGGTGGCCTCGGGAATCCGCGGATCCAGGGCAGCCACCCGGAGGCAATCCAGATCATCCTCGCGCCACGGACGAAGGCGCACGACCCCGTCAGTGAGTTCCACCGCAGGATAACCAAGCCCCATCCCGCCAACGCTACCGCCGCAACCGCCCCCACTTGCCCCCGTGATCAAGAGAAAAGCGTCAGAGTTGATCTCGACGGTGACGCAAACCTCTTGATCACCGGCCCGGGACGCGGTGGGCACCGGCGCCCGGCGCGACAGAGGCCGGGGTGGGTGACGGGGTGATGACGTAGACGACTCAGCTCCATAGGACCCGTCCCCACTACGTCGACCGTCGTCTTCCACAACAACGGGGAGGGACGATGATCCGTCCCTCCCCGTATCGCTCGAACCGCCTCAGGACAGGAACTTGTCCAGGGCCGCCTCGATGGTGCCGCTGTCCGGCGAGGCGTACGACTTCATGGTGATCTTGTTGTACGAGATGAAGCTCGGGCACCGGTTGGCCGGGGCGTTCACGGTGCCGCCGTCGCCGATCTTCTCCGCGGTCTTCGCCGCGTAGAAGGTCATCGTGTAGCGCGACGAGATGTAGGAGATCGTGACCTGCTTGCCGGAGTTGTCCTTGTAGTCGCACTTCTTGGGCGTGCCCTCGCTGCCCTCGTCGACCTTGAGGCAGGCGACCACCGACACCGACGTGAAGTCGGCCGACTTCGCGTAGTACGGCTTGGCCGAGCTGACCGACTTCGTCGACCAGAACGTGGGCCGCTCGATGGAGTTCGCGAAGGTGTACGCCTTGGCCCCGGACGGACCGCTGTAGGTCGCCGCGTTCAGGATCGGGCTACCGTCGCAGACCCCGGACAGGTCGCTGGAGTAGCGCGCCGTCAGCGCGTTGTTGTTGTTCGGCTGTTCCTGGGACTCGGCCGGCTCGGGGGTGGCCGAAGTCTCCGTGCCGGGCTGGGGGTTGCCGTTGCTCGGGGCCGCCGTCGCGGGGCCGGACGCGATCGGGGTGGGGTCTTCGTCGTCACCGACGAGGGCGAGCCCGATGCCGGCGCCGCAGATCGCGAGGACGACGACCACGGCACCGGCGGCCAGGCCGATGATCAGGCCCCGGTTCGACTTCTGCGGCGGCGGCATGGGGGCACCGAACTGCGGCGGCCCCGGCTGGCCGTAGGCGGGCTGGCCGTAGGCGGGCTGGCCGTAGGCGGGCTGGCCATACGCGGGGTACCCGGCGGGCTGGGCGGGCGGCCCGCTCCACGGGGTGACGTTCGGATCCGGCTGCCCTCCGTACGGAGGGTGATTGCTGCTCATCTGAAGCCCTTATCACTGTCGACGGGTGCCCAGGCACTGGATCATCGATCAGGGTAGTGAGCGGCACAAACCGGAGGGCCGCCCATGATCGGCAACGGGCCCCGGCGGAACACTCGGCGTGACGCCGAACTACTTTCCGTGCAGCAACCGACGGCGTTCACCGACCCCTGAAGGGTCCCGGCAATGGGACGCGGGCTGCAAGGAAGGGGGAAACCCCGCAGGGGATCACGCTTTACGGACAATCAAGCCACGCGGATCGAATCTGTGACCAAGATCACTGAACTGACGTGGCGGGTGACCGGGCCAGCCGCGATCAGGCCGACTCGCGGACGTCCATGCGTTCCACCAGCCCGCCCCGGATGGTGTAGACGTGCTGCACCAGCTGGTCGGCCAGCACCTCGCCGTCGAGGGACCTGACGACCTGGTGCACCTCGACCCGCACCCGCCCGTCGGGCTCCGCGACGATGGCCCGCGGCTCGACCCGGGGATCGATGGTGTCGAACTGGCGTCGCCAGTAGCGCCCCACCTCCGCCGGCCCGACGAGGCGGACGCCGTCGATCATGTTGGGCCAGTCGACCCGGGGGCTCAGGACGGCGACGATCTCGTCGATGTCACGCGCGTTGAAGGAGGCGTAGAGGCGACGGAGCAGGTCCGCCACGTCCGGTTGGTCACTCGTCGTCATGCCCTCATTCTCCGACGGTCAGGACGCGCAGCGGTGGCCCGCCCGACGGATCGGGCGGGCCACCGCTGGTCCCCCGTCGAACGGCTCAGCTGCCGATGGCGGACTGCGGCCCGGCGTACGTCTTGACCAGGCTCGGCACCTGGGACGCCGGGTGCAGGGTGTAGGAGTAGAAGCTGCCCGGGTTGAACGCCGAGCCGCCGGTCTGCTGCTTGCCCGAGGAGTTGACCACGATGCTGCCGGACTGGCGCAGCTCGGCGGTGTCGTCCCGGTAGAACGGGTCCTTCACGCCGTCGAAGTAGCTGTTCTCCAGGACCATCTTCGTGGCGCCGCGCGAATAGTTGCCGTAGCCCGTGACGCTCTGCAGGTAGTTGTTGTAGAGGTGGGCGTACGCCACGTTGTCGGTGCTGGGGTTGCGCGAGTTGGTGTGGTGGATCCAGTTGTGGTGGATGGTCATCCGGGCGGTGACGTTGGTGGTCCAGCCGATGCCGAACGCCTTGTTGCCCTCGGCGATGACGTTCCACGACACGGTCAGGTTCGTGGTGTCCTTGCGGCTGTCGATCAGGCCGTCGTTCATCCGCACGATCTGGTTGTGGTCGATCCAGATCCTGTTCGCGGTGTCCATCTGGATGCCGTCGTAGTCGAAGTCCTTGTCGTCCGGGTCGTCCGAGGCCATCCGGGTGTCGCGGATGGTCAGGTTCCGGATGATGACGTTGCTGGTGCCCGCGGCGAGGAAGAACCCGCCGTTGACGATCTGGCCGGTGGTGCCGACGCCCACGATCGTCTTGTTGGACTTGACCGGGATCTCCTTGCCGTACGGGCTCACGCTGATCGCCGCGTTGACCCGGATGACGTACGCCGCGCTGGAGCTGGCGTACCTCTCCAGGTCGGCCTGGTTGGTCACGGTGACCGTGGTGCCGCCCGCGCCGCCGGTGGTACCGGCCGCCCCGGCGAACCCGTCGGGGCTGTTGGCGTACGGCACGCCACTGGTCGGGGGCGGGGTGGTCGGCGGCGGGGCGCCGGTGGTGGGCGTGACCCCTCCGGTGCAGGCGGTGCCGTTGAGCGCGAAGCTCGTCGGCACCGGGTTGCTGCCGCTCTGCGTCGCGCTGAACCCGAAGGCGGCCGTGCCGTTGGTGGGAATCGCCGCGTTGTAGCCGACGTTGGTCGCGGTGATGGTGGACGTCCCGGTGGGGATCGTCGCGTTCCACGCCTGGGTCACCTGCTGGCCGGCGGTGAACGTCCAGGTCAGCTTCCACCCGTTGACGGCGTCACCCAGGTTGGTGATCGTCACGTCGCCGTTGAAGCCGCCGTCCCACGTGCTGGCCACCCGGTAGTCGACGCGGCAGCCCGCCGCGGCCTGCGCGGAGACCGCCGTCACCGCGCCCACCGCCGCGAGCGCGGCGGTCGTGCCCAGCACCAGCGCGGAGCGCCAGGTGCCGCGCGCCTTCTTCGTCGTCATCGGGTCTCCGGAAGAGTGGGGAAGGTGGTTGCCGGCCGGGGTCACATCGGGTTCCAGCCGTCGGAGCCCGCGAGATACTTCTGCGGCGTGTAGTTGGCCGCCTGGGCGTCGCTGAGCTGCGGACGGTTGCTGTTGACGCCCGCACCGGAGCCGGTGTTCTTGTATTCCAGGAAGCGGGCGTTCTTCCAGGAGTTGCCCGACATGTCCGTCCAGGGCTGCGCGGTCTTGATGGTCGCGCTCAGCGACGACTCCCGGTAGAGGACCTGGGCGGTCGGCCCCCACGGCCGGCCGAGGGTGGTGGTGTTGTTGGTCGCGCCGGTGATCGTCGAGCGGTAGATCAGCATCCCGTACGTCTTGCCGGCGGCCGTGCGGGCGGCCGTGATCGGCCCGCCGGTGGACCGCTTCTCGTAGATCGAGGCCCGGTCGAGCACGATGGTGCCGCCGCCGAAGATGAAGTCGACGGTGCCCTCCACGTAGGAGTCGACCACGTAGGCACGGGTGTTGTCGTTGACCAGGAAGGTGTCCTGGTCGCCGAGCAGCCGCACGTTGCGCAGCACCGCCCGGTCGGCGTTGAGGTGCAGGGCGACCGCCTGCTGGTCGCTGTTGTTCCAGTTCTCGACGTAGTCGTTGGAGATCGTCAGGTTCTCGGCGACGAAGTTGGCCCCGTAGACGAACATGCTCGCGCTGTTGAAGGTGCCGTGGGTGGCGGCGTAGTTGTTGTAGACCAGCACGGTGTTCGACGGCGACGAGCCCAGGCCCCGCAGGGTGATGTGGGGCTTGTTGGCCGGCACCGTGACGACCTCGCGGTAGGTGCCCGGCTTGATGGTGATGGTGACCCGCGAGCTGTTGTTCGTCGGCACCGCGTTGATCGCGGCCTGGACCGTGCGGTAGGTGCCGGTGCCGTCGGCCGCCACGGTCGGCGTCCCGGCCGGCGGCGGGGTCGTCGGCGGCGGAGTCGTCGGCGGTGGGGTCGTCGGCGGGGCCGTGGTCGGGGGCGCGGTGGTGGGCGCGGTCGTCCCGGTGCAGGTGGTGCCGTTGAGGGTGAAGGCGGTCGGCGCGGGGTTGCTGGAGTTGTTCCAGGACCCGTTGAAGCCGACGTCCACCGCGCCGTTGGTCGGGATCGACGCGGCGTAGTCCGCGTTCGTCGCGACCACGTTGCCGCTGGCCGGGCTCGCGGTGAAGCCCCAGGACTGGGTCACGGCCTGACCTGCGGTGAACGACCAGCCGAGACGCCAGCCGTTGATGGCGTCCCCCAGGTTCTTGATCGTGATGTTGGCGCTGAAGCCGCCGGCCCACTGACTGGTCACCGCATAGGTGACCTGGCAGCCGGCGGCGGCCTGCGCGGAGCTGGTCGTCGCGACGCCCGCGACGACCGTGGTGGCGGTGGTGAGGGCGGCGGCGGCCACCGACAATGCTCGCCGCCGACTCGACAGAACTCTCACGCTGACTCTCCCAGGGGTCCTGGTCTGCTGGTGGACACGGGCGACGGCGACCGCCACGGACGGGTGTGGGCAGGCCGTCGCTGCCGACGCCGGAGATCGGCGTCGGCAGCGTGACAGGGCGATCCGCGTGGACGGGGGCGGACCCGGTCCAGCCACACACCCTTCCATCCATCACTACCGATATTACGGGGCCATATCGTGGCACGGCACGGACGTGCTGTAAAGCGCTTTCCACACCTCGCGTACTGGGCGAGATGTTCGCCGATGCGGCGGCCCGGCGAGCCTCCCGCCGGGCGATCAGGAGGCGGGGCGTTCCACCTGGGACCGCACCCGTAGGAACATGTCCTCGGGCTTGTTGCGTTCCCCGAACCCCCGGAAGACCACCATGCCGATGGTGTGTCGGTCGGCCCACGCGCACAGGTCGACGTACTTGCCCTCGTAGCCGCCCTCGGGGAGCTTCTCGACGCCCTTGCCGCAGCGCACCTCACCGCCCAGCGGGCCGGGTGGCACGGGCTGGACGCCCCCCACCCACGGCCACCAGGCGAACAGTTCGTCCAGCGCCCGCGCGGGATCCGCCACCTTTCCGGCCACCGCGCCGACGACCGCCGACTTCGACCGGTAGGCGGTCTCGTAGCCGACGGCCACGGTGCCGGTCGACCCACCCCCGACGAGGGTCTCCAGGGCTGCGGTGTTCTGCGCCGCCTGCTCGTGCGGGATCCCGCGCTGCGACTGGCCCCACTGGTCCACGGTGACGGCCGGCGGCCGAGACAGCCACGTCCGCCCGTACGCCACTACTCCACCCCCGATGTCGACAGTGGATCCTAGCCCGCGGCGTGGTGCGGGCGGACACACGCCGCATAAGCCATCCTAGGAGGATGGCATGGGAGGATGGGGCGTGGACATCGAGCCGGTCGACGCCGCCCCCGTCCGGGCGTTCCCCCGGGCGAGCCTGCGGCAACGCTGGACGGACCTGACCTTCGTGCACTGGGCGGTCGCGCCGGAGCTCGTCGCGCCGCTGCTGCCCGCCGACACCCGCCCCGACACCCTCGACGGGGCGGCCCACGTCGGCCTCGTCGGCTTCCGGATGGTCGGGCTGGGCCTCGGCCGGGGGCCGGGGGTGCCCTACCTCGGCACCTTCTGGGAGACCAACGTCCGGCTCTACTCCGTCGACGACGCCGGGCGGCGGGCCGTGGTGTTCCGGTCGCTCGACGCGTCCCGGCTGGTTCCCGTGCTCGTCGCCCGGGCGAGCCTGCGGCTGCCGTACCTGTGGTCCAGGATGCGGCTGGACCGCGACGGCGACACCCTCACGTACCGCTGCCGGCGCCGCTGGCCCGGCCCGGCCGGCGCGGCGAGCCGCATGGTGGTCCGGGTCGGCGACCCGATCGCCGACCCGACGCCGCTGGAACACTTCCTCACCGCCCGCTGGGGCTGCACACCCTGGCGTACGGGCGCACACTGCGCCTGCCGAACTGGCACCCCCGCTGGCCGCTGCACCGGGCCGAGCTGCTGAGCCTGGACGACGAGCTGGTCGCCGCCGCCGGGCTGCCCGCGCCCACCGAGGCGCCGGTGAGCGTGCTCTACTCCCCCGGCGTGCCGGTCGTGTTCGGCCTGCCCACCCTCGCGCGCCGGCCCGGCTGACGGGCCGGCAGGGGCCCGCCGCCGGACCGGCGCGCGACGAGAGGGGGTGGGGTCAGAACCGGCCCCAGTCGTCGGCGGCCGGCCGCCACACGTCGATGTTGCGGGGGTCCACCGACATGCGGCGGGCCCGGTGGGTCTCGTGCTCCTCGGGCGTGAAGACCCGGTGCCGGTCGCACAGCTCGTAGCGCGGCCCGTGCACCGGGTCGTGCATGTAGAAGGCGATCGACGTCGACGCGGAGTGGTTGACCAGGTCCGAGGCGATGGGCACCTGCTTGTACTGGGCCCGCGCCCGGCCGCGCATCACGTGGTCGAAGCTCTTCATCATGAAGCACAGGTGCGCGACGTAGAACTCCTTGTTGCGCTGGATCGCCAGGCTGTGGTGGTAGCGGTCCTCGCTGCGCAGGAAGGCCGTCACGTCGCCGACGTAGTCGGAGACGAGGAAGCCGAGCACCTCGGTGTAGAAGCGCAGGGTCTCCTCGTACTTCTCGGTGGCGAGGAACGGGTGCACCAGGTCCAGCGGGCGCAGCTCGATCAGCGGCGGCTCGGCGTACTCGGCGAACTCGGTGAACAGCTCGACGATCAGGCCGTTGGGGTCCTTGACGGCGAAGCCGCGCTGGACGAGGCCCTTGACCCGGTCGGCCAGCTCCAGCACCTCGTGCCCGGCCGCGGTGACCCGCTCCCGCAGGTCGTCGAGGACCGCGTCGGACTCGACGCTGAACCCGACCGCCGTGGTCCAGGAGACCTCCCGCTGCGGCGCGGCGACCAGCTCGATGCTGTGGTGCTCGATGTCGGCGCGCAGGAAGGCGTACTCGTCGTCGTGCTGCTCCAGCTGCAGGCCGACGTGGTACTGGAGGAACTCGATGGAGGCGGCCAGGTCCGGCACCTCGATCCGGGCGTACTCCATGCCGTACGGCCCGCGGCGGCGGGCGGCGGCCTCGGTGGTCATCTGCTACCCCTCTCGGTGTGCTGGTGGTCCCCGGCGGTGGGGAAGCTGACGATGGCCTGGCGCTCGACGACCGGACGCCAGCGTTCCCGGACGAACCGCTCGTGCGAGTCGCTGTGCAGGTAGTCGAGCAGGTCCTGCTCGGTGGGGAACTCCACGACGAAGCCGTGGCTCATGGTGTCGTCGCGGGTGCTGACGTTGGCCCCGCTGCGCCAGTTGCGCATCGCCGGATACTGCGACGGGAACGTCTCCAGCTCGGCCAGGACGGACTCGGCCGCGCCGGGCGGCAGGTCGTCGCGGAAGCGGAAAACGAGCATGTGGGTGATCATGGCGGCCGGCTCAGAGGATGAAGCTGAGTCGGGCGCCGGGGTCCATGGACTCCATCACCGGCACGGCCCGCCGCACCCGGAACCGCAGCCCGTCGGCCTCGACCTTGAGCACGTGCTCGTAGCGGCCCACGTAGGTGTAGGCGCCGCCGTCGCGGTAGCGGTGGATGACGAAGTTCGCGGTGATCCAGACGGTCTCGGCGCCGGCCTCCAGCAGGATGACGTTGGACACCATGCGGTGGGTGCGCGAGTGCGGGTTCTCGGCGTGCGCCTTGCGGCTCTTGAGCCGCTTGACCCGGGCCCGGATCAGCTCGTAGTCGTCGGCGACGAAGTAGCCGGCGGTGGTGGCGTCCCAGCCGGCCCAGTCGGTGGTCGGCACCTCCAGCCGGCCGCCGGGCTCGAAGAGGGTCAACCACTCGTCGAGGCGCCACTCGTCGAGCAGCTGGGCCTCGCGGTAGAGGAACTCCTCCACCTCGGCGCGGGTGACCTCGCGCGACTCCACACTCACCACTCCCCCACGGCTGCCGTTGGTCGACGTCACGGCGCTCACTCCCCCGCCCTGGCGGCGGCCGGGCCGCTCGCCGGGGCACCGGCCGGCGGCGCGCCGGCCACGCTGGTGGACGCGCCGACGACGTGCGCCCAGTGCCGCCAGAAGCTGCGCATCGCGCCCTCGTCGATCGAGCGCCCCTGGTTGCCCTGCTTCTCGTTGGCCATGCCGCGCGACATGTCGCTCCAGTCGTGGGCGGGGTCGGCCGCGTCGGCGGTGGCGATGATGCCGCGCTGCACCGCCTCGTACGCCTCGATGTCGTCGGGGGTGGCCAGGCCGCCCGGCCCGACGAAGCTGACCATCGTCTTGATCCGCAGCGCGCGCACCGACTCGGGCTCGCCGACCTCGACGAACTGCCACGCCCGCACGTCGGTGCGGTCGGCGGCGACCGGTTCGAGCTGCCGGATGGTCAGCGCCTCCAGGTCGAACAGCAACAGGTTGGGGAAGACGAACAGGATGCGGCTGGCGTCGGCCACCTCGGCGGCGAGCTCGGGCCCGAGGCGGGCCTCCAGCTCGCGCCGCTTGACGACGGTGCGCTCCTTCTCCTCCTCGCCGAAGCGGGGCTCCCAGACCATGCCGATGCGGCCGTTGTGTCCGGTGAGGACGAGCAGGCCGTGGCCGCCGCCGAGGTCGTAGGCGTACTGGTCGTCGTCGGTGACGGCGAAGCCGGTCTCGCGCAGGTAGCCGACGAACGTGTTGTGCGTCGGGGCGAAGTGGTAGCCGTCCATGGCGTTCTCGACGGCCAGCTTCCAGTTGCCCTTGACGCTGTAGAGCTGCACCCCGGGCAGGGTGGTCATGCCGCGCTCGCCGATCTTGGCCGTGAGCGACATGTAGTGTGCCGCCGGGCCGAGGTGGGTCAGCAGGTCGGGCACGTCGGGGTCGAAGGCGATGAAGACGAAGCCCTCGTGGATCTGCAGACGGGGCACCTGACGCAGCGCCATCGACGCCCGGAAGGCCGGGTCGTCGGGGTACGCGTCGTCGCCGGGCAGCGCGGCCAGTTCGCCGGAGTTGCTGAACGCCCAGGCGTGGTAGAAGCACTGGAAGAACTTGGTGTTGCCCTCGCTGTGCCGGCACAGCACGGTGCCCCGGTGGGTGCAGGAGTTGAAGAACACCCGCACCTCGCCGTCGGCGTCGCGGCAGAAGATCAGCGGACGCCCGCCCAGCGTGCGGGTCTTGAAGTCGCCCGCCTTCGGGATCTCCGTCTCGTGACCGAGGTAGAGCCAGGTGTGCCCCCAGATCCGCGCGATCTCCTCGGCGAACACCTCCGGCTCGCGGTACGCCGAGCGGTGCACGCGGAACCGCAGCGCCTCCCAGTCCTCGTCGATCATCGCGCCGTCACCGGGTGCACCGAGCGGGCGTACCGGCGTCTGCTGCGCCATCACCTCACCGCCTTCTACGTCATGCGAGACAGCGTCTCGCACCACGATGCTGCTATCCGGGCCCGCCACCTGTCAAGAGCAGGAGATACTCCGGCACCGGGTTACTCGCTGTTAATACGGGCGCAACACGCAACGGCGGTTTCGTTGGCCACGATGCCGAACGTCGACAGGGCGCGGCCACGCCGCTGCACCGCGAGCACGGGCCCCCTGCGCCGCACGCCGCCCATCGCACCGCCAGCCGGTGTCACCCCTCCCGGAGGATCCCATGCTCCAGCCGCACGAAGGCCCAATCGCTGGAACCCACTACCTGCCCAGCACGCCCGACACCTGCCTGTGGGGGCGGCTGCCCGCCCGGCGGCACGAACCCGTCCTGCGGATCCGCTCCGGCGAGACGGTGACGATCGACACGCTCAGCCACGAGGGGATCCTGGAGGACCAGGGCCGCGACCCGGTCGCGTACCTCAAGCAGTTCGACGTACCCGCCGACGGGGTCCTCGCCGACGCCCGCGACCTGGCCGCCTCCGACGTCGCCCACGACTACGACGCCGACGGGCCGCACGTGGTCACCGGGCCCATCGCGGTCGACGGGGCCGAACCGGGCGACGTGCTCCGCGTCGAGGTCCTCGACCTGCTCATCCGGGCCCCGTACGGCTTCGTCAGCAGCCGCCACGGCTATGGCGCGCTGCCCGGCGAGTTCCCGCTCACCCCGACCGACACCGGCGCGGGCGGTGACGTCCCCCGCGAGTACGGCAGCGTCTGCCACTTCACCGAGGTCGTCAGCAGCGGTGGCCGGCTGTACGGGACGCTGCCGTACGGCGACGGGCGCGCCGCCCGCTTCCCCCTCGCCCCGTTCCTCGGCCTGATGGGCGTGGCGGTGGACACCGACGACCCGGTGCACTCCGTGCCGCCCGGCGCGTTCGGCGGCAACCTCGACATCAACGAGCTCCAGATCGGCTCCGCCCTCTACCTGCCCGTGCAGCTGCCCGGGGCCGGCTTCTACGCCGGCGACCCGCACTACGCCCAGGGCGACGGCGAGGTGGCGCTGACCGCCCTGGAGGCGCCGCTGCGGGCCACGTTGCGGCTGTCGGTCGTCCCGCAGGCGCAGGCGGGGGCGCTGGGCGTCGCCGACGGCCCCTTCGCCGAGACCGCCACCCACTGGCTGCCCGTCGGCCTGCACAGCGACCTCGACGAGGCGATGCGCCGGGCCGTACGCGCCGCCGTCGCCTTCCTCGCCCGCACCCAGGGCATGCCGCCGCAGACCGCCCTGGCCTACCTGAGCGCCGCCGCCGACTTCGAGGTCAGCCAGGTCGTCGACGGGGTGAAGGGCATCCACTGCCTGATCCGCAAGGCGGACTTCCCGGCCCACGTCTGAGCCGCCCGCCCGTCCGCCTCCCGGCAGCGCCGCCGGGGCGGGCGGGCGAGCGGGTGGGTGGGCCCGCAGAGCCGCCCGGCAGGTGACGTACCGTCACGCGCCGCCGCCCTGCGGCCACGAGTCCCCCGGCGCCCTTTGCTCTGCACCCGGATACGCAACGGTTGACCCGCCGTGACGGGCCGCTTCACCCCCGGACATCGGCGTCCGAGATTCCGCCTGGTGGGTGGGGTGCTGCGTGGGTGGGTGCAGAGCAAAGCGAGCGCGCGACGTTGTCCGGGGTCGAAGGAGCGCCACGGAGCGTGAAGGCGGCGACCCCACCGGCAGACGGCACCAGCATGCACACGCACCGTGGCCGGCACCGGTGGGCGAGCCGGGGTGGGCTCCACCCCCGGTGCCCGCTGCGGCCCCTACGAGGCCGCCGGCACCTCGGCGCGACGGGGCGCGGCGGCCATCGCGCCCGGCCGGGTCACGGTCACCGCCGCCACCCGGCTCGCCCAACGGGCCGCCTCGTCGATCGCCGCGCCGTCGAGCAGGGCGTCGGCCAGCGCCGCGCAGAAGGTGTCCCCCGCGCCGGTGGCGTCCACCGCGTCGACGCGCTCGGCCGGCACCAGCCACTCCCGGTCGGCGGTGACCACCAGCGCGCCGTCCGCGCCGAGGGTCACCACCACCGGCCCCCGCGTCCCCAACGACCGGGCCAGCGCGGGCAGCCCGGCCATCGCCGCCGGATCTGCCGGGCCGGGTGGGGACGCCGCGGCCGGAGCCCCGGCCAGGGCCGCCAGCTCGCCCCGGTTCGGCACCAGGATGTCGACCCGGGCCAGGGTCGCCGCGTCCACCGGTCGGGCCGGGGCCGGGTTGAGCACCACCAGGCCACCCGCCGCGGCCACCGCGGCGGCGACCACCTCGGCGCCGACCTCCTGCTGCAACAGCACCGCGCGGGCCGAGGCGATCAGGTCGTACGACGGCGCGAGGTGCTCGGGCGCGAGCCACATGTTGGCCCCGGAGCTGACCGCGATGGTGCTGTCGCCGTCGGCGGTGACCAGCACGATCGCCTGACCGGTCGGGCGGGGTGCGCGCAGCACCCCGGTCGTGTCCACGCCCTCGGCGGCGAGCAGCCCGGTGAGCCACTCCCCCTCCGGGTCGTCGCCGACCGCGCCGACCATGGCGACGCGGCGGCCCAGCCGGGCGGCGGCGACCGCCTGGTTGGCGCCCTTGCCGCCACCGGCACGCCGGTGGTCGGCGGTGCCGAGCACGGTCTGTCCGGGCGCGGGCAGCTCGGCCAGGGGCACCACCACGTCGACGTTGAGGCTGCCCACCACCACGATGTCGGTCACGGCGGCCTCAGTCCTGCCCGGGACGCCAGGCGTGCGCCAGGAAGTCCGCCCGGGGCGGCGCGAAGACGTCCAGGTTGATGCAGGGGCCCTCGGTCGGCTCGACGTAGTGCTCCGCGCCGCGCGGCACGAGCAGCATCGAGCCCGCCCCCATCGGGTTCGCCACCCCGTCGACGTAGTAGTTGCACCGGCCGCCGAGGATCAGCACGAGCTGGTCGAAGTCGTCGTGGTGGTGCGGGTTGAGCGTCATGCCCACGCTCAGTTCGTGCCAGGCCAGCACGACCTCGTCGGTGGCGTACACCTTGCGGCGCACCCCGGGCCGCACGTCGGTGGCCGGGATGTCGTCCCAGTTCACCGCGATGCCGTAGAGCTGCGGGTTGAGCATGTCAGCGCTCCCTTTCCGGGTGGGGGTCAGCCGGCGAGCCGGCGCAGGCCGGCGCCGAGCAGTTGCAGGTCCGAGCCGACCACCAGGTAGCCGGCGTCGGTGAGGCCGTACCGGCCCAGGGCCTCGGCCGTGCGGTCGGCCGCCCAGCCGCCCAGCGCGGCCCCGGTCCCCCGGGCCGCCTCGGCGACGTCGCCGGTGCGCCGCAGCAGCGGCGTCGGGTCGTCGGTGCTGGCGAGGCCGAGGCTGACCGCCAGGTCGGTGGTGCCGACGAACCCGACGTCCACGCCGGCCAGCAGGTCGGGCAGGGGGTCGTCGGTGGTCGCCGTCTCGATCTGGGCGACCAGCAGCGGCGGGTCTGCGGCCTCCGCCGCCAGGTACCGGTCGAGGCCGCCGACGCCGTAGCCGGCCGCCGGGTGGGCGAGGCTGATGCTGCGTCGCCCGTGCGGGGCGTACCGGCTGGCCGCGCGCAGCGCCTCCACCTCGGCCCGGCTGCGGACGGTGGAGAGCTGGACCCCGACGGCGCCGGCCTCCAGCAGCCGGTTGACCTGGCCCGGGTCGACCGCCGGCACCCGGACCAGCGCCGGCAGGCCGAGCGCGGCGGCGAACCGGAGCTGGTCGGCGGCGGTGCGCTCGTCCAGCGCGGAGTGCTCCAGGTCGACCACGACGAAGTCGAGCCCCGCCTGGGTGGCCAGGGCCACCACGTCGGGGCCGGGCAGCTTGAGGAACGTGCCGACGAGCCGCCCGCCACCGCGCAGCGCCGCCCGCAGTCGCCTGCGGGAGCGGTGCACGCCGACGGGCGGCTCGGCATCGGTGGCGGGCATCAGCGGTTCAGGCCCCGCCACGGCACGGTCGGCACCTGCTCGCCGGCGAGCAGCACCAGGCTCGGCTCCAGCCGCGGCGCGACGATCCGGTTGCCGGCGGCGTCGGGCAGCTCGGCCTCCTCGGCGTCGGCGAGGACCGTGACATGGGCCGGGCCGCCCTCGACGAGGCTGCCGTAGCCCTCGGCGTCGAGGCCGGTCAGGCGGGCCGGGGCGGATGTCACCCGGGGCACGATCTGCTCCATGGTCATGCCCATGGCCCGCAGCTTGGCCATGCTGGTGACCAGGTCGAACACCGGGCCGCGCCAGTTGCGGCCGCTGGTGTCGGAGGTGATCACGTCGGGCAGGAAGCCCTGCTCGATGGCCGGGCGGGCCACGGCGAAGCTCAGGTTGCTCTTGCCGTGGGCCGACTCGAACAGCACGCCGCGCTCGCGGGCGGCGTACACCTCGGGCAGGACCTTGCCGTCGCCGAGGATGCCGTACGGCTTGCCGGTGTAGCAGTGGGCCACGACGTCGCCGGGGCGCAGCAGGTCGAGGATCACCGGCAGCGGCTCCGGGGTCTCCCCGATGTGGATCATCAGCGGGAGCCCGGCCTCGGCCGACAGCGCCAGGGAGCGCTTGAGCAGCGTCCGCCACTCCAGCCCCACGACGTCCTCGGAGAGGCGGATCTTGAAGCCACGGACCCGGTGCGGGTTGGCGGCGGCGATCTCCAGGGCGTCCTCCGGCACCAGCGTGCCCGGGTTGAGCAACTCGCCGAACCGGAAGTCGATCAGGCCGAGGACCGAGACGTTGAGGAAGTTGACCAGCCGCATCCGGGCCGGGGCGGCGACGAAGCGCTCGAACGCGGCGAAGGTGGACGCGCCGACGGTGCCGGCGTCGCAGGCCGCGACGACGCCCCGGTGCAGGTGCGCCTCGTCCGGCGGCGCGCCGACCTTGGAGACCTCGGCGAAGATGTGGGTGTGCGCCTCGACCAGGCCCGGCAGCACGTACTGCCCGGAGCAGTCGACGACCTGCCGGCCCTGCGCGGCGAGGCCGGGGGCGATCCGGGCCACCCGGTCGCCGGTCACCGCGACGTCGGTCACCTGGCTGGCGCCGGTGGCGGCGTCGAACACCTCGCCGCCGGCCAGCACCAGGTCGTAGCGCGGGGAACTGTCGTCAGTCATGGCATCAGACTCTCTGTACGAAGCGGCAGCGACGGGCGGGCGTCGCCGGGAAGGGGGTCGGGCTCGGCCGCTGGGGCCGGGGTCTCGGCTGCCGGGGCCGGGGTGTCGGCGCGGAACCGGGTGCGCAGCGGCAGCACCCCGGCGACGGTGACCTCGACCAGGTCGCCGGGGCTCAGGAAGCAGCCCCGGTCCTGGCCGGTGCCGGTGGGGGTGCCGGTGAGCACCACGTCGCCCGGCTCCAGCACCACGTACCGGGAGATCCAGGCGAGCAGGTCGGGCACCGGGAAGATGAGGTCGGCGGTGCTGGCCTGCTGGCGCAGCTCCCCGTTGACCGTGGTCCGTACGCCGATGGCGTCGCGGTCGGCGACCGCGTCCAGGCCGAGCACCGAGGCGCCGAGCGCGCCGAAGCCGGGGAAGCTCTTGGCCAGGGTGGGGCTGCCGGAGGCGACCATCACGTCGCGGCAGGTCAGGTCGTTGGCGGCGGTGATCCCGGCGACGTGCGCCCAGGCCCGCTCGGCGGGCGTGTGGTGCATCCGCGCACCGATGACCAGGGCGACCTCGCCCTCGTAGTCGGACTGCGCGCTGACCGAGGTGGGCAGCGGCACGGTGTCGTCGGGGCCGGAGCCGGCGTTGGGCGACTTGAGGTAGAGCACGGGCTGGGTGGGCAGGGGCCGCCCGGTGGTGCGCGCCTTGCAGTGGTAGTTGAGGCCCACCCCCCACACGGCCGGCGTCCCGCCCAGCGGGGCGACGACGTCGCCCGCGAGGGCGTCCAGCGGCAGCCGGCGGCGCACGGCCGCGACGCGGGCCGGGGCGAGCCCGGCGCCCGCGCGCAGCAGCGCGGCCACGTCGGCGTACGGCAGATCGAGCAGCTCGACGTCGCCGTCGCCGGTGAGCCGGCCCAGCCCGTGCCGGGTGGCGACCAGATGCGTGCCGTCGCCGGCGGTGTGCCGGGCGTCGTCGCGGGGGGCGGTCATGCCGCGTCCGAGGAGTGTCCGGGCACCGTGCCCAGCGCCGGGTTGACCAGGGGGGCCAGGTTGTTGACGGCGGCGGCGGCCTCGCCGAAGCCGACGGAGATCAGCCGCACCTTGCCCTCGTAGTCGGTGATGTCGCCGGCGGCGAAGACGCGCGGCAGGTTGGTGCGCATCGACCGGTCGACGGCGACGTAGCGCCGGTGCATCTCCAGGCCCCAGCGTTCCATGGCGCTGAGGTCGGCGATGAAGCCGAGGGCGGCCACCACCGCCTGCGCGGGCAGCTCCTCGCGGCCCTCGCCGCGCACCTCGGCGATCGTCACGGAGGTGACGTTCTGCTCCCCGGCGATGCCGCACACCTCGTACGGGGTGACCACGCGCACGGTGGACGCCTCCAGTTGGGCGACGCTGTGCTCGTGAGCGCGGAACTGCGGCCGGCGGTGCACCAGGGTGACGCTGCGGGCGTGCGGCTCCAGCGCGAGGGCCCAGTCGACGGCGGAGTCGCCGCCCCCGACCACGACGACCTCCTGGCCGGCGAGCTCGTCGAGGCGGGGCACGAAGTAGCGCAGGCCCCGGCCGAGGTAGTCGCTGCCGACGGGCAGCTCGCGGGGGGTGAAGGTGCCGATGCCGGCGGTGAGCAGGACGGCCTTGGCGCGCACCTGGGTGCCGGCGTCGGTGCCGATGAGCACGTGGTCCTCGGCGGTCGTCAGATCGACGGCGCTCTCGCCGAGCAGGAACGTCGGCTTGGCGGTGGCGGCCTGGGTGAGCAGGGCGTCGACGAGTTCCTGGCCGCGCACCGAGGGCAGGCCGGCGATGTCGTAGATGGCCTTCTCGGGGTAGAGGGCGGCGATCTGGCCGCCGGGTTCGGGCAGCGAGTCGATCACCGCCACGCTCATCCCGCGGAAGCCGGCGTAGTAGGTGGCGTACAGGCCCGCGGGGCCGGCGCCGACGATCGCGAGGTCGACCTCGTGCAGCTCGCCCATCAGGTGGCGCTCCCCGCGACGGCCGGG
This sequence comes from Micromonospora haikouensis, assembly GCF_900091595.1. Classification (GTDB taxonomy): domain Bacteria; phylum Actinomycetota; class Actinomycetes; order Mycobacteriales; family Micromonosporaceae; genus Micromonospora; species Micromonospora haikouensis. The sequence goes on from NZ_FMCW01000018.1 coordinate 111,681, forward strand.
TGGTCGCGGCCGACCCGACCGATCTTGCGGGCCCCGCCGGGGCTGCCGATCTCGCCGAAGAACTCGGCGTTGATCGGGCCGAAGTGGGCCCGGTCGGCCGGCAGGTCCTCCAGGTGGAAGATCGACGTGACGGGGCAGACCGGCTCGCAGCGCCCGCAGTCGACGCACTCGTCCGGGTTGATGTACATCATCCGGTCGCCCTCGTAGATGCAGTCCACGGGGCACTCCTCGACGCAGGACCGATCCTGCACGTCCACACACTCGTCGGTGACCACGTAGGTCATCGGTCCTCCAGCGGTTGGGTCGGCCGTCCGCATCCGCACCGCTGACCGTCGCGCTGACGTCGCCGGATGCGGGGCGATGTCGTTGATGTCAGGTCACGCTAGAGAAGCCATCCCGAGTATGTCAACATACGAGACGTCATCTTGAATGAAGTCACGGCGGCGGGAGCGCGGGGATGGACGACGAGGTGCCGGCGGCACTGCGACGGGCGGCCGAGGAGGCGATCGACGAGGCGGGCGTCCTCGACGCGCTGGCCGCGCTGGGGGCGGAGCACAGCCCGTACGGCCGGGAACGGGCCACGGCCCACCGGCTCGCCGACTGGGCCGCCGCGCGCTGGCCGGAGCTGTCCTGGCGGGTCGACCCCCTGGACCCGACGGCGGCGCTGCCCGACAGCGCCAACCTGGTCGGCTCCTCCGCCCTCGGCACCGCGCCGGAGCTGCTCCTCTACTCGCACCTGGACACGTCGCTGACCGGCGGGGCCGAGTTCGACGCGCCGATCACCGGCCTGGACGCCCCCGCGCCCGAGCCGATCAGGCCGGCCGGGACGGGCGCCGAGCGGGTGGTCAGCGGCTTCGGCCTCGGGGTGGCCCGCGCGGCGACCGCCGCCGCCCTGGTCGGCTTCGCCGCGGCGGCCGGCGCGTGCCGGGCCGCCGGCCGGCCGCACCGGCTGACCCTGCTGCTCGCCGCCGCCGGCACCCACCGCACCGACCCCGACGCCGGCCCCACCGCCGGCGGGGTGGCCCACCACCTGGACCGGCACCCGCTGCCGACCGCCGCCGTGGTGGCCAAGAGCGGCCCGCCGGGCGTGCTCACCGCCGAGCCGGGGGCCATGTTCGTCCGGGTACGGCTGACCAGCCGGTTCCATCCGGCGTTGTTCCGCGACGCCGCCGTCCCGCCGGGGGGCCTGCTGGCGCACCTCGGCCGGGTGGTCGCGGCGCTGGAGGCGTTCCGCGCCGCGCACCTGGCCAGTCGCGCCGGGCGCGGCGGCCAGGTCGGGGCGGAGGTGGGCATCGGCGCGGTGCGGGCCGGCCAACCGGGCAAGCCCGACCTGCTGCCCGGGCGGCTCGACTTCCACCTCTACCTGGTGACGGTCCCCGGCGACGAGCCGGCGGAGATCGCCGACGCCCTGGCCGCGACGCTGGCCGAGAGGCTGCGCGGCACCCCGCTGGGCGACTGCGGGGTGAGCGTGACCGGCTGGCCCGTCCACCCGGCCGCCGCCACCGATCCCGACGCCCCGATCTGCCACTGGGCCGACGCCGCCTGGCGGGCCGCGCACGGCCACGCGCCCCAGCCGATCCGGGGCTGGACGGGGTCGACCGACGGGGTGGTGCTGCGCGGGCGGGGGGTGCCGACCGTCCGGCTGGGCCCGCCGTCGCTGCCGGCGGACCCGGGCGACCCTCGGCGGGACCGCTACGCGGTGGCCGAGCTGACACGTTTCGCCCGGATTTATGCCGACATCGCGCTACGAAGCCGGCAGATATCGACAGCCTGATGTGCCATATGCCATGATACTGTCTCACTTCACGCAACGAGGGATCCAGATGGCGGACGACAGCCCCTCGCCGGGGAAGAACGCGGACCAGAGCGCCCCGGCGATCCAGACCGTGCAGCGCGCGGCGGTCATCCTCAACGCGTTCACCGCGGCGCGCCCACGACTCAGCCTCAACGAACTGACCGCCAGCCTCGGCACCAGCAAGGCGACGGCCCACCGCTACACCAAGGCGCTGCGCGAGAGCAACCTGCTGCGCTACGACGAGCGGGAGGGACTCTACTCGCTCGGCCCGCAGATCCTGACCCTCTCCGCCGCCGCGCGCGCCGCGATGCCGGTGATCAGCATCGCCGGCCCGCACATGCAGCAGCTCGTCCGCGAGATCGACGAGACCGTGGTGCTCAGCGTCTGGGACGGCGACACGGCCGTGGTCGTCCGCGCCGACGACAACACCGACCGGGTCATCCGCGTCAGCGTCCGCACCGGCTCCCGGCTCTCGCGCACCGAGTCCGCCCAGGGCCGGGTCTTCTGCGCCTTCCTGCCCGAGGACGACGTGGTCGGGCTGGCCGACGAGCTGGCCGCCTCGGCCGAGCTGCGCCGGGAGGTCGACAAGATCCGCCGCACCGGCATCTCGGCGAACACGCCGTCGGCCAACGGCGTGCGCAGCATCGCCGCGCCCATCTTCCGCGGCAGCACGCTGATCGCCGCGATGGCCATCGTCGGCACCACCACCTCCGTGCCGGAGGGCACCGACACCCCGCTCGCCATCGCCCTGCAGCGCGTCGCCGCCCTGGTCACCGCCGAGCTGGGCAGCACCGGCACCGGCCACCACCCCGCGCCGGAGAACGGCAACGGCCACCGTTCCCGTCCCCCGGCGGCACGCGGGAGCGCCGGCCGGGTCAGCTGACGGCCGCGCCGAGCCCCTCGGACAACTCGCGCGCGATGCGCAGCAGGGTGTCCGCCGCCGCGGCCTCCGCCGCACCGGAGAGCACCGCGTCCGTGCCGAGCACGCCCAACGCGGCCACCACCTGGGTACGCTCGAACACCGGCGCGGCCAGCACCCGCACCCCGAAGTCCTCCGGCGAGTTGACGGCGAACCCGTCGCGGCGCACCTGCTCGACCACCGCCCGCAGCCCGGCCGACAGGCGCAGCTGGCGGGCCACCACGGGGGCCTCGGCGGGTGGCAGGTACGCGCAGAACACCCGGCCCTGCGCCGAGCGCACCAGGTCCAGCGGCGAGCCCGTACGCACGCTCAGCCGCACGTCGCCGCTGACGTTGTCCATGCAGCGGACCACGATCGGGCTCTCGCCGTTCCACACGCTGAGCACCGAGGTCTGGTTGGTGAGCCGGGTCAGCCGGTCCAGGTAGGGCTCGGCGGCGGTGACGATGGGCAGCGCCGCGCGGGCGGCGGCCTCCATCGCCAGCACCTGCGGGCCCAGCGTGTACGTGGCGGTGGCCGTGTCGAAGCGCAGCAGGTTGGCCGCGCGCAGCGCGCGGGCGTACCGGTGGGCGGTGGCCCGGCTGATCGCGAGGTCGGCGGTCAGCTCGGCCAGCGTGAGCCGGGGCCGCTCGGCGGAGAACGCCTTCAGGATGGTGGCGGCCCGCTGCACGGTCTGGATCGCCGGCGCGTCGCCGTGATGTTCCTCCACCCCGACCCCGACCGCCATCGCGTCACCTCGCGCATCCCCGTCGTCTCCGCAGGATGCGCACTCTACCCAGCGCGACGGGAGGGGCGCGAACGTGGCGGAGGGGCGGCGTGGCCGCCGCCCCTCCGCCACACTCTCCGACTACGGTGCGCGATATAGGGGTGCCAGGCCGCCGAGGCCCGGCCGGCGCTGACGCTGCGTCACGCCCCGCGAGACCGGACCACGCACCCCGCACCCTTTGCTCTGCACCCACCGAGGCAACACGGCCGTCACGCTGCAATTCTGCGGAGTGCCACCAACAGCAACCGGCAGCGGTCAACTACTCTCAGCGACCGCTGCGTCCGTGGGTGCAGAGCAAAGGGGCCAGCCGGCGACATCGGCCCAGGCGCGGCGACCACGCCCAGTCACTGCTCGACGGCGAGCTGCCGGTGCACCTCGCCGCTGTCCCAGTAGTCGACCCGGTGCGCGACCAGGCCGTCGGCGTCGACCCGGAACCGGAACATCCCGCGCACGCGCACCGGGGCCCGGCCCGCGGAGACGAGCCGGAACGACATCCGGTACGCCAGCGCGGCCCGGTCCCCCTCGACGATCAGCTCCTCCACCTCGTAGCGGAGGTCGGCGAACTCGGCCAGGAAGCCGTCGAGCCGCTCCCGGTAGCCGGCCCGGCCGACCACCCCGCGACCGAGCCCGGCGGTGTGCTCGTTGACGAAGCCGACGCTGACGCAGGCGGCGACGGCGTCGGCGTCGTGGGCGTTCAGCGCGGCCAGGTAGCGCAGCACCGCGGCCCGGGTCCCCGCCGCGGTCAGTTCCCCCACAGCCGCCGTACGGTGTCGAACACCTGCTGGTCGTGGGAGATCTCGATGACGTTGCCGTCGGGGTCTTTCAGCGCGCAGATGTAGCCGACCGGCGGCGGCATCTGGCGGGGCTCCCAGTGCAGGCAGCCCAGCTCGCGGGCCCGCGCGGCGATCTCGTCGACGTCCGAGCGCTGCGGCACCTCGATGCCGATGTGCGCGAACGGGTGGAGCAGGCCGAGCTGGCCGCCCTTGTCCTTGTTGAACGAGACGAGCACCAGCACGAACGGCGTCTCGACCTGCTTGTCGTTGGAGAGCCACACGCTCTCCCCGTCGGCGTCGGCGAACCGCTCCACCACCACCAGCGGGGTGAGCGTGGTGTAGAACGCGATCGCCTTGTCGAGGTCGCCGGTGGGCAGTGCCACGTGCGTCCATCGGGCTTGGGTCAGGCCGGTCCCCATGAGTACCTCCACCGTGCCGGAATGTCCATAACAACGCTGTCACCAGCCTATTCGTCCCCCGGTCGCGGCGGCGATGTGCCGGGGACACAAACCCGTCCGGGCCGATTCGACCCGGCGGGACAGTGCCGGGGGTCGGGTCGGCGTGCCAGCGTGGTCACACACACCAGCAGGAGGACGATCAGATCATGCGCTACCGCAGGCTCGGCGGCACGGGCGTCGAGGTCAGCACGCTCTGCCTCGGCACGATGATGTTCGGCGCGTGGGGCAACACCGACGAGAAGGAGTGCCACCGGATCGTCGCCGAGGCGCTCGACGCCGGGGTCAACCTGGTCGACACCGCCGACGTGTACGCGCATGGCGAGACCGAGGAGATCGTCGGCCGGGCGCTGCGCGGGCGGCGCGACGACGTGGTGCTGGCCACCAAGTTCCACGAGCCGATGGGCACCGACCGCAACCGGCGGGGCAACTCCCGGCGGTGGATCACGCAGGCGGTCGAGGACAGCCTGCGCCGACTGGGCACCGACTGGATCGACGTCTACCAGGTGCACCGCCCCGACCCGCGCACCGACGTCGACGAGACCCTCGGCGCCCTGTCCGACCTGGTCCGGCAGGGCAAGGTACGCCTCATCGGCACCTCCGCGTTCCCCGCCGAGCAGATCGTCGAGGCGCAGTGGGTCGCGCAGCAGCGCCAGCGGGAACGCTTCACCACCGAGCAGCTGGCGTACTCGATCCTGGCCCGGGGCGCCGAGGCCGGCGTGCTGCCGACCTGCGAGCGGCACCGGCTCGGGGTGATGGTCTTCAGCCCGCTCAACGGCGGCTGGCTGACGGGCAAGTACCGCGCGGGCAGCGTGCCGGCGGACTCCCGCGCCGGGCGCAACGGCGACCACTTCGACTTCCGCGACGCCGCCGCCCGCGACCGCAAGCTCGACCTGGTCGGCGAGCTGGACGCGCTGGCCCGGGAGAGCGGCCTGACGCTGATCGAGCTGGCACTGGGCTTCGTGCTCAGCCACCCGGCCGTGACCAGCGCCGTCATCGGCCCCCGCACCCTGGAGCAGCTGCGTAGCCAGCTCGGCGCGGGCCAGCTCGACGGGCTCCCGGCCGACGTGCTGGACCGCATCGACGCGCTGGTGCCGCCGGGCCACAACGTCAACCCGGCCGACGCCGGGTACCAGCCGCCGGCGCTGACCGACCCGGCCCTGCGGCGGCGCTGACGCCACAGGCGGCCGTCGCCCCGGCCGCGAGGGCGGCATCGCTGGATAGGGTGCCCCCGTGGCCCTCTCGACACCGCCGGCCATCCCCGCCGGGACGTTTGCCGCCCGCCCGCAGCCGGTGCTTCCCGCTGCGGGCGGGCTGTTCCTGCGCCCGTGGGCGCCCTGCGACGCGGCGGTCTTCTTCGCCGCCTACGCGGACCCGGAGATTCGGCACTGGCACACTCGTCAGCCTGCCTCCCAGGAGCAGGTCCACGAATGGTTCGATCAGTATCGTCAGGCGTGGGCGCGGGAAACCGGTGCCAGTTGGGCAGTGACCCGCAGCGACGGCGAGGTGCTGGGACGTATCGCCATGGGTGGCCTGAACCTCGATGACGGTGTCGCGGGGTGCGCCTACTGGGTGCTTCCCGCCGCCAGGGGAGCGGGGGTGGCCTCGCGCGCACTGACCGGCCTGAGCGCCTGGGCACTGGGCGAGGGCAGCGACGCCGTCCACTCCGACGGCCGGCACGACATGCACCTCCACGCCCGCATCCGAGGTGACGAGCAACTCGCCTGACGCACTCCACCGGGCGGCTCGCGGCGGGAACACCGGACGTAACCCCATTGGCGACCGACGATCACCGTCGGCTCCTTTGCTTGCCCGTGTGAGCGGTCACATGTTAACTTTCCCGAGGAGCTACCGGGCTGCTCCAGCCAGCTTATCGGGATCCCCGCCGGTCTCGGAGCGATGCGTATTACCGCGTCGAGCCGTGGCCATTCGGGAATTCCGCGCAGCGCTGAGGACAGGTCGCATTCCCGCCCCGTAATCGCAGGTGACCACCACCAAGATGTCACCAGTGCACCCACCCATGCCTGCCGAATGGCATATCAATTCGCAGGCGGCACGACGACGTCCACCGTCCCGAAGATGGAGAGTCAATGCGCGCACGTACGAGATGGTTCGCCGCCCTTGGCGTCGCACTCCTGGGAGCAGTCGGATTGACCGTGGTCGACACGGTTGCCGCGCCGCAACCAGCTCAGGCGTTGGACAACGGGGTGGGCCGCACCCCGCCGATGGGCTGGAACAGCTGGAACACGTTCGGCTGCAACATCAGCGAGGCGCTGATCCGGCAGATGGCCGACGCCATGGTCAACTCCGGCATGCGGGACGCCGGCTACCAGTACGTCGTCGTCGACGACTGCTGGATGAACCCCAACCGCGACTCGGCCGGCAACCTGCAGGGCGATCCGACCCGTTTCCCCAGCGGCATGAAGGCCCTGGGTGACTACATCCACAGCAAGGGCCTCAAGTTCGGCATCTACCAGGCGCCGCTGGACAAGACCTGCGCCCAGTACTTCAACTCCTACCCCGGGGCCACCGGCGCCATGGGCCACGAGGCCCAGGACGCCCGCCAGTTCGCCGCCTGGGGCGTCGACTATCTCAAGTACGACTGGTGCTCGCCCACCGGCACCATCAACGAGCAGGTCAACCGGTTCGCCATCATGCGCGACGCGCTCGCCGCCACCGGTCGCCCCATTCTCTACAGCATCAACTCGAACAGCATCCACGAGAAGACCGGCCCCATGCGCAACTGGGGCGACGTCGCCAACATCTGGCGCACCACCGAGGACATCACCAACGCCTGGAACACCGGCCAGACCAACGGCTACCCCATGGGCATCCAGAACATCATCAACGTGACCGTGCCGCTGGCCGGTTACGCGCGTCCGGGTGCGTTCAACGACCCCGACATGATGGAGGTCGGCCGGGGCGGCATGAACGACACCGAGATGCGCAGCCACTTCGCGATGTGGGCGATCATGGCCTCGCCGCTGATCGCCGGCAACGACATCCGCAACATGGACAGCGCCACGCAGACCATCCTCAAGAACGCCAACCTCATCGCGATCAACCAGGACACCCTCGGCCTCCAGGGCACGCAGGTCTCCAACGACGGCACCCGCCGGGTGCTCGCCAAGCGGCTCGCCAACGGCGACGTGGCGGTGGCCCTGTTCAACCAGGGCAGCTCCACCACCACCGTCTCCACCACCGCCGCCGCGATCGGCAAGTCCGGCTCCTCGTTCACCCTGCGCGACGCCTGGACGAACGGCACGTCCACCACCACCGGCGCCATCTCCGCCAGCGTGCCGGCCCACGGCACGGTCGTCTACCGGGTCAGCGGCGGCGGCACCACCACCCCGCCGCCCACCACCACGTTCCGGCTGCGCAGCGAGTCCAGCGGCCGGTGCCTGGACGTCGACAACGGCAACACGGCCAACGGCACGGGGGCGCTGATCTGGGACTGTCACAGCAACGCCAACCAGCAGTTCACCCAGTCCGGCCAGGCCCTCCAGGTCCTGGGCAAGTGCCTGGAGCTGCCCACGAACGCCGCGGCCGGCACGCGGGCCCAGATCTGGGATTGCAACGGCGGCACCAACCAACAGTGGACCTTCAACGGCAACGGCACCATCAGCAACGTACGGTTCCCGTCGCTCTGCCTGGACGTCAACAACGCCGGCACGACCAACGGCACCACCGTGCTCGCCTGGACCTGCCACACCGCCGCGAACCAGCGGTGGAGCCGGGCCTGACCTGACCCCACGCGCCACCGGGCGCCCCGGACGCCACCGTCGGCAGACGGCCCGGCATCCGGGGCGCCCGCCTTCCCGTACGCCAATCCGCCACACTGTGCCGCATGAGCGGATCGCAGGTGCCGGTGGTGGAGATGCTGTGGGAGGCGCACGATCCGCACCGCGCGCTCGACGCAAGGTTCGGCTTCGGCGACGCGCGGGCGGCGGGCCGCTGGGTCGCCGACGTCCTGGGCGAACACTGGGGCGTACGCGTCGACTCCTGCGAGCGGATCGTGATGAGCGGCGGCAACGCGCTGGCGTGGGTCGACACGCCGTCCGGTCGGCGGCTCGCGAAGTGGTCGGTGCTGCCCGATCGTTTCCCGCGCCTGGCCGAGGTGGCCCGACTCACGAGCTGGCTCGACGGCCGGGGCCTGCCGGTCTCGGCGCCGGTTCCCACCGGGGACGGCCGGCTCCAGGTCGAGGCCAACGGTGTCTCGCTGGGCCTGCAACGGGTGATCGAGGGCGATCTTCTCGACACCACCGACCCCGGTCAGGTGCGGGCAGCCGGCACCGTCCTGGCCCGGCTGCACGATGTGCTCGCCGCATACCCGCACGCCGAACGATTCGCCACGCTCGCCGTGGCGTCCCCACCGTTGACACAGCAGATCACCGAATGGCTCGACAGCCGCGCCGCACCGCTGCCCGCGGTGGCCCGCGACGCGCTGCGCGGACTGGTCGCCGGCGCGCCACCCGACCGGCTGCCACGGCAGCTCGTCCACCTCGACTTCCGCTCCGCCAACGTCCTGTGTGCCGGCGGCGAGATCACCGCGGTCCTCGACTTCGAGGAAGCCCGGCACGACCACCGGCTCGTCGACCTGGCCCGCGCGACGGTCCTGCTCGGCACCCGCTACCACGACTGGGGGCCGGTGCCACCTGAGGTCCAGGCCCAGTTTCTCGCCGGCTACCAGGCCGTGCGCCCGCTGACCCCGGCGGAGTCGGGCTGGTGGGACATCCTGCTGCTCTGGCAGGCCCTCGCGATGGTGCCGCCCGGGGAGGACCCGACCGGGTGGGGACTATCCGCGCTGAGTCGACTGCCGCGACCCTGAGCACGGTCCACTCTCGGCGAGCCGGGCCGGATCGGGTGTGGTGCACGATCAGTCGGCCGGCGGGGTGCCGTCCCGGTCGGCGTACTGGATCGGCGAGATCCCTTACCGCCAACCCGACGACACCTTCATGCCTGACACCATCGACGATTGGCGCGGCAACCGACTCCTGCGGCACCTGGTCGAGCGCCTCAACGCCGAGCACCCGTTCATCGACCTCAACACCCACAGCCTGTGGGCACTGCTCACCGCACGACGCGGGCTCGTCCACGATCACCCCGCCACCGGACGAGCCCTCGCCCACCGTGCCGTCGCCGCTCTCGACAGCGACCGGATCTCGGCGCAGTCCCGCCAGGAACTAACCTCTATCGTCTACAGCCTGCGGACAGAAGGCATCACCGGCACGGGGACGGGCAGATGAGCGAGGACCAGCACGCCGCCGCGATGAGGTTCATCTTCGAGGCCGGCGTCCTGAAACGCGCCGCCCGCACCGGCTGGTGGTTCGCCGGGGTCAAGCATCCCGAGACCATCGCCGAGCACTCCCACCGCACCGCCCTGATCGGCATGATCCTCGCCGCCATGGAAGGGGCCGACCCCGCCCGCGTGACCATGCTCTGCGTCCTGCACGACACCCAGGAAACCCGCACCACCGACCTGCCCCACATCGCCAAGCGCTACCTCACCGCCGCCCCCAACACCACCATCACCGCCGACCAGGTCGCCGGCTGCCCACCCGCCGTCACCGACACCATCACCGCCGCCGTCACCGAATACGAAGCCGGCGAAACCCTCGACGCCGTCGTCGCCCGAGACGCCGACAAACTCGAGTGCCTCGTCCAAGCCGTCGAATACCGCCACCAGGGCATCGACAACGTCCAACGCTGGATCGACAGCAGCCGCGCCGCGCTCAGGACCGACTCCGCACACCGCCTCGCCGACGCCGCACTGACCGGACAGCCGCTGGCCTGGCTCACGCCCCCCGCACGGCCGGAGTAGCGGCTCCCTCGTCGGTGGGTTCCTTTCCCTGTGCCGCCGCTGCGGGTGCCCTACCCCAGGCTCAGGTTGTGCTCCTCCAGGGAGTGCTGGATGATCCCGAGGGCCTTCGGCCCCATGCCGTGCAGCCTGGCCAGCTCGGCGCGGGGCACCCCGGCCAGCTCGCGCAGGGTCGTGTAGCCGGCGTTGTTCAGGGCCCGCGTCGCGGGTGCTCCGATCCGGGGGAGCGCGTCGAGGGCGGAAGTCACGTCGTCGACCCTACGGGCAGGTCAGCGCTATCTCCGGGCTGGGCTCAGGATTCCACTCCAGCGAGTCGGGCGGCTCGGTGCCAGAACCGGTCGATGTCGGCTTCGTCTTCACCCTCCCCCGCAACCTTATCGAAGAGTAGCCATACCGGCGCACTCAGCTACCTCTCAGGTTGAGTGGGTACTTTTCCGACGCAGCGGCTTCCACCATGGACGCCGCTGAATCCGTTGTGGCACAAGGGTTTCCGGTGAAAGTTCCGCCGAATCCCGCGTGGCGCGCGTGGTGGCTGTCAAGGGAGACGCACGGAGTGTTCAAGAAGATGTTAGGCGCGTTCGGGGTGGGTGGCCCGAGCGTCGACACGGTCCTGTCCAACCCGAACACCCGCCCGGGGTTGCTGCTCGGCGGGCAGGTGAACCTGACCGGCGGCAGCCACGACGTGGAGATCGACCACATCACCGTCGGCCTGGTCACCCGGGTGGAGGTCGACGGCGCGGAGGAGGGGCACGACGCGCTCGTCGAGTTCCACCGCGTCCAGGTCGCCGGCGGCCTGCACCTGCGGGAGGGGCAGCACCTCTCCCTGCCGTTCCAGGTGGCGATGCCGTGGGAGACCCCGGTGACCGACCTGTACGGGCAGCACCTGCACGGCATGACGATGGGCCTGCGCACCGAGGTGGCCATCCGCGGCGCGGTCGACAAGGGCGACCTCGACCCGGTGTACGTGCACCCGCTGCCGGCGCAGGAGCGCATCCTGGAGGCGTTCGGCCGGCTCGGCTTCCAGTTCAAGGCCGCCGACCTCGAACGCGGGCACATCTCCGGGCTGCACCAGACGCTGCCGTTCTACCAGGAGATCGAATACTTCGCGGCCCCGCAGTACGCCCACGCCGTCAACGAGGTCGAGCTGACCTTCGTCGCCAACGAGCACGGCGTCGACGTCGTGCTGGAGTTCGACAAGCGCGGCGGCCTGTTCGGTGGCGGCCACGACTCGTACGGTCGCCATCACGTCGCCCACGGCGGCGCCGAGCACGGCGACTGGGCCGCACAGGTCGACGGCTGGATCCGCCAGGTTCTCGACGGCCACCGGAGCCCGCACGCCGGCCTCGGCTACGCCCCGCCCGTCCAGGGCCACGGCGCTCCCGGCTACCCGCCGCCGCCCCCGCCGCCCGGCTACGGCCAGCCCGCCTACGGCGCACCGGGTTACGGCCAGCCCGCATACGGCGCGCCCGGCTACGGGCACCCCGGGGGCCACTACAAGGAGGAGCACCAGGAGCGGCACGACGGGCCCGGCATGGGCGGGATCGCCGCCGGGGTGGTCGGCGGCGCGGCGCTCGGCTTCGCCGGCGGCATGATCGCCGACGAGGTCTTCGGCGACGACGAGGACGACGACGGCGGCGACGAGGAGGAGTGAGCCTCCGGCGGGTCCACTGTGGATCCGCACGCCGTTTCATGATCTAATTTGTCAGGTTTGTCCGCATCTGGCCGGGCTGTCCGGCCGGAGTTTCGAAGGAGTGTGCATGCCCGTCACCGCCGACCTCACCAAGCTGGTCGACAAGGCCTACCAGGACAAGCCCCTCACCGAGATCGTCGACGCCCCGGTGTCCGCCCTCGCCGGGGTCAGCGACGGCGACGCGAAGCTGCTCAAGGACGCCTTCGACATCACCACCGTCGGCGACCTCGGCCGCAACCCCTACTTCCGCACCGCCAACGCCCTGGTCGCGCTGACCGGCACCACGAAGTAGCGCCACGACGGGTGCCCGGCGGCCGAGAGCAGTTCTCGGCGCACCGGGCACCCGTCCGTTTCGCTGCCGCCCGCGTCAGGTGGTGCCGCGTTGGAACGGCTGGGCCAGCGCCCGGGGTTCGCGGTGCGCGGTGGCGAACACCAGCATCGCGAGCAGGGCCAGCAGGTACGGCGCGGCGATCAGCAACTGCGAGTTCATGGTGACCCCGAGTGCCGGCAGTGCCAGCCGCATCGCGTCGGCGAGGCCGAAGACGACGCAGCCGACCAGCGTGCGGCCGAGCCGCCAGGCGCCGAAGATCACGGCCGCGATCACCAGGTAGCCGCGCCCGGCCGTCATGTTCTGGTTGAACGAGCCGACCTCGCCGACGGCCAGGTACGCGCCGCCGAGCCCGGCGAGCAGCCCGCACCACAGCAGCGCCTGCCGGCGGCGGCGGTTGACGTGGATCCCGCTCACGTCGGCGGCCTGTGGGTTCTCCCCGACGGCCCGCAGCTCCAGCCCCCACCGGCTGCGCTGCACCAGCCACCAGGTCAACGGGATCACCGCCAGCAGCAGATACACCGGCCAGCGCTGCACGAACAGCATCGGGCCGACGATCGGGATGTCCCGCAGCACCGGCACGCTCACCTGCCACACCTGGTGCCCGGTGAAGGTGCTCACCGTGATCAGGTAGCTGGTCAGGCCCAGCACGAGGGCGTTGAGGACCAGGCCGACGACGAACGTGTTGATCTGCACCCGGTGCGACAGGTTGCCGTGCACGAACGCCACCGCCACGCCGACGAGCGCGCCCGCGGCCAGGCCGATGGTGGCGCTGCCGGTGGCGCTGGCCACGGCGATCGACCCGAACGCGGCGCCGAGCATCATCGCCTCGACGGAGATGTTGAGGGTGCCGGCGCGCTGGGCGACGTACTCGCCGCAGGCGGCGAAGGCCAGGGGGACGGTGAGCCGGGCCCCGCTGGAGAGGATGGTGGCGATGTTGTCGGCGGCGCTCATGCCAGACTGCCTTCCATAGCGTCCTGCTTGCTCACGGCCGGGTCGGTGGCGGGCGTGGTGGTCGCCGGCTCGCCGGCGCGGCGGCGTTTGCGCAGCATGCCGATCACCACCGGCGGCGCGACGAACGCCAGCACCAGCAGCGCCTTGACCACGTCGACGAGGAACGGCGGCACCCCGGTGGCGGCCAGGAAGCTGCCCCCGGCCCGGAGCACGCCGAACAGCACCGCGACCGGGATGGCCAGCAGCGGGTTGTTCCGGGCGACGAGGGCGACCAGCAGGCCGTCCCAGCCGATGTTGAGGGACATGCCGGGCTGCAACCGGTTGGTGCCGACGGGGCTGGCCAGCAGCAGCGCCCCGGCCAGGCCGGCGAGGCCGCCGGAGATGGCCAGCGCCATCCCGCCGAGGGCGCCGACGCGCACGCCGGCATGCCGGGCCGCCGCCGGGCTGAGGCCGGTCATCGTGAGCCGGAACCCCCAGCGGGTACGCGCCAGCGCGAGGCTGAACACGACCGCGACGACGATGGCCAGGACGAGGCCGCCGTTGATCTGGAGGTTCGGGTACTCGCCGAGGGAGCTGATCCGCGCGCCCTCGGGCAGCGGGTTGGACTGCGGGGACAGGGTGCCCCGGCCCAGGCGGGACTCCTGCAGCAGCCACGGGGTGTTCACCGCGAACGAGACGAGCTGCTGGGCCAGGAACGTCATCAGCATCGTGCTGACCACGACGTTGACGCCGCGGAAGCGGTACATCAGGGCGCTGAGCCCGGCCCACGCGCCCGCGCCGACTGCCGCGGCGGCCAGCACGCTGACGACGAGCAGCGGTCCGGGCAGCGCCAGGCGCAGGCCGGCCCAGGCGCCGAAGAGCGCCCCGATCAGCACCTGCCCCTCCTGGCCGATGTTGAAGAAGCCGGAGCGGGCGCTGACGCAGGCCCCGACGGCGACCAGCAGCAGCGGCGCGACGTACAGCAGGGAGGTGGTCCAGGCGGCGGGGCTGGCCATGCTGCCCTGGTACATGGCCTTGGCCGAGGCGGTCGGCGAGCCGCCGGTGACCGAGATCAGCAGGGCGGACAGGGCGAGGGCGACGGCGACGGTCGCCGCCGTGGCGGCGGCCACCTGCCAGCCGCCGACGCCCGGATTGAGCCGGCGCAGCAGCCGGCGGCCGGTGGCGTCGGGGCCGCTCGGGCCGGTGGGCGGCGCGGCGACGGTGGTGGCGGCGGCCATCAGTGCGCCACCCCGCCGACCAGCATGCCGAGGCGTTCCGCGGTGGCCTCGGCGGTGGGGAGGACCCCGACGATCCGGCCGGAGGAGATCACCGCGATCCGGTCCGCCAGGGCCATCACCTCCTCCAGCTCGGTGGAGATCAGCAACACGGCCACTCCTTCCGCGGCGGCCTGCCGCAGCCGCACGTACATGTCTTCGATCGCGCCGACGTCCAGCCCGTGGGTGGGTTGGGCGGCGACCAGCGCCTTCGGTCCGGCGGACAGCTCCCGGGCCAGCACCACCCGCTGCTGGTTGCCGCCGGAGAGGCTGCGCAGCGGGGTGTCCGGCGAGGGGGCCACGATGTTGAACTCGGCCATCTGCCGGCGGGCGATCCGGTGCATCCGCCGCCGGCTGAGCACCCCGCGCGTGCAGACCCCGGCGAGGGACTTCATGACGAGGTTCTCCGCCACGCTCATGTCGAGCACCACCCCGGAGTGGTGCCGGTCCTCGGGGACGATGCCGAGGCCGGCCTCGTGCAGCGTGCCGGGCCGGGTCAGCTCGACGGGACGGCCGCCGACCTCGACGGCGCCTTCGTCGGGGACCAGCAGCCCGGACAGCAGCTCGCCGAGGGTGGCCTGGCCGTTGCCCTCGACCCCGTACAGGCCGACGATCTCGCCGGGGGCGACGTCGAGGTGCAGGTCGTCGAGGACGGGCAGGCCGCCGACGCGCAGGGTCACCCCGCGCAGCCGCAGCGCGGCCGGCGTGGTGGGGTCCGCCGCCGGGGCCGCCCCGGCGGGGTCGGTGGACGGCGGCGCGCCGGCCGGGCTCTGGGGCTCGACGGGCAGCAGGCCCAGGGCCGCGCCCTCGGCGCGCAGCGAGACGTCGCGGCCGACCATCTGCCGGGCCAGCTCCTGGGCGGTGGTGTCCGCCGTCGTGCCGTGGAACGCCACCGCGCCGCGCCGCAGCACGGTCACCCGGTCGGTGGCGGCCATGATCTCGGCGAGCTTGTGGCTGATCAGGATGACGGCGCGGTTCTCGGCCTGCACGACCCGGCGCAGCACCGTGAACAGCTCGGCCGACTCGGCCTGGGTGAGCACGGAGGTCGGCTCGTCGAGGATCAGCACGGACGGGTCGCGCCGCAGGCACTTGATCAGCTCGACGCGCTGCCGTTCCCCGGCGGAGAGCCGGTCGACCCGGGCGAGCGGGTCGATGGGCAGCCCGTAGCGCTGGGCGACCTGCTCGACCTGGGCGCAGGCCGCCGCCCGGTCGACCCGCCCGGTGTCGCCGAGGATGACGTTCTCCCAGACGGTGAGCGGCTCGATCAGGCTGAAGTGCTGGTGGACCATGCCCAGCCCGAGGTCGGCGGCGACCTGCGGGCTGTCGATCTCGATCGGTTCGGTGCCGCGCAGGATGGTGCCGGTGTCCCGGTGCACCAGCCCGAGCAGGATCTTCATCAGGGTCGACTTCCCGGCCCCGTTCTCGCCGAGGAGGCCGTGGATCTCGCCGGGCCGTACGGCGAGATCCACGGCGTCGCAGGCGACAACCGGACCGTAACGCTTGCTGACCCCGCGCAGGGTGAGAGCCGGCGTCAGCTGGTCGTCAACGTTCACAGTCCGTCCACCTCGTTGGTCGTCGAGCGGCAGGGGTCAGGAGCCGAGCTTGGCGACTTCCGCCTTGGTGTCGATCTTGTCGGCGCCCACGTCGGCGATGAAGGCGTCCATCTTCTGGGTCTGCTCGGCGGTGGGGGAGCAGATCTTGACCGTCGGGTACGCGTCCTTGCCGAGGTGCCACACCTTGGTGGTGCCGAGCTGCATCTCGCCCTTGGCGAACAGCTCCAGGGCGGCGGCGAAGTACGCGCCCGGGTCGAAGATGACCGAGATGTCGAAGCGCGGGTCGGTCGAGTCGCAGCGGTCGGTGCCGGGGGTCAGGGTGATGGCCCCACCGCCGGCGGCGAGCTTGGCGGCGGCGTCGGTGGCCCCGCCCAGGTACGGGTAGATGACCTTCACGCCCTGGCTGAGCTGCGCCTGGACGGCCTCCCGGGCCTTGGCCGAGTCGTTGAAGTCACCGGTGTAGGTGGTGACCAGCTCGGCCTTCGGCACGACCATGCGGATGCCGGCCTTGAACGCCTTGGCGGCGTTGACGGAGAAGTCGGCCTCCATGCCGGTGACGAAGCCGGCCTTGGTGGCGTTCTTCTGCTGCATCAGCAGGCCGGTGGCGTAGCCGGCGGCCAGCATGCTCTGGTTGGGGTCGTCGCTGGAGATGACGGTGCGCGGGGTCTGCGGCACGTTCTCCGACGACGGCACGTACCAGGCGGTCTTCGCGCAGACCGGCTCCTCGGAGGCGGGGATGGCGTCCTTGAGCTCGGACGCGCCGAGGGCGACCATGTCCACGCCCTGCTGACACAGCGCCCGCGCGGCGGCCAGCGCCTCGGTGGCCGGGACGCTGCCGCGCTTGATGACCTGCCAGCCCTTGCTGGTGGCGAACTTCTCGGCGCCGACGACGAAGCTCTCGTAGTAGCCCTTGTCGTTGATGTCGCCGGGGCTGAGCACCCCGATGACGACCTTGCCGTCGCCGTTGACGTCGGGCTGGCCGGCCTGGGTGGTCCCGCCGCTGGCGGTTCCGGCCGCCGAGGGCGCGGACGCGTCGTTGCTGGCGCAGCCGAACAGGGCGAACGCCAGGGCGCCGGCGAGCACCGCCGCCGGGCCCTTCGCGGTACGAAGTGTCATGGTGCGTTTCCTTTCACAGTGGGGGCGCTGCGGCGGCCGGCTCGGCCGGGCGCGCGCAGTGTTCGGTCGCGGGCACGGTCGGCCAGCGATGGGGGATGTCGATGCCGGCCCGGCGCAGCAGGGCGGCCCGGCGTGCGGTGGCCTCCTCGCGCAGGGCGTCGACGTCGACGGTGGTGACCCGCCGGTCGCGGACCACCAGCCGACCGTCGACCAGGACGTCGCGGACGGTGTGCCCGGCCGCGCCCCAGACGAGCTGGGTGGCCAGGTCGCCGCGCGGGGCCCAGGAGATGGTCCGGGTGTCCAGCACGACCAGGTCGGCGGCCTTGCCGACCTCGATCGATCCGGTCGTGCGCCCCAGCCCGACGGCGTCCGCGCCGTCGACGGTGGCCAGGGCGAACACCTCGTCGGCGCGCAGCGGGTCGGGCGTGCCCCGGTCCCGCTCCAGGCCGGCGAAGAGCCGGGCGGCGCGCCACACGTCGGGGGTGTCCCCGGCGTTGTGCGAGTCGCAGCCCAGCGCGAGCCGGCCGCCGGCGCGGCGCAGCTCGGTGTGCCGGCCGGCACGGCTGACGCCCTGCCCGAGGCGCAGGTACGCGCCGGGGCAGGCGGCGACGGCGGTGCCGGAGTCGACGATCGCGGCCAGCTCGGCGTCGTCGAGCCAGACGGCGTGGCCGAGCAGCAGCCGGGGGCCGAGCACGCCGAGGTCGCGCAGGTGCAGCACGGGCCGCGCGCGGCCGGCGGCGGCGTACGCGGCGACGTCGTCCGGGCCCGGCGAGATGTGCCAGGTCATCGGCACGTCGAGCCGCTCGGCCAGCTCGGCGGCGCCGGTGAACAGCTCGTCGCTGACCAGGTCGTGCCCGAGCAGCGTGATCCAGCCGGTGACGAGGTCGTCGCCGGCGAGCGCGGCGACGGTGTCGGCCTGGGCGGCGAGGGCCTCGGCGGCGGGCAGCGCGTAGGGCGCGCCGGGGGTGTCCCAGCCCCAGCCGCCGACGCGGGCGCGGATGCCGGCGGCGCGCAGCCCCCGGGCGACCCGCAGCGGGTGCGCCACGGTGCCGGGCTCCAGCAGCGTGGTGACGCCGTAGCTGAGCGCCTCGACGGCGGTGAGGGTGGCCGACAGCTCGTCGTCGTCGCCGGTGACGGCGGCGTGCAGCGGCACGATCCAGTCGTAGATGGCCTGCTGGGCGGGGACGTCGTCGGGGATGCTGCTGCGCACGAGCGGGTCGGCGGTGGTGTGCTGGTGGGCGTTGACCAGGCCGGGCACGACCACGCAGCCGGCGGCGTCGAGTTCCGGGCTGCCCGGGTACGCGGCGCGCAGCGCGTCGGCGGGGCCGAGCGCGGCGATCCGGCCGGCGGTGACCGCGATCGCGCCGCCGGTGACGACCTCGCGGCCGGGGGCCATGGTGACGATCTCGGCGTCGACGATCAGCAGGTCGGCGGGGCCGGCGGCGGCCGGGGTCGGCGGCGGGGTCCCGGTCATGGCCGCACCAGGATCTTGCCGACGAGGTCGCGGGACTCCTGCCGGGCGTACGCCTCGGGCAGGTCGGCCAGCGCGTACTCGGTGGCCCGCACCACCCGCAGCCCACCGGCGTAGAACGCGTCGAGCATGGCGGCGAAGTCGGCGGGGGCGTACGCGCCCGCGCCGAGCAGGCGCAGCCCCCGGTGGTAGACGTCGGCCAGGGAGAAGGTCACCTGGTCGCCGCTGGTGTTGCCGAGCAGCGCCAGCCGGCCGCCGGTGCGGAGGCTGGCCAGGGAGACCGGCCAGGTGGCGGTGCCGACGTGGTCGACGACGAGGTCGACGCCGTGGCCGCCGGTGCGTTCGCGCACCTCGGCGACGGTCCGCTCGTCGAGGTCGAGCGCGTCGGCGCCGAGGTCGGCGGCGAGGGCCCGCTTGGCCTCGGTGCGGGCCACGGCGATCACCCGTGCCCCGGCGCGGCGGGCGAGCTGGATGGCGGCGATGCTGACGGCGCTCGCGCCGGCCTGCACCAGCACCCACTCCCCCGCGCGGACGGCCCCGACGCGGTGCACGGCGTGCCAGGCGAGGCTCCAGGCGGTGGGCAGGGCTGCGGCGTCGGCGAGGTCGACGTGCGCGGGCACGGGGTGCACGACGGCGGCGGGGACGGCGACGTACTCGGCGAAGCCGCCGGGGCGGTTGCCGCCGACGACCGCGAGCCGGGGACAGTAGCCGGGCTGGCCGGCGGCGCAGGAGGGGCACGCGCCGCAGCCGACGGTCGGGTCGACCAGCACCCGGTCGCCGGGGCGTACCGTAGTGACGTCGGAACCGACGGCGACGACCTGGCCGGCGACGTCCATCCCGGCGACGTGGGGCAGGCGGAAGCCGGGCAGCCGGCCGGGGCCCTTGCGCTGCAGCAGGTCGAGGTGGTTGAGCGCGGCGGCGTGCACCTGGATGACGGCCTCGGTCGGGCCGGGCTCGGGGTCGGGCAGGTGGCGCAGTCGCACCACCTCCGGGCCACCGAACCCCGTCTGGACCATCGCTCGCACAGGACCCCTCCGGCGCTCTGCCAATCAATATGGCGTCTTGCATTGTGATTCGCGTTGCTTAGCGACGTACTCTGCCTGCGGTCCGTCGGCATGTCAACGGCTTGACCGAAACAGGAACGCCAGCGAAACCAAGCCGTGCCTTTACGTCCCCGGCGCACCGTTCACCGGGCATCGACCAGCAGGTCAGCCCGGGTCGGACGCGGCCAGCAGCTCCCGCGCGGAGAGCGCGGTGCGCAGCACCGTCGCCGTGTCGGGATCGAGCGGGTCGACGCCGAGCAGCCGCTTGATCAAACCCACCCGGTAGCCGACCGAGTTGCGGTGCAGGTGCAGGCGCTCGCTGACGGCCTGCCGGCTGCCCCCGGTGGCCAGCCAGCAGTCCAGGGTGCGCAGCAGGTCGTCGCGGTGCGCGATCGGCCCCAGGTGCCGCCGCACGAACCAGCGCAGCCGCTCGTCGGGCACGGCCAGCAGGACCTGGTGCAGCCCGGCCCGACCGAACGACAGCTCCGGCGGCGCGTCCGGCTGGCGCAGCAGCAGGCTCAGCAGGCGGTCCGCGTCGCGGAACGACGCCGCCGTCCGGGCGGCCCCGCTGACCGTCGCGCCGCTGGCCACCCGCACCTGCCCCACGCCGACGATCTGGTCCAGCCGGGCCCGCAGCCGGGTCGCCTCACGCTCGACGTCCTCGCCGTGCAGCAGGGTCCAGGCCCGCCGTCCCTCGGCGAGCACGGGCCGGTCCAGCCAGCTCAGCGCCGACGCCCAGCGCCGCTGCTGGGCCCCGGTGTAACCGATCCCGGCGACCGCGTGCGGCTGGTCCAGCCGCCACCCGTGCGTCGCCCCGGCCCGCAGCAGGTCGGCCTCGGTGAACCCGCGCGGGCCGACGACCCCACCGGAGCCGGCGACGCCGGGCGGGACGCCCGCACCGAGCGGGTCGCCGGGGCCGGGCGGGCGGACGCCGTCACGCAGCGCCCGCAGCACGGCCGCGGCGTCGGCGAGGGCGGGCGGCGGGGGCGACTCGCGGCGTACGGCGTCGATCAGCAGCGCGGTGGTCGCGGCCCGCGCCAGGTCGAGCTGCCCGGCGGTGACCGGCTCGGCCACCAGCAGCGCGCCGAGCCGCCGCTGCCCCGCGCCGACCGGCACGGCGCGGCCGGTCCACCCGTCGGCGCAGCGGACCCGGCCCGCGACGATCCCCGGCACCGGCCCGCCGCCGGCCCGGGAGCCGGCCAGCGCCCGGCGTACGTCGTCGGGGTCGGCGCCGCGGGCGTCGCCGGCCGCGCCGTCGCTGGCGGCCAGCAGCTCCCCGGCCTCGGAGACCAGCCGGCAGGCCGCCCCGACGCGCTGCGCGAGCGCGGCCAGCAGGCCCGGCCAGCCGGCGCCGCCGAAGGCCAACTCGGCGAGGGCCTGGGCGAACACGGCCGGCGGCGGCCCGGTCGCGACGGTCAGCCGCGTCCGGGCCGCCGGAAGCTCGCCCGGCCGGGTCACGCCGATGGGCGGTCGAGCAGGCGGACCGCCACGGCCTTCTCCTGGGTGTACTCGCGCAGCGCCGCGTAGCCGCCGCCCCGGCTGAACCCGCTCTCCTTCTGCATGTTGAACGGGAAGCCGATCACCCCGGCGTCGTGGAACTGGTTGACCGCCACCTGGCCGCTGCGCGCGTCGGCGGCGACCCGCAGCGCCCGGGAGACGTCACTGGTCCAGATGCAGGTCAGCAGCCCGAAGTCGGTGCCGTTGACCAGCGCCACGGCCTCGTCGACGCCGCGGAAGCCCTGCACGGCCAGCACCGGGCCGAAGACCTCCTCGCGGGCCAGCCGCATGCCGGAGTCGACCCCGTCGAAGACGGTCGGCGCGACGAACCAGCCGTCGCCGTGGCGTCCGCCGGCCGACTCGCCGCCGGTGACCAGCCGGGCCCCGGCGGTCGGGGCCTCGGCCAGGAAGCCGCGCACCCGGTCGTACTGGGCCTGGCTGACCAGCGGCCCCATGTCCAGGTCCTGGTCCCATGCGCCGGTACGCACGGCCGCCATGCCGGCGGCGACCCGCTCCACCACCTCGGCGCGGATCGACTCCTCGACCAGCAGCCGGGACCCGGCGTAGCAGTTCTGCCCGGCGTTCTCGGTGATCGAGGTGACGATCGCCGGGATCGCCACGTCCAGGTCGGCGTCGGCGAAGACGACGTTCGGGGACTTGCCGCCCAGCTCCAGCTTCACGGGGACGAGGTTCTCGGCGGCGGCCCGCATGACGGCCCGGCCGGTCACCGTGGACCCGACGAAGCTGATGTGGTCGACGTCGCGGTGCCCGGTGAGCGCGGTGCCCGCCTCGGGGCCGAGGCCGGTGACGGCGTTGAGCACGCCCGGCGGCAGGCCGGCCCGGCGGGCCAGCTCGGCCAGGGCGAACGGGGCCAGCGGCGCGATCTCGGAGGGCTTGAGCACGACGGTGTTGCCGGCGGCGAGGGCCGGGGCGACGTTGGCCGCGGTGAGCACGGCGGGCACGTTCCACGGGATGATCACGGCGCACACGCCGTACGGCTCGGGGCGGGTGTAGCCGAAGTAGTCCGGCGTGCGGGTGGGCAGGGTGACGCCGGTGAGCTTGTCGGCCGCGCCGGCGAAGTAGTCGACGATGCCGTGCGCGATGTACATGTTGAGACGCCCGCCGGAGCGGGGCTTGCCCACGTCCCGCGCCTCGTGGGCGGCGAGTTCCTCGACGTGAGCGGCGATCAGGTCGGCCCAGCGGCGCAGGATCGCCCCGCGCTCGGTGGGTGAGGTCGCCGCCCAGGCGGGAAAGGCCCGGCGGGCCGCCGCGACGGCGGCGTCGACGTCGGCCGCCCGGGCCTGCGCCACCGGCTGGATGGGCGCGCGGGTCGCGGGATCGAGCACCGGCAGCTCGCCCTGGTCGGCGGCGGCGACCCAGGCGCCGTCGATGAGCTGGCGGGCGGGGGGAATGTCCAGGTCAGCCATGAGGGAATCCTTGACCCTTCATGTTTCACATGTCAAGATGCAGTCTCGCTTTGTGAGTTGACCGGGAGGACGTGTGCGGATCACTGCGGCGGTGCTGGAGAGCGCGGGAGCGCCGTTCACCCTCCAGCAGCTCGACCTCGCCGAGCCGGGGCCGGACGAGGTGCTGGTGCGGGTGGACAGCGTCGGCGTCTGCGGCACGGACCTGGAGTTCTCGAACTTCTTCCCCACCCCGGCGGTCCTCGGCCACGAGGGCAGCGGCGTGGTGGAGCAGGTGGGCGGGCGGGTCACCGGCGTCGCCGTCGGGGACCACGTGGCCATGAGCTTCGCCTCCTGCGGCGAGTGCCCGCTCTGCCTCGGCGGAAACCCGGCGTACTGTCGCCGGTTCGACGCCGTGAACTTCGCCGGGCGGCGGCCGGACGGCAGTTCGGCGCTGTCCCTCGACGGCGCGCCCGTCAACGGCCACTTCCTGGGCCAGTCGTCCTTCGCCACCCACGTGGTCGCCCCGGCCCGCGCCGTGGTGCCCGTCGCGAAGGAGATCGACCTGCGGGTCGTCGGCCCGTTCGGCTGCGGCTTCGGCACCGGCGCCGGCGCGGTGCTCAACGTGCTGCGCCCGGAGGTCGGGTCGTCGCTGGTCGTCTTCGGCGCGGGCGCGGTCGGCGTCGCGGCGATCCTGGCCGCCCGTGCGGCCGGCTGCGCCGTGGTGGCCGCCGTGGACGTCAACGCCGGCAAGCTGGACACCGCGCGGCTGCTCGGCGCGACCCACGGGGTGCACTCGGCCGCCGGGGACCCGCGCGAACTGCTGGCGGCGATCGCCCCGCACGGCTTCGACGTCGCGATCGACACCACCGGCCGGGAGGACGTGCTGCGCACGGCGGTGGAGGTCCTCGGCCCGCTGGGCCGCTGCGGCGTCATCGGCGTCGGGCCGAGCGAGCGGATGAGCTTCGACTGGCGCAGCATCCTCAACGGCCGCACCGTCACCGGCATCATCGGCGGCAACAGCCTGCCTCAGGTCTTCCTGCCGAAGCTGCTCGACCTGCACGCCGCCGGCCGGTTCCCGGTGGACCGGCTGATCACCTACTTCCCGTTCGAGCAGATCAACGAGGCGGTGGCCGCGGTACGCGCCGGCGAGGTCGGCAAGGCCGTCCTCACCTTCTGATGCTCGATTCGCAACACCGTCTCGTGATGCGAGCGCGCTACGCTCGTCGTCCGACACCCCAGTGGCGCGGCTGGGCAACACCGCGCAGCGTCCCGCACCCGTGGAGCTCGTCCCCATGACCGAACACCAGCTGACCACACCGGCCGCCCCCTTCGACCACCACTCGGCCGAGTGCAACGCCGACCCCGTGGGCTACTACGAGGCGTACCGGCAGACCTGCCCGGTCGGGCGCACCACCGCGCACGGCGGCTTCGTCTACACCACCCGGTACGCCGACGTGGTCCGCATCGCCCGCGACGACGACGCCTTCTCCTCCGCCCGGTCCGTCGCCGGGGGCGACGGCACCGCCATCGTCATCCCCCGGGGCCCCGGCCTGGAGCAGTACCCGATCGAGCTGGACCCGCCGGCCGCCACGGAGTACCGGGACCTGATCAACCCGCTGCTCACCCAGGACGCGGTGGCGACGCTGGCCCCGATGATCGCCCGGCACACCACCCGCGTGATCGACTTGTTCATCACCGAGGGCTCGGTCGACTTCGTCCGTGACCTGACCAACCCGCTGCCGGCCGCCGTCACCCTCGACTGGCTGGGCTTCCCGGAGGCCGACTGGGCCAAGCTCGCCGGCCCCATCCACGACATCTTCGCCGCGCTGCCCGGCAGCGAACGCGCCGCGCGCGGGGCCGCCGGCCTGGCGTACCTCGACCAGCGCATCCGCGAGCTGATCGTCGAGCGCCGCGCGCAGCCGACCGGCGACGCCGTGAGCTACCTGGCCACCCAGCGCCGCCCCGACGGCGAGCTGTTCGACGCCGACGAGCTGGTCTCCGTCATCGGGCTGCTGATCGCCGGCGGGGTCGACACCACCACGTCGCTGACCGGGTCCACGCTGGTGCACCTGAGCCGCCACCCGGAGGACCGGCAGCGGCTGATCGACTCCCCCGACCTGCTGCACAACGCCACCGAGGAGTTCCTGCGGGCGTTCGCCCCGTCGCAGTCGATGGCCCGCACCGCCCGCGCCGACGCCGAGGTGGGCGGCTGCCCGGTCACGGCCGGCGAGCGGGTGCTGATCCCCTGGGTGGCCGCCAACCACGACCCGGCGGTGTTCCCCGAGCCCGAGCAGATCCGGCTCGACCGCGACGCCACCCGGCACCTCAGCTTCGGCATCGGCAGCCACCGCTGCGCCGGCGCGCACCTGGCCCGCCTCATGTTCCGCGAGATGATCACGCAGGTGCTCACCCGGCTGCCCGACTACCGGGTCGTCGAGGAGGGCCTGGTCACCTACCCGACCCGGGGCAACCAGACCGGCTGGGACGCCGTACCCGCCGTGTTCACCCCCGGCCCCCGCGCCGCCGACACCCCGGGCACACGCCCGGCCACGGGCCCGACCGTCGACCGGGACCTGCGCGTGGAGGTCACGGCCGTCGCCGCCGACGACGTGCTGGAGGTACGCCTCGCCGACGCCACCGGCGCGCCGCTGCCGCCCTGGGCGCCCGGGGCGCACCTGGAGGTGCGGCTGCCGTCGGGCCGGGTCCGGCAGTATTCCCTGTGCGGCGACCCGGACGACGCCCACCACTACCGCATCGCGGCCCTGCGCGAGGCGGGCGGCCGGGGCGGCTCGGTGGAGCTGCACGCGGTGGCCCGCGCCGGGGCGACCCTGTCCGTGCGCGGCCCGCGCAACCACTTCCCGCTCGTCGACGCCCCCGGCTACCTGTTCCTCGCCGGCGGCATCGGCATCACCCCGATCCTGGCGATGGCCCGCGAGGCACACCGCCGGGGCGCGCCGTTCCGGCTGGTGTACGGCGGGCGCACCCGCGCCTCGATGGCCTTCGCCGACGAGGTCGTGGCGCTCGCCGGGGATCGGGCCACCCTGCTGCCGCAGGACGAGGCCGGCCTGCCCGACCTGGCGGCGCTCGTCGCGTCCGCCGGGCCGGACACCGCCATCTACTGCTGCGGGCCCACCGCCATGATCGGCGCGCTGGAGCGGACCTGCGCCGAGGCGGGCCGGTCGGGCCAGCTGCACGTCGAGCGGTTCACCGCCGGCGACGACCTGGAGGTCGCCTTCGACCCGGCGGCCAACACCGAGTTCGAGGTGCACCTCGCCCGCACCGGGGCGACCGTACGGGTGCCGAGGGACCGCCGGATGATCGACGTGCTGCGCGAGACGGTGCCCGGCCTGACGTACGACTGCGAGAAGGGCTACTGCGGCGCGTGCGAGACGCGGGTGCTGGCCGGCGCGCCGGAGCACCGCGACTCGCTGCTCACCGAAGCCGAGCGCGCGGCCGGACGCAGCATGATGATCTGCGTGGGCCGCAGCTGCTCCGAACGACTGGTGCTGGACCTCTAGCACCCGCCTGCTGAGCGGGCCGGCCCTCGCACCGGGGCCGGCCCGTTCGGCGTGATGGGGCTACGGGCCCGCGGGGCCGTTGCGGGCCGCCAGCGCGTCGAGGATCAGGTCGAGGCCGAACTCGAACTGCCCGCCGAAGTGGTAGCCGGGCTGCCGGACGTGCTGCGTCGCGAACTCGACCAGGTGCGGGTAGTCGCCCGCCGCGAACCCCTCCATGATCGACTCCGCGACCTCGGTGGCGGCGTCGCCGCCGTCGAACGGCAGCGACACCTCCTGCAACACGAAGCCGAAGACGTACGCGTACGCGTGGGCGGTCATCGGCAGCGAGAAGCCCCCGGCCCGGCAGAGCTGGGTTACCTCTGCGTGCGCGCCCGCGCCCGGGAGCTGGAGGCCGCCCTGGAGCGTGGGGACGAGGTGACGGCATGAGGTTCCGACTCATCCCCTGGGATCTGGTCCTGGTGTGCGTAGTCTTCGTGGCGCTCTCCCTGGCCGCCTTCCACGCCTGCCGCATGGTCGCCTGACGCGCAAGGAAGGAGGCCCCGCCGGCTGGTGCCGGCGGGGCCTCATCGTTCGGTCTGGCTGCCCTGGCTGCAACGAAATCCCCAGGCCAGGGGCCATGTCCGGCTGGTTGGGCCTGGCTGGGCGGTGTCGACAACCTTCTCCTTCACCTCGCCCCCCTTCGCAGAACAAGTTGCGCAGAGGCCAGGTACGCCGGGGCCGCCGCTGTCCATCCTGGGCCACTTGACGTAGCGAACCTGCCGCTGATGTGCACGAGGGGCAGCACCTCGTGCCGCCGCGAAAGCCCAACGCTCCGGAAGGGCTGCCGGTATCGTCCCCCGATCAACCCCAGCGCACATAAGCGTGAGCGGGTCCAGCTCTACGGCCTCCGACTCCCGGCGTCCTTCGTGATCCAGCACGAAGTAGGACCTGAAAGTCCTCTCGCCTCCGGCTCCCTGGACCTTCTCCACCGTGAGGACCGCGCTCCGGGTGGCCCGGGTCCAGCGATGACCCCCCGCGCGTTCGGTCCCGGGTCCGGGTCCTCCCGGATCCTGACGGGGCATGGTCCCGGGACCACTGTCGGACCCACCGGGTCCCGCTGGGTCCCGCCCGGGTCTAGAAGGTCCCCGGGGAGGCCGCGGCGGTGGAGGCCATGGACCCGCTGTCGCGCTACGGCCAGGAGAAGGCCACCAGGCCGAAGGCGAAGGTGAAGGCCACCGCCTGAGCCCTGACGGACAACGGCCCGGACCAGTCGGTCCGGGCCGTTGCGTGTCTGCTGTTCTGGCCGCTCAGCTCTCCTCATCGGCTGCGGCGTCCCGGGCCTGGTGGGGCCGGTAGGTCCTGATCCACGTCTCTACCGCCGCGCGCTCCCAGACCCGCACCTTGCCGCTGGCCACCGTGTCCAGGGGCGCGGGGAAGGTCTTGCGGTTCGTGATCTCCGTGGCCCTCGTGCGCGACACGCCGCCAAGCATCTCGGCGATGTCGGAAAGAGCCACCAATCTCACGCCCAGACCGTATGCACGTGCTACCGGTACACGTTGCCAGTCCGTACGTAACCGCCTGCAAGCTTGACGGTGTGCACGTTGAAAGGGAAGCTGTAGTGGCAATCGCAACTGGTGAGCGGTCCGGGTACGCGAGCGGGGCTCCGTGCCCGGACCTGCCTGTCTCTGGAGGTGGGAATGGTGATGGACGACGGGCCGCCCAGTCGCGCGGACCTGTTCCTGGCGGCCAGGCGGAGCGCGGAACAGCACCGTGACGGCAAGCGATGCGGATCATGCACGGGGCACGGCGGGTGCCGCCAGTGGCGCTGGGCGGAGGACCACCTGGCCGGCTGGGTGGCGGAGCGGCACGGTACCGATGTGCTGGCGCGGTGGCGGGAGGTCCGCCGCCGGCATGGGTACTGGCACGGCCCAGGAAAGCCGTGCTCGTACTGCCAGCGGGACGGGTGCTGGCTGGACGATTACGCCCGAAAGCAACTGGCCGCCGTGGAGCGGGCGGCGGACGGCGCGCGGGCATGAGCGTGCCCCAGGAGGTCCCCCGGGAAGTCTGGGTTTCCTGGCTGGCGAAGCGGATCATCCGACAGCACTGGGCCGCTGGTGGGTGCCAGCGGTGTGGGGAGGGCGGGTGCCCGTCGTTGGCCTGGGCGCGGGAACGACTCAGGGCGTACCGGGGAACCCTCCCGGTACGCCCTGGTTGCTTCGTGGCGCGTTGACAGCTCGGCGACCAGCAGGGGAACTGAGCCGAGGTACTTACGTCTCTTACGGCGTGTCGCCACAGTCACGTTCGTCGGCGAGGTCGTCCTCATGGGGTGGCTGCTCGTGTTCGCCGAGCGCCCGCGCGGCGGCCGGCGGGCCGACCGGGACTCCGAGCGCGCCCGCCAGGCGCAGCCCGCGTGAGGGCGACGGGCGGTCACGACGCGGACGGCCCGCCGCGCCACGACTCTGGGGCGCTGCGGGCCGTCCTGACGAGGGGCCGGTGGGTCAGTTGCCCCACTCGAAGTTGGGCTCGACCGCCTCGGCGATGCGGAACCGGCCACCCGGCGCGATCTCGCTGCCGCGCTCGGTCACCACGTGCTTGCCGAACCCGGCGACCAGCGGCCGGCCGACGTCGCGCTTGAGCCACAGCCGCAGCAGGTGGCGGCGGCGCTCCGGCTCGGGGAAGTCGACGTAGCCGGTGCGCGAGTGCAGGGCGGCGTAGTTGAGCAGCCACTGCACGTCCCCGGGCTGGAAGTCCATGTCCAGGGCCAGGCCGGGGGCCTGGGACACCTCGTCGTAGAGGTGCAGCAGCTCGATCTGCGCCTCGGTGAGCCGGGGCACCTCCGGGTAGTCCTGCGCGGAGAAGATCATCGAGCTGCCGGCGTACGTGCTGAACACGCCGTCGACGTAGCTGCAGATCGGCGAGGTGTAGGTGCGGGCCGGGGCGTCCGGGTCCTGCCGGTGCCAGTCCCAGTGCCACGACTCGAACAGCAGCGGCGCGAGGTCCGGCCGGCGACGCAGGATCTCGTTGTAGATGGTGGTGCCGCTGACCAGGCTGCTCGCCCCGCCGGCCTTGGCCGCCCGCAGGCACATCAGCGCGACGACGTCGGAGCTGTCGGAGTGGAACGGCAGCCGGTCGCGCACCCGCGACGGCAGCGCCGACGGGTCGTCGAGGGTCTTGTTGGAGGTGGCGATGACGTGGTCGAGCACGTCGCCCATCTGGTTCTGCCCCATCGGCACGCCGAGGTGCAGCCCCATCAGGAAGAAGATGGCGCCGGCGAGGGTGTCGCCGTACTCCTCCGTGTGCAGGCCCCGGACCAGGATGAAGCCGCGCCCGGAGTCGAGCTGGCGGGCGCACTCCTCGTTGAGGCCGGCGCAGGCCGGCAGCGGGTAGTCGGCCGCGGTCACGGTACGCAGGTCGGGGTTGTCGGCCACGAAGCGGCGGCCGACGGTCTCCAGCTCGGCGCGCTCGGCGTCACTGAGCTGGTAGACCCACTCGGTCGAGGTGCGCAGCTCGTCGCCGCGCCAGGCGGACGGGCCGGAGATGGGGGCGAGGTCGATTGCGGTGGTCATGATGATGCGCTCCGAGGGTCGGTTCTGACGGGTACGGGTCGGTGCCCCGGCGCGGGCGTTGCCACGGGCCGGGCGATCGACGACAAGGGGCGGCCTCGCCGCCGTTCACGGCGGCGGGGCGGCCCGTCAGAAGGGGGTCTGCGGATCCCCGGCGGCGGTCCCGGGGCGCATGCCCTCTCGCGGCGGGTGTACCCGCAGCGGCTCCTCGTAACCGCGCACCAACAATCCAGCGCCTTGCGGAACTCGGATCATGGCGTCTCCTGCGGCTGACGGTGTCGCCCCAGGCTAGGGCAGCCTCAGCGCGACGTCAAGAGAGACGGCGTCTCGCAATCTGACAAGCAGGCCAGGGGCGCCCCCGCGGAATCTAAGACATTTCCCAAACAAATTGTCGAGCATCGATGCTGATCGCCGCGCAGGGCGGCCGGTCAGACGAGGAGCGACCATGCCCGTACGACAGTCCGACACGATCCACGGCGCGACGCCCCGCCCGGTCAGCGCCCTCCCCGCCGGTCCGGACGGCTGGCGAGGCCCCCTGCTGGACCACCTTCCACCGCGCGAGCGCCGGCTCTTCCACCGGTTCGGCCGGGGACCCGAGGTGACCGTGCCCGACCTGCGCATCCACCAGGCGTTCGAACGCTGGGCCGCCGCCACGCCCGACGCCGTCGCCGCCGAGCACCTCGGCGAGACGATCGACTACCGCGAGCTGGACCGCCAGGCCAACCGGCTCGCGGCCCGGCTCGCCGACCTCGGCGTACGGGCCGGGGACGCCGTGGGCGTCTTCGCCAGCCGCTCGCTGCCGATGCTGGTGGGGATCCTGGCGACGCTGAAGGCCGGGGCGGCCTACGTCCCGCAGGACGTCCGGATCACCCCGCACCGGCAGCTGCGGCAGGTCGCGACGACCGCCCGGTGCCGGGTGGTGCTGACCACGGCCGGCGCCCTGGACACGGTGCCGGCGCTGCCCGGCGTGACGCGGCTCGCCGTCGACGAGCTGATGGCGCAGCCGCTGCCGCCCGGCCGGCACCTGACCGCCCCCGGCACCGACCGCCCGGTGACCGCCGACGACGGCTGCTACGTCCTGTTCACCTCCGGCACCACCGGCACGCCGAACGGGGTCACCGTCACCCACGGCAACGTGGCCAACCTCCTGCTCACCGCGCCGGGAAACCTGGGGATCCGGCCGGGCCGGCGGGTGGCCCAGCTGCTCAACGTCGCCTTCGACATGGCCGCCTGGGAGATCCTCGGGTGCCTCGCCAACGGCGGCACCCTGCTCGTGCGCGACCGCGACCTCACCGCCACCGCCGCCCGCGCCGACGTGGTGGTCGCCACCCCGTCGGTGCTCGGGCGCATCGACCCGGACCGGTGCGCCGGGGTGCGAACGGTCGCCGTGGCGGGCGAGCCCTGCCCGCGCCCGCTGGCCGACCGCTGGGCCGCCGGCCGCGCCTTCTACAACTGCTGCGGGCCGACCGAGACCACCATCGTCAACACCATGCACCGGCACCGGCCCGGCGGACCGCTCACCATCGGCCGGCCGACGCCGAACAACACCGTCTACGTCCTCGACGCCGACGGGCGGCCGTGCCGCATCGGCGAGGTCGGCGAGATGTGGGCCGGCGGCGGCTGCGTCTCCGCCGGCTACCTCGACAACGACGCGCTCAACGCCGAGCGGTACGCCCCGGACCCGTTCCTCGGCGGCGGCCGGCTGATGTTCCGCACCCGCGACCGGGGCCGCTGGAGCGCCGACGGCAAGCTGGAGCACCTGGGCCGCACCGACGACCAGGTGAAGGTCCGGGGCTTCCGGGTCGAGCTGGACGCGGTCTCGACCGTGCTGGAGGCGGTGCCGGGCTGCCGGGCGGCGGTCACGCTCAAGCTGACCGACCGCGACCTGGTCTCCTTCGTCGCCCCGGCCGAGCTGGACCCGCAGCGGTGCCGGGACGCGGTGGCCGCCGCACTGGCCTACTACTGCGTGCCGGCGGCCGTGCATTCGCTGCCGGAGCTGCCGATGACCGGGCGGGGCAAGGTCGACCGGGACGCGCTACGCCGGCTCGCCCTCGACCTGCGCTGGCAGTGGGCGCACATCGAGGAGGCGGCGGCGTGACCACCACCCCCCTCCGGCCGCAGCCGACCCCGCCCGCTCCCCCGCGTACCGACGCGGCCGGCCCGCCCGGCGACGCGCCGCCGCCCCCGGTGTCGACGCTGCGCCGGGTCCTCGCCCACCCCCGGTTCATGCACCACCACCGCCTGGTCGCGGCGGTGCTCGCGGCCAACGCCGCGCTGCTGGCGTACGGCCTGGCCGCCGACTGGTGGCGCGGGCCCGGCGCGGCCGAGGCCCTGGGCGCCGCCGCGCTGGCCAACGTCGCGCTGGCGGTCCTGGTGCGCCAGCAGTACGTGATCAACCTGCTCTTCTGGCTGGCCACCCGCGCGCCGACCCGGTGGCCCCTGCGGATCCGCTGGACCCTGGGCAAGGTCTACCACTTCGGCGGGCTGCACGTCGGCGGGGCGCTCGCCGGCACCGCCTGGTATCTCGGGCAGCTCGGCGCGCTGACCGCCGCCGGTGGGCGCGGGCCGGGCGGGGCGGGTGCCCTGGTCACCGGCTACGCCACCGCCGGCCTGCTGCTGGCGGTCGTCGGCACCGCCCTGCCGCCGGTGCGGTCCCGCCGGCACGACCTGTTCGAACGCACCCACCGCCTCGGCGGCTGGGCGGCGCTGCTGCTGCTGTGGGCACAGGCCGGCCTCCTGGCCGGCGGGCCGGTCGCCCTCGCCGCCTCCCCGCAGGGCTGGGTGCTCGCCGTGCTGACCGCCAGCATCGCCCTGCCCTGGCTGCGGCTGCGCCGGGTGCCGGTCGTGGTCGAGCGCCCCTCGTCACACGTGGCGCTGGTCCACTTCGACCACGGGGTGACCCCGTTCCCCGGCTCGTCCACCGCGATCAGCCGCCGGCCGCTGTGGGAGTGGCACTCCTTCGCCAACGTGCCCGCCCCGGGGCGCAGCGGCTTCCGGCTGACCGTCTCCCGGGCCGGCGACTGGACCGGACGGTTCATCGACGACGCGCCTCAGCGGGTCTGGGTGAAGGGGATCAGCACCGCCGGGGTCGCCAACGTCGAGACCCTGTTCCGGCGGGTGGTCTACGTGGCCACCGGCAGCGGCATCGGCCCGGTGCTGCCGCACCTGCTGGCCGAGCAGGTGCCGGCCCGCCTCGTCTGGGTGGCCCGCCGGCACCGGGAGACCTTCGGCGACGCGCTGGTCGACGAGATCCTCGCCCACCAGCCCGACGCGCTGCTGTGGGACACCGCCCGCGACGGCAAGCCCGACATGCTGCGGCTGGCCTGGCAGGCGTACCGCCAGTTCGATGCCGAGGCGGTCATCTGCATCTCGAACCGCCCGCTGACCTGGCAGGTGGTGCGGGGCATGGAGGAACGCGGCGTCCCCGCGTACGGCGCGATCTGGGACTCCTGACGGACGGGCCGCCCGGCCGCCCGGGACCGCACCGGTCCCGGGCGGCCGGCTCACAGGGCGCCGATCTGGTAGCCGAGCCCGTGCACGGTGCGGACCACCCCGTCGCCGAGCTTGCGCCGCAGGTAGTGCACGTACGTGTCGACCACCGCCTCGGTGCGGTCGGCGCCGAAGACCCGCCCCCGCAGCTGGCTGCGGCTGTGCACCATGCGGGGCTGGGTGGCGAGCAGCCGGATCAGCTCGAACTCCCGCCCGCTGAGCGTCACCTCCCGGCCGTCGGGCAGCCGCACCCCGCGTTGGGCCAGGTCGAGCTGCCCGGCCCCGATGGGGATCAGCTCCGCCCCGTCGAAGCGGCGGCGGGTCAGCGCCCGGACCCGGGCCATCAGCTCCGCCACCTCGAAGGGCTTCGGCAGGTAGTCGTCGGCCCCGGCGTCCAGGCCCCGGATCCGCTCGGTGGGGTCGGCCAGGGCGCTGAGCATGAGCACCCGGGCGGCGACGGCGCAGCGGCGCAGCCGGATGAGCAGGTCGACGCCGTCGATGGCGGGCAGCCGCCGGTCGAGCATGATCACCTGGTAGCGGCCGCGCAGGGCCAGGTGCAGGCCCCGCTGCCCGTCCCGGGCCAGGTCGATGCGGTAGCCGTCCCCGCTGAACAGCTCGACCAGCATGTCGGCGAGCTCCGCGTCGTCCTCGACGAGGAGCAGCGGTCCGTGCGCCGGGGCCGGCGGGTCGTCCATTTGTTTATGGTCCCACCGAATGCTGAGAAGGTTGACCCGCGGAATTCTCCGCTGATCGGGCCCGGTCAGGAGCCGGTCAGCTCGCGCTCCTGGCCCGCCCGGTCGCGGCCGACCCACCAGCAGAAGGGCCACCGGGAACCGGCGGCGTCGCCGTCCGGCGGCGTGGCGCCGGGCCGCGACCCGCCGCGCACCGGCAGCCGTACGGTGAAGGCCGCCCCGGCCCCCGGCCGGCCGGCGGCGCTGATCGTGCCACCATGCGCGGTGACCACCTCGCGGATCAGGGCCAGCCCCAGCCCGACCCGGCGGTCCCCGGAGCCGGGACCCCGGTGGAACCGGTCGAAGATCCGGTCGGCGTGCCGGGGGTCGAAGCCCCGGCCGGAGTCGGTGACCACCAGCTCGACGTGGCCCGGGGCCGCCGGACGCAGCCGCACCTCGACGCGGCCACCGGCCGGGGTGTGGTTCAGGGCGTTGGCCAGCAGTTCCGCCACCACCCGGCGCAGCGCTGGCCCGACGCCGTGCACCGGCACCGGGGCGTCCGCGCCGGCCACGGCGAGCGTCACCCCGTGCTCGGCGGCGCGCGGCGCGTCGGCCTCGACCGCCTCGGTGACGAGCACGGCGAGGTCGACCGTGGCCGGCGGCCGGGCCACCGACGTCGTGTCGGCCAGCCGGGCCGACAGCAGCAGCTCGTCGACGATCTCCCCCAGCCGGCGGGTGGTGTCCAGCAGCCGGTCCAGGTCCGCCTGGTCCGCGTCGTGGCCGGAGCGCGCCGCGCGCCGCGCCAGCAACTGCGCCGCCGTGTGCACCCGGGTGATCGGGGCGCGCAGCTCGTGGCTGGCGTCGGCGACGAAGCGGCGCTGCCGGTCGAGCGCCTCGGCCAGCGGCAGCACCGCCGCGCGGCGCAACCGCAGGTCGGTCACGGTCGCCGCGACCAGCACCGCCGCCGCCGCGAGCGACAACCCCCAGAGCAGGTAGCGGCGCTCGGCGATTTGGAAGCGGGCGTCGAAGACCACCTGGACGACCTCGTCGCCGCGCAGCTGCGTCCGTACGTGGTAGACGGTGCCGTTGCGGGCCACCTGGCTGACCTGCGGCCGACCGGTGCGGGCCACGGCGTGGATCGCCTCGTGCCGCGGGAAACCGGCCGGGGGCGCGCCCGCGTGCCCCGTGTCGCTCGCGCCGCCGAAGATCCAGGTGCAGCCGGACGGGTCGGCTGGGCGGCCGTGCAGCACCGCCCAGTCGAGCTCGTGGCGGATCTTCGCCTGCTGGACGTGCAGCAGGGCGGCGTACGCGACGCCCCCGAACAGGGCCAGCAGGGCGACGACCAGCAGGCCGACGGTCAGCCCGGTGCGGGGTCGGGCCCGTGCACCGGCGTGACTACCGACCCGCATCCCTCGAAGATGACACATCACCCATCCGAGCGGAAGGGATCACCGAGCGTCCTCCCGGATGGCGGGCCCGCCCGCCGCCCAGCGGCGGGCCAGCTCGGCGCAGACCAGCATCTGGAGCTGGTGGAACAACATCAGCGGCAGCAGCACCAGGCCGACGGTCTGCGGGCTGAACAGCACCGCCGCCATCGGCAGCCCCGTCGCCATGCTCTTCTTCGACCCGCAGAAGATCGCGGTGATCCGGTCGGGCCGGGTGAAGCCGAGCAGCCGCGCCGCCCCGGCCGTGGCGAGCAGGACCACCAGCAGCAGCGCCGCCAGCACCCCGAGCAGCGCCAGCAGCCGGCCCGGCGAGGTCCGCTGCCAGACCCCGGCGACCACCCCGGCGCTGAACGCGGTGTAGACGACCAGCAGGATCGACCCCCGGTCGACGAGGGTGAGCACCCGCTTGTGCCGGCCCATCCAGCCGCCGAGCCAGGGCCGCAGGGCCTGCCCGGCGGCGAACGGCAGCAGCAGCTGGGCCACGATCTCCAGGACCGACCCCGCCGAGAAGCTCACCGCGCCGGTGCCGGCCAGCACCACGCCGGCCAGCACGGGGGTGAGCAGCACGCCGGCCACGTTGGAGAAGGAGGCGCTGAAGATGGCGGCGGGCACGTTGCCGCCGGCCATCGAGGTGAACGCGATCGACGACTGCACGGTGGACGGCACCACGCACAGGAACAGCAGCCCCTGGTAGAGCTCCGGCGTCAGCACGGCGGGCTGCAGGACCCGGGCGGCCAGCCCGAGCAGCGGGAACAGCACGAACGTGCTGGACAGCACCAGCACGTGCAGGCGCCAGTGCCGGGCCCCGGCCCACGCCTCGCCGGGCGAGATGCGGGCGCCGTAGAGGAAGAACAGCAGCCCGATGGCGAGGGTGGTGGCCACGGACGCGCCGTCGGCGAACCGGCCCCGGGCCGGCAGCACGGTGGCGACCACCAGGGTCGCCAGCAGCGCCAGGATGTACGGGTCGAGCGGGATCCGGGACAGCCAGCGGCGCACGATCGACCCTTCCCCGACAGTCACCACAATTCGAGACAGCGTATCGCCTTGCGATGCTGCTACGGGCGTCGGTGCGGAGTCAAGGACTGCGGCGACGGTCACACCACCCGTCGCGGCCGGCACCCCCTGCGGCCCGGCCCGGGATGCGCAGCCATGCCAGGATGTGGCCGTGTCGTATCCTCCTCACCCGTCGTACCCGCCCTGGCCCGGCGCGGTCGCGCCGCTGACCGCCTACCCGCAACCGATCCCGCCGCCCCCGGGCCACGCCGTGCTGGTCGTCTCGGTCAACCGGGGGCCCTACCTCGTCCCCGCCCCGGCCACCAGCAAGTTCAAGATCGACGGCCGGACGGTGCCGATCCCCGGCGAGGGCACCTGGCACGTGGCCGTCCCGGCGGGGCCGCACGACGTGCGGTACACGGACTTCATCGGAATCCCCGTCATCACCACCGCGCTCG
Organism: Micromonospora haikouensis; assembly: GCF_900091595.1. Classification (GTDB taxonomy): domain Bacteria; phylum Actinomycetota; class Actinomycetes; order Mycobacteriales; family Micromonosporaceae; genus Micromonospora; species Micromonospora haikouensis. The sequence continues at coordinate 148,631 of NZ_FMCW01000018.1, forward strand.
TCGCGCAGCCCGGGGCCGCGCACCACCTGTCGTTCCGCTTCGGCGGCTGGCGCAACCGGGTCCACGACGGGCACGGCACCGATGTCACGCGCTTCGGCATGTGGTCCAACTACAGCATCCTGCTCGTCACGCTGGCCGTGGTCGGCGTGCTGTGCTGCGGCGGCTTCGGGCTCGTCACCGCCCTGTCCGGCACCTCCTGACCGGCACGTCCCGGCCGGTTCCCGCCCGCACGGCCAGGGGCCGCCCTCCGCTGCGGCGGACGGGCGGCCCCCGGCCGACGGCACGGTCAGGGCAGCGACACCGGGAACCGTTCCCACACCCGGTGCGTGGCCAGCAGCCGCTGCACGGCCGCGAGGGCGTCGTCGCCGGAGTCGCCCGCGACCACGCCCGGGGTGCCGGCCACCCCCGCCAGCTCCAGCACGGCGACGCCCGCACCCCACGCGCCGATCGCCTTCGCGTGCCGCCAGCACTCCTGCACCAGCAGCAGCACGCGCGGGTCGACGGCCGCCGGACCCGGCGCGCCCGCCTTCTCGTCGCGCGCCGGCAGCGCGTCCGGCGCGGGCACGGGCGCCCCGGCCAGCAGCAGCGCGTCGAACTCGACCGACCGGCCGGTGGCGAAGGTCCGCTGCACCGGCAGCCCGCCCACGGTCCCGCCGTGCGGGGCGATCAGCAGCGGCACCATGCCGGCCGCGAAGACGGCCCGCTGCACCTGGCCGACCCCGTCGAGGCCGGCGTCGGGGTCGACGACGATCCCGACCGTGCGGCCGTCCGCCGGCCACTCGCGGCCGACCTGCGACAGCGCGGGGCTGGGCGCGACGTCCGCCAGCGGCACGGTCGGCTCCGGAGCGGGCAGGCCCAGCCCGGCGGCCACCTGCGCGCACAGCACCGGGTCGATGTTCGCCAGGCAGGCGAGCTGACGTTCCCGGATCGCCTGGTGGTAGCACTTGCCCAGCTCGAACGTGTAGGCGCGGACGATGTGCTCCCGCTCCACCGGCGACATGCTCAGCCAGAACAGGCGGGCCTGGCTGAAGTGGTCGTCGAACGAGGCCGGATTCGCGCGCACCTTCGGCGCCTGCGCCACCGTCACCGGCACGTCGACGAACGCGCCCTCGGCGTCGCCGGCCGGGAACGGGTTGCCGCCGTCGAGGGAGTTCGGCCGGTACGGCGCGACGCCCGCGTGCACCGCCTGCTGGTGGAAGCCGTCGCGGAGCATGTCGTTGACCGGGGCGTGCGGGCGGTTGACCGGGAGCTGGGAGAAGTTCGGCCCGCCGAGCCGGGTGAGCTGCGTGTCGACGTACGAGAAGAGCCGGCCCTGTAACAGCGGGTCGTTGGTGACGTCGATGCCCGGCGGCAGGTGCCCGACGTGGAACGCGACCTGCTCGGTCTCGGCGAAGAAGTTCGTCGGCGTCCGGTTGAGCGTGAGCCGCCCGATCGGCTGCACCGGCGCGAGCTCCTCCGGCACGATCTTCGTCGGGTCCAGCAGGTCGATCCCGGCGAACGTCTCCTCCGGCGTGTCGGGCAGGACCTGCACGCCCAGCTCCCACTCGGGGTACGCCCCCGCCTCGATCGCGTCGTAGAGGTCCCGGCGGTGGAAGTCCGGGTCCACGCCGCCGAGCAGCTGCGCCTCCTCCCAGGTCAGGGAGTGCACGCCCAGCTGCGGCTTCCAGTGGAACTTGACCAGCACGGTCTCCCCGGCGGCGTTGACCAGCCGGAAGGTGTGCACGCCGAAGCCCTCCATCATCCGGTACGAGCGCGGGATCCCCCGGTCGGACATGTTCCACATCGTGTGGTGCTGCGCCTCCGTGTGCAGGGAGACGAAGTCCCAGAACGTGTCGTGCGCGCTCTGCGCCTGCGGGATCTCCCGGTCGGGGTGCGGCTTGCCGGCGTGGATGATGTCGGGGAACTTGATCGCGTCCTGGATGAAGAAGACCGGCATGTTGTTGGCGACGAGGTCGAAGGTGCCCTCGTCGGTGTAGAACTTCGTCGCGAAGCCCCGGGTGTCGCGGACCGTGTCGGCCGAGCCGCGCGAGCCGAGCACGGTGGAGAACCGCACGAAGACCTCGGTCTCGCGGCCCTTGGCGAGGAAGCCCGCCCGCGTGATCGGTTCGGCGGTGCCGTAGCCGACGAAGACGCCGTGCGCTCCCGTACCCCGGGCGTGCACGACGCGCTCGGGGATGCGCTCGTGGTCGAAGTGCGTGATCTTCTCGCGGAAGTGGTGGTCCTGCAGCAGGATCGGGCCGCGCGGCCCGGCCTTGAGCGAATGGTCCGTGTCGCGCAGCCGCGCCCCCTGCGAGGTGGTGAGGTAGGCGCCCTGCTGGCCGTTCGCGGTCGTCGGCGCGCCGGTCGGCGCACCGGTCGGGCTGCGGGTCTCGGGAGCGCCCTGCTCCCCCTTCGGGGGCAGCGGGCCGTGCGGCGTCGTCGGCTCCGCGACGGGGGGCGGGACGCTGCCGGGCGCGCCGGGGGCGTCGGGGGTCAGGACGTCGGCTACCTTCCCCGCGGCGGCCTCGACCACATCCTTGACCGCCTTGGCGGGCTTGCGAGCACTCATCTGGACGGGTACCTCCGGGATGCGGCGATGAACGGGCATCCGGGTCGTACCCTGCTGGGTTCGAGCAAAACGGACCAGACGGGTGTCGGGTCGTCGGACGTCGCCGGTCAGCCGGGCCAGCGCCCGGCCAGCACCGCGGCCCCGTCGCCGTCGAGCTCGGGCAGGGCCACCCGTCGGCCGGTCAGCGTCAGCAGCAGCGCCTCACCGGTGCCCCGGACCACCGGCCCCTCGCCCGCCGCCCAGTCCAGGTCGGTGGCCTCGAACCGCAGCCCGGCGACCCGGCGGCGGTCGACGAAGCCGACGGCCCGGCCGCCGGTCAGGAAGTCCAGCGACGTACGCAGCCGCAGCGGGTCCAGGTCGGCGGGCAGGCCCAGCGGGCGGCGGATGTCCTGCCCGTGCACCTGCACGTCGGTGAGCTGGCCGAAGAACCCGACCACGGGCGGCCGGAACGGATGCTCGGCGTGGGTCCGCAGCGCCGTGGCCAGCTCGCCGGCCGGCCGGCGGGCCACCTGGCTGGCCAGGCGCGCGTTCGCCGCGTGCAGGTTGAAACCGGAGCGCAGCACGAGCGGCAGGACCCGCCACGGGCTGACCACCAGCGGCGAGACCAGGTGGCCGGCGACCTCCCGCACGGTCCAGGCCCCGCACAGGCTGGGCGTGTCCAGCTGGGCGGGGGTCAGCGAGTCGAGCAGGTCGGCGATGCGGCGGCGTTCGGCGGCGATCATCGCCAGCAGGTCGGAGGACACGGCGACATTCTGCCTCCTGCGCGCCGCCCCGGCACCGGCCGTGCGGCCCGCCGCCGGGCGGCGGCACCGCTGTCCAGGGTCGCCGTCGACCGGCCCACCCCTCAGCCGGACGCCGGCCGCCCCAGCACGGCGCCCAGCTCGGCGCGGCTGGAGATGCCGAGCTTGCGGTAGGCCCGGGCGAGGTTGGCCTCGACGGTCTTCGGGCTGATGAACAGCGTGTCGGCGATGACCCGGTTGGTGCGCCCCTGCGCGGCCAGCCGGGCCACCCGCTCCTCGGTGGCGGTGAGCGTGGTCGGTGCGGCCGTCCGCCGGCCGATCCGGTCCAGCTCGCCGCGCGTCGCGGCGGCGAACGCGGCGGCGCCGAGCGCGTCGAACTCGGCCTCGGCCGCCTCCAGGGCCGCGCGGGCCTCCCGGCGACGCCGGGCCCGCCGCAGCGCGCGACCCGCGACCAGCAGGCAGCGGGCGCGGTCCAGCGGTAGCACGTCCGCCGGTACGGCCGACCGCGCGGCACCGAGCGCGGCGAGCGCCGGCGACGTGTCGACGCCGGCGGCGCCGGCGACCAGCACCCGGCTGCGGGCCAGCCCGAGCGTGGTCCACGGCCGGGGCAGTCGCCCGTGCCGTTCGGCGAGACGGGCGAGGGCCCGGCCCGCCGTGTCGAGGTCACCGCAGCCGACGCACGCCTCGATCCAGTCCGGTTCGAAGCGCAGGGCGACCGGCTCGACGATCCCGGAGCCGGACAGCGCCCCCGCCAGCTCGCCGTACGCGGCGGCGGCCTCGCCGGCCCGGCCGGCGGACAACGCCACGAACCCGGCCAGTTGCAGGTGGATGCGCCGGCTCCAGTCGTCGTCGACCTCCCGGGCCCGGCGCAGGCCCTCCTCCGCGACCCCGGCGGCCTCGGCCAGCCGCCCTCGGTACGCGGCCAGCGTCCCCGCCAGCCAGGTCTCGCCGACCAGCGCGCTGCCGAGCTGCTCACCCAGCTGCCGGGCGGCGGCGATGTGCGCCTCGGCGGCGGCGAACCGGCCGGCCAGCAGCTCCGCCTCGCCGAGGTGGGTGAGCAGCTCGTGCTGCCACGGCTCGTCACCCCGCGCCGCCGCCCGGGTGCGCATGTCGTGCAGCCGTTCGCGCGCCCGGTCGTGGTCGTCGACGGCCTTCCACCAGATCGCCGGGATCGTGCCGGCCAGCCACGACGGCTCGCCGGCCTCCAGTGCCAGCGCCCGGTCGAGCAGCCCGGTGCGGGCGGGCAGGCCCGCGCGCACCTCGTGGAAGAACAGCAGCAGCAGCGACGCGGTCAGCAGGGGCCGGTCCTCGTCGGCGCCGATCAGGGCGATGGCGGCCTCGGCGTGCCGCCGGGCGGCCCCGGGCCCGTCGTGGAACAGGGTGAGGTGGGCGTGGATCCGCCCCGCGAGGGGGCCGCCGTCGGCGGCGACCAGCGCGCGCTCGCCAGTGGACACGGCGGTGGCGAGGTCGTCGGCGAACCATGCGACCAACGCGCGCAGCAGCAGCGCCTCCGCCCGCGCCTGCCCGGTGAGCTGCCCGGTCGCGGCGTCGGCCGCCGCGCCCGCCGCCGCGTGGTCGCCGCTGTCGATCCGGCAGCGCACCGCGGCCAGGCGACGCCGGTCCCGGTCGTCGGCCTGGGCGGCGGGCGTGAGCTGCGCGGCTCGCTCGAACAGGTCGGCGGCGACGGCGGGGGCACCCCGGGTGCGCTGACGTTCGGCGGCGGCGGCCAGCTCGGCGGCGACTGTTTCGTCGGGCTCGACGACGCACCGGGCGAGCTGGCGGGCGCGTTCGTCGGGATCCGGCACCGCGTCGGCCAGCGTCCGGTGCAGCCGCCGGCGCACCCCGGGCGGGATGCCGCCGCGAACGGCGGCGGCGTAGCTCGGGTGGACGAAGCCGACCCGGTCCGGGGCGACACGGAGCAGGCCGGCCTCCTCCGCCGCGTCCCAGGCGTCCGCCGGCACCCCGGCCGCGGCGAGATCCGGCAGGGTGGGCACGGTCAGCAGCGCGGCCAGCCGCACCGCGTCCCGGGTGGGGGCGGGCAGCGCCCGCAGCGCGTCGGCGAGCAGCTGGCGCAGCGACGACGGCACCGGCAGGTCCTCGTCGGGCCCCGGTGGGCGGGGCAGGCGCAGCGCCGCCCGGGCCATCTCGATGGCCAGCAGCGGGTTGCCCCCGGCGTCTCGGACGATGCGGGCGAACAGCGGGCGGCTGAGCGCGCCGTCCAGCCGGGTCCGGACGATGTGGTGCAGGGAGCCGGCGTCCAGCGGGGGCAGGGCGACACGGGTCACCGGCGCGCCGCCGGGCCGGTCGTCGTCGAGGCCGAGGGGCGTGGCGGCGGGCCCGGTGCCGTCCGTGCGCCGGGCGACCAGCACGGCGGGCCGGGGCGCGAGCCGGCGCAGCGCGAACCGCAACGCCCGCTCGCTCGGCGGGTCGAGCCAGGGCGCGTCGTCGACGGCGAGCAGCACCGGGGCCCCCGCGCCGAACGCCCCCTCGATCAGGGCGCGGGTCGCCGCGCCGACCGCCCGTTCGTCGATCACCTCGTCGCCGGGCGCGGCCAGCAGCACCATCTCGGCGGCGGCGCGCTGCGGCGGGGGCAGGGCCGGCACCGCGGCGGCCAGCGGCCGGAGCAGGTCGGCCAGCGCGGCGAACGGCAGCGCCACCTCGGCCTCGGCCGGGGCGCAGGTCAGCGTCGACCACCCGGCCCGCTCGGCCCGGCCGACCAGGGCCCGCCAGAGGGCGGTCTTGCCGATGCCGCTACGGCCTTCCACGAGCACCGGCGCTCCCGCGACCAGCGCCCGCCACGCCCGGTCGGCGACCGCGTCGCGCCCCACCAGGGAGGTCTCCATGGCGGGATGATGGCACGGGTCCGCCACCGGGGGGCCAGGCGGCGGTCAGCGCGGCGGGCGTCCGCAGACCGCGACGCCCGGCACGACCTCTCCGGCGCGGGCGCGACCGTCCTCAGAGCCGGGCGGCGACGGTACGGGCGAGCGACTCCAACGGCCCGCGGTTCTCCTCGGGGTCGTTGAGCCGCACCAGCCGGACGGCCACCCACCTGCCGGAGGCGTTGACGAAGAACGAGTCGGCGGTCGCGTACGCCTCGTCGCCCACGCCGGGCAGCGCCCGCGTCTCGTGCCCGAGCGCCCGCTCGACGTCGAGGTAGTTCTTCGCGCCGTCGCCGACGAAGACCTCGACCTGCGCGGTCGGCCCGTCGGCGGGCGCGGTGTAGGTGCAGGTGTCCCCGACCGACTTGCCGTCGCCCAGTCCGAGGCCGGCCAGCTTCTCGGCCTCGGCCTTGCGGACCAGGGTGCAGGGGTCGGGCAGGGCCAGCGCGTCGTCCCCCGGCTCCGGCGACTGCCCGTCGGCCGGGCCGGTCGGGTCGCCGGGTTCCGGAGCGGCCGGGTCGGCCGACCCGCCGGGCTGCGACGACACCGGGGCGGGTCGGTCGGCGGCGTCGCCCGGGTCGGCGGAGAGCGGGCCGGCCAGCCGGCCGCAGGCGGCGGGGGCCAGCAGGGCGAGCAGCAGGACGGGTGCCAGGCGGTGGAACCGCCTGGTGACCCGGGCCGGGCGGAGCGGGCGGGCCGGGGTGTGCGTACGACGGGGCATGCGCCTGACGCTAGGGCCGCGCGCCCGCGCGGTAATCGGGTGTTTCCCTACGCGGCGGCGGGACCGGGATTGTGTCGATCATCGTTCTGCGCTCTGCTGGGTGAATGCGCTTGCCCAGTGGGCGGCGCGGCCCGTCCGACGGACGGGCGTCCGGGCACGGACCAGGGTCCGCTCCGGCATCCGGCGGGCACCGGCTGCCGGCACCTCCGCGGGCCCCATGTACAGCCAGGGAGCAACATGCTGCACAGACAGCGCCGAAAGTCCCTTCTCGTCGTCACAGCGGCGGCGGCCACGCTCGCCGCCGCGGGGGTCGTGGCCACGGCGGGCGCCGCGCAGGCCGCCGCCGGCTGCCGCGTCAGCTACGCGGTCGGCTCGCAGTGGCCGGGCGGCTTCTCCACCACGGTCACCCTCACCAACGTCGGCGACCCCCTCACCTCGTGGCGGCTCACCTGGTCGTTCGGCGCCGGCCAGACGGTCACCCAGGCGTGGAACGCCACCGTGACGCAGAGCGGCAGCGCGGTGACCGCCACGAACGTGAGCTTCAACGGCAACCTCGCCACCAACGCCTCGACCGCGTTCGGCTTCAACGGCACGTGGAACAACAGCAGCAACCCGACGCCGACCAGTTTCGCGGTCAACGGCGTCACCTGCACCGGCGGGACCAGCCCCACCACGCCGGGCAACCCGACCACGCCGCCACCGACCGCGCCGCCGCCCACCACGCCGCCGCCGACCGGATCCTGGCCGACGCCGACCGGGCAGGTCGGCGTCGACGGCACGATCCCGGTCTCCGGGGTGTTCGACGGCGGCATGCGCCGCTACTGCTGCATCGGTGACGGCAGCCAGGAGGAGAGCCAGGACCCGATGTTCCAGCTCGCCGCCGGGGCCACCCTGCAGAACGTCATCATCGGCGGCCCCGCCGGTGACGGCGTGCACTGCGCCGGGTCCTGCACGCTGCGCAACGTGTGGTGGGAGGACGTGGGCGAGGACGCCGCCACGTTCCGCGGCAGCGGGTCGCCCGTCTTCCTGGTCGACGGCGGTGGCGCGCGCAGCGCCAGCGACAAGGTCTTCCAGCACAACGGGGCGGGCACGCTGACCGTCCAGAACTTCCAGGCGACCAACTTCGGGACGTTCTACCGCTCCTGCGGCAACTGCTCCACCCAGTACAAGCGCGCCGTCGTCATCCGCAACAGCACGCTGACCCGCCCCGGCAACACGGTGGCCGGGATCAACGTCAACTACGGCGACACCGCCCGGTTCTCGGGCATCACGATCGTCAACGACTCGAGCCGGTCGATGGTGATCTGCCGCAAGTACAACGGCAACAACACCGGCAGCGAGCCCACCCAGGTCGGCACCGGGGCCGACGGCACCAACTGCCTCTACTCCTCGTCCGACCTGACCTACCGGTAACCCCCGTGCCGGCGTCGCGGGCCCGCAGCGTCGCGGGCCCGCGACGCGGACGCCGGGCCGCGCGTGGGCTACCGGGCCGCCATGCGGCGGGTCAGCTCGGCCGCCCGGTACGCGGCGACCTCGCGCGCCTTGGCCGCCACGAACCGCCGCAGCGGCACCGGGGCCTCGGCGGTCACCCCTTCCCGCACCCGGGTGCCGCCCGCCTCGGCGGCCAGGTCCACCACCGCGCGCAGCGACACCCAGCCGGGGCTGCGCACCTCGCTGACCAGTTGCTCGCCCGGCCGCGTCGCCACCATCCGTACCCGGATCGGGTTGTCCCACCGCACCGGGCCGACCAGCCGGAACCGCTCGACGGCGACGTAGCGGGCGACGGCCCGGCCCTGCGCGTCGTGGCCCGTGCGCACGTCGCGGACCGCCACGATCAGCGGCGACAGCCCGACGTAGCTGAACGGGTCGGACAGGTGGTGGTAGACCTCGTCCGGCGGCGCCGCGACGACGCAGGTCGTCTCGAACGCGACCGGTGGTCTGCGGGCCTCGGGCACGCCGACATCCTGCCACGCCGAAGCGGCGCGACCGTCGGGAAGGGCCATTGCCGCAGACATCGACACACATTATTATGTCAACGCCGTTCCGCGAGCGGATGGACGGGGAGGGCGGAGATGAGCGGGAGACCCTCCCTGGCCATCGGCATCGCCTCCTCGGCGTCGCACCGCCGCCGCCTCGCCGAGCTGTTCGGCGGGTCCGAGGCCGTCCTGATCGTCTCCAGCGTGGACCAGGCGCGGCGGTTCCTCGGCGTGGCCGGCGAGCCCGCCGCCCCGCCCGCCGAGGCGGCGGCCCACCGGGTCGTGGTCACCGCCGCGCCGGCCGCGACCGCGCTGAGCATCGACTCCGACCGGCGGGTGCTGCGCTGGCGCAACCGCGAAATCGGGCTGACCCCGCTGGAGCACGACCTGCTGCGCTGCCTGGTGGGCACGCCCGGGCACACCTGGACCCACCGGCGGCTGCACCGCGAGGTCTGGGGCACCGAGCGCCTGGGCCGCGGCTCCGACCTGCACTCGGTGGTGCGCCGGGTGCGGCGCAAGCTGGCCCGGCTGGGCGTGCCGGCGACCATCGACGCGGTCCGGGGGGTCGGCTTCCGGCTGGCGCTGCCCTGAGCCCCTCCCCCGTCCGCCGGCACGGGCCCTCGAACACGCCGGGCTCCGAGCCGCCGGCCCGCCGCAGGACGCCCGCGGCCCGCCCGGTCGGGTGACCGGGCGGGCCGGGGCTGTCCCGTCAGCCGTCGACGGTCAGCAGCGGATCGGCGCCAACGCGAAGTTCTCCACGGTGGGCGTGCTGGTGTTGATCTTCGTCTGGCGGGTCTGCGGCTTCCAGCCGTCCTTGGCGACGATCAACGTCAGCGGGTTGTTCCGCTTGTCCAGCCAGTAGGCGTACCGGCCCTGGTCGTCGGTGGCGAACGTCCACGACATCGCCCAGGAGTCGACCTGGACCACCGCACCGGGGATCGGCGCGCCGACGCCCTGGCAGCTCGTCCCGGTCACCGTGCCCAGCAGCTTGCCCCAGGTCTTCGGCGGCTGCGCGGTCATCGTGACCGACACCGGCGCGACGGTGTACGGGGTGTTCTCGGTGATCACCACCGACGCCGTGTACGTGCCCGGCTGGTCCACGGTGGCCGCGATCCCGACGGTGACCGTGACCTTCTCGCCCGGCGCCAGCGTGGCCGCCGTCTTGTCGATCGTCAGCCAGCTGACGTCCGCGGCGGCCTCGGCGCACTCGCCGAAGCCGGGCAGCGCCTCGCTGTCCGCCGTCGCCGTGAAGCCGCCCGAGGAGCCGCCGACCTTGTAGAAGCCGCACGCCGCGCCGCCCCGGTACCGGGCGGTGTTGGCGTTCGGCAGGGCCGACCACGAGTTGCCCGCCGGGTCGTAGGCGAAGCCGGCGTTGGTGATCGCCCCGCCCTGCGAGCCGCCGACGACCAGCAGCTTGCCGTTGGCCACGGCGAACGAGCTGGCCCAGTTGTCGGCCGGCGCGTCGGCGATCGCGGTCCAGGCGTTGGTGCCCGGGTCGAAGGCATAGCCGGCCTTCTGCGCGACGGAGCCGTCGTTGCCGCCGGTGCAGTAGACGACGCCGCCGATGCCGCCGCAGGACAGGAACGCCACCGCCTTCGGGTAGTCGGGCAGCGTCTCCCAGGTGTCGCCGGCCGGGTCGTACCGGAGCACGTCGTTGGACATCGGCGTGCAGTTCGCCGTCGTGCAGCCGCCGACCGCGTACAGCTTGCCGTCGGCGACGGCCTGGCCGGCGGCGGACCGGGGCGCCGGGTTGTTCGCCTTCTTCGTCCACGCGTTGGCCGCCGGGTCGTACGACCAGGTGGCGGCGTCGGGGCCGGACGCGCCCCAACCGCCGGTCACGATGATCTTCCCGTCGACGACGCCGGCCGTGACGGCGTTGCGCGCGCCGGGCAGGTCGGCGATCGCGGTCCAGGTCTGGGCGATGGGATCGTAGGCGTAGTTCTTCGCCGACGACGCCGTGCCGTTGCCGCCGGCGATCGAATACACCTTGCCGTCCAGGCTGACCACCCGGTTGTCCATGATGGTGGCCGGGAAGTCGGTGACGTCCGTCCACGGCGCGGCCTGCGGGCCGGCCGGGGCGGGGGCCGCCGAAGCCGCCTTGCCGGACGCCCGCGCGGCCAGCGACGTGGCGGCGGTGATCCGCTGCTCCGGGGCCCCCTCGGCGGCCAGGATCTGCCGCTGGGTCACCCGGGAGCCGTCGGCCCGCAGCAGCTCGAAGCCGCCGTCGCGCTCGCCGAAGCGGACGTCGACGGGGGCCCCGCCGGTGTTGGTCACCGTGAAGGTCTTGGCGACGGTGCCGGTGGGCATCCGCACGGTGCCGCTGACCGCCGCCGGCTGCACGGACAGCCGGCCCGCCGCGAGCTTGAACGTCGCGGTGGTGGCCCAGTCGGCCTCGACCGTGACCTGCTTGCCCTGGCTGACGTAGCCGCCGGCCTTGGCGGTGAACCGGTGCGCGCCGGTCAGCGAGGAGAACAGCCAGTAGAAGCCGTCGGGCAGCTCGGTGTCGTCGGGGGTGGCCACGGTGGTGGTCGTCTGCGCCGGCCGGTCGTCGCTGGTGACGGTCGCGCCGTTGACGTACCCGTTGTCGTTGGCGTCGCGGACGTGGCCGAGCACCAGGCCGCCGTCGGTCGGCGCGCAGGTGACCTCGCTGCCGATCAGCACGTTGTCGACCTGCCACCACCACTCCCAGGTGGCGTCGTAGTAGTGGAACCGCACCTGGACCCCGGACCTGCCCGCCGCCTGCGGGATCGCGATCTCGGTGACCTTGGGCCCGCGCACGTCCGCCGCCTGGCGCAGCACGTTGGTCCAGGTCTCGCCGCCGTCGACGCTGAGGTCGACGTCGGCGCGCTCGGAGCTGACCCAGTTGAGGTCCTGGTTGAACCGGATCACGGGCGCGGCGACGTCGGTGAGGTCGACGACCGGGCTGACCAGCGAGGTGTCCTGCTTCCCGCCGCTGCCGTAGTCGTCGCTGTCGACGATCGCGAAGCCGCCGGTGCCGCCGGTGAGGTTGCCCCGGCTCCCCGTGTCGGTGAACCGCCACCCCTGGCCGGTGCCGGCGTTGTCCACGACCGACCAGCCGGCCGGGGCGCGGTCGCCGTCGAAGGTCTCGTACACGCCGTCGGAGCCGTATTCGTAGCCGGGCGCGGTGGTGCAGGCGGCCGGGTCCACGGTGACGGCGACGTTCTGGGTCTTGTTGCCGGAGCCGACCACGACCTCACGGGTCACGGTCTGGTAGCCCGGGTACTGCGGCTCCACCTTCAGCGTGTACGTGGCCGAGGCGGGCAGGGTGAGGCTGTAGCGGCCGTTGCCGGGCGTGGTGTAGTCGGACACCGGCAGGCCCTCGACGCTGACCTTCGCGTACAACGGCCAGCCGTGGCCGGAGCCGTCGGTGACCGAGCCGCTGACGGTGACCGACGGCACCGCCGTCAGGGCGACGTCGAGCGTCGTGGTCGCGGCGGCGCGGACCGTGGCGGGCAGGGTCCGGGCGGCGTAGCCGAACGCGGTCACGGCGACCTGGTAGTCGCCGGCGGGCAGCAGGGACGAGTACCTGCCGTCGGCACCGGTGGTGAGCTGCCGGGACGCCGGGCCGGTGAGGGCGACCGTGGCGCCGGGGACCGGGTCGCCGGTGGCCGCGTCGGTGACCGTGCCGGCGAGGGTGCCGGTCTCCCCGATCGGGGCGGCGTCGAGCAGCGCGAGGGCGTCGAGGCGGCCCTCGCCGAAGACGTTGTTGTCGTCGGCGGTGCCGCCGCACTGGGCGGCGGCGGTGTCGATCGCCGAGCCGTCCAGCAGGGCGCGGGTGGCCGCGACGTCGCCGACCAGCGCGGGCGCCGCCGACCACAGCAGCGCCACCGCGCCCGCGAGGTGCGGGGAGGCCATGGAGGTGCCGCTGAGGCTGCCGTAGCCGCCGCCGGGGATGCTGGAGCGGACGTTGACGCCGGGCGCGGCGATGTCGGGCTTGACGGCCCCATCCTGGCCGGCGCCCCGGGCGGAGAAGCTGGCGATGGCGTTGTTGACGTCGTACGCGCCGGTGGAGTAGTTGCTGGACCGGCTGCCCGGCGAGCCGCTGGTCTGGCAGGAGGGGCCGCTGTTGCCGTTGGACCAGGCGCCGAAGATGCCCGACGCGGCCCAGGCCAGCGTCACGTCCTCCATGAACGGGTCGTTGGAGGGCAGCCGGGTGCCCCACGAGTTGTTGATGACGTGGGGCCGCTTGCTGGCGTCGGGGTTCTCGCCGTCGAGGTCGGTGGGTTCGAGCATCCACTGGCCGGACGCGATCAGCGCGGCGTCGGTCGGGCAGCAGCCGTTGGCCGCGATCCACCGGACGCCGGGCGCGACGCCGATCTGGTTGGCGCCGTCGGCGCCGGCCATCGTGCCCATCGTGTGGGTGCCGTGGCCGTCGCCGTCGCAGGGGGCGGCGGCGCAGTCGCCGGCCGCGTCGAACCAGTTGTAGTTGTGGTCGAAGGTGCCGTCACCGTTGTTGCCCCGGTACGCCCGCACCAGCGCCGGGTGGTCGAACTGCACGCCGGAGTCGATGCTCGCCACCGTGATGCCGGCGCCGGTGACGCCGTAGCGGGACCAGACGTCGTCGGCGTTGATGTTGGCGATGCCCCACTCCAGGGCGTTGGCCGTCTTCTCGTCGGTGCCCTTCGTGACCTCGGGCAGCTCGTAGGCGACGGGCGCGTAGACGCCGTCGACCTCGGCGTGCGCGGCGAGGCTCTGCACCATCGTCAGGGAGCCGCTGCTGACCTTGATGGCGTTGGTCGCCCAGAAGGTCTGGTACTTCGCGCCCGCGCCGTCGAGCTCGGCGCGGACCTTGGCCTGGCTGTCGGCGGCGGTGCGGCGCAGCGCGTCCGCCACGGCGGCGCCCCGCTTGGTCCAGTCGGTGATCGCGGCGGTCTTGCCCAGGTCCGCCCGGGCACCGAAGTGGATCCAGAAGTCGCTCTCGGTCTTGGTCTGGAGCTGCTTGACCAGCTCGGGCCGGATCTTGTCCGCGGGCGTGCCGCCCGGCGCGGCCTGCGCCCCGGAACCGGTCGCGACCAGGGCCGTCGCGGCGAGGACGAGCGCCGCACCGGCGCTCACCAGGCGCCCGGCCGGGCCCCTGGGGTGTGGACGTCTCAGCATCGGTGCTGCCTCCTGCAGAACGACCCGCGGTTGGTCGGGCCGTGACAGGGGTACAACGACCGTGCCTCCCCTCTGGACGCACCGGTACGCGCGGTTCCCCAGGCCCTCCAGGCGCCGTGCGGGTCACGCCGGCAGCCTGTGGGCAAACTATGATCGACAAAGATGAAGGATCAAGCACGCGACGTGAGCAACTCGTCGCTAGGAGCAGCCCGCCCGGTGGTGGTGGCCGCCCGTCGCTGTCACCGCGCTGACAGACTCGGGCAGCAACCGTCGATCGCGTCCGGGTGGGCGCGGTGACCGGCGGCGACGGCAGCGGGCCGCCCGGCCCCCTCGACGAGGCGGGGCCGCCGATCCCGCTGGTGATCGCGGTGACGCCGTCGCCGGCCGAGCGGATCCGGCTCGCCGAACGCCTCGACGGCATCGCGCCCCTGCTGCTGGTGGCCGACCTCGACGAGTTGCGCCGGCTCATCGCGGTGCCCCAGGGGCCGCCCGCAGCGGGGCGGCCGACCCCCGAGGCGGGCCCGGACGACCTGCTGCGGATCGACCCGGCCCGGTCCACGGCCCGCTACGGCGAGCGCGAGGTCTTCCTCACCCGGCTCGAACGCGACCTGCTGGCCCGTCTGACCAGCGAACCGGTCCGGGTATGGAGCTACGCCGAGTTGCACCGGACGGTCTGGCACGACGAGGGGCGGCAGCACCCGGCCGGCGTGCAGTCCCTGGTGAAGCGGCTGCGCCGCAAGCTCGACCAGCTCGGCACCGGCGTCACCGTCGTGGCGGTGCGGGGGGTCGGGTTCCGGCTGACCGACCACCGGCGGCCCCGGGTCGACGGCGGGTGAGGCCCCGGCCGTGGCGTTGCAGGATGGGGGCATGGCAGGGCTTGTCGGGCGGGACGACCAGATCAGCCTGCTCGGGGGTCTGCTCACCCACGCCATCGACGGGCGGGGCGGCGCGCTGGTGTTGCGCGGCGAGGCGGGGATCGGCAAGTCGGCCCTGCTGGAGCACGTGGTCCGCGCCGGGCGCGGGCGCGGGGTGCGCGTACTGGGCGTGACCGGCGTGCAGGCCGAGGGGCAGATCCCGTACGCGGGGCTCGACCACCTGCTCCGCCCGCTACGGGCCGCCGCGCTGACGGCGGACTCGCCGTACCGGCGGGCCGTCGAGGTGCTGCACCTGCTCGGCGAACCGGAGCAGCCCACGCTGCTCGCGGTCGAGGACGCGCACTGGCTGGACGCCGCCACCTGGGAGACCCTGACGTTCCTCTGCCGGCGGATCGGGTCGGACCCGGTCGCCGTGGTCATGGCGGTACGCGACGGCGAGGACGTCGACCGGCGGCTCACCAGGGCGGGGCTGCCCGAGCTGCGGCTGGAGCCCCTGCACCCGGCGGACGCCGGGACGCTGCTGGACCGGACCGCGCCCCGGTTGGCCCGGCGGCTGCGGGACCGGGTGCTGGACGAGGCCGCCGGAAACCCGCTGGGCATCGTGGAGCTCGGCACCTCGGTCGCCCGGCTCGGCGACGGCGCGCTGTCGCCGGCGGCGCTGCCGCTGAGCGCGCGGGTGGAGCGGACCTTCGGCGGGCTGGTCGCCGACCTGCCGCCGCAGACCCGGACCCTGCTGCTGATCGCGGCGCTGAACGACGGGACCGGCCTGGGCGAGATCCTGGCGGCCGCCGCGGTCCTGGCCGGCGTCGACGTGCCCACCGAGGCGATCCAGCCGGCGGTGACCGCCCGTCTGGTCGCCGTCGACGAGCGGTACGAGCTGCGGTTCCGGCACCCGTTGCTGCGCTCGGCGCTGCGTCAGCAGGCCGCGCCCGCGGACCGTCGCCGCGTGCACGCGGCGCTGGCCGAGGTGCTGTCCGCCAGCCCGCAGCGCCGGCTCTGGCACCGGGCGTCGGCCGCACCGGGCCCGGACGAGGCGCTGGCCCGGGAACTCACCGAGGTGGCGATCGCCGCCGCGCCGCGTCAGGCGCCGCTCGCGCTGGCCGCGCTCACCCGGGCCGTCCAGCTCAGCGGGGACCCTGCCGCGCGCGGCCACCGGCAGGTGTCGAGCTGCCTCGTGGCGCACGAGCAGGGCGACCCGCACACCGTGCGGCGGCTGCTCGGCGAGATCGACGAGCACGCGCTGCGGCGGGCCGACCACGCGCGGCTGACCTGGCTGCGCGAGACGTACCTGCCGGTGGCCTGGTCCGGGCCGGAGCGGCTGCTGGCCTACGCCGACCTGATCGACGCGATGCGCCGCGACGGCGACCCCGAGCGCGCCCTCCAGGCGCTGAACGACCTGGCGCTGCGCGTCTACTACTCGAACGTTCCGACGCCCGTCCGCGACCGGTTCATCGAGGTCACGCTCGCGCTCGGATCGATCGACGACGACCCGCGCGTGACCGCGATCATGCTGCTGGTCGCACCGGTCGAGCACGGCGCCGCCGCGCTGCGGCGGCTGGAGCGCCTGGCGCACCGGATGGACCTGCCACCGGCCCTGCGCAGCGACCTGTCGATCGCTGCCTGGGCCGTCGGCGCGTTCGACCTGGCCGGCACGTTCGCGCTGTCCGCCGCGGCCGAGCTGCGCGCGCAGGGCCGGATCGGCGTCCTCTCCCAGGCGCTCAACGCGGCCGCGTCGGCGTACGCGGCGCTGGGCGACACCCGGGCCGCCGTGCCGCTGGCCGCCGAGTGCATCAGACTGGCGGAGGAGACCGGGCTGCCGATGTGGGCGTTGGGCGGCAGCCTCACCATGGGCCTGGCCGAGGCGCTGCGGGGCGACGTCGCCGCCGCCCACCGCAGGGCCGAGGCCGCCGAGCAGGTGCTCTCCGCCGGCCGGCGGCTGCCGATGCTGGCCCTCGTGCAACGCATCCGGGGCGTCGCCGCGCTCGCCGAGGGCCACCCGGACGACGCGTTCCGGCAGCTCATGCGAATCTTCGACCCGGCGGACAGCGCCTACTTCCCGGCCCACCGGCTGCTCGTGCTCGGGCACCTGGCCGAGGCGGCCCTGCTCGGCGGCTTCCAGGACGAGCTGCGCCCGGTGGTCCGCGACCTGGAGCCGGTCGCCGCGCGGACCGGGTCGCCCTCGCTGCGGGTCGGCCTCGGCTACGCCCGCGCGGTGCTCGGCGGGGACTACCGGGCCGCGCTGGCCGAGGACCTGACCGGCTGGCCGTTCGACCGTGCCCGCCTCCAGCTCGCGCACGGCACGGCGCTGCGGCGGGCGCACCGGGTCACGGAGAGCCGGCCGCCGCTGCGGGCCGCGGTGGCCACCTTCGACGCGCTCGGCGTCACCCCGTGGGCCGACCGGGCCCGGTCGGAGCTGCGGGCCACGGGCGAGACCCGGCGGCGGCCGACGGACGCGCTGACCGCCCTCACCCCGCAGGAGCAGCAGATCGCCCGGCTGGCCGCGGAGGGGCTGAGCAACCGGGAGATCGGGGCGCACCTGTTCCTGTCCCCCCGGACGGTCAGCACCCACCTGTACCGGATCTACCCGAAGGTGCACGTCAAGTCGCGGGCGGAGCTGGCCCGCGTCATTACGTCATCCGACGTACGCTGAGCATCCACGTCGCTACCTATCGTCATGCCATGCCTGTTTCGCACAGTGTCGATCCGCGCCGCCCGGCGACGCACCTGCGGATCCTCGGCCCGCTACGGGTCCGGCGCGGCGACGCCGAGGTGGATGCCGGGCCGCCGCAGCAACGCTGCCTGCTGGCGCTCCTGCTCGCCCGCACCGGTCACCCCGTCGGCACGCCCGAGTTGGTCGACCTGCTCTGGGGCCCGGGCGCGCCCCCGAGCGCGGTCAACACCATCCACAAGTACGTCGGTGGCCTCCGCCGCCTGCTCGAACCGGGCCTGCCGCCGCGCGCTCCGTCCGCGTACCTGACCCGGCACGGCCACGGGTACCGCTTCACGGCCGGGCCGGAGGCACTCGACCTCGTGCTGTTCCGGCGCACCGTCGCCGAGGCGAAGGCGTACGCGCGGGGCGGCGAGCCCGCCGCGGCACTCGACCGGTACGCCGCGGCGCTGCGGCTCGGCCACGGCCCCGCCGGCGACGGCCTGGCCGGCACCCCGGCGGCCCTGGCCACGTTCGCGCGCCTCGACGGCGAGTTCACCGACGCCGTCCTCGACGCCGCCGGGATCGCGGTCCGGCTGCGCCGTCCGGCGCCGGTGCTGGCGCCGCTGCGCCGCGCGGCCGAGCGGGACCCGCTCGACGAGCGCGTCCAGGCGGGCCTGGTGACGACGCTCGCCGCCGCCGGCCGTCAGGCCGAGGCCCTGGCGGCGTACCGGTCGATCCGCGAGCGGCTCGCCGACGAGCTGGGCATCGACCCGGGGCCGGACCTGCGGGAGGCGCACCGGCGGGTGCTGACCCAGGCCGGGCCGCCACCCCGACGGACCGGCAGGGCCGTAGCCAGGCGGCGGCGCTGGCTACGGCCCTCCCGCCGGTCGGCGGGGCCGGTCGATCAGGCGGCCGAGTTCACGTTGAACGTGATGCCGGAGTACGAGCGTGCGGAGTCGAAGACCTTCGACAGCGGCGAGTAGTACGACCGCGTGGTGCAGGTGCCGTTGCTGTTGGTGCCGCCGTGCAGGATGCCGTAGGCCATGTGGTCGACCTCGCTGAAGAGCGGGCCGCCGCTGTCCCCGTCCTGCGTGCAGATGTCCGTGATCATCCCGCCGTCCTTCGTGAGGACCGTGCCGCACCTGGTGTTGTTGGACGTCTGACCGGTGTGGCAGGCCACCCAGCCGACCCCGATCTGGGAGTAGCTGTACATTCCGTAGATCGGGAACTGCGCGCTCACCCGCGAGTTGAACACCGTGTTGCGTGGGTTCACCACCCAGTACGTGACGTACTCGAAGCCGTTCATCACCACGTACGGCATGATGATTCCGTCGTTGGGGTAGATCTCGCTGACATAGGTCGGATTGTTGTAGCGGCCGACCCACAGGCCCGCGTGCCGGGAGTAGTAGCCGTCCCCGGCTTTGCTGCAGTGCCCCGCCGTGACCGTGTACTGCCAGCCGTCCGAGCCGTGCACGTTGAAGCCGTTGGTGCAGGTCCGCCTCGGATTCTTGTTGAAGTCGAGGAAGTCCAGCGTCAGTCCGCCGCGCATCGGCGCCTCACAGTTGCGGATCGCGCAGGCCTGTGGGACGGGGGTCGGCGAGTCGACCACCGTGACGCCCAGGTCGGCGGCCAGCGCTCGCCGGCTGGCCGAGCCGCGCACGGCGTCCGCCGCGCCATGGTGCAACTCCACCCGGTTGCGCTGCGGGTTGATCACCGGCTCCTGCTCAGGCGTGAGCCCCAGCCGGGCACTGACCTCTCTGGCCCTGGCCTCGAGCTCCCGGAGGGAGTGCCGCACCCCGACGACGCGGATGTGCCGCCGGTCCGGGATCGCGCCCAGCGCGGGGGCCAGCCTTTCGGCGGCGGTGCTGGCGAGGTGGAGCACGCCCCCGTTCTCCTGGTCGATCCAGGAACCCGCGAAGGTGTCGCCGTGGTCGCGGGCCAGCACGTCCTGCAACGCCCCCGCGGTCCGCTGCAACTCCAGCCGCCGCACCGCCTCCCGCACGCTGACGCCGTAGGTCCTGGTGAGATAGTCGACCGAGCCGGCGACGTCGGCCGGTTGCACGGGGGCCGACGGAGCCAGCCGGATGACGGGGGCGGCCGCCGCCGGCCCGGAAACCGTGAGGGATCCGGCGGCGACGATCAGGCTGAGCGCCGCGGCCAGCCTCCAGTTCGTTCCTCTTCGCACCTGAGTCGCGTCCCTTCGCACGTGACGCCCTTCGCGTCTGTGGCGTAGACGCTGCCAGCCGGCTGTGGAAGCAATCTGGACGGTGAGTGGAAGGCGGGCGCGGCCGGCTACGGCCGCGCGACGGCGCAGTTGTTGCTCTTGCGGGTGACCGTGTATTCGACGTCGTCGTGGGTGATCCCCGACGGCTCGCCGTCGAAGTGGGTCTCGACCTTCTCCCAGCCCCGGCGCTGCTCGTAGTGCAGGTGGGGTGCGCCGGAGTTGCCGGTGCTGCCGACCCGCCCGATCTGCTCGCCCTGGGCGACCCGCTGGCCCTCGCGGACCAGCGGCGGTTCGAGCAGGTGCAGGTACTGCGTCTCCCACCGGCCGCCGTGGTCGATCTTCACCCAGTACCCGCCGCCCCGGCCGCGCGGGCCGTCCGGGTTGTCGGGGGTGCGGCCACCCAGCGACCCGTTGATCCCCGCCACGGTCACCGTGCCGGCGTACGAGGCGAGCACCGGCCGCCCCCATGCCTCGCCCCGCTTGGGGAACAGGTCGACGTCGTAGTCGTCGTGCCCGGGATAGGTGCCGAGCTGCCACGTCTCGCCGCAGGCGACGGGGAGCTGGAACAGCGGGCGCGGGCCCGGTGGCCGCAGATACTGCCAGGCGACCCCGGCGACGGCGACGAGGGCGGCGACCGCCCCGACCGCCAGGACGACGAGGGCGGCCCGGCGGCGCGGGCGGCGTGAAGTGGGGCGGCCGGTCGTCATCGTGCCGAGCATGGCAGACCCGGGCAACGCCCCGGGTGCCGGGTGGCCGGGCCGAGGGGTCGGCCCGGGGTGCCGGCGGGCGGCCCGCGCGGGGCGGCACCGCCACGACATCGATCCCCGTCTTGTCCGTGTTAACGGTAACAAGTATCCTGCCTCTCAGGAGCGAAGGGCACGCTCCGCCGCCGCCACCGAGATCGCCGATCCGGGGCGGCAGAGCCAGAGCAACAGCCGGGAGCTGAGCACGTCCGGCGTCCGCGTGGACGTCAGGGCCCGCTCCGACCCGTGATGTCGCAGCCCCTACCAGGGCCGACCGCGCCGCCGCACCCCCGGGCGGGTGCCGGTCGGCCACCCACGCACTCACCCACCCCGGGCGGACACCTGTGCCAGGTGCGCTGCCCACGCCTCGGGAGGTATCTGTGAAGACCCTGACCGGCACGAGACTCAGGCGCGGTGTCGCCTTGGTCGCGACCCTGCTCTGCGTCGGGACGCTGTTCGCCGCCCCGGCCCACGCGGACAACCCGATCGTGCAGACGATCTATACGGCGGATCCTGCGCCGTTGGTGCACAACGGTCGGGTGTATCTGTACACCGGGCATGACGAGGACGGGTCGACGTACTTCACGATGAAGGACTGGCGGGTGTTCTCGTCGGCTGACATGGTGAACTGGACTGATCATGGTTCGCCGATGAGTCTGGCGACGTTCGCGTGGGCGGAGTCGGATGCGTGGGCGGGTCATGTGGCGGCGCGTAACGGGAAGTTCTACTGGTATGTGCCGGTGAAGCAGCGTGGTGGCGGGATGGTGATCGGTGTCGGGGTGGCCGACAGTCCGACGGGGCCGTTCCGTGACGCGATCGGTCGTCCGTTGCTGGGTAATGGTGAGATCGATCCGAACGTGATGATCGACGACGACGGGCAGGCGTACCTGTACTGGGGTAACCCGAACCTGTGGTACGTGAAGTTGAACCAGGACATGATCTCCTACTCGGGGAGCCCGACGAAGATCCCGTTGACCACGGCCGGGTTCGGCACGCGTAACGGCAACGCGAGTCGTCCGACGTTGTATGAGGAGGCGCCGTGGGTGTACAAGCGCAACGGTGTCTACTACAACATCTTCGCGGCGGAGTGTTGTGGTGAGTTCATCGCGTATTCGACGGCGCCGGGTCCGACGGGGCCGTGGACGTACCGGGGGACGGTGATGCCGCGGCAGGGCAGTAGTTTCACCAATCATCCGGGGATCGTGGACTTCAACGGTGGGTCGTATTTCTTCTATCACAATGGTGCGTTGCCGGGTGGTGGTGGTTTCACCAGGTCGGTGGCGGTGGAGAAGTTCTCCTACAACGGTGACGGCACGATCCCGAGCATGAACATGACCACGACGGGGGCCCCGCAGGTGGGCACGCTGAACCCGTACGTGCGGCAGGAGGCCGAGACCATCGCCTGGTCCGTCGGCGTCGAGACG
>NZ_FMCW01000021.1:0-43031 GCF_900091595.1 Micromonospora haikouensis
GACACCACACCACGACCGCCGACCTCGACGGACAACCCTCTGGACCAATCGGTACTCTGCACCTACGAAGTGCCTTCCGCGCGCGGAACTCTGAACGACTCGACACCGGTCAGTTTTCCTTACGCGGCAGGCACTTCGCCGTCTCCGCAGACCCTTCCCAACCCCCAAGATCACGGCAGCCGTGAAAGACCGAGGTTAGAACCCGTCGAGATCCTCAAGCGGGATCAGCGACGTGCCAGGCACGCCAGGCGTTGGTGAAGGCGCGGAGATGCCCGAGGGTCGACTATCAGTAACGAACGTTGGCAAGCTGACGATTGTGTCTATACAGGTCAGCGATGGTTTCTGGCGATCAATGACAAGTCAGGGAGCTTGACGTTCGGTAGGCGTAGGTCGACGGTTCGATTCCGTCAGGCGGCTCGGTGACGAAGCCCAGGTCAGATGGCCTGGGCTTCGTCGTTTCCGGTATCTGTCGCGCCGCGCCGCCGCCCGGGCCGGGCCCTGCCGCGTGCGGCCGCCGCGCCGCAAGCTCTCCCGCCCGGCGTGACACGGGTTCGCCTCCACCGGTCGACGCCACCCGTCCCGCTCCCTTTGCTCTGCACCCAGATACGCAACGGCTTACCCAACGTGATCGGCCGTCGCCCGCCGGCCCTGCGCCGACGTGGCGGAGATGCAGGTCGGCGCTGGTGCTGCGGATATGGGTGCAGAGCAAAGGGAGCGCGAGGTGTGGGCGGGGGCGGGCGCGGGGTCACCGTGGGTGGCGGCTGCCCCGCGCCCCGCGCCCCGCGCACCGGCTGGTCCGGGGGTGGGCGGGCTGTGGGAGCCTGTCGTGATGTCCCGTAGCCGTGTGGCGATGTCCGTCGGGGTTCTCCTGCTCCTCGCCTCCTGCCTGCTGCCGTGCCTGCCCCTGCTGCAGGTGGCCGGGACCTCACTGCCCTATCAGGACCCGACGCCCGAGATGCTGCAACAGCACGCCGCGAACGTCGCGGCGGCCGAACGCCGGCTCGCCGTGTGTGCGGTCGTCGCCGCGGCTCTGGCTCTCCTGGGTCTGGCCGCCCTCGTCCTCGCCTATGTCTGGAGGCGGCGACGCCCGCCGGCGATGTCGGTCTAGTGGCGTTATCCGGCCCGCCGGCCCGGGTGTTCGGGCAGGTCAGGGCTTGGATAGCACTATCCGAAGCTAGGACGTTTGCCCTGGTGAAAGCGTGATTATCTAGTTACCCTTGGGTCAACTGCCCGCCGTTGTGCACCACTTGGTCGGGCTTGTGCCTAACGGAGGGTATGCGTACTCGGTAGTCATCTGGCCCGGCTCCCAACTACCCGAAGGGAGCGCCCATGACCCGGGCCCCGGCGAACCTGATGGCCGTCCGAAGCCTGCTCCTGACCCACCTGGACGTCGACCCGAAGACCTCACGCCCGCAGGACCTGGAACCAGCGGAGGTCGGCATCGTGGGCGACGCCTCCCACCGGGGCGGCTACCACTGTGGCTCCGACCGCGTCGTGCCCGGTGACTACTCCGTGGTGGAGTCCACCCGGGACAGTTCGGGGCTGACCCTCGACGCATCAGCCCTGGACGTCGGCGGCTTCAGCGTGAAGTCCGGCGGCCGCACCCACGACCTGCGTTCGTTCTCGGTCTGGTGTGTGCAGCAGTGCACCGCCGGCACGGCCGACACGCGGGACATCAGGGAGATCATCTATTCCCCCGACGGCAAGACGGTCAAGCGGTGGGACCGGCTCGGCAAGCGCAGCACCGGCGACAGCTCCCACCTCTGGCACACCCACTTCAGCTTCTTCCGCGACTCGACCAAGGCGGGCCGGGACCAGACCCCGCTGTTCCGCCGCTACCTGACCGAAATCGGGCTGATCAGCCCCCCGACACCGGAGGACGACATGAGCGAGAAGGCCGAGAACGAGATCCACCAGGTCTACCTAGGCACGTTTTACGGCGGGAGCAGCATGGGCCGGGCCGTCGACCCGGACGGCGCCGGTCCGGCGGCGGCCAGCAACAGTCTCGTCGCCAAGCTCGACTACCTGATGGCCCGCCTGGACGGCGTCGTCGCCGGGGTCACCACCCTGCAGGGCAAGGACTGGACGGACGAGCCCGCCGTCATCGCCGGGGTGCTTGCCGGCCTGTCCCCGCAGCGGCTCGCCGAGGCGCTGGCGGCCGCCGGGCTCACCCCGGCGGCCATCGCGGCGGCGGTGCCGCAGGACATGGCCCGCAAGGTCGTCGACGAGTTGACCGCCCGGCTGTCGAGCTGACGTCGTGTGGACCTGGCGACTCTCGTCCCGCCCGGTGGCCTCGGCGCGGTCGGAGCCGGCGGGTTGCTTGTCATGGTCGTCCTGTACCTCCTCAACGCGAACCGGGCCGACCGCAAGGAGTACCAGGAGGCCATCGACCGGGCCGAGCGGCGCGCCGACGAGGCGGAGGTGCGCCGCTCGGCCGCCGAGGCCCGGCTCGACACCCTCCAGCAGGCCGTGGACGAGGCGCGATCCGCCCGGCGGGCGGCCGAGGACCACGCCGACGCCCTGCTGCGGGAACTGACGAGACTGCGTCCGCACGAGCCAGGCGGTGATGCGTGACCGACGAGACCCTTCAGCTACGGCTACGGATGAACCGACTGGGCCGCCGCCGCGCGGTGATCGCCGTCGCGGCCACCGCCCTCATCGCCGCCACGATCGGCTGGTGGGCGGCGTCGATGGGGCGGCAGACCGTCCAGCAACAGCAGCGGGCGGCCACCGCCGTGTCCGGCGCCGAGCAACTGTGCCAGCAGGTCCGGCAGCTCGGCGGCACGTGTGTCGTCGACCCGGAGGACCTGAAGGGCGTACCCGGGGATCCCGGACCGGCCGGTCCGCCAGGGCCACCGGGGGTGCCCGGCCTCGACGGTGCCGCCGGTCCCACCGGCCCGCCGGGACCGCGCGGTGAGCAGGGCCCGCAGGGGCCGTCCGGACCCGCCGGATCCGCCGGCCCGGTCGGTCCGGCTGGCCCGGTCGGTCCGGCTGGCCCGGTCGGTCCGGCTGGTCCGGGGGGTCCCGTGGGCCCGCCGGGGCCGTCCGGGCCGGAGGGGCCCAGGGGCGAGATGGGGCCGCATGGCGAGGCCGGCCCGGTCGGCCCGGTCGGTCCGAGCGGCCCGAGCGGCCCGCCGGGGCCCTGGTGCCCTGACGGTACGACCGCACAGGTCGTCACCGTCGTCACCGCCGACGGCCCGCAGCGCATCGTCGCCTGCGTGACCGAATGAACGACCGATGTCCGCGACCGAGCCCTTAGGAGGCCCGTCATGCCCGAGTCCGTTCCCGTTCCCCTTCCCGCGCACGCGGCGGCGGCCTCCGAGCCGCTGCTGACCGTCGGCGGGGTCACCGCCGCCGGTGCCGCCGTGCTCAGCCTGCTGGTCGCCTTCGGGCTGCCGGTGTCGGCCGACCAGCAGACCGCGCTGCTCGGCCTGGTCGCGGTGCTCGCCCCGCTGGTCGTGGCGGTGCTCGCCCGTGGCCGGGTGTACTCCCCGGCCACCGTGGCCGGCCTGCTGGCCCGCCACCGGTAGCCGCCCCGCCCGCCCGGGGAGGATGTCGGTGCCGCCCGCTAGCCTGCGGTTCATGAGCGTGTCGGTGGATGGCGTCGCGAAGCTGCCCGGTGTCGAGGACGAGGCCCGGTTCTGGGCCATGGTGGAAGCCGCGTGGGAGCGGCTGGGCCCCGAGCCGGCGGCGCTGCGCCGGGCCCTGCGGGAGCGGGACCCGGCGGCCGGCGACGTCGACCCGGACGCCCTCGACGAGTGGTTGGACCCGTTCGTCGACCAGTTGCGCGCCCTCGCCGCCGACCTGTCGAGCGAGGAGTTGACCGCCCTGGACCGGGTGGTCGAGCGGAAGCTCTACGACCTCGACCGCGCCGACATCCACGCCGTCACCGACGGCTCCGACGACGGCTTCCTCTACGCCCGGGGCCACATCGTCGCCCTCGGCCGCGAGTTCTACGAGGCGGTGCGGGCCAACCCCGCCCTGGCGGTCACCGACGCCGAGTGCGAGAGCATCTGCTACCTGTTCGCGCACCTGCACGACAAGCTGTTCGGCGACTGGCCGCACACCGGGTCGGGCATCTCCCGGGAGTCGTTCGGCAACGCCGACGGCTGGCGGGAGTAGTCAGAACGCGCAGTACATGACGTGCAGGCCGACCCGGCCCAGGGTCGGGTGCGCGAACGCGCCGGGCACGGTGCCGACCACCTCGAACCCGAGTCGGCGGTAGATTGCGACCGCCGCGTGGTTGGACCCGGCCACCGCGTTGAACTGCATCCCGGCATAGCCGCGCCCGCGCGCCCAGTCCAGCGCGTGCCGGCACAGGGCCGTGCCGACCCCGTGCCCGCGGGCGGCGGCGGCCACCATGAAACTCGCGGTGGCCACGTGCGATCCCGGCCCCGGCCGGTTGGTGCCCATCTTGGCCGTGCCCAGCACCCGGTCACCGTCGACCGCCACGACGGTCCGCCCGGGCGGGCGCTCCACCCAGATGTCGTACGCCTGCTCGGCGGTCGTCGCCGGGTCGTACGTGAAGGTGTCCCCGGCCCGGACGACCTCGGCGACGATCTCCCACACCCGGGGCCAGTCGGTGTCGGTGAACTCCCGGATCAGCACGCCCGCGACGCTACCGCAGCGCGGCGCGGGTAGTGCTGGCACCACCGTGGACGGTGGTGTGCCCTGGACGACGGTCGGGCAGTGGGCCGCCCAGCGGGGCGGCAACCCCGTGCTGGAGGACGTCGCCCGCCGGATGATGGCGGTCGGCCCGCCCGGGTACGCGGCCCGGGTCGGCGCCGGCCCCCGGGTGACCCGTACGGCCGCCGGGCTCGCGGACATCTCCACCGGGCGACGCATGGCCGCCCGCGACCAGTTCGAGGCGGGCAGCAACACGAAGACGTTCACGGCGGTGCTCGCCCTGCAGCTGGTGGACCGTGGGCAGCTCAGGCTGGACGCGCCGGTCTCCCGGTATCTGCCGCAGGTCGTGCCGAACGGCCGGAACATCACCGTCCGGATGCTGCTCAACCACACCAGCGGCCTGTTCAGCTACACCGGCGACGAGGCGTTCATGGCCGGCCTGGCGAGCGACCCGCAGCGGGTGTGGACCGAGGCGGAGCTGCTCGCCGTGGCGTTCGCGCACGAGCCGAACTTCGCGCCGGGCACGGGCTGGTCCTACTCGAACACCAACTACACGCTGCTCGGAATGATCATCGAGAAGCTGACCGGCAAGGGCCTGCCGGAGCTGGTGCGGCAGCGCATCGCCGCGCCGCTGGGCCTGCGGCACACCTACTTCGCCGACCCGCGCGCGGTCCACACCGGGCCCGGCTACGCCCACGGCTACGGGCCAGGCTCGCCGGCCCGCAGCCCGGCTACGTCGACACGGCCACCTGGCCGATCGGCGGCTGGGGCGGCGCCGCCGGGGCCGTCATCTCCACCACCGACGACCTCGCCCGGTTCTTCTCCGCCGTGCTGCGGGGCGAGCTGTTCTCGGCCGAGCAGCTCAGGCAGATGACGACCACGGTCGAGCTGCCGGCCGACTTCCCCATGAAGGGCGGCTACGGCCTCGGGCTGATCAGGCTCGACTCGGCGTGCGGCACGGTGTGGGGCCACGGCGGCGACACCCTCGGCCACCACAGCATCGCCCTGGCGACCGCCGACGGCCGGCGCACCGTGGTCAGCGTCGCCAACGCGGAGCCGTTCGACGCCGAGCCCAACGCCGGCTGGGACCGCTACTACCGGGTGGCCATGGCCGCCACCGATGCGTCCGTCTGCGCGATGCTCAGCAGGCCGGTGCCGGCCTCCGTGCTGGAGGACCTGCACAGCGTGGGTGGCTGACGAGATCGTGTCGGGGAGGTGGCGGTATCCGGAGCCGGGGATACCGCCACCTCCCCGACTTGCGCGTCAGCCGTAGATCTTGCGCTCGTACGCCGGGCCGTAGTAGACCTCCAGGTCCGCCA
Source organism: Micromonospora haikouensis (assembly GCF_900091595.1). Taxonomy (GTDB): domain Bacteria; phylum Actinomycetota; class Actinomycetes; order Mycobacteriales; family Micromonosporaceae; genus Micromonospora; species Micromonospora haikouensis. The sequence continues at coordinate 5,946 of NZ_FMCW01000021.1, forward strand.
GGCTCTCCGTCGGGACCTCGAGCTCCTTGGCCAGCCGGGCCCGGGACGGCAGCGCGTCGGGCTGCCAGGTCTCCGGCCGCCACAGCTCCGAGCGGAGGAACGCCTTCCCGCAGTGGAAGAAGATCTGCTCGATCTCCACGACGATCGCCAGGACGGGCCGGTGGCCCCGGACCACCATGTCGGCGAAGAACGGGGCGTCGCGCACCAGGCGGGCCTGGCCGTTGATCCGCAGCGTGTCCGTCCGGCCGGGGATCAGGAAGATCAACCCGACGTGCGGGTTGTCCACGATGTTGTGGTAGCCGTCCGCCCGCCGGTTGCCCGGGCGCTCCGGGATCGCGATCGTCGTGTCGTCCAGGACCAGGGCGAAGCCGGGCGGGTCGCCCTTCGGCGAGACGTCGCAGGCCCCGTCCGCACCGGCCGTGGCGACCAGGCAGAACGGCGAGGCCGCCAGCCACTGCCGGTCCCGCTCGTGCAGGGCCCGCCGCTCCTTGGTCACCGCCCGGGGCATCGGCGCCCCCAGCAGCTCGCGCAGTTCCTCGTGCGAGGTGATCTCCACCGTCACGTCAGCCTCCCCGTAACCGTTGATTCCGGTGGCGGCCCGCGGCGGCGCTGCCCGGCCCGTCCGGTCGAGCCTAGGCGAAGCGCCGCGAGCGCGAGGTTTGTCACCCGGCGTCCCGGGTACGGCCCCACGCAGCCGCCGAGCCCCACCAGCAGCCCAGCCGGAACAGCAGCCCAGCCCGCAACCGTGCACGGACCGACCAACGGAGGCCGCGATGGAGAGCCGACTCAAGGTGCTCGGGCACCCCGTGCACCCGATGCTGATCACGTTCCCGGTCGGCCTGCTGGTCACCGCTGTGATCTTCGACGTCGTCGACACCGTCGGCGGCCCGGCCTTCCTCGGCGAGGTGGCGTACTGGAACATCACCGTCGGCCTGATCGGCGGCCTGCTGGCCGCGGCGGCCGGCGCGTTCGACCTGCTGGCCATCCCCACCGGCACCCGCGCCAAGCGGGTGGGCCTCACCCACGCCGCCGCGAACCTCGCCGTGATCCTCCTCTTCGCCGCCGTCTGGGTGGTCCGGCTCAACGCCGAGTCGCGGGCCGCCGGCGGCGCGCTGATCGCCATCGAGGTCGTCGCGCTGGCCATCCTCGGCGCGAGCGCCTGGCTCGGCGGCGAACTGGTCGACCGGCTCGGCGTCGGCGTCGACACCGACGCCGACCTCGACGCGCCCAGCTCGCTGCGGCCCCGGGCGGCCGGCCAGCGGATCGGAGACGTGCGATGAGCCAGCAGCCCGACGGCCGTGGCTGGCGCGGCCGGCAGCAGAGCTGGGACCCGATGGGGGAGCTCCAGTCGCTGCGCGCCGAGCTGAGCCGCCTCGTCGGCGGCGGCCGGTCCGGCCCGCCCGAGGTGGAGCTGGGCGAGACCGCCGACGGCTGGGAGGTCGTCGTCCGGCTGCCCGGCGTCGCCCCCGAGGAGGTGGCCGTCGAGCTGGACGACCAGGAGCTGTGCGTCCGGGCCCGCTCGGAGGCCGAGGTCAACGCCGACCAGGGCATCCCCGGCGGCTTCGAGACCCGGGGCTTCGAGTACCGCGTCGGCCTGCCCGCCCGGGTGGACCCCGACCGCATCGACGCCGTGATGGACCACGGCCTGCTCCGGGTCCGGCTGCCCCGGGCGGCCCGGCCCACCCCGCGCACCATCACCGTCGGCCGCACCGGCTACCGGGGAGCCGACGGGGGCCCGGCCCACCGGGGAGCCGGCACCGGCCCGGTCCACCGGACGAGCACCGGCTCGACGGGCGCGCCCGCCCCCGTCGATCCCGCCGCCGACCGGGAGCTGCACCACCCGGACACGGCCGTCGACGAGATCGACCGGCCGTAGCGGGTCGGGCAGAGATGGTCACCCCGTCGACGTCCGGCCCGCAGGGCGGTGCCGCCGCACCGGCCGCGCTGGGCGAGCGCGTCCCCGACGTCGCGCGGATCGCCGTGCTGCGCGCCAACGCGCTCGGCGACTTCATCTTCATCCTGCCCGCCCTGGAGGCGCTGCGCGCCGCGTACCCGCAGGCGGAGATCGTGCTGCTCGGCGCGCCGTGGCACGCGCAGCTCTGGCGCGACCGGCCCGGCCCGGTGGACCGGGTGCTGGTGGTCCCGCCCGCGCCCGGCATCCGCGAGCCCGGCGCGGGCGAGCCGGAGTCGTCGATGGGCGACTTCCTCGCCGCCGCCCGCGCCGAACGCTTCGACCTGGCCCTGCAGCTGCACGGCGGTGGGGGCAACTCCAACCCGATCGTCGGCGGCCTCGGCGCGCGGGTCACCGCCGGGCTGCGCGCCGAGGACGCCCCGCCGCTGGACCGGTGGATCCGCTACGTCTACTACCAGCACGAGGTGCTGCGCTACCTGGAGGTGGTCGGCCTGGTCGGCGCGCCGCCCGCCGGGATCGTCCCCGTGCTGGCGGTCACCGACGCCGACCGGGCCGAGGCCGACGCGGTGCTCGGCCCGCCGGGGCGGCCCCGGGTGGCCCTGCACCCCGGGGCCACCGACACGCGGCGGCGCTGGCCGGCCGAGCGGTTCGCCGAGGTGGCCCGCGCCCTGGCCGGCGACGGCTACGAGGTGCTGGTCACCGGCACGCCCGCCGAACGGGACGTGGTGGACCGGGTGGTCGCGGCGGCCGGCGTGCCGGTGCGCCCGCTCGTCGGCGCGCTCGGCCTCGGCGGGCTCGCCGCCTGCTACGCCGGCTGCGCGCTGGTGGTCTCCAACGACACCGGCCCGCTGCACCTGGCCGCCGCCGTCGGCACCCCCACGGTGGGCGTCTACTGGATCGGCAACCTGATCAACGGGGGGCATCTGCTGCGCGGCCGGCACCGCCCGATCGCCTCCTGGACGGTGCGCTGCCCGGTCTGCGGCGTCGACTGCACCCCCGGGATCTACCCGCACCGCCCCGGCGACGGCGAGTGCCCGCACCGGGACTCGTTCGTCGCCGACGTGCCGTCGATCGAGGTGCTGGAGGCGGCCCACGACCTGCTTGCCGGGTAAGGAAGGGCCCCCTGTTAACGCATACGGTCGAGAAGGGTCCCCTTCTCACACCCGCTCGGGGGAGTCGGCGAGCACGACCTCCCACGCCTCGACGTCCCGCTCGGTGACCGTGGTCGGCGACTCCAGGTGATAGGCGCCGCTGGGCAGGACGCCCGCGCCGCCGTGGCGCTCCAGCACGGCGAGCTGGGCGGCCACGTCCTCGCCCTGGTGGTTGGGCTGCACCCGCCGCCAGAAGTCGAAGCCGCCCGAGCCGACCAGCGCCGCCCGGTCGTACAGCACGCACCCGCCGACCCAGGAGACCTTGTACGCCCGCCACGCCCCCGCCGGCAGGCGCAGCCCCTCGGTGACGTGCAGCAGGTTCGCCGCCGAGTGGATCGACGCGCGCTCCCACTGCGGCGTGCCGGGGCGGACCCGCTCCGGCACCGGCCGGCCCGACCACTCCTCGTAGTGCCGGTGGGTCTGCGGCCGGACGTCGTCGACGTACGACAGCCCGTGCACCGCGTTGCCGACGAAGCCGCAGCCCAGCTCGCCGATCGCGGTGACCAGCCGGCGCAGGGTGCCCGGCTCCAGCCAGACGTCGTCGTCGAGGCAGAGCACGTAGCGGGCGACCGAGGCGTCCAGCAGGTACGCCCGGTGCTCGGCCAGCCCGCGCCGGGGCAGCCGGCGGGTCAGCAGCACCGGGTGGCCCCGGTGGCGCAGCGCCCGCACCATCGTCGCGGCGGCCGGGTGGGCGTACGCGGGGTCCCCGTCGGACTGGTCGCTGACCACCACGCCGAACCCGGCGACGCCCTCCTGGGCGGCCAGCCCGGCGAGGGTGACCGCCAGCTCGGTGGGCCGGTTGCGCGTCGGGATCAGCACGTCGAGCTGCCGCTGGCGGCGGAACCCGTCGGCCGTGCCGGGGTCGAGCGGTCGGCCGACGCCATCCGAGGCGGGGGCACGCGGTCGGTCGACGCCACCAGCGCCGGGGTCGGCCGGTCGGTTCACGCCGGCCGGCCCGGCGTCGACGCCGTGGAACCGTGGGCGTCCACCTGCTCCGGCTCGCCCGGGACAGCCGATCGGCCGTGGGCGTCCACCCGCTCCGGCCCGCCCGGCACGGTCCCGTGGCCGTGCGCCCGGATGCGGTCGATGATCGCGGAGGTGGATCGGTCGGGCACGTACCCGAGGGTGCGGACCTGCCCGCCGAGCCGGCGCACCAGCGGGGCCTCCGGCACCATCTCCGGCGGGTAGTCGCCGCCCTTGACGTACACGTCGGGGCGGACGACCTCGATCAGGCCCGCCGGGGAGTCCTCCTCGAAGATCACCACGTGGTCCACGCAGGCCAGCGCGGCGAGCAGCGCGACCCGGTCCTCCACCGGGTTGACCGGCCGGTCCGGGCCCTTCAGCCGACGTACGCTGCCGTCGGAGTTGACCGCCACCACCAGCAGGTCCCCGAGGGCCCGCGCCTGCTCCAGGTAGCGCACGTGCCCCGGGTGCAGCACGTCGAAGCAGCCGTTGGTGAAGACCACCGACCGGCCCGCGCCGCGCCGGGTCTCCACGATGGCCGCCAGCTCGTCCGGGGCCACCAGCACGGGGTGCCCGGCGTCGTCGCCGCGCGCGCCGAGCGCGTGCAGCAGGTCCTCCCGCCGGCACACGCAGGTGCCGGTGTCGGACACGGTGATGGTGGCGGCGAGCTGGGCGAGCTGCGCGGCGGTCGGCAGGGGCGCGGCGGCGGCCAGCGCCAGCGTCATCGCGGCCAGGTAGGCGTCCCCCGCGCCGACGGCGTGGCTCGCCGGGACCGGGGTGCTGTGGCTGCGCCGGGAGGCGCCGTCCGCGCCGCCGACCACCGCGCCCTCGGTGTCCAGGGTCACCGCGACCACGTCCGCGCCGGTGTGCGCGCGCAGCTCGGCCAGGCGGGCCTCGGCCAGCACGGCCCGGTCCACCCCGGTGCCAGCCAGGGCGCTCACCGTCACGCCGGTCCCGGTGACGCTGAGCCCGTCGCCGGTCATCGCCACCCGGTCCTCGCCGGGCGTCGGCTCGCCGGTCCCGCCTGTGGGCCGGCCGAGCGGCACCCCGGCCGGCGGCGGCGTGGCCCCCGGCGCTCCGGCTCCCGGCACTCCGGCCGGTGCGGCGGCCGCCGGGGATCCCGCCGCGCCCGGCGCGGTGCCCACGCTCAGCTCCGAGGGGCCGTCCGCCGGGTCGGCCGCCGGGTGGTCCAGGTGCAGGTGCGAGTCGGTACGCGAGGCGGCGCGGGCGAGCAGTCGGGTCGCCTCCGCGAAGCTGGGGGTGACCACGGTCGGCGCGAGCCCCCGCCAGTCGGCCAGGTCGTGCGCGTCGAGGGCGATCGTGGCGTACCGGTCGCGGGCGGCGACCAGCCAGGCGCGGACGGGCGCGGGCAGCGCGCCCAGCCCGTAGTCGCAGACCACCAGGGTCGGCGCCTCGCCCCCGGCGGCGGCCCGCAGCTCCTCGGTGGCGCACTCCAGGGCGGTGAGCAGCCGCTGCACCCCGTCGCCGTCGAGCGCGTCGTCGGGGTCGCCGGAGTCCTCGCGCAGCAGGATCTGGTTGCCGGCGAGCATCCGCCGCTTCACGGGGGTGTGCCGGCCGGGCTGGGCGACGGTGCGGTCCCAGACCCCGGCCCGGTCGAGGCAGTCGTGCAGCTCGTCCCCGGCGACGTCCGCGCCGACCGGGGCGACCAGCACCGCCCGCCCGCCGAGGGCGGCCACGTTGACGGCGGTGTTCGCCGCCCCGCCGGCCGCCGAGATGCGTCGGCGCAGGGTGAGGACGGGGGCCGGGGCCTCCCGGCAGAGCCGGTCGGACTCGGCGAACCGCCACTCGTCGAGCATGGCGTCACCGATCACCAGCACGGGGCGGCCCAGCCAGCTCTCCACGACGGTGGCGAGCCGGCGCTCTTCCGCTGCTGCTCCTGCCATGCCACCCCGGGTCCCCCGGCCCTGCGGGATCAAACCTGGGCCGGTTTCGGGCGGCGGGCCCCGGGAACCGTCCAGGGGTACCCCGGAGAGGAGAGACACGACATGGCAGGCACGACACTGCAGGGCAAGCGGATCGCCTTCCTGGCCACCGACGGCGTGGAGGAGGTCGAGTACACCCGGCCGCGCGAGGCGGTCGAGAACGCCGGGGCGACGGCGGAGCTGGTCTCGCTCAAGCCGGGCAAGATCCAGGCATTCGACCATCTGGACCACGGTGGGACGTACGACGTCGAGGTGACCGTCGCCGACGCGGACGCCGGCCGGTACGACGGCCTGGTGCTGCCCGGCGGGGTGGCGAACCCGGACTTCCTGCGCACCGACCCGGACGCGGTCCGGTTCGTGAAGGCGTTCTTCGACGCCGGCAAGCCGGTCGGGGTGATCTGCCACGGCCCGTGGACCCTGGTCGAGGCGGACGTGGTGCGGGGCCGCCGGATCACCTCGTGGCCGAGCCTGCGCACCGACCTGACGAACGCGGGCGCGACCTGGGTCGACGAGCCGGTCGTCACGGACGACGGGCTGGTCAGCAGCCGCAAGCCGGATGACCTGCCCGCCTTCTGCGCCAAGATCGTCGAGGAGTTCGCCGAGGGCCGCCACTGAACGGGGAACGCTTCTTCCCGCCCGGCCCGCATGATCCGCGCCGGGCGGGAAAGAAGGCGGGATGACCACGCAAGAAAGCCCGGTGTTGCACCCCCGGCAGCTACGCCTGCTCATGTTCGGCCTGATGACGGGCATGCTGCTCGCCGCGCTGGACCAGACCATCGTCGGCACGGCGCTGCCCACCATCGTCGGCGAGCTGGGCGGGATCGACCACTACTCGTGGGTGGTCACCGCCTACCTGCTCGCCTCCACCGCCTCCACCCCGCTGTACGGCAAGATGGCCGACCTGTACGGCCGCCGCCCGGTGTTCCTCTTCTCGATCGGGACGTTCCTGCTCGGCTCGCTGCTGGCCGGGCTGTCGCAGGACATGACCCAGTTGATCGTGACCCGGGGCGTGCAGGGCCTCGGCGCGGGTGGCCTGATGACGCTCGCGTTCACGATCATCTCGGACGTGGTGTCGCCCCGGGAACGCGGTCGCTACCAGGGCCTGTTCGGGGCGGTGTTCGGCATCGCCTCGGTGGCCGGGCCGCTGGTCGGCGGCTACTTCGCCGAGGCCAACTGGCGGTGGATCTTCTACCTGAACGTGCCGCTGGCGATCCTGGCCATCGTGGTCTGCTACCACGTCATGCGGCTCATCCCGTTCCAGCGGCGGGAACACGCGATCGACTGGCTCGGGGCGGCGCTGCTGGTCGCCGGGGTGAGCTGCCTGCTGCTCGCGCTGAGCTGGGGCGGCAACTCGTACGCCTGGGGCTCCGCCGTGATCATCGGGCTGTTCGTGGCCGGGGCGGTGCTGGGCGGGCTCTTCCTGCTCCAGGAGGCGCGGGTCGCCGAGCCGATCCTGCCGCTGCGGCTGTTCCGCAGCCGGACGTTCGCGCTGGCCAACGGGGCCGGCTTCGTCCTGGGCCTGGTGATGTTCGGGTCGATCATCTTCATCCCGCTGTATCTCCAGATCGTCAAGGGCGCCTCGCCGACCCGCAGCGGCCTGCTGATGCTGCCGATGATGGCCGGCATCATCGTCACCTCGGTCCTCACCGGCCGGGCGATGACCCGGATCGGCCGGTACAAGTGGTTCCCGGTCGCCGGGTCGGCGGTGCTGCTCGCCGGCATGCTGCTGTTCACCCGCCTGGCCGTCGACACGTCGCTGTGGGTGGCGTTCGGCTATCTGACGGTCATCGGCGTCGGGCTGGGGCTGTCCATGCAGTCGCTGATCCTCGCCGTGCAGAACTCGGTGGGCCCCCGGGACCTCGGCGCGGGCACCTCCTCGGCGACGTTCTTCCGGTCGCTGGGCGGCTCGTTCGGGGTGGCGATCCTCGGGGCGGTGCTGTCGTCCCGGCTCGCCGACCAGCTCGCCGCCCGGATGCCGGCCGCGCTCGCGCAGCTCCCGCCGCAGCAGCGGGCGGCGGTGCTGGCCGGCGGCGGCAACAACGTGTCGATCAACGACCCGGCGACGATCCTGGCCCTGCCCGGCCCGGTCCGCGCCGCCATCCAGGCCGCCTTCGTGGAGTCGCTGCACCTGGTCTTTCTCACCACCGGGCTGGTCGCCGTCGTGGCGGTGCTGGTGACCCTGGCACTGCCCGACGAGAAGCTGCGCGGGGCCGGGCCGCGCGGCGCGTCGGGCGGGGCCGACCCGCTGGGCGGGAAGGCTCCCGCCCCGGGCGGCAAGCCGCTGGCGAAGGAGTCGCGGGACGAGGCCGCCGCCGAGATGGAGGCCAAGAGCCAGACGATGCTGTGAGCCCCGCCCCGCCCCGCCCCGCCCCGCCCCGCCCCGCTCCGCCCCGCCCCTTCCCGGGCGGGGTGGAGCCGGGCGGCCGGGCCCAGGCGGGGTGGAGCCGGGCGGCCGGGTTCGGGCGGCGGCTACTTCAGGATCATCCGGTTGGCCTGCTCGAAGACGTCCAGGTCGGCGAGGGTCTCGGTGACGGAGGCCGACAGCGGGGCGGGGAACCGGTCGCGGTGGAAGAAGCCCGCGTCGGTGGTCTCGTCGGTGGCCCGGACCAGCTCGCCGTCCCAGTCCTCGACGCGGAAGGCGACGGTGAAGACCTGGTAGGTGTGGCCGTACATGTTGGTGGTGATCCGGTCGGGGCCGGTGTAGAGGGCGAACGCGCCCACCCGCAGGGCGCGCAGCCCGGTCTCCTCGCGCACCTCGCGTACCGCGCAGTCGGCGATCGACTCGCCCAGCTCCATCGCCCCGGCCGGCATGGCCCACTGGCCGTTGTCGGAGCGCCGGATCAGCAGCACCCGGCCGGCGCTGTCGCGGACCACCGCGCGGGCGCCGACGAACATCAGGGTGCGGTCACCGGCGAGGGCGCGAAGCTGCCCGACGTACGAGTCGGCCCAGGAGATGCTCACCCGGACAACCTAACGGGGGTTCCCAACGGATGACCGCCGACACTAGCTTGTTACCCATGCGTAGCACGATGATGGACGCGCCGCTCCAGGTCGCCCGGATCCTCGAACACGGCGCCACGGTGCACGGCACCGCCGAGGTGGTCACCTGGACCGGCGGCGAGCCGCGTCGCATGTCGTACGCCGAGGTGGGGCGGTCGGCGGCCCGGCTGGCCCACGCGCTGCGCGACGAGTGCGGGGTGACCGGCGACGAGCGGGTCGCCACGTTCATGTGGAACAACAACGAGCACCTGGTGGCCTACTTCGCGGTGCCCAGCATGGGCGCGGTGCTGCACACGCTCAACCTGCGACTCTTCCCCGACCAGGTCGCCTACATCGCCAACCACGCGCAGGACCGGGTGGTGCTGGTCGACTCGACGCTGATCCCGCTGCTGGCCCGGGTCATCGGCGACCTGGCCACGGTGCGGCACGTGGTGGTCGTCGGCGGGGGCGACCCCGCACCGCTGGTGGCGGCGGCCGGCGACCGGATCGCCGTACACCATTGGGACGCCCTGCTGGCTGGCAAGCCGGAGGTCTTCGACTGGCCGGAGGTCGACGAGCGCGACGCGGCCGCCCTCTGCTACACCTCCGGGACCACCGGCAACCCCAAGGGGGTCGCCTACTCGCACCGGTCGATCTACCTGCACTCGTTGCAGATCTGCATGCCGGAGGGGTTCGGCCTCGGGCCGACCGACCGGGAGCTGGCCATCGTGCCGATGTTCCACGCCATGTCCTGGGGGCTGCCGTATGCGGCGTTCCTCTCCGGCGCGTCGCTGATCATGCCGGACCGGTTCCTCCAGGCCGCCCCCATCGCCGCGATGATCGCCGCCGAGCGGCCCACCCTGGCCGGCGCGGTGCCGACCATCTGGAACGACCTGCTGGCCTACCTCGACGCGCACGACGTGGACACCTCCTCGCTGAAGGAGGTCATCGTCGGCGGCTCGGCCTGCCCGCCCGCTCTCATGCACGCGTTCGACGAGCGGCACCACATCGACGTGATCCACGCCTGGGGGATGACCGAGATGTCCCCGCTGGGCTCGGTGGCCCGGCCGCCGGCGGGGGCGACCGGCGAGGACGCCTGGCGCTACCGGTACACGCAGGGCCGCGTCCCGGCCGGTGTCGCCGCGCGGATCGTGGGCCCGCTGGGCGAGCCGCTGCCCGCCGACGGGGCCTCCGTCGGGGAGCTGGAGGTCCGGGGGCCGTGGGTGACCGCCCGGTACGTCGGCGACGACGCCCCGGACGAGGAGAAGTTCCGCGACGGCTGGCTGCGCACGGGCGACGTCGGGACGCTGTCGCCCGACGGGTACCTCACCCTCACCGACCGGGCGAAGGACGTGATCAAGTCCGGCGGCGAGTGGATCTCCTCGGTCGAGCTGGAGAACGCCCTGATGGCCCACCCGGCGGTGCTGGAGGCCTGCGTGGTGGGCGTTCCGGACGAGCGCTGGGACGAGCGGCCCCTGGCCACGGTGGTGGTCCGCGAGGGCGCCGAGGTGACCGCCGAGGAGCTGCGCGACTTCCTGGCCGGTTCGGTGGCGCGCTGGCAGCTGCCGGAGCGGTGGGCGTTCGTCGACGCCGTGCCGAAGACCAGCGTCGGCAAGTTCGACAAGAAGGTCGTCCGGTCCCGGTACGCCGAAGGGGTCCTGACTGTCCGGGAGCTGACAACGCCGTAACAATTTCAGGCGCATCGTCGCCTGAATGGGCAGGGATGTACTCCTAGACCTCCCTCCCCCAAGGGCGGCCCCGGCGTTCGCACCGCGCCGGGGCCGCCCGCCCAGGGGCGGTTCATCCGCCCCTTCATTCTTGCGAAACTTGTTCGGCTCTGTCCTGGCGACGGGGAAAACAGCCGGTGAACGCGCCCGTTCGGTGCCGGTCCGGTCGGCGCCCGCGTCCTACCCGGCGCTGGCCTCCTCGGCGGTCGTGACCAGCACCTTGCCGACTACCGAGTTCTCCACCGCCTCGTGCGCCGCGGCCGTGGCCGCCAGCGGGTGGTGGTGCAGCGGCAGCCCTGCCTCCTCGCCCACCCGCACGCCGCCCTGCGCGGCAGCCGCCGACACGTCGGCGACGGCCTGTGCCTTGGCCACCGCCGGGGCGGTGTAGACCAGCACGAACTGCCAGCGGGCGTTCGGGGCCATCAGCGGCCGGATCGGCAGCGTCACCTCGCCCCCGCCGTCGTCGGCGTAGACGCAGACCGCCCCGCCGGCCCGCAGCAGCTGCACGTCGGCCGCCGCGTTGCGCGCCGCCGACACCTCGACGATCGTGTGTACGCCGTCCGGGGCGATCTTGCGGACCTCCTCGACGACGTCCTGCTCCCGGTAGTTCACGACGAACGACGCGCCGGCCGCCGCAGCGAGGTTGGCCTTCTCCGGGCTGCTGACCGTGGCGACGACGGTGGCATCGGCCCAGCGGGCGAGCTGTATCGCCGCGTTGCCGACCGCCCCCGCCCCGCCCTGCACCAGCACGGTGTGGTCGGCCAGCGCCCCGGCGTGCAGCTTGCCCGGCATCATCTCCCCGGCGGTCAGGCAGCGGTGCGCGGTGAGGAACGGGATGCCCAGGGCCGCCCCCACGTCGAAGGAGGCGTCGCCGAGGGGCACCGCCTGCCGGACCGGCACCACCGTGTACTCGGCGGCGGTGCCCCACGGGCGCTGCCAGGCGGCCTCCCAGAGCCACACCCGCTCGCCGATCAGGTTCCGGTCGACCCCCGCCCCGACCGCCTCGACCACCCCGGCGCCGTCCTGGCCGGGCGTCTGCCAGCCCGCCTGCGGCGGCGACGCCCGGCGGGCCTTCCAGTCGGTCGGGTTCACCCCGGAGACGGCCACCCGGACGAGCACCTCGCCGGGCCCCGGTTCCGGCACCGGCCGGTCCACCAGGCGCAGCACCGAGGTGTCGCCGTTGCTCTCGTACACGATCGCCCGCATCGCCGTCGCTCCTCACCCTCGCCTGCGGCGGGCCCGTCGCGGACCCGTCCCCGGTCCGCTACCCGGGTGATCTCGCTTCAATCCGATCCCACCCGCCACCGGAACCGTATAACCAGGTACACGGAGGTAGGGGAGTGCTGATGCGGGACAAACCGGTGGTGGGCGCGCTGCCGCCCCCGACGGGCCGGACCGGGCCGGGCGCGGGCAGGGCGAGGCCGGACGCGGGCCGGACGACGCCGGACGCTGGCCGCGCCGACCCGCCGCGCGACGAACCCCCGCCGGCCCCCGGCGACCCGGCCGGGCGGCGGCTGCCGTGGACGAGCCGGAGCCGGGCGATCTGAGCCCTGCCCGAGCTGGCCGCGCGGTCGGCTTCAGCACCAGCCGCGCCGGACGGCCTACGCGGCCGGCTTCAGCACCACCTTCGAGTAGCCCGCCTCCCGCTGGTCGAAGCGCTGGTACGCCTCCGGCGCGTCGGCCAGCGGCAGCTCCTTGCTCACCACGAAGCTCGGCTTCGCCCGCCCCGCCATGATCATGTTCCGCAGGTACTCGTTGTACGACTTCACGTTGGCCTGCCCCGCCCCCATCCGCAGGCCCTTCTCGAAGAACTTGCCGACCTTGAACACCAGCTCGCCCCGGCCCGCCCGCTCGTCCGGCGCACCCGGGTCGTGCGCCAGATACAGCCCGACCACCCCGAGCGACCCCGTCGGCCGCACGACGTCCACCAGGCTGTTCAGCACCGCCGCCGGGTGCTCCTCGCCGCCGGCCCCGGACGCCTGGTAGCCCACCGCGTCCACGCCCCGGTCGGTGCCGACCCCGTCGGTCTGCTCCCGGATCTGCTCGACCGGGTCGCCGGCGGTGAAGTCGACCGGGATCGCACCGATCGACTCGGCCAGCCGCAGCCGGTCCGGGACCTTGTCCACCAGGAACACCTCGGCCGCGCCCATCAGCAGCGCCGAGTACGCGGCCATCAGCCCCACCGGCCCGCCGCCCATCACGGTGATGTTCTCGCCGGGGCGCAGCCCGGTCATCGCCACCCCGTGGTATCCGGTCGGGAAGATGTCGGCCAGCATCGCGAAGTCGTTCTCGTGCTCCGTGCCGGGCGGCAGCCGCAGGCAGTTGAAGTCGGCGAACGGCACCCGCAGGTACTCGGCCTGCCCGCCCCGGTACGGCCCCATCGCGACGTAGCCGTACGCGCCCCCGGCGAAGCCCGGGTTCACCGTGAGGCAGAACCCCGTCTTCCCCTCCCGGCAGTTGCGGCAGAACCCGCACGCCACGTTGAACGGCATCGACACCCGGTCGCCCTTGCGGATGTGCACGACCCCGGGCCCGACCTCCTCGACCACGCCCATGTTCTCGTGGCCGAACACGATGCCCGGCTCGGCCAGCGTGCGGCCCTCGTACATGTGCAGGTCCGAACCGCAGATCGCGGTCGTGGTGATCCTGACGATCACGTCGTTCGGCGCCTCGATCCGCGGATCGGGGACCTCGTTGACCGCCACCTCGTGCGGCCCCTGGTACACCACTGCTCTCATGCCACCGACGGTAGGCGGGCAAGCCGGGTGAAGGCCGCGATTCAGGCAGACCGGCCGCCCGGCCCGCCTGGCCGGGCTGCCCGCCCGGTCAGCCGAGGCCGGCGACGACCTCCGGGGTCAGGTCACCCACCGCCGGCAGCACCACGGCCGCGAGCGCCTCGGCGTCCGGATCCAACGGGTACGCCCCGTGCGGCACCGCCACCACCCGCATCCCCGCCGCGGCGGCCGAACGCACCCCGTTCGAGGAGTCCTCCACCGCCACGCAGCGCGCCGGATCGACGCCGAGCCGCCGGGCCACCTCCAGGTAGACGTCCGGGGCCGGCTTGCCCCGCTCGGTCTCCTCCGTCGACAGCGTCGCGCCGAACGCCTCCGTGAGCCCCGTCGCCGCCAGCGCCGCCGCGATCAGCCGCGTCGGCGAGGAACTGGCCAGCCCCAACGGCCACCGCGCCGCCAGCCGGCGCACCACCTCGTCGGCCCCGTCGATCACCGGTACGCGCTCGGCGTACCGCCGGGCCATCTCGTCGACCACCTCGACGGCGACCTGCTCGGCCGTCCGGTCGACGCCCAACTCGCCGCTGAGGTAGCGGGCCCACTCGCCCGTGCTCATCCCCATCAGCCGCCGCTGGGTGTCGGGCTGCCAGGTGCCGCCGTGCGTCGCCACGTACGCCCGGCGCACCTCCTCCCAGACCGGCTCGGAGTCCACGATCACGCCGTCCAGGTCGAAGACCACCGCATCCGCCACGGGCACCATCCTGCCCGAGCCCTCGCCCGCCCGCTCTCCGGGGCGGCCCGCTACCGGCCTCGCCGGCGGCCGGTAGCCCGGCACCGGTCGCTCGTGGGCGGGCCCGGCGGCCCGGCGGCGTGTGCCGCCACCCGGGGTGTCAGGCCGGCAGCGGCGGCAGGCGGATCGGGTTCTCCGGCGGGATCACCGTGTGCCCGGCCCGGGCCAGCGGCTCCAGCAGCTCCCGCAGCCGGTCGGTGCGCTCCGCGCCGAGCGCCTGCCACGGATGCAGGGCGGCCACGTCGGTGGCGTCCTCCACCGCCCGGAACTCCGCCCGGCCGTGCTCGGTCGGCTTCCCGTCCCCGGCCAGCCAGCCCCGCTCGGCGAGCCGCGCGGCCGCCGCCTCCCACTCCTGCGGCGACCAGCCCCGGCCCAGCAGGTTCAGCTCCGGCATGCCCTCGGCGACCCGCCAGGCGAGCGTCTCCACCGGGTCCAGGCCGGCGGCGACCAGCGCCGCGATGTGCCCGTCGCCCCGGTGCTCCCGCAGCGTCGTCGCGGCCTGCCACAGCCGGGCCAGCGGGTATTCGGCGGCCGGCAGGGCGGCGTTGGCCGCACCCAGCACCCGGCCCTCCGGCCGCGCCGCCCCGGCCGCCTCCTCCAGCAGCTCGGCGGCCTCCGCGAGGTGCCGCTCCGGCAGCTCGTACGCCAGCTCCGCCAGCGCCTGCACGGCACCGGTGAGCCGGGCCCGCAGCGCCTCGGCCGGCGTCACCAACTGCCACACCGCCGGCACGGCCCGCGCCACCACGGGCGGGGCGAAGCTGAAGAACGCGGCCACCACCGGGGCGGCCTCCACGGCGCCCAGCGGGGCGGCCCGGCCGGCGAAGTAGCCCCGCCAGAAGCCGCGCAGCCCGACCGCCTCGAACGCCGCCCGCGCCCGGGGATGGAAGTAGGTCACCGTGTGCACCGGCTCGAAGTGGGTCCACATCAACCGGGCGATCCCCGGATCGTCCAGCGCCGCCACGTGCACCTCCGCGTCGATGGGGTCACCGTGCGGCGGGCGGGACCGCCCACGGTGACCCCGAACCTACTGGTCGTAGGCGACGGGAAGAAAGACTGTTGTGAACTACCGCACCAGGTGCGGGCTACTGCGCGGCGAGCACGTCGACGACGAACCGCAGCGGTCCGGCCGGCCGGCCGCCCGAGGAGTCGTTGCCGTACGCCAGGTCGGCCGGGATGTCGAGCTGCACCCGGCTGCCCACCTTGACCCCGACGAGGCCCTGGTCCCAGCCCTTGATGACCTGGCCGACGCCGATCGGGAAGGTGGCCGGCTGACCGCTGTTCCAGGACGCGTCGAACTCCTTGCCGTCGGCGTAGAACACGCCCACGTAGTTGGTGGTGATCTGCTGCCCGGCCTTCACCGCCGCGCCCTTGCCCTCGATCAGCGTCTTGACGGTGAGCTTCTTCAGCTCGCCCTTGCCCGCCTCGACCTTCGGCTTGGTGGCCAGCGCCGGGTCCGACCCCTCGGGCAGCTGCGGGGCGGGCGGCGCGGTGGGCGGCTGCTCCTCGGCCGGCGCGGTCGCCGACGGGGCGGAGGCGACCTCCTCCGGCGCGTCGTCCTTACCCTGGTTGACCACCACGAACACGGTGATCAGCACGCCGACGACGGCGACACCGGCGAGCGCGCCGACGATCGACTGGAGGCGGCGCTTCTTCTCGGCGGCCTTCTTCGCCGCCAGCTGGGCGGCCAGTCGCCGCTCCGCCTTGCCCGGGCCCTGGCCCGCCGACCGGTTCTGCACACGCTCGCTCACGTCGACTCCCTGATCAAGAGGTGGGGGGCCCGGCGGCCGCTGCCGAGGCCAGCGCACACGGTACCCGCCCTGCTGCCCACGGTGCTGCCTCGGCCGCCACCCCCACCGGTCCGAGCGGCTGCGGTTGCCGGCGCGCGGGGGTCGACGGGGGTAACTTGTCGACCATGGCGATCCTCACCGAAGAAGACCTGGCCCTGCTGGCCGAACCGCAGCTCGCCCACGTGGCCACCATCGAGCCCGACGGCAGCCCGCACGTCACGCCGGTCTGGGTGGACACGGACGGCGAGCACATCGTGTTCAACACCGCCAAGGGGCGGCAGAAGTACAACAACATCCAGCGGACCCCGATCGTGGCCGTCTCGGCGGTGGACAAGGCCAACGACTTCCGCACCCTGTGGGTCAAGGGCACCGCCGAGTTCGTCGAGGAGGGGGCCGACGCGCACATCGACAAGATGGCGCAGAAATACCTCGGCCAGGAGACCTACCCGTTCGGGCAGCCCGGCGAGGTGCGGGTGATCGTCCGGATCACCCCCACCCAGAAGCTCGGCCGCGGCTGACCCCCACTTGCAAGGAAGGGCCCCCTATTAACACCTGCGGTGAGAAGGGGACCCCTCTCTACCGGATGCGTTAACAAGGGGCCCCTCCTTACCCCCCGATGTACGCCGCGAGGTGCTCACCCGTGAGCGTGGAGCGGGCGGCGGCCAGGTCGGCCGGCGTGCCCTCGAAGACGATCCGACCCCCGTCGTGACCGGCTCCGGGGCCCAGGTCGACGATCCAGTCGGCGTGCGCCACGACCGCCAGGTGGTGCTCGACGACGAGCACCGACTTGCCGGCGTCGACGAGCCGGTCGAGCAGCCCCAGCAGCTGCCCGACGTCGGCGAGATGCAGGCCGGCGGTCGGCTCGTCGAGGACGTACACGCCGCCCTCGGTGCCCAGGTGGGTGGCCAGCCTGAGCCGCTGCCGCTCGCCACCGGACAGCGTGCTGAGCGGCTGGCCCAGGGTGAGATACCCGAGCCCCACGTCGGCGAGGCGGTCGAGGACCGCCCGCGCGGCCGGCGTACGGGCCTCGCCGGCGGCGAAGAACTCCCGCGCCTCGGTGACCGGCATCGCCAGCACCTCGGCGATGTCCCGGCCGCCGAGGCGGTATTCCAGCACCGACGCCTCGAACCGCCGCCCCTCGCACTCCTCGCACACCGTGGCGACCCCGGCCATCATCGCCAGGTCCACGTAGACCACGCCCGCGCCGTTGCAGCCGGGGCAGGCACCCTCCGAGTTGGCGCTGAACAGGGCCGGCTTCACGCCGTTGGCCTTCGCGAACGCCTTGCGGACCGGGTCGAGCAGCCCCGTGTACGTCGCCGGGTTGCTCCGCCGCGAACCCCGGATCGGGCTCTGGTCGACCGACACCACCCCCGCGCCGGCCGGGATCGACCCGTGCACCAGCGAACTCTTGCCCGAGCCGGCCACGCCGGTGACGACGACGAGCACGCCGAGCGGGATGTCGACGTCGACGCCGCGCAGGTTGTGGGTCGACGCGCCCCGGATCGGCAGCCGGCCCGTGGGCGTGCGTACCGTCTCCTTGAGGGCGACCCGGTCGGCGAGGTGACGGCCGGTCACGGTGCCGCTGGCCCGCAGCCCCTCGACGGTGCCCTCGAAGCAGACGGCCCCGCCGGCCGCGCCCGCGCCGGGCCCCAGGTCGACGACGTGGTCGGCGATCGCGATGGTGTCCGGCTTGTGCTCCACCACGAGCACCGTGTTCCCCTTGTCCCGCAGCCGCAGCAGCAGGTCGTTCATCCGCCTGACGTCGTGCGGGTGCAGGCCCGTCGTGGGTTCGTCGAAGACGTACGTGACGTCGGTGAGCGGGGAACCGAGGTGCCGCAGCATCTTCACCCGCTGCGCCTCGCCGCCCGACAGCGTGCCCGACGGCCGGTCCAGCGACAGGTAGCCCAGCCCGATCTCCACGAACGAGGCGAGGGTCTGGTGCAGCTTGTCCAGCAGCGGCGCGACCGACGGCTCGTCGAGTCCGCCGACCCACTCGGCGAGGTCGCTGATCTGCATCGCGCAGGCGTCGGCGATGTTGACGCCGCCGATCCGGGCGGAGCGGGCGGCCTCGCCGAGCCGGGTGCCGCCGCACTCCGGGCACGCGGTGAAGGTGACCGCCCGGTCCACGAACGCCCGGACGTGCGGCTGCATCGCCTCGCGGTCCTTCGCGAGGAACGACTTCTGGACCTTGGGGATCAGCCCCTCGTACGTGAGGTTGACGCCCTCCACCTTCACCCGGGTCGGCTCCCGGTGCAGGAAGTCGTGCCGCTCCTGCGCCGTGAACTCGCGGATCGGCTTGTGCGGGTCGAGGAAGCCCGACTCGGCGTAGACCCGCACCGTCCAGAAGCTGTCGGCCTTCCAGCCGGGGATGGTGATCGCGCCCTGGGCGATCGACTTCGAGTCGTCGAAGAGTTGGGTGAGGTCGAGGTCGGAGACCGTGCCCCGGCCCTCGCAGCGCGGGCACATGCCGCCGGTGCGGGTGAAGGTCTGCCGTACGGTCCGGCCGCCGCCGCGCTCCACCGTGATCGCGCCGCTCGCCCGCACCGACGGCACGTTGAAGGAGAACGCGGCCGGCGGCCCGACGTGCGGCTGCCCCAGCCGGCTGAACAGGATGCGCAGCATCGCGTTGGCGTCGGTGACGGTGCCGACCGTCGAGCGCACGTCGCCACCCAGCCGCTGCTGGTCGACGACGATGGCCGTGGTCAACCCGTCGAGCACGTCGACCTCGGGCCGGGCCAGCGTCGGCAGGAAGCCCTGCACGAAGGCGCTGTACGTCTCGTTGATCAGCCGCTGCGACTCCGCCGCGACGGTGCCGAACACCAGCGAGCTCTTGCCGGAGCCGGACACGCCCGTGAACACGGTGAGCTGCCGCTTCGGCAGGTCGACGCTGACGTCCTTGAGGTTGTTCTCGCGTGCGCCCCGCACCCGGATCACGTCGTGACCCCCTGCGGCGCGCCGCGCGGTCGGCCCCGACCCCGTTCCCGTCGCCATGCTCAGCGCAGTTCCTGGATCCGGACGAGGTTGCCGGCGGGGTCGCGGAAGGCGCAGTCGCGCATCCCGTACGGCTGCTCGGTCGGCTCCTGGACGACCTCGGCGTCGCTGGCCTGGATCTTCTCGAAGGTGCCGTCCAGGTCGGGCGTGGCCAGCAGGATCCAGCCGTACGTCCCCTTCGCCATCATCTCGGCGATGGTGCGCCGCTCGTCGTCGGTGATGCCGGGGTCGACGGCCGGCGGGGCCAGGAGGATGCTGGTGCCGGGCTGGCCGGCGGGGCCGACGGTGATCCAGCGCATGGTGCCCGTGTCGACGTCGTTGCGGACCTCGAAGCCGAGCACGTCGCGGTAGAAGGCGAGGGACTCCTCCGGGTCGGTGTGCGGCAGGAAGCTCGTGTGAATGGTGATGTCCATGCCGATCACGCTAGTTGCGGCCGACTGACCTGTGCTTCTTGATTCCTGATCGGTCCGGCCGTCGGTTCGTGTCGCCGGTCCGGCCGTCGGTTCGTGTCGCCGGTCCGGCCTGCCCGGCGGCCGTCTAGGCGGGCACCGGGGTCAGGACGACGATCGCGGTGTCCCGGCCCCGGTGGGCGGCGAGGCCGTCCAGGTCGCCGTAGCCCCGGTAGTCGTGCAGCGCCGACCACAGCCGGTCGCGCTCGGCTCGGGTGGCCCGGTGGGCGGTCACCTCGCGAGACTCGCCGCCGAGGTCGACGGTCGCCCGGGGGTGGGCCTGGAGGTTGAGCCACCAGGCGGGGTCGGCCGCGGCCCAGCCGTTCATGGCGAGGGTGACGAACCGGTCGCCGTCGCGGATGTAGCCGACGATGACGGCACGTGGCCGGCCCGATCGGCGGCCGGTCGTGTGCAGCCGCAGCATGCCGAACCGGCCGCCCGGCGTCGGGGCGCTCAGGCCGACCCGGTCGGCGGTGACGCGGAGGAGAGCCTTGTGGCCCAGCCAGGCGCTGCGGACGAACCATCTCGGCGGGGGTTTGGGGGAGGTGCCCATGGGTGCCTCGTTTCTACGGTGTAGGTCTACACCGTAGAGTACGTCCTACGCCGTAGGGCGGCAAGTAGGATCCGAAGGTGCCCCGACACGCCGACGACCGCTCCGCGACCCGCGCCCCCGCCCGCCTCAGCCGGGAGACGATCGTCGCCGCCGCGATCGGCCTCGCCGACCGGGACGGCCTCGCCGGGCTGAGCATGCGGCGGCTCGCCCAGCACCTCGGCGTGGACGCGATGTCGATCTACTACCACCTGCGCGACAAGGACACCCTGCTCGCCGCGATGGTCGACGCCGTCGCCGCCGAGATCGAGGTAGACGGCGAGATCGAGGCCGCCACACTCGGCGGCGGTGGGACCGGGGCCGCCGCAGTCGGCGGCGGTGGGACCGGGGTCGCCGCAGTCGGCGGCGGTGGGGCCAGGGCCGGCGGCGAGGCGGCGGCCGGCAGCGGCCCGGCAGGCGCAGGCGCCCCCGGGCCGTGGACCGACCAACTGCGGGCGCTGATCATGCGGGCCCGCCGGACGATGCTGCGCCACCCCTGGGCGGCCCGGGTGCTGGAGGCCCGCGACACGCCCACCCCGGCCGTGCTGCGGCACATCGAGCGGGTGCTCGCCGTGCTGCGGGGCGGCGGCTGCTCGGTGAGCCTGAGCCACCACGCCCTGCACCTGCTGGGCAGCCGGATCCTCGGCTTCAGCCAGGACCTGTTCGACGACTCGCCGAACACCCCCGCGACCGAGGCGGAGACCGCCGCGCAGGCAGCCGCCTGGGCCGAGAGCATGCCGCACATCGCGGAACTCGCCGTCGCGGTCTCGCACAGCGGCGCCCTCGGCGGCTGCGACGACGAGGACGAGTTTGCCTTCGCCCTCGACCTGCTGATCGAGGGGCTCGACCGTCGGCGGCTCGCCGAACAGGGCTGACCTCCCCTTGCGGGGCCCCGCCCGAGGTGCGCGCGATCAGTGGCCGGTTGTGGTGGAACCGCACCGGCGTGTCGTGTAGTGGAGGCAGCCATTCATCCCAGCCCGGTCACTCCGGGACGCCTCGATTCCCGGTGACACCGACCCCGGCTAGGCGGTCTTGCGGGGCGCCGCCTTCTTCGGGGCGGCCTTCCGCGCCGGCGCCTTCTTCTCGGCCTTCGCCCCCGCCGCCTTCGTCGTGGCCTTCCCCGGGGCCGCCTTCTTCGTACCCCCGGTGGACCCGCCGCCGGTCCCGCCGGCCGCCTTCTTCGCCGGCTTCTTCTCGGCAGCCTTCCGCGCCGGGGCCTTCGCCTCCTTCGCGGCCTTCGTAGCCTTCTGCGCCGACCGGGCCGACGTGATCGGGGTCGGCTCGCCGCTCCGCTCCGGCTGCTCCCCGCGCGCCGCCCGGGCCCGCTCCACCGACGCCTTCAGCGCCGCCATCAGGTCCACCGCCGCCGCCGGGGCCTCCTCGACCTCCTCCGGCTGGACGACCTCCCGGCCCTCCACCTTCGCGTCGATGACCTCCTGCAACGCCGCCCGGTAGTCGTCGGTGAAGACCTCCGGCTCGAACTCGCCCGCCATCGAGTCGATCAACGAGCTGGCCATCGCCAGCTCCGGCGGCCGGACCTTCAGGTCCTCGCCCAGGAAACCGAAATCGGGGGTACGCACCTCGTCCGGCCACAGCATCGTGTTGAGCAGCAGCACCCCCTCGCGCACCCGCAGGGTCGCCAACTGCTCCCGCTGGCGCAGCGCCACCTTGACGATCGCCACCCGCTCCGAGTCGACCAGTGCGTCGCGCAGCAGCACGTACGGCTTCGTCGCCGCGCCCTCCGGCTCCAGGAAGTACGCCTTGTTGTAGAGGATCGGGTCGACCTGCTCCGCCGGGACGAACTCCAACACGTCGATCGCCCGCGACGTGGTCAGCGGCAGGTCCGCGAAATCCTCGTCGGTCAGGATCACCATCTCGCCGCCGCCGATGTCGTACCCCTTGGCGATGTCGTCGTAGGTGACCTCCTCGCCGCACACCGAACAGGTGCGCTTGTACCGGATGCGCCCCCCGTCGGACCGGTGCACCTGGTGGAAGCGGATGTCCTTCTCCTCGGTGGCCGAATAGAGCTTCACCGCGATCGAGACCAGCCCGAACGAGACAGCCCCCTTCCAGATCGCCCGCATCCCCCGCTCCTCTCCCCGGTTAACGTTCAGGATCGCAAAGGATCGAAGCGGGCGCGATGACTTCTGTTGCCCTACTACAGTCAGGAAATGCCCGGCGCGCCGCTGAAGCCGATGCTCGCGACGACCGGCCTGCTGCCCGCCGGCGCCGAGTGGGCGTACGAGTTCAAGTGGGACGGCGTACGCGCGCTCGCCGACATCGTCGGCGGCCGGCAACACCTGTACGCCCGCTCCGGCGTGCAGATCACCGCCGCCTACCCGGAGCTGATCACCCTCGCCGAGCAGATCGACGACGCCCTGCTCGACGGGGAGGTGGTGCTGCTCAACCAGGCCGGTCAGCCCTCCTTCACCGCGCTCGCCGAACGGATGCACGTGCGCGACCCGGCGAAGGCGGCCCGGCTCGCGGCGAGCGTACCCGTGACGTATCTGATCTTCGATCTGTTGCGGCTGCGCGGCGCGGACCTCACCGGCCGGCCCTGGCGCGAACGCCGCGACCTGCTGGAGGGCCTCGGACTCGGCGGCGCCCGGTGGGCCGTGCCCCCCGTCTTCGCCGACGGGCCCGCCACCTACGAGGCGGCCGGCGAACACGGCCTCGAAGGGGTGATGGCCAAGCGCGTCGGCTCGGCCTACCGGCCCGGCGTCCGCTCGCCCGACTGGGTCAAGGTCAAGCTGGAGGTCACCGGCGACTTCGTCGTCGGCGGCTGGCGGCCCGGGGCCCGCAAGATCGGCGGCCTGCTCGTCGGCGTGCCCCGCCCCGACGGCCGGCTCACCTACCGGGGCCGCGTCGGCGGCGGCATCGGCGCGGCCCTCGAACGCGAACTGCTGCGCGAGCTGGAACCCCTGCGCGCCGGCAGCTCCCCGTTCGCCGCCGACGTGCCCCGCGAGGATGCCCGGGGCGCCATCTGGGTAGATCCTGAGGTCGTGGTGGAGGTGAAGTACGGCCAGCGCACCCCCGACGGCCGGCTGCGCTTTCCCCGGGTGCTGCGGCTGCGCCCCGACAAGCCGCCCGAGGAGGTGGACGATGCCGGCTGACCGGCTCAAGGTCGACGTGCAGGGCCGCTCGCTGGAGCTGTCCAACCTGGACAAGGTGCTCTACCCGGCGGCGGGCTTCACCAAGGGCGAGGTGATCGACTACTACACCCGCATCGCCCCGGTGCTCCTGCCGCACCTCGCCGACCGGGCCCTCACCCGCATCCGCTACCCCAACGGGGTGGAGGACAAGAGCTTCTTCGAGAAGAACGCCCCCGCTGCCACCCCCGCCTGGGTACGCACCGAGAACCTCCCCGCCCCCGGCTCCACCAAGGGCCGCGAGACCATCGACTACGTCGTCGCCGACGACCTGCCTACCCTCGTCTGGCTGGCCAACCTCGCCGCCCTGGAACTGCACACCCCGCAGTGGAAGATCGGCGGCCACCCCGACCTGCTGGTCGTCGACCTCGACCCCGGCCCCCCGGCCGGGCTGCGCGAATGCAGCCAGGTGGCGCTGCTGCTGCGCGACCGGCTGGCTCTCGACGGGCTCGACTCCTATCCGAAGACGTCGGGCAAGAAGGGCATGCAGCTCTGCTGCCCCATCGCCGGCACCCAGTCCTCGGACACGGTCTCCGACTACGCGCACCGGGTCGCCCGCGAGCTGGAGGAAGCCCACCCGAAGCAGGTCGTGTCGAAGATGGCGAAGAACCTGCGCGGCGGGAAGGTCTTCATCGACTGGAGCCAGAACAACGCGGCGAAGACGACCGTCGCCCCGTACTCGCTGCGCGCCCAGCCCGTGCCGGCCGTGTCGACGCCGCTGACCTGGGACGAGGTGGCAGCCGGCGCGGCCGGAGAGCGCCCGGCGACGAAGCCGTACACGGCCGCCGAGGTGCTCAAGCGGGTGGACAAGCACGGCGACCTGCTAGCCCCGCTACTCACCCCCGGCCCCGAGGTGTAAGGAGGGGCCCCTTGTTAACGCATACGGTATAGAAGGGCACCCTTCTCACTACTGCTCGCGGTGTAGCCGCAGGGACGCCAGCCGCAGGACCGCGCCGCCGACCAGGGCGAGCGCGGTCTACGCCCCCGGGGGCTGCCGCTCCCGCCACCCGTAGGCCCGCTGGTTGTGCCGGGTCGCACACGGCGCGAGGTGGTCGCTGGGCAGGCCGCACCGCGCGCCGCCGGCCAGTCGCCGGTCACAGAACACCCGATGATGTACGCGCTGCTCGTCCTCGGTCGACACGGTCACCTCCCCGACGTCGACACACCGGGTGAACTGGGCCAGGACCCGCGCCGCCGTGCGGGCGAGGATCCGGGCGCGGAGCAGGTCCGGCACGACGATCGGCACATGCACGACCCACCGACTGCTGGGGCCTCTCATCGGCCGACCGATTCGCGGCGGTTAGCGGGCTCGTACGAGTTGGATGTTCTCGGGACGGGCGGTGGTCGCACTCGGGGCCGCCTTCCGTTCGGAGGTCGGGGTGGGCCCTGCCGCCGCAGCCTCGTTCGGCGAGTACGGCGGCAGGGCGTGTCGGGGTGCCCGGGGTGGCCGGGCCGGGGGAGTCCGGCCACCCCGGGCTGGGGGAATGCGCTGTGGTGACGAGCGACCGCACGGAGAGCGCCAACCGACCGCATGGAGCACGTCACTGTCAGCGACGCTACGGAGCGATCTCACCTATGTCAAGTATTCTTCTGGACCACTGAACCATTCATGTCATCAATGCCGGCTGGGCTAGGTGTTTTGCCTGTGGCGGATCCATGGATCGATACTGGCGGGGCCAACCGACTGCAAGGGGCCCCACGTGCCTATCCCGCCCACCATGGACGAGCTGCTCGACGACCTGATGAGGCGCATCGAGGAGGGCGAGTTTCCGCCCGGCTCGCAGCTGCCGTCAGGGCGCGCCCTGGCGGCCGAGTACGACGTCTCGCATTCCACCATCAACCGGGCTTGGGCGACGCTGCGGAAGCGTGGCGTACTGGTCGGGCGTCCGGGGCGAGGTGTTTTCGTCGCTGAAGTCTGAGGTCCTCGCTGTCGTCGAGGGTCGGGCCTGGGGTGTGACGCCGGCACCTTCTCGGGCGGAACCGGCATGCGGCCGCTTCGCGGCGACTCCCTCAAGGCGCGAAGCTGGGCTTGCCTGACGTTCGTGATCCTTCAGCGGGGTGCAGCCTCCGTCTCTGTTTGCAGCAAGGTGCCCTCGCGCTCGCCTTGCAGGTTGCAGAGTGCGGAAATAGCTAATAGCGGACAAAAGCTGCAATTGCCCCTTCGGTCGTTCATGTCTGCTTGGGGGTGTAGGGTCCACATGCGATAGTGGAGTACTCCAAGCTACTTCGAGCTAGTTCCTTTTAAGGAGTTCCTGTGGCCGCTCGCCCTGGCTTCTCTCTCTCCATCGTGCTGCCCCAATCGATCACGATCTCCCTCGTTGTCGTGATCATCTGGATCCTGATCCAGGCGTGAGCGCAGTTTCCGGCTAAAAGATGGCGGTGGCCGAAGGGCAAGCCCTTCGGCCAACCCCACCACTGTGGGGAACATGATCGTCTTCCTGTCGCAAGCTACTGCGAGCTAGGGATCACCCACGGCGAGCCGGGGAATGCCCCACCAACTATGTCATTCGTCTGAGGTGGGGTCTTGAAGCGGGATCAGCCGTATGCGCGGGAAGCAGTTTGACCGCGAAGATCGAGCATCTGCGCAACAAGCGAACACCCCCACATGCGGGGGGAGCAGGCGGTGGGCCGCGACCGGGGCGTCAACTCCCTGGGATCACCCCCCCGCATGCGCGGGGAGCAGGCGCTTTAGGCCGCGCTCAACGCGATCGGCGCGGGATACCCCCGCATGCGCGGGGAGCAGCTGGTCACGCTCGGCGGCGCGGCGACGGTGGCGGGATACCCCCGCATGCGCGGGGAGCAGAACGAGGGCCGGGTCGTCGGCACCGGTGGACCGGGATCACCCCCGCATGCGCGGGGAGCAGACGGCGTTGATGCTCGCGCCGGCGATGTAGGCGGGATCACCCCCGCATGCGCGGGGAGCAGCGCGAGACGTACATCTCTGACCGGTCGATGGCCGGATCACCCCCGCATGCGCGGGGAGCAGGCCCGCACCGACCTGGTGCAGGTGGTCGGGGTGGGATCACCCCCGCATGCGCGGGGAGCAGCGCGAGACGTACATCTCTGACCGGTCGATGGCCGGATCACCCCCGCATGCGCGGGGAGCAGGCCCGCACCGACCTGGTGCAGGTGGTCGGGGTGGGATCACCCCCGCATGCGCGGGGAGCAGATCGGCGTGCGGGGCCGCGGCAAGACCAACCTGGGAGCACCCCCGCATGCGCGGGGAGCAGAACAGCACGTCAGGGACTGGTCGTCCGTCCTCCGGATCACCCCCGCATGCGCGGGGAGCAGCTGCGTGACGGCGGCATCGACTACCAGGCGTGGGGATCACCCCCGCATGCGCGGGGAGCAGCTGGCTGAGGCGATGGACCGCTTCCAGGTGGCGGGATCACCCCCGCATGCGCGGGGAGCAGCAGGGAGCCGGCTGGGTAGGGTCCGGCTCCTCGGGATCACCCCCGCATGCGCGGGGAGCAGGTGGACGCGAACCAGTGCCGCAGCGGATACAGCGGATCACCCCCGCATGCGCGGGGAGCAGTGGTGGGGTTGGGCGCCGGATCGCCCGGCGGCGGGATCACCCCCGCATGCGCGGGGAGCAGTCGAGGGTCCGCTTGCCGGACGTCAGCTCCTCGGGATCACCCCCGCATGCGCGGGGAGCAGGCGCTTCGGACGGTGGCGTTGTCCTGTGCGCCGGGATCACCCCCGCATGCGCGGGGAGCAGGGTGGGTGGCTGACATGCCGTCCGTGGACAGCCGGATCACCCCCGCATGCGCGGGGAGCAGGTCTGGATGAAGTGGCTCGCCACGAAGCACTTCGGATCACCCCCGCATGCGCGGGGAGCAGTCTTCCTGACCTGCGATGCTAAAGATCATCTTCCTGGTCTTCGTTCACTTTGCCTCTCAAGACCATCGCTGTTGGAATCGAGCGCGCCGGTTGGGTTGGTGTGAGTCGCAGCCGGATCAGCGTACCGATGGAATCTCCGCGAGGGCATCCGATAGGGAGGGGTTCCGGCGACCGGATTAATCTTGCTCGATCTCCAGCCAGGCCGCGTCCGGACGTACATGAGCGTCGTTCTCGATGCTGAAAGCGGCCGCGCGGTCGGTCTGCGAGTCGTCCCTGGGAGTTGGTCGTCAGGTGTCGTACCCCTCTGTTCTCATCTCCTCCGTGTCCGATCGACCTGGTCTCAGCGAGAGTGCCCGTCTTGTCTGGGGCAAGACGAACCGCGATCGGGGCTTCTGGCTTCCGCTGCATCGTCACCTCGCCGACAGCGCCGATGTCGCCGGCCTGCTGTGGGACATGTGGCTGCCAGAAAGCGTTCGGCGGCCCATCGCTGCGCCGTTGCCTGGTGGGGCCGACGACGGCCGCCGGCTGGTCCGCTGGCTCGCCGGCATCCACGACATCGGCAAGGCCACCCCGGCGTTCGCCTGGCAGGTGAAGCACCTGCGGGAAGACATGCGAAGACACGGCTTCGACTTCGATGATCGGGTGGAGAAGGACCGCCTTTGCGCCCCACACGGGCCGGCCGGGCATCTCGCCCTGATCGACTGGCTGACCGGTGCGAAGGGCTGGACCCGGGACCAAGCCGAGGCGTACGCGGTGGTCGTCGGCGGCCACCACGGGGTGCCGCCGACCGACGGCGACCTCAAGGCGATCCGCGACCGGCCCTACCTGCTCGGCATCGACGGGCTGTGGCCGCAGGTGCGCGACGAGCTGCTCGATTGGATGAGCGGGTACGCCGACGTGACCGGCCGGCTGCCGGTCTGGCGGGAGGTCGCCCTGCCGCAACCGGTGCAGGTGCTGTTGACGGGGATCGTGATCGTCGCCGACTGGATCGCCAGCAACGACGAGATCTTTCCGTACGGCTTCCAGCGGGAGAACGCGCCGGACCGCTTGGCCGAGGCATGGGACGAGCTGGATCTGCCGATGCCCTGGCAGCCCGTTGACGTGGCCGGCCTCGACGTGTCGGCCCTGTTCTCCCGGCGCTTCGAGTTGCCGGCTGGGACGCGGCCCTACCCGGTCCAGGCTGCGGTGGTGGAACAGGCGCACACCATGCCGCTGCCGGGGCTGATCATCGTCGAGGCGCCCATGGGCGAGGGCAAGACCGAGGCCGCGCTCGCGGCCGTGGAGATTCTCGCCCGGCGTAGCGGTGCGGGCGGTTGCTTCCTGGCGCTTCCTACCCGCGCGACCGGCGATGCCATGTTCAGCCGGGTGCTGACCTGGCTCAGCCGGCTCCCTGATGCAGATCTGGGCAGGGGTGCCCGGGACGCGGCCCTGGCGCACGGCAAGGCGATGCTCAACGACGAATACTCCCGGCTCTACCGGGGGGTGCTGCCCAGCGCGATCGCCCTGGACGAGGGCGGGACACAGACCGCCGTGCACGGCTGGCTGGCCGGCCGGAAGCGCAAGCTGCTGTCCAGCTTCGTCGTCGGCACCATCGACCAGTTGCTCTTCGCCGCGTTGCAGGCCCGGCATGTGGCCCTGCGACACCTCGGCCTCGCCGGCAAGGTGGTCGTTATCGACGAGGCGCACGCCTACGACGTCTACATGAGCCGGTACCTGGACCGGGCGCTGGAATGGCTGGGGGCCCACGGCGTACCCGTGGTCATCCTGTCGGCGACCCTTCCCGCCGCGCGGCGGGCCGACATGATGCGGGCCTACGACGACGGGCGGTTGGGCCGTCGGCCGGCGGGCGGCACCCGGCGCAGGTATCGCGCGGGCGGCACCGCCGCCGACGACTACCAACCTCTGCGCGATGATCGACGGTATCCGCTGCTCAGCGTTTCCGGTGTCGACCGGCAGCCGGTGGCGGTGGGCTGCGCGGCGTCCGGCCGCAGCCTCGACGTACGGCTGGAACGCGCGGATGACGACCTGGCTGCCCTCGCCGACCGGCTCCAGGCCGACCTTGCGGACGGTGGCTGCGTCCTGATCGTCCGCAACACTGTTGCGCGGGTGTTGGACACGGCGGCCGCTTTGCGCGAGTGCCTTGGGCCGCAAATTCCGGTGTCGGTGGCGCACTCCCGCTTCATGGCCGCCGACCGCGCGGCCAAGGACAAGTGGCTGCGGGACACCTTCGGCCCTCCCAGCCACCTCGCCAAGCTCGGACGCACCCGGCCGAGCCGCCACGTCGTCGTGGCCAGCCAGGTCGCCGAGCAGTCCCTGGACATCGACTTCGACCTGCTGGTCACCGACCTTGCCCCGGTGGACCTGATCCTGCAACGGCTCGGCCGGCTGCACCGGCACCGCCGGGGCGACCGCCCCGCCCGGCTCGCGCATCCTCGGTGCCTGGTGCCCGGCGCGGACTGGGCCACCGAGCCGCCCGCCCCGGTGACCGGCTCGGTCCGGGTGTACGACCGCTTCGCCCTGCTCCGGGCGGCGGCTGTGCTCCTGCCTTACCTCGATGGCGAGAGTGGCCTTGCCCTTCCGCAGGACATCGCGTCCCTCGTGCAGGACGCGTACGGCGCCGAGCCGGTCGGCCCGCCCTCGTGGCAGGACGCGCTGGCCAAGGCCGAGACGCAGGCGCTGAAGCGGCACTTCGCGGCCGGAGAGCGCGCGGAGACGTTCCGAATCCGGCCGGTCAAGCAGCCGGGGGTCTCCCTGCTGAGCTGGCTCGACGCCAACGTGGGCAACACCGATACCGCCAACGGCGACGAACGGCGCGGCCGGGCACACGTGCGCGACGACGCCGCCGAAACGCTGGAGGTGCTGCTGTTGGTCCGCCGGGGAGACGAACTGCGCACGCCGTCCTGGCTTGCCGAGGGGGGCGATGTGACTGTCCCGACGGACTTCGCGCCGTCGAAGGCGGTAGCCCGCGCGATGTTGCGGTGCACCCTGCCGCTGCCGAGGGCGCTCACCGCCGACGGTGGCACCGAGCGGATCATCGCCGAGCTGGAGGCCCGCAACGCCTTCCCGGCCTGGGAGAAGGATCCGCTGCTCGGCGGCGAGCTGATCCTCGATCTCGACGAGCGGGGGCAGGCCCGCCTTGCCGATCACGTCCTGACGTACGACCGGCACAGCGGCCTGCGCGTCGAGAAGGCCGACCCGCGTGGCGACTGACCGACGGTTGTCCGCTATCAGACAGGCCGTGCGAGGCTGCTGACTCTTGGTTACCAACGTGGGTGGCCCGCACTCATTGAGCTGCGGAAAACCCTGTCTACGCAGGGAGCATCGTGAATATCGGTAGCGACAGTGGATAACCCTGCGTGACGCGAGAAGCGACTACAGTGCAACCGCCGTCGCACTGGTAGGGACAGGTCCAGACCCTCGTCTCATTGCCGGTCGAAGTGGATGGAGAACCCTCAGATGCCGGACGCCACCACCTCTTCCTTCTCACTGATCGAGCAGCCGTGGATACCGGTGCTCGACCTGTCCGGCCGTCGTCGCCTGGTCACCCTGAACGAGCTGTTCGCCCAGGCGGCGGAGCTGCGGGCCGTCGTCGGTGACCTGCCGACCCAGACGTCCGCGATCCTGAGGCTGCTCCTCGCGATCCTGTACCGGGCGGTCGACGGACCCGAGGACGAGCGTGCGTGGCAGGGGTTGTGGCGGCGTTCCGACCTGCCGGCGAACGACATCGCCGGCTACCTCGACGAGTACCGAGACCGTTTCGACCTGCTGCACCCGGTCACGCCGTTCTACCAGGTGGCCGGCCTACGTACGCAGAAGGGAGACGGGTTCGGCCTGGAACGGCTGATCGCCGACGTGCCGAACAACGCGCCCTACCTCACCACCCGGCTCGGGCCCGGCCTGGCCCGGCTGACACCTGCCGAGGCGGCCGTCTGGCTGGTCCACTGCCAGGCGTACGACACGTCCGGCATCAAGTCCGGGGCGGTCGGTGACGACCGGGTCAAGGGCGGGAAGGGCTACCCGATCGGCCCCGCCTCCTGCGGCTCCCTCGGGCTGGTCTACCTCGAAGGCCGGACACTGCGCGAGACACTGCTGCTCAACCTCGTCCCGCTCGACAGCGACTACCTCCGGCAGGACCCGGAACGTGACTCCCCGGTCTGGGAGCGCGAGCCGCACGGCCCGACTGAGGAGGTCGAGCGCGCTCGTGGTCCGTACGGGCTGCTCAACCTCTACACCTGGCAGTCTCGCCGGATCCGCCTCTTCGGCGACCAAGCCGGGATCACCGGTGCCATGATCGCAAACGGGGACCGCATCGCCTGGCCGAACCTGCACCAGCAGGAGCCGATGAGCGGCTGGCGGCGCAGCGCCAACCAGGAGAAGAAGCTCGGGCAGCCGCTCGTCTATCTGCCCGCCCTCCACGACCACACCCGGGCCCTCTGGCGCGGGCTGACCAGCTTGCTGCCCGCCCCGACCGAACGACCGGGGGCCGAAGCCGCGAGCCGACGACCACCGGCGGTCAGCCAGTGGCTGGCCCGGCTCCGGATCAGGCAGTTGATCGACGACCAGTACCGGGTCACCGCCCGCGCCGTCGGCGTCGTCTACGGCAACCAGATGTCGGTGGTCGACGAGGTCTACCAGGACGCGTTGACCATGCCCGTGCAGGCGTTCGACCCGGCGGGTCCGCTTGCCGTCACCATCGTGGACAGCGCCGCCGATGCCGAGGCCGCCGTCCTCACACTACGCCGGCTGGCCGCCGACCTGTGTCGCGCCGCCGGAGGGTACGGGGACCGGGCCGAGGACCCGCCCGCTGCCGCCGCAGACCGGGCCGCCGAAATCGGCTACGCCAAGTTGGACGTCCTGTTCCGGCGCTGGCTGGGCGACCTCGGCCCCCACAGCGACCCGGCGCGGGCGCGCATCCAGTGGCAGACGTTGGCCTATCGCTGGGTGCGCCGGCTCGGCCGGGACATGGTCGAGCAGGCTGGCCCGCAGGCCTGGGCCGGCCGCTACGTCGACCAGGAGAAGAAGAAGCACCTGAGCAGCCCGCTCGCGGACAAGTTCTTCCGCGACGCCCTGCGCCGCGCCCTGCCGATGGCTGCTGTCACCGAGAACCCGCCCGTTTCCCAGGAGGTGCCGGCGTGACCGTCACAGCCCCAGCCGACAACGCAACCCAGAGCCCTGAGCCCAAGCGGTACGCCCGCCCGCGCGGGCCCTTCGGGGGATACGTCGCCACCCGGGTCGTGGTCTTGCAGGACGGCTACCTCCGCGAGGAGAGCTTCGCCATCGCCGCCCTGGCCAGGCTGCGGGGTGTGGTCGGCCGGGAGCCCGGCGAGGACTTCACGATCCTGGAGCAGACCCGCGTCGCGGAGAAGTACCTCGGGGAGCGTCTCGGTGACGACCCGACCCACACCGAGCGGGCCATGCACACCGCGCTGACCCTGTACGCGGTGCACCAGCAGTCGCTCCGCGACACGCCCATGCACCAGGACGGCATCGGTCTTGGCAGGGCGGTCAGCTTGCTGTGCAGCGACCCGGACAGCGCCGTCGCCGTGCGACGGCGGTTCGCCGCCCTCGGCACCGCCACCAGCTACGCCGCCGTCACCACCCATCTGCGCAGCCTGATCCGGCTTCTGCGGGACCACCGGATCGCCCTCGACTACGGGGTGCTCGCCGAGGACCTGGCCACGTTGCAGAAGCCATGGGGGCCCGCCCAGGTCCGCGGCCTGTGGGGCCGTGACTTCTACCGCCAGCCCGAGCCCGGGGACCGCCAGGGCGACGACAGCACCGACTCGAAAGCCGACTCCGCGCCCGCAGGCGCCACCTCCGAGGAGTGACCATGAGCCGCACGATCCTGGACGTCCACATCCTGCACACCGTGCCGCCGAGCAACATCAACCGGGACGACTCCGGCTCCCCGAAGACCGCCACCTATGGCGGCGTGCGCCGGGCCCGGGTCTCCTCCCAGTCCTGGAAGCGGGCGGTCCGGCTGGCGTTCCGCCGTACCCTCGACGACTCCCAGCTCGGCGAGCGGACCAAGCGCATCGGAGAGGCGATCGCCGCCCGGATCGCCGACCTCGACCCAGAGCTGAAGGATCGGGCGTCCGCCCTGGCAGCCGACGTGCTGAAGGCGTCCGGTCTGGTGAAGAAGGAGGCCGCGGCGAAGAAGGAGACGGCGAAGAAGGGCAAGAGCGAGGCGGCGGCGAACTCCGACGTCGAGTCCGGCTACCTGATGTTCCTCAGCCACCGCCAGCAGGAGAACCTGGCGCGGGCCGCGATCGACGCCGAGCGGACCGGGGAGAAGCTCGACACCAAGCAGCTCCAGAAGCTGGCCGACGCCGACCACTCCATCGACATCGCCATGTTCGGCCGGATGCTCGCCGACGTGCCGGACCTGAACGTCGACGCGGCCGTCCAGGTCGCCCACGCCCTCAGCGTTCACGCCGTCGACAACGAGTTCGACTACTACACCGCCGTGGACGACCGTAAGCACGACAACCAGGAGACCGGTGCCGGCATGATCGGCACGATCGAGTTCAACTCCGCCACCCTCTACCGGTACGCGACGATCGACGTCGACCGGCTGAACGAAACTCTCGGCGACGCCGACGCCACGCGTGAGGCCGTGACGGCATTCCTGCAGGCATTTGTCACCAGCATGCCGTCCGGCAAGCAGAACACGTTCGCCAACGGCACCCGCCCCGACGCGGTCATGGTGCGGCTGCGTGACACCCAGTCGGTCAACCTGGTGGGGGCCTTCGAGGAGCCCGTTCGGGAGCGGCAGCTCGGGGATCGCTCCGGCATGGTCGCCGAGGCCGCCCGGAAGCTCGCCGACTACACCACCGAGATCGAGGAGACGTACGGAGATCCCGCCGTCGCCGCCTGGGTCACCCACGTCGGCAGCCGTACCGCCGCCCTCGCACCTCTCGGCGAGGTGCTGCCCCTGCCCGGCCTGGTCAGCGCCGTCGGGACGACTGTCGCGGACCGCCTCGGCACGCCGGCATGAGCGTCCTGCTGCTGCGGCTGGCCGGCCCGCTCCAGGCATGGGGGTCGACCAGCCGCTTCACCCAGCGGCACACCGAGATCGCGCCCACCAAGAGCGGAGTGATCGGGCTGCTCGCCGCAGCCCGGGGGCAGCGGCGCACCGACCCGCTGACCGAGCTGCTCGGCCTTGACTTCGGGGTACGGATCGACCAGCCCGGCCAGATCCTCCGCGACTTTCAGGTTGCCCGCACCCTCGACGGCCGGGACAGCATGCCGCTGACCAACCGCTACTACCTCTCCGACGCGGTGTTCCTCGCCGCGATCGGTGGCGACAGCGAGCTGATCGACGGCCTGCACGAGGCGGTACGCCGGCCGCAGTTCCCGCTCTATCTGGGCCGCCGGTCCTGCCCGCCGGTCGCGCCCGTCACCCTCGGCGTCCGCCCCGGCACGGTCGCAGAGGTGCTCGGTGACGTGCCGTGGCAGGCTTCGAAGCGACTGCGTGAGCGCGCACCATCGACCGTTGGGCTGGAGGCGCTCCTCGACGCTCCGCCGGGGGCCGAGGCCACCGAGACTTTCCAGGACGAGCCGATCAGCTTCGACCCGGCCCACCGGCAGTACGGGTGGCGGGCTGTCGTCCGTACCCGGGTCCTCGTGCCCAACCCCGACGGCCGTCCTTCCGTCGCCGCCGGTGTCTCCGGAGGCCCCGCCCTGGCCGACCACGACCCGCTCACGTGGCTGTGAGGACGACGATGTACCTGACCCGGTTCCTCATGAACACCGCCCGGCAGGGCGCGCGCAAGTTGCTCGCCTCGCCGCAGGCGATGCACGCCGCCGTACTGTCCGGCTTCCCCCGTCCCGAGGACCACACCCGCGACGACGCCCGCACCCTGTGGCGCGTCGACCAGCGGCGGGACCGGCAGGTCGTGCTCTACATCGTGAGCCCGACCGAGCCCGAGCTGACCCACCTCGTCGAGCAGGCCGGCTGGCCGAGGAGCAGCGAGTCCTGGGAGACCCGCCCCTACGACCGCCTGCTCGACTCCTTGGAGAAGGGGCAGCGATGGGCGTTCCGGTTGACGGCCAACCCCAGCCGCACCGGCCGTAAGACGGAGAACTCGCCGACGACGCAGAGATTCGGTCAGGTCACCGCCACGCAGCAGATCGAGTGGCTGACCAGCCGGGCCGAGCGGCACGGGTTCACCATCGCCCGGCAGGCTGACGGGGAGCTGAACCTCGTCACCTACGACCGCCAGGTTCGCCGGTTCACCCGCAACCACGGACAACGGCCGGTCACCCTCGTTACGGCCACCTACGACGGCGTCCTTGACATCGAGGACCCGGCCCTGTTTCGTAACGTCCTCACCCGGGGCATCGGCCACGCTCGGGCGTACGGGTGCGGGCTGCTGACCCTCGCGCCCGCGCAGCCGAACTCGTGAAGAAGACCCCGGGTGTGCCGCCGGCTGAACTGGCGGAACTCAACCGCGCGCAGGACCGGGTCAGTTTCGTCTACCTCGAACGATGCGTCATCCACCGGGACAGCAACGCGATCACCGCCGCCGACGAGAAGGGCGTCGTGCATCTGCCGGCCGCCACGCTCGGGGTCCTCATGCTGGGTCCCGGCACCAGCATCACCCAGCAGGCGATGATGCTGATCGCCGACAACGGCGCCACGGTCGTCTGGGTCGGTGAGCACGGCATCCGGTACTACGCACACGGGCGCTCGCTCGCCCGGTCAAGCCGTCTTCTTGTCGCCCAGGCCGCCGCCGTCTCGCACCGGGACCGGCGACTCCAGGTGGCGCGCGCGATGTATCGGATGCGCTTTCCCGGGGAAGACACCAGCAAGCTCACGATGCAACAGTTGCGCGGCAAAGAAGGAGCGAGGGTCCGCCGCTGCTACCGGGAACACTCGCTGCGCACCGGTGTGTCGTGGAACAACCGGGAGTACGACCCGGACAACTTCGACGGCAGCGATCGAGTCAACCAGGCGCTGTCGGCGGCGCACGCCTGCCTGTACGGCATCGTGCACGCGGTCATCGTCGCCATCGGCGCATCGCCGGGGCTCGGATTCGTCCACACCGGCCACGATCGGTCGTTCGTCTACGACATCGCTGACCTGTACAAGGCCGAGATCAGCATCCCGGTCGCCTTCGACATCGCGGCCGGCGAGTCGACCGACATCGGCTCGGACACCCGTCGGGCCGTCCGCGACCGGGTCCACGACGGCGCACTCCTCGACCGGTGCGTCCGCGACATCCGAAGCCTGCTGCTCACCGATGGCTCGGCCGGACCGATCGACGAGGAACAGCTCGACGAGGAAGCCGGCAGCGATGCCGTACGCCTGTGGGACGAGGAAGGCTACGAACTCGCCGGCGGCCGGAACTACTCCGGGGACGTGGACTTCTGATGACCGTCATCATCCTCACCGCCTGCCCCGAAGGGCTGCGGGGGCACCTGACGCAGTGGCTGCTGGAGATCTCTGCCGGGGTGTACGTGGGACACGTGAACAGCCGGATCCGACAGCGGCTCTGGGCCAAGGTCGTCGAGATGGCCGGGCCAGGCCGGGCACTGCTCGTCTACCAGCGGCCAGGTGAGCAACGACTGACCTTCGAGGTACACGACCATCACTGGGATCCGGTGGACTTCGACGGGATCACGCTCATGCGTCGGCCTACGGATAGGAGTTCGTACAACCCAGCAGTGGGGCGGGGATGGAGCAAGGCGTCCAAGCGTCGGAAGTTCGGGCGGAGGGCCCCAGATGGGGGCAGCGGATCGTCGGTTCCCTCCGGACCAAGTGAAGGAAAAAGGGATAGTTGATCTTTAGCGCCCCAGCTCAGAAAGTCTGCTCCCCGCGCACGCGGGGGTGATCCGCGGCTAGACCGCGAGATCGACCAGGCCGAGCGCTGCTCCCCGCGCACGCGGGGGTGATCCCGCGCTTGACCTGGTCGTCACGGGCACCGGCGACTGCTCCCCGCGCACGCGGGGGTGATCCCCTGCAGTGCGATGTCGAGTACGCGACTCAGTCCTGCTCCCCGCGCACGCGGGGATGATCCGCTGGCCACCCAGATCGAGCACGCCCGCCAGGCCTGCTCCCCGCGCACGCGGGGGTGATCCCCTG
>NZ_FMCW01000021.1:43747-146874 GCF_900091595.1 Micromonospora haikouensis
GCTGCTCCCCGCGCACGCGGGAGTGATCCCGCGCGCTCTTGTTCGGGGTACTGGAGCTCGCGCTGCTCCCCGCGCACGCGGGGGTGATCCCCGGCAGATCAACCACATCGAAGCTGCGATCGACTGCTCCCCTTGCACGCGGGGGTAATCGCGGATCTTGAAGGCGACGCCGGAGCGGCCGACGGTGGGAGGCGTAGCGGCGATGGTACCGCCCTCAGTACCGTCGGCTCGTGCCGTCCATAGCCAAGATCGTTGCAGCGATGCGAAGCAACCAGCAGAACGTTGCCTACAGCGATCTCTACGCGGTGTGCGAGCACTACTTCGGGAAGCCCCGACAGGCCGGCACCTCTCACGCGGTGTTCAAGATGCCCTGGGCGGGTGACCCACGAGTCAATATCCAGAACGACAAAGGCAAGGCCAAGGCATGCCAGGTACGGCAGGTGCTCAAGGCGATCGACAAGAAGGAGGCCGTGTGATGGACCCCGAAACCCATCTTGACATCACCCACTACACCTACCGCGTCACCTGGTCCGCCGAGGATCGTGAGTTCGTCGCGACCTGTGCCGAGTTCCCGTCGCTCTCCTGGCTCGCGTCTTCCCAGATCGAAGCGCTTCAAGGGCTTCAGGACCTGCTGCGCGAGGTGATCGCGGACCTGGCGGAGCAGGGCGAGCAGGTGCCGCAGCCGATCGCCGACCGCAGCTACTCGGGCAAGTTCAACCTCCGCGTCGGCGAGAGCCTGCATCGCGAACTCGCCATCCAGGCTGCCGAGGACGGGATGAGCCTCAACCAGTACGTCATTCGGAAGCTCAGAGCCGCCTGATCATTCCGCGCTCGACGGCGGGTGCGTGGTCGCCGCATGCCGTCGTCGTAGCGTCAGCTCGTGGCGGTACGGTGACCTTCCATGGCCCGATCGGGTCGTGCTCACAGGGAGGTGCGCGATGGGAGCGCCGGACGTGGTGGCCCAGCCGGTCGCCGGGCCCGCCGAGGTCGACCGGCCGCTGTTCACCTTCTGTGACGACGCGACCGGCGAGCGGGTCGACCTGAGCGCCGCTGACCTGGGTGGCTGGGCGGCGCGCACCGCGGGGCTGTTGCGCGACGGCTGCGGGCTGGCCCCGGGCAGCCGGGTCGCGGTGCTGCTGCCGCCGCACTGGCGTACCGCCGCCGTGTTGTTGGGTGCCTGGTCGGTGGGGCTGGCCGTGTCGGTCCGACCCCGGGCCACCGCCGGGCTGCCGGTCCTGGAGCCGGGCGGCGACCGGCCGTACGACGCGGTGTTCGTCACCCCGCAGCGGCTCGACGACTGGCTGGAGGACGTGCCCGACGGGGTGCACCGCTACCTGGTCGGCACCGGGCGCGGCCCGCTGACGGACGTGCCGGTGGGCTGGCTCGACTGGGACGCCGAGGTGCTCCGGCACACCGAGACGCCGCCCGACTACGCGGGCGTCCATCCGGCGGAGGCGGCCACCCCCGACGGCACGAGCTTCGGCGCGTGGGGTCGGCTCGCCCGGGAGGTGGCCGACCAGTTCGGCCTGCGGTCCGGCGACCGGCTGCTGGTCGACGCGGTCGAGCACGAGCAACCACTCAAGTGGCTCCTGGCCCCGCTGTCGGTCGGCGCGTCGGTGGTCGTCTGCGCCAACCTCGACCGGTCCCGCCTCGACGCCCGGGTCGCCGCCGAGGAGATCACCCGGGTGCTCTGACCGACGACGCCATGCCGGGCAGGTGGGGGTATCCGAGCGGCGGGATACCGCCACCTGCCCGGCATCCGGGCAGAGGAGCGGGGCGTCAGCGGCGGCCGAAGACCTTTGCGGCGGGGCCGAGCCGGAGCAGGACCGTCTCGCCCGTGGCGTCCTGGACGCCGTCGTTGTCGGTGATGGCGTACACCTGGCCGTTGCCGGCCACGGTCAGGCCCTCCAGCTTCTCCTGGGTCCAGCCGTTGGTGGCCCGCAGCGCCGGCAGCACGTCGACGGCGAGCGTCTTCGGCAGCACCGCCAGCGGGCCCGGCGCGGCCGGGCCGGCGGGCATCGGCACCGTGTAGACGCGCTTGAGCGCGGCGGCCGGGCCGTTCAGCTTGTCCCGCTCGATGACGGCGAGCCGGTTGCCGACCACGGTCACCTCGGACAGCCCGATCCAGTCGCCGGGGACGCTGGTGGATTCCAGCGGGTAGCCGAACCAGCTCCACGTCCCGGCGGTCACGTCGTACCGGCCGATGCGGGCGACGCCCGCCGGGTCGGTGGACACCTCGCGCTGGAGCACCGCCCAGACGATCTCCCGGCCGTGCCGGTCGGTGCCGGCGGCGACCCCCTCGAAGCCCTGCTTGCCGAGCCCGGCGGCGACCTCCGCCGGCAGGGGCACGGTCTGCCGGGTCCGCCCATCGGCGTCGAGCCGGACCAGCTTGTTCTCCGCGCCCTTGGCGCCCTCGACCGCGAGCCAGAAGCCGCCCTGCGGGCGGGCGAAGATCCCCTCCGCGTCGTAGGCGGCCGGGTTGCCGTCGGCGTCGGTCACGGGCAGGGAGTCGGTGATCACCGCCGGGGACCGGCCGGCGTCGACCGTCAGGATCCGGGTCGGGGTGTACGCCGCGTCGGTGACGCTGTAGAGCTGCTGCGGCTTGCCCGGCGCGGCGGAGAGGGCACCGAGCGCCCCCCAGCCGATCGGTGCGCCCTGCGCGTCGTCGGCCGACACGAGGCTCGGGAAGCCGGGGGTGCCCCCGCCCAGCCGGTAGAGCGACACGGAGGCGCGTACGCCCGCGTCGGCGTCGTCGGTCTCGCTGGAGACCGCGAGCAGCCCCCGCGACGGGATCGGCAGCAGCCCTTCCGGGCCGTTGGTGGTGGGCAGGACCTGCCGGAAGACCGGGGCGGTGGGCCGGCTGAGGTCGTAGACGGCGACGAAGTTGCTCCGCTCCGAGCCGACGAACGCGTACCGCACGCCGCCGTACTCGGCGATCGCCACGCCCTCCGGCTCGGTGCCCTTCTTCGCGGCCCGGTCCTCGTTGTGCAGGCCGTGGCGGACGGCGAGGCGCTCGAAGGTGTTGCCGGCGTCCCAGGCCACCTGGCCGGTGCGGCTGTCGAAGACGGACCAGCCGCGGGTGCCGCCCCGCCAGTCGCCCTCGTTGGCGGTGGCCAGGTAGCGGTCGTCCACCCACGCGACGGCGTCGGGCTCGCGGGGCACGTCGGTGATCGAGCCGGTCAGCTCGATCCGGCCGTCCTTCGCGGTGTCGATGCCGCCGACCGAGGCGGTGCCGGCGCTGAAGGCCCGGGTGACCCGGCCGGTGGGCACGTCCACCAGGACGACGCCGTTGTTCTCCTGCAGGGTGACCGCGAGCTGGTTGCGCCCGTTGATCGAGACGTACTCGGGTTCCGGGTCGGTGGGCTCGGTGATCCCGGCGGCGGCCAGCGCCGGGAGGGCCTGCCCGTCGGCGGCGGTCAGCGGCACGGTCCGCAGCTTCCACCGCTGCGGCGTCGACCTGCCGTCGAGGTCGAGGATCTGCACGAAGCCGGCGGGGGCCTGCGGCAGGTCGCCCTTCTTCCGGCCGGGCGGGGTGGCGTCCTCGTCGCGCTCGTTCTCGATGGCGATCGCCGCGTACCGCTGGTCGTGGCTGATGGCGATCGAGTCCGGCTGGCCGCCGAGGTCGATGCTGCGGACCCGCTGGCGGGTGGCCAGCTCGATGACGTCGAGGCGGCCGGAGGGGGCGGTATAGCTGGCGCTGGTGTTGACGACGACCAGGACGTACCGGCCGAGGACCGCCACCGAGGTGGGCTCGTCCTCGGCGTCGCCGAGCTGGGCGAGGGAGAGCGTGCCGAGCCCGCGCGGCCGGTCCGGGCGGGAGATGTCGAGGAAGCCGATCCGGCGGGCCGCCGCGTCGGTGTAGACCAGGGTGCGGCCGTCGGGGCTGACCGCCGAGATCTCGGCGACGGTCTCCGTCGCCGGGTCCTCGCCGGCCGGCCGGTTCTGGAACACGGGGTAGGTGGCGGTGCGGTCGAAGGTGGGGCCCCCGGCGGGGTGGTGCCGGCCGGCGTCGGCGGGGCCGGCGGCGGCCGTGCCGGTGACGGCCAGCGTGCCGGCGATGGCCAGCGCGGCGGCGGCGATGCCGGCCGTCGGGGTGAGAGTGCGTTTCGGTGTCACGTCGTCCTCCGTCTTATCGCTGCGACGGAGGCTGGCACGCAGGGCCGAGCGGGAGCTGGCCCGGCCGTGAACGGCGGGCGAACAACCTCAGGCCAGGCCCTGCGTGAGGGCCACGACCGGTGAGAGGGGTGGGGCTTCAGCAGGTGGTGTTGCCGCCCGGGACCCAGCCGTCGATCGCCGGGTCTTCGGCGCCGTGGCCGTAGATCCAGACGTCGTCGTCCTCCGCCCACACCTGGCCGTGCCAGCGGAAGCCCCGCCCGGCGGTCAGGGTGCGCAGGACCTGGGCGTGCGGGGCGGCCCGCAGCCAGGTGTTCTGCGTGAGGTTGCAGACGATGCCCCACGCGTCGCTCGCCGAGGCGGCCGTGGGGGCCACGGCGGAGCCGGCGAGAGCGACGGTGGCGACCGTCAGTGCGGACAGGATTCGGCGCTTCACTCGGGTCCCTTCCGGCGGGTGTCGGTGACGGTCCCCAATTGTGCCACTGTGGACGGACGTCGGGGTGCCCGTGCAGGACGACTCGGTCAGGTTGGCGTCAGTCGAGGGCGGCGGCGAACATGCCGGGCTGATAGGCGCCGCCCCGCTGGTGCACGATCACGGCCAGCCGGTTGGCAGCGTTGATCAGGGCGACCAGGCAGACCAGCGCGGCGATCTGGTCGTCGTCGTAGTGCTTGCGCACCTGGGCCCAGGTCTCGTCGGACACGCCCTGGTGGGCGTCGGCGAGCCGGCTGCCCTCCTCGGCGAGCGCCAGCGCGGCCCGCTCCGCCTCCGTGAAGACCGTCGACTCGCGCCAGGCGGCGACCAGGTGCAGCCGGACCTGACTCTCACCGGCGGCGGCCGCCTCCTCGGTGTGCATGTCGATGCACCAGCCGCAGCCGTTGATCTGGCTGGCCCGCAGCGACACCAGCTCCTGCGTGGCCTTCGGCAGCGGCGACTGGTGGATCACCATGCCGGCGTTGGCGAACCGCTTGGCGAACCTCGTGGCCAGCTCGTTGCTGAACAGGTCGAATCGGGTGTCCATGGCTTCCGTCCTTCGCTCGTTCGCTCGTCGCCCCGGAGAGGGGACGAACACGAGATGCCGGCGCCCGGCTCCACGTGACGGCCCGAGCTGGGTGACGATCGCCACAGGCGGAGGTGTCACACGGCGGCGGGGACCGGCGTCTGATGGGCGACCAGCCGAAAGCGAACCGACGCAGCCGAGAACGAACGGGGGCCGACCATGGCGGGCACATCGCAGACCGCAGCCGACGCCGGCCGGGGCGCCGGCTCGCCGGACCCGGCCACCGAGGCGTTCCTCGCCCACCGGAACCTGCTCTTCACCGTCGCGTACGAGCTGCTCGGCTCGGCCGCCGACGCGGAGGACGTCCTGCAGGAGACGTGGCTGCGGTGGGTGGGCGTCGACCTCGGTGTGGTGCGGGACCAGCGCGCCTACCTCGTCCGGATCGCCACCCGCCAGGCGCTCACCCGGCTGCGTGCGCTCGGCCGCCGCCGGGAGTCCTACGTCGGCCCCTGGCTGCCCGAACCACTGCTCACCGCGCCCGACGTGGCCGACGATGTCGCGCTCGCCGACAGCGTCTCGATGGCGATGCTGCTGGTGCTGGAGACCCTCGGGCCGACCGAACGGGCGGTGTTCGTGCTGCGCGAGGTGTTCGACCTCGGGTACGACGAGATCGCCGAAGCCGTCGACAAGAGCCCCGCCGCGGTCCGGCAGATCGCGCATCGGGCCCGGGCGCACGTGGCGGCGCGCCGGCCGCGCCGGGCCGTGTCGGCGGCCGAGACCCGCACCGTGCTCGACGCGTTCCGGCGGGCGGTCGAAACCGGCGACCTGCAACGCCTGCTCGACCTGCTGGCCCCGGACGTCGTCCTGCTCGGCGACGGCGGCGGAGTCAGGCAGGCCGTCCTGCGGCCCATTGTGGGCGCCGACAAGGTCGCCCGCCTGCTCGCCGGCGGGTGGGGCAGGGTTCCCGGTGTCACCTCGCTGCTGCCGAC
Source organism: Micromonospora haikouensis (assembly GCF_900091595.1). Classification (GTDB taxonomy): domain Bacteria; phylum Actinomycetota; class Actinomycetes; order Mycobacteriales; family Micromonosporaceae; genus Micromonospora; species Micromonospora haikouensis. The sequence continues at coordinate 49,848 of NZ_FMCW01000021.1, forward strand.
GCAGGTCAACGGCAACCCGGCGCTCGTCATCCGGCTCGACGGGGAACTCGACACCGTGCTGGCCGTGCACGTCGACGACGGCCGCATCGGCGGGCTCTACGCCGTACGCAATCCCGAGAAGCTGTCGCACATGGCGCGGGAGACCAGGCTGAGCCGCTGAGGGCGGATACGCGAGCCGCGTCGTCCTGGTCCGATCTCTGCCCAGCCGGCTGTCCTATGCTCGTCGGGTGAAGGCGGCAGCAGCGGAGATGCGACAGCCCATGCTCGGCGAGATGCTGTCGTCGCTGACCGCCATACCGGCGGAGTCAGTCGAGCATGGCGAGGTCTTCACCCGCCGCTGGGTCGTCGATCTTGTCCTCGACCTGGCCGGCTACACCGCCGACCGTGATCTTGCCGCTCTGGTGGCGGTCGAGCCGGCCTGCGGCGGCGGCGCCTTCCTGGCAGGGATGGCGGCGCGGGTCAGCGCTTCGTGCCGCAAACACGATCGGCCGCTGCTCGATGCGAAGCGGGCGGTACGGGCCTTCGACCTGTTGGCCGTGAACGTGGCGGCCAGCAGGCGGCTGGTGCGGGACGTGCTGGTCGATGGGGGGTGGTCGCTTCCCGACGCACGCGAGGTCGCAACGGCGTGGGTGCGGCAGGCGGACTACCTGCTGGACCCACGCGTCCCGGAAGCCGTGGACTTCGTCGTGGGTAATCCGCCTTACGTCCGGCTGGAGGACGTGCCGGCGGATCGGATGCTCGCCTATCGCGCCGCCTGTCCGACCATGACGGGCCGGTCCGATCTTTACGTCGGCTTCTACGAGCGTGGGCTGCGCTGCCTCGCGCCGGGCGGTGTCCTCGCCTTCATCTGCGCCGATCGCTGGATGCGCAACCAGTATGGCCGGCAACTGCGGGAGCTCATCGCTGCCGGCTACAGCGTCGACGTCACCGTGACCATGCACGACGTCGACGCGTTCGAGGAGCAGGTGTCAGCCTATCCGGCTGTCACGGTGCTACGTCGCGCTGAACAGGGTGTCGCCGCAGTCGTGGACACACGGCGGGGATTTGGGCCGCAGGACGCTCCGGAGCTGGTGGAAGCGATCTGTTCTGCCGAGCCCAGGGTGGGCCTTGATGGTCGTTTCGAGGTCGCTCAGCTACCTCACTGGTTTGCCGGAGGTGACTCCTGGCCGGCGGGATCACCGTCCCGGCTAGCCATGATCGAGACGCTGAACGACCGCTTCCCTGCGCTGGAGGATCCGAGCACCGGAACCCGGGTCGGTATTGGCGTGGCGACAGGTGCCGACAGCGTCTTCATCACCACGGACGCCGATGTCGAGCCGCGTCGGCTGCTGCCGCTGTCGATGGTCAAGGACACGACATCGGGGAGGCACTCCTGGTCCGGCCACTATCTCGTCAATCCTTGGGACGTGGACGGCCAACTCGTGAACCTGGATGCTCTGCCGCGCCTGCGTGCGTATTACCAGCGCCACGCTGCGGCGCTCAAGCGCCGGCACGTCGCTGGCAAGCGTCCCGCGCACTGGTACCGAACCATCGACAAGGTTGACCATTCCCTGGTCGATCGCCCGAAGCTGCTCTTTCCGGACATGAAGGCCGCGATTCATCCCGTCTTGGACGAGGGCGGCTTCTATCCGCATCACAATCTGTACTACATCGTGTCGGACGCCTGGGACCTGCGAGTCCTTGGCGGACTGCTGCTCTCCGGTGTCGCACAGGCCTTTGTGGAGGCTTATGCCGTTAGGATGCGGGGCGGCACCCTTCGATTCCAAGCCCAGTACCTGCGTCGGATCCGTGTCCCGAGGCCCGAGACGATCTCGGCCACCGACCGTGCTGCGCTCGCCGCCGCCTTTGACGAGCGGAATGCCCGAGCGGCGACGGAGGTGGCGCTGCGCGTTTACGGGATTGCGGCCATGGAGGTGTAATCAATGGAACAGCGCTCGCTGGAGGAAGCGGTCCGCAGTTCCTGGGCGGTGCGCGAATCGCAGGCCGCGAAGAAGTTGATCGACGGCAAGATCGACACCGGAGGACGTGGTGCCGTCACCGGCGGGGCACACCTCGACGCCATGACGGAGTTGCTCGGAGGTATTTTCCGAGACGCCGGCTTTCCGCCTGACGCGGTGCGTTGCAGGTCCGGCGTTGAACTGCCCGGCTACTTCCGACCCACCAAGAACTGGGATCTGGTCGTACTGCTCGAAGGTGAACTGGTCGCCGCCATCGAGTTGAAGTCCCATGTCGGCCCGTCGTTCGGAAACAACTTCAACAATCGGGTGGAAGAGGCAATCGGAAGCGCAGCCGACCTGCGGCGAGCGTATGACAACGGCCTACTCGGGCGAACCAAACCATGGCTCGGCTACGTGCTGCTGCTGGAGGAGGCGCCTGGCTCTGTGGGTAAGGGTAGGCCGCGGAGCGGCACCTTTCCGATCGATCCGGCCTTTGCTGACACTTCCTACCTCGACCGATACGTGATTCTCTGCAGGCGTCTGCGGAGCGCCGGCCTGTACGACGCCACCTGCCTTGTCACTTCGTCTCGGCAGGCAGACAGCCCCATCCGGCAGCCCGACCCGGAGATCGGCTATGCCGCCTTCGTCAGCGCCATCATGGCTCGGATCGAGGAAGTGGGCGTCCTGCAGCCGAAGCGCAACTGAGCCGGGGGCTGATGTCGGCGAGGTGGCGGTATCCGGCTGCCGGGATACCGCCACCTCGCCGACATGGAGCCGGTCGCGCGGGCGTCAGTCCACGCTGGGCAGGGGCGGGCCCAGGACGTCGTCGGCGTCCACGATCGTGTACGCGTAGCCCTGCTCCGCCAGGAAGCGCTGCCGGTGCGCCGCGTACTCGGTGTCGATCGTGTCCCGGGAGACGACCGTGTAGAAGTGCGCCTGCCGCCCGTCGGCCTTCGGCCGCAGCACCCGGCCCAGCCGCTGCGCCTCCTCCTGCCGAGACCCGAACGTGCCCGACACCTGGATCGCCACCGCCGCCTCCGGCAGGTCGATCGAGAAGTTGCCGACCTTCGAGATCACCAGCGTGCGCACCTCGCCCGACCGGAACGCGTCGAACAGCCGCTCCCGCTCCTTGTTCGTGGTGGACCCCTGCACGATCGGCGCGTCCAGGTATTCGCCGAGCTGGTGCAGCTGGTCGATGTACCCGCCGATGACGAGCACCTGCTCGTCCGGGTGCCGGTCGACCAGCGCCCGCACCACCGGCAGCTTCGTGCGGGCGGTCGCCGCCATCCGGTAGCGCTCCTCCGCCTCCGCCGTCGCGTACGACATCCGCTCCGCGTCGGTGAGGGTCACCCGCACCTCGGTGCACTGCGCCGGGGCGATCCAGCCCTGCTGCTCGATGTCCTTCCACGGCGCGTCGTACCGCTTGGGGCCGATCAGGCTGAACACGTCGCCCTCCCGGCCGTCCTCGCGGACCAGGGTCGCGGTGAGGCCCAGCCGGCGGCGGGCCTGGAGGTCCGCCGTGAACCGGAAGATCGGCGCGGGCAGCAGGTGCACCTCGTCGTAGACGACCAGGCCCCAGTCGCGCGCGCCGAACAGGTCCAGGTGGGTGAACGCGCCGCCGCGCCGCGAGGTGAGCACCTGGTACGTGGCGATGGTGACCGGCCGGATCTCCTTGCGCTCACCCGAGTACTCGCCGATCTCCTCCTCCGTCAGCGAGGTGCGGGCGATCAGCTCCCGCTTCCACTGCCGGCCGGCGACCGTGTTGGTGACCAGGATCAGGGTGGTGGCCTTCGCCTCGGCCATGGCCGCCGCCCCGACGAGGGTCTTGCCCGCGCCGCAGGGCAGCACCACCACGCCGGACCCGCCGGCCCAGAACGCCTCCACGGCCTCCCGCTGGTACGACCGCAGCGTGAACGGCTTCCCGCCGTCCTTGCCGCCCTCGGCCAGCTCGATGGGGTGCGCCTCGCCGTCGACGTACCCGGCGAGGTCCTCCGCCGGCCAGCCCAGCTTCAGCAGCGCCTGCTTGAGCCGCCCCCGTTCCGACGGGTGCACCGCGATCGTGTCGTCGTCGAGCTTCGCGCCGAGCATCCCGGCCAGCTTCTTGCTCTTGGCGACCTCGATCAGCACCAGCCGGTCGAGGGCGCGCAGCACCAGGCCGTGCGCCGGGTCGTTGGCGAGCTGGAGCCGGCCGTACCGGTCCATCGTCTCGGCCACGTCGACCAGCAGCGCGTGCGGCACCGGGTAGCGGCTGTACTTCAGCAGCGCGTCCACCACGGCCTCGGCGTCGTGGCCGGCGGCGCGGGCGTTCCACAGGCCCAGCGGGGTCAGCCGGTACGTGTGCACGTGCTCCGGCGAGCGTTCCAGCTCGGCGAACGGGGCGATCGCCATCCGGCAGGACTGCGCGTCGGGGTGGTCGATCTCCAGCAGCAGCGTCTTGTCCGACTGCACGATCAGTGGTCCACCGCTCACGCCGGCGTCCTCTCTTTGGCCTGGTCAACGGGCCCCCGCCGGGCGGCTACCCACCCCGGGCCGACCCACCAGTGTTGCACGAAGCCCGAATGGGGCCGAAAATTCGGACACCAGGTGCAACCATTCCGGTACGTCCGGCGTCTAGGCAGTGGGACGACCGACCCGGGGAGGCCTCATGAGACAGGTTCGCTTCAGCGCCCGGGTCGTCGCCCTGGCCGTGGTCACGCTGGTCGGCGTCGGTGCGTGCACGCCCGAACGCCAGGCCGACCCGGGTGGCCGTGGAGGAGGGCTCGCCCAGGCCGGCTCGGCGGAACGGGAAACGGGGGCGGGCGGTTCGTCCGGCTCCGACCAGCGGACCCGGCCGGAGCCGAAGCCCACCCGCACGAAGGCCAAGCCGAAGCCGAAGCCCACCCCGACGAAGGCGAAGCCCAAGCCCGCGCCGGAGCCGACGCCGGCCGGATGCCCGCTGGGCGAGCACCAGCGCGAGGTGGAGACCTACCTCGCCCGGCTGGGCGGTTTCGGGCGGGTGACCGTCGACGGCCGCCAGTCCGCCGCCGACTGCGCCGCCATCAAGAAGTTCCAGCAGCGGTACGACATCCGCCCCGCCGCCGGCCGCGCCGGCCCCACCACGTACGACGTGACGAAGCGCCTCGCCACCACCGACACGAAGCGCTGCAAGGCCGCCTCCTCCGGCACCACGTTCTGCATCGACCTGACCCGGCAGACCACGTGGGCGCTGCGCGGCGGCAAGGTGGTGTGGGGCCCGACGGTGACCCGCACCGGCATGAAGGGCTACGCCACCCCCGCCGGCACGTTCACCATCAACTACCGCAACATCAAGGAGTGGTCCGACCCGTACGAGGTGTGGCTGCCCTACTGGCAGCACTTCACCCAGGGCATGGGCTACCACCAGACCACCACCTACCTGCACGACAAGTCGATCGGCTCGCACGGCTGCGTCAACCTCCTCCCCGCCGACGCCCTCCGCGCCTGGGAGCTGGGCAAGGTCGGCAGCCGGGTCGTCCTCTTCGGCCGCCGGCCCGGCACGTGACCGCCGACGACGAACCCGCGCCGGCCGGCGAGGTCTCGGCGGCGACGCTGCTGGCGTACGCGACCGCCGCCGTGCTCCTCGTCGGCTGGTTCCTCTACGGCTGGCTCGTCCAGCGGCAGGGCTTCGTCGCCTCCGTCGGCGAGTCCGCCGGGGCCGGGTTCGCCCTGCTGCTGGCCGTCTCCGTGGTCGGCACCGTGCGCCGCAGCCGCCGCTGACGCCCCCGTCGGCGGCGACGCCCGACCCGGCGACCGGGTGGCTCAGGAGCCCTCCAGCACCGCCGCGGTGATCCGGTGCAGCGCGAACGTGTGCAGCATCTCCGTGCGCTCGTCCTCGGCGCGCAGGTAGCCCGCTCCGATCGACACCGGCCGGACCAGCCGCGACGCGGTCGCCCCGTGCGCGTCGACGTAACCCACCCAGACCAGCGCCTTGTCCCGCACCGCCTGTTGCAGCACCGCCAGGGCGTCGGAGTGACCGTGCGCCGGGGCCGGGCCGGTGCGCGCCGCCGTGCCGCGTACCACCGCCGGGGCCCGCCGGGCCGCCCGCGCCGCCGCCTCGCCCCGCCGGATCTGCTCCACCACCCCGAGCAGCCGGGGCAGGGCCAGCTTCGGCGACGCCAACGGGTCCACCGTCCGGCCCACCGGGGCCCGCCCCGGGGCCCGCCGGGTCCTCGGCCGCGACAGCACCGCCGCCCCCGACGCGTCCTCGGGCACCGGGGCGTACCCGGCGTCGCGCAACGCCAACAGCATCCGGTTCACCTGGTACGGGGTGACCAGCACCGTCGGGGCCAGCCGCCGGAACGCCAGCGCCTCCAGCCGCCGGTCGGCGAGCACCTCCGCCAGCAGCGCCTCGTCGTCGCTGCGCACGTACCCCCCGGCGGAGCCGACCCGCAGCCCGCCGTGCTTGCGCGCGACGTCGTCCACCAGGTACGTCAGCCCCTGCGGCACGGGTGTGCGGGACCGGCGGCGGAACAGGTCGTGCAGGTCGTCGGCCGAGTAGCCGGCGTCCAGGGCCCGGCGCACGCTGGCCGTGGTGACCCGGTGCACGCTCGCCCCGCCCGCCGACTCGTGCTCGGCCACCACCTCCAGCTCGCCGGCGAGCGCCGGGTCGGGCGGGCCGGGCACCACCACCGTCAGGTCGGCCTGCACCAGGAAGTGGTCGACCGGCGCGGGCAGCAGCCCGTCCAGCGCCCGCACGGCCGTGGACGCGTCCTCGGCGTCGGCGCGCAACCCCAGCGGGTCGTCCCCGCCCCGCTCGTCGGCCTCGGCCACGTCGGCCAGCAGCAGCCGCCCGTACGAGGTGAGCGCCCCCAGCCCCGTCACGCCCAGCCGCGCCGCCTCGACCAGGGCCTCCCGGTGCGCGGCCTCCCGGCCCCGGCTGCGCCGGGGCGCCCGCCAGTCGAGCAGCTCCAGCACCTCCTCCGGGGTGGGCGCGACGGCCGGCTCCAGGTCGGCCAACACCGCCAGCACGGCCCGGCGGGCGGCGGGCGCCCCGGCCCGTTCCGCCTCGGGCGAGAGCGCGCCGATCGGGCGGTCCCGGTCGTCGCGCTGCCCGACGAGGCCCACCTGGCGGGTCATCAGCAGCCACGCCCGGGCCAGCTGCTCCCAGCGCCGGGCCAGCGACATGGCCCGCCACACCTCGTACCCGCCGCTGGGCAGGACCTGCTGGTCGGCGCCGTACCGGGTGGTCGTCGCCCCGGACAGCTCCAGCTCGCCGGCCAGCCCCGCCGCGTACGCCACCTCCAGCAGCAGGGCGGTCGTAGCCTCGTCCAGGGCGAGGGCCTTCGCCAGCCGGCGCAGGTCACGCACCCCGATCCCGCCGGAGCGCAGCACGGGAGCCGGCTCGGCGGAGAGCAGCTCCAGCAGCGCCTCGGTGTGGCGTACCACCTCCATGGTCTGCCCGGCCCCGGCCGAGTCGACGGCCTTCGCCTCGCGCGCGACGGCGGCTACCGGCGGTGGGCTGGTGCGCAGCGGCCCGAGGGGGCCGCTGTCGCGGCGCAGCAGCAGGCCGACCTCGCGGGGCAGCTCCACCGTGCCGGCGGACACCGCCACCAGCAGCCGGCTGTCGACCAGCCAGCGCACCGGCGAACCGGTGGGCGCGCCGCCGTTGGTCGGGTCCGGCGGGACGCTGTCCTCCGCCCCGAGCGGCGGGGCCTGGAGCGCGCCCGGGGGCACGCTGCCCACCGGCGGGCCGGCGGCGAGCCGGTCCAGGATCGCCCGCGCCGACGGGGGCGCGGCCAGCAGCGTGCGGCGCAGCTTCGCCGGGTCCGCGCAGAGGGCCGCCGTGCGCGCATCCAGCTCCGTCGCGGGTCGGCCCAGCCCTGCCGGGTACGGGGCGACCTCGTCGACGCCGTCGACCACGCGCAGGGCGTGCTCGGGCCCGTACAGCAGGAACAGCGCCCGCAGCTTGTGCACCGCGCCCCGGATGGTGGCCGGGGCGGGCGGGCGCGGGCCGGCGGTGGCCATGGCGAGGACGGCCTCGGTGGAGGTGGTGCCGTCGTCCGGGTCCCGGGTGAGCCGGGCGGCGTCGAGGATCTGGAGGGTGAACTGGTCCAGCCCGTCCAGCGCCCGGGCCACCGACACCCGGGACTGGGCCCGGACGGCGAGCGCGGACACGTCGGCCGGCACGGGCACGACGAGGTCCGGCCGCAGCTGGAGCAGGGCGGCCAGGGACTCGTCGGGCAGCGTCCGCAGGTGGTCGGCGAGTGAGGTCGTCATCGTCGTTCCACGCTAGCCCGGGACGGGGCCCGCGCGCCCCTCGGACGTCCGGCTGGACCCGCCGGCCGGGTAGGTTCTCGGCATGCCCCCGCTCACCGTCGGTTTCGACCTCGACATGACCCTCGTCGACTCGCGTCCCGGCATCGCCGCGGCGTACCGGGCGCTGACGGCGCGCACCGGCGTGCCCGTGGACGCCGACGCGGCGGTGTCCCGGCTCGGCCCGCCGCTGCGGGTGGAGATCGCCCGCTGGTTCCCGCCCGAGCAGGTCGAGTCGGCCGTCGAGGCGTACCGCGAGCTGTATCCGGCGTACGCGATCACCCCGACCCTGCCGATGCCCGGCGCGGTCGAGGCCATCGAGGCCGTGCACGCCCACGGCGGCCGGGTCGTGGTCGTCACCTCGAAGCTGGGCCGGCTGGCCCGGCTGCACCTGGACCACCTCGGGCTGGCCGTCGACGAGCTGGCCGGCGACCTGTTCGCCGAGGAGAAGGCGACGGCGCTGCGCGCGCACGGCGCGACCCTGTACGTCGGCGACCACACCGCCGACATGGTCGCCGCGGAGGCGGCGGGCGTGCCGGGCGTGGCGGTCGCCACGGGCCCCTGCTCGGCCGACGAGCTGCGCTCGGCCGGGGCCAGCCTGGTCCTGGCCGACCTCACCGGATTCCCGGCGGCGCTCGCCACCATGATCCGGCTAGCCTTGGAGCAGTAGACGTCTCAAGTGAAGCAGGGGTTCTCAGGTGCCGACGGGTCGAGTGAAGTGGTATGACGCGGCCAAGGGATACGGGTTCGTCACCAGCGACGAGGGTGGCGACGTGTTCCTGCCGAAGGGCGCGCTGCCGGCGGGTGTCACCGACCTCAAGGGTGGTCAGCGGGTCGACTTCAGCGTGGTGGACAGCCGCCGGGGCGCCCAGGCGATGGGGGTCAAGCTGCTGGAGGCCCCGCCGTCGGTGGCGGAGCTGCGCCGCCGGCCGGCGGAGGAGCTGCACGGCCTCGTGGAAGACATGATCAAGGTGCTGGAGGCGAAGGTCCAGCCGGACCTGCGGCGGGGGCGCTTCCCCGACAAGAAGACGGCGCAGAAGATCGCTCAGCTGGTCCACGCGGTGGCGCGCGAGCTGGAGGTCTGAGGGCCGGCGGCCCGGGGCACGAGCCCGGCGTCGGCGGCCCGGCCCAGCAGCGCCTCCACGGCGGCGAACCCCGCGTCCCCCAGGTCCGCGGTGAACTCGTTGACGTAGAGGGCGATGTGCCGGTCCACCACGTCGGGCTCCATCTCCTGCGCGTGGGAGAGCACGTACGGCCGGCCGGCCTCCGGGTCGGCCCACGCCTGGCGTACGGACTCGCGGATCCAGCCGGCCGCCTCGACCGGGTCGACCGCGCCCCGGCGGGCCAGGATCGCGCCGAGCGGGATCGGCAGCCCCGTGTCGCCCTCCCACCACTCACCGAGGTCGACCAGGGCGGTCAGCCCGTGCCGCTGGTAGGTGAAGCGGGCCTCGTGGATCACCAGCCCGGCGTCGTACCGGCCGGCCGCCACCGCCGGCATGATCTCGTGGAACGGGACCACCTCGATCCGCGCCGGCGGGCGCTCGGCCGACCAGAGCCGGAACAGCAGGTACGCCGTGGTCCGGTCCCCGGGCACCGCCACCGTCGCCCCGCTCAGGTCGGCGCTGTCGGGCTGCGCGTTGCCGACCCGTGCAGCGTCGGTCTGCCCGTCGCCGGCCTGCCCGCTGATGGCCCGGTCGGGGCGGGTCAGCACCAGCGGCCCGCAGCCCCGGCCGAGCGCGCCCCCGCAGGGCAGCAGGTGGTAGTCCTCCAGCAGCCACGGCAGCGCCGCGTAGCTCACCTTCACCAGGTCGAACGCGCCCCGCTCGGCGGCGGTGTTCGTGACGTCCACGTCCGCGTAGGTCACCTCGACCGGCGGCGCGCCGGGCACCCGGCCGTGCACCAGGGCGTCGAAGACGAACGTGTCATTGGGGCAGGGCGAGATCGCCAGGGTGAGCACCACGCCCCCACCGTATCCCCGCCCCCGTTCTGTCCCGCCACCCGCTCGGTGCGGGCGCCTGCCGTGCGGCGGCGGTGCTGCCGTGCGGCGGCGGTGCCGGCGGACCTCGGGTACTTCTTCCGCCGGCTAGGCAGCTGATGTCGTGGATGACTCAGCGAACAGGCCGGCCCCGAACAGGCTGGTCCCCGGGCGGGCTGTTGCCGGGCAGGCTGGTCCCGGGCAGCCGGTCCGGGAAGGGCGGTTCCCGACATGCCGGGAATCGTCCTGCCGGCCTCCTTCGCTGCGCGCCGCCTTCCGGCCTTGCGGCCGCGTCGCCCCGCCCCGCGCTGTCCTGCGACCCCGCCGTGCGGCCTCGCCTCGCGCTGTCTTGCGACCCCGCCACGCCGCCTCGCCTCGCGCTGTCTCCTGGGCCTGCCGTGCCGCCTCGCCTTGCGCCGCCCCCTGGCCTGAGCCTGGCAGGTGGCTCCGGTGTCGTGCTCCGGTCCCTGATGTCGTAGGTGACTCAGCTCCCTAGCGAGCGGCACGCAGTATCGGTCCTCAACAGCGAGTGGAGTTATCCACAGGTTGTCCACAGCCCGGCGGGGGTTGTTGATGACCGGCGGGGTGGGCGACAGCATTGAGGCATGGCAGAGACAGCGGACCGGGTCGATCTGGGCGGATCGCTTCGGGCATTGCGTCGCCGCGCGGACCTGAGCCAGCGTGAGCTGGCAGACCTCGCCGGGGTGCCACAGGCGACGTTGGCGCGGATCGAGTCGGGCCGCTCCGGGGACGTCCGGTTCCGGACGGTCGAGCGGCTGGTGCGGGCGGCCGGCGGGCGGGTGGCGATCGGGATACCCGGCGATCAGGCCAGCGACCACACCTGCGACCAGCCCAGCGACCGCACCTGCGTTCAGCCCGGCGACGACCGGGTGCCGGAGGTGGTGCCGGTGCCCGGGGTGCCGCACGACGGGCTGCGGGACGAGGCGGGGCGGCGGTACCCGCCGCACCTGGACGCCTGGGAGGTGCATGGCCCGAAGGACTGGCCGGGTGCCTGGTGGGCGGGGTGGTGGAACCTTCCGCCGCAGCACTGGCCGCGGCGGTTGCCGGCGGCGACGTACGAGCTGAGCCGCGAGCGTCGGGACCGCCGCCGGTGGGGCGAGCGGATCCGCCGCGAGGTGATCGTGCGCCGGGTCACCGACGACGGGTTGCCCGGGACGTGTTGGCGGTTCGTGGCGGAGTTGCCCGACGGCCAGCTGGTCGGGGAGCTGCGCGCCCACGAGCGCGACCCCCGGTTGCTGTACGGCGACCTGATCGACGCCGGTGCGCGGGAGATCGTGCTGGACGGCGTGCTGGTGGCCGGGCCGTGCCGGCTGCTGGGGATCGGGCGGCGGCTGGTGGCGGCGCTGACTGCGGAGATGGAACGGGCCGGGATCCGGGTCGCCCACGCCGTCGCGGACTTCGGCGGTGTCGACCTGCTGCTCGCCTGTGGATACCGGATCGAGGGGCGGGGGCACTACGCGATGCGCCTCGACCGTGCGTGGCTCGGTGCTGCGCTGCTCCCTGGCCCAGCGCCGCTCCAGCCCTAGCCCAGCGCCGCCGCGGCCGCCGTGAGGGCGGCGAACGCCTCGCGCATCCGCCACGCGCTGCGGTCCCGGGGGCCGATCGGGTTGGAGACGGTGCGCAGCTCGGCGAAGGGCACGCCGGCCTGGGCGGCGGCGACCGCCACGCCGTACCCCTCCATGGCCTCGGCCACCGCGTCGGGGTGCCGGTCGGCGAGCGCGGCGGTGCCGGCGGCGGTGCCGGTGACCGTGCTGACGGTGAGCACCGCGCCGACCGTCGCCGCCGGCAGGACCGCGCGCAGGGCCGCCAGCAGGCCCGGGTCGGCGGGCACGGCGGTGCCGGTGCCGAGCAGCTCGGGGGGCATGCCGAGCTGGTCCACCGGGATGAAGCCCGTCGGCGACTCGGCACCGAGGTCGGCGGCGACGCTGCGGCTCGCCAGCACCGTCGCGCCCACGGCCGCCCGGCCGACGAAGCCACCGGCGATGCCCGCGCTGACCACGGCCCGGTACGGGCGGCCGGCGGCCTCCGCGAGCGCCAGCAGCCGGGCGGTGGCCGCCCCGGCGACGGCCGGACCCACCCCCACGGGCACCACGGTCACCCCGGCGGCGGCCGGCGAGGTCCCGGCCGGCGCAGCCGCGGGTGGGGTGGCCCCGGGCGAGGAGGCGGGGAGGCCGGCGCGGATCGCCTCGGCCTCGGCCGGCACCGCCGTCACCACGAGGAGGCCGGCCTCGCCGAGCAGGCCGGCCTCGCCGAGCAGGCCGGCCTCGCCGAGCAGGCCGGCCTCGCCGATCCGGACGGTCGGGCCGGTCACGCCCGTCCCGCCGGTCACGCGAGGGGTTCCCGGCGGGCCTCGTCGTCGGCCGCGCCCGCTCCGCCGGCGCCGGCGACCGCGGAGGACGGCCGGTAGACGTGGTAGCCGGGCGGGGCGGAGGAGGCGGGTGCGGGTGAGGTGGGGGCGATGTCCGTCATCGGGTCGTGGTCGGTCACCGGGTCGTGCATCACCGGGTCGGGTGTCACCGGTCCGTGCGCCGTCGGGTCGTCGGCTGCCGGGCGGTCCCCAGGAGCCGACTTCCCGGCGGGATCCCCGACCGGCTCGTCGGCCAGCTCGTCGTCGCCGAGCGGACGGCCGAGCAGCCGCTGGTCGCGGAGCTTTCCGGCGACGTACGCGCCCCGGGCGGCGGCGAGCACGCCCACGCCGGCGGCCACGGCGATGCCCAGCCGGCCGTCGAACGGGACCAGGCCGAGCGCGCCGCCGGCCACGAAGGCGAGCATCAGCGCCGTCTCCGAGTGGGCGAACGAGCTGGCCCGCAGCCGCTCCGGGATGCGTTCCTGGATGGAGGCGTCGACCGCGAGCTTCGCCACGCCGCTGGCCAGCGTGGCGACCAGGCAGAGCAGGGCCACCATCGGCAGCGAGAACTGGATCGTGGCGAGAACGGCCGTGCCGGCCACGATGATCGTGCTGCTGGACTGGATCGCGGTGGGGCGGTGGATGCGCAGTCGGGTGCCGACCGCGGTGGCCAGGAAGCTGCCGACCGCCAGCGCACCGCCGACGAGGCCGAGCGCCATCTCCGCGCTCAGCTCGCGCCCGAAGAAGTCGGTGGTCAGGTCGCCCTTCTTCAGCGCGAAGGCGAGGAAGAGCAGCAGGAAGCCGTAGACGACGCGGAGCAGCGCCGCGCCGAGCAGGCTGGCGATGACGAGGCGGCCGGACGGGCGGCCACGCCCCAGCGGGCGGTCCCCGGCGGCCCGCCGGCCCAGGGAGCGCAGCGGGCGGGGCACCCGCTCGGGCGGCTCGGAGTCGGCCCGGGGCGGCAGCCGCAACGCGATCACCATGCCGACCAGGAAGAGCACCGAGGCGACCCGCAGCGGCCACTGCGGCCCGAACCAGAACGCGGCCAGCCCGAGCGGGGCGACGAGGGCGCCGGCCACCGTGCCGTAGACGCTGGCCCGCGCGCCGACCTGGGACAGGCCGAGCCCCTCGGGCAGCAGCCGGGGCACGGCCGCCGAGCGGGCCACGCCGTACGCCCGGGAGAGCGCGAGCACCCCGAAGGCCGCCGGGTAGAGGCCGAAGCCGTGCATGTAGTCGGAGATCAGCCAGGCCAGGAAGGCACGGCCGAGCATGGTGGCGGCGAGCGCGTACCGTCGGCCGTGCCGGAAGTGGTCCAGCAGCGGGCCGACCACCGGCGCGAGCATCGCGAACGGCACCATCGTGACCAGCAGGTAGAGCGCGACCTTGCTGCGCGCCTCGCCGAGGGGGACGTTGAAGAAGATCGTCCCGGCGAGGCCGATCGCGATCAGCGTGTCTCCCGCGCAGGAGAGGGCGTGCAGGTCGAACAGGCGCACCATGCCGACCTCGCCGCCCGCGCCCCGGGCCCGGGCCGAGCCGGCCTGGCGGGTCATCCAGCGCCCGCCGCGGGCGGAGCCGCGCAGCACGAGGCGGCCGGCCCGGATGCCGGTGCCGACGGTCCGCCCCAGCATGGACCGATCGGAGCGGGAGAACAACGGCATGTGCACCATCCTCGCCCATGCCCCCCACCTCCGCGCCAGCACCGCCGGAGAACGACCTTGCGGGGAGTGCCTGTCGGTCTTCGGCACCCATGGGGAACAATGGTCGGGTGACCAGGCCCGCCTCCGCACGTGCCGCCCGCCTCGACCAGGTCTGCGCCGCCGCCGTCGAGGTGGCCCGCGACGCCATCACCGAGGTGGAGCCCTCCGACGTCGGCGACCACCTCCAGGCCGTCGCCGAGGGGGACCGGGTCGTCACCCACTACTTCGAGTGCCGGCTGTCCGGCTACCGGGGCTGGCGGTGGGCGGTCACCGTGACCCGGGTGCCGCGCAGCCGCAAGGTCACCGTCTGCGAGACGGTCCTGCTGCCGGGCTCGGACGCGCTGCTCGCGCCGGGCTGGCTGCCCTGGCAGGAGCGGCTCAAGCCGGGCGACCTGGGCCCGGGTGACCTCCTGCCGACCCTGCCCGACGACGAGCGGCTCGCCCCGGGGTACGTCCTGTCCGACGACCCGGCGGTGGAGGAGACCGCCTGGGAGTTGGGCCTCGGTCGGCCGCGGGTGCTGTCCCGGGAGGGGCGCAGCGAGGCCGCGCAGCGCTGGTACGACGGCGACCACGGCCCGTCGGCGCCGATCTCCACCGCCGCCCCGGCCGCCGCCCGCTGCGGCACGTGCGGCTTCTACCTGCCGCTGGCCGGCGCGTTGCGGCAGGCGTTCGGGGCGTGCGGCAACTTCTACGCCCCCGACGACGGTCGGGTGGTCAGCGCCGACCACGGCTGCGGCGCGCACTCGGAGACGCTGGTCGAGACGCCCGACAGCCCGGTCGACGAGTTGCCCACGGTCTACGACGACAGCGCCGTCGAGGCGATGTCGGTGAGCCGGGCCCCGGGCTCGGTGGAGGCGGCGGAGCCGGGCGAGCCGTACGGCCACCCGTGACCGGGCGGGCTCAGCTTCGGGTGTCGGCGGGCTGACCGGCCTGCGCGGCGGCGCGACGGCGACGCCGGTTGGCGTCGTGACGCATCATCACGGCGAGACCGGGGAAGCCCCAGAGGAAACCGGCCAGGCAGATCCAGAGCCAGTCCTGGCGGCCGTGCTCGGTCAGCCAGCCACGGAAGAAGAGCAGCAGCACCAGGCCGGCGACCGCCCAGGCGACCAGCCCGGCGACCGCGAACGGCACCATCGGCGGGTCGAGCGGCTCGGGCCGCGGCGGTTGCTCCTGTCGCACGGGGGCAAGCGTACGCGATCAACCTTCCCAGTTGACCGCGTGATCTGCGACGATGCGCGCACCAGACGGATGATCACCTGCGAGGACCAGATGGCCATTGCGCCGCCGGACAACGGCACTCCACCCGATCCCGCTCACCCCCGCAACGCCTTCGACCGCTTCTTCGAGATCACCGCGCGCGGCTCGACACCGGGCCGGGAGGTGCGGGGCGGCCTGGCGACGTTCTTCACGATGGCGTACATCGTGGTGCTCAACCCGCTGATCATCGGCAGCGCCGTCGACGGAGACGGCAAGAAGCTGGCGATCCCGGCGCTGGCCGCCGCGACGGCGCTCGTCGCGGGCCTGATGACGATCCTGATGGGGGTGGTCGGCCGGTTCCCGATGGCGCTGGCCGCCGGCCTGGGCGTGAACGCGCTGGTGGCGTACGAGATCGCCCCGCAGATGACCTGGGCCGACGCGATGGGCCTGGTGGTGATCGAGGGTGTGCTGATCGCGATCCTGGTGCTCACCGGCCTGCGTACGGCGGTGTTCCGCTCGGTGCCCACACAGCTCAAGACCGCGATCGGCGTCGGCATCGGCCTCTTCCTGACGATCATCGGCCTGGTCGACGCCGGCTTCGTCCGGCGGGTGCCGGACGCGGCGAACACGACGGTCCCGGTGGGGCTGGGCATCGGCGGCAAGATCGTGAGCTGGCCGATGCTGGTCTTCGTGGTGGGCCTGCTGGTCACGATCGTGCTGGTGGTGCGCCGGGTGCGCGGCGCGATCCTGATCGGCATCCTCGCCTCGACCGTGCTGGCGATCGTGGTGGAGGCCGTGGCGAACGTCGGCCCGTCCTTCGTCGACGGCAAGCCCAACCCCAAGGGCTGGTCGCTGAACGTGCCGGAGCTGCCGAAGACGGTCGTGGACGTGCCCGACCTGTCGCTGCTGGGCAACTTCAACGTGCTGGACTCGTGGACCCGGGTCGGCTGGCTGGTGCCGCTGATGTTCGTGTTCACGCTGCTGATCACGGACTTCTTCGACACGATGGGCACGATGGTCGCGATCGGCCAGGAGGGGGACATGCTCGACGAGCGGGGCACCCCGCCGCGGGCCAAGGAGATCCTGCTGGTCGACTCGATCGCCGCGGCTGCGGGTGGCGCGGCGAGCGTCTCCAGCAACACGTCGTACATCGAGAGCGCCGCCGGTGTCGCGGAGGGCGCCCGCACGGGCGTGGCCAACCTGGTCACGGGCGCGTTGTTCCTGCTGGCGATGTTCCTCGCGCCGCTGGCGGTGGTGGTGCCGTTCGAGGCGGCGTCGACGGCGCTGGTGGTGGTCGGCTTCCTGATGATGACGGCGGTGCGGACGATCGACTGGACCGACTACGAGATCGCGATCCCGGCGTTCCTCACGATCACCCTGATGCCGTTCACGTACTCGATCTCCAACGGCATCGGCGCGGGCGTCATCTCGTACGTGATCGTGAAGCTGGCGAAGGGGAAGGCCCGCGAGGTCCACCCCCTGCTGTACGCGGTGGCGGCGCTGTTCGTCCTGTACTTCCTGCGCGGGCCGATCGAGTCGGTCGTACTCTGACGCCCCACGTGTCCCGGGGGTCGGGGTGCCGGACCGGTACCCCGGCTTCCGGGGCGCACACCCCCTGGTGAGCATGGTCATAACGGCTGTCGTTAGCCAGGCTCATTAGTTAGGCTAACTATCGTGACGGAGCGGACGGTGACGGCGAGACGCGTGCCACCGGCGCAGCTGGCTCCCCAGCTGCGTGATGCGATCACCCGGCTCAACCGGCGGGTCCGACAGGCCCGACCGGTCGGCGACCTGACGGTCACCCAGCTCTCCGCGCTCACCAGCCTCGTGCTGGCGGGCGCGCTGACGCCCCGGGAACTGGCCGATGTCGAACGGGTGCAACCGCCGACGATGACCAAGATCGTCGCGAAGCTGGAGGAACGCGGCCTCGTGGGCCGCACCCCCCACCCGACCGACGGCCGGCAGGTCATCCTCTCGGCGACCGAGGGCGGCCGGGCCGTGCTCGACCAGTTCGAGCGGGCCCGCAACGAGTGGCTGGCCAGCCGGCTGGCCGAGCTGCCCGAGACCGACCGGGAGACCCTGCAACGGGCTGCCGAGATCCTGCAGCAGCTCGCCCGCGCCTGACGCGCCGCGCCCACCGGGGCGCGCCGCCGCCTGGTCCGCGCCGTCCGCCGTCGATGAGGCGTACGAGCGAGGAGGCGCATCCAGGGTGCAGGCGAAGCTGAGCGCGATGTTCCAGTCACTGCAGGTCCGCAACTACCGGCTCTTCGCGTCCGGGCAGCTGATCAAACTGATCGGCGTCTGGATGATGTTCATCGCCCAGGACTGGCTCGTCCTCGAACTCTCCGACGACTCCGCCACCGCCCTCGGCGTGGTCACCGCCCTCCAGTTCACCCCCGTGCTGCTGCTCACCCTGCTCTCCGGGCGGCTCGCCGACCGGTACGACAAGCGCCTGCTGCTCTTCGTCGCGAACGCGTTCTGGACGGTGCTGTCGTTCGGGATGAGCCTGCTGGTGCTCACCGGCCTCGTCCAGCTCTGGCACGTCTTCGTCTTCGCCGCCCTGCTCGGCGTCGCCAACGCGGTGGAGACGCCCGTGCGGCAGGCGTTCGTCTCCGAACTCGTCGGCACGTCGCTGCTGCCCAACGCGCTGTCGCTCAACGCGGCCGTGTTCAACTCGGCCCGCATCGTCGGCCCCGCCGTCGCCGGCCTGGCCATCGCCGCCGTCGACGTCGGCCCGGTCTTCCTGTTCACCGCGCTCAGCTCGCTCGGCCCCCTGGCCACCGTGGTCCGGATGCGCCCCGCCGAGCTGCACCGCAAGGACCTCCTCCCCGTCGCCGAGAGGGACTCCGCCCGGGTCGTCGACGGCCTGCGCTACGTCGCCCGCCGCCCCGACCTGCTGCTGCCGATGGCCGTGATGTCGGTGATCGGGATGAGCCTGTTCAACTTCCAGCTCACCCTCGCCGCCCTGGCCAAGACCGTGTTCAAGACGGGTGCCGCCTCGTTCGGCCTGTTCAGCACGGCGCTGGCCGTCGGTGCGCTCGTCGGGGCGCTGGCCGGCACCGGGCGGCGCAGCCGCCCCTCGGTGTGGCTGGTGCTCGGCGCGGCGGTCGGCTGCGCCGTCTTCGGCACCCTGGTCGGGCTCGCCCCGGCGTACTGGATGGTGGTGGCGTTGCTGCTGCCCGCCGGGTTCTTCATGGTCTTCTTCGCCCAGTCGGCCAACCAGCGGGTGCAGCTCGGCACCGACGCCGCGTTCCGGGGCCGGGTCATGGCGCTGTGGGTGCTGGTGTTCCTCGGCACCAACCCGGTCGGCGCGCCGATCATCGGCTGGGTGGCCGAGCGGTTCGGCGCCGGGGCGAGCATCTGGATCGGCGGGCTGATCTCGCTGGCCACCGCCCTGCTGGCGCTCGCCTGGCAGTTGCGCCGCTCGGGGGCCCGGCTACGCCTGCGGGTGCTCCCGTCCCCCCGCTTCTACGTGGTGGAGCGGGGAGCGGGGAGAGGCCCCCTGCTGACGCCAAGCAATTGAATCTGGTGAATGTCAATAAACCGGTGGCGGCGAGGCTCGCGGCAGCATAGCGTCGATACGTGGAGGTAGGCCGAGCGATGCTCCTTGCCCTGGCGTTCGTCGCTGTCGCGAGTCTTCCGGTCGCCTTTGCGCTGGTGTTCTGCGCCGACGAGATCATCGACCGGGTCGCCTGCGGCTATGCCGAGTGGCGCGAACGACGCCAGGAACGCCGCACCATCGCCCAGCTGGACCGGGCCGTCGACGCCGAGGGGCTGACCCGAGGCATCGACCTCACCGAGTTCGACCGGGAGGACCGACGGTCCCTCCAGCAGATCGCCGCCGACCTGCACCGGTTCGCCGGGCACCGGGTCAACCCGGGCGGCCGGGCGGTGATCTGGCACGCCGCCGTCGTCGACGCGTACGACGAGCACCTGAGGGCCGCCTGCCGCTGCCTGGGGCTCCCCGAGCACCTGGGCGAGCTGGAGGGCGTCGACCGGCAGATCGAGCGGGTCCGGGTCGAGGGGATGCTGCACGCGGCCGGTCTCACCCTGCCCGCCGCCCGGCCCCGACACCGCCAGCGGCACCGCTGACCCCCGCCGAGCCCCCGGTGACCGGCACCGTCGTGCCCGCCGCCGGGATGCGGCTCTTCGTCGCGGTCTTCCCGTCACCCGAGGCCGTCGCCGACCTGAGCGCCGAGGTGGCCCGGCTCCGGGTCGGCCGTGCGGCGGCGGCCGGCACCAACGTCAGGCTCGCCGACCCGGCGCGGGCGCACCTCACCGTCGCCTTCCTCGGCCAGGTCGACGCGGGCCGCCTCGTCGACGTCGAGCACGCCCTCGACATCGCCGCCGAGGCGTTCCGCACCCGCGATCTGCCGGCGGCCGAACGACCGGCGGGCGGCGGGACCGGGCCGGCCGTGCTGCGGCTCGGCGGCGGGACCAGGCCGGCCGTGCTGCGGCTCGGCGGCGGGGGCAGCTTCGGCCGGGGCCGGTTCACGGTCCTCTGGGTGGACGTGCGCGGCGACGTCGAGGCGTTGCGCGTCCTGGCCCGGTTGGTCCGGTCGGGGCTGCGCCGGGGCCGGCTGCCGTACGACGAGAAGCCGTTCACCCCGCACCTCACCATCGCCCGCCCCGGCGACCGGATCGACCGCGCCGACGTGGCCGCCGACCGGGAGGCCCTGCACGACTACCTGGGTCCGCCGTGGCCGGCCGCCGAGCTGGTGCTGGTCCGCAGCCACCAGGGCCCGCAGCCGACGTACGACCGGGTGGCCGCCTGGCCGATCTGACCGGGACCGGCGGCTGGGTCGGGCCCTGGCCGGGTCGGGCCCCGGTCGGGTCGGGCCGGTGGGGCCGGGCCGGGCCGGTGGGGCCCGCCATGTCGGCGACATGGCGGCTTCCCGCCTTGGGGATACCGCCATGTCGCCGACATGGTGCCGCGCCGCCCGGCGGGGCGCCCAGCGTCGGCGCGTGCCGAGCGCGTCCGGCGACCGGGCGGCGCGTGCCCGGCGACCGCGCGCCTACCAGGCCCACGCCTCCGGGCCCGGGCCGCCCTTGCCCACCGGCGGGAACAGCTCGTCGAGCCGGGCCAGCGCCGCCTCGTCGATGCGGACGTCCAGCGCGCCCAGCGACCGGTCGAGCTGGTCGATGGTGCGCGGGCCGATGATCGGGGCCGTCACCCCGGGCCGGGAGAGCAGCCAGCCGAGCGCCACGTCCGCCGGGTCGTGGCCGAGGTCGGCGCAGAACTTCTCGTACGCCTCGATGGTCGGCCGGTGCTCGGCCAGGCCCTCGGCGGCGCGGCCTGCGGCGCTGCGGGCGGCCCCGCCCTCGGCCATCTTGCGCAGCGCCCCCGACAGCAGCCCGCCGTGCAGCGGTGACCAGGGGATGATGCCGAGGCCGTAGTGCTGGGCGGCCGGGACCACCTCCAGCTCGACGGCCCGGGTCAGCAGGTTGTAGATGGACTGTTCGGAGACGAGGCCGAGGAAGTTGCGCCGCTGCGCCGCCGCCTGTGCCTGCCCGATGTGCCAACCGGCGAAGTTGGACGATCCGACGTAGACGACCTTGCCCTGGGCGACCAGGGTCTCCATCGCCTGCCAGATCTCCTCCCACGGGGTGGCCCGGGAGACGTGGTGCATCTGGTAGAGGTCGATGACGTCGGTCTGGAGCCGGCGCAGCGAATCCTCGCAGGCCCGGATGATGTGCCGGGCGGAGAGCCCCTGCTCGTTGGGCCAGTCGCCCATCTTGCCGTAGACCTTGGTGGCCAGCACCACCTTCTCCCGCCGGCCGCCGCCCTGGGCGAACCAGCGGCCGATGATCTGCTCGGTGATGCCCTCGCCGGTCTGCCAGCCGTAGATGTTGGCGGTGTCGAAGAAGTTGATGCCGTGCTCAAGCGCCCGGTCCATGACGGCGTAGCTGTCCGGCTCGCTGGTCTGCGGACCGAAGTTCATCGTGCCGAGGCAGAGCCGGCTCACCGACAGACCGGTGCGTCCCAGATTCGTGTACTCCATACGACCCACCCTGCCACGGCGGGATGCCGACTGCCTGCCGCCGCCGGGCGGTGCGCGGGGAACGCGTGCCGCCCGGCGCAGGCGGGTGGGTCAGGAGGACTCGCGGGCCGCCGGGCCGCTGCCGAACAGCACGTCGTCCCAGCTCGGCAGGCGCTTGCGCGGCTTGCCGGACGCGTCGGTGGACTCGCCGCCGGAGGCCGCCGCGGCAGCGCCCGTGCGGCGGGGCCGGAGCACCGCCAGCGACGGCACGGCCGGGACCTCCTTGGGCGCGTCCGAGTCGTCGTCGAACGCCGAGCCCTGGCCGCCGCCGAGCAGGGCCGCCGCCCCGCCGCCGACCGGCCGCTGCCGGGGCGCGTCCGACCCGGCCAGCGCCGCCGGCGTACGCGGCTCCAGGCCGCGACCGGACGTCGAACCGAGCGGCCGGTCCAGGGAGGCGAGCAGGGCGTCCCGCCCGGCGCGGATCGGGTCGCGCCCCGGGCGGCTGTGGTCGCCGGCCGCCGAGGGCAGCCCGTGCCCGCCCCGGCTCGGCTCGCCGCGCGAAGGGCCGGGCAGCGCGTGGCCGCCGCGCTCGGGTGCCGGCTCCTGGCCGAGGATCGGCGTGGGGCGCTCGGCGCAGAGGTATTGCGCCATGTCGTCGTGCGGGACGACGTGCTGCCGGGTCTTGTCCAGGTCCCAGACCGCCTGCGCGGTGGCCTTGCCCGACGGCCAGGTGGCGATGATCCGCCAGGTGCCGTCGTCGCGGCGGTAGGCGTCCCAGGAGATCTTCTCGGTGTCGATCCCGTGCTGGGCCAGCCGGCCGTTGACCACCTCGGCCAGGGGGGTCGGCTTCTCCGCGCCCTTGAGGCGGGTGCGCCGGGCGTGCTGGGCGAGCATCGCCCGCTCCTGGAGCACCGGGCCCGCGTAGCGCAGCACGCGGTCGACCGGGACGCCCGCGATGCGGGCCACGTCCTCGGCGGACTCGCCGGAACGGATCTTGGCCTGGATGTCGCGCGGGGACAGCGACGGCAAGGGGTGGTCGGTGGTGTTCGGCACCACGGCGAGCGGGGGCGCGCCCGGCTCGGCGTGCAGGGCGCCGGCGATCCGCTCGTCGATGGGCAGGGCGAGCAGCCGCCCGACCTCGTCGGCGAGCACCAGAGCCTGGCCGTCCTCGGAGAGGGCGACGAAGCGTACTGGGCGCATGAGCGTTGCCTCCGTCCCGCTTCGCTGGCCGCACGCCACGGGTCGGCCACCCGGGCGTCCCGCACCACGGTACGCCCATCCGCAACCCGGTGGGGGATGCGACACCCGCATGTCGCGGATGAGCTGCGAAGATGATCACACTGGGTGGCCGGCGGCGGTGCGGCGGCCACCCAGTGTGACGATGCCTCAGAGCCGCTCGACCACGTAGTCGATCGAGGCGGTCAGCGCCTCCACGTCGGACGGCTCGACGGCCGGGTAGAGCGCGATGCGCAGCTGGTTGCGGCCCAGCTTCCGGTAGGGCTCGGTGTCGACGATGCCGTTGGCCCGCAGCGCCTTGGCGATCGCCGCCGCGTCCACCCCGTCGGCGAAGTCGATGGTGGCGACCACGTTGGAGCGCAGCGCCGGGTCGGTGACGAACGGGGTCGCCACGGCGGAGCGCTCGGCCCAGC
This sequence comes from Micromonospora haikouensis, assembly GCF_900091595.1. Classification (GTDB taxonomy): domain Bacteria; phylum Actinomycetota; class Actinomycetes; order Mycobacteriales; family Micromonosporaceae; genus Micromonospora; species Micromonospora haikouensis. Next base: position 72,922 of record NZ_FMCW01000021.1, read on the forward strand.
CGTACACGATGCCGGCGCTCTCGGCCGTGCGCTTGGCCGCCCAGGCCAGGCCGCCCTGCTCGTTCATCCAGTCGGTCTGCTCGGCGGCCAGGAAGATGGTGGCCAGCGCCGGGGTGTTGTAGGTCTGCTCCAGCCGCGAGTTGTCGATCGCGGTGACCAGGTCGAGGAACGCCGGGATGTAGCGGCCCGACGCCTTGATCTCGGCGGCCCGGTCCAGGGCGGCCGGCGACATCAGGGCCAGCCAGAGGCCGCCGTCGGAGGCGAAGCACTTCTGCGGGGCGAAGTAGTAGACGTCGGTCTCGGCGACGTCCACCGCCAGGCCGCCGGCCGCCGAGGTCGCGTCGACCAGCAGCAGCGAGCCCTCGTCGGCCCCGGCGACCCGGCTGATCGGCACCGCGACGCCGGTGGAGGTCTCGTTCTGCGGCAGCCCGTACGCGTCGACGCCGGCCTCGGCGACCAGCGCCGGGGCGCTGCCCGGCTCGGCCTTGCGCACGGTGGGCTCGCCGAGGAACGGGGCGTCCTTGACCGACTTGACGAACTTCGCGCCGAACTCGCCGAAGCTGGCGAACTGCGCCCGGTCGCGGATCAGGCCGAACGTCGCGACCTCCCAGAAGGCGGTGGTGCCGCCGTTGCCGAGGATCACCTCGTAGCCCTCGGGGAGGGAGTAGAACTCGGCGATGCCGCGCCGCAGCCGGGCGACCTGGTCGCGGACGGTCTTCTGCCGGTGCGAGGTGCCCAGGAAGCCCGTCGCCGCGTCGGCGAGGGCGGAGACGGCCGCCGGACGGACCTTGGACGGCCCGCAGCCGAACCGCCCGTCGGCGGGCTTGATGTCGTCGGGAATCCGGATGGTCGGTGCGTCAGCCACGGTTGTCGAGATCCTTCCGCGTGGGCGGGGCCCGGTCACAGGTGGTGGTCGGGCGCGGAGGACGGACGCGTGCGCGGGACGCACGGGCGGCCGGATCCGAGCCCGGTGCGGCGGCACTGCCGAGCCCCCATCCTCGCACCCGGGGCGGCCCGGACACCCGAGGGTCCCGCCGCCGGAGCTGAGGCGTATGACACATCCGCCCGGTTACGTCGCCACCCCGCCCCCGGTTACGCGGGGCCGGACGGACCTTCTGGTACGCGGAGCGGCCCCGCCGAACCGGCGGGGCCCCTTCCGTCGTCGCGTCGACGGGTGGATCGGACGGGCGTCGCGCACCCAGGTGGTGGGTGTTAACAGGGGGCCCCTGCTATGCAGAAAGCGTTAACAGGGTGCCCTTCCTTGCACTGATCACACGCCGTGCGGGATGGCGTCCCAGCCCTCGACCTGCTGCGGCTTGCGGCTGCCCGGCCCGACGTAGCGGGCCGACGGGCGGACCAGCCGCTGGAGCTTCTTCTGCTCCAGGATGTGCGCGCTCCAGCCGCCCATCCGGGCGCAGGTGAACATCGAGGTGAACATGTGCGCGGGCACCTCGGCGAAGTCGAGCACGACGGCCGACCAGAACTCGACGTTCGTGGCGAGCACCCGGTCGGGGCGGCGGGCCTGCAGCTCGGCCAGGGCCGCCTTCTCCAGCGCCTCGGCGATCTCGAAGCGCGGCGCGCCCAGCTCCTTGGCGGTGCGGCGCAGCACGCGGGCGCGCGGGTCCTCGGCCCGGTAGACCCGGTGGCCGAAGCCCATCAGCCGCTCGCCCCGGTCGAGGACGCCCTTGACGTACCCCTCGGCGTCGCCGCTGCGCTCGACGGCCTCCAGCATGCTGAGCACCCGCGACGGCGCGCCGCCGTGCAGGGGGCCGGAGAGCGCGCCGATGCCGGAGGAGATGCAGGCGGCGGCGTCGGCGCCGGTGGAGGCGACGATCCGGGCGGTGAAGGTGGAGGCGTTCAGGCCGTGCTCGGCGGCCGAGATGAAGTAGGCGTCGACGGCCTTCACGTGGCGGGGGTCGGGCTCGCCGCGCCAGCGCTTCATGAAGCGCTCGACGATCGTCTCCGCCTTGTCGATCTCCTTCTGCGGCACGGCCGGCAGGCCCAGGCCGCGCGCGGACTGGGCGACGAAGGAGAGCGCGGTGACCGACACCCGGGCGAGGTCCTCGCGGGCCTGGGAGTCGGAGATGTCGAGGAGCTGGCTGAGCCCCCAGTACGGGGCGAGCATCGCGACGGCGGACTGCACGTCGACCCGGATGTCGCCGGAGTGCACGGGCACCGGGAACGGCTCCGCCGGCGGCAGGCCGGGGCCGAACCGGCCGTCGACCAGCAGCGCCCAGACGTTGCCGAAGGAGACCTGACCGATCAGATCCTCGATGTCCACGCCGCGGTAGCGCAGGGCACCGCCCTCGCGGTCGGGCTCGGCGATCTCGGTCTCGAAGGCTACGACGCCCTCCAGGCCCGGTTTGAAGTCGGCCATTCTTACTCCTGGATCTGCTCGATGCGCCCGCCTGGGCTCATCCGGCCCGGCCGGCCGAGCGCCTTAGGCGACCCTCAGGGACGTGTTCGTGACATCTTGCCTGGTGGGTAACCGGCTGCGCGACCCGCGACGACTGTGCTGCACGCGACATCCCCGCCGGTGGACAAAGGTGCGGGGTCGATGAGACTGGGCGGTAGGGGCTGGCCAGCGTCGCCGAGGGTGACGGGGCCACCGAAGGGGAGGGTAGCTGTGACGGGTGACACACCCGGCCCGGCCGGCATGCGTAACGAGTACGCCGCCGACCTGGGCCTTTCCGAGGCTGATCTGGCCGCCGACTGGCACGCCCAGTTCGCCCGCTGGTTCGCCGACGCGGTGGCGTCCGGGCTGCCCGAGCCGAACGCGATGGTGCTCGGCACCGCCGACGCCGCCGGCCGCCCCAGCGGGCGCACCGTCCTGCTCAAGGGGTACGACCCGCAGGGCTTCGTCCTGTTCACCAACCACGGCTCGCGCAAGGGCACCGAGGCGCTGGCCAACCCGTACGCCAGCCTGGTCTTTCCCTGGTTTCCCAGCCAGCGGCAGGTGGTGGTCGCCGGGCGGATCGAGCCCGTCGACCGGGCCGAGACCGAGGCGTACTTCGCCAGCCGGCCGCGCGGCTCGCAGCTCGGCGCGTGGGCCAGCGAGCAGTCGCGGGTGATCGGCGACCGGGCCGCGCTGGACGCCGGCTACCGGGTGGTGGCCGAGCGGTTCGCCGACGTGGACCCGGTGCCCGCGCCCCCGCACTGGGGCGGCCTGCGGGTGCGCCCCGAGACGGTGGAGTTCTGGCAGGGCCGGGCCAGCCGGCTGCACGACCGGCTGCGGTTCCGCCGCACCGCGCCCGACCCGGGGCCGGCCGACGACGGCCGGTGGGTGGTGGAGCGGCTCGCCCCGTGACCGCCGTCAAGGAGACCCGGCCGCGCGGGGCGCGCCGCTGGGCGATCGACCTGCGCCCGCTGCGGGTGCCCGTCTACCGCCGGATCTGGGTCGGCAACAGCGTCGCGATGCTCGGCTTCCAGTTCACGGCCGTGGCCGTGCCGGTGGAGATGTTCGCGCTGACCCGGGACTCGTTCTGGGTCGGGCTGCTCGGCGTGGCCGCGTTCCTGCCGCTGCTGGTCTTCGGGCTGTGGGGCGGCGCGGTCGCCGACGCCCGGGACCGGCGCGCGGTGCTGCTGGTCAGCCAGGCGGTGCTGTGGGCGTCGATGGTGGGGCTGCTGGCCCAGGCCGTGTTCCGGGTGGGCAGCCCGGTGCTGCTGCTGGTCCTGGTGGCGTTGCAGTCGGTCGGGTTCGCGGTCAGCGGGGCGGCCCGCACCGCGAGCATCCCCCGGCTCGTCCCGGCCGAGCTGGTCCCGGCCGCGAGCACCCTGAACTTCACCACCCACACCGCCGCGTCCGTGCTGGGGCCGCTGCTGGCCGGGCTGATCTTCGCGGCCTGGGAGGTCGGGGTCGCGCTGCCCATCGCGTACGGCGTGGACACGGTCTTCTTCACGGCGGCGGTCTGGGCGACGCTGCGGATGCCGGCGCTGCCGCCGGAGCCCGACCCCGACGGCGACGGCTCGCCCCGCCGGGCCGGGCTGGCCAGCGTCGTCGACGGGCTGCGCTACCTGGCCACCACGCCGGTGCTGCTGCTCTCCTTCGCCATCGACCTCATCGCGATGGTGCTGGCGATGCCCCGGGCGCTGTTCCCCGAGATCGCCGAGGAACGCTTCGGCGGCGGCGCGGCCGTCGGCTGGCTGTTCAGCGCCATCGCCATCGGGTCGATGCTCGGTGGGCTCACGTCCGGCTGGATCGGCCGGCTCCACCGGCAGGGGGTGGCGCTGGTGTGCGCCGTCGTCGGCTGGGGGCTGGCCATCGCCGCCGCCGGGCTGGCCCGCCAGCTCTGGCTGGTGGTCGGGCTGCTCGCCGTGGCCGGCGCGGCCGACCTGGTCAGCGCCGTGCTGCGGCAGACGATGCTGCTGGTGCACGCGCCGGACCGGATGCGGGGCCGGCTCCAGGGCGTCAACACGGTGGTGGTGGCGGGCGGGCCCCGCCTCGGCGACCTGCGGGCGGGCACGATGGCCGCCGGTTTCGGCACCGGCGTCGCCTGGGTCGGTGGCGGCCTCGCCGCGGCGGTGCTCGCGCTGCTGCTGGCGGCCGTCTTCCCGGCCCTGGTGCGCTACCGGGCGGCCACGTCGGGGGCGCCGTCCGAGGCGCGCGGCTGACCGTCCGGCCGCCGGTGACGGGCAGGCACCGGCGGCCGGGCGGGGTGCGCGCGGTGACGGACCGCGCACCCCGTGCACAGAGGTGACCGACTAAGGTCACCGGCATGCAGAACGCCGCACCCCGCCCGCCGTCAGGCACCCAGTGGACCATTTCCGCCGCCGGCCACGAGGCCGTGCTCGTCGAGGTCGGCGGCGGCCTGCGGACGTACCGGCACGACGGCGTCGACTACGTCGACGGGTTCGCCGCCGACGAGCTCTGCCCCGGCGGGGCCGGGCAGGTGCTGGCCCCCTGGCCGAACCGGATCCGCGACGGCCAGTACGCCTTCGGCGGCCGGGAGTTCCAGCTCACGCTGACCGAGCCGAGCCGGGGCGCGGCCCTGCACGGCCTGGTCAACTGGGTGCCGTGGCACCTCGTCGAGCAGTCCGACGACGCCGTGACCCTCGGCTACGACCTGCCCGCGCAGCCGGGCTACCCGTGGGCGCTGCGGCTGCGCAACCGCTACTCGGTCGGCCCGGACGGCCTGCGCATCGACCACGAGGCCACCAACGTCAGCGGGGAGCCCTGCCCGTTCGGCTTCTCGATGCACCCCTACCTGCAACTGCCCGGGGTGGCGGTGGACGACCTCGCCCTGCGGGTGCCGGCGAAGCTGCGGGTGCAGGTGGACGGTCGGCTGCTGCCGGTCGGGGCGACCCCGGTCGCCGGCACCGAGTACGACTACACCAGCCCCCGGCGGATCGGCCACGCGGTGCTCGACACGGCGTTCGGCGACGTGGTCCGCGACGCCGACGGCGGCTCCTCGGTGACCCTGGCCGCCCCGGACGACGCGGCGGCCGTCACCGTCTGGGCGGACCGCGAGTTCGGCTGGTGGCAGGTCTTCTCCGGGGACACCCTGACCGGCGAGCGGCACCGCCGCTCGGTGGCGATCGAGCCGATGACCTGCCCGCCGGACGCGTACCGCTCGGGCAAGGACGTGATCACCCTGGAGCCGGGCGACACCTGGCGGGGCACCATGGGCATCCGGCCCGGGGCCCGGTAGCAGGGGGAGCAGGCGGCGTGGAGTTCGCCGAGGTGCTCCGGCGACGCCGGATGGTGCGCAACTACGACCCGGACCGCCCCGTCCCGCCGGAGGTGGTGCAGCGGCTGCTCGACCACGCCGTGCGGGCCCCGTCGGCCGGGTTCGCCCAGGGCTGGGGGTTCCTGGTGCTGGAGGAGCCGGCGGACCGGGAACGCTTCTGGGCGGCGACCACCCCGGACGGCGGCGGGCGCGAGCGGTGGCTGGCCGGGATGCGGCGGGCCCCGCTGATCGTCGTGCCGCACGCCAACCGCTCGGCGTACCTGGAGCGGTACGCCGAGCCGGACAAGGGCTGGACGGACCGCGCGCAGGAGCGCTGGCCGGTGCCGTACTGGTATGTCGACACCGGCTTTGCCGCCCTGCTGATGCTGCTCACCGCCGTGGACGAGGGGCTGGGCGCGTGTTTCTTCGGCATCCCGCCGCAGCGCACGCAGGCGTACCGGGGGGCGTTCGGGGTGCCGGCGGAGTACGACCCGGTCGGGGCGCTCACCGTCGGCTACCGGGCGCCGGACCACCGGTCGCCGTCGTTGCGGCGGGGGCGTCGCCCGGTCGACGAGGTGGTCCGGCGGGGACGCTGGAGCTGACGCCGGGGGGCGTCGGCGGCCCGGCTCGCCGTCGGAGGGAAGGTGTCGGCGGCCCGGCCCGGCGTCGCCGGGCGGGGTTGACCAACAGTGGTCGCGAAAGCGACATGAGGGAGTAAAACGCGGTGTGGCGGGGGCGGCTACGCTGGCACGGTCATCGGTGCCGTGCCGCGCGGTGCCACGCCGCGATCCGACCCGGCGCGGTGGGTCGGAACGGTGAGGGGGAGGGGAGCGTGCCGTCGTGATCTTCAGAGCGGTCCGGGACGGGCGTCCCTATCCGGAGCACAACCTGACGCTCAAGCAGTGGGCGGAGATCCCGCCGCGTCCGCTGCGGCTGGACCAGTTGATCACCACCAAGCGTGAGCTGGCGCTGGACAAGTTGCTCGCCGAGGACTCCACCTTCTACGGGGACCTGTTCCCGCACGTGGTGCAGTGGAACAGCGGGCTCTACCTGGAGGACGGGCTGCACCGCGCGCTGCGCGCCGCGCTCCAGCAGCGCAACCAGATCCACGCCCGGGTGCTGGTGCTGGCCGGTCAGCACGAGTGACCCGCTCCTGAGGCTTCGTTAGGGTGGCGGGATGACTCCTGTCGACCTGCTGGACCTGGACTCCCTCCTCGACGACGAGGAACGCCAGATCCGGTCCGTCGTGCGCCGGCTGGTCGACGACCGGGTCCGGCCGCACGTCGCCGACTGGTACGAGCGGGGCCACGTCCCGGCCCGCGAGCTGGCCCGGGAGTTCGGCCGGCTCGGCCTCCTCGGCATGCACCTGACGGGGTACGGCTGCGCCGGCTCCACCGCCGTCGCGTACGGGCTGGCCTGCCTGGAGCTGGAGGCCGGTGACTCCGGCGTGCGGTCCCTGGTCTCGGTGCAGGGTTCGCTGGCCATGTACGCGATCTGGCGCTACGGCAGCGAGGAGCAGAAGCAGCGCTGGCTGCCCGCCATGGCGACCGGCGAGGCGATCGGCTGCTTCGGGCTGACCGAGCCCGACCACGGCTCCGACCCGGCGTCGATGGCCACCCGGGCCCGCCGCGACGGCGACGACTGGCTGCTGCACGGCGGCAAGATGTGGATCACCAACGCGCCGGTCGCCGACGTCGCCGTGATCTGGGCCCGCGCCGAGGAGGGGGTGCGCGGGTTCGCCGTACCCCTGGACTCGCCCGGGGTGTCGGTGCGCGAGATCCGGCGCAAGATGTCGCTGCGCGCCTCCGTCACCGGCGAGATCGCGCTCGACGACGTCCGGCTCCCGGCGGACGCGCTGCTGCCCGGCGCGGCCGGGCTCAAGGCCCCGCTGAGCTGCCTCACCGAGGCCCGGCACGGCATCGTCTGGGGCGCGCTCGGCGCGGCCCGCGACTGCCTGGAGACCACCCTGGCGTACGCGGGCACGCGCACCCAGTTCGGCCGGCCGCTCGCCGGCTTCCAGCTCACCCAGGCCAAGCTCGCCGACATGGCGGTCGAATGGCAGAAGGGTTTCCTGCTGGCCCTGCACCTGGGGCGGCTCGCCGACGCCGGGAAGCTGCGCCCCGAGCAGGTCAGCGTGGGCAAGCTGAACAACGTGCGGGAGGCGCTGGCCATCGCCCGGCAGTGCCGCACGATCCTCGGCGCGAACGGCGTCTCCGGGGAATACCCGATCATGCGGCACGCCAACAACCTGGAGAGCGTGCTCACCTACGAGGGCACCTCCGAGATCCACCAGCTCGTCATCGGGCAGCGGCTGACGGGGCTCTCCGCGTTCGCCTGACCTGTCCTGCGGGGTGGGGGTTCGCCGGGGCCCGCCCGCTCCGGGCGGTCAGGCTTGATCCCTGCGCGGGCGGGCCCCGGCGAACCCCTGACGTGGTCCCGGTCCGTCCGAGCGTGCACGCTCGGCTCATCCCCGGGCGCGGGCCCAGGACAGGAAGCGCTCGGTCAGCTCGGCCGGCGTCGCACCGGGCGTCAGCCGCGCGAGCTGCTCCTCGGCCTCGACCTTGAGGGTGGCCAGGTGGATCAGCAGGGCCATGCGGTTGCCCCGGTACTCCGTCAGCAGCGACAGCCGCGCCGTGCCGCAGGGCCACGGGTGGCCGCAGGCGCGGCACAGCCAGATCGGGCGTACGGGCAGGTGCGGGCGGGGAATGCGGGCCATGGGTTGCCCCTCTCCGTCGACTCTGGAGAGGGGGCCGCCCGATCCTGTCACGCAGGCAGGACCCGGACGGCCCCCTCGACGAACGCGCCCGCCGGGGTCACCCCTCCACCGGCCGCGCCGTCCTGCCACCACTCTGCTGACAGTTGCGGAGCGAACACACTGCGTTGCACTATGTCTTTCGGGCGTGCGGGACGTTGCGGGAGGTCAAGGGATGAACAGGGCAGTGCAGGTGGCGATGGCCGAAACCGGGCACACGGCCGAGAGTCTGGCAGCCGAGATAGGCGTTGACCCGAAGACGGCGGCCCGATGGGCGAGCCGCGGACGGATTCCCCAAACCAGGCATCGCGCCAAGGTCGCGCAACTGCTAGGCAGGGACGTACTGGAGCTGTGGCCGGACGTACTGCGCCGGAAGGAGCCGGCCTGGTTCCGCCCGTGGACCGAGATCGAACGCGAGGCCACCGGCCTGCGATGGTACGAATCCGCCGTTCTGCCAGGGCTCCTCCAGACGGAGGCCTACGCCCGGGCAGTTCTCTCCAGTGGCCCGCTGTGCGCCGAGGCGGACGACCATGTCGAGTCTCGTCTCCGGCGGCAGGCGGCGGTCTTCGACCGCCCTCGTCCCCCGATGACGGTCTTTGTAATCGACCAGGCGGCGCTGCTCCGAGGCCATCCCGAGGTGATGGATGCCCAGCTCGACCACCTCGTGACCATGGCGCAGCGCCCCGGCGTCATGGTGCACGTGCTGCCGCTGAGCGCCGGCCTTCATGCGGGTCAGGCGGGGCCGTTCATCATCGCGACCACGCCTGATGATGAGGACGTCGGTTACCTCGATGATCAGGCGGCCGGGCGCATCACCAACGACGTTGCTCCACTCTGGGCGGTCTGGGATACCGTCAGGTCAGTCTCGTTGCCGCGAGACCAGACCATCGATTTGCTGAGGGCGAGAGCATGGATGATCTGATCGGCGCGCGGTGGCGGAAGTCCACCCGCAGCAGTTCCAACGGCGGCGCATGCGTCGAGGTTGCCGACAACCTTCCGGGCGTCGTGGGCGTACGCGATTCGAAGGACCCGGCCGGGCCGGCGCTCGCGTTCGGGCCGGTCGCGTGGCGCGCGTTCGTCGCGCACGTCCCCGAGCGGGCCTGAGCCGCCACGGGCGTGACGCGCCTGTTTCGTGCTCGGGGCGGGCGCTTGCCGTTGGGCTTCGGGACCTCGTCCGCCGTCACGATGCGGTGGGTTCTGCCTCGTCGTAGGCCCGCCGGGCCGCCTCGATGGCGCCCAGGTGACCGTCGGCCCAGTCGAGGAGGGCGTCGACCGGCGACCGGAGGGTCTTGCCCAGCGGCGTGATCCGGTATTCGACGGCGACCGGCCGCGACGAGAGGACGCGACGCTCGACGATGCCGTTGCGTTCGAGTCGGCGCAGGGTCGCGCTCAGCGACTTCTGGCTGACGGCCGGGATCGCCTGGCGCAGCTCGTTGAACCGTGAGGGTCGTTCGCAGAGGGTGTTGAGCACCTCCAGCGACCACTTGTCGAGGACCTGGTCCAGGAGTTCACGGTGTGCCGGCGTGACGTCGAGGCGTTCCGCCGTGCCGGGGTCGGTATCTGCCATGACACCTAGTCTCGTTGAAGTTTCCTCCAAGCACCAGGTATCAAGGTGATACCAGGTTGGTGCGAGGAAGGATGTGCGATGAGTGTCCAGCTCTTCTCCCCCACGGGCATGATGCAGCCCGTTCCCTACCACCACGTCGCGGTCGCGTCGGGGTCGCGCCACGTCCACGTGGCCGGCCAGATCGGCCGCGACGAGGCAGGGCGGCCGGTCGCGTCCGGTGACCTCCGGGGGCAGGTCGCCCAGGCGCTCCGCAACACGGCCCACGGTCTCTCCGGTGCCGGCGCAAGCTTCTCGGACGTCGTCCGCCTGACGTTCTACGTCACGAACTGGGCGCCGGAGCGGATCGGCGACTTCATGGCCGGCGTCGACGACGTCGCGGGGGAACTCGGCCTGCCGCAGCCTCTGCCCCCGGCGTCGCTCATCGGTGTGGACTACCTCTTCGAGCCCGACGTCGAGGTCGAGGTCGAGGCGACGGCGATCGTCGACTGACCGTGCGCCTGCCCTGACGGCTCGGTGCCTCTGACGGGACGTGAATCTTGGAGGATTCCGGCCCCCAGAGGGGCCATCGGCTTCCAAGATCTCCTAACTGGGCGAGGCGTCGTCGGGGAAGAAGATCTCCTCGATGGGCTGCGCGAACAGCGCCGCGAGGGCGAAGGCCAACGGCAGGGACGGGTCGTAGCGCCCTGTTTCGATCGCGTTGATGGTCTGCCGGGCGACGCCGACTTGTTCGGCGAGGTCGGCCTGCGACCAGTCGCGCTCGGCTCGTAGGACCTTGAGTCGGTTCCGCACGTCGTTACCGGAACCTGCGGGAGACGAACCCGGACGACAGGCCCCACAGCATGACCATCGCCGGGCCGATCCAGATCGCGCTGAGCCGGGGAAGCCCGGCGTTCTCCAGGAACCCGTAGCAGAAGCTGATCAGCGCGCTGGCGCCGAACGCGATCGCCAACGCCTCAAGCTGGATGCGGCGCTGCAACTCGTCGATGTCGCGCAGGTAGCGGACGAAGGCGATCACGAGCCCGACGGCCGGCAGGACCGGCAGCGGCGCGATGACGTAGCGCAGCAGGCTGTCGTCGGGCAGGGCGCGCAGGCCGATCAGGGTGCCCACCAGGACGCCGACGTAGGCCGCCATGGCGGCGGTGAGGTTGCGCGCGTAGCGCTTGATGGGGGTGCTCATGACGTGAAATATCAAGCACGCGCGACTTCATGTCAAGGGTGATTGTCATTAAGTCGCGCGGGCTTGTCTCACGCTTCATCGTCGAGCACGGTCCCGTGGCCGGGGCGGGCGCAGCCGGGAAGGGGCGTCACCACTGGCGGCGCGTGGTCGCCTTCGCGCCGCTGACCAGGGTTGCCGGCGGGACGTCGTCGGCCACGACCGCGCCAGCGGCGACCACGGCGTCCCGGCCGATGCTGACGCCGGGCAGGATCGTGGCACCCGCGCCGATCCACACGTTCTCCGCCACGTCGATGGGCGCGCCGGTGAGATACAGCCGCCGTTCCTCGGGGTCGACCGGGTGGCCACTGGTGATGATCGTGACCCGCGCCGGCAGCGGCCTGCCGAGGATCTGCGCGAACAGCTCCGCCTTGCCTGCCTCGTCCTCGAAGGGCAGCACGTTCAGGCGGGAGGTCAGCTCGGTGACCCGCAGGACCCGGGCGGCCATGGCCTGGAACTCGGCGCTGTGGATCCGCATGATGTGGTCGCTGGGCACCCATGACCTCTTTCCCGGTGCGGAAACCGACTGAGAACCACCTGCCTAGCGGTCACCGTAGTGGTACCGGCAGGCGATGATCTCGACGTCGTTCTTGGTGATCCGATACACCAGCCGGTGTTCGCGATCGATCCGGCGGGACCAGTAGCCGGACAGCTCCCCCCGAAGGGGCTCCGGCTTGCCGATTCCTTCGTGTTCGTTGCGCATCACGTCGGCGATGAGGTCGTTGATCCGCTTGACCAGCTTGCGATCGGTGTGGCTGAGGTACTGGTTCCATGCTGTCGCCGTGAAGACCAGCCTCACGCGACGTCCCGCATGGTGGCTGGGTCGATCAGTTCCCGCTCGGCCGCGTCACCCGCCTCAAGCTCCGCGATCGATCGGCGCAGAGCGGCGGCGTTACTCGGGCTGCGTAGGAGGTACTCGGTTTCCTTCATCGCCTCGTACTCTGCGAGCGGCACTATGACCACCGGCTCGTGGCCCGACCGGGTCACCACGACCTCTTCCGCGTCGTTGATGACGCTGTCGAGTTCGGCGGCCAGGTTCTGCCGAAGCTGGGTGAAGTTCACAGTCCTCATGATCACCTCCGGTTAAGTACAGAAAACTGTACCTCAAGTGGGCGGCTTGCCCTGACTCGCCTCGGTGATCAAGAAGTTTGCGTCACGGTGGGGCGCCAGCCTGACGCAAACCTCTTGATCACCGGGCCGGGGCCGGGGCGGGGGCGGGGCGTTGGCGGGCGGGTGTCGCACGGGGGCCGTAACGTCATCCGCAGACGATGTTCGATCGAGGATGGTGAGCGATGTCCCACGACGGTGAGGTCGACCGGCCCGCCCCCAAGGGCCCCTCCGGGCCCGCCCGGGGGTTGCTCGTGGTGCTTGGCGCGGCGGCGGTGGCCGTGGTCGTGCTGCTCGGCGCGCAGGCCACCAACGTGTTCCCCGACTTCCGCAACCCCTTCGCCAAGGAGCAGACCGACCGCAGCCAGCCACCGCTGCTCAAGTCGATCCAGGATCTCAGCCGCTACGTCGCGGCCGAGGGCAACTTCCAGGTCGTGGTCGACCTGCAGAACGACCGCGACAACGTGCCGGAGTTCCTGCTCAACCAGCGCACCCTCTTCGTCGGGGCGGGCAGCGTGGAGGCGTACGTCGACTTCACCAAGATCGGTGAGGGGGCGGTGGTCGTCTCGCCCGACGGGAAGTCCGTCGAGGTGAAGCTGCCCGCGCCGCAGCTCGGCCAGACCAACCTCGACATGGAGAAGAGCTATGTGGTGACGGAGCAGCGCGGCCTGCTCAACCGGATCAACGACCTGGTCAAGGGCGACCCGAACCGCCAGCAGCAGGTCTACAAGCTGGCCGAGGACCGGATCACGGCAGCCGCCCGCGACAGCGGCCTGACCGACCGGGCGCAGGAGAACACCAACAAGATGCTGGAGGGCCTGCTGCGCTCCCTCGGCTACGAGAAGGTGACCGTCACCTACGTCGCGCCCTGACCCGCCAGCGCGCAGAGCCGCGCGAACACCAGCGCGCACAGCGAACGAACGCCCGCCCCCGGGGGGAGCCGGGGCGGGCGTTCTCGTGCGGCGGGTCAGTAGCGGGTGGTGGCGGCGTAGCGGTCCTCGTTCGGCATGAGCACCCACAGCACCAGGTAGACGATCACCTGGGTGCCGGGCAGCAGCAGCGACAGCAGGAACAGCAGCCGGACCAGGTTGGCGGACGTGTTGAACCGGCGGGCCAGGCCGACGCAGACGCCGGCGAGCATGCGCCCCTCGCGGGGCCGGACCAGTTTGCGACTCATCGTCGTACTCCCACTCTGCGGCGTGCCCGCCGCCTCTGACTCAACGGTAGGAACCGCCGTTGCACCCGCCCTCCGTCGCGAGGGGGATCCCGGTACCCCTGACCCGTAGGTGCTTACCCGGGCGGGCCCGCCCCGACGCACCGAGCAGGGAGGCGGGCGGCGGGTAGGCTCGCCCGTCGGGTCCGTACAAGGGCGTACGACGGCGAGGAAGTGCACATGATCAGCGTTTTCGACCTCTTCAGCGTGGGCATCGGCCCGTCCAGCTCGCACACGGTGGGACCGATGCGGGCGGCCCGCACGTTCGTGGCCGGGCTCAAGGCCGACGGCCTGCTCGCCGGCGTCGTCCGGGTGCGCGCCGAGCTTTTCGGCTCGCTGGGCGCCACCGGTCACGGCCACGGCAGCGGCCCGGCCGTGCTGCTCGGGCTGGAGGGCGAGGCCCCGGAGACCGTCGACACCGACACCGTCGCCCCGCGGGTGGCCGCGATCCGCGCCGGGCGGCGGCTGACCCTGCTCGGCGCGCAGGAGGTCGACTTCGACCCGGACCGGGACTTGGTGCTGCACCGCCGCCGGTCGCTGCCGTACCACCCGAACGGGATGACCTTCGCCGCGTACGACGGGGGCGGGGCGCTCCTGCGCGAGCGGACGTACTACTCCGTCGGCGGTGGGTTCGTGGTCGACGAGGCGGCGGCCGGGGCGGACCGGATCGTGCCCGACACCACCCGCGTGCGGTTTCCGTTCGGCACCGGGGCGGAGCTGCTGGCGGTCAGCGCCGGCAACGGGCTGTCGATCAGCGAGGTGATGCTGGCCAACGAGCTGGCCCGCCGCACCGAGGGCGAGGTGCGGGCCGGGTTGCTGGACATCTGGCGGGTGATGCGGGAGTGCGTCGAGAACGGGTGCGCCCGCGACGGCGTACTCCCCGGGGGGTTGAAGGTGCGGCGGCGGGCCGCCGAGCTGCGGCGCGGCCTGGAGGCGGACGCCGCGAGCGCCGACCCGCTGCGGGTGATGGACTGGGTGACCCTGTTCGCGCTCGCGGTCAACGAGGAGAACGCGGCCGGCGGGCGGGTGGTGACCGCGCCGACCAACGGCGCGGCCGGCATCATCCCGGCGGTGCTGCACTACTACACCCGGTTCGTGCCGGGGGCGGACGAGGCGGGCGTGGTCCGGTTCCTGCTGGCGGCCGGGGCGATCGGCGTGCTGTTCAAGGAGAACGCGTCGATCTCCGGGGCCGAGGTGGGCTGCCAGGGCGAGGTCGGCTCGGCGTGCTCGATGGCCGCCGCCGGGCTGGCCGAGGCGCTCGGCGGCACCCCGGAGCAGGTGGAGAACGCGGCCGAGATCGGCATGGAGCACAACCTGGGGCTGACCTGTGACCCGGTCGGGGGCCTGGTGCAGATCCCCTGCATCGAGCGGAACGCGGTGGCTAGCATCAAGGCGATCACTGCGGCCCGGCTGGCGCTGCGCGGCGACGGGGTGCACCACGTCTCGCTGGACAAGGTGATCAAGACGATGCGCGAGACGGGCGCCGACATGAAGGTCAAGTACAAGGAGACGGCGCGGGGCGGCCTGGCCGTCAACGTGATCGAGTGTTGAGCGGGCGAGGAGGCGGGCGGTGACGTCTGGCGTCCGGGCGGCCGGCCCGCACGGGCCCGTGGCCCGCCTGTGGGCGCACCGCAACTCGCTGCGCATCCTCGTCCGCCGCGACCTCGCGGTGAAATACCAGCAGTCGGTGCTGGGCTACTTCTGGTCGCTGATCGAGCCGCTGGGCATGGGCGCGATCTACTGGTTCGTCTTCGGGGTGCTCTATTCCGGCGACACGAGCCGGCACCTGGGGCAGGCCGCCGGGTCGTACCCGCTGTTCCTGATCACCGGCATCTTCGCCTGGATGTGGACCAGTTCGGCGCTGAGTGAGGCGACCAACGCGCTCACCGGCCAGGCCCGGCTGATCACCACGATGAACGTGCCGCGCCAGGTGTTCCCCATCGGCCGGATCACCGGCCGGTTCGCCGAGTACGCCGCCGGCCTGCCGATCCTGGCCGCCATCGCCGTCGCGTACGCGGTGCGCGGCGAGGTGCACCCGGGCTGGTCGGTGCTCGCCCTGCCGCTGGCCGTGGCCGTGCAGGCGGTGCTGCTGGTCGGGCTGGCGCTGCTGCTGTCGGCGCTGAACGTGCTGATGCGCGACATCGAGCGGTTCATGCGGCTGGTGATCCGGGTGCTGTTCTACGCCACCCCGATCATCTACCCCCTGAGCCTCGTGCAGGAGTCGACGCTGCCGGGGTGGGTGAAGACCGCGTACGAGCTGAACCCGCTGGTCGGCATCTTCCAGCTGCACCACGCCGTGTGGTACCCGGACCAGTTCCCCGACGCCCGGCTGCTCGTCACCACGGTCGTGGTGAGCGTGCTCGTGCTGGTGGCCGGCTGGTGGGCGTTCCGGCGGCTCGAACCCGCCGTGCTCAAGGAGCTGTGATGGCCGCCGATCCGATCATCGAGGCGGACGAGCTCGGCATCCGGTTCGTCCGCAACCGGCGGCGGCAGCTGCGCCTGCGCGAGTTCTTCATCCGCCCCGGCGGCCGGGGCACCGACGGCCGGCCCGCCGACGGGCGGTTCTGGCCGCTGCGGGACGTGTCGTTCCGCGTCGCGCCCGGCGAGACGCTCGGGGTGGTGGGCCGCAACGGCACCGGCAAGAGCACCCTGCTGCGGCTGATCGCCGGGGTGCTCATCCCCGACGAGGGGAGCATCCGGGTGCGCGGCGACGTGGCCCCGCTGCTGGAGCTCTCGGCCGGCTTCTCCAACGACCTGACTGGGCGGGAGAACCTCTACCTCGTCGGCGGTCTGCACGGCCTGTCGGCGCGTTACCTGCGGAAACACTTTCATGAGATCGTCTCCTTCGCCGGCGAGCAGGTGGAACGGGCCATCGACACGGCGGTGCGGCACTACTCGTCGGGGATGAAGGTCCGCCTCGGCTTCGCGATCATCTCCCACCTCCCGCACCCGATCCTGCTCATGGACGAGGTGACGGCGGTCGGGGACGCGGAGTTCCGCGAGAAGTGCTATGCGACGATCGAGAGATTGCTTCGGGAGGGACGCACACTCGTGCTGGTGTCACACAACGAAAAGGATCTGACCCGGTTCTGCCGTCGGGGGCTCTACCTCGACGCCGGGCGGCTGACCGTCGACGGGACGATCGCCGAGGCGCTCGACGCGTACCACGCCGCGGTCGCGCGGTGACCGTCGCGATCGTGCTCGCCGCCGGAACGCCGGCCGCGGGCCAGCCGACACGCGCCGGTGCCCAGGCAGGGGTCGGGGACACCCTCGCCGACCGGCTCGCCGAGCAGTGGCACCGGGCCGGGGCGACCCACGTGCGGCGCGCCGCGAACCTGACCGAGCTGGCGACGCTTGTCGACGCCGCGACCGGGCCGGTGATCGTCAGCGGGACGGACCTGGTGGCGCACACCGCCGTACTGCGGCACCTGGCCACCAGCCCGGTGGGCCCGACGGTGGCCCTGGTGCTGACCGACCCGCCGGCCCCCGGCCAGGCCGTGGTGCGCGAGGAGCGCGGCCAGGTCGTCGACGCCGGCCCGGACGGGCGGCTCGACGGCGGGCAGACCGGGGTGTTCGGCGGCGCGCTGCGGGTGGGCCGCGACGACCTGCCCGCGCTGGCCGCCGCCGCCCGCGCCGCCGTCGCGGGCACGCCGATCGCCGGCACCGACCCGGCCGCCGTCGCGGGCACGCCGCCGGCCGCCGGGCCCGAGGCGGCCGGGTCCGCCGTGGACCGGCTGTTCACCGGCCTCACCGCGCTGGGCACGCTGACGTTCGCCCATCGGGTACGCCTGCTCGTCGCCCACCGGGTCGCCGACCCGGCCGGGCTGGCCGCCGCCGAGGCCGCCGTCGCCGCCGTCGACGAGGACCGGGCCGAGCTGCGGCTGTCGGTGAAGGAGAAGGACGACTTCTTCACCACGTTCTTCGTCAGCACCTGGTCGCCGTACGTGACGAAGGCGTCGGCGAAGCTCGGCCTGACGCCGACCGGGGTCACCGCGATCTCGGTGCTGTTCGCGGCCGTCGCGGCGGTGCTGTTCGGCGTCGGCGGCCGGCCGGCGCTGGTCACCGGCGCGGTGCTGCTCTACCTCGGCTTCATGCTGGACTGCGTCGACGGGCAGCTCGCCCGCTACACCCGGCACTTCAGCGCGTGGGGCGGCTGGCTGGACACGATGGCCGACCGGGCCAAGGAATACCTGGTCTATGCCGGCCTCGGCTATGGCGCGACGGCCGCCGGGTTCCGCTACGGCTGGGCGCTGGCCGTGGCCGCGATGACGTTGCAGACCGTCCGGCACATGACCGACACGTGGTACGGGGTGCTGCACGACGAGGCGGCCCGCCGGCCGAAGGCGGTCGGCGGGGGCGGCGGCGGGATCGGCGACCGGCTGAACGCCGCGTCGACCCGGGTGCAGGCCGACACGGGCTCGCTGTCGTACTGGCTCAAGCGCACGGTGGTGTTCCCGATCGGGGAGCGGTGGGCGCTGATCGCGCTGACGGTGGCGCTGTTCGGGCCGCTGGTCAGCCTCGTCGCCGTGTTGACCTGGGGGGTGTTGGCGTTCGCGTACACGGGTGCGCTGCGCACGCTGCGGGCCCGCTGGATGTGGGTGCCGGTGCTGGACACGGTCGACGCGACCCTGCACCGCGACGACGGGCCGATCGCGGCCCGGTTCCCGGTGCTGCGGCCGATGGGCCCGCTGACCCTGGCGGTGCTCGGGGCGCTCGGCCCGGCGGCGCTGCTGGTCGCGGCGGGGCTGCGGGTGCGTGCCGGCGACGAGGCGGGTGGGCTGGCCTGGGCGGCGCCGGTGGCGCTGCTGGTGCTGCTGGTCGCCGCGCTCGGGGCGGGGGCGGCGCACAACGGCCCGCTGGACTGGCTGGTGCCGGCGGCGCTGCGGGCCGGCGAATACCTGTTCGCCATCGCCGTCGGCGTGGTCGGCGGGGCCCCCGCGTGGGTGGTCTTCGGGTACGTCTTCGTGCTCACCCTGCACCACTACGACCTGACCGCCCGGCTGGAGAAGCGGCAGGCGGCCCCGCCGCTGCACGGTGCCACGCTGGGCTGGGAGGGGCGCTCGGCGGTGCTTGCGGTAGCGGCTTTCGCCGGTTTCGCGGGGATTGCCATGGCTACACTCGGTGCGTACCTGCTCGTGGTTTTCGTCGGGAGCGTGGTCCTGGCCTGGGTCGTCCTGCCCGCCCGCGCCCGGCGGGGCGTGGGGGTCCCGGCGGGCGGCGAGGTCCGCCAGCCGGGCTGACGTGAGGGGCCGGCCGATGACGCTGATCAGCTTCGTCGTACCGGCCTACCGGGTGCAGGCGTACCTGAGCGAGTGCCTCGACTCGATCCTCGGCCAGCCGTTCGACGACGTCGAGGTCATCGGCGTCGACGACCACTCGCCGGACGGCAGCGGCGACATCCTCGCCGACTACGCGGCCCGGGACCACCGGGTGCACGCCGTCCGGCTCGACGACAACGTCGGCCTCGGTCCGGCCCGCAACATCGGGCTGGACCGGGCCGGCGGCGAGTACGTCTGGTTCGTCGACGGCGACGACTGGCTCGCCCCCGACTGCCTCGCCGAGGTGGCCGCCCGGCTGCGCCGGACCCGCCCCGACGTGCTGCTCGTCGACCACGTGCGGGTGCGCTGGGACGGGCGGGCCACCCGCAGCGCGCTGGCCGACGTCCTCCCCACCCCGCCCGGCGAGGAGACGTTCCGGCTGGCCGAGCGGCCGGAAACGCTGCGGCTGCTGCACACCGCCTGGAATAAGCTGGTGCGGCGGGAGTTCCTCGTCGACCTCGGGCTGCGCTTCGAACCCGGCTGGTACGAGGACGTCGCGTTCAGCTATCCGCTGCTGCTGGCCGCCGAGCGGATCGGGGTGCTCGACCGGGTCTGCCTCAACTACCGGCAGCGCCGGGCCGGGGCGATCACCCGCACCCGGGGCGACCGGCACTTCGAGGTCTTCGTCCAGTGGCACCGGGTGTTCCGGTGGATGGACGGGCGGACGCCGCCGGTCGACGGCCTGCGGCCGGCGGTCTTCGAGCGGATGATCTGGCACTACCTGACCGTGCTCGGCAACGGCGAGCGGATCGCCCCCGAGCTGCGGTCGGCCTTCTTCGACCGGATCGCCGCCGACCACGCCCGCTGGCTGCCGCCCGGCGGCTACCCGGCCCCGCCCGGCGTGGAGGGGCTCAAGCACCGGCTGGTCGCCGCCGGCCGGTGGCGGACGTTCAGCGCGCTGCGGGCCGCCAACCAGGCCCGGGAGGTCGCCGGGCGGCAGGTCCGCAGGGGCAGACCCGCTGCCCGCCGGGCCGCCCGGCTGGGCCGCGACGCGGTGCTGCGCGAGTACTACCTGGCGGAGCTGCGCCGGCCGCTCGACCCGTACCTCGCCGTCTACGCGGCCTACTGGTTCCGGGGGTACGCCTGCAACCCGGCCGCGATCTACGAGGCGGCCCGCCGGCTGGCCCCGCAGGTGCGCGGGGTGTGGATCGTCCGGCGGGACCGGGTCGCGTCCCTGCCGCCCGGGGTGGAGTACGTCGTCGCCGGCACCCGCGAGTACCACCGCGTGCTGGCGCGGGCGACGTGGCTGGTCAACAACGTGAACTTCCCCGACTTCGTGCGCAAGCGCCCCGGGTCGGTGCACGTGCAGACCCACCACGGCACCCCCGTGAAGGTGATGGGGCTGGACCAGCAGCGGTACCCGTTCGGCGCGGTCGGGATGGACTTCGCGAAGCTGCTGCGCCGGGTTGACCGCTGGGACTACAGCGTCTCGGCGAACAGCTTCTCCACGCAGATGTGGGAGCGGGCGTACCCGGCCGCGTACACCACGCTGGAGGTGGGCTACCCGCGCAACGACCGGCTGGTCACCGCCACCGACACCGAGGTGCGCGAGGTGCGCGCCCGGCTCGGCCTCGCCGCGGGCGACCGGGTCGTGCTGTACGCCCCGACGCACCGCGAGCACCTGCCCGGCTACCGGCCGCCGTTCGACCCGGAGCTGCTGCGCGACGCGCTCGGCCCGGCCGGGGTGCTGCTGATGCGCAGCCACTACTTCGCCGACCGGGACCGGCGGCGGCCGGTCCCCGGTTCCGGGGCGGCCCCCGGGCCGGCGCGGGTGCGTGACGTCAGCGGGCACGACCGGGTGGAGGACCTCTACCTCGCCGCCGACGTGCTGGTCACCGACTACTCATCGGCGATGTTCGACTACGCCGTGCTGGACCGGCCGATCGTGGTCTACGCGCCGGACTGGGAGGCGTACCGGCTGGCCCGGGGTGTCTACCTGGACCTGCTGGCCGAGCCTCCCGGCGCGGTGACCACCAGCTTCCCCGGCCTGCTGGACCTGTTCCGCTCCGGCGCGGTCTACGCCGAGCCCGCCACGGCGGCCCGCCGCCGGTTCCGGGAGCGGTTCTGTGCCCTGGAGG
This sequence comes from Micromonospora haikouensis, assembly GCF_900091595.1. Taxonomy (GTDB): domain Bacteria; phylum Actinomycetota; class Actinomycetes; order Mycobacteriales; family Micromonosporaceae; genus Micromonospora; species Micromonospora haikouensis. The sequence goes on from NZ_FMCW01000021.1 coordinate 93,836, forward strand.
ACGGGCACGCCGCCGAGCGGGTCGTCCGGCGGGTGTTCCTGGGGGAAGTCGGCTGAACCGCAGGATCATGTAATAGGTCTGTCACGAGCCGAACATGGCACGTTTACCCGATGTGCGGCGTCCATGATCCTGGTCACATTCATTCGGGGTTCAACCGAGGGGCTGGGGAGGAGACGGTGACAACCGTCGCGCTCAAGGATGTGACCAAGGTGTTTCAGGACGGCACAGTAGCCGTCGACAAGATAAACCTGGGCGTGAACGACGGGGAGTTCATGGTCCTGCTCGGCCCGTCGGGTTGTGGGAAGTCGACGGTGCTGCGGATGATCGCGGGCCTGGAGGACCCGACCGCCGGTGCGGTGCTGCTCGACGGCGAGCTGGCCAACGACCTGCCGCCCCGGGACCGGAAGATCGCCATGGTCTTCCAGGACTTCGCCCTCTACCCGCACATGACGGTGGGCGACAACATCGGCTTCCCCCTGCGGCTGGCCGGGGTGGACCCGTCGCCGCGCGGGGAACGGGTCGCCGACGTGGCCAGCGCGCTGGGCATCGGCGACGTGCTGGGCCGCAAGCCCAGCCAGCTCTCGGGCGGGCAGCGCCAGCGGGTCGCCATGGGCCGGGCCATCGTCCGCCGGCCCGGCCTGTTCCTGATGGACGAGCCCCTGTCGAACCTCGACAGCGGCCTGCGGGCGGAGCTGCGCGCGGAGATCTCCGCCCTCACCCGCGAGCTGGGCGTCACCACCATCTACGTCACCCACGACCAGGCCGAGGCGCTCACCATGGCCGACCGGGTGGCGATCATGCGCAAGGGCGTCCTCCAGGACGTCGGCACCCCCACCCAGGTGTACGGGCGGCCGGCGACCCTCTACGTCGCCGCGTTCCTCGGCAGCCCGAGGATGAACCTGCTGGAGGCGTCGGTCTACGTCCACCTCGACCGGTACGTCGCGCTGAACCTCGGCGAGCAGTCGCTCTACCTGCCGTGGGACGACATCCGCAGCCGGGCCGTCGCGCACTACCACGGCGAGCGGATCGTGGTCGGGATGCGGGCCGAGGCGCTCACCCCGGTCGCGCCGGACACCCCCGGGCACGTCCTGCAGGGCCGGATCCGCTACCTGGAGCACCACGGCCACGAGTCGCTGGCGTTCCTCGACATCGGGGCCACCGCGATCGTGGTCGACGAGATGGGCAACCGCGCCGAGGAGACCAGCGGCGGCCAGCGCGGGCTGCGCCGGTTCGGGCAGGTCATGCAGCGGCTCACCGGGCGCTCCGGTGACGCCGAGGAGGCCCCCGCCGAGCCGGCCCGGGGCGGCGGCGGCAACCGCACCAGCGTGCTCAACGACCCGGGCCGGCACCACCGCCGCCCCGCCGAGCTGGCGGTGCGGCTCGCCCCGTACCCGGCGGTCAGCGCCGGGCACCCGCTGGCCATCTCCGTACGCATGGACGCCCTGCACTTCTTCGACGAGCGCGGCGACCGGATCGACGTGGGCTGGCGCTGAGCGGCCCGTTCCGATCCGCTCCGGCGCGGAGCGGGGTGGCGGGCGGGGCGGGCGGTGCCCTACGGTCAGCGGACCTCGTCCACTGAGCACAGTGTGAGAAAGGGGTCAGCCCGTGTCGGGTGACCGTCCGAGCCCGCTCGTCATCGAGCGCATCCTGCGCGACCGGCAGGGCATCTGGCAGCAGATCGTGGCCGACCGCGACCTCAACGGCCTCACGCTGCGCATGCTGGCCAGCTCCGGCGTCGCCCTGGCCTGCTACGGGGCGGTGCTGGGGGCGTTCCACAGCGTGCTGATGGCGCTGACGTCGGCGGTCAAGCTGCCACTGCTGTTCCTGGTCACCCTCGCCATCTGCCTGCCCACGCTCTACCTGTTCAACCTCGTGTTCGGGGCCCGGCTGTCGGTGCGGCAGTCGCTGGCGCTGGTGATGGTGGCGATCACCGTCACCTCGATGCTGGCCGTGGCGTTCGCGCCGATCAGCCTGTTCTTCCTGATCACCGCCCCGGACTACGGCTTCTTCAAGCTGCTCAACGTCGCGATCCTGACGCTGAGCGCGGTGGTCGGGCTGCGCTTCCTGACCGGCGGGATGCAGGTGCTCAACGCCCACGGCCTGCTCGCCCCGGCTGCCCCGGCCCTTGTCCCGGCCGCGCCGGCTCTGGCGGTGCCGGCTGTTCAGGTGACGCCGCAGGCCGTCGGTCAGCCCGCCGCCGAGCCGGTGGCGGTCGGCGCGAACGGCGCGAGCGCCGCGACCCCGGCGGTCCCGGCCACTCCGGCAGTTCCCGCCGCCCCGGCCACTCCGCCAGTTCCCGCCGGCCCGGCTGCCGCCGCTCCGGCGAACGGGGCCGCCGAGCCCGCCGCGCCCGTACCCGTCGCGGTCGGCGTCCCGCCGCAGCAGATGGTGGCCGGGCAGCACCTGGTGCCGGCCGGGCCGGGCCTGCTCCCGCCCGGGTACCCGGCGCAGCAGCACCGGCCGTGGCCGTACCCGGCGGCCCGCCCCGCACCGGACGCGCAGCGCCCGGCCAGCATGACCCTGCTGTACGTGTGGATCCTGCTGTTCGGCTTCGTCGGCACCCAGCTCGCCTGGACGCTGCGCCCGTTCTTCGGCAGCCCCGGCGAGGGATTCGCGCTGTTCCGCAGCATCGAGGGCAACTTCTACGCCGAAATCATCCGCACCCTCGGCAACCTCTTCTGACGCCCGTCCGCGCCACCGGTGACCCGGTCATGGGGGGTCGGGGGTGGGTGGGCGGCGACGGTACGGGCCCCAGGCGACGAAGCGGGCGTACAGGTCGGCGGGGGCGGGGCCGTCGTCGGGGTTGAGCCGGTAGAGGTCCGGGGCCGCCTCGTAGAACATCCCGCACAGGTAGATCGACAGGCCGATCGCGTTGCCCGCGTAGTCCGCCTTGAGCAGCAACCGCGCCTCGGCGCACGGCCACGGCTGCCCGCACGCCCGGCAGCACCACAGTGGGCGCAGCGGGGTGTGCGGCGTGGCGTGCGGCGGGTACGCCCGGGGGCGGTCCGCCGCCGGCCCGTCACCGGGCTGCGGAAGCTGGTGGCTGATCACGTACGTCTCCTCTCTCGCCGGGAGGGGCCCGCCCCGCCGGGGGAATGGCGGGGCGGGCCCGTGCGGTCGCGCCGCGTTCCCGGGGGTGGAAGCGGCAGCGGCCCCGCTGTGTGACAGTCTGCTGATCGCGGTACTACTCTCAGAAGTCTTTCCGCTCCCACCAGCCCGGCCGTCCGGATCGGCCGGGGCGTGCGTGCAGAGGTGTGCAGATGAGCCATCGGATCCCCATGTTGGAGCTGTTCGCCGGCGAGCTGCGCCGCCTGCGGACGGGCGCGGGCCTGTCGCAGGAGGCCCTCGGTGAGCGGGTGAACTACTCGGCGTCGCTGGTGGCGGCGGTCGAGCAGTGCCGCCGCCCGCCCCGGGAGGAGTTCACCCAGCGGTGCGACGACACGCTGGGCGGCGAGGGGCTGCTGGTGCGCATCCGGGACACGCTGGTGCGGGAGAGCCTCATGCCGTGGTTCCGCGAGTGGGTGACCATCGAGCAGGAGGCCACCACGCTGCGCAGCTTCGAGCCGCTGGTCGTGCCGGGCCTGCTCCAGACCGAGGGGTACGCCCGCGCGCTCTACGAGGGCGCGGCCCAGCTCGTCGGCGAGGCGATCGAACCGCCCCTCGCCGCGCGGCTGGCCCGGCAGGCGGTGCTCGACCGGCCCGCCCCGCCGCAGCTCGTGGCCGTGCTCGATTACACCGTGCTGGAACGCCCCGTCGGCGGGCCCGCCGTGATGCGCGAGCAGTTGCGGCACCTGGTCGAGATGGGCCGCCGCCCCCGGGTGCACCTGCACCTGGTGCCGCGCGGCACCGGCGCGTACCCGGGGCTCAACGGCGCGTTCGTGCTCGCCACCCTGCCCGAGGCGAACGACGTCGGTTACCTGGACAACCAGTTGCAGGGCACCATCGTGGAGCGCACAGTGGACATACACTCGCTGCGGCAGGTGTGGGAGTCCGTGCGGGCGGAGGCGCTGCCGCACGGTGCCACGCTCACGGCGATCACGGAGGCGGCAGAGGCATGGACCTGACCGGCGCGACCTGGCGCAAGAGCTCCCGCAGCAGCGGCAACCAGGGCAACTGCGTGGAGGTGGCCGACAACCTGCCGGGGGCGGTCGCGGTGCGCGACAGCAAGGACCGGCGGGGCCCGGTGCTGGTGTTCGCCCCGGCGAGCTGGGCGGCGTTTGTCGTCCACGCGAAGCACCGCTGAGGCCGATCGGCGCTGGGCCGTTGGCCGCCTGGGCCGTTGGCCGCCTGGGCCGTTGGCCAGCCGAATGCTTCCCGCCCCGCTGGCCCCGCCGGGCGCTTGAGCCGCAAGTTACTGGGGAGTAGCGTGCGGGCATGACCATCGACTCGCGCCAGGTCGCCGCCGGCATGCTGGAGGCGGTGCCGTTCGCCCGCACGCTCGGCGTCGAATTCGTCGAGGTGGCCCCGGAGGCCGAGGGCGGCGTGCGCGCCGTGGTCCGGCTGCCCGACTCGCCGGCCACCCACAACCACGTCGGCGGCCCGCACGCCGGAGCGATGTTCGCCCTCGGCGAGACCGCCTCCGGCGCGGTGGTGCTCGCCGCGTTCGGGCAGTTCCTCGACCGGGCGGTGCCGCTGGCGGTGCGGGCCGAGATCGCGTACGGGAAGGTGGCGATGGGGCCGGTGCTGGCCACCGCGCGGCTCGGTCGGCCGGCGCCCGAGGTGATCGCGGAGCTGGAGGCCGGCCGGCGGCCCGAGTTCCCGGTCGACGTCGAGATCGGCACCGAGGACGGCACCCCCACCTCGGCGATGACGGTCGTCTGGACGCTGCGCCCCCACCGCTGACTCGGGTGGTGAGAAGGGTGCCCTTCTATACCGTATGCGTTAACAGGGGGCCCTTCCTTCGCAAAGGGGTTTGGGGGGTTCCGGGGGTGGATAGATTCGTACCGTGCTGGGCCTGCCTGCTCACGTGACCGCGTGTCTCTTCGACCTGGACGGTGTGCTGACGCAGACCGCCCGGGTGCACAACGCCGCGTGGACCGAGACGTTCGACGCGTTCCTGAAGCGTCGCGCGGCGGCCACCGGCGAGCCGTACCGGCCGTTCGACCCGGGGCCCGACTACAACCGGTACGTCGACGGCAAGCCCCGCGCCGACGGGGTGCGGTCGTTCCTCGCCTCCCGGGGCATCGTCCTGCCGGAGGGCTCGCCCGACGACCCGCCCGACGCGGACACCGTCCACGGCGTCGGCAACCGGAAGAACGCCGTCCTGCTCAAGCGCATCCACACCGACGGGGTCGAGGTCTATCCGGGCTCCGTGACGTACCTGCGGGCGGCGGCCGCCGCCGGCCTGCGCCGCGCCGTCGTCTCGGCCAGCGCCAACTGCCGCGACGTCGTCGCCGCCGCCGGGCTGGAGTCGCTGCTTCAGGCCCGGGTCGACGGGGTGGTCGCCCGCGAGCAGGGGCTGCGCGGCAAGCCGCACCCCGACACGTTCCTGGCCGGCGCGAAGCTGCTCGGCGTCGACCCCGCGCAGGCCGCCGTCTTCGAGGACGCCCTCGCCGGGGTGGCCGCCGGCCGGGCCGGCGGATTCGGGTACGTCGTGGGCGTCGACCGGGTGGGCCAGGCCGACGAGCTGCGCGCGCACGGGGCGGACGTCGTGGTGACCGACCTCGCCGACCTGGTGGACAGGAGGCCCGACGCATGATCCGGGAACGCGCCTATCCGGTGGAACCCTGGCACATCCGCGAGACCCGGCTCGACATGGACGTCCTGGCCCAGTCCGAGTCGGTCTTCGCGCTCTCCAACGGGCACATCGGCCTGCGCGGCAACCTCGACGAGGGCGAGCCGCACGGCCTGCCCGGGACATACCTGAACAGCTTCTACGAGCTGCGCCCCCTGCCTTACGCGGAGGCCGGGTTCGGCTTCCCCGAGTCCGGCCAGACCATCGTCAACGTCACCAACGGCAAGCTGATCCGGCTGCTCGTCGACGACGAGCCCCTCGACGTCCGGTACGGCGAACTCCTCGCCCACGAGCGGGTCCTCGACCTGCGCGCCGGCACCCTGCACCGGGAGCTGCACTGGCGCACCCCGGCCGGGCGCGAGGTCAAGGTGCGCAGCACCCGGCTGGTGTCGTTCACCCAGCGCTCCGTCGCCGCCATCAACTACGAGGTGGAGGCGGTCGACGGGCCCCTGCGGCTGATCCTCCAGTCGGAACTGGTGGCCAACGAGTCCCTGCCGGCGCAGAGCCGCGACCCCCGGGTGGCGGCGGTGCTGGAGTCGCCGTTGCAGGCCGAGGAGGAACTGACCACCAACGACGGCGGGCTGCTCATCCACCGCACCAAGGTCAGCGGGCTGCGGGTGGCCGCCGCCATGGACCACGACGTGCACGCCCCGGAGCACACCACCGTCACCACCGAGGGGTACGAGGACTGGGTCCGCACCACCGTCGGCTGCGTGCTCAAGCCCGGCGAGAAGCTGCGGGTGGTCAAGTACCTGGCGTACGGCTGGTCGAGCCGCCGGTCGCTGCCGGCGCTGCGCGACCAGGTCGGCGCGGCCCTCGCCGCGGCCCGCCTCGACAGCTGGGACGGGCTGCGCCGGGAGCAGCGGGAATACCTCGACGAGTTCTGGGACGCCGCCGACGTCCGGGTCGAGGGCGACCCGGAGGTGCAGCAGGCGGTGCGGTTCGGGCTGTTCCACGTGCTCCAGGCCGGGGCGCGGGCCGAGCGCCGGCCGATCTCCGCGAAGGGCCTCACCGGCCCGGGGTACGACGGGCACGCGTTCTGGGACACCGAGATGTTCGTGCTGCCGGTGCTCACCTACACCCAGCCGGGCGCGGTGCGCGACGCCCTGTACTGGCGGTACTCCACCCTCGCGCAGGCGCAGGAGCGGGCCCGCACGCTCAACCTGGCCGGGGCGGCGTTCCCGTGGCGCACGATCGAGGGGCCGGAGTCGTCGGCGTACTGGCCGGCGGGGACGGCGGCGTTCCACATCGCCGCCGACGTGGCCGACGCGCTGCGCCGGTACGTGCTGGTCACCGGCGACGAGGGGCTGGAGCGGGAGATCGGCCTGGAGTTGCTGATCGAGACGGCCCGGCTGTGGCGCTCCCTCGGCCACCACGACCGGCAGGGCCGGTTCCACATCGACGGCGTGACCGGCCCCGACGAGTACACGGCCGTGAAGAACGACAACGTCTACACCAATCTGATGGCGCAGCGGAACCTGCTCACCGCCGTCGAGTGCGCGATGCGGTTCCGGGACCAGGCGATCGACCTGGGGGTCACCGAGGAGGAGGCGGCGGCCTGGCGGGACGCGGCGAACGCGATGTGCGTCCCGTACGACGAGGGCGTCGAGGTGCACGAGCAGGTGGAGGGATTCACCCGGCTCCAGGAGTGGGACTTCGAGAACACGCCCACCGAGAAGTACCCGCTGCTGCTGCACTACCCGTACTTCGACCTGTATCGCAAGCAGGTCATCAAGCAGGCCGACCTGGTGCTCGCCATGCACTGGCGGGGGGACGCGTTCACCGAGGAGCAGAAGCGGCGCAACTTCCTCTACTGCGAGCGGCGCACCGTGCGGGACTCGTCGCTGTCGGCCTGCACCCAGGCGGTGATCGCCGCCGAGGTCGGCTACCTGGAGCTGGCCCACCGGTACCTGCGCGAGGCCGCGCTGATGGACCTGCACGACCTCAACGAGAACACCCGCGACGGCGTGCACATGGCGTCCCTCGCCGGGGCGTGGATCGCCCTGGTCGCCGGGTTCGGCGGGCTGCGCGACCACGACGGGCTGCTGACGTTCGCGCCCCGGCTGCCGAGCCGGCTCGACCGGCTGGAGTTCTCGTTGCAGTGGCGGGGGCTGCGGCTGCGGGTCGACGTCCGGGCACACCAGACGACGTACGCGCTGCGCCACGGCTGTTCCGGCGACGTGGTGGAGCTGCGGCACCACGGCGAGAAGGTACGGGTGACCTGCGCCGAGCCGGTCACCGTGCCGGTGCCGCCGCTCACGCCGCCGGGTACCGAGCCGGAACAGCCGCCCGGCCGGGCACCCCTGCTCCACCTGCCGGAACACCTCGGCTGAGCCCGTCCGCCCGGCGGGCGTTCCCGGTCGGCCGGGGCGCTTCCCCGACCGACCGGGGAGGGGTCAGAACTGCCGCCCGTTCGAGGGGCGACCGGCCGCGTCGTGCGGGGCGATGGCCCTCGGGTCGTCGGCGGTGCGGGCCTGCGCCGCCTCGTCCGCCCAGTCCCGGCTGCGCTCGGCGTCCCGTTCCCGCTGTTCGTCCCGCTCGGCGGTCTGCTGCTTGGACCTGTCCTGTCGTCGGGCCATGACGATCCTCGCGATCCGTCGGGGCGCGGCTGCGCCGGTGCTGCGGTCACCCCGGGCCTTCCCGCCCGGCCCGGCGGCAAACCGCAGCGGCGGGCGGCGGCCGGTGGCATGGGGGTAGCGCCGGGCGGCCGGCCGGGTCAGGGCCGCCAGGGCTCCAGGTGCCGGGCGAAGCTCAGCCGCAGGTTGCTCTTGGGGCGGGCCCCGACGGTGGAGCCGACCACCTCCCCGTCGCGGAACACCAGCAGGGTCGGCATCGACATCACCTGGTACGCCCGGGTCGTCGCCGGGTTCTCGTCGGTGTTGAGCGTGACGATGCGCAGCCGGTCGCCGAACTCCCCGGCCAGCTCGGCGAGGCTCCGGGAGACCGCCACGCACAGCGGGGTGGTTCCCGTTTCCTGAGGCATGTTTCCTCCCGGTACGCGATGGCCTGGGCGAGTTGGTCGTGCAGCTGTCGCCGCACCGCGCCGAGCCGGTCGAGGTAGGCGTCCACCTCGGCCAGCTTGCGACGCAGCACGGCCACCGAGTCCGGGCAGACGTCCCCGGAGGCGTGCCCGGCCCGGAGGCAGGCCACGAACGGCCGGATGTCGTCCAGGCCGAAGCCCACCGCGAGCAGGGCCCGGATCTCGTGTACGACGCGCAGCTCCGCCTCGTCGTAGACGCGGTAGCCGTTGGCGGAGCGGCGGGGCCGGACCAGCCCCTGCGATTCGTAGTACCGCAGGGTCCGGGTGCTCGTGCCGGCGCGTTCCGCAAGCTCACCGATCAGCATCCGACCTCCTTCACCCGCCACCGACCGCAACGCTAGACCTTGCCGCCGATGTCAAGGCAACGGCGAATCCCGGCCGCCGGGGCGGGTAAGCGACGCCGGACGAGGCGGAAGCCGTGGGGAGGATGTGCGATGGCGGCACGGGGACAGGTGGGCACGACGACCCGGGGTGGCGAGGTCACGATCCCGGCGGGTGATGCCGGGCTGCCGGCCGACGTCCTGGTCCCGGCCGGGGCCACGGGGGTCGTGCTCTTCGCGCACGGCAGCGGCAGCTCCCGGCACAGCCCCCGCAACACGGCAGTGGCGGGGGTGCTGAACGGGCGGGCGCTCGGCACGGTGCTGGTGGACCTGCTCACGCCGGAGGAGGACCGGGTCGACGCCCGTACGGCCGAACTCCGGTTCGACATCGGGCTGCTCGCCGACCGGCTGGCCGCGATCGTCGACTGGATGGCCGTCGAGCCGACGCTGGCCCGGTTGCCGGTGGGCCTGTTCGGCGCGAGCACCGGTGCCGCCGCCGCGCTGGTCGCCGCGGCGGCCCGCCCCGAGCGGGTGCGGGCCGTGGTCTCCCGGGGCGGCCGACCGGATCTGGCCGGCATCGCCCTGCCCCGGGTGGCCGCCCCGACGCTGCTGCTGGTGGGCGGGCTGGACGAGCAGGTGATCACGCTCAACGAGCAGGCGAAGGCGGAGCTGGGTGACGTCGGCGAGCTGCGGGTGGTGCCCGGCGCGACCCACCTGTTCGAGGAGCCGGGCGCGCTGGAGCAGGTCGCCGACGCGGCGGCCGACTGGTTCGCCACCCACCTGCGCCCGCCCACCTGACCGCGCCCGTGCCCCGGGCCTGCCGGGTCCGAGCGGGGTAGGCGGGTCTCAGGCCGGCGCGGGTGGTCGGGCAGCGGCGGCCTGCCGGTGCCGCTGCACGGTGTCGATCACCCGGTACACGACCGCCGTGATCGGCACCGAGACGAACGCCCCGGCGATGCCGGCGATCAGCGTGCCGGCCGTCACCGCCACCAGGACCACCGCCGGATGCAGCTGGACCTGCCGCTTCATCACCAGCGGCTCCAGCAGGTTGCCCTCGATCTGCTGTACGGCGATCACGGCGGCCAGCGTGAGCAGCGCGACGGTCGGCCCCTTCGCGGCGAGCGCCACCAGCACCGCCACCGCCCCGGCCACGGTGGCCCCGATGATGGGGACGAACCCGCCGAGGAAGGTGATCAGGGCCAGCGGCAGGGCGAGCGGCACCCGCAGCAGCACCAGGGCCAGGCCGATCCCGAGCGCGTCGATCGCCGCGATGATCATCGTCCCCCGGCTGTACGCGCCGAGCGTCCGCCAGCCCACCCGGCCGGCCTCGGCGGCGACGTCCCGGTTGGGGCCGGCCGTGCGGCGCAGCACCCAGTGCCACATGGACCGGCCGTCCTTGAGCAGGAAGAAGAGCAGCACCAGGGAGAGCAGGACGGAACCGGCGACCTCGGCGGCCGTCCGCGCCCCGCCGACCGGGTCGGGGGCGCCGCCGCCCAGCCCGTCCCGGGTCTGCCGGATCAGCTTGTCGAGCTGGTCGTCGGTCACCGGGAGGGTGGAGGTGACGAAGTCCCGCGTCCGCTGGAGGCCCTGGTCCAGCTCCTGGCTCAGCTCGCTGAACTGGCTGGCGGTCAGGTTCCACACCAGCACCCCGACGCCGACCAGGATGCCGAGCAGGAACAGCACGGTGAGCAGGGCGGCCAGCGCCGCCGGCAGCCGGAGCCGGCGCAGCAGGAGCAGCACCGGGTCGAGCAGCGCGGTGAGGAAGAGCGTCGCGGCCAGCGCGATCGCCAGCGGGGCCAGCAGCACGGCGATCTTCCCGACCAGGTACAGCCCGGCGACGACCACCACCAGGCAGGCGCTCCACAGCACGGCCGAGCGGACCAGCCACGGCAGCCCGGCCCACGCCTGGCGCGGCCCCGCGCCGCTGGCGTCGACCGCGACCTGCCGGGCGCGCTGCCCGTCGTCCGTCGTCGGCGGGGTGTCTCGCCCGTCTCCCGTCGCCGACTGGCTGTGTCGCCCGTCGTCCGTCGTACCCCCGGCACCGTCGTCGACCACGTCACCCTCCCACTTCTCGGCGAGTTCCCCGTACCCGAACGTCACCTCCCCGACACCCGCCCCACCTCGTACCAATCTTGGACGGTTGTCGTTCGGACGGAACGCGAACTGTCCAAGGTCGGCGGGCGCGGCCGACCCCGGCGGCGGTTTGTGCGGGTGGGGGCAGGGAACGCTTCCGTCAGGGAACCGGAGGGATCCAGCGAGGGATCCAGCGAGGGATCCAGCCCCAGGAGGAGAAGCGCGTGAGTGACTTCATGGACAAGGCCAAGGACTTCGCCGACAAGCACGACAAGCAGGTCGACCAGGGCATCGAGAAGGCCGGCGACATGGCCGACCAGCGCAGCGGCGGCAAGTACGACAAGCAGATCGACAAGGGTGTCGACATGGCCCAGCGGCGCACCGGCGAGGGCGACACCTCGCCGCGCTGACCCCGACCCGCCTCCGGTCCCGGGCCGCCACGCCGAGGCGCCCCGGGACCGTCGTGTCGGAGCGGCCGTCGTGTCGGAGCAGCCGTCGTGTCGGAGCGGCCCACCGCGCCGGGGCGGGCCAGGGGGACTCTCGTCAAGGCGACCGGGGCCGGAAATCCGGCCCCGCTCACTGGCCGATCATCGAACTCTCTCGCTACGATCCGTATTCGGGGCATGACTCCAGGTGGGTCGCCCCGGCGGACCGGGCGGCCCGACGGCGGGGCCGCGGACGAGAGGGAGTCATCCGGTGACCGACACATCCGAGGCGACGATCCAGCGCTACCCGTTCGGCGATCCCGACCGGCTCAACCTCGATCCGCGCTACGCCCGGTTGCGCCGGGACGAGCCGCTGATCCGGGTCCGCCTGCCGTACGGCGAGCCGGCGTGGCTGGCCACCCGGCACGCCGACGTGCGTACCGTGCTCGGCGACGCCCGGTTCAGCCGGGCCGCCGCCGTGGGGCGCGACGAGCCGCGCAACACCGCGCGGCAGATCCAGGGCGGCATCCTGTCCATGGACCCGCCCGACCACACCCGCCTGCGCCGGCTCGTGGCCCGCGCGTTCACCGCGCGCCGGGTCGAGGAGCTGCGGCCCCGCACCCGGCAGATCGCCGACGAGCTGGTCGACAACCTGCTCGCCGCCGGCCCGCCGGCCGACCTGGTGGAGCACGTGGCCACCCCGCTGCCGATCCGGGTCATCTGCGACCTGCTCGGGGTGCCGGTCACCGACCAGGATCGGTTCCACACCTGGTCGGAGGCGATCGTCTCGACCACCTCGCTCAGTCCGGAGCGGATCCAGCAGTACATCGACAACCTGTTCGCGTACATGGGGGAGCTGATCGCGCGGCGGCGCGACGAACCCACCGACGACCTGATCGGCGCGATGGTCCGGGCCCGCGACGCCGACGACCGGCTCAGCGAGGAGGAGGTGGTCCAGCTCGCGGCGGGGCTGCTCGCCGCCGGCCACGAGACCACCGTCACGCAGATCCCCAACTTCGCGTACGTCCTGCTGCAGCACCCCGACGAGTGGGCCCGCCTGCGGGCCGACCGGACGCTGGTCCCCCGCGCGGTCGAGGAGCTGATGCGCTTCGTCCCGCTCGGCGCGACCGCCGCCTTCGCCCGCTACGCGAAGGAGGACGTCGAGATCGGCGGCGTGCTCGTGCGCGCGGGTGAGCCGGTGGTCGTGTCGATCCCGTCGGCCAACCGCGACGAGACGGTCTTCGCCGACGCCGACCGGCTCGACCTGGGCCGGGAGGTCAACCCGCACCTGGGCTTCGGGCACGGGGTGCACCACTGCGTCGGCGCCCAGCTCGCCCGGATGGAGCTCCAGGTGGTGCTGGACACGCTGCTCGACCGCACCCCGGGGCTGCGCCTGGCGGTGCCCGAGCCGGAGCTGGTCTGGAAGAGCGGCCTGCTGGTACGCGGCCTCACCGCGATGCCGGTGGCCTGGTGAGGGGGAGGATCAGGTGAGCATGGAGGAAGGGCAGTCCGGCCCGGGGTGGCGGCTGCACGTGGACCCGACCCGGTGCATCGGCTCGGGCATCTGCGCCGGCACGGCACCCAGGCACTTCGGCCTGGTGGACGGGTTGTCCCGCCCGCTGGCCGAGCGGGTGTCCCCGGCGCAGGCGGTGCTCGACGCGGCCGACTCCTGCCCGATGGAGGCGATCCTCGTCTCCGAGGCGGACAGTCGCCGACGGATCGCCCCCGAGCCGTGACCGGCGACGCACCCACCATCCACTGAGGACGAACGCATCGCCGCCTGCCGGGTCGCCCGGGGGAGGGCCCGGCAGGCGGCTTCGCGAGTCCCTGCGTCAGAGCTGCTTCTCGCGCAGCTCCTCCATGGAGGTGGGCCGGCCGCTGAGGGCGTCCCGGAGCCGGTCCACCAGGCCGGTGCCGGGGGCGAGCAGCCGGTTCGCCGGCGGGTGGTCCGGCGCGGCCGGGTGCGGCCGGGTCGGCGCCGACCTCTTCGCCGCCTGCACCCTGCCGGCCAGCTCCACCAGTTCCTCCCGGGCCATCGCGGCGCGCAGCCGGGGGAACAGGTCGGACTCCTCCTCCTGCACGTGGTGGCGGATGGCCTTGGTCAGGTGGGCCAGCAGCGGCTCGAACCGGGCCTCCGACGGGTCGACCGATTCCAGCTCCTTCATGGTCCGCTCGGCTTCGGCGTGCTCGGCGATCTCGTGCTCGGCGAGCTGGTCGCCGTCGGGCAGCGCCCGGCGGGCGGCCGGGTAGACGTACTGCTCCTCGGCGACCGAGTGGCGGACCAGTTCGGCGATCACCACGTCGGCGAGCTGCCGGCGGTGCTCCGGGGTGCCCTGCCGGCCCTCCAGCTCCACGAAGATCGCCTCCACCTCGCGGTGGTCGGCGACGAGTACGTCCACGACGTCCTGGTCGGTCACGCCCTGCGGGTGGTCGGTCCTGCTCTGCGGGTCGGTCATGTCGTACCCCTTACCGGTTGCGGGATCGGTCGGTGCTGAGGCTGGTACCCCGACGCGACCGTCCGAACCGGTCAGAGACTGCCCAGCACCCGGGTCACGGCGATCTCGATGACGACCCGCTGCGGATTGGGGCGCGGGACGCGGTAGCGCTCGGCGTACCGGCGCTCGGCCTCGGCGACCGACGCCGGGTCGGCGCGCAGCACCGCCCGACCCTCCACGGTCAGCCAGCGCCTCCCGTCGACGTGACAGACCGCCACCGGGGTGCCCGCCGCGCCGGCCGCCGCGACGTGCCGGGCCTTGGCCGACGTGCCCGACGTGATCACCCGGGCGAGGCCGGCGGCCGGGTCGAGGGTCATCCCGACCGGTACGACGTGCGGGGTCCCGTCCGCGCGCAGCGTCGTCAGGGTGGCCAGGTGCCGCTCCCGGCAGAACGCGAGGACCCGTTCGTCGTGGATGCCCAACCGATGGTCGCCCGGCATTGTCCCGCCCCCGTCCGATCCGGCCGCCCCGCGCGGGCCCCTGTGCGGCCTTTTCGTGCGGGGCCCGGCCCCGATCATGGCACGGGCTCAGCCGACCGGGCGGCGCGTCCTGCCTTCCTGGGGCTCGGGCTGGCCGGGGAGCTGCCGCTGGGCGGCGCGGTGCTGCCGGACCAGCCGGCCCAGGTAGAGCAGGGCGGCGGCGAGCACCCCGATGTCGTCGAGGTAGATCGGGTCGGGCAGCACGTCGATCGGGAAGATCGTGTAGGCCAGCGCGCCCCAGAAGGCGACCTTGCCGCCGACGCCCAGCGTGCCGAGCAGCTTGCGGGTGCGGACCACCCGTACGGCCAGCACGATGGCGCCGACGAGTGTCGCCGCCACGATGAGGCCGGCGACGACCAGCAGCCAGGTGCGCTCCGTCATGCGCCCACGCTAGCCGACCGGTGGTAAGGAAGGGCCCCCTGTTAACGCCTCCGGTCGAGAGGGGTCCCCTTCTCACCACGGCGGCGGGGGCGGCCCGGCGGTGCCGGGCCCGCTCAGGCCGGGACGGCGGCCCGGCCCCGCGCCACGGCCGGCTTCTGCCGGGCGACCACCGGCATCTCCCGGGTCTGCTCGGCGGCCGGCGACGGCTCGTCGCCCACCCCGGGCAGCAGCGACTCCTGCTCCTGCGGGGCGGGCACGGTCGCGGCGAAGGCCTCGTCCCGCAGGCTGCGCGCGGCGACGGCGGCCTGCCCGGCGGCCCGCCAGGCGGCCTGCTCGCGCTCCCGGGCGGCCTCCTGCCGGGCGCGCAGGTGGTCGCGTACGGCGCGGCGCAGCACCAGCTCCTGGTCGACCGGGTGCAGCCGGGGGTCCCACCCGTTGCGGTGCGCGAACACGTCGCTGAGCTGCTCCTCCGACAGCTCCCGACGCCAGTACGCGTCCAGCGCGGCCCGGTGCAGGTAGCGCTCGCGGTCGGCGTACTCGGCGGGGGTGCGCTCGGTGTGCGGGCGGGGCAGGGCCGTGGCGGCGGCCAGCCGGCGGACGTCGGCCTCCGCCGTCTCGTACGCCTGCCACGCGGCCTCGACCTCGTCCTGTGCGGACAGCCACTCGGCCCGCATCCGGCCGGCGGTCGCCGCGGCCCGTTCCGCCGCGGTCGCCACCTCGTCGGCGTACCGGCGCTGGGCCCGTTCCTCGGCGGCCTCCTCCAAGAGGCTGGGCATGGCGGCCTCGCGGATCCGCCCGCCGATCACGGAGCGGAACAGGTCGGGCCGGGCGACCAGGCCGGCCACGGCGACGACGGCGAGGACGAGCAGGGCCAGCCAGATCGCGGCGGCCCGGGGCACGTCGAGCAGGACGGAGGAGAGGGCGGTCTGCATGAGGGGCACCTCGGAGGGGACGAAGTGGACTGACGGTCGGGGCCCGCGGTGCGGGCGGGGGCCGCGCGTCGACCGGTGCCGGACGGGGCCCTACCGGGGTCGTCACCGGGGCGGGTGACGGCGGGCGGGGTCGTCGGCGGCGCGGGGCGCGGCGGGTGGCGGGCTCGCGGCGGGCCGGTGCGGTGCCGGCGCGGCGGTACGACGCCGGGGCGGACCGGATCGGCGGCTGGTGGCGGCCCGGGTCAGTGCCGGGGCGGCCCGCGCCGGACGACGGCGCCGGCGGCCGGGTCGACGGCGGGCCGGTCGGCCGGGACGGCCGCCACGGGCCCGCCCACCGGGGCGGGGACCGGCCGCCGCGCGTCGCCGACGACCGGGCGGGCGTGCTGGGCGGCCGAATCGGTGCGCGGCTCGGCCGTCGCGGCGGGGCCCAGCGAGTCGACCCGGCTGGCCACCACGACGGTGTGGGCCGGGCCGGTGGCCGCGGACGCCATGGCGGGAGCGCCGGCCGTGAGGGCGGCGACGCCGCCGAGGCCGACGGCGAGGACGAGGGTGGTCAGCGCGAGGCGACCCAACTCCCCGATGCGGCGCAGCCTCGACCGCCACGAGAGGCGCATCCCGCGCAGCGTCGCCGGCAGGGACGGCCGGGCGAACGCTACGGACTGCACGACACCAACCTATCGCCGTTGCGGCCCGTCCGCAGCCTCCGCGGTCGGCCCGGCTGGTGACCCGGGCCACGACCCGCCGCAGTGGACAGAAGGTTCCCGTCGGGATACGACGGTCGCGCCGCCGGCGGATGCATCGACGGCCATGAGAATGCTGACAGTTTCCCGGCGGCGGCCCCGGGCACCTGTCGGGCAGCGCGGCCCCGCCGTCGCCCGTGGGGTGCCGCACCCCACGGTGGAGCCCAAGACCGGAGGAGACCCCATGGGAGTACGTCGACAGGTGGCGCACGCCGTCGCCGCCACCGCCCTGCTCGTGGCCGCGACGGTGGCGGCCACCGGCGCGCCCGCCAGCGCCGCGCCGTCGGTGGACGCCGCGGCGGTGACCCCGGTGGCGGCGGTCGACCTCCAGCGCTACGCCGGGGACTGGTACCAGGTCGCCGCGATCCCGGCGATCTTCGAGATCCAGTGCTTCAAGAACGTGCGGGCCCGGTACGACGTCCAGCCCGACGGCACCGTCGGGGTGCGCAACACCTGCCGGACGATCCTCGGCACCACCAGCGCGGTCACCGGCCGGGCCCGCAGCGAGAACCCGCCGGCCAACTCGGTGCTGACCGTCTCGTTCCTGGAGGTCGGCGGGCGCTGGCTCTACTTCGGTGGGCCGAACTACGTGGTCATGGGCCTCGACGCGGACTACCGCTGGGCCGTCGTCGGCGACCCGGACCGCCGCACCGGCTTCGTGCTGTCGCGCGGGCCGGCGCTGGGCGGCGCCGAACTGGCCGAGGCGAAGGCGGTGCTGACCGCCAACGGCTACGACCTCTGCGACTTCCGCACCACCCGGCAGGACGGCGGGGCCGACGCCGGCAGCTTCTGCTGACCGCCCGGCCGGCCCGTCGACGCCCGGCCTGCCAGCAGGGGGCGCGACGGGCCGGCCGCCCGGCCCACGCCGGCCCTCGTCGGCCGGCGCGGGGAGTGACCGGGGCGGCGTCGGCCGGCCGGCTCCGGGCCGGCGTCACTCGGTCCGCAGGCCCGCCGGCCGGGTCAGCCGCCACAGGGCGGGCAGGCTCGCGCCGGTGACCAGCAGCACCACGCCGCCGCCGAGGGCGACCCCGAGGCCGACCACCGGCCAGCTCACCGAGACCGGCGCGCCGACCATGCGCAGCAGCACCGCCCCGAGGCCCAGGCCGAAGGCGACGGCGAGGCCGAGCCCGACGAGCACCGGCACGGCCGCCTGCCACAGCACCGACAGGCCCAGCGTGCGGCGCGGGGTGCCGACGGCGGCCAGCATGGCCAGCAGGCGGCGGCGCTCCCGCAACTGCTCCAGTACGCCGACGAGCATGCTCGCGCCGAGCAGCAGCAGGGTCACCGCGACGCCGACGACGAGGCCGCGCTTGACGTTGACGAACTGCGTGGCCTGGCGTTCCTCGTCCAGCGCGAGGACCTGGGCGCGCAGGTCCACCTCGGCGGCGGCGTTGCGGACCCGCTCCAGCGCGTCGGGGTCGTCCGGGTCGAGGCTGAGCAGCGCCTGCGCTCGCAGTCCCGTCCAGGCGGCGTCGGCCGCGCCGGGGGTGACCAGCAGGCCCGCGCCGATCCAGCCGGCGGGGTCCGGTATCGCCGGCACGGTGCGTAGCCGCCGCGGCAGGGTCCAGGCCGTCTCGCTTCCGCTCACGGTCACCCGGTCGCCGGGGCCGAAGCCGGTGAGCTGCTGCTCGCCGGCCGGCGGTTGGGCGAGGAAGACGTCGCCGTCGGCGCAGGGGCCGAGCCGCGCGTACTCGGCCAGGGTGGCGCAGTCGCCGATGCGCACGTCGGCGGTGCGGTTGGCCGCGCCGCTGCCAAGCGCGAAGGTGCCCGACGTGCCCGCGCTGCGGGTGACGCCCGGCGCGGCGGCCAGCCGGGCCAGCGCCGCGCCGGGGTCGGGCAGCTCGTCGAAGTTGACGAACACCTGGGCCCGGGAGGTGTCCTGGCCGGTGCGGGTGGTGAACCGCGCCTCCACCCCGGCGACGAGCATCTGCAGGCCGATGCTGCCCGCCACCGCCACCGCCACGCCGCTGACCAGGCGCGCGGAGGTGGCGCTGTCCAGTTGCAACCGGCGCACCGCGAGCTGCCAGGGGACCGGGCCGCCGTGCAGCCGGCGTACGGCGAGGTCGACCAGCCAGGGCAGCAGGGTGACCGTGCCGACCAGCAGCAGCACCGCCCCCGCCGCCACCTGGTAGTCGGCGGTGTCGGCGCGGCCCTTGCCCACACCGGTCAGCGGGTAGAGCAGCGCCAGCCCGGCGGCCGGCAGCAGCAGCCGCCACCACAGGCGGCGACGCACGGCCGCGCCCTGGCGGCTCACCCCGAGGGGCTCGACGACGACCCGGCGCAGCGCGACGAGCGCCACCAGGACGGCGAGCACCGGCACCGCGACCGCGACCGCCGCCACCAGGGCCGGGGCGGGGCGCAGGTCCGCCGCGTACACGCTGATGTCGCGGAGGGTGACCAGCGGGGCGAGCTGGCGGCCAGCGGCGAAGAGGACGCCGCCGACGGCGAGGCCGAACACCGCGCCGGCCGCCGCCTCGCCCGCGGCGATCCGCCGGACCATCGCGGTGTCGGCGCCGAGCAGGCGCAGGGCGGCGAGCCGGCGGTCCCGGCGGTCCCCGCCGAAGCGGACCGCCGCGCCGACGAAGACGACGATCGGCAGCAGCAGCACCACGACGACGACCACGACGAGGACCATCAGCACCGGCGAGAACTCCTCGCCGGGCTCCCCGCCGCCGAACTGGTCGCGCCGCACGGCCCACTCGTCGGTGAGGTCCGCGCTGCCGAGATAGAAGGCCAGCTCACCGGGGCCGGCGAGGCCCTGCGCGCCGATCGTGCCGGCGACCCGCGCGCCGCCGAGCCGGGGCGCGAGCAGCGGGCCGTCGGGCGAGTCGAGCAGGTCCCGCAGCGCCGGGGAGACGACCACCTCGCCGGCCCCGGGCAGCCGGGCCAGCCCCGGCGGCACCGGCGCGGCCGGCCCCTCGGCGCGCACGATCCGGCCGCGCATCGGGCGGTCCCGGAACTCGGTGTCGACGGTCGTCACCAGCACGGTGTTGGCGGCGGCGACCCGCTCGGGTCGCCACCCCGTGTCGTTGCGGGCCTCGTTGCGGACGGCCCGGGCGTCGAGCGCGCCCGGCACGGCGGCGGCGAGCAGCAGCATGGCCACCCCGATGCCGACGCCGAGCGCGGTCAGCGCCGCCCGCGTCCACCCGTCCCGGCCGCCGGTGACGGCCATCCGCGCGCCCATCCACAGGTCGGCCAGCACCCGGCCCCGCTTACGCGGCCCGGTCACGCGGCCGGCTCCAGGCTGCGGGTGCGGCCGTCGCGCACCACGACCTCCCGATCCGAGTACGCGGCCACCCGCGCCTCGTGGGTCACCAGCACCACGGCGGCACCGGTGTCCCGGGCCGCCCCGGTCAGCAGCCGCATGACCCGCTCGCCGTGCAGCGAGTCCAGCGCGCCGGTCGGCTCGTCGGCGAAGACGACCCGAGGGGCGGTGACCAGCGCCCGGGCCACGGCGACCCGCTGGCCCTGCCCGCCGGAGACCTCGCCGGGGCGCTTGCCGGCCACGTCGCCGACCTCCAGCCGGCCGAGCCACTCGGCGGCGCGCCGCTCCGCCTCCCGCCGCCCGACCCGTTCCAGCCGCAGCGGCAGGGCCACGTTCTCCAGGCAGGTCAGTTCGGGCACGAGCTGCCCGAACTGGAACACGAAGCCGAACTGCCCCCGCCGCAGGGCGCTGAGCTCCCGGTCCGACATGGCGGTCAGGTCCGCGCCCCGGTAGGTCACCCGCCCCGAGTCGGGGCGGACGATGCCGGCGAGGCAGTGCAGCAGGGTCGACTTGCCGGAGCCGGACGGGCCCAGCACCGCCAGCACCTCGCCGGCCCGGACGGTCAGCGACGCCCCGGCGAGCGCCGGGGTGGGGCCGAAGGCCCGGTGCAGCTCCTCGGCGACGAGCAGCTCCTCCGCCGGGCTGCCCCGGTCGTGGCCGTCCGCCGGCGCCCCGCCGTCGGCGCGTCGGCCCGTCGCCGCTGCCCCGCCGTCGGCGTGGATGCCCGTCATCGCCGCACCGCCTCGGCCAGCTCGTCCAGCCGGGCCGCCGTCAGCTCCAGCCAGCGCAGGTCGGCCTCGAGGTGGAACAGGGCGTGGTCGCAGATGAGCCGCTCGGCCAGGTCGCCGGAGTCCCGACGCCGGGTCAGCTCGCGCATCAGCCGCAGATGCTCGGCGCGCTGCGTGTCGAGCAGGTCGGCGGCGGAGCGGCCGGTGAGCAGCGCCAGCACCACCTTGGTGTAGAGGACGCTGTGCAGGTACGGCTCGGGCTTCTCCGGCTGGGACAGCCAGCGCCGCACGTCGGTCACCCCGGCCTCGGTGATGGCGTAACGCTTGCGGTCGGGGCCCTCGCCGGCCTCGACCGAGTCCACCTCGACGAGGCCGTTGCGCAGCAGCCGGGACAGGGTGGCGTAGACCTGGCCGAAGTGCAGCGGGCGGGCCTGGCCGAAGCGCTCGTCGTAGGCGCGTTTCAGGTCGTAGCCGTGGCGGGGGGTGGACTCCAGGAGCCCGAGGAAGGTCTGACCGATCGACATGGCCGCGACTATACACACCATGTATACGCATGGTGGATACGCAGGTCGGAAGAGGGGCCCTCCCCGTCGGGGAGGGCCCCGCAGCGTACGCGTGGCGGAAGCGTCAGCCAGCGTCGAGCACCGGAGGGACTCCCGGGTCGCCGTCCCGCCAGACCATGTCGTCCTCCGTCAGCCAGGTCAGCCGCTCGTCGGACTCGTCGTCGTCGGCCCGCCCGCGCCCGCCGAGCACGCCCGCCCGGCCGCCCCCGGTGCCGTTCGCGCCCACCCGGCCCACGCCCGTGGCGGCCCGGTGCTCGGCCCCCGCCAGGCCACCCGCCGGCCGGGCCGCCACCGTCGCGCCCGTGCGGGCCGACCCGGCCAGGGAGCCGGTGCCGCCGCCGAGCACGCCGACCGGCGCCCCGGCGGGCGCGCCGAAGAGCAGCCCCGCCCCGGCCCCGGCCGACGCGGCGGCCGTCACGCCGCCCGCCGTGCCCACCGGGCCAGCCGGCACGCCGCCGCCGAGCGGCGCAGCGCCGGCCAGGGACGTGCCGGTGTCGAGGTCGGTGCCGCCGGCCCCGGCCGTGCCGCCCGGCGACGTCGACCCGTCGTCGTTCCCGCCCGTCGTCCCGGTGTTCGGCCCGTCCGTCAGGTTGCCCGGGGCGTCCACCGTCGCGTGACCCGTGGTCGGGTTGCCGAAGCCGCCGCCCGGCGCGCTCCTCGGGGCGTGGGCCCCGGGACCGGCCGTCGGCGTCGACGTGCTGGTGCTCGGGTCGTACGGCAGGTCGCCGTCCGGCGGCGGCGGGTCGACCAGCCGGCCGTACGCCGACAGGTCGTAGCCGGCGGCCAGCTCGGCGACCACCTGGACCATCCGCCGGTGCGCCTTCTCCTGCTCGGCCTTGTCCTGCCCGTGCCCGAGGAAGCCGCCGACGATCGCGCCCGGCAGGCCACCGGTGAGGCCGCCCGTGATCGCCCCGGAGACCGTCTTGTCGTGGTCGTCGGTCTCGGCCGGGCTCTCCGCCTGCTTCTGCGCGGCGCGCAGGTCGGTGGCCATCAGCGTCAGCCCCTGCCGCACGTCGGCCATCCCCTCGGTGAGGGTCGTCGAGTAGTCGACGATCAGCGACACCCGCCGCTGGAACTCCCGGCCGGCGTCGCCCGTCCAGCCGTTGGCCAGCTTCTCCAGGTCGGCGCGCAGGTCGCGGGCGAGGTCGTCGAGGGTGCCCTTCATGGAGCTCCAGCTGCTGGCGAGACCGTCGATCTGCTCGGGGTCGCCGGCCCGCACGGCGTCGTAGAGCCGCTCGTGGCTGACGTTCTCGTAGCGCGCCGTGTATTCAGACACGAGGGTCGTCCCTCCCGTTCAGCGCGTCGTTGACCCCGGTCAGCGCGGCGGCGATGTCGGCGGCGTTGGCCGCGTTGCGCGCCTCCGTGGTCCGGTAGTTGGTCAGGATCGTGCCGGTCGCGCTCTGCGCCGCCTGCACCGCGTCGCGCAGCCGCTCGACCCGCTGCGCGTAGCTCGTCTGCAGGGCCGAGTAGCGGCGGGCGTTGCTGGTCGCGTCGGCGAACGTGCCCAGATCCGGCGGCCGGCACTGCAACTCGGTGGTGAGCTTCCTGAGCACGGCCTCGGCCTCGGCGAGCCGCGCGGCCAACCGTCGCTGGAAGTCCTCCAGGGACAGTACGTCGACTGTCGTGCGCCCGGTCATGGCATTCCCCGTACGTCGTCGATAACCGTTGGCGAGGATCAGGTTAGTGGACGGCGACCAGACCGGGCGACCCGTGACGACGCCCCACGGCAGCGGCTGCGTGCCCGTGCGGCAGCGCCGACGTGCCCGGCGGCAGCGGCTACGTGCCCGGGGCGAAGTAGGCGAGCGCGTCCTGGCGTTCCAGGGCGGGACCCGTCGGGATGAGGGCCAGCAGTGACGCGGGCACCGCCAGCGGCTGCACCCCGCCGTAGCCGAGGGCGGTCAGCGCGTCGCCCGACCGGGTGCCCAGCGGGTGGCGTACCCCCTGGGCGGTGACCAGGTAGACCGTCGAGCCCGGCGCACCCGCGCCGCCCTCCCCGGCGCCCGGCGCGGCCTGGACCAGCACGCCCCTGCCGCCCGGCAGCAGCACCTGCTCGGCGGTGCGGACCGCGTCGCGGGCCCCCTGCCGGACCGGGGTCGCGGCCGGGCCGGTCAGCTCGGTCGGCACCCGGTCGAAGACCTCCAGGGTGGTGGTGGGCGGCGCGTCGGCCGCCGACCTGCGGTAGGTGGCGCAGAGCACCGTCCGGCCCGCCTGCACCGGGTGCAGCGTCGGCAGGGTGCGCGGCGTGCCCTCCGGCTCCACCCGCTGCCGGGTCAGCAGCCGGCCGGCCTCGTCCGGGGTGATGTCGGTGATCCGGCCGCCGTCGCGCAACAACAGCAGGGCGCTGACCTCGCCGATCGACGCCAGCCCCTCCCGGGTCAGCACGTAGTGCTGACCGGCGGCCCGGAACACGTCGCCGACCCGGGCCGGCCCGTCGCCCACGGCCTGCCGGCCGGTCTCGCCGTCGCCGGGCAGCTGCGGCTCGCGGAGCACCGGCCCCGCCGGCACGGCGTTGAGCAGCTGCTCGCCGACCGTGAGCGTGGTGGCCCCGGCCATCCGCAGCGCGGCGGTCGCCGGGTCCCCGCCGGCGATCCGCAGCCGGGCGTCGCCGGTGAGCAGGTAGCGCCGGCCGTCCACGGTGGCCAGCACCGCGCGGTCGCCCAGCGGCGTGCCGCCGGCGAGCGGCCGGTCGATCACCACGTGCGTGGTCGACCGGTCGGGAGCGGCCGGGTCCGGCACGTCGCAGACCGACCAGGGCAGACCGACCAGCGCCTTCCGGTCGGGCAGCGCGTCCGGCGCGCCGACGATCCCGATGGTGCGCCCGCGCGGCCGGTCCGCGATGGATGCCCGCGACATGGTCCGCACCGTCGGGTCCGCCTCGTCGAGGACGAGCCGGGCCGAGGCGTAGTTCAGGGTCGGGTGCAGCAGGCCGTCCACGTAGACGTACGTCGCGCCGGTCTCCCGCTCGATCACCAGCGTGTTCGCCTCCAGCGGCGCGGCGTTGCCGGTGAGCTGGCCGTATGCGCCGACGCCGCCGAGCACCACCGCCGCGGCGACCACGCTGCCGACCACGGCCAGCCCGAGCCGCCGCATCGGCAGGTTCGTCGTCTCGGGGTCGCCGGAGAGCAGCGCGGAGACGATCCGGCGGGTGACGAAGCGGTACGCCTGCACCTGGTCGCGGCGGGTCCGCATGAGCTACCTCCGGCGGCGGGTCGGGCCGCGACGATCGAGCCCGACGACGGGGTGGGCCGTGGCGATCAGGTCCGAGCGCCGCCACGGGCTTCCCTACGATAAGGGGCCGCCGTCCACGCGGGGCGGGGGCCGCCGCCCGCCGGGCCGCCCGCCAGGAGAGCCGCTGTCGAGAAGGGACGCCACCGATGACGCAGGTCCAGGCGCCACCCGGTCGTACGGCCGCCGGCCCGGCCGACCCGCCCGCGCGGCCCGCCCCGCCCGACCGCGCGGTGGTCCCCGCCGACCGGCGCAGCCGGGGCCGGCTCGGCCCGGTCGTCGTCGGCCAGCTCGTCGTGGCGGAGCTGGCCGCGCTGGCCGGCTACGCCGTGCTCGGCGGACCCCCGTGGCTGGTCGGCGTCGTCGGGGTCGGCGCGGTGGCGGCCGTCGCCGCCGCCTTCGCCCGCCGGGGCGGCCGCTGGTGGTACGAGGACCTGCTGCTGCGCCGCCGGCTGCGGCTGCGCCGGGAGGAGGCGCGGGCGGCGGCGGGCGGCGACACGGGCGAGGCGCGGCTGGCCGTCGTCGCCCCCGAGCTGACCATGATCGAGCTGACCGAGCGCGGCACCCGCCTCGGCGTCGGCCAGGACGTCCGGGGCTGGTTCGCCGCCGTGGCGCTGGACCCGCCGCCCGGCGCTCCCGCCGGCTCGGTCGACGCGGCGGTGGTGGACCGGGCGCTGGCCGTGCTCACCGAGTTCACCGCGCCGGTGTCGCTGGCCCAGGTCGTCTCGCACACCCTCGTCTGGTACCCGACGCCGGGCGCGCCCCCGGCCGCCCACCGCACCGTCTGGGTGGCCGTACGGCTGTCCGTGCGCGACGCCCGCGCCGAGGCGGTGACCCGGGGCGGCGGGACGCTCGGCGTGCACCGCACCGTCGCCGCCGCGGTCGGCCGGCTCGGCAAGGCGCTGCACGCCGCCGGCCTGCGCCACCGGGTCCTGGGCCGGGACGAGCTGCGCGCCGCGCTGGTCTCCGGGGCCGGCCTGGACCTGACGCCCGAGCCGCAGGCGGAGACCTGGACCGGGCTGCGCGGCGGCGGCTGGACCCAGCGCTGCCTGGCCCTGCGCGCCCGCGCCGGCACCACCTGGGGGCCGCTGGTGGACGCCGTCACCGCCACCTCCGCGCCGTCGCACACGTTCGCGGCCGTGGCCCGCCCCGGCGACCGGCCCGGCCCGCCGCTGCTGCGCGTCGCCGCCCCGGCCGACCACGTCGAGGCACTGGTCACGGTGGTCCGGGACGTCGCCCGCCGGGCGGGCACGCCGGCCCGGCCGCTGGACGGCGAGCACGGCCCCGCCGCCTGGGCCGCCGCCCCGACGGCCCGCCGCGTCGTCGACCACCGACCCGGCTGAGCCCTCCCCGCAGGGGCGGGTCAGGGGCGGAGGTTGACGATCCAGCCGTAGAGGCCGCAGACCCAGACCGCGAGGGGCACCAGGGAGATGATCAGCAGGACCTCGACGATGTCCAGCAGCCGCCCCCAGACCGGCGAGATCCGCTTGCCCGCGACGGTCAGCCCGTAGATCAGGCTGACCACGGCCGCCACCACCAGCCCGCCGAGGACCACGCCGAGCCGGACGGCCGCCCCGCCCGCGGCGAACGTGGCCGCCGCCGTGAGGCCCAGCCCGAGGCCCCCGGCCAGCAGCACCGGCACGCGTTGGGCGCGGCCGAGGAACGGCCGGGCGCGCAGCAGCGACAGCAGGGCCAGCACCAGGCAGAGCAGCACCGCCGGCAGCCGGCCGTCGAGGGCGAGCACGACCTCCCCGCCCAGCACCAGCAGGGCGACCGTCCACAGCAGGCCGGTGAGGAACTCGTCGGCCCGCTCGCTGCGCCGCAGCACGCCGCGGCCGTCGACGGTCTCCGTGTCGGTCTTGAGGTCGTCGGGGCCGGTCGGGATGGACGGCACGGGCAGCCGGGCCAGCCGGTACGCCGCCATCGGCAGCGCCGGCAGGGTGGCGAACGCGACCGTGGCGACCACCGCGGCGGCGGCCGGCGCGTCCACCGAGAACGCCAGGCTCACCACCGCGCCGAAGCCGACCGCCCCGCCGACGGCGACCGCGCCGAAGAACAGCGGCAGCCGGTCGCCGACCGCCAGCGCGGCGACCGCGCCGAACACCACCACGGCGGTCGCGGCGAGCAGCACGTGCGGGCCGGCCAGCTCGCCCAGGCCCCGGTCGCCGGCCAGCACCAGCAGGCCGCCGACGGCGGCGTGGCCGAGGCCGACCAGGGCGAGCACCGCGCCGGTGCGGCTGTCGCCGGCCGCCCGGGACAGCACGGCCGCGCCGACCAGCAGGGCGACCGCCACCAGCAGGGCGGCGATAGCCCCGGGCAGCTGCGGCGGGCCCGTGAACAGCGCCGCCAGCGCGCCGGCCGACAGCGCCGCCGCCGCGAACAGCACCGCGAACGAGCGGCTCGTGCTCACCTGCCAGCTGCCGGGGCGCTGGTTCGTCGCCGTGGCCACCGCGTCCACCACGTCGTCGAAGACGATCTCCGGGGCCGCCGCCGCGCGGGGGTTGAAGTAGAGCACCTCGCCGTCGCGGACGCCGAGCTGCGCGGCCGTACGCCCACCGTCGAGCGGCTGTCCGCCGAGCCGGGCCAGGCTCCAGCCGCCGTGCCGCACCCCCTCGTCGGCGAGGTCCTCACCCGCGTACCGCAGCAGCGTCGGCAGCAGGTCCGCCAGCGGCACGTCGGCGGGGAGGGCGAGGTCCATCCTGGTCCGGGGCGCCACGATGGTGACCCGGCTCAGGCCGCCGGTCGCCGTCCTCGTCGCCACTGTGGCCTCCTCGCGTTCGCCTGCGCTCTACCCGCCCGGGCCGCCGCCGAAGTGGGTCCCCGACGCCCACGGGAGATTACCTACGATGGCCCCTACGTACGATGCCCACCCGACGGCCCGCGCCCGGTCGTCGCGCCACCCCGGCCGCACGTCACGCCGCGCCGGCCGGCGTCCGGGCCGCTTCTGGGGGAGGAGAACGCCGTGAGCACCGTCGTGTTCCGTCGGCTTCCGCGTCAACCGGGGCCGGCCCTGCCGCGCGGCGAGGTGCTGCTGGAGTCCCCGCCGGAGCTGCCCGAGCCGACCCCCCGGGGCATGGGCCAGCTCCTGATGATCCTGCCGATGGTCTGCGGCGTCGGCGCGATGGCCTTCCTCTACGCCGGCCGGGGCGGCGGCATGATGACGTACGTCGCGGGTGGGCTCTTCGGGGTCTCCATGCTCGGCATGGCGATCGGCTCGCTGAGCAACGGCGGCAACGACAAAGCCGAGCTGAACGCCGAGCGCCGCGACTACATGCGCTACCTGGCCCAGATGCGCAAGCGCACCCGGCGCGCGGCCGAGCAGCAGCGGGCCGCCATGACCTGGCGGCACCCGGAGCCCGACGCGCTCTGGTCGATCGCCGCGTCGCGCCGGCTGTGGGAACGCCGGGTCACCGAGGACGACTTCGGCGAGGCGCGGATCGCCGTCGGCCCGCAGCGGCTGGCGGTGGAGATCGTGCCGCCGGAGACGAAGCCGGTGGAGGACCTGGAGCCGATGAGCGCGATCGCGCTGCGCCGGTTCGTCCGCGCCCACTCCACGGTGCCGGACCTGCCCACCGCGCTGTCGGTGCGGGCGTTCTCGCGGGTGGTGCTGCGCGGCGAGCGGGAGCCGGTGCTCGACCTGGCCCGGGCCACGATCGGTCAGCTCGCCACCTTCCATGCCCCGGACGACCTGGTCGTCGTCGTGGTCGCCGCCGACGACCGGCAGCCGGCCTGGAACTGGGTGAAGTGGCTGCCGCACGCCCAGCACCCCGGCCGCACCGACGCCGCCGGGGCCCGCCGCCTCGTCTTCGCCACCCTCGCCGAGGCCGAGGAGTCCCTCGCCGACGAGCTGGCCGGCCGGGCCCGGTTCAGCCCGGACGCCAAGCCGCTGACCACCGCGCCGCACCTGGTGGTGGTCGTCGACGGCGGCGAGGTCGCCGCCACCTGCCAGCTCACCGGGCCGAGCCTGCTCGGCACCACCGTCGTCGACCTCTCCGGGGCCGTCCCCCGCGACGCCGGCCGCTGGCTGCTCTGCCTCGACGTCGGCGACGGCACCGCCGTCGACCTGGTCCGGGGGGCCACCACCACCCGGCTGGGCCGCCCCGACCGGCTCACCGCCGCCGCGGCCGAGGGGCTGGCTCGGCAGCTCGCCCCCTACCGCCTCTCCCAGCAGCAGGCCGGCGCGGAGGAGCCGCTGGCCCGCAGCACCGAGCTGCCGGACCTGCTCGGCGTCGGCGACGCCGCCGCCGTCGACGTGCGGCAGACGTGGCGGCCACGCAGCCACCGCGACCGGCTGCGCATCCCGCTCGGCGTCGGCCCCGACGGCAACGTCGTCGAGCTGGACTTCAAGGAGTCCGCCCACGAGGGCATGGGCCCGCACGGCCTGGTCATCGGCGCGACCGGCTCCGGCAAGAGCGAACTGCTGCGTACGGTGGTCGCCGCCCTCGCGGTCACCCACGCCTCGGAGGAGCTGAACTTCGTCCTGGTCGACTTCAAGGGCGGCGCGACGTTCGCCTCCCTGGACGCGCTGCCGCACACCAGCGCGGTGATCACCAACCTTTCCGACGAGCTGCCGCTGGTCGACCGGATGCGCGACGCCCTGGCCGGCGAGATGAACCGCCGCCAGGAGGTGCTGCGGGCCGCCGGCAACTACGTCTCCCGCTACGAGTACGAGAAGGCGCGGGCCGCCGGCGAGGCGCTGGAGCCGATGCCGAGCCTGCTCATCATCTGCGACGAGTTCAGCGAGCTGCTCGCCGCGAAGCCCGACTTCATCGACCTGTTCGTGATGATCGGCCGGCTGGGCCGGTCGCTGGGCGTGCACCTGCTGCTGGCCAGCCAGCGGCTGGAGGAGGGCAAGCTGCGCGGCCTCGACACGCACCTGTCGTACCGGATCGGCCTGCGCACCTTCTCGGCGGTGGAGAGCCGGATCGTGCTCGGCGTGCCCGACGCGTACGAGCTGCCCAGCGCCCCCGGCCATGGCTACCTCAAGACCGACACCGCCACCATGCTGCGGTTCCGCGCCGCGTACGTGTCCGGCCCGTACCGGGCCCCGGGCGAGCAGGCGCGTTCGGCGCAGGCGCTGGTGCGCCGCCGCATCGTGCCGTACGGCACGGAGTTCGTGCCGGCGCCCGCCCCGGACCTGACGGCGGAGCCGGTGGCCGAGCCGGAGCAGCCGGCCGAGGGCAAGGCCGTGGCGATGCTCGACGTGCTGATCGGTCGGCTCGCCGGCCAGGGTCGCCCCGCCCACCAGGTGTGGCTGCCGCCGCTGTCGGAGCCGCCGAGCCTTGCGGACCTGCTCGGCCAGCTCGCCGTCGACCCGACGTACGGCCTGACCACCGCCGGCTGGGCGGGCCGGGGCCGGCTCACCGTCCCGGTCGGGGTGGTCGACCGCCCGTACGATCAGCGGCGCGACCCGATGATGGTGGAGCTGGCCGGCGCGGGCGGCAACGTGGTGATCGTCGGCGCGTCGCTGTCCGGCAAGAGCACCCTGCTGCGGTCGCTGCTCGCCTCGCTGGCGCTCACCCACACCCCGCGCGAGGCGCAGTTCTTCTGCCTCGACTTCGGCGGCGGGGCGCTGCGCAGCCTGGACGGGCTGCCGCACACGGCGGGGGTGGCCGGCCGGCGGGACACCGAGGCGGTCCGCCGCACGGTCGCCGAGGTGGTCGGGATCATCGACGAGCGGGAGCAGCGGTTCGCCCAGCACGGCATCGACTCGGTGGCCGCGTACCGGCGTCGTCGGGCGGCCGGCGAGTTCGCCGACGACCCGTTCGGCGACGTGTTGCTCGTGGTGGACGGCTGGAACACGCTGCGCCAGGAGTACGAGGAGCTGGAGCAGACGATCACCAACCTGGCCAACCGGGGGCTGGGCTTCGGCATCCACGTGGTGATCACGGCGGTGCGCTGGGCGGAGATCCGGATCAACCTGCGCGACCTGCTCGGCACGAAGCTGGAGCTGCGCCTCGGCGACGCTGCCGAGTCGGAGATCGACCGGCGGGCCGCGCAGAACGTGCCGGAGAAGACCCCCGGTCGCGGCCTGACCCGCGACAAGCTGCACTTCCTGGCGGCGGTGTCGCGGATCGACGGCCGCCGCGACGTCGACGACCTGACGGAGGCGTCGGTCGCCCTGGCCGGGCACGTGGCGCGGGCGTGGCCGGGCGCCCCCGCCCCGAAGGTACGGCTGCTGCCGCGCCGGCTGCCCCTGGCCGAGCTGGCCCGGGTGGCCGACCGGTCGGCGCCGGGCCTGCCGATCGGCGTGAACGAGCAGGCGCTCGCCCCGGTCCACCTGGACCTGGCCAGCGAGCCGCACCTGACGGTGTTCGGCGACGCCGAGTGCGGCAAGACCAACCTGCTGCGGGTGATCGCCCGGGGGATCGTCGAGCGCTACACCCCGGCCCAGGCCCGCCTGGTCATCGCCGACTACCGGCGTGGCCTGCTCGGCGCGGTCGAGGGCGAGCACCTGCTCGACTACGCCCCGTCCAACCAGGTCTTCGCCCAGGGGCTCGCGTCGATCCGCAGCGCCCTGTCCAACCGGCTGCCCGGCCCCGACGTCACCACCGCCCAGCTCCGCGACCGGAGCTGGTGGAAGGGGCCGGACCTCTACATCCTGGTGGACGACTACGACCTGGTCGCCTCCGGCGGCAGCAACCCGCTCAGCGCCCTGCACGAGCTGCTGCCGCAGGCCCGCGACATCGGCCTGCACCTGATCGTCACCCGCCGGATGGGCGGGGTGGCGCGGGCGCTGTATGAGCCGGTGCTGCAACGCCTGCGCGAGCTGGACTCGCCGGGCCTGCTGATGTCCGGCGCCCGGGAGGAGGGCCCGGTCTTCGGCACGCTGCGCCCGAGCCCGCAGCCGCCGGGCCGGGGCACGCTGGTGCGGCGGCGCGACGGCCAGCAGCTCATCCAGACGGCCTGGTCCGATCCGGCCTAGCCGCGTTCCGTCGGGGCCGGGGACGGACGCCGGGTGACCCGGTCCGGTAGCGTCGGGCCGATCGTCGACCGTGCAGAAGGGACCGTGGTGAGCACCTCGGGGGGATACGGGGGCGGCGGCGCCGTCGAGAACATGTTGCGTCAGGCGCAGGAGCAGCAGCGCCGGTTGGCCGAGTTGCAGCGGCGGCGCGCCGAGCTGCGGGTGCCGGGGGAGAGCCCGGATGGCCTGGTCCGGGTCACGGTCGACGGCGAGATGAAGATCGGCGACATCGAGATCAACGCCCGGGCGATGCGGCTGGACAGCTTCTCCCTCGCGGAGTCGCTCCAGGCCGCGATCGACGCGGCGTACGCGGCCTTCGGCGAGCAGCAGCAGGAGCTGCTCACCGAGATGCTCGGCGGCTCCGAGCTGGTCAGGAAGGCCCAGGACGGCACCCTGACCCCCCAGGACTGGTTCCGCCGGTTCGGGGTGGACCTGGACGACCCGTTCCGCGGCCTGCGCCGCTGAGCCCGGCAGGGAGACACGGATGGCGAACAAGGTCGACGTCGAGGCGATCCGCAAGGCGGGCCGCAAGCTGGACGCCCCGGACGGCCCGATCCAGTACCTGCGCAACGTGCAGGCGCTGCTGGAGAGCGTGAAGCTGCCGAGCGGGTCGCTGACGTTCCTCGGCGGCGCGACCGTCGATGCGCACAACGCCTCGGTCGACGGCCACCTGGAAAACGTGAAGACCGGCGTCGAGCACCTGCACCGGGCGGCCGAGCAGCTCGAACAGACCGCGAAGAACTGGGAGAAGTCGGACCAGCCCTGGGTGGTCAAGTGACCGCTCGGGAGCACCACGGGGGGAGCAGCCGATGACGGAGATCCTGATCGCGAACGCGGCCGGAACGGTGACCGGCACGCACACCGTCGCCGCGGCGACGGCACCGGTGCGGGGGCTGCTCCCGGCGGCCCGGGCCAACATCGCGTGGCTGGTCGGCGCGGGCCTCCTCGGCGCGTGGATCGCCTACCTCGAGACGTTCGACAACGACGAGGTCAACAGGTCCATCAAGGAGTGGGGCGACGCCGCCCGGCTGCTCGGCGCGGACCAGTTCGGCGAGGCCCTCGGGCAGGTGCCGCCGTCCGACGAGGAGTGGGACTTCGACGACCGGGACGCGTTCGAGCTCTTCCTCCGCAAGCTGGGGGCGGAGATCAACTCGCTGGCCGAGGCGTTCAACGCCAACAAGGAGAGCCTCACCGCCGCCCGCGACGCCTTCAACGACGCCGTGAACGCGCTGGTCGAGGCGCTCGTCCCGATCCTGATCGCGGTGATCGCGGCGGTCGCCCTCCAGGCGTTCCCGGCGACCGCACCCATCGCCGAGGCGATCGGGGTGGCCGGGCTGACCGTGAGCGTGGCGATCCTCGCCCTGGTCTTCGGCGACATCAGCGCGCTGTTCACCAGCCTGATGGCGGGGCTGCAGAACAACAACCGGTTCGCCTTCGTGTCGGACTCCCGCCCCGGCTGGGCGGCCACCGGCGCCGACCCGGACATCAAGGACATCAAGATCGACTGGGTCAAGGACTCCAAGTTCTACCAGTGAGAGGCGGCGACCTTGTTTGCGCTCACCATGCTTTCCCTGGCCTGCATCCCGGCCTTTCTCGTGCTGGGGCTGATCGCCCAGCTCTCGAAGGCGACCTGGGCCAGGCGGGCCACCGAGATCGCGGCCCTCACGGGCGTCGCCGCGCTGCTGCCGGTGGTGATCGAGCGGGCCTTCGAGAAGCCGGTGCTCTGGCCGGTCGTGGTGCTGCTGGCCGCGATTCTGGTGTTCGGCGTGGCGATGCACGTGCGGTCCTACCGCCAGCCCTCCTGACGTTCGTGGACCGGGTCCGATGAGGACCTTCCCCCGCAGGAGCCACCCCGGCGCGGCGACGGCGACGTGCTGACAGGGCTGCGCGGCGCGGACGGGGTCGGTTACGGTGCATCCTGAATGTCCGTCGGTGGGGTTGGTCGCCTTGCCACGGGGGAGGGGCGCGGCAGATTTCCGCCGCCACAACGATGACGGAAGGGTGTGAAGCATGGCGTTCGAGGTCGACGCATCGACTCTGCATACCGCGGCGAATGACGTGCGGTCCACGCGCGGCGATGTCGACGGTGAGCTCAAGAAGCTGTGGAACGTGGTCGACGACCTGGCGATGGCCTGGAAGGGGCAGGCATCCTCGGGCTTCCAGCAGCTCATGCTGCGCTGGAACGAGGACACGGCCAAGCTGCTGACCGCGATGGACAACATCGCCGACCTGCTCGACAAGTCCGGCACGACCCACCAGGTCAACGACGAGGAGCAGCAGCAGATGCTGGACAAGTTCCACGCTGCGCTGAACCCGTGACCGGCAGCCAGGCGTAGGGGAGGAAATCATGAGCATCAAGGTCGACTACGCGGTTCTCGAGAGCAGCAACCAGCAGATGACCGCCATCTCGCGGACCATCGACGAGAAGCTCGACACGCTGCGGTCCATGCTGAGCAAGCTGCACTGGGAGGGCGAGGACCGCACCGCCTACGAGCAGCACCAGGCGCAGTGGGACGCCGCCGTCCGGGACATCAACAAGATCCTGAACGACATCGGCGGCGCGGTCGGCATCGCCCGCGAGAACTACGTCACCACGGAGATGAGCAACTCCAAGGTGTGGAACAGCTGAGCTGACGCGGGAACGGCTCCGGTCCGGTCGAGCCGGATCGGAGCCGTTCTGCGTGAGGGCCGACGAGAGCCGGGGGGAACGATGCACACGGGGGGACACCGCCGACCGCTGCTGCGGTCCGCCGCCGCCACGCTGGCGCTGGTCACCCTCGCCGGTGGCGGCCTGCTCGCCGCGCCCGCCCCGGCGCGCGCCGCCGACACGGTGCGCGGCCTCCAGTGGCACCTCGACTCGTTGCGCATTCCCGAGGCGCACAAGCTGTCCCGGGGCAGGGGCGTCACGGTCGCGGTGATCGACGGGGGGGTCTACGCCGCCCACCCCGACCTGCGCGGTCAGGTCCTGAAGGGCACCTCGCTGTCCAGCGCGGTACGCGCCGACGGCCACGCCGACCCGGATCGCGAGCATGGCCACGGCACCGCGATGGCCGGCATCATCGCCGGCCGGGGCGGCGGGCCCATGCGCCTGCTCGGCATCGCCCCGGAGGCGAGGATCCTGCCGGTCGCGCTGGGCCAGCCCCGCGAATACGACATCGCGGGTGGCATCCGCTGGGCGGCTGACGCCGGAGCCGACGTGATCAACCTTTCTGTCGGCACCCCCGGCGACGATCCGCAGGTCACCGAGGCCGTTCAGTACGCGCTCGGCAAGGGCGCGGTGCTGGTGGCCGCCGCCGGCAACCGCAGCACCAACCAGGCCGTGCCGACTCCGGCCAACGTGCCCGGCGTGCTCGCGGTCGGGGGCACCGCGAGGAACGGCTCGCGGTGGAGCGGGTCGGTCACCGGCCCGGAGCTGGTGCTCGCCGCGCCCGGTGAGCGGATCATCAGCTCGGTGCCGCCGCCGGTGTCGCCGAACGGGTACGGCGTGGGCGACGGGACCAGCGACGCGGCGGCGATCGTCTCCGGGGTCGCCGCGTTGGTGCGGTCCCGCTATCCCCGGCTCGACGCCGCGAACGTGGTCAACCGGCTGATCCGCACCGCGCGCGACCGGGGCGCACCCGGCCGCGACCCGGAGTACGGCTTCGGCGGCGTCGACGTGCTGGCCGCGCTGACCGCGACCGTGCCCGAGGTGGACGGCAATCCGCTGCTGACCGGCGCTTCCCCGAGGCCGGGCGACCCCGACGCCGACTCCCCGGCCGACGACTCCGACGACGGTCGGCCGGCGGTCTCCTTCGGCCTGGCGGACAACGCCCCGATCCAGCTCGCGCTCTGCCTGCTGGCGGTGCTCCTGGCCGGCGTGGTGATCGTGGTGCTGGTCGTGGTCAACCGCCGGGCGGCCCGCCGCCGGGTCCCGGGCGGCCCGCCGGGCCCGCAGCCGCAGAGCCCGCAGGGCTCGCAGCCGCGCTGACACCGACACCTGAGATACGGGGCCAGGGGAGGGCACCATGAGCGACGAACGGAACGACCCGGACCGGGTGGAGGTCGACCTGCCCGTGCCGTTGCCGATCAACCCGCTGTACCCGGGGATGGGCGACATCCGGGGGATCAGCTTCGACCGGACCGGCGTGGACCAGGCCGAGACGCCGAGCGGTGTGGTCGCCGGCAAGGGCGAGAAGGGCGTCCAGACGGAGTGGGACGCCGGCAACCTCGACTCGGCCATCACCTGGCTGGAGACGCACGCCAGCTACCTCCACCGGCTCTCCTACGACATGGCCGACATCTCCGAGAAGCTCGGGGGCGGCCAGGCCGTCGCCGGCAAGGGGCCGCTCGGCGGCTTCCCGTACGCCCTCCAGCTCGCCCAGCGGCACCAGCAGGTCTACACCGGCACGGAGGGCGGGCTGCGCACCCTCTCGGAAAACCTGTACTCGGCGGCCGAGGCGCTGCGCACGGTCAAGCGCAACTACGAGACCGCCGAGGGGGCCAACGAGATGACCGCGCAGGAGATGCAGCAGGCCTTCACCGACGCCGCCCGCGGCGGCAGCTAGATCGACGGGAGCGGAGCATGGGGGACAAGAGCTGGGAGGACATGGCCCGGGAGGTCCTCGTCGAGGGCCGCCCGGCCGACGTGCAGAGCGCCGCGCTGGGCTGGCAGGAGCTGATCAAGAACGTCGATCAGGTCCGGGAGAGCCTGGAGAAGAACGTCAAGGACCTCGGCGCGGTCTGGAAGGGCCCGGCGTACGAGTCGTTCAAGACGCACATCGAGGGGCTCGCCAAGAACGCCAAGTCGATCGTCGACGACATCGACAACCCGGGGCGGGGCAAGGTCAGCATCGTGACCACCCTGGAGACGGCCGCCCGCCAGCTGGAGGACGCCCAGAACAAGATGCCGATCCCGGCGGCCTGTGTCGGTGACGTCCTGGCCGCCCGCAACGGCGAGATCACCCTCGGGGTCGGGCTCTTCGAGACCCGGGTCACGGCGGAGGTCATGGGCAGCTGGCCGGTCGAGCAGCTCGGCAAGGTGGGCGACTGGGTGACCGGCTGGTTCTCCGACCAGGAGGGCGACGCCCGCAAGGTCTACGACGAGGTCAACGGCAACTTCAAGGACCGCACCATGGAGGCGCCGGGCACGGTGACCTCCAACAACCTGGGGACCGGCCCGACGGAGGTGCCGAACCTCGGCGGCGGCCCGGGCGGCGGGGGCGCCGGCGGGGTCCCCTCGGTGGGCGGCATGCCTTCCACCGGCGGCGTCGGCGGCGCGTCCCCGACGGGCCTCGGCAAGCTGCCGGACGTCGGCGACGGCAAGCCCGACTTCGGGTCGACGACCCACCCGGACCTCACCCCGGTCACCGACCTCCCCGACACCGGGTCCGTGGACCCGGGCGGGCTGGACGACGGCTACGGGACCGGCCTGGCCGGTGCCGGCGGGCCGACCACCACCGGCCTCGGCTCGGGCGGGCTGGGCGGCGGCAGCGGCGCGGGTCTGTCCGGTGGCGGCGCGGGCGGCGGCATCCCCGGCGGCGGCGCGCTCGGCAAGACGGTCAGCCCCGGGCTGCCGCCGATGCTCGGCGGCGGTGCCGCCGGCGCGGGCCGGGGCGCCGGCCGGGGCGTGGGCGGCCGGCTCGGCGCGGGCAAGCCGGGCATGGGCGGCATGATGGCCCCCGGCATGGGCGGCGGTGCCGCCGGTGCCCGGGGCGCGGGCGGCCGGGCCGCCGGTGCCGGTCGGCCGGGTGGCGCGACGGCGGGCCGGGGCGGCGTGGCCGGCGCGGGCGGCGGGGCCGGCTACGCCGAGGAGGAGCAGGTGCGCAACACCTGGCTGGAGGAGGACGAGGACGTCTGGGGCGCGGGCGGCGACGCCACCCCCGGCATCCTGCGCTGACGGTGCGGCGGCCCGGCCGAGGTCATCCCCCGGCCGGGGTGGGGCGGCGGCCCGGCCGCCAGCCCCGGCGCCGTCCCCGGGCCAGGATCGGCCTGGCGGCCAGCAGCACGCCGGCCAGCACCGCGCCGGCCGCCGCCACCCAGACCGCCACGGCCCGCTGCCAGCCCAGCGGGTCCCGCAGCGGGGCGGGCGCGGCCAACGCCCCGGGCGGCGGGTCGCTGCGCGTGCCGAGCACGCTCGTCACCGCCCGGTACGGGTTCACCACCCCGTAGCCGACCTCGGCGTTGTGCCCGTCCGGGGGGTTGTCCGCCGTGCGGGTGAGCCGGTAGGCCACCCCGTCCGGCGTGAGGTCCGGATGCGCGGCGCGGACCAGCGCGGCCACCCCCGAGACGTACGCGGCGGCGAAGCTCGTGCCGCCCTGCGGCTCGGCGAGGTATCCCTCCCCCCGGGGCGCGGGGCCGACGATGTCCAGCCCCGGGGCGGCGATGTCCACGTAGTCGCCGCTGACCGAGCTGCCCACGTGGCCGGCCTGCGCGTCGACGCCGGCCACGGCGATGACCCCGGGATACGCCGCCGGGTACGCCGGCAGGTCCTGCTGCTGCTCCTGGCGGTTGCCGGCGGCGGCCACCACGACGACGCCCTTGGCGAGGGCGTACTCGACGGCGGCGGCCAGCTCGGGCCGGGGCAGCGTGACCAGGGACAGGTTGATCACGTCGGCGCCCTGGTCGACGGCCCAGCGGATGGCGAGGCCGATCTGCGCCGGCAGGCCCTCGTCGTTGGTGCGCCGGGTGTCCGGCAGCACGCGTACGGGCAGGATCTGGGCGGCCGGTGCGACGCCGGTGAACGGCGAGCCGGTGCCCTCCCGGCCGGCGATGATGCCGGCGACGATCGTGCCGTGCCCGGCCGCGTCGCACTGACCCTCGTTGGGGGGCAGCGCGTTGAAGTCCCGGCCGGGTCGCACCTGGCCCCGCAGCAGCGGGTGGGTGGCCGACACGCCGGAGTCGACGACCGCCACGGTGACGCCCTCGCCCCGGGTGACCCGCCAGGCCGCGCCCGGGTCGAGCCGGGTCAGCGCCCACGGTGCCGCGGTGGGCGCGGGGCTGCCGGTCGGCCCGCAGCTGGGGGTGGCCGACGCCGGGGCGGGCGGCACGACGGCGGTGGCGAGCAGGGCCGCCAGCGCGGGCAGCGCCGCCCGCTGCAGCCCGGCCCGCCCGGTCACCCGGCGTCCCCTTCGGCCCGGCCTGGGGCGTGTCCGCCCGGGGCGGTCCGCCCGACCTGGTCCGGGGCGCTCCGTCCGGTCTGGTCCGGGGCGTCCCGCTCGGGCTGGTCGGTGGTGAAGAGGGCGAGCAGGTCGCCGACCTGGCGGTCCGCCTCGGCCGGGTGGCGGAAGTGGCCGCTGGGGTCGACCGTGTATTCGTTGCGCCGGCCGACCCGGGTCCGCCGCAGGTAGCCGCCGGCCTCCAGGTCGGCCACGATCGCCTGCGCCGCGCGCTCGGTCACGCCCACCTCGTCCGCGACGTCGCGCAGCCGGGCGGTCGGGTTGCGGGCGATGGCGAGCAGGACGTGGCCGTGGTTGGTGAGGAACGTCCAGTTCCGGGTGCTCCCGTTCCCACCTGCTGTCGTCGCCATGTCGGACATGTTAGGGCTCGGCGACGACGCCCACGCCCCTGGGCCGACGCGGGCCGGAGCGCGGGCCTGCGCAAGCCCTTCCCAAAGCAGGAAATGTGTATCACGTAACGCTTGACGTGCCTTTCGCTGCGTGTGACCGTGGGGGAACTGGTCGTGCGCGTGAATGACGAGGTGATGGGGCATGGAGCATTCCAGCATGTCGATGGCTCAGGCGGGCTCCGGGCAGCTAGACCCCCTCTCGTCCGTCGGGCGACCGGGCGAGCCGGGCGCTGCCTGCACCCCGGCCCGGGCCCTCGCTGAACTGCACGCCGGCAACCACCGCTTCGTCAGCGGAACGCCGCGCCACCCCAACCAGGACGCCGACCACCGGGCGGCCGTCGCCGACGGGCAGCACCCGTTCGCGGTGATCGTCGGCTGCTCCGACTCCCGCCTGGCCGCCGAGATCATCTTCGACCGTGGCCTGGGGGACCTCTTCGTGGTCCGCACCGCCGGGCACACCGTCGGCCCCGAGGTGCTGGGCAGCGTCGAGTACGCCGTGACCGTGCTGGGCACCCCCCTGGTGGTGGTGCTCGGCCACGACTCCTGCGGGGCGGTGCAGGCGGCCAAGGCGGCGGCCGGCACCGGCAGCGAGCCCGCCGGCAACCTGCGGGCCGTGGTGGACGCCGTGGTGCCCAGCCTGCACCGGGCCGCCGAGCGGGGCGTCGAGGGCATCGACGAGATCGTCGACATCCACATCGCGTGCACGGTCGAGGCGATGCTCGACCGGTCGCCCGTGCTGGCCGCCGAGGTCGACGCGGGCCGCTGCGCGGTCGTCGGGATGTCGTACCGGCTCAGTGCCGGCGGGGTGCGGACGGTGGCCGCCGTTCCGGCCGCCATGGCCGCGGACGCCACCCCGGCCCGCGCCGCCGCCTGACGCACCCCCGCCGCCCGGCGCTCACCCCCGGGCCTGACGCGCACCGCCGCCCGAGACACGACGAGAGGGGCCGCCCCCACAGCGGGACGGCCCCTCTCGTCGTGCGCGCCGCGCCGCGTCAGAGCAGCGACATGTGCACGTGGTCCGTGTGGTTGGACGGCCCGCTGTAGGACTTCCAGCCGGTCGCCGGGAACCAGATCTGCCGGTTCCAGATGACGTAGTAGATGCCGAGCCGGTCGGCGTTGCGGATCAGGAACGCGGCGAGGTTGTTGCCGTACATCCGGGTGTCGTTGTTGTGCCAGGGGGAGAACCCGCTGTTCTGGAGCGACCAGTCGCAGGCCCGGCCCTTGGGGTGTTCCCACGGCCCGCCCGGCCGGTAGCAGCCCACGAACCGGTTGAAGCCGGCCCGCTTGGTCTCCTTGTAGGCGTGCAGGGTGCGGGGCGTGATGCAGCCGGAGGTGGTGGGGTCGTTCTCGCTGCACGACTCGGGCCGCCAGTCGCCGTCCGACGTCCGGCCCGGCCCGATCCTCGCGACCGGGGAGGTGGCGTTGACCAGGCCGCCGGTGAAGCCCTTGCCGCCGACCAGGGCGAGCGCCTTCTCGGCGTCGAACTTCTTCTTCGCCATGACCGACGCCTGCTTCTGCTGCTCGCGCACCTCGGCGTCGAGCGCGAGCTTGGCCTGCTCGGCGCGGTTCTTCGCCGCGCTGACCTCGGCCAGCTTGTTGGCGTTGACCATGTTCAGCTCGTCGAGGGCCGAGGCGCGCTTGACGAACGAGTCCGGTGTGTTGCTCTCCAGCAACATCGCCATCGCGCCGACCCGGCCGGTCCGGTACGACTGCGCGGCCATCTCGCCGACCTGCGGCGCGAGCGCGTCCAGCTCCTCCTGGGCCTTGCGCACCTCGTCGGCGAGCTGGGCCTGGCGCTTCTTGGACTTCTCGAGCTTCGACTTCGCCTGGGCGTAGTCCCGGTTCGTCGCCTCGATGACGTCGGTGATGAGCTGGGGCTCGTCGTCCTCCTCGTGCCCCGAGGGTTGGGGGGCGGCGGCGGGCAGGGCGAGCGCCGGGGCGGCCGGCCCGGCGACGACCGCCAGGGCAGCGAGCACGGCCACCACAGGTGTCAACCAGCGGTGCAGGGGTGCCGTCACAATGTTCCCTTCCATCGACCGCCGACCGGGTTAGCTGACGGGTTCGGGGCGGAAGCGGCCCCTACCGCTCGCGCGGATTCACCCCGGGCACCTGGTTCCCCGGCTCGCCTCGCGGCGATTGGGCGGCGGCACCGCAGGCGCCGCTTCGCGCCTTCGGCGGTGACCGGCAGCGAGGTTACCCGAGAGCCCATGCGGGGAGCTACGTCCGGATGCCGACTAAAAGCGTCATTTCGTAATCGCCATCGGTAATCAGTGATGCGCTTCTCAGGGCGGATGCCGCCACCGGTCACGCTGTGAAGTGTCACCATGCGGTGTCCGTGCCTCCTTCTCGGTGCGGCCGTCCGGCCGGGGGGTGGGTGGGGGCGTGGTCGTCGGGGAACCCCTCGGCCGCCCGGCCGCCGCCGAGCGCCTCCAGCGCGAGATTGCGGTCCGCGGTCCGCCGCCCGCCCCCGGGGGTACGCGCCGCCGGCACGTCCCCGCCGTCCGCCGTGCCGGGCCGGGACGCGGCGGTGTGCCCCTCAGCGGCGTGCCCAGTGGCGGTGTGTCCCGCCGCCGTGCGCCCCGCTGCGGTGACCACGGCGGCCAGCCCGGTGGTGAGCGGCACGGCGGCGATCAGGCCCAGCGTGGCGACCGCGCTGCGGACGATCTCCTGGGCGAGGAACTCGCTGGTCAGGATCTCGGTCACGGGGCGGGAGTCGGCGGTGAGCAGGAGCAGCAGCGGCAGCGACGCGCCCGCGTACGCCAGCACGATCGTGTTGACCGTGGAGGCGATGTGCGCCCGGCCGACGCGGGTGGCCGCCCGGTAGAGCTGCAACCGGGACAGCCCCGGGTTGGCGTGCGCCAGCTCGGTGACCGTGGCCGCCTGGGTCACGGTGACGTCGTCGAGGACCCCGAGCGAACCGATGATGATGCCGGCCAGCAGCAGGCCGTGCAGGTCCACGTCGCCCCGGAACATCGACAGGGTGGTGGCGTCCTCGCTGCCGTACCCGGTGAGGTGGGTGGCCGCGGTGGCCAGGGTGCCCAGCAGGCCGGTGAGCACCAGGCTGCCCAGGGTGCCGAGGACGGCCACCGACGTCTGCGCGGTGACCCCGTGGGTGAGGTACAACACCACGAACATGATCAACGCGGAGCCGACGACGGCGATCGGCAGCGGCGACCCGCCCGCGCCGATGCCGGGCAGCACGAAGGTCAGCAGGATGGCGAAGGTGGCGGCGAGCCCGGCCAGGGCGGCCACCCCCCGCCAGCGGCCGAACGCGACGATCGCCAGCGCGAACACCACCGCCAGCCAGATCAGCGGGGCGCCGCGCTGGTGCTCGGCGATGTTGTAGGCGCTCGCCGCCGGGTCGGCCGGGTCGGTCAGCTTCACCAGCACGATCCGGTCGTCGACGGCGACGGTGGGCGCGCCGGGGCCGGTCGGGATCGGCGTCTCGACCTGCTGCCCGGCGTCGGGCCCCTGCTCCACCCGGACGGTCACCGTGCCGCACGGGCCGTCCGCGACGCCCGGCCCGCCGCCCTCCGGCGTCTCCGGCTGCGGCGGGCACTCCTCGGTGACCACCCGGGTCACCGTGCCGTGATAGCGGGGCACCGGCGAGCCGCCGTCGACCTCGGGGCCGCCGCCGCGGGGCCACAGGACGACCGCCGCGACCACGGTGAGCACGAAGAGGGGCACCACGGTCGCGACGAGGACCCGCCGCACCCTCGGTGGGGTGGGCGGAGCGGGTCGGTTGTGGTCGGCGCCCATCGACGATCTCCAAACGGTGTCAGCGCGGGGTACGGCTCGGCGGCCCGGACGGTTCAGCGTCGCGGGAGATCGATCCGGGCCGGCTGCCCGGACGACCGCACCGGGCCGGCCGCCGGAGGACCTGCCCGTCCCGCGGGCCGCCCGAAGCCCCGCCCCGCCCCACCGGCGGCCCGGTCTCCGCCCTGCGGGCCGCCCGGAGCGGGATCCCACGTCCCATCGCCCGGAATCGTAGCCACCCTCACCTGCGAACGCAGGTCGGCCGACACCATGTCGGCGACATGGCGGTGTTCCGGCCGCCCTGATACCGCCATCTGGCCGACATGCTGTCGATTCGGCGGGCGGCAGGGCATGTTGGAGACATGGCCCACGACAAGCACGCCGGGCACGACAAGCACGCCGGGCACGACCCGGAGATGTTCCGCCGCCGGTTCTGGGTCTGCCTCGCGCTGACCCTGCCGATCGTCGTCACCAGCCACATGGTGATGGACTGGTTCGGCTACTCGCTGGAGTTCCCCGGCCGGGCCCTGGTCGGCCCGGTGCTCGGCTCGGCGGTCTTCTGGTGGGGCGGGTGGCCGTTCCTGGTCGGCGCGGTCCGGGAGCTGCGCGACCGGGCACCCGGGATGATGCTGCTCATCGCGATGGCGATCAGCGTGGCGTACGTCGCGTCGCTGGCCACCAGCGCCGGCGCGTTCGACCTGGACTTCTGGTGGGAGCTGGCGGCGCTGGTCACCATCATGCTGCTCGGGCACTGGCAGGAGATGAAGGCGATCGGCCAGGCCCGGGGCGCCCTCGCGGCGCTGGCCGCGCTGCTGCCCGACGACGCGGAGCGGGTCGGGCCCGACGGCGGCACCGAGCGGGTCCCCGTGGCCGCGCTGCACGTCGGCGACGTGTTGCTGGTCCGGCCCGGCGGTCGGGTGCCGGCCGACGGCCGGGTCGTCGACGGGGCCGCCGAGCTGGACGAGTCCATGATCACGGGCGAGTCCCGCCCGGTCGCCCGGTCGGTCGGCGACCGGGTGGTGGCGGGCACGGTGGCCACGGACTCCGCGCTCCGGGTCGAGGTGCAGGCCACCGGCGAGGAAACCACCCTCGCCGGCATCCAGCGCATGGTCGCCGAGGCCCAGCGCTCCAGCGGCCGGGCCCAGGTGCTCGCGGACCGCTTCGCGGCCTGGCTGTTCTACGTCGCTACCGCCACCGCCGTGGTGACGGTCGTGGTCTGGTCCCTCCTCGGCGACACCGACGAGGCCGTCGTGCGGACCGTCACGGTGCTGGTCATCGCCTGCCCGCACGCGCTGGGGCTCGCGATCCCGCTGGTCATCGCGCTGTCCACGGCGGTGGCGGCGCGCTCCGGCATCCTGGTGAAGAACCGTCTCGCGCTGGAGCGGATGCGCACCGTCGACGCGGTGCT
The DNA here is from genome assembly GCF_900091595.1 of Micromonospora haikouensis. GTDB lineage: Bacteria > Actinomycetota > Actinomycetes > Mycobacteriales > Micromonosporaceae > Micromonospora > Micromonospora haikouensis. The sequence continues at coordinate 137,907 of NZ_FMCW01000021.1, forward strand.
GTTCGACAAGACCGGCACCCTCACCCGGGGCGAGCACGCCGTGACCGGCGTCGCGGCCGTCGCGGGCACCGGCGAGGACGAGCTGCTGCGGCTGGCCGCCGGCGTCGAGGCGGACAGCGAGCACCCACTGGCCCGCGCGATCGTCGCCGCCGCCGAACAGCGCGGCGGCCCCGCACCGGCCACCGGCTTCCGCGCCCTGCCGGGCCGTGGGGTGCGGGCCACGATCGACGGCACGGAGTACGCCGTGGGCGGGCCGGCCCTGCTGCGCGAGCTGGGCGTGGGCCTCCCCACCGAGCTGGAGCAGGCCGCCGCCGACTGGGCGGGGCGAGGGGCCGCCGTGCTGCACCTGGTCCGCCTCCCCGGCACGGTGCTCGGCGCGCTCGCCCTCGCCGACGAAGTACGCCCCGAGGCCCGCGAGGCGATCGCCGAGCTGCGTGCCCAGGGCATCCGCACCATCGCGATGATCACCGGGGACGCCCGAGCGGTGGCGGACGCGGTCGCCGCCGACCTCGGCTTCCGTGCCGGTGTGGATGAGGTCTTCGCGGAGGTGCTGCCGGCCGACAAGGACGGGAAGGTCACCGAGCTGCAACGACGTGGGCTGACGGTGGCGATGGTCGGAGACGGGGTCAACGACGCCCCGGCGCTGGCCCGCGCCGACGTGGGCATCGCCATCGGGGCCGGCACGGACGTGGCGATCGAGTCCGCCGGGGTGGTGCTCGCCTCGTCCGACCCGCGCGGGGTGGCGGCGGTGGCCCGGCTCTCCCGGGCGTCCTACCGCAAGATGGTGCAGAACCTGGCCTGGGCGGCCGGCTACAACGTGGTGGCCCTGCCGCTGGCCGCCGGGGTGCTGGCCTGGGCGGGGGTGGCACTGAGCCCGGCGGTCGGGGCGATCCTGTGTCGGCGTCCACGATCGTGGTGGCGCTGAACGCCCAACTGCTCCGCCGGGTCCGCCTCACCCCCGGCTGATCCCGGCCGGGGCCGCAGCCCGGCCCGCGGTGCCGGGTCACATTCCGCGCCCGCATCCGCGAGGCGAGGCGAGTCGACCCCGGGCGAGGCTCTAGCGTGGTGGTGTGGGGACGACGGCGGCGACGGGCGGGCGGTGGGGTCGCCTCGCGCTGCTGCTCTGCACCCTGATCGGCCTCGCCGCCATGCACACCCTCGGCCACGGCGCACACTCCGGCGGCACCCACGCCGGTCACGACGGGGCAGCACCGCGCGACGGCCACCCGGCCCCAGCGGCGTTCGCCGACGGCGCGGCTGTCCCTGCGACGCTCGCCGGCGGCACGGGTGGTCCCGTGGCGCTCGCCGGCGGCACGGGCGGCCTCGTGGCGCCCGCTGTCCCCGTCGCGCTTGCCGGCGGCGCGGATGCGCTCTGGGCGTTCGCCGGTGGAATGGCCGTCCGCGTCGGCGGCATGGTCGCCGCCGCCCTGGGTGCCCGCGCTGGCTGTCCGGCTGGTGGGTGTGCGCCCGCCCGGCTGCTGCCGGACGGTGGTGGCGCCGACGGGCCGTCCGGGTGGAGCGCCTGCCTGGCGGTGCTCGGCGCGCTCGGGGTGGCCCTGCTCGTCGCCGTGCTCCTGCTGACCCGTGCCCGGGCACCCGGCCCGCCCGGCTGGCAGGCCGGTGGCGTGTCCGCCGGGCCGCGCGCCCCGCCATCCCGCCCGCTCGGCCTTCGGCTGGCCGAGGTCTCGGTGTCGCGTACGTAGGACGCCCCGGCGCGGTGCCCGGCTCTGCCGGTGACCCGTGTCTCCGTCCTGCCCTCGTACGTGACCGAGACCGAAGGATTCACCATGACCACTCGTACGACCGCGCGCCGTGCCGCCCTTGCCGGCGTGGCCCTGACCGCCGTCCTCGACCTGGCCGCCTGCGGCTCCGCCGACCACGGTTCGCCCAGCCACGACCAGCCGGCCGCCGGCACCGCCGCTGCCGGCGCCAGCGCCGCTGGGACTCCGACGCGCGGGCCGGCCGCGTTCGGCGACGCCGACGTGATGTTCGCCCAGATGATGATCCCGCACCACCGGCAGGCCGTGGAGATGGCCGAGTTGGCCGAGGCCCGCGCCGCGGACCCGGAGGTCAAGCGGCTCGCCGCCGCGATCAAGGCCGCCCAGGCGCCGGAGATCGCCACCATGACCGGCTGGCTGACGGGGTGGGGCCGGCCGGTCCCGTCGCCTGCCCCGGGGCACGGGCACGGCATGCCGGAGATGGACCACGAGATGCCGGGGATGATGTCCGAGGCGGACATGACGAAGCTGGCCGGCGCGCGCGGCGTCGGCTTCGACCGGCAGTTCCTGACCATGATGATCGCCCACCACGAGGGCGCGATCACCATGGCGAGGGAGGAGTTGGCCGAGGGGGCGAACCCCGAGGCCAAGGCGCTGGCCCAGCAGATCGCCACGAGCCAGCAGGGCGAGATCGACCAGATGAGGAAGATTCTCGGCCGGCTCTGACGGCCGGGCGCCACGATCATGCCGGCGAGGTGGGGGTGTCCGCAGCTCGGGATGCCCCCATGTCGCCGACATGAAGTCGATCAAGCGCCTGTCGGCGCGCGAGGCGAGCCGCGAGCAGCCCGGGGCGAGTCGCGAGCCGCGAGCCGCGCTGCGCGGGCGGGGTCACAGGGCCGGGCGGGGTCACAGGGCCCGGCAGCGTCAGTGGGGCCGGGCGTCAGTGGGGCCGGGCGGGCGTCAGCCGCGCTTCATGAGGCGGCCGACGGCGGCCATCATCTCGGTGGCCATCTCGTCGGCCCGGCCCTCGACCGCGCCCTCGTGCAGGCAGTGCCGGGCGTGCCCGTCGAGCAGGCCGAGGGCGACCTTGTCCAGGGCCGCCTGGATCGCGGAGATCTGGGTGAGCACGTCGATGCAGTAGCGGTCCTCGTCGACCATCTTCTCGATGCCGCGGACCTGACCCTCCACGCGGCGGAGCCGCGCGAGCAATTGGTCCTTGCTGGCGGTGTACCCCCGGGTCGGGGCGGGCGTGGGGCCGGTCATGCGACCGAGATTACCATACCCCTCGGGGGTATGGTACGGTTTCCCTGCGTCGGATACCCCCACCCGGTATTCCTGGCGTTCCTGAGACGGTGGTCCGCCTCGCATTTACCCCCCGGGGGTAACGTGAGGTGCAGCGGAAGGAGAGAGCGATGGTCAGCACGACGTACGAGGTGCGGGGGATGAGCTGCGGGCACTGCGCCGGCTCGGTCGTCACCGAGGTCGGCGCGATCGACGGCGTCACCAACGTCAAGGTGGACCTGGAGGGCGGCCGGGTCACCGTCACCAGCGACAACCCGCTGGACACCGAAACCGTGCGCGCCGCCGTCGACGAGGCCGGATACACCCTCGTCGACGCGTGACGCCGCCCCCCCCGCGGAGAAACTGAGGCACACGATGAACACGGCGACGAAGCTGAGCGGCTTCGCCCTCGGCCTGGCGGCGGTGTTCGGCGCGGCGTACGGGGTCGGCCAGGTGGTCGGCCCCGTCACCCCGGCCGCCGACGTCCGCCACGACGCCGACGCCCCCGCCCACGGCACCACCACCCATGCCGACGCCGGGGACGCGCCGGCCGCCCACCTGCCCGGCGGGCTGCTCGTCTCCGACCGGGGCTACACCCTCGCCCCGCTGGCCGCACCGGCCGGCGAGTTCGCCTTCCGGATCACCGGCCCCGACGGGCAGCCGGTCACCCGCTACGAGGTCGCGCACGACAAGCGGATGCACCTGATCGTCGCCCGGCGGGACCTCTCCGGCTTCCGGCACGTCCACCCCGAGGCGGGGCCGGACGGCACCTGGCGGGTGGCGTCCCCGCTCGCCGGCCCCGGCGTCTGGCGGGCGTTCGCCGACTTCACCCCGGCCGGCGGGCCGGCGCTGACCCTCGGCGTCGACGTCACGGTCCCCGGCGCGCTCGACGCCCGGCCGCTGCCGCCGCCCGCCACCGCCACGACCGTCGACGGCTACACCGTCACCCTGGCCGGCGCGGCCCAGCCCGGCCGGGCCAGCCGGCTCACCCTGACCGTCAGCCGGGACGGCACGCCGGTCACCGACCTGCAGCCGTACCTCGGCGCGTACGGGCACCTGGTGGCCCTGCGGCAGGGCGACCTGGCGTACCTGCACGTGCACCCGGAGGGCGTTCCCGGCGACGGGGCGACCCCGGCCGGGCCGGCGGTCACGTTCTCCGCCGAGTTCCCCTCGGCCGGGAGCTACCGGCTCTACCTCGACTTCCGGCACGGCGACACGGTGCGCACCGCCGAGTTCACCGTCGTCGCCGGCACCCCCGCCGGAGCCGGCCCCGGCGCGTCGGGCGCACCGACGACGACCGGCACACCGACGACGACCGGCACACCGGCCGCCACCAGCACCCCGACCGCCGACGCCGGCCACGGCGCCCCCGGGCACGGGCACGACTGACGGGAGGCAGCGATGAGCTCGCCCACGCGACCGCTACCGGTCGCACCGAACCGCATCGAGCTGGCGATCGGCGGCATGACCTGCGCGTCCTGCGCCGCGAGGATCGAGAAGAAGCTCAACCGGATGGACGGCGTGACCGCCACGGTCAACTACGCCACCGAGAAGGCCACCGTCTCGTACGCCGACGACGTCACCCCCGACGACCTGATCGCCACCGTCACCAAGACCGGCTACACGGCCGCCCTGCCGCCCCCACCGTCGCCCTCGCCATCGCCCGAGTCGGCCACGGCCGCCGCCGAGCCGGTGGACGAGCTGCGCGGGCTGCGTACCCGGCTCTGGGTGTCCGTGGCCCTGGCCGTGCCGGTGGTCGTGCTCGCCATGGTCCCGGCCTGGCAGTTCGACTACTGGCAGTGGCTGTCGCTGACCCTGGCCGCCCCGGTCGTGGTCTACGGCGGCCTGCCGTTCCACCGGGCCGCCCTGATCAACCTGCGACACGGCGCGGCCACCATGGACACCCTCGTGTCGCTGGGCACCCTGGCCGCGTTCGGCTGGTCGCTGTGGGCGCTGTTCCTCGGCGACGCCGGCATGCCGGGGATGACCCACCCGTTCCGGCTCGACATCACCCGCACCGACGGGGCCGGCAACATCTACCTGGAGGCGGCGGCCGGGGTGACCGTGTTCATCCTCGCCGGCCGCTACTTCGAGGCGCGCTCCAAGCGGACCGCCGGTGCCGCGCTGCGCGCCCTGCTTACGCTGGGTGCGCGGGACGTCGCCGTGCTGCGCGACGGCGTGGAGACCCGGGTCCCGGTGGACCGGCTCGCCGTGGGGGACCGGTTCGTGGTCCGCCCCGGCGAGAAGATCGCCACCGACGGGGTGGTCGACGAGGGCACCTCGGCCGTCGACGCCAGCATGCTCACCGGCGAGTCCGTGCCGGTCGAGGTCGGCCCCGGCGACACCGTCGTCGGCGCGACCGTGAACGCCGGGGGCCGGCTGGTGGTCACCGCCACCCGGGTCGGCGGCGACACCCAGCTCGCCCAGATGGCGCGGCTCGTCGAGCAGGCCCAGACCGGCAAGGCGGCCGTGCAGCGGCTGGCCGACCGGATCTCCGGGGTGTTCGTGCCGATCGTGATCGCGCTCGCCGCCGGCACCCTCGGCTGGTGGCTCGGCGCGGGGGCGGGTCCGACGGCCGCGTTCACCGCCGCCGTGGCGGTGCTGATCATCGCCTGCCCGTGCGCCCTCGGCCTGGCCACCCCGACCGCGCTGCTGGTCGGCACCGGGCGCGGCGCGCAGCTCGGCATCCTGATCAAGGGCCCGGAGATGCTGGAATCCACCCGGCAGGTCGACACGGTGGTGCTCGACAAGACCGGCACGGTCACCACCGGCCGGATGACCCTGGTCGACGCGCTGCCCGCCGACGGCGAGGACGCCGCCGAGGTGCTCCGGCTCGCCGGGGCGCTGGAGGCTGCGAGCGAGCACCCCATCGCCCGCGCCGTGGCCGCCGGTGCCGCCGACGCGGGGCCGCTCGCCCCGGTCACCGGCTTCGCCAACGTGGAGGGTCTGGGCGTCACCGGCACGGTCGACGGCCGCGAGCTGACCGTCGGGCGGCCCCGGCTGCTGCGGGAGCGCGGACTCGACGTACCGGATGAGATCGAGCGGGCGGTGACCGACGCGGAGGCCGCCGGCCGGACGGCGGTGCTGGCCGGCTGGGACGGCCGGGCCCGGGGGATGCTCGCGGTGGCCGACGTGGTGAAACCGACAAGCGCGGCGGCCGTCGCCGGGCTGCGCGCCCTCGGCCTCACGCCGATCCTGCTCACCGGCGACAACGCCACGGTGGCGCGGGCGGTGGCCGCCGAGGTCGGCATCGACGAGGTGACCGCCGAGGTGCTGCCCGCCGACAAGGTCGACGTGGTGAAGCAGCTCCAGGCCGACGGCCGCACCGTGGCGATGATCGGCGACGGGATCAACGACGCCGCCGCCCTCGCCCAGGCCGACCTGGGCCTGGCCATGGGCACCGGCACCGACGTGGCGATCGAGGCCAGCGACCTGACCCTCGTCCGGGGCGACCTGACGGCCGCCGTGGACGCGATCCGGCTGTCCCGCCGCACGTTGGCGATCATCAAGGGCAACCTGTTCTGGGCGTTCGCCTACAACGTGGCCGCCCTCCCGCTGGCCGCCGCGGGCCTGCTCAACCCGATGATCGCGGGCGCGGCGATGGCCTTCTCCTCGGTCTTCGTCGTCGCCAACAGCCTCCGCCTGCGCCGCTTCCGGCCGGCCCGCGTCGGTTGAGGGTTTGGCGGGCCGCGTCGGGGTACTGGATGGGTGTCGCACCACCGCAGTGACCAGGACGTTGGAGGTTCATGATGGGTTTCGATGACAAGATCGCCAACGCGTCCGAGGACGCCGCCGGCAAGCTGAAGGAAGGCGCCGGCCGGGCCACCGACGACGAGCGCCTGGAGGCCGAGGGCCGCAACGACCAGGCCAAGGCCAGCCTCAAGCAGGCCGGCGAGAAGATCAAGGACGCATTCAAGAGCTGAGTCGTACGTCCCGTCGCGCGCGCCGGGTCGGCCCCTGTTGCCGGCCCGGCGCGCGCGCGTTCGTGCCCGCTTGCGGCTGTGACCTCGGCGGGCCGACGTGCCGGGGTCGACGGCGGCCGGCATGCTGGGACGGTCCACCACCGAACGGGGAGAACATGTCTCGTCCTGCCGTGACCGCGCTCCGCGCCGCCGCCCTGGTGGCCGTGCTCGCCTTCGGCGCCGGCTGCCAGTCCGACGACACCGCCGACGACCCGGCAGCCGCGCCCGCCACCGCCGCGCCCACCGCCTCCACCGCGCCGACCGATTCCGTTGAGCCGTTCGCCGCAACCTCGACGCCGTCGGCGTCCACGCCCGCCGTGACCGCCGCCAACACCGCAGAGGTGTGCGGGGAGGTCGACCGGCTGATCCTCGCCGGCAGCAAGAAGCTCGCCGCCGACTCGGCCGCCATCACCCGGGACAAGGAGACCACCCCCGACGAGCTCAACGACCGGCTCAAGCGGACCATCGCGGGGCTGGCCGGCGACGTACGCAGGCAGGCGGCGCGCGCGGAGGACCCGGAGATCGAGAAGCTGATCACGGACGTCGCGAAACAGCTCGACGGGGGCGCGAAGGCGGCCAGCCCGGCGAAGTGGCTGGGGGAGACGTTCGTCGACATCCCGCCGAAGCTGGCCCGGGACTGCCACGCCTGACCCGAAGAGCTTCTCTTTGAAGGAGCATTCGGCAATAGACGGCGCACCGCCCCCGGCTGTCCGGGCCGGGGGCGGTTGCGTGTCAACGACGGCTCTCCGTGCGCTTGGGTGAAGGCGGTGCCGGCGCTGCTGACCATTCGACAGTGAGCGACGGTGTGGCGTGATGGAGGTGAGCCGTGACGTCGAGCAACGGCGAGAGAATTCCCGAGCGTCCGACTGCTGAGCATGTGCCGGCAGAGGACTTAACCCGTCGGCAGGGTGTGTGGCCGATCGCCTCCGTTGACGACCTGGCCCGGCCGGACCTATTTGAGTCCGACGGAGAACTGGACGACTTCCTCGCCGACTTGTACGCCGCCCGGTGGGTCGGTCCGGACCTTCGCCATACGGTTTAGGAGGGCGGAAGGACTACCGCCTGCTAATCATCCAAGCGGTCGTCCACCGAACTTGGCCTACCACCTCGGCCACGACCGGCTATGTGAATGCCCGCACAGCCGAGCCGACTTACCTTCGGCATACGGTCTCAATGCCTAACGCCGCCGCTGGTGTGGCCATGCTCTTCCGCACCGGCAACACACGCGCTGTCCCTCCACGACCTCGCTTGGAGACTCCTCCTGAGAAACCGGACAGTAGTCATTTCCGTTAGTCATATTAACTCTGCACCTTCAGTGCGAAATGGAAGTGCCGTAAGGCGCTGCTGATTCCCGAGGGATGCGGCCGGGGTTCCGGCGAATGCCTCGCGGGCAACGGTAGTGGAAGGGTCGTTCGGTATCAACTATAAATTTGATGTACGTCAATTATTGGGGCGCTTGACCAGGTGCAAGGCTGTCAGATTGAATCTGAGTGCCCGACGGGAGTCGCTGGAGGGGGGTGTCGGACGATTTGGATCAAGGGGATTCTTATTTATCTAGTTTAAAGTTGGGTAGGGTGCGGCGGGCGGAGGCGCTGTTCTCGCAATCGGCATTGCGAGATAGGCGGACGCGGACGATCTCGTGCTCGAAGTTGGCGAGCTGGCCGAAGGGCCGCTAGTACGGCAGCCGCCGTTTGAGATGTTGCTGGTGGGGGCCGGGTAGACGGGGTACGGCCACCGCGTGATCGTCTGTCTGCTGTGGACATGACTTCAGATCTGGCGGTGGCCGCGTGTCACAGCGTAGACCCTGGCCGGTGGCGGCAGGTCCTGACCGGGGTGTGTGATGCGTTCGCGGGCCGGTTCGGGCGGGTGGAACCGCGTCGGACGGCGGTGGCGTTCGTGACCGGGTTGCTGGCCGATATCGAGGTCAAGACGTGTTGGCAGTTGGCGCAGCGGGCCGGGCATGCCCGGCCGGACGCGATGCAAAGGTTGTTGTACCGAGCGGTTTGG
>NZ_FMCW01000066.1 GCF_900091595.1 Micromonospora haikouensis
GCCGACATCGAGGACCTGTTCACGGTCAAGGACTACCTGTGGCTCTACACCCGAACGCTCTCCACTCTCGATGAGGCTGACCTACCGCAAACCCCGGAGCCGATCCTGCGGCGCATCAGCAAGGTGCGCGGCGACTTTGACCATGCCGGGCCCGCCCACGTACTTACGCAGAACCTTGAGGAGTTCTTCGCCCAGGTCGACGCGCAGACGCTTGACCGCTTCGAGGAACTGTTTACCAAGCTGCCGGTGTAGCCAGGCACGAAAGAATCTCGGCACGAGACCACGGATAGGGGAGGGAGCCTTCAGCATGGCGCACACCCCCGGACAGCCAGGTCCGCATGACCCCAGCGGAGCGTTGACACCGCCCACTGCGGAGGAGATCTACGGCTGGCTCGGCGTCAGGTTCGCCATGCTGGAGGCCCCCCGCTACCGCGCCCACATGGTCGGCTGGCACAGGGAGACCACCCACGCCGACGCGCACGGAGTCGCCCGCGACCTGGGCCGACCGAGGCCCGGCGAGGTCCGCATCGGCCACGAACTCGACGACGACACCACCATCGATGTCATCACAGTCCGCGACGACACCGGGGGCGCCTCGGTGGTGCATCACCTGTGGACCAGCCTGATCAACTACCAGCTCGCACTGGCAGGGCGTCGAGGCGCGCCTCCCTGGGGCAGCGGTCCGCCACCACCGCAGTACGTCGACCGGCTCGACACCAACAACCCGCCCGAGCCCACCGGAACGCGCACATTGTCCGTGGACGGCGGAGACGCCATGGAGTGGGTCTACCTCGCCTGCCCGGACATGGCCACCGGAGCGCCGCTCGCCGCATGCGGGGGCCACATCGGAACCTCGCTGGTCATGGTCACCGGACCGCAGGACGCCGTCTCAACTGCGGAACTGCGAATGTTGCCCCAGCCCGAGCTGCTCGTCGGCGTCTGACCCGCCCTCCTGCATGGGTAGCCCCCGTACCTCGGTGGTCGCGAACTTGCTGTGCTCGCCGCCGTATCCGGCCGCGACATCCTCACCGCATACCGCCGGGCGATCAGCCCCTGCGACGACGAGCCTGTACCGGCGACGTGCCGGCCTGATCCTGAGGGCTGCCGCTGTGGCGCGGTGACCTAGTCTTCCCTCTACCCCTGCGTGAGGGTGAGGGTCGCCCAGACCTGTCTGGTGCCGATCGGGTCGATCGCGCGCAGGTTCACCGGCACGTCGAGCACGACCAGGTGCGCGCGCTCGTTCTCGCCCCAGCCGGGCGAGATCAGGCCGCGTACCGCGTGGTCGCCCTGTTCGTCGTCGGCGCTGGGCTCTGGTGCCCCCAGCAGCCGCGCGGCGGCCTCGGCCGGGAAGGGGCCACCCTGCCACTCGATTTCCCAGGTCCGTCCGCCGTTGCCGGGCCACCAGTCGAGATGGGTGGCGCCGTTGAGCGCGCCGGTCTCGCGCAGGGCCGACATGACCCGTCCCAGCACCTCGTAGTAGCGCGCCGGGTTGTCCCGCAGGTGGTGCACCTGATCCGTCATGGCCTGCTCAACGAACCGGGCCAGGGTCAGGTCCGCCCTGACCCCTGGTTGATCCTGCTGGTGACCGTGTCGATCACCGGCTGACCGGTACGGTCACCGGCGTGGTTCCCATCGCTCTGGGGAGCGTTTCCGTCGCTTGGGCGAGGGGTCAACGCTCGGCGGTGGCTGAAAAGGCTGCCTACCCCCCAACCGCAACCAAGATTCTTCTCACCGCCTCGGCGACCAGCGGATCCGCCACTGCCCCTATCAGTACAGCGCCGATGGCCGGGCCGCCGCCTTGGCCAGCCGCTGGGCGCGGGCGTAGAGCTCCTCGCGGGCGACCATGGGCGGTGCCCATCCGTCGGCCCAGGCGGCAAGGAACCGCTCGGCGGCCTGCTTGCGGGCCGCGGCGGACCCGGCCCGTTGGTAGGCCGGGTCCGCGAGCAGGTCCGCGGCGAGCTGCTCGTAGTGCTCGTCGATGTCGGTATACCGCTGACCGGCCACCTCGTCGGCGCGGTCGCAGGCCGGGCGCACCGCCGCGTGCGTGACCCGTCCGTCGAGGTCGGCGGGCAGGTGTTGCTGCGCGAACCGGTACCGGCCGCCGCCCGGTTTCTCGGCACGGAACTGCGGCATCGCGAGCAGGACTTGCACGGTCGGCTCGGCCAGTTCCTCGCGCTCGCTCTCGCTGAGCCAGCGCGGCCGGTTCTCGTCGTCCTCGCCGTTGACGCCGTGGTGATTGGCGGTGAGCAAGGCCTCCCACTCCGCGTCGCTGCTGGCGGCCGGGGAGTAGGACCGTCGCCACCGCGGACGGCCTGACCGTCGATCTGTCGGCTGGCTGTGCGGCAAGCTGTGCTGCCCGTGAGCGTTTGATGGCGTGGGGCCGAGAGCCCGATAGCGTCACCTCACGCCGCTTGGACGCCGTGGCCGCGGCCGTCGCTTCCAGGGAGCAGGTCGGCGGTGCTGGGGATGGTGGCGAGCCGGTTGAGGAGGTCGTGCGGGTCGATGGTGACGGGTGACCACGGCTCGCACCGGCAGTCTGTTAGCCAAGGTCGCCAGTTGCCGCAACCAGGATCTCCACTGCATTCTGTCATCACCTTCTCGCATCATGTAGGCAGGGCAAGTGCTCCGCGCCGACCAGGCGGCCAACCGAACGGCGCGGAGCACCCTGACCGATCTACCAATCAGCGATCGGCATAGGTAACTCTCCCCGGCGTCCCTAATGTCGGGAAAGGGTCCCGTCCGAACTCCCGACAACACCGACCGTTGCCGGGCCACTCCTCGTGCATCAAGGACGACCGCATGAGCACCGGCCACCGCCCCGAGCCGCGTCGCAACACCCGCCCGTACGTCGTGGATGAAGCTACGATCCGTGAACGCAGCGGCAACCCCGACGCCGCCGAGTACATCCTCTACGTCCGCAGCCTCATCCACGACTACTACGGCATTGGTGGACAGACGAGGATCATCGAGGTCGCTGGTCAGCGCGGCCTCGCCTACCCCGGCCTAACCCGTCAGAAGGTTTCCGAGCAGCTCAGCCGCTACAGGCTCGGCCCCACCTGGGAGATGGCCGAGCTGATCATCGACTGCCTGCCGGATAGCTGCGACAGCGCCAGCATCCGGGCGGTGGCCGCAGGCTGGTACGAATGCGCCCGCGGGCAGCGACCCCGCGGCTACAACGGCCCGGTTAGCCGGCCGCCCGGCAAACCAGGCCAGCGCAACGTCCCGGAGAGCGAGCCGGCCGTGCCGGTCCTGCAGCGCAAGATCGCCCGGCTGCAGGAGCGCCTCAAGACCGAGACCACTCGCTACCTGGACAACCTGCGGGCCTCGGAGAACAGCCGCCACCAGGAGACGCGCCGCGCCAACCAGCTCGAAGCGCAGTTTCACCAGACCCGCGACGAGCTGCTGCGGGTCCGTACCGTCGCCGCCGAGGTAGCCACGATCCGGGAGGAGTACGCCCGCCAGTGCGTGGCCCTCGAACTCGTCGCCGCGCCCGCCCTGCGGGGTACGCCCATCATCGACCTGCCGGAACCACCCGCCGCCCGCCGACGGATCCGCTTCGGGCATCTGGTGGCCACCATCGATCCGCAAGCGCCGCCCGCCCGACGGGCGTTGGCCCGCTACCTGTGCGTCTATGCCGAGTTCGCCGGCATCTCCCCCACCGAGCTGGCCAGCCGTGCAGACATCGCTGCCACAGTGACGATGGACATCCTCGCCGGCCGCCTCGTCCCGACCACCCCCCACGCTGCCCGCCTAGCCGCAGTGCTCGACTGCGAGCCGGACACCCTGCGTCACCTCGCTGCAGCGGCCAGCAGCGCCACCGCCCTCGACGAATGCTTCTGGCGCATCGCCGGATCCGCCGCCACACCATCCAGTGAGGTTGTCGGGTCGGACCCCGACAACCGTTCACCGAATCCACACACCGCCCCGACATCACAGCCCAGCCCGATCGCCGAGAGGCTGCGGCAGCTCGCCACCATCTACCGCGACGGACTCATCAGCGACAGCGAGTACGCCGAGCAACGCGAACGCATCCTCGGCGAGCTGTGAGTCACGACGCCGGCGGCGCCTGATTCCGTGGGTTCATCAGTCGAAGATGCGCTCGACGACGGCGGCCTGTTCTGCGGTGCCGGCGCGGAAGTAGCGGGCGGTGGTGTCGAGGGAGGCGTGGCCGAGGAGGGCCTGAACCTGGGCGGGGTCGGCGCCGCCCTGGCGGAGTCGGGTGGCGTAGGTATGACGTAGTCGGTGCGGTCGCAGGCCGGGGAGATGGGCGTCGGTGCCGACGGCGAGAACGATCTGAGTGATGCCGGAGGTGGTGAGCCGGCCACGTTGGCCAGTCCACAGCGGTCCCGGCTCGCCGCCGCGGTGCCGAATCCAGGCGGTGAGCCGGTCACGGGCCGGGGCGGGCACTGGTACCTGGCGGACTTCATCACCCTTGCCGTGCAAGCGGATAGTGCCGGTGCGGGCGGTGAGAGCGAGGTCATCGACGTCGAGGCGGGCGCACTCCTCTGCCCGCGCGCCGGTGTAGAGCAGCACGGCGATGATCGCGGCGTCGCGGAGGGCGCGGCGGTCAGCGGCACGCTCCACCGCGCCCTGCTCCTTCGGCGTGAGCGCCTCGGGCTCGCCGGGGCGCGGCACGCGGGCGCGCTTGACCTTCAGCCGCAGGCCGGCGCCGACCTCGTAGAGCAGGTCGACGGCGGCGAGGGTCTGGTTGACGGTGGACGGGCTGGCCTTGGCGGTGATGAGGTGGCGGCGCCAGGCGGTGACGGCGGCCTCGGCGCCGACCTGGTCGACGAAGGCGTCCGGGTGTTCGCCGGCGTGCTGGGTGAGCCAGGTGGCGTATGCGCCAGCGCGTGCTCGGTATGCCTTGGTGGTGTTGGCGGCGAGGGCGCACCGGTCGAGGTGCCGGTGCAGCGCCGCAAGAGCCCTCTCGACCGCTGCGGTCGGAGCCTCGGGCCGTAGCGGAATGACTTTCGCGGTCGCGGTCCGGGCCACTGTGGTCCACCGTCCTTCTTATCCGCTTAGTTTCGGCCGGGCTTTCAGCCGACGTTGCACCACGTTATCCGCTGAGGCGGTCGGACAACCCAATGGATAAGGGAGCTTATCCACTCAATGATGAGCGACGCGAGTTCCGCCATGCAGACGTGTGTGTTGATCCACTGTCGCCTGCCAAGGAAGGTGAGGCACTGCCAATAAAGCTGAGGCACCGAAGGACCTTCCCTGGTCCGGTTCAGCGCAGCCGGTCCAGCCGCACCGGCTGGCCCGGTCCGCGGCGTCGAAGTCGACGGGCGGCAGCTCGGCGTCGAGGTAGACGGCGACGCCGTCGCTGGAGCGACGCGGCCGCGGGCCGGGCTCTCCTTCGTGACGGTGAGAACCCGGCTGATGGCCAGCGCGGCGGCGTCGGTCTGGTCGACGTCGTCGGCGACGATCCGCACCCTGATCACGGGCCCGGCGACCCAGGTCGACGAATGCCTTCGCCCGCGCATCCCTAATCCGGGGTCGCAGCAGGCGATCGATCTCACTACATTCAGCGATGTGGTGGCTGCGGTGTGCAAGCGATGCCTTGGTCGCATGCCGCTGCTCAAGAGGAGCGATGCCCAGTTCTGTTCCCGTTCGTGCCGAAGTGCGGCGGCCCGCGAGGCCAAGCGATCCGAGCCGGCAGCAAAGGTGCGAAAGCCGTTTCTGATCCGGTGTGTGGTCTGCGGGACAGAGTGGGACTTCGACGAGTGCCGGGCGGAGAAGGTGTACTGCTCCAAGCGGTGCCGAACCCGTGCGTGGCGGTCGCGCCTGTCTAATCCGCTGAAGGTGCGCCCTCGACGGCCTCAAGATCCACATACGTGACGCCTGACTGGGCCGTCTACATACGTCTGAGCTGGGCGGATGTGCGACCATGCCGTTCGAGGCCGGGAATACCAAAGGTCGGCTTCATAGTCTGGGTTGTCGGCCCCAACGTGGAGGTACCGCGCGGGAGGCAGACCAGACGTTGGGGCTCGATCACGTCGCAGTTATCGACCCTAACCGCTTGCAGTGGGCTTGGCGACCGTTTCAGGTTGTGAAGTTCCGGTCAGCGGTTACCCGTGGCGTCAAGGTTCTGCGTTCCGGTCGGGGCCAGAGGAGATCGCCAGGTTGACCCACCCGACGTCGACTTTCGACATCGCCATGGCTCGGTTCGTCAAGTACGTCCTGAGCCCGGGGACGCAGCGCTTCGCGCTCGTCCGTAGCTTCGACGACTCGTACTCGCCGGTGAAGGACCCCTACCGCAAGATCCGGTTGGCGGTCCAGGCCGGGCGGCGGACCGGCAAGGACGAGGCGGCGATGAGCAGCGCCGTCCAGAACTGCCGCCCCCAGGTGCGTGGCCACTACATCGACATCGCCCGTGGTTGGCTGTCGTTCATCGAGCCGCGCGCGGACACCGCGTTCGTCTCCCCGGGCACCGCCCGGTGGCACACCACCGACCTGACCGTCCGCGTCACGCCGGACCTCGTCCTCATGCATCCGGACGGGACTACCGACGCGTTGAAGCTGTACTTCTACAGCGACGCGCTCACCGCGCAGGCCGCCGAGGTCACGCTGTGGCTCATGAGCCAAACCCTCGACCAGACCCATCCCAGGGCCCGGCCGATGGTGCTGGACGTCCGCCGCCGGCGGGAGTTCACCCGGGTGCGGCCCGCTGCGGGATACGCCAGTTGGTTGGAGTCCGAGGCCGCCAGCCTCGCCTTCCTCTACCGGCGCCACCGAGCGGCCTGACCGTCGATCACAGTGGTCCCGGCCGGCTGCTCTTGCGGCCGGCCGGTGCCATGAGTTGATCTAACGCAGCGTGGGCGGGATCGGTTGGGGTCGTCTGATCTACGAGTGCGTGGACGTTGCGGCGGCGGTGGAAGCTGATGAAGCTGCCGTCGTGGCTGACTACGGTCTTGCGGGTGCGTGCGAGGCCTCCTCGCCTGGACCGGCGGAATGAACCCGCCCACCGCAATCCTCACCGCCGGCGGCGCCTTCGCCGGCACCATCCTGCTCATCCTCACTGCCGTGCCGTTCACCACCGGCCAGCCGGAATGACGACTCATCGCCCGTCGCGTCGGGGTGCCCCTCGGGATGGGCTCGTGTCGGACCGCTCTGGCACGCTAGCGCGACAGGGGGGGAACGAAGCCGTCGGCCCATGCGGTGAGGAACTGCTCGGCGGCCTGCTTGCGCACACCGACCGACCCCGCCTGCTGGTAGGCCGGATCCGTTAGCAAGTCGGCGGCCAGTTCGTCGTACTGGTCACCGATGCCGGCGTACCGCTGCTGAGTGAGCTCGTCGGCGCGATCGCACGCGGTGCGGATGGCCTCCCAGCGAACCTGCTCGTCGAGGTCGGCCGGAAGGTGGGAGCGGGCGAACCGTTTTCGGGCGCCGCCGGGCTTGGCCGCCCGGAACTCTGGCATCGCCAGCAGCGCCTCGGCGGCCGGCGCGGGCGAGCTGCTGTCGCTCGGCCTCGGTGAGCCACTTCCGTTCGTCGTCGAGGTCGTCACCGTCGTCTCGCGCCTGGCCGATAGCGAGCTGTTCCACTCGGCCCCGCCGTTGTTTGCAGCGAAAGAACAACTCCAGCCCTGGCCAGCGGCCCTGCGCGAACGCCTGGAGCCCGGGATCGTCATCCCGTCTTTGAACAGCGCTGGAGTTGTCTTGGTCCGGAAGCTACCGGCGGGCCAAGACGCGAGGTGGGGGGCCTGCGGCTGTCGCGCGGGTGCTCTGCCCCTCCTGCCAGTCTTTCCGAAGAGCCCAGCGGGCGGTCAGGACGATCACGCGAGGGATCCTCGCCGTAGCTGGCCACTAACGTCCTGTTCGCAGGACGTGCGCTCCTGCTTCACACTGGTCCGACTGGGGGTGACTTCAGGAGGACGCGTTGGCGAGCAGGAACAATCAGCGGCGGCAGAGCCCCGAGGCGCATCCACCGGTCTCCGCAGTACGTCCCTACCGCCGGGCGACCCGCTCGCCCGGCTGCTGGCCGCCAACCTCGATGGCCTCCGTTCACCCCTCACCGCGCCGACACTACCGCCGCGCCACTCCAGCCGTGACCGCCCTCGCCGCCGTACTGCGGCCCTGGGGCCCGGTCAGGGCTGCTGGAGCTGCGCCGCGCAGCCGCCCAGCAGAGCGTTGACCGCCGCGGCCGGCGGAAGGTTGTCCAGCATGAGTAGGTCCGGCCTCTTGGAGATCTGACGGTGCAGAGCATCGTCGGCCTGGTCTCGGAAGGCGCTCAGCCGACGCAGGTAGTTCGAGTCCGTCTTCCCCCAGGGGTGACTACTCACCACGGCGGCGAAGCCTTTCTGGCCGAACAACGGTGGCACATGGTCGAGAAGCGCCCGCAACACCGTGTGCGCCGCATAGACATGCCCGGCTCGCCAGCAGGCGTCCAACTCCTCGGCCAGCGCCACCAGCTTGGTGGTATCCCAGCCCGTGTCCGCGCACTCGCGCAGCTGCTCCAACGCCAGCGGGTTGATGTATGCGCCGACGGTCAGCGCCTCCTCGGGCTGCGCGGCCTCGGTGATCGCCACCTCGCTCGGCGCGAAGAAGGTGTTCGTTACGGGGATGAACTGGTTGCCCTCCTCCCACCAGCTGACCCGCGCGTCAACGAAGTCCTCCACCGACTGCACCTTGCTGAACCGCCGCACCTCCGGCCCCAGGTGAAGGGTCCACTCCGATCCGTCCGGCGCCCGCCCGGCCTGCACCCACCCCCAGTGGTGTGCGGTCAGCAGCAGGTGCAGACGGTCCATGCTGCCCGGGTCCGGCCGCAGCTCCACCGGGATGGCCCGCCGCACCTGCCGCCAGTACACCTGCACTGAGGTCTCCCCGACCTTCGGTTCCCGGGTCGGCTCCTGCCGCGCGCACCAGCGCACGGCTCGTACGAACGCCTCGGCCTCCTCCGCGCCGCCGCCAGCGCACCGCGCCACGCCGCTGATCGTCAGCTTCACCTCGTCGCGGGCGGCCGGGTCCGTCCAGATCCCGCTGCGCATCAGCAGCCCGTCGGGCAGGTCCCTCATCACTGCGGCGGCGCTCGCGACGCCGCGCCGCTTCAACCTAAGGAACGCGCGGTCGACCTGGTACATCGTCGGCCAGGCGGTGCCAGCGTGGAACTCGTCGTAGATCACTTGCAGCAGGGCGACCTGGACGGCGGTGAGGGCGACGGTCGTCGCGCCTCGACGCTCGGCAATGTTCCACATTCGCCTGGTTCCTCAACATCTCAGATGGCAGGTGCAAGGGGATACTGGCACCCAACGGCCGCCGCTCGCAGACCAGCCCGCCGCCATCGCCGACTTGCGGCAGAAGCGCAGTTTCCGTGATCTTGTAGCCATCCGTTCCGGATTTTCCACGATGGGTCCGCCGGTAGCTTCCGGACCAAAACAACTCCAGCGCTGGTCAAAAACGGGATGACGATCCCGGGCTCCAGGCGTTCGCGCAGGGTCGCTGGCTGTCGGTGTACGGGTTGGTGTCCCCAGGTAGGTACGGATGAACGTGGCCAGGTCGCGGCGTGGCGACGGGCCGGCGGGGTGTCCGATGAGTAAG
>NZ_FMCW01000008.1 GCF_900091595.1 Micromonospora haikouensis
AACTCGGCGAACAAACAGCCCGCGAGCAACAGATACACCACCACCCGCGAGGGCAGATCCCGCACCCGCCGCTGAAGACAACACGTCTGAGCCAGGACCGCATCAACCATCTCGAACGGCACCTGCCGCGTCAGCTCACCCAGATGACCCGGCGCGAACGGACCTGCCGCGACCCGCACCACACGCGCAATGACAGACTGGACCAACAGCGGGACTCCCAACGGTGAGGCATGTCTTGGCGGACGTACCTCTCTACCGGAGTCCCGCTGCCTGCATCCCCACCGACACGCCCCCTTGACCAGCCACCACCACGCTTAACTACCCGGCATTGCGGCTAGCGTGGGCGCATGACACGTTGGGGCATTCTGGCCACCGGCCACATCGCCGGCTGTTTCGCCGAGGACCTGCGGCACGTGCCGGGGGCCGAGCTGGTCGCGGTCGGCTCGCGGACGCCGGAGGCGGCACGGGCGTTCGCAGACCGGCACGGCGCGCAACGGGCGTACGGCTCCTGGGCGGAGCTGGCCGCCGACGACGAGGTGGACGCGATCTACGTGGCGACCCCGCACGCGGCGCACCACGAGGCGACCATGATCTGCCTGGCGGCGGGCCGGGCGGTGCTGGTGGAGAAGCCGTTCACCCTCGACCTGGCCGACAGCACCGAGCTGGTCGAGGCGGCCCGCTCCCGGGGGGTCTTCCTCATGGAGGCCATGTGGATGCGCACGAACCCGCTGATCCTGCGGGTGGTCGAGCTGCTCGCCGAGGGGACGATCGGGCAGGTCACCGGCGTGCAGGCCGACTTCGGGGTGGCCGGGCCGTTCGCGCCGGAGAGCCGGATGCGGGCCCGCGCGCTGGGCGGGGGCGCGCTGCTGGACCTGGGCGTCTACCCGGTCAGCCTGGCCCACCTGCTGCTCGGCGTCCCGCAGCACGTGCGGTCGTGGGCGAAGATCGGCCCGGAGGGGGTCGACGAGAACACCGGCATCGTGTTCGGCTACGACTCGGGGGCCGTGGCGACGCTGAGCTGCGGCATGATCGGGGCCAGCCCGCTGGTCGCCTCGATCACCGGTACCGCCGGGCGCATCGACCTGCCCGCGCCGTTCTTCCGGCCGCCGTCGGCGACGCTGCACCGGGCCGGGGCGGAGCCGGAGACGATCCCGGCCGACCTGACCGGCGGCGGCTACCAGTACGAGGCGATCGAGGTGCAGCGCTGCCTCGCGGCGGGGCTGACGGAGAGCCCGCTGGTGCCGCACGCCGCCACGCTTGAGGTGATGGGCCTGCTGGACGCGATCCGCGAGCAGATCGGCGTGCAGTACAAGTGAGGTGCAAGGAAGGGCCCCCTGTTAACGCATTCTGTTGTACAGGGGGCCCTTCCTAACCGCCGGGCCGCCGGCCGCCGGGCCGCCGGCCGCCGGACCGCCGGCCGGCGGGCGGCGGGCGGGCGGCGGGACCGCCGGACGGCGAGCGCGGCAGGCCGTCAGCCGAAGAGGGGGCGGACCAGCAGGTAGGTGACGCAAGCGATCAGCGCCGCCGCCGGGAACGTGATGATCCACGCGACCACGATGTTGCCGGCCACGTTCCAGCGCACCGCGGAGAGCCGCTTCGTCGCCCCCACTCCCATGATCGCCGAGGTGATCGTGTGGGTGGTGGAGATCGGCGCGTGGAGCACCAGCGCGTTGAAGTAGAGCACCGAGCTGGCCACCGTCTCGGCGGCGAAGCCCTCCGGCGGGCCCAGGTCGATGATCTTGCGGCCGAGCGTGCGGATGATCCGCCAGCCACCGGCGTACGTGCCGGCCGCCAGCATCGCCGCCGACGTCCAGAACACCCAGCCGGGGATGTGGGTCTTGTCGTCCTGGAAGCCGCCCGTGTAGAGGGCGAGGACCACGATGCCCATGGTCTTCGCGGCGTCCTGCATGCCGTGGCCGACGGACATGGCCGCCGCCGACGCGGTCTGCGCCCAGCGGAAGCCCCGGTTCAGCTTGCCCGGCTGCCCGTTGCGGAACAGCCACAGGATCGCCAGCATCAGCAGGTAGCCCAGCGTCAGGCCGACGATCGGCGAGAGCACCATCGGCAGCAGGACCTTCTCGGCGATGTTGACCCACTGCACGATGCCGCCGGTGGCGAGCAGGGTCGCCCCGACCAGGCCGCCGAACAGCGCGTGCGAGGACGACGACGGCAGGCCGAAGTACCAGGTGATCAGGTTCCAGGCGATCGCGCCGAGCACCCCGGCGAAGACCACCCCCAGGCTCGCGATGCCGGTGGGCAGGGTGACGAGGTTGTCGCCGACGGTCTTGGCGACCCCCGCGCCGAAGTGGGCGCCGACGAAGTTGCCGACGGCGGCGAGGGCGAGCGCCATCCGGGGTGTCAGGGCGCGGGTGGAGACGCTGGTCGCGATCGCGTTGGCGGCGTCGTGGAAGCCGTTGGTGTAGTCGAACGCCAGGGCCACCGCGATCACCGCCAGCACGGCGATGAGTTCGGGACTCACAGGATCAGGACTCCTTGACCGCGATGGTCTCGACGGTGTTGGCCACGTGCTCGAAGGCGTCGCAGGCGGCCTCCAGCTCGTCGGCGACCTCCTTCATCTTGAGCACCGTGAGCGCGTCGTACTCGCCGGAGAAGAGGCGGACCAGCAGCATCCGGTACGCCTGGTCGCCGTCGTTCTCCAGCCGGTTGCACTCGATCCAGTAGTCCTCGAGATCCTTCATCGACTTGAGCCGGGGCATCGCCTCGGCGGTCAGCTTCGCCTGCTGGTCCAGCACGTTGACCAGCTCGTGCAGCTCGCGCGGGAGCGCCGGCAGCTTGGTCAGCCCGTAGAGGTAGAGCAGGTTGCCCACGGCCTCCAGGTGGTCCATCACGTCGTCGAGCAGCGACCCCAGCCGGTAGATGTCCTCCCGGTCGAACGGGGTGATGAAGGTGGAGTTGATCTTCTTGTAGAGGTCGTGGGTGATCTGGTCGCTGTCGTGCTCGACCTCGGTCAGCCGCTCGCTCACCGACTGCACGTCCACGCCCGGCAGGGCCAGCTCGTTGAGCAGCTCGGTGCCCCGCACCAGGTTCTGCGCGGCCCTGGTGAAGAGCTCGTAGAAGGCGCCCTCGGTGGGGCGGAAGGAAAACTTCACAGCCTGGACCTCGTCGTGTCGGTGGAAGGGTGGCGGACGCCCCGGGGGTGCCTGCAACGGGAATGCTAGGAAACGGCCGGGCCGCGAATTCGTCGGCCCACCCCTGGCCAGCCGCCATTTACTGGTCGTTCACCTGCCGTTCACCTGGAACCGGTCAGCCGGCCCGCAACCGCCGGCCGACCGCCACGCCGGCGCCGCCCGACCGCACGCGAGCGCGCCGCTGGTCAGACGCCGTCGCGCCGCCGGTCAGGCGCCGCACAGGCGGCTGCGCTCCGCCGCCACGTCGAAGTCCGCCGGCGGATACCCGAGATCCAGGTCGTCGAACGTCTCCCGCAGCAGGTGCGCCACCGCCCAGTCGCGGTACCACTTCCGGTCGGCCGGCACCACGTGCCACGGCGCGGCGTCCGTGCCGCACCGGCTCAGTGCCTCGGCGTACGCGGCCTGGTAGTCGCCCCAGCGGGCCCGGGAGTCCAGGTCGCTCGGGTGGTACTTCCAGTGCTTCGTCGGGTCGGTCAGCCGCGCCAGCAGCCGCTCGCCCTGCTCGGCGTGCGAGATGTGCAGCATGACCTTGACCAGCCGCACCCCGGAGCCGGTCAGCTCCCGCTCGAAGGCGTTGATCTCGTCGTACCGGGCCCGCCAGGTGGCCTCCGGCACCAGCGACTCCACCCGGGCGATCAGCACGTCCTCGTAGTGCGACCGGTTGAAGACCCCGACGTACCCGGGTGGCGGCAGGGCCCGGCGGATCCGCCACAGGAAGTCGTGCCGCCGCTCCCGCTCCGTCGGCGGGCCGAACGAGCGGATGTGCAGCCCGAGCGGGTTCATCGCCCCGGCGACCCGCCGGATCGTGCCGTCCTTGCCGCCGCAGTCCATGGCCTGGAGCACCAGCAGCACCCGGTCGGGTCGGCCCCGCCCCGGCGCGACGTCGGCCGCCGTGGGGGCGCCGGTGGGCGCGCCCGGGCCGGCGGCGGCCTGCGCGGTGGCGTACAGCATCTCCTGCTGCCGCCCCAGGGCCGCGCCGAGCAGCCGCACCTGCTCCCGCGCCCACGCCTTGCGGCTCCCGTCGCCCTCGGCGGCGGACGCCGGCAGCCCCGGCGTCGACCGGGGATCGATCGCCGCCAGGTCGACGGCACCCCCGCCCACCCGCAGCAACTCCCGCATCGTCGCCCCCTCGGGCGGCACGACGTCCCGGACAGCGTGGGCGGCATCTGACCGCGCACCATCGAACCCGCTCATGACTGGATCATCACCCACCCCGGCCACTCCCGCCCGTCGAGCGCCCGTGTCACGTTCGCGGTCGCCGGGACGTCGAGGGGTGGGGAGAATCATGCGCGTGGAAGGTGGCGGCGTGCCGGAGCTGGTCGACGGGTTCGAGGCGGAGCGGGGGCGGCTGACCGCCCTGGCGTACCGGATGCTGGGCAGCCGCAGCGAGGCCGAGGACGCCGTGCAGGAGACCTGGCTGCGCTGCGCCGGCGCGCTGGGCGACCCGGCGAGGCGGGCGGAGGTCGGCAACCTGACCGCCTGGCTCACCACCACCTGCGGGCGGATCTGCCTGGACGTGCTGCGCTCGGCGCGGGTGCGCCGGGAGACGTACCCGGGGCAGTGGCTGCCCGAGCCGGTCGTGACGCCGCTGGACGGCGAGGGTTTCGCGCCCGACCCGGCCGAACGCGCCGTCCGGGCCGACCGGGTCGGCACGGCCCTGCTGGTGCTGCTGGAGCGGCTCGGCCCCGAGCAGCGGGTCGCCCTGGTCCTGCACGACGTGTTCGCGGTGCCGTTCGGCGAGGTCGCCGAGGTGCTCGGCACGACGGCGGTGGCCGCCCGGCAGCTCGCCTCGCGGGCCCGGCGGGCCCTCGCCGCGCCCGACGCGCCCCGGCACACGGCCGACCTGGCCGAGCAGCGGCGGGTGGTGGCCGCGTTCGTCGCGGCGACCGAGTCCGGCGAGCTGGCCGAGCTGGTGCGGGTGCTCGCCCCGGACGTGGTGCTGATCGGCGACAGCGGCGGGCACTTCCCGGCGGCCCGGCGGCCGGTCACCGGCGCCGACACGGTGGGCCGGTTCGTCCTGGGCCTGTTCGGGCGGGCGGGCCGCTACGGCGCGCGGGTGCGGTCCCGGCCGGTGCTGGTGGACGGCGCGCTCGGGTTGCAGTTCGAGACCGTGCACACCGACGGTCGGCCGCTGCGCCTGGTCACCGCCTTCGCCGTGCACGACGGCCGGATCACCGGCGTCTTCAACCAGCTCAACCCCGACAAGCTGACCCGGGTGCCCGGCCTCGGGCCGGAGGCCGACGGGCCGCCGCACCCCTGACGGCCGGGGGCCGGGAGCGGGCCGGCGGGCTGGCCTCGGGCCGGAGGGCCGGCGGCGGGCCGTGGGCGACCCGGGCTCAGACCACCAGGGCCAGCCACTTCCGGTACGCCGTGGCGAACGGCTCGCTGCCGTCGCCGAGCACGCCCAGCAGCCACCGGGAGGCGGCCTCCGCCTCGGCCACCAGGTCGTCGGGGTAGCCGAACTGCTCCCGGTGCTCGGCGAACTCGTCCTCGTCGCGCAGCTCGACCAGACCGGTGCCCCGACGACGCACCACGTCGAGGTCGAGGTCGAACAGGTGGACGGTGTCGTCGCCCTCCCAGCGGGCCGGGGTGGCGATGTCGCAGTAGACCTCGCTCGTGCGCGGCGGCGGGTTGAACATGCACGTCCACCAGGCGTGGTGCGGCACCAGCAGCACGAAGGGGATCTGCTCGACCGACGGCCGGCCATGGTAGACGGACTCGGTGCCGGCCGGGACGCCGAGCCACACGCCGAGGTCGTCCGTGGTCAGGAGGCGGGCCGGGTAGTCGCGGTGGGCGCTGCCGTCGTACTTGCGGTAGATCACGCGGACCACGTCGCTCGGCATGAGTCGCACCCTAGTCGATTCCGCCCACCGATCGCGCGGGGGGAAGTAACGGAATCGATGCCGGGAGATTTCGTACGGTGACCCCGCCACGCGGGGCGGGGGCGGACCGGTGTCGGCGGCGACGGGTACCTTCGCACGGTGACTCCGCCGCGCACCGCTCCCGGTTCCGCCCTCCCCCGCACCTCCCGGCGGCGCGGCAAGCGGGCCGACGCCGGTGAGCTGCTCGCCGCCGCGGTCGGCGCGGTCCCCGGCGGCGCGGCCCGCCCCGGCCAGCAGCAGATGGCCACGGCGATCGCCGAGTGCGTGGCCTCCGGCGAGCACCTGCTGGTGCAGGCCGGCACCGGCACCGGCAAGTCCCTGGGCTACCTGGCCCCGGCCCTGACCGTGGACGGCCCGGTGGTGGTCTCCACCGCGACCCTGGCGTTGCAGTCCCAGCTCGTCGAGCACGACCTGCCCCGGCTCGCCGAGGCGGTGGAGCCGGTGCTCGGCCGCCGGCCCACCTTCGCCGTGCTCAAGGGCCGCCACCACTACCTGTGCCTGGCCCGGCTGGACAACTCGACGGAGGACGAGCCGACGGACACGCTGTTCGACGCCGTCGAGCCCCGGGCGGGCGGCGGGGGCGGGAGGTGGCTCGGCGAGGCGGGCCGGCTCGGCAAGCAGATCGAGCGGCTGCGCGACTGGGCGATGGAGACCGACACCGGCGACCGCGACGAGCTTGACCCGGGCGTCGACGACCTGGCCTGGCGGCTGGTGTCGATGCCGGCCCGGGAGTGCGTGGGGGCGTCCCGCTGCCCGTTCGGCGCGGAGTGCTTCGCTGAGGCGTCCCGGGCCCGCGCCCGGGAGGCCGACATCGTGGTCACCAACCACAGCCTGCTCGCCGTCGACATGATCGCCGGCCGGCACATCGTGCCGCCGCACAAGCTGCTGATCGTCGACGAGGCGCACGAGCTGGCCGACCGGGTCTCCTCGGCGGCCCAGGCCGAGCTGGTGCCGGAGCTGATCGACCGGTCCACCCGGCGGGCCCGGCCGCTGCTGCGTCCGGAGGTCGCCGAGCGGCTCACCGAGGCCGGCGACGCGCTCGCCGTCGGGCTGGCCGAGGCCCCCGCCGGTCGCCTCACGGCCGGCCTGCCCGGCCCGCTGCGCGAGGCGTGCACGCTGCTCGACGCCGCCACCCGGGCCGCGCTGGACGCGATCGGCGACGTCAAGTCCGACGATCCCGATCCGGTCCGCAAGCAGCAGGCCAAGGCGGTGCTCGACGAGCTGTCGGCCACCGCCCAGCGGCTGCTGGAGGAGTCCGAGCACGACGTGGCGTGGGTGGAGAAGCCCGACAACGGCAGCCGCCGGGCCCTGGTGGTGGCCCCGCTGTCGGTCGCCGGCACCCTCGCCACCCACCTGTACGACGAGCGCACCGTCGTCGCCACCTCGGCGACCCTGGCGCTGGGCGGCCGGTTCGACACGGTGGCCCGGGCGCTGGGGCTGGAGGCGCCGCCGCCCGCCCCGCCGTCCCCGGCCGCCGCCGCGCTGGCCGCCGCCACCGCCCGGGGGGACGCCCCGGCCGACGCGACGCCGGTGGCCGCCGCCCCGGGCAGCCGCCCCACCACCGGCACCGTGCCCGCCACCGAGGGGCCGGGCTGGCGGTCGCTCGACGTCGGTTCCCCGTTCGACTACGCCCGGCAGGGCATCCTCTACGTGGCGGCGCACCTGCCCCGCCCCGCTGCCTCCGGGCTGCCCGACGCGGCCGGCGAGGAGCTGCTGGCGCTGGTCGGGGCGCTGGGTGGGCGTACCCTCGGGTTGTTCTCCTCCCGGCGGGCCGCGCAGCAGGCGGCGGAGCTGCTGCGCGCGAAGACCGACCTGCCGGTCCTGCTTCAGGGCGAGGAGGCGCTGCCGCTGCTGGTGCGCCGGTTCCGCCAGGAGCAGTCGAGCTGCCTGTTCGGCGTGATGTCGCTGTGGCAGGGGGTCGACGTGCCGGGCGACTCCTGCCAGCTCGTGGTGATCGACCGGTTGCCGTTCCCCCGGCCGGACGAGCCGCTCGCGGCGGCCCGCGCCGCCGCCGTGGACGCGGGCGGGGGCTCGGGGTTCTCCGCCGTCAGCGTGCCGATCGCGGCGGTCCGGCTGGCCCAGGGCGTGGGCCGGCTGATCCGGGCCACCGGCGACCGGGGCGTGGTCGCGGTGCTCGACTCGCGGCTGGAGACGGCCCGGGGCTACGGCCCGTTCCTGCGCCGCTCGCTGCCCCCGTTCTGGTATACGACGCGCCCGGAGGTGGCCCGGGGGGCGCTGGAGCGGCTCGGCAGGTCGTGACGCGGCCCGGTCGGCGGTCTGCCCGCCGGCCGGTCAGGGCGCCTGCGAGGCGACCACCACGGCGTCGGGCGGGGTGTCCGGCACCGTACGCGCGGCGAGCCGGCGGACGGCCGTGTTGAGCACCGCGATCAGCGGCACCGAGACCAGCGCGCCGGTGATCCCGGCGAGCACCACGCCGGCCGCGATCCCGATGATCACCGCAAGCGGGTGGATGGCCACCGCCCGACCCATGATCAGCGGCTGGAGCACGTGCCCCTCGACCTGCTGCACGCCGATCACCACGCCGAGGATGATCAGGGCGGTGACCGGGCCGCTGTCGACCAGCGCCACCAGCACCGCGACCCCGCCGGAGAGCGCGGCCCCGACGATCGGGATGAACGCCCCCAGGAAGACCAGCGCCGCCAGCGGGAACGCGAACGGGATGTCGAAGACGACCAGGAAGGTGCCGATGCCGACCGCGTCGATGAACGCGACCAGCACCGTGGCCCGCACGTAGGCGCCCAGCGTCTCCCAGGACGCCCGGCCGGCGTCGTCGACCTTCCACCGGGCCGCCACCGGCAGCAGCCGCACCAGGAACCGCCAGATCCGGCTGCCGTCACGCAGGAAGAAGAACGTGGCGAAGAGCACCAGCACGATGCCGGTGAGCACCTCGGCCAGGGTCGCCGCCGTGGAGACCGCCCCGCTGGTGAACCGCTCGGTGTTGTTGTTGATCCAGGACTGGGCCTCCTCGATGTACCGGTCGAGCTGGCTGTCCGACAGGTGCAGCGGGCCGGTCTTGAGCCAGTCCTGGATCTGCCGGACGCCCTCGGAGGACTTCTTGCTCAGCTCCGGCACGCCCTTGATGAACTCGTTGACCACGAGCGTCAACGTGCCGACCACGGCGGCCAGGCCGCCGACCAGCACCACCGCCGTCGCCAGCGAGCGGGGGAAGCGCGCCCGCAGCAGCCAGCCCACGGCCGGCGCGAGCAGCGCCGAGAGCAGCATGGCGATGGCCAGCGGGATGATCACGATGCTGACGGTGGCGACGATCTTCAGCAGCGCCCAGAACACGACGCCGATGACGATCAGCCGCCACGACCAGGCGGCCGCGATGCGCAGCGCGTGCGGCACGTCGGCGTCGTCGCGGCTGGAGGTGGAGTTGTGCAGCGCGGCGGGCGGCTCGGCGCCGACCACGATCGCCGACGGCGGTGCCACCGGCCCCGGCGAGCGGGGCGAGGCCACCCCGGCCTCGGCCGACGCGTCGATGCTGCCGGGCAGCGCCCGAGGGCCCGTCACGTCGGCCCGCCCGGTCGGGTCGGCGCGGGCCTGCCGCACCGCGTCCCGTCCCGACTCGTACGCGCGGCGCAGCCGTCCCCGTACCCGCTCGAAGCGGCTCAAGCGCACCTCCCGCAGCAGAACCCGCCCGCCCAGACGACAGGGGGGACAGGATACGTCCGACCGCCCCAGCCTAGGGCGGTTGCGCCAACATTGCCCCGGCCCGCAACCCCGTAACCACCAGCGGACCGGTCCGCGGGGACGCGGTACCGTTCCGTCGTGACCGCCGATGAGAACCTCGACGCCGGCCTGCCGATCCGCCTGCTGCACGACCGGGTGCTGGTGCGGTTGGAGGGGAGCGAGGGTGAGCGCCGCTCCACCGCCGGCATCGTGATCCCGGCGACCGCCGCCGTCGGCAAGCGCCTCGCCTGGGCCACCGCCGTCGGCGTGGGCCCCCACGTCCGCTCGATCGTCTCCGGCGACCGGGTCCTCTTCGACCCCGACGACCGCTCCGAGGTCGAGCTGCACGGCCGGGGGTACGTGCTGCTGCGCGAGCGGGACGTGCACGCCGTGGCCGCCGAACGCGTCGAGGCGGAGACCACCGGCTCCACCGGCCTCTACCTGTAAGGAAGGGCCCCCTGTTAACGCTTTCGGTATAGCAAGGGCCCCCTCCTAACACTCCTCCCCCCGGGCGCACCCTGTGCGGCCTGGCGGGGGCTGCTTCGTTTGCGGCCGTCCGCGAAGGGAACGCCAGGCACGTCCAGCACCCTGGGGAGGGGAGCCTGCCGGTGTTCGTGAAGAAGGTGTTCCTCTGGGGCGGCGTCGCGTTCCTGATCTACTTCGTGGCGTTCCGGCCGGACGGCGCGGCGCAGGTGTGCCGGTCGGTCGGCGGGGGCCTGATGGCGATGGCCCAGGGCATGGGTGACTTCCTCACCGGCCTCACGACCTGACCGAGCCCGGCCTGATCACGCCCGACCTGATCACGCCTGACGGCCCCGGCCCGGCCCGGCGCGAGCCGCCCCGAGCCGGCCCGGAGTTCCGGCCGGACCGTCAGCCCGCGCGTGGCGGCCAGGGCGGGGGCTGGTGGGGGCCGTACCAGCCGGGCGGGCCGTAGCCGGCCGCGTGGGCCGGAACCGGGGGCGGCGGCGGGACGAGCACCACGGGGATCGGCACGACCGGCTCGTCCGGCGCGTCGACGGCGCGCTGCGAGCCGTCGGGGAACCGCAGGTGGTAACGGTGGCCGTCCCAGCTGCCGACGGGGGTTTGCGGGTCCCGGCCGACGAAGAACGCCCGGTACGCGGTGAGCGCGTCCAGCAGCTCCCGTTCCTCCCTGATCGTCCGTTCCTGGTCGGCGGGCCGGCGGTCCAGCCCCCGGCGCATCCCGTCGCGCAGCAGCGCCAGCCGGGTGGCCGAGAACTGGTATCCCCGCATCGCCTTGAGGCCCGCGTCGCCGGCCACCCGGCGGGCCCAGGTGCGGGCCGCGTGCCGCCGGCCGAGGCTGCCCAGCGACGCCACCTCGGGCGGGGTGAGCCAGCCCGCCCGCACATAGTCGGGCAGGGTGCGCTCGGTCAGCCGCCCCTCCCAGCCGCGCAGCCAGATGGCCAGCCCGACCATGGCGAAGAAGATCGGCACCATCACGCCGAGGTAGCCGTACAGGGCGATCATGGCCTGGCCGGTGGCCTGGGCCAGCGACGGCAGCAGGTTCCAGGTGCCGTGCAGCATCATCGCCAGCAGCAGGCCCGCGAGCGGGGCGAGGAACCGCACCCGCCGGTCGGCCGTGCGGGCGGCGATGCCGAGCCCCACCCCGGTCATCGAGGTGAACAGCGGGTGCGCGAACCCGAACAGCAGGATCCGGACGATGAAGATCGCGATGACCTGCCGCGCGCCGGTGGCGGGGCCGTACTCGTCGACGCCGGAGGCGTAGCCGTAGCCGCCCAGGTAGAGGATGTTCTCCACCATGGCGAAGCCGACCGCCGACAGCCCGCAGTAGACCAGGCCGTCGGTGATCCCGGACCACTCGCGGCGGCGGAAGATCAGCAGCAGGATGGGCCCGAGCGCCTTCGTCAGCTCCTCGATGAACGGGGCGACCAGCACGCCGGTGAGGGCGTTCGGCAGCCCCCAGTCGGCGAACCGGGCGGCGAAGAACTCGTTCACGGTCAGCGAGGCGGCCGTCGAGACGAACGCGCCCCACGCGAAGCAGAAGATCAGGTATTTCAGCGGCTCCGGCTCGTACCGGTCGAGCCACAGGAAGCAGGAGACCAGCACCGGCACCGGCAGGATCGCGGCGACCACCCCGATCAGCAGCGCCTGCGGCCCGAGGTTGGAGCCGAGCACGAAGAGCATGTAGACCGCGCACGCCGCGATCAGCAGCACCACCAGGGCCAGCACCAGGAACCGCCGCCAGCCCAGCCGACGCAGCGGCATCCGGGGGGCGGACCCGCCGGGCGGCGCGGGGACGTCGGGCGCGGTCCACGGCGGCACCGGGGCGCCGCCGGGTGGGGTGTCGGCCATTCTGTCAGCGTAGTCACCCTCCGCCGCCCGTTCCGGGCGCATCCGCCGACCGTTATCCTGTCGGCAGGTCACGAGCGCCAGCGTCAAGCCCCGGCTTGCTGGCCGGCAACCCTCGTCGAGTTCGCGGTGGGGTGCCCCGGGTGATGACCGGGCCCAGCCCCGTCCGGCGCTGGGCAAGCGCGGACCCCGTCTCCGGTGGCGTCACCCGGGGTCCCCGGACCCGGAGGTCGGCATGACCGTCACCCTCGTACCCCCGCCCGCCCCGCTGCCCGCGCGGATCGCGCCGGCGTCGTCGCGGCCGCTCGACGTGCTCGGCGTGCCGGGCCAGACCAACCTGGACCATGCGGCCAGCGCGCCGTGCGCGCGGGCGGCGGCCGACGCTGTGGCCGAGCTGCTCCCCTGGTACGCCAGCGTGCACCGCGGCGCGGGCGCGCTGTCGCGGCGCTGCACCCTCGCCTACGAGCGGGCCCGGCAGACCGTCGGCGACTTCTTCGGCGCCCGGCCCGGCGACCACGTGATCTTCACCCGCAACACGACGGACGCGCTGAACCTGCTGGCCCGCGCCCTGCCCGCCGGGACGACGGTGGTGACGTTCGCCGGGGAGCACCACGCCAACCTGCTGCCCTGGCCGCGCGGCTCGGTGCGGCTGCCCGTGCCGGCGAGCCCAGGCGAGGCGGTCCGGGCGCTGGACGCGGCGCTGATGGAGCTGCGCCGGGACGCGCCGCCGGGGGCCGCGGGCATCAGCCGCTCCGCCGGCCCGCCGGTGCTGGTGGCGGTCACCGGGGCCAGCAACGTGACCGGGGAACGCTGGCCGGTGGCCGAGCTGGCCGCCGTCGCCCGCCGGCACGCCGCCCGGATCGCCGTGGACGCCGCACAGCTCGCCC
This sequence comes from Micromonospora haikouensis, assembly GCF_900091595.1. Lineage (GTDB taxonomy): Bacteria > Actinomycetota > Actinomycetes > Mycobacteriales > Micromonosporaceae > Micromonospora > Micromonospora haikouensis. The sequence continues at coordinate 12,940 of NZ_FMCW01000008.1, forward strand.
CGCACGCGCCGGTCGACGTCGCCGCGCTCGGCGTGGACTACCTGGCCGTGTCCGGGCACAAGCTGTACGCGCCGTTCGGCGCGGGCGTGCTGCTCGGGCGGGGCGACTGGCTGGACGCGGCCCCGCCGTACCTGGCGGGTGGGGGCGCGACCAGCCACGTCGGGGACGCCACCCACCAGGTGCGCTGGGCCGCCGGCCCGGCCCGGCACGAGGCGGGCACCCCCAACCTGCTCGGCGCGGTCGCCCTCGCGGCGGTCTGCGCGGCCCTCGCCGACGCCGACCGGGACGCGCTGCACGCCCGGGAGCAGGCCCTGCTGGCCCGGCTCCGGCAGGGCCTGGCCGCCCTGCCGCACGTGGTGGAGCTGCGTACCTTCGGGCCGGACGCGCCCCGGGTCGGCATCGTCTCGTTCGTCGTCGCCGGCCGGGACTCGGGCGAGGCGGCGGCGGAGCTGGCGGCCCGGCACGACGTCGGGGTCCGCGACGGGCTGTTCTGCGCCCACCCGCTGGCCCGGCGGCTGCTCGCCGAGGCGGCGGCCCGCAGCGGCCGGACGGACCTGCCGCCGACCGCCCTGCGGGCGAGCCTCGGCCTGGGCAGCACGGCGCGGGACGTCGACCGCCTGCTGGCCGCCCTCGCCGAGCTGGGCTGAGCCGACCGACTCCGGGCGGGGCCGAGCGCGGCCCCGCCCCGCCGCTCAGCCGACGGACGGGGCGGCGGGCGACCTCCGGGGGCCGGGCTCGCCTTCGCCCGCCTCCGGGGCCGGCTTCTCCTGCTCGCCGAACGACTCGCGGACCAGCCGGTTCGCCTCCTGCTGCTCGATGCCGGAGGCCACCAGCAGGTCGCTGGCGGTGGTCCGCACCTGCGCGACCACCACGCTGCCGGAGAACCCGACCCCCTGCTCGTACGCCCGACCGGCCTCGCTGACGGCGCGCAGGGACCGTTCCCGGGCCTTCTCCGGCTCCGCCCCGACGGCGAACTCGTGGCGGAGCAGGCGGACCGCCTCGGCGAGGTGGCCCACCGCGTCGGACATGGGGTCGGGCACCGGTTCGCCGTCCTCGATCATGGTGACCGAGCGCCGGATCAGGGTGCCGCTGTTGCGCATCGCCCGGTCGATGGGCTCGGCCGCGTCGGCGTAGTGGGTCAGCTCGCTGCGCCGGTGCCAGCGGGCCGGGGAGAGGGTGCTGGTCTCCTTCGCGCCCTCGATCGCCTCCGTGAAGGTGGCCAGCTCCGCCTTGTTCTCCCGGAGCCGTTCCAGGGCACGTTGGGCGCTGTCGCGGTCGCGGTCGCGCAGCGCGGCGGCGGCCACGTCGAGCTGGTCGGCGAGCAGGTCGAGCGCCGGCCGGGCGGCCCGGTTGATCACCCGCAGCGGGTTCAGCGGCAGCAGGATCGCCGTCACCACCAGCGCGATCCCGCCGCCGACGAACGCGTCCACGAAGCGCGGTATCTCCAGGTTCTCGGTGGACGGGCTGAGCGTGACGATCAGCACGGCCGTGGCGGCGGCCTGGATGACGATCGCCACGCTCGCGCCGAAGAAGATGGTCAGCAGGATCGCCGCCGTCACCACCATCCCGAGCTGCCAACCGCCGGTGCCCAGGAAATAGATCAGCACGTCGCCGAGGAACACCCCGACCGCCACCCCGACGATCAGCTCGACCGTCCGCCGCAGCCGCTGGCCGACCGACGCGGCGAGGGTGCCGACCGCCGAGATCGGCGCGAAGACCGGCTGCGGATTGTGCAGCAGCTCGTGGGAGACGATCCAGGCCAGCGCCGCGGCCAGCCCCGCCTGGACGGCCAACCCGAGCGCCATCCGCACCCGGTGCAGCCGGTCGTGCAGCGTGGCCTTGCCCCGGTGGCGCAGCTGTTCCATGGCCGCCGCGATACGTGGCGCGTCGACGTCGCCGTCGCCGTCGCGCATCCCGGCACGCCGCAGCAGCGAGGGTCGGCGGTCCCGGGCCACGGCCATGGCGGGGACTACCCGCGGCGGGGCCGGTGAATCCTCGCCCGCTGCGGCAGACTCGACCGGGTGACGGAGCTGGACGACGGGCGGGGGGCCGGCCTGGTGGACCGGTGGCGGGCGGCGGTCCGGGACGCCGGTGCACCCGACGGCCCCGCGCTGACCCGCGCCGGGCAGGAGCTGCTGGCCCGCTGGTGGGAGCCGCACCGCCGCTACCACACCGTCCGGCACCTGACCGCCGTCCTCGACGTGGTCGACGCGTACGCCGGCTTCGCCGACCGTCCGGACCTGGTCCGCCTCGCCGCTTGGTGCCACGACGCGGTCTACGACCCGCGCACCGCCGGTGACGCCAACGAGCGGGCCAGCGCCGACCTCGCCGAGGGGCTGCTCACCGGGCTCGGGGTGCCGGCGGCGGCGGTGGCCGAGGTGCGCCGGCTGGTGCTGCTCACCGCCGGGCACGCGGTCGCCGCCGACGACCGCGACGGGGCGCTGCTCTGCGACGCCGACCTGGCCGTGCTGGCCGGGACGCCCGAGGAGTACGACCGCTACGCCGCGGCCGTCCGGCAGGAGTACGCGCACGTGCCGGACGGGGACTTCCGCCGGGGCCGCGCGAGGATCCTGGACCAGCTCCTGTCCCTGCCCACCCTCTACCGCCACCCCCACCTGCACACCCACTGGACCCCGCAGGCCCACGCCAACCTCACCCGCGAACTGACCGCCCTCGCCCCCTCGCCCGGGTGATCAGGGGACGTGCAGGTGTTTGGGGCGGCGCAGGTTCGCCGCGCGCAGGAGGCGGACCAGGTCGCGGCTCGGCACAACCCGCGCGCCGAGGAGCACCGCCATCCGGTACCGCTCGGCGGGGATGTCGTAGTGGTCCCGGTCGAACGCGCGCCGGGGCACGCCCAGCATCTCGGCGAAGACGTGCAGCTCGGCGGGGGAGACGTCGCTGATCAGGTGGGACCAGAGGCGCCCGCGCGCCGGCCAGGCGGGCCGGTCCACATACAGCATGGCCGCCAACCTAGCCGCCGGTTAGCCTCTCCTGCATGGCCGGATCCCCCCTCCTCGCTGACCTGCGTGCCCTCCTCGGCGACGCCGCCGTCCTGACCGACCCCGACCTGCTGCGGATGCACGAGCGGGACGAGGCCGACCTGTGCGCCTCGGGCACGCCGCTGGTGGTGGTCCGCCCCCGTGACACCGCGCAGGTGGCCGGCGTGGTCCGGGCGGCGGCCCGGCACGGCGTACCCGTGGTGCCGCAGGGGGCGCGGACCGGGCTGGCGGGCGCGGCGAACGCGGTGGACGGCGCGGTGGTGCTGAGCACGGTGGCGATGGACCGGATCCTGGAGATCGACCCGGTGGCCCGGATCGCCGTGGTCCAGCCCGGTGTGGTGAACGCGACACTGGCCGGGGCGGTGCGCCGGGAGGGGCTCTACTATCCGCCGGACCCGGGCTCCTGGGAGTCGTCCACGATCGGCGGCAACGTCGCCACCAACGCGGGCGGCATGTGCTGCGTCAAGTACGGCGTGACCACCGAGTACGTGCTCGGCCTGGAGGTGGTGCTCGCCTCCGGCGAGGTGCTGCGCACCGGGCGGCGCACCGCCAAGGGCGTCGCCGGCTACGACCTGACGCGGCTCTTCGTCGGCTCGGAGGGCACCCTCGGGGTGATCACGGAGGTGACCGTGGCGCTGCGGCCCGCGCCGGAGGAGTCGCTCACCCTGGTCGCCGTGTTCGACTCGACGGCGGACGCCGGCACGGCGGTGGCCCAGATCGCCGCGAAGGGCCTCACCCCGAGCCTGCTGGAGCTGCTCGACCGCACCCACCTGCGGGCCATCGAGGCGTACCAGCCGATGGGGCTGCGCACCGACGCGCAGGCGCTGCTGCTGGCCGCCGTGGACACCGGTTCGCGGGCCGCCGACGACCTGGCGAGGATCGCCGAGGTGTGCGAGGCCGCCGGTGCCGACGAGGTGTACGCGGCCACCGACGCCGTGGAGGCGGCGGCGCTGCTCCAGGCCCGCCGGCTGGCCCACCCGGCGATGGAGAAGTTCGCCGCCGACACGTACCCGGGTGGCAACGGCGGGCTGGTGATCGACGACGTGGCGGTGCCGCGCGGGGCGCTCGCCGAGCTGCTGGACGGGGTGGCCCGCATCGCCGAGGAGTGCGCCGTGCCGATCGGGGTGGTGGGGCACGCCGGCGACGGCAACCTGCACCCGAACATCGTGGTCGACCGCGCCGACCCGGCGAGCGTGGAGCGGGGCCGGCGGGCGTTCGACGAGATCATGCGGCTCGGGCTGGAGCTGGGCGGCACCTGCACCGGCGAGCACGGGGTGGGGCTGCTCAAGCGGGACTGGTTGGCCCGGGAGATCGGGCCGGTCGGGGTGCGGGTGCACCAGGCGATCAGGTCGGCGCTCGACCCGACGGGGCTGTTCAACCCCGGCAAGGTGCTCTGACGCGGTCCTCGGCCCGACCGTCAGGCGGTGGCCTCCGCCGGGGTGGCCTGGGTGAGCAGCAGCAGGATCTCGTACCCCAGGGGTGGCCGCTCCTCCCCCGGGCAGTCCTCGATCGTGATCGGGCCCGGCGTGGTGACCAGCACGGACGTCAGGGCGTCGATGCAGCTCACCCGGTAGCCCCGGGCCTTGTCGGTCTCGGCGGCCAGCCGCTCGTCGGTGAGCAGCGCGCGCAGCCGCTGCGTCTGCTCGGGGGCGAGTTGCCCGGACGACCGGACGTCGTCGCCGGCGCAGTTGGCGCAGTCCCACCGCCCGTCGGGCTGGACGGACAGCGTCCGCACCGGGCCGTCCTGGCCGTGCTTCTGCACCAGTTCCACCCGCACCGGCCCGCCGGCCGCCGCGCCACCGGCCGGGGATGCCGGCGACCCGTCGGGCGGCGGGGCGGTCGCCGTGCCGGCCCGGCGGACCGGCCCGACCGTCGAGCAGGCGGCGAGCGCCCCGACGAGCAGGGCACCGGCGGCCAACGGGATGATCGAACGCGCGCGAAAAGGGCGGATCACGCGCCGGAACGTACCCGATCATGGTGCCGTCGGGTACCGGCCGAGCGGCCGGACAGGGGTGGCCCGCCCTCCGGTACGGGTTCGGCTACCGGGGGGACGACGGGAGTTCGACCGGATCGCCGTCGGCGCCCCGGTCCGCCGCGAAGCCGCGCACGTCCGGCGCGCCGAGCCGGGCCGCGTCCGCCGTCGCGTCGTCCGGCATGAGCTGCGACTCCCGCTCCGCCTCCACCCGGGCCCGGTAGTGGGCGACCTCACGCGCCCGGGTCGCCGCGTCCCAGCCCAGCACCGCGCCCATCAGCTCGGCGGTGTGCTCGGCCGACTCCAGGCCGCGGTGGGCCGTCTCGAAGGAGATCCGGGTACGCCGGGTCAGCACGTCCTCCAGGTGCAGCGCCCCCTCGGCGCGGGCCGCGTACGTCACCTCGGCCGCCAGGTATTCCGGCGCGCCGGCCAGCGGGGAGGCGAGCAGCGGATCGGCGTCGACCAGCGCCAACAGGTCGAGGGTGAGGGTGCCGTAGCGCTCCAGCAGGTGCTCGACCACGCCGACCGGCACCCCGTGCCGGCGGGCCAGGTCGGCCCGGTCCCGCCACATCGCGGCGTACCCGTCGGCGCCGAGCAGCGGCAGGTCGGCCGTGCGGGACGGGCGGACCCCGCCGAGCCGGCGGGCCGCGCGGTCCACCACGTCGGAGGCCATCACCCGGTACGTCGTGTACTTGCCCCCGGCGACGAGCAGCAGCCCGAGCATGGGCTCGACCACCGCGTGCTCCCGGGACAGTTTGGAGGTGGAGTCCGCCTCGCCGGCCAGCAGCGGCCGCAGGCCGGCGTAGACGCCCTCGATGTCGTCGGTGGTCAGCGGCCGGTCCAGCACCGTGTTGACCTGCTCCAGCAGGTAGGCGATGTCGCGGGCCGACGCAGCCGGGTGGGACCGGTCGAGCCGCCAGTCGGTGTCGGTGGTGCCGATGATCCAGTGCCCGCCCCAGGGGATGACGAACAACACGCTGGTGGCGGTGCGCAGGATCAGGCCCGCCTCGCCGGTGATCGCCGAGCGGGGCACCACGAGGTGCACCCCCTTCGACGCCCGGACCCGGACGCCCCGGCGCAGCCCGACGTCGTTGAGCATCCGCGACATGTCGTCGGTCCACACGCCGGTCGCGGCGACGACGGTGCGGGCGCGTACTTCGAACTCGGCGTCCGGTGAGCCGGGCGGCGCCTCCAGGTCGCGGACCCGGACCCCGGTCACCTCGCGCGCCTGCCGGACGAGGCCGACGGCGCGGGTGCTGGTGACCACCGTCGCACCCAGGCTGGCGGCGGTGCGGGCCAGGGTGACCACCAGCCGGGCGTCGTCGACCTGCCCGTCGTAGTAGCGGATCGCCCCGGCGAGGCCGTCGGCGCGCAGGCTCGGGAAGATCCGCCGTGCGCCCTCCCTGCTGAGGTGCCGGTGCAGCGGCATCCCCCGCCCGCCCCCGAACAGCCCGGCGAACGCGTCGTACGCGGCCACGCCGAGGCCGTAGTAGGAGCGGCGGAAGGTGCGGCCGGGCAGGTCGCGTACGCCCTTGCCGGCGGGCAGCGGGACCAGGATCGGCACCGGCCGGACCAGGTGCGGGGCGAGCCGGGTGGCGAGCAGCCCCCGCTCGGTGAGCGCCTCGTGGACCAGGTGGAACTCCAACTGCTCCAGGTAGCGCAGGCCGCCGTGGATCAGCTTGCTGGACCGGCTGGAGGTGCCGGCGGCGAAGTCGCGCGCCTCCACCAGGGCCACCTTCAGGCCCCGGGAGGCGGCGTCCAGCGCCGCGCCGGCACCGGTGACGCCACCGCCGATCACCAGGACGTCGAACCGCTCGGCGCGCAGTCGCCGCAGGTCGGCGGCGCGGCGCGCCGGGGAGAGCTGGCCGGCGACGCTTCGGGAGACGTTGGGGTCACGCACCCGTCCACCGTAACCGCCGTGGCCACCACGCGGCATGTCGTGATCCGGCCGTACTGTCGGGGCATGGAGGTCGGTCCGTACGCAGGTCGTCCCTTTCCGCCCGTGGCCGTCCCGCCGGCCCGCCCCGGCCCGTGGCCCGTGGTGGCGGCGGTGCTCCTCGGGTGCTGGACGGTCGCGGTCGCCGTGCCGGGTGAGCTGGTCGGCTGGCTGGCCGACCAGGTCCGGCTCGCCACCGGCCTGGACCGGGTGGTCTGGCTGTGGCCGGTGGCCGCCGCCGTGACGGTGCTGCTGTCCGGGGTGCCGGCGCTGCTGCTGGCCCTGCTGCCCCGCTCCGGGGCGGTCCGGGCCACCGGCCGCGCCTGGCTCGCCGGGCTGCTCGCCCTCGGCGCGCTCACCGGCCTGCGCGCCCTGCCGCCGGTGCATTACGAGGCGTACCTGGCCGCGCTGGCGGCGACGGCTGCCCTGCTCGCCGTGGTGCTGCCCCGGCTGGTCCGGGGCCCCGCGCCCGACCCGACGCCGCCGGCAGCCGGCCCCGACCGGCCGCACGCCCCCGCCGCGCCGGCCGGGCCCGCTGCCGGAACGGGCCCGGCCGGGCCCGTTCCGGCGGCCCCACCGGCCGTGACCTGGCTGGCGGTGGCCGCCGGGCTGGCGACGCTGCTGCCCTGGGCGTGGTTCGGCGCGCTCGGCGGGCTGCTGGAGACCGTGCTCGCGGCGGCGGCCGCGGCGGCCGTCGGCGTCCTCGCCGGGGCGCTGCTCGGCGCCCGGTTCTGGGCGCACCTCGCGGGCGGGCCGCCGCACCGGCCGGCGCGGCTGGTGCTGGTCGGGGGCCTGGTGGCCGGGGTGACGCTGCTGCTGCTCGCCGCCGGCACCGGGCAGTCCGGCGCGCAGCTGCCCGCCCTGCTGACCCTGCCGCCGCTCGGCTTCGCGCTGGCCGCCCTCCAGGCGCCCGCGCTGCGGGCCGGCGGGCCCGCCGGCACCGCGCCCGTGCGCTGGCTGGTCGGGCTCGCCGCGTTCGGGCCGCTGGCCTTCGCCGACCCGGAGGAGGTCACCCTGCTCCTGGCGACCACCCGGGACGTGCCGTTCTGGGTGGCGGTCGCGGCCGCCGCCGGGCTCGCGGTGGCCGCGCTCCTGGCGGTCGCGTACGGCGTGCTGCTGGCCCGCCCGCGTGGCCGCGCGCCGAGCCGGCCGGTGGCGGCGGCGACCGCCGGGGTGCTGCTCGCCGGGGCGGCGCTGGTCCACCTCGGCCCCGGCCAGCCCGGCCTGCACGGCGAGCGGTTGCTGGTGGTGCTGCGCGAGCAGGCCGACCTGGGCGGCGTGCCGGCCGGCGGGGCGGGTCAGGCGGGCCGGGACGCCCGCGCCCGGGAGGTCTACCGGCGGCTGGTCGCCACGGCCGAGCGCACCCAGGCGGGGCTGCGCCGCGACCTGAGCCGGCTGGGGCTCGACCCGACGCCGTACTACCTGGTCAACGCGATCGAGGTGGACGGCGGGCCGGCGGTGCGGGCCTGGTTGTCGCGCCGCCCGGAGGTGGACCGGGTGCTGCTGAGCCAGCGGCTGCGCCCGCTGCCGGCCGGGGCACCGACCAGCCGGGGCGATCAGCCGGCGCCCTCCGGGCCGGCCTGGAACGTCTCCCTGCTCCGCGCCGACCGGGTCTGGTCGCAGCTCGGCGTGACCGGGGCCGGCATCGTGGTGGGCAGCTCCGACTCCGGGGTGGACGGGCGGCACCCGGCGCTGGCCGGCGGCTTCCGGGGCGGCGACGACTCCTGGTACGACCCGTGGGACCACACCCGCGCGCCGACCGACCAGGGCGGCCACGGCACCCACACGACGGGCAGCGCCGTCGGGCGGGACGGGATCGGGGTGGCCCCCGGGGCGAGCTGGGTCGGCTGCGTCAACCTGGACCGCAACCTCGGCAGCCCGGCGCGCTACCTCGACTGCCTCCAGTTCATGCTGGCCCCGTTCCCGGCGGGTGGCGACCCGTTCACCGACGGGCGTCCAGAGCGGGCCCCGCAGGTGCTGACGAACTCGTGGGGCTGCCCGCCGATCGAGGGCTGCGACCCGGCGGCGCTGCGGCCGGCGGCCGACGCGCTGGACGCGGCCGGCATCTTCGTGGTCGCGGCGGCCGGCAACACGGGGCCGTACTGCCGGTCGATCGAGGACCCGCCGGCGACGTACCCGGACGTGTTCACCGTCGGGGCGACCGACCGGGACCGCCAGGTCGCCGACTTCTCCAGCCGGGGGCCGGTGCCCGGCGTGGCGAAGCCGGATGTGGTCGCCCCGGGCGTGGGGGTGCTCTCCGCGATGCCGGGCGGCGGGTACGCCACGCTGGACGGCACGTCGATGGCGGCCCCGCAGGTCGCGGGCGTGGTGGCGCTGATGTGGTCGGCGAACCCGGCGCTGATCGGGGACCTGGAGCGCACCCGTCGGATCCTGCGCGACACCGCCGTCCCGGCCGGGGCGACGTACGCCTCCCGCGGCCCGGCGGACGCCTGCGGCGGCGACGTGAACATCACCGGGGCCGGCCTGGTCGACGCGTACGCCGCTGTCCGCGCGGCGCGCTGAGGGGTAAGGAAGGGCCCCTTGTTAACGCATACGGTAGAGAGGGGTCCCCTTCTCACCCCCGCCCGCGCCCGCCCCGACGGCAGCGGCGGGCGAAACGGGCACGGGGTCGGATAGCGCCGTTCGGCCGTCCCGGCCATCGACGGCCACCTACCGTCGAGGTGAGGAGGCAGCGATGACCACGGACGACGCACAGGCCGACGACCTGCGCCCCGCCGCCTGGGTGCCGGTCGAGGAGATCGCGGGGCAACTGCCGTTCGACCGGCTGGACTACGGCGACGCCGAGCAGTTGGCGGAGATGGCCGGGGGCGACGCGCTCGCGGCCGAGGAGCCGGTGGTCCTGGTCGACGAGCCGATCCGCGTCGACGAGCCGATCCGCATTCGCCGGCCGTCCGGCCGGGCCGGGAGGCGACGCGACCAGCCGCCCCTGCCGACGTGAGAGCCGGCGGCGGGCGTGTCGCCGAGGTGGGGGCACCAGCGGTGGTGGGCCGGCGCGACGCGGAAGGGGCGGGCCGCTGACGCGACCCGCCCCTTCGACGTGCGGTGTAGCTGAACTCGGGTGGGGCTGGACTCAGAAGTCCATGTCCCCGCCGCCCGGGCCAGCCGCGGCGGCCGGGGTCTTCTCCGGCTTGTCCGCGACGACGGCCTCGGTGGTGAGGAAGAGCGCCGCGATCGACGAGGCGTTCTGCAGCGCCGACCGGGTCACCTTGGCCGGGTCGATGATGCCGGCGGCCAGCAGGTCCACGTACTCGCCGCTGGCGGCGTTGAGGCCGTGGCCGGCGTCCAGATTGCGGACGCGCTCGACGACGACGCCACCCTCCAGGCCGGCGTTGACGGCGATCTGCCGCAGCGGGGCGTCCAGCGCGATCTTGACGATCTGCGCGCCGGTCGCCTCGTCGCCGGTCAGGTCCAGCTTGTCGAAGGCGGTCTTGCCGGCCTGCACCAGCGCGACGCCACCACCCGGGACGATGCCCTCCTCGACGGCGGCCTTCGCGTTGCGGACGGCGTCCTCGATGCGGTGCTTGCGCTCCTTCAGCTCGACCTCGGTGGCCGCGCCGACCTTGATCACCGCAACACCGCCGGCCAGCTTGGCCAGGCGCTCCTGCAGCTTCTCGCGGTCGTAGTCGGAGTCGCTCTTGTCGATCTCGGCCCGGATCTGGTTGACCCGGCCCTGGATCTGCTCGGCGTCGCCGGCACCGTCGACGATGGTGGTCTCGTCCTTGGTCACCACGACCTTGCGGGCGCGGCCCAGCATGTCGAGGCCGGCGGCCTCCAGCTTGAGGCCGAGCTCCTCGCTGATGACCTGGCCACCGGTGAGGATGGCGATGTCGGTCAGCATGGCCTTGCGGCGGTCGCCGAAGCCGGGGGCCTTGACGGCCGCGGACTTGAAGACGCCCTTGACCTTGTTGACCACCAGGGTCGGCAGGGCCTCGCCCTCCACGTCCTCGGCGATGATCAGCAGCGGCTTGCCCGACTGCATGACCTTCTCCAGGATCGGGAGCAGGTCCTTCACCGACGAGATCTTGCTGTTGGCGATCAGGATGTAAGGCTCGTCGAAGACGGCCTCCATGCGCTCCGGGTCGGTCATGAAGTACGCGGAGATGTAGCCCTTGTCGAAGCGCATGCCCTCGGTGAGCTCAAGCTCCAGGCCGAAGGTGTTGCTCTCCTCGACGGTGATGACGCCTTCCTTGCCGACCTTGTCCATCGCCTCGGCGATGATCTCGCCGACGGTGCTGTCACCGGCGGAGATGGAGGCGGTGGAGGCGATCTGCTCCTTGGTCTCGACGTCCTTGGCGAGCTTGGACAGCTCCTCCGAGACGCTGGCCACGGCGGCCTCGATGCCCCGCTTCAGGGCCATCGGGTTGGCGCCGGCGGCCACGTTGCGCAGGCCCTCGCGGACCAGGGCCTGGGCCAGGACGGTCGCCGTCGTCGTGCCGTCACCGGCCACGTCGTCGGTCTTCTTGGCGACCTCCTTGACCAGCTCGGCGCCGATCTTCTCGTACGGGTCCTCGAGCTCGATCTCCTTGGCGATGCTCACACCATCGTTGGTGATGGTGGGGGCACCCCACTTCTTCTCGAGCACCACGTTGCGGCCCTTCGGGCCGAGGGTCACCTTCACGGCGTCGGCGAGCTGGTTCATGCCCCGCTCGAGGCCGCGGCGAGCCTCTTCGTCGAACGCGATCATCTTGGCCATACGGCGTTGTCCTCCTGGACACTCACGGGCCACCCGAGTGTGTGTCCCGGATGGGCCGCCTGGTGTACGCACCTTGGGACGTCGCCACCTGGCGACGACGACGTCTCCTCGGCCGGGCCGGATAGCCCGCGACGACCGGCCATGTGCCACCCGACGGATTTCCGCCGTGCGGCCGTGGCCCCACCGTCCCGACCATTGGCACTCACCCAAGGCGAGTGCCAATGACTTGTTTAGCACTCTGCCCTGCCGAGTGCAAGCACGATGCGGCGGACGGGCCGGGTCGACCCCGCCTGACCAGCGCGACCCGGCCCACCGGTTCAGCCGATTTCACCCGCCAGCCGGGCGGCGGTAACCGCGCCCTCGTACGCCCGCTGCTCGGCGTACGTGACGACCAGGCCGATCAGGTACACCAGGGCGGCCGGGACCGCGACCAGGGCGGCGCCCAGGGCGTACGCGACGTTCCAGCCGTCCAGCGAGGCGGCGTCGGCAGGGTCGGCGAAGAAGAGGGCGGCGACCTGGATCGGGGCCACGACCATGGACGCGAGGGAGGCGGCGAGCCCGACCAGCGCGATCCGCCCGAGCACGGGCCCGAGGCGGGCGTGGAACAGCTGCCGGGCCCGGCCGAGCGGGGCGCCGCCCTCGAAGAGCAGCACCGGGCCGAACAGGCTCAGCGCGGCCATCACGTACAGGCCGGGCAGGTAGCACAGCACGAAGCCGACCAGCATGAGCAGGACGTAGACCACCGTCCAGCCCCACAGCGCCGGGGCCCGGCGCAGGCCGTACGCCAGGGCGTCGCCCACCGACGTCGGCTCGCCCGCGGCCTGCCGCGCCACCACGCGGGTGCCGGCGGCCCAGCCGACCGCCTGGACGAACCCGAGCAGGCAGCCGAGGCCGATCATCGCGGCGAGGAAGACGCCGAGGTCGGCGAGGTAGCCGTCGGGCAGCGGGGGCGGCGGCTCGCCGGGCGCGGTGGGCTCCAGCGGCGGCAGCGGGTACAGCGGCACGGTCGCCAGCAGCAGCAGGAGCGTCGGCAGGGCATGGGTGAGGGCCAGGACCGGCACGAGCAGCCGCCAACTGCGGCGCAGCGTGCCGGAGCACCGGGAGAACCACCCGCTCAGCCCTTCCCCGGGCAGGGTGACCAGCGGGTCCGCCGGGTCGTAGCCGGGTGGCGGCCACGGCACCGCGCAGCCCGGCGGAAAGGGGTGGCCCGGCGGGTACGGCGCGGCGTGCGCCGGCGGTAGCGCCGGGCCGGGGTGGGGCTGCCGGCCGGGGTGAAGTTGCTGGCCGGGATAGGGCTGCTGGCCCGGGTGGGCCGGGAACCCGGTGGGGTGCCGGACGGGCGGCGGACCGACCGCAGCCGGCCCCTCGGGCCCCGGGAGGGATCGATCGGGTGGGGGTGGCTGGGACATGGGCCCTCCTCAGCGGCGACGCCGGAACGGCTCACGATCTTCCCTGGCCCGACCCGCCTCCGCCGCCCCGGGGCGACGCGCTCCGCCCGGGGGCGACGCGCTCTGCCCAGCACCGGCGGCCCGCCCGCCCGCGGGCCCCAGCGTCGGGCGGTCAGGCGACGACGCGTACGCGCTCGGCCTGCGGCCCCTTCTGCCCCTGGGCGATCTCGAACTCGACGCGCTGCCCGTCATCCAGCGCCTTGTAGCCGTCCATCTCGATGGCGGAGAAGTGGACGAAGACGTCCTGCCCCCCGTCGACGGCGATGAAGCCGTAGCCCTTCTCGGCGTTGAACCACTTCACGGTGCCCTGTGCCACGGTGCACTTCCTAACGTCGCGCGGCCTTCCACGAGCGGGTACGCCGACGGAACCGGCGGCCCCGGGAACACCGGTTTCACCCGTCTGCGCCGACCGGGAAACCAGTGACCGAAATCGCACGCTACACGAGGAGTGACGATGGCGCACGGCCACAAATGGGGCTATAACGGACCGACCTCAACCCGGCACTCCATAGGCGACCATCACTGCGATAGGTATGCGGGATGACAGCAGTTTCCCGCCCGCCGACCGACCCGGGCAGCGCCCCGACGGGGACGGCCGACGCCGTCGCACGGGCAGCCGACGTACGCCGGGTGACCCTGCCGGACGCGGCCCGGATGCGGGCGCTGCGGCTGGAGATGCTCGCCGACGCGCCGCTGGCCTTCCTGGAGACCCTGGCGGAGGCCGCCGCCCGCCCGCATGCCGAGTACGCGGCCCGCGTCGCGTCGGTCGCCAGCGGCCGGCACACCGCCCAGTTCGTCGCCGACCCCGGCGCGGACCGGCCCGGCGGCCCCGCCGGGCGGCTCCTCGGGCACGCCGGCGGGACGGTCTCGGCGGACGAGCCCGGCCTCACCGTCGTCTACGCCGTCTACGTCACGCCGGCCCGGCGCGGCACCGGGCTGCTCGCCGCGCTGATCGAGGGGGTCGCCGCCTGGTCCCGGGAGTGCGGTCGGCCGGAGCTGATGCTGGAGGTCGTCGTCGGCAACGACCGCGCCTACCGGGCGTACCGGAGGCTGGGCTTCGTCGACACGGGCGTGCGGGTGCCGCACCCGAGGCTCCCCGCCCTGCGTGAGCTGCAGATGCGCCGCCCGGCGTGAGGCGGGGCGTTTGCAGGGGCCCCCTGTACAACAGAATGCGTTAACAAGGGGCCCCTCCTTGCACCTCAGGCGGGGCGGCGGCTCTGGACGATGCGGAACCGGTTCGCCACGTACGCGCCGTCGGTCAGCGCCGCGTTCGCCGCCGCGTTGGCGCCGCTGCCGTGGAAGTCGGAGAACGCCGCCGACTGGTTGACGAAGACGCCGCCGGTCAGGTTGCACGACAGGTGCACCCCGACGTCGATCGCCGCCGCCTCGGCCGCGTCCAGCACCGCCGGGTCGGTCGAGTAGACGGCGGCGGTCAGCGCCCCGGACTCGCCAACGGTGGCGCGCAGGAGCTCCAGGCTGTGCGCGGTGGAGTCGGTGGCGATCACGAACGAGATCGGCCCGAACCACTCCCGGCCGTACGTCGCGGTGTCGGCGGCGGCCAGCTGCACGATGGTCGGCGTCCGCACCACCGCGCCGGGGAAGGCCGGGTGCTCGACCGTACGCGACTCCAGCACCGCCGCCCCGACCTTGGTGACCTCGTCGAGGCGCTCCAGCACCCCGTCGTTGACGATCGCGCCGGTCAGCTCGACGCCCCGGGCCGGGTCGGCGGTGAGCTTGCCGACAGCGGCGGCGATCCCGGCGGCCACCTCGTCGAAGCTCTTGTGCCCCTGGTCGGTGTCGATGCCGCCGGCGGGGACGAGGATGTTCTGCGAGGTGGTGCACATCTGGCCGCTGTAGAGGGTCAGCGTGAAGCCGAGGTTGCGGCACATCCCGGCGAAGTCGTCGGTGGAGTCGATCACCACCGTGTTCAGGCCGGCCTTCTCCGTGTAGACCGTCGCCTGCCGGGCGTTGGCCTCCAGCCAGTCGCCGTACTCGGTGGAGCCGGTGAAGTCGACGATCTTCACGGCCGGGTGCAGGGCGAGGGTGGAGGCGAGCTTCTCGCCGGGGGCCTCGGGGGCGAGCAGCACCAGGTTGGGGTCGAAGCCGGCCTCGGCGAGCACCTCGCGGGCGTACTTCACGGTGATCGCGAGCGGCAGCACCGCGCGGGGGTGCGGCTTGACGACCACCGGGTTGCCGGTGACCAGCGAGGCGAACAGCCCGGGGTAGGAGTTCCAGGTCGGGAAGGTGTTGCAGCCGACGACGAGGGCCACCCCGCGCGGCACCACGTGGAACGTCTTGGTCATCCGCAGCGGGTCGCCCTTGCCGGCGGGCTTCTCCCAGCCGGCCGTCCCCGGGTGCCGGGTCATCTCCGCGTACGCGTAGGCGACCGCTTCGAGGGCGCGGTCCAGCGCGTGCGCGCCGCCGGCCTGGAAGGCCATCACGAACGCCTGGCCGCTGGTGAACTGCACCGCGTTGGCCAGCTCGAAGACGTGCCTGTGCAGCCGGTCGAGGATCTCCAGGCAGACGCCCGCGCGGGCCTGCGGGCCGGCGTCGCGCCAGGCGGGCAGGGCGGCGGTGGCGGCGGCCACCAGCTCGTCGGCGCCCGGGTGCGGGTAGCGCACGTTCAGCTCCAGCCCGAACGGGCTGGCCTCGGTGGCGACCCGGTCGCCGGTGCCGGGCTGGTCGAGCGGGAAGTCGCCGTTCAGGTACGCCTCGAACGCGGCCTTGCCGTCGGCGGCGGCGGTCTCGCCATAGACCCGGGGGCTGGGTGACTCGGGATAGGCGGACCAGTACCCGCGCTCCGTGATCGCGGTCAGCGCCCGGTGCAGGGTGTCGGCGTGCTTGTCGTACTCGGGATGCGGGGTCTCCGTCATGCCCGCCATCATGCCGCAGCCGGCGGGCGGGCAGTAGGGTCGGCGGACGCCGCCGGCCGGCGGTCAGAGGGTGAGCTGCCAGTCGGTCCAGGCGTCGACCGGGCGGAACCCGAGCGCCTCGTTGATGGCGATCATGTGCGCGTTGGCCTGCGCGTTGAAGGTGTCCACCGCGCGCAGCCCCGGCTCGTGGGCGAGCGCGTACCGCAGGTTCTCGACCTTGACGAGCAGCCCGAGCCGGTGGCCCCGGTGCGCCGGGTCGACGATGGTGATCTGCTGCCACGCGTGCCACGGCACGTTGGGGCCGACGTCGATCGTCGTCCAGGCGACCAGCCGGCCGGACGCGGCGTGCACCGCCCCGTGGTGGTAGCGGCGGCGGCCCCGCGCGTCCAACGCCCGCTCGACGCCCCGGATCCGCTCGACGTCGACCCGCTCCGGCTCCCACTCCATCTCGCCCAGGGGCGCGTCGGCCATCAGCCGGCCGTCGAGGTGGGCGACGTCGGCGACGAGCTCCTGCGGGGCCGCGCCCTGCCAGCGGACCGTGCGGTAGCCGGCGGCGCGGGACCGGGCGTCGGCCAGCGCCGCGTCGAGCGCGGCATGGTCGAGCCGGGTGGTGTCGAGGCGGCGGCGGACCTCGGCGAGCACCGCCCGCGCGCCCGTCGCCGCGGCGAACGCCCCGCCGGCCCCGCCGCGCGCCGGCCCGCCGGGCAGGGCCGCGACGGTCGCGCCGATCACCCGCTTGCGCCCCCGCTCGCGCAGCAGCTCCACGCCGTGCGCGTGCAGCGCCCGGCCGACCCCGCGCCGCCGGTGCGTCGGGTGCACGAGCAGGTCGACGGTGGCGTTGTCGGTGTTGTCGAGCTGCGGCAGGTCGAGGGCGAGGTAGCCCGCCGGCGCGCCGTCGAGCCGGGCGAGCGCCCAGACCGGCACGTTGCCCGGCATCGGGTGCCGGATCGCCGCCTCGAAGCGCCGCCGGCACAGCGGCGGGAAGTCGGGGACGTCCGCCTGGTCGGCGGCGGCCCGGATTCCGTACGCCGCGTCGACCGCGCCCTGGTCCGCCGGGTCGATCGGGGTGATGGTGATGCGCATGGGCCGAGGGTGGCCGGGGAAAGACGATCGGGCCAGCGAATTTCTCCGCTGGCCCGATCGGACGTTGGTCGGGAGGGACGATCGCACAACGCCTCCGGCGTTGGGTCGTAAGAACTTAAAGTCTACGGCGAAACGCCCTCCCGCACGGAGCATCTTGCGCCGTCCGGTTCCTGCCGTCAAGTCCTCGGCGGCGGGTTTTTGCGTACGGAGGGCAAAACGTCGGTTACCCGACGGATCGGCGCCCTTCGTGAAGGCGCGCGATGTCGGCGACATGGGGGTGTCCCGGCGGGCGGATGCCCCCATGTCGCCGACCCGGCGTCGATCAAGTCTCGACCGGCACGGCGACCCGGGCCGGACGGGGACTCAGCCGAGCAGGCCGGCGTCGCGGGCGGCGCGCAGCGAGGGCTTGATCCGGTGGGTCGGGCCGACCTGCGGGGCGACGGCGTCGATGGTCTTGAGCCCCTCGCCGGTGTTGAACACGACGGTCTCCGCCGTCGGGTCGAGCCGGCCGGACTCGACCAGCTTGCGCAGCACCGCCACGGTCACCCCGCCGGCGGTCTCGGCGAAGATCCCGGTGGTGCGGGCCAGCAGCCGGATGCCCGCGCGGATCTCGTCGTCGTCGACGTACTCCATCCACCCGCCGGTGCGCCGCACGGCCTCCAGCGCGTAGAGGCCGGCGGCGGGGTCGCCGATGTTCAGCGACTTGGCGATGCCGGTCGGCTTGACCGGGGTGATGGTGTCGGTGTCGGCGTGCAGGGCCGCCGCGATCGGGTTGCAGCCGGCCGACTGCGCCCCGAACACCTTCCAGCCGCCGGCCGGGGCCTCGACGAGGCCGATCTCGACCAGCTCGCTGAACGCCTTGTCGATCTTGGTGAGCAGCTCGCCGCTCGCCATCGGGATGACCACCTGGGCCGGGATCCGCCAGCCGAGCTGCTCGGCCACCTCGTACCCGAGGGTCTTGGAGCCCTCCGCGTAGTAGGGCCGGACGTTGACGTTGACGAAGGCCGTGTCCTCGAACTCGTCGGTCTCCACCAGCTCGCCGCAGAGCCGGTTCACGTCGTCGTACGAGCCGTCGATGGCGACCAGCTCCCCGCCGTAGACGGCGGTGGTGACCACCTTGCCCGGCTCCAGGTCGCTGGGGATGAACACGATCGACGGGGCCCCGGCACGGGCCGCGTGGGCGGCGACCGAGTTGGCCAGGTTGCCGGTCGACGCGCAGGCGAAGCGGGTGAAGCCGAGCGCCCGGGCGGCGGTGAGCGCCACCGACACCACCCGGTCCTTGAACGAGTGGGTGGGGTTGGCGCTGTCGTCCTTGACCCAGAGGGGGGCGGTGATGCCCAGCTCGGCGGCGAGGTTGCCGGCGGCGACCAGCGGGGTCAGCCCCGGGTCCACGGTCACCCGGGTCGCCGGGTCCTGCCCGGCGGGCAGGAGGGCGGCGTACCGCCAGAGGTTCTGCGGGCCGGCCTCGATCTGCTCGCGGGTGACCCGGGCCAGGGCCGCCGCGTCGTAGTCGACTTCGAGGGGGCCGAAACACTCGTAGCAGGCGTGCTGCGCGGCGAGCGGGTAGCGCGCCGAACAGGCGCGGCAGACCAGGGCGCGGGCGGGGCTGGCGGCGGTGTCGATGCCGGGCGCGGCGAGGGTCGACGTCATGTCGAGGAGGTCCTCTCATCTTTCCCCGCATCGCACCCTGCGGCGGGGACGGAATTGGCACCTGTCCGCGCCGCTCGTCATCGAGCGCACGGGTGGTTGCCGGGGCTTCGTCGGGCCGTATCCCTCTGCCCCTCTGGATGAGGTATTCAGTTGTGCCGCCGAGTCTACGGCGGATCGCGGCGAGCGCCACCCGAGCTTCCCAGCGTATGGGCCGGATCGGGGGTGCCGACTTGGTCACATCATCGCTCTCCGCACCGCCACCGCCACCCACGGCGACCATCTCCGGGGCTTCCGGAAGGGCGGGTGGCCTGCGCTTTCTAGCCTGACGGCGTGACCTACCCCCCGACGCCCGGCACGCCCGGGCCGCCCCCCAGTCCCGGCGTGCCCGGGCCGCCCCCGAAGCCCCGTGGAACCGGCCGGACGACCCGTACCGTGATCGTCGTGGCCGCCGTGGTGGCGCTGCTCTGTTGCGCCGGCGCATTCACCGGCGGCGGCATCTGGTTCTTCCGCACCGTGCAGGGCACCACCGCGCCCGCCCGGAACGCCGCGACCGCATACCTCGACGACGTGCGGGACGGCAACCACCCGGCCGCGTACGGCCGGCTCTGCGAGCAGCTGCGCAGCCAGCTGACCGAGGAGGAGTTCGCCCGGGCCCGGGCGGCCGAGCCGCCCCTGGGCAACTACCGGGTCACCGCCACCGAGGTGAGCAGCAGCACCGACAGCCAGTCCCGGGCCGAGGTGACCGTCACCGCCGCCGGCCGGCAGCAGGTCCTCACCCTGGTCGAGGAGGGCGGCGACTGGCGGGTGTGCGGGGGGATCTGAGCGGCACCGGCCGGGATCAGCGGTGGTGCCGCCGCCACCGCGCCTCCCGGACCTCGCGCGCCTCGCGTTCCTCCCGCACGGCCTCGTGCAGCGCCCACCGCGAGCCCGCCAGCAGCACGATCTCGGCGACGACCAGGCCGACGGTGAGCACGGTGAGCAGGGCCACCGCGACGAGGGCGGGGAGGCGGCCGGCGACGGGCACCGCGGCGACCACGAGCACCACGACGGTGACCCGGGTCCACACGACGGTGCCGAGGACCCGGAGCTGGAAGGCGACCAGGCTCACCAGGTAGAGGGCGGCCCCCGTGAACAGCAGGGGGCCGCCGAGGCCGGGCAACGGGCCGAGCAGGTCGACGCCGGCCGCGCCGAGGTGGTGCACCATCTGCTCGCCGCCGAGCGCCACCAGGATGAGCCCGGCGATCATCGGCAGGTGCAGGTAGAGGTAGCCGTCGCGGGCCGCCGCGATCCGGTTGGGGCCCCGGCGGCCGTGCATCGCCAGCTCGGCGGCCGGGGCCAGGCTGTCGAAGTAGAGCCACCAGAGGCTGACGATGGCGGCCAGGCCCGCCAGCGTGGTGTAGAAGGTGGGCCAGGTGACCGGCTGGCCGAGGACCCCGCTGCCCAGGCCGATCGAGATGATCAGCTCGCCGAAGGCGATGATGACGATCAGCTCGAAGCGCTCGACGAAGTGGCCGGGGGCGGCGATCCGCCAGCCGGACAGCCCGACGGCGAAGCCGTTGCCGTACTCGACCAGCACGGCGAGGGCCCAGATGCCGGGCCGGACCCAGACGTGGTCGGTGCCGCCGGGGAGGTCGGGCACGAATGCCGCCGCCAGCAGCAGCCCGGTGGAGACGACGACCGCGAGGCCGATCCGGACGAGCTGGCGACGCTCCTCGGGCAGGTCCCGGACCGCGTACAGGTGGAGCCCGAGGTGCAGCCCTCGGATCAGGAAATAGCAGATGGGGAAGAGCACGGGGGCGGGGCCCCCGCCCGACTGGTCGCCGAACGCCTGCGGGATGGACAGGGCGATGCCCAGCACCGCCCCCATGGCGGTCAGGGTCACCAGCGGGGCGATGCCCTCCCCCAGGCGCACCCGCTGGGCCACCAGCATGTGGGCGATCCAGCACAGCCACAGCAGGGCCAGGACGAGCATGCCCTTGACCAGCCCGTGGGTGCTCAGGTCCTCGGCCACGAACCGGGAGACGTTGAAGAAGCCGTAGACGAAGACCAGGTCGAAGAAGACCTCGACGCGGGCCACCCGGGCCCCGGCGGCGACCGGGCGGACCGGGCGCCAGCCCGGATACCTGCGGCTGCCCACCTGCGCGAGTCTGGCAGCCGCCCCCGGGCGACGGTGCCGGAACGGCGAGATGGGGGCGGGTGCCGCGACTACCGCCGGGGCGGGCGCTCAGGGGTGCCGTCTTCGCTGGCAGCCCGCCCGCCCCGGCGGCGGTCGGGTCAGGCAGGCACCGAGCGCTTGCTCGGGGCGGGCGCCGCGACGGCCGGCTCCCGGCGGCGGCCCAGCAGGGTGTCGACGGCCCACGTCCCGGGGCCGAGCACCGCGATGAGCACGAACGACCAGCAGAACAGCGCGGACAGTTCACCGCCGTTGCGCAGCGGCAGCAGCCCCTCCGGCTGGTGCACCACGAAGTACGCGTACGCCATCGAGCCCGAGGCGAGCAGCGCGGCGGGTCGGGTGAACAGCCCGGCCAGCACCAGCGCGCCGCAGACGGCCTGGATCAGGGCGGCGTACCAGCCTGGCCAGGTGCCGAGCGGAACCGCCTGACCGGTTCCTCGCGCACCGCCGAAGACACCGAGCAGCGACGACAGGCCGTGGAACAGAAAGAGCAGGCCAATCACCATGCGGAACAGGGACAGGACGGGACCGCCAAGTCGGTCAATGTTCATACCACACCTCCAGTGACAGAAGTCAATGCAGATAGAATGCGGTAAGAATTTGATAAGGTCGATACTTGTCCCTCTCCGTGGGAACGCTCCCACGGCATGTGGGACTTGCCCTGGTCAACCGTCCCGGCAGTCGCCAAACAGGCGCGACCGAGTGCGTCAGCGTCGGCGACAAGCACGAAGATGCTGGTGCAAGCGCCTGGAGGGCACCTCGCACCAGCATCTACCCCGCCGGCGGCCGGGCGCGGGCCATCCACCCGCCCCGACCACCCCGTAACGAGGCCCCTCAGCTCATCGGATACGGCGACCCGCAACTGCGACCGTTGGCATAGCCCGGCACATTGACGAAGGCAATGGCGTCGTACGCCACGTCCACCGTGCCGTCGGCACCGTCGACGATGTTGTCGAGCTGCACCTTGGCCCCGGGGTAGAGCCAGGTCCAGCCGAGCGAGACCCACTTGTCGTCGTATGCGGTGACGTTCTGGTCGATCTCGCAGACGATCTGGTGGTCGGACCCGCCGGCCCCTCCGTCGCCCTGGGAGATCACGTACTTGACTTGTTCGTTCGCCCCGTGCGAGGGCAGGTGGACGATAATCTCGTAGTCGTCGGAGGGCAGGTCGGTCGTCCATGTTCCCAGGACCCGGTGGTGCTGGGCGTCGGCCTCGTCGTACGAGTGCGTGAACCATGTGTGGCCGAGGTAGCCGGCGCCCAGTTGGTGCAGGTCGACCTGCCCGTAGAGCCCGGCGGTAGAGCCGAAGGGGCTGCCGGTGCGTAGCGTGAACTTGCCGCCCCTGGGTTGAGGCGCGCACCCGAGCCGGTTCACCCCGGACTCGTTGTTGAGGTTGTCGATGACGGCCGCCACCGTCCCGATGTCCGCCTGGAACGGCGCACACGAGGGCGAGTACACGTAGATGACCGGCGGCTCGGGCGCGTTCAGCGAGTGGGCGAGCTTCCCGGTAGCGCACTTGGCCGCGCAACCATCGCCCCAACTGGTCGTGCCGTGCCACCAGCAGTTCGAGTTCCAGGAGGGACACGGGTTGCTGGCATTGGGCGTGCAGTAGTTGACCGAACCGCAGAACTGGAAGCGACCGGGCAGTTGAAGGACGTCGCCGGAGCCCACGCCGAAGTTCGGCTCAGCGTACTTCGTCAGCGGGGGAATCCACTGCCACTGTGGGGTCTCCGCCCAGCCCATGATCTTCTCGGGATAGGACCAGTCGGCCGGGTGGCTGGCGTCGTCCAGGGAGGCGCGCAGGAACGGGGTGCGGTTCGCCGGGTAGTCTGGGTTGGCGGGGTTGTTGAACCAACCCACGCCGTACGGGCCACCCGTGTTCTGGTAGATCCCAGAGTTGTACCCCCAGACCGCGAGAAACCAGTTCTCGATGTACCGCGGGTCGCCGTTGTTCACTTGCGAACCGGTCGCCTGGACCTCCTGCCACTTCTGCACCAGGATCTTCAGCCCGGCTGCGATGTTCGCCATGTAGTCGACCGCAATGACCTCTTGCTGCTCGGAGCTGTACGACGTCTGTCCGCTGGCCATCCCGTCGGTTACCTGCGAGATGCCGTAGCCGCAGTCCGCCTCGCCGTAGTCGATGATCTTGATGTTCTCACCGTGGGGGCGGCTGCCGTAGTAGTCCGAGACCAGCGGATTTCCGGCGTCACCCGGCACCGCGTGCCACGACGCCTGCGCGAGGTTCGTCTCCTGCGCCAGGATCGCCAGCATGAGCTGGGCCGGAACGAGCGGCGAACCCGCCGGCAGGCTGAACATCACCTGCGGCTTGTAGGTGGGAATTCCGGGGATCGTTCGATCGACGCGCAGCAGGTTGTTCACCGCCAGGTCGACGGCCCACTCGACCTGGTTGGCGCTGGGCTGGAACACCTGGTAATACACGTTGTTCCGGGGGATCGCACACCTCGGTTGGCCCGGGTCCGGCGGAACGGCAAGGGCTGCCATGCCCGCAGGGACCGGCCCAGCCAGCACCGTCACGTCGGCCGCCGTCCGGCGCTCGGTGCGAACCAGACCCGACCGGACCGCGCCGGCCCTGGACGCCTGCACGGTGACACGCAGTTCGCCGTCCCCCCGCACCCGTTTGGACGTTCGCGCGTCCTGGCGCTCCGCCCTCATGCCGTGCACCACCAGGTGCCCCTCACGGGAGACCGCACGCGCCGGCCGGCTGCTGCGCAGCAGGACGAGATCCTTGGCCGAGCCCTTCGTCAGGCCGTCGATCTCCCCGATCAGGGCGTTGCGCCCCCCGGAGAGGCCGAGCAACTCCAACTGCTTGCCCGGGGAGGTGCCGACGTGGGTCAGCCGGCCCGCCCGGTAGCGGTACGCTGCCGACTGCTCCGCCTCGCCGCCAGGCTTGACGGTCAGTAGGTCGACAGCGCCATCGGCGGTCGCCCGAACGGCGTACGGTTGTCCACCCGGCGTGGCGAGTCGGGTGAGCCGACCGCCCTTGCCCACCCGAACCAGCTCCCCGCGGACCACGCCGTAGTCGCCGTCGGCGGCGGGCGCGGGCGTGGTGAACTGGGCCTTGATCCGCCGGACCTCGGTGACCCGGGCCGCCGCGGCATCGACGGTCAGTAGGTCGGTTTCCTCGTGGTCACGACCGATGGCCCGGGTGAGCAGGACCCGGTCCCCGGGACCACACGCCGGGTTGAAGTAGGCGAGCTGCACGCCACGGACCACCTGACGGGCCTTACCGGTCCGCACGTCGACCACGGCGGCGTACGCCCCGGCCAGCATTCGCGCCGGCTTGTTGGTCGCGATCACCGGGGCGTACACCACGGCGGCGTACCGGCCGGAGCCGGTGAGGCAGACGTAGCCGGTCCAGCTGCCGACCCCGTTCTGGCCGTCGTTGAGGGTGGCGAGGGTGGACCAGGCGAAGGCGTCCTTCTCCCGAGCCAGATAGACGTGGAAGCCGTTGGTGTCGCCGGCACCGGCGACCAGCAGGTCCGACGACCGCCGCCAACCCGGGCCCAGTACGGTCGCCGGGTCGGCGATGGACGCCTGGCTGCCCATGTCGGGCACCGGGGCGACCGGCGCAGCGGCGGAGACGGCCTGCGGGGCGACAGCAACCGTCGCGCCGAGAACGAGTGTCGACATCAGCGCCCGAAGGCGAGTGGCAAGCATGAACGGTCCTTCCTGGAGGGCGCGAGACAAACGCGGGGTGACAACTGACGTCAGTGCCAGTTGGAACATCCGCCGGTCGCGCCCGCACCGGTGCTCTCCGGGTCGGGGTCGACGTCCTGCGATGTCGGGTACGAGTCCGAATAGCAGATCTTCACCGAGTAGTCCCAGCTCGCCATGACCGTGCGGTAGGTCTTGGTCGTCCCGGCCACCAGCGTGAAGTGCGCGCCGGAACCATGGCGCAGGATCCCTCCCTTGCCGCCGTACTGCGGCTGCCACCACAGTTGCAGGTTCAGGTAGGTGAAGTCGCCCGGGTCGCGCTGGAACACGAACTCTCCCCAGGTCGCCCCGCAGCCTCGGGAGCGATAAATGGTGGCGCGCCCGTCGACATCGAGGGAGCCCATGTCGATCTCCCTGACCTTCACCTGGTCGTCCCGGCAGCCCCATTCGCCGGGCCAGTTGCCATTGCAGTCCCAGCCGCTGCAATCAGGCGCCGCCTGGGCCGGACGCGCCACGACGACGGTCGTGGCGAGAGTGAGAAGCAGAGCGGCCAGAAGTGCGGTCAGCACCGAACGCGGGCGTGCTCGGCCCATCGACGTACCCCCGTAACTAGGAAACCGACCGCAACCGTAGCGAGACACAGTGCAACAGCGACAGAGTTGTATGGATGAGATGCTTGTGGTAGACATCGACTCGCCCGCCGCCGTATCGGCCGGTGCACAACGGGGAGCACGAATTGACGATGTCGACATGACGCCCGGGTCCGACGACGCACGACCTACGCCGGACGACGCTCGGGTCGCTCACCCACCCACCCGGTCCCGCCGGATCTTGTTCGTTGCCGCCGGCGCCGTGGCGGCCGCCGCACTGGTCGGGGTGCTGGGCGTCACCGTGGGGCTCGGCGGCCCCGACGACACCACCCCGGCCGGAGACACCGCCGCCGCACCCTCAACCGACGAAACGAACGGCCCGAGCAAGCAGGGCGGCCCTGGCCCGACATCGTCGGCGACGGCCCCCGCGTCGTCCCCGCCCGGCCCTGCCGCCACTCCGGTGCCGGGCCGCTCGTTCGACTTCCAGGGCCGGCAGCCGATTCCTGGCGTCGACCCTGACCTGATCGTGGCCGACCTGACCCGGCGGTGGCAGCTCACCTTCACCTCGAGCGATCTGTACGGGGTGGGCACTCGCCGGTCCGGCGGGCGACAGGACAAGGAGAGCGGTCATCGGCAGGCGATAGTCATGGCCGACCAGAAGCACCGACTGCGGACCCTGCACTGTCGGGCCGGCAACCCCGACGGGAGCCCGCTCAGCGCCGAGGGCTGGCGGTTCCTCGACGACTGCGCGCTGCGGGCCTATCCCGCAGGAGCGAACCGCACCGCCCTCGCCTCGTGGCTGGACGACCAGTTGCCCCGGGGCGGGCCAGCGACGGCGCGAGGCACCGACCTGCGGACGGAGCAGACCACAATCGGTAGCTGCGGCGTGACGCTGGAGTACGGACCTGGGCTGGTCGCGGTGGAGGTATACGGGGCCAGCGGCTGAATCCGGTGGCTGGGCCCGGTCGTCAGCTCGTGACGTCCTTGCGGGTGAAACGCCAGAAGGCCAGCGACCAGAACAGGGTGGCGTAGGCGATCGCGGAAATACAGCCGCGCACCAGGTCGTCGGTCTGCACCGGCGTCGACAGTAGCCCCAGCCAGGCGTTGGCGTAGTGGGTGGGCAGGAACGCCCGGATCCCGCCGAGCGCCGTGATCTGGTCGAGAATGCTGGACAGGATCCACAGCAGCACCGCGCCGCCGACCGCGCCGAGCGCCGCGTCCGTGACGACCGAGAGCAGGAACGCGAGCCCGGCCACCGCCAGCAGGACGACCGCCAGGTAGCCGAGCACGGCCGCCAACCGCAGCAGCCCCTCACCCGGGTCGAGCTGGGCGGAGACCTGGCTGCGCAGCGGCTCCCAGCCGTACCGGAGGGTGCCCGCGAGCAGGGCGGTGCCGGCGAGCAGCAGCAGGGCCAACCCCGAGTACGCGAGCGCCACCAGCAGCTTCACCGCCAGCAGCCGGGCCCGGGGCACCGGCACGGCCAGCAGGTAGCGCAGGCTGCCCCAGCTCGCCTCGCTGGCCACCGTGTCGCCGCAGAACAGCGCCACCACCACGACCAGCAGGAACGACGCCGAGACCAGCAGCGAGAACAGGGTGAAGTTGAGCCCGCCCGAGGTGGCCAGGTCGGCGAGGCTGGAGAACTCGCCCCCGCCGCCGTCGTCGTCGTTGCCCGAGTCGAACTGGAACGCGACCAGCACGATCAGCGGCAGCAGCACCATGAACCCGAGCGCGAGCTGGGTGCGCCGCCGCGACGCCTGCCGGCGGAACTCCGCCGCGAACGGCAGGGTCGCCGACGGCCGGTAGCCGGCCGCCGCGCCCACCGTGGAAGACGACTGCGCCATCACCGGTCCCCGCTTCCCCGAGAGTTCTCGCCCACCAGGGCGAGGAACGCGTCCTCCAGGCGGCGGCGCGGCACCACCCGGTCCACCCCGATCCCGGCCCGGACCAGCTCGGCCACCACCTCGCTGCGGGCGGTGCCGTTGGTGTCCACCACCAGCTGCCCCTCGGCGTCGGGCAGCACGGTCACGCCGGCCAGCCGGCCCAGCACGTCGCGCGCCGCGTCGGGGTCGGTCACGTCGAACAGCACGCTCGGCGACTCGCCGACGATCTCCTCCACCGGGCCGGACGCGACGATCCGCCCCTTGTTGACCACCACCGCGTGGGTGCAGGTCTGCTCCACCTCGGCGAGCAGGTGGCTGGAGACCAGCACCGCCCGGCCGTCGGTGGCGTAGCGCTGGAGCACCCGGCGCATCTCCGCGATCTGCGGCGGGTCCAGGCCGTCCGTCGGCTCGTCGAGCACCAGCAGCTCGGGCAGGCCGAGCATGGCCTGGGCGATGGCGAGGCGCTGCCGCATGCCGTGGCTGTACTTGCGCGTCTTCCGGTGCACCGAGTCGCCCAGCCCGGCGATCTCCAGCGCCTCGTCGAAGTGCGCGTCCGCCCACGGCCGGCCGGTGGCCCGCCAGTAGGCCTTCAGGTTGTCCAGGCCGGACAGGTGCGGCAGGAAGCCGGGGCCCTCGACCAGCGCGCCGATGCGCGACAGCACCGGCGAGCCGGGCACCAGCCGCCGGCCGAAGACGTAGATCTCGCCCGCGGTGGGCTGGGTCAGCCCCATCAGCACCCGCAGGGTGGTGGTCTTGCCCGCGCCGTTGGGCCCGAGCAGGCCGACGACCTGGCCGGGGTGCACCTCGAAGTCGACGTTCGACACGGCGACGAAGCCGTCGGCGTACTCCTTGCGGAGCTGGCGCACGGCCAGCGGCGTGCCCGCGTACTCGGGATGCACGGAGCTGTCCTGGCGGCGGTGCCGGCGGCGGGCGACCAGGACGACCGCGGCGAGCCCGACCGCGATGGCGGCCAGCAGCCCGGCCAGCACCCAGCGCCAGACGACGGCCGTGGTGGGGATCGGCTCGCCGGCCACGGTCGGCAGCACGAGCGGGCCGTCGCCGGCCGCCACGGTGTAGACCGCCGGCTCGACCGGCGTCGTGTACGCCTGGTCGGACGTCGCGACCACGACCCGCAGCCGGTGCCCGGCCTCGACCCGGCGGACGATCGCCGGCAGGGTGACCGTGACCGGCTTCGCGGCCCCGACGTCGGCCGGCAGGCCGGTGAGCCGGACCGGGGCGACCAGCCCGTTGGGCAGGGTCGCCGCGCCCTGCGGGTCGACGTCGTAGAGCTTCACGAACAGCACCGCCTCGCCGCTGGCCGACGCGGCCCGCAGCGTGACGGTCGGCGAACCGGCCACGTCCACGGCCTCGTCCAGCGGCGCGGACTCGAACCGGGCGTGCTGGCCGGGCACGTCGCCGGCCACGCCGCCGAGCAGCGAACCGAGCGCACCGGCGAACGGGACCGAGGAGATGGCCGCCGGGTTGCCGTTGGGCGGGTTGGCGACCGGCTGGGCCGGGCCGGTCACCGCGACCTCGCGGCGCGCGTCGCCGGCCAGCCCCGGGTAGTCGGTGGTGCGGAAGCCGGTGGCGACCAGGCCGCGGTCGAGGGCGTCGAAACCGGCGATCCGCGAGTACGTGAAGTCGTCGCCGGGGGCCGCCCCCTCGCCCTTGACGTAGTGGTCGAGCCACTGCACGGTCAGGTACTTCACCCGGTCGGAGTCGTTGCGCGGCCCGTCGCCGCCGTCGTGGCCGCCGGTGAACCAGGCCACCCGGACCGGGGTGCCGGCGGCGGCGATGCCGCGCGCGTTGGCGTCGGCCTCGGCGAGCGGGAAGAGCGTGTCGGCCTCGCCCTGCACCAGCAGGGTGGGCGCCTTGATCCGGTCGAGCACGCCGGCCGGGCTGGATCGGCGGAGCAGGTCCACGGCCGCCTGGTCGCCCCGCCCGGTGGTGGCGATCCGCAGGTACGCGGCGCAGACGTCGGCGGCGAACCGGCCGCAGGACGGGTCGGCCGCCCCGGCCGGCGCGCGCCCCGAACCGGTGCCCGGCCCCGCGCCCGGTGCCGGGCTCGGCGGCCCCGCCGAGGCCGGGTTGCCCTCGGGCTGGGCGGCGGAGGTGCCGGAGAGCCCGGCCGGGCCGGAGCCGGCGTTGCCGCCGCCGCCGAAGAACAGCCCCGCCCAGCCCTTCTTGAACACGCCGGAGGTGGCGGGCCCGCCGGTGCTCTCCGGCAGGAACGCGCGGGACAGGTCGTTCCAGGTGATCATGGGGACGATCGCGTCGACCCGCTGGTCCTGGGCCGCCAGCAGCAGGGCCAGGCCGCCGCCGTACGAGCCGCCGACCACCCCCACCCGGGGGTCGCCGGCGGCGTCGGTGCGCACCTCGGGCCGGGCGGCCAGCCAGTCCAGCAGCCGCTGCGCGTCCCGCACCTCGTGGTCGGGGCTGTCCAGGTGGATCTGGCCGCCGCTGCGGCCGAAGCCGCGCGCGGTCCAGGCGAGCACCGCGTAGCCCTGGCCGGCGATCTCCTCGGCGTCGGAGCGGACCGACTCCTTGGTGCCGCCGAAGCCGTGCGCGAGCAGCACCGCCGGCACCCGGCGGTCCGCCGAGGCACCGTCGGGCAGGTAGAAGGTGGTGTCCAGGTCGACCGGCTCGTCGCCGGCCGGCCCGGAGCGCACGGTGATCATCGCGGGCTCGGCGCGGAAGCCGGCCTCGCCGGGCCGGGCCGCCCAGAGCACGGCGGCGGCCAGCAGCACGACCGCCACCGAACCGGCGACGATCCGGCGGGGGCGGGTGGCCAGGGCCCGTCGGACCGGTGCGGCCGACAACGGCGATCTCATGCGGCAACGGTACGGTGCGGATCCTGAGCGTTCGCTGAGATCCTCCGTACGTCCGTCCGGCCCGGCCGATCGGCGACCCGTTTTGATCGTTTGCGCAGCGTCCGCCGCATCCCAGCGGGATGAATTCGGATCACGTGAATTCCGATGTTCGACCGAAATCGCACCCGATCGGGCCATCTCCTCCGGGCAGTCGCCACCGAGGGTGTCGCATCGGTCGACACCAGGTGACATCGCTCGTAGTGACGCAAAACTGACCGGCCGGCGGCTCTGCGTGCCGGTGCCAGTCAGCTAGTTTTCCGGTCCGGTGAACGGGACTGCTCGGCAGGCCCGGCACCTGCCCGTATCCGCCGTCGCCGGAGGAGAACCCATGACCGTCCCCGCGCAGCGGGGCCCCCGACGGCCCAACCGCACCGGCCGCATCCTGCCGCTGGTGCTCGTGGTGGCGCTCCTCGCCCCGGTGGCGTTCCTCTTCGTCCAGCAGCGCCGCCACAGCGGCGAGGAACGCGACCTCATCGTCCGCGAGCGGCTCGGCGTGGAGTACCTGCGCGTCCTCGGACCCCTCACCCTCGCCCTGGTCGACGCGCAGTCCGCCGCCGTCGCCGGCCGGACCGTGTCCCGGGAGTCGCTCGGCCGGGCCGTCGAGGACGTCGCCGCCGCCGACGCCCGCCTCGGCGACGACCTGCGCACCCACGAGCGGTGGACCGGGCTGCGGGCCAAGCTGGAGGCCCTGCCCGAGAAGGGGCTGACCGACCCGCAGGCGACCTTCGCCGCGTACGGCGAGGCCACCGACCTGCTGCTGTCCCTGCACCGCAAGGTACGCGAGGCCTCGGGGCTGGTCCGGGACCGGCAGGCCGACTCGTTCTACCTCCAGGACGCGATCAGCGACGAGCTGCCCGAATCGCTCGTGGCGACCGGCCGGCTCGGCGACCTGGCCGCCGTCGCCGCCGAACTCCCCGACGCCCAGCGCATCGCCATGGTGTCCCAGCTCGGCGCCCTGTGGACGAGCGCCATCAGCCCCGCCAACGACCTGATCAACAACCTGCGCGCGGCCGTGGACAGCACGGACAGCACCAAGCTCGGCGCGAACGTGCTCGCCCCGCTGGACACCTACCAGCGCTCCATCGAGCGGCTCGGCGCGCTCGCCGCCCCGACCTCAACGGCCCGGCTGCAGGACGAGGCGGCGACCGCCCGCGCGCTCACCAACCTCATCGCCGCCCGCACCGCCGCGCAGGAGGCCGCCAGGCAGCTCCAGCCCGTCATCCTCGACGAGTTGGACGCGCTGCTGACCGACCGGATCGACCAGCTCGACCGGGAGCGCCGGCTCGCCGCCGGGGCAACCGTCCTGGCCGTCCTGCTGCTCGGCGCGCTCGGCGCGCTGATCGTCGCCCGCCGCGACCGACGGACCGGGCGGGACCGCCGACCGGCCGGCGGCGACACCGGCCCGCCGGCCGACGACGCCGGCTGGGACGACGCCCCGGCCGACCCCCGGGGGGCCGCCCCGGCCGGCACGCTCGCCCCGGTCGAGCCCCGGATGCTCCAGCCGGCCGGGCAGGGCCGCCCCGCCAGCGCCGAGCGGTGGGGGCCCTTCGATGCTCGCTAGGCTCCGCATCCGAGGCAAGCTCGCCCTGCTGGTGATCGTCCCGCTGCTCAGCATGGTCGGGCTCGCCGTGCCGATCGTCCTCGACCGGGTCGCCACCGCCGGGCGGGCGGCGGACACCGCCGAGGCCGTCCGGGTGGCCAGCCGGGTCGGCAGCCTCGTCCAGGACCTCCAGCAGGAGCGGCTGCTCTCCGTCGGTCTGCTGCTCGGCCGGGCCTCCCGCACCGAGGTGATCCAGAAGTCGGCCACCGTGGACGACCGGGTCGCCGACATCCGCGCCGAGCTGGGCGGCCAGCTCACCGACCGGGTCCGGCTCGCCCTCGACCAGGTACGGGGGCTCGCCGACGTACGCGCCGCCGTGCTCGCCGGCCGGGCCACCCCGGCCCGGGTCATGGAGGCCTTCGGCCCGCTCGCCGTGGAGCTGATCGACTCGCTGCGGCTGACCTGGAAGGTGGACACCACCACCCCCGTCGGTCAGCAGGTGCTGGCCCTGGACGGGCTGCTGCGCGCCGACGAGAGCCTGGGCGCGTGCGCCACGCTGATCGTCCTGGTCAGGGCGACCAGCGACCCGAAGACCGTCGCCAGCTACATCGCCTGCATGGCCGCGCTGAGCGTGGACACCGACCGGTTCCGCAGCCTGGTCACCCCCGAGCAGTTGGAGCTGGCCCTGCTGGACGACGCGGCGGTGGCCGCCCGGACCAGCCCGACGTTCATCGTCGACAGCGAGAAGGACCCCGTCGCCGCCGTCGCCACGGTGCCCCTGGACACGCTCTTCCCCTCCGTCCAGTCGATGATCACCCTCGGCCAGTTCGTGGAGAAGAAGATCGCCGCGGACGTCACCACGCAGGTGCGCGCGGAGGAACGGCGGGCGCTCGTCGCCGCCTGGGTGGTCGGCGTCACGGCGGCCCTGGTCATGCTCCTCGTGGTGCTGCTCAGCATGGCGGTGGCCCGGTTGGTCGCCCGCCCGCTGACCCGCCTCACCCGCTCCGCCGAACGGGTCGCCCGGGCCGCCGAGGCGGAGCTGGTGCGGGTCGCCGACGACGAGAGCGAGAACGTCCCGCCGATCCGCCTCGACCCGGTCGACGTCCGGGGCCGCGACGAGATCGGTGACCTGGCCCGCGCGTTCGAGCGCGTGCAGCACACCGCCGCCCGGCTGGTGGAGCGGCAGGTCGCCGGCCGGCGCAACGTGGCGCAGATGTTCGGGCACGTCGGGCGTCGTACGCAGAACCTGGTGGGCCGGCAGATCGCGCTGATCGACCGGCTGGAGCAGCAGGAGACCGACCCCGGGCGGCTGGAGCACCTCTACCGGCTGGACCACGTCTCCAGCCGGCTGCGCCGCAACGCGGGCAGCCTCGTGGTGCTCTCCGGCTCGACCGGTGCCGACGGGCACGTGGCCCCGGTGCCGCTGACCGACGTGGTCCGGCTCGCGCTCGGCGAGATCGAGGACTACACCCGGGTCGACGTGCAGGTCCCGGCCGGGGTGTCGGCGGCACCGTCCACCGTGGGTGACCTGGTGCTGGCGCTGGCCGAGCTGATGGAGAACGCCACCGTCTTCTCCCCGCCGCACACCCGGGTGGTGGTGACGGCCGAGCCGACCGGGCACGGCATGCGGTTGTCCGTGGTTGACCGCGGCATCGGCATGACCGAGGAGCGACTGGCCGAGGAGAACGCCCGGCTCACCCGCCGGGAGCGGCTCGACCTCGCCCCGACCGAGGTGCTCGGCCTCTTCGTGGTGGGCCGGCTCGCCCGCCGGCACGGGTGGACGGTGGACCTCGCCCCGACCACCGGCGGCGGGGTCACCGCCCGGCTGGAGGTCCCGTCGGCGCTGCTGGTCGTGCCGCACGCCGGCCAGGCCGTGGCCCCGGCGGCCGGGCCGGCCGCGCCGGACCGGCCGGGCGCGTCCGGCCGCCCGCAGCCGACCGGTTCCGGCCGGCCGCTGGCCGTCGCCGCCACCCCCCACCCCGGGCCGGCCGGCAAGCCGGTGGACGGGGCCGTGGCGCTCGGCGTGGCCCTCGGCGTGGACCGCGAGCTGCTCACCCGCGCCACCCGGTCGATGGAGTCGGGCGACTCCTGGAACGCCTTCGGGGCGGTCGCGGAGCCGCCGGCCGCCCCGACCGGGCGCGCAGGCGCCCCCACCCTGGACGCCCCGCCGACCGTCGGCGGCACCCCGGTCGCGCCCGGCGCCGCCGCTCCCCCGGCGGCCCCCGGCACCGTCCGGTCGTCCCGTGCCGCCGGTCCGGTCGGCGGGGCCGGCGGCAC
This sequence comes from Micromonospora haikouensis, assembly GCF_900091595.1. Lineage (GTDB taxonomy): Bacteria > Actinomycetota > Actinomycetes > Mycobacteriales > Micromonosporaceae > Micromonospora > Micromonospora haikouensis. Next base: position 46,617 of record NZ_FMCW01000008.1, read on the forward strand.
ACCGGTCCTGCCGGCCCGCTCCCGGGGCACCTCCTTCCCGACCGGGCTGCGGCCCGGATCCGCGCCGCAGCCCGGCGAGGCGGCGCGGGGCGCGTCCGGCATCCGCCAGCGGGTGCCCGGCGCGAGCCTGCCCCACACCAGCCCGGTCGTCGGCCCGGTGGACGCCACCACCGCCGACCCGGCCGCCGCCCGCGCGCTGGTCGAGGAGTTCGAAGCCGGGGTACGCCGGGCCGAACTGCACCCCCCGGCGACGCCCCACCCGGCGACCGCTCCGCCGGTGTCGGCCCGCCCGGCTGCTGCTCCCCCGGTTTCCGTCCGCCCGATGGCCGCTCCCCCGGCGGCTGCGGCCCCGGCGGCGGCACCCCTGCTCGCCGGCCCTCCCCGGCTGACCCGTCGGGTCCCCGGTGCCAACCTGGCCGTCCCGCCCCCCAGGCCCGCTCCCCCGTCCGACCCCGGCGATCCGGGAGAGGTGCGCGACCTGATCAACCAGTTCGAGGCGGGCGTCGCCCGCGCGCTGCGTGAAGCCCGTCCTGACCGCCGCTACGAAGAGGGATCAACACGGTGACCAGCCCGTACCTGCACGAGAACGTCGAGCACCAGCACCCCACCGACCTCAGCCCCGAGGCCCGCACGTTCAACTGGCTGCTGGACTCGTTCACGTCCAGCACCGCCGGCGTGATGGAGGCGATCGCGGTCTCCTCCGACGGGCTGCTGATGGCCATGTCGGCGATCAAGGACCGGGCCAACGCCGAGCGCCTCGCCGCCGTGGTCTCCGGCATGACGAGCCTCGCCGGCGGCGCGGCGAGCTGGTACGCCCTCGGCGGCCTGAACCGGGTCATCGTCGACATGGCCGACGGCTACCTGCTGATCAGCTCGATCAGCGCCGGCTCGGTGCTCGGGGTGGTGGCCGACCGGTCGGCGAACCTCGGCACCGTGGCGTACGAGATGACCCTCTTCGCCGGGCGGGCCGGCAGCGCCCTCACCCCACGACTGATCGCCGAGCTGAAGAACGCCGTCCAGCAGTGAGCCCGGAGGTCGCCGGCACCGGGCCGGATCCGGAACCCGTCGTCCGGATCCGGCCCTACCTGCGGGCGCAGACCCCGGTCGACGGCGGGCCGGGCGGGTCGGCGGGCCTGCCGGGCGGCCCCGGGTATCCCGGCGGCCCGGGCGGCGCTTCCGGGTTCCCCGACGGCGCTACCGGCTTCCCCGGTGCCGACGCCGGCTTCCCGGGCGGCGGCCCCGGCTACCCGGGCGGCGGCCCCGGCTTCCCGGGCGGCCCTGGCGACGGCCCGCCCAGCGGTCCGGCGAGCGACCTGCCCGGCCGGCTGGACGCTCCCGATCCGCACCTGCCGGCCGGGCCACGCCCGTTCGTGCTCACCGCCGGCAGGGTGGCCGGGGTGGACCCGGCGATCAGCCTGGAGACCCAGGTGACCGCCCGGCCCGGTCCCGGCCACCGGGGGGCGGGGCCGGTCTCCCGGCTCTCCCCCGAACTCCAGGCGATCATCGCGCTCTGCGGAGAACCGATCTCCGTGGCGGAGATCTCGGCCCGGACCCGGCTGCACTTCGGCGTCACCCGGATCCTGGTCGGTGACCTCCGGGCCGCCGGCCACCTCGACGTGCACGTCAGCACCGCCAACGACGCCCTTGACCCCGACATCATCCTGCGAGTGATTGATGGACTCCGTGCGATCTCCTGAATGGCCGCCGGCCCCGCTGAGCGGGCTCTCCGCCAACAGCGCCGCCGCCCGCTACGGCACCCCGGCGGGTGCCACGCCGGCCACCGGACGCGCCGCCCCGCCGACCACCCCGGCACCGCCCGCCGGGCTGCGGCACGGCACGCCGAACGCCGGCCCGGGCCGGTCCGCGCCCCCGATCCCGGTCAAGATCCTGGTCGCGGGCGGCTTCGGCGTGGGCAAGACCACCACGGTCGGGGCCATCTCGGAGATCGCGCCGCTGACCACCGAGGCGGAGATGACCAGCGCCGGGATCGGCATCGACGACCCCGGCGCGCGGTCGGGCAAGACCACCACCACGGTGGCGATGGACTTCGGCTCCGTGACGATCGACCGCAGCCTCAAGCTCTACCTCTTCGGTACGCCGGGCCAGAACCGCTTCGGCTTCATGTGGGACGACCTGGCCCGGGGGGCGCTCGGCGCGCTGGTGGTGGTGGACAGCTCGCGGCTGGACGACTGCTATCCGGCGATCGACTTCTTCGAGCGGGCCGGGCTGCCGTTCGTCGTCGGGGTGAACGCCTTCGACGGCCGGCTGGCCGTGGACCTCCCCTCGATCCGGTGGGCCCTGGCCATCTCCGACCAGGTCCCCCTGGTGCAGTTCGACGCCCGGGACCGGCTCTCGGTGCGGGACGCCCTGCTGGTCGTCCTGGACCGGGCGCTGGACCGGGCCACCCGGGACAGGAGGGACTGAACCGGCCTGGTTCGGTCCACACGCGGAAGGGGTGGCGACATGAGAGGTGATCTCGACGAGACACTGGCCCGGCTCGCCCGACGTGAGGAGGCGCTCCGCCGCCGGGGCGCCGACCCGGGCGACGAGCCCGGCCGGGAGCCGGCGGCTCCGACCGTCCCGGCGCAGGCCGCGGGCCACCCGGTCGGCTGGGGCGAGCCGGCCGCACGGGCCGAGGCGCGACAGGATCCCACCCCGGCCGTACGGGTCGACGCCGGAGCGGGACCCGACGCGGGGACGGGAGACGCCGCCGCCCCGGCCACCCGTCCCCGGCTGGTGGGCGACGTCGGCCAGGACCCGGCGGACGCCCTGCCCCGCCGGACGGGCGGCGTACCGGCCCTGCCCGCAGCGCCGGCCCTCACCCACCCGGCCCTCGCTCAACCGGCCCTCGCCCAACCGGCCCTCGCCCAACCGGCCGGCGTCGCCGGGCGGGACCCGGTCGACGAGGTGGCCGAGGCGGTCGCCCGGGTGGTGGCGGCGCACCCCGGCATGACGGTCGCGCTGCGCGTGGAGCACGACGGGCAGGCGTACCCGCTGCGGGTCGGCTGGTCGAACGGGCGGGTGACCGTCGGCGCGGAGGCCGCGACCGTGCCGCCCCCGGTGTGGCCGCTGACGGTGAAGGCCGTGCCGGCGTGGCCGTCCGACGCCGACCGGCTGAAGGTGGACCCGGCGGCCCGGCTGGCGGAGCTGATCCGGCGCGACCCGTCGCTGCTCGACAGCACCGACCCCACGCGCTGACCCGGTGTGAGAGGGGGACCCTTCTCTACCGTAGGCGTTAACAGGGGGCCCTTCCTTGCGGCTAACCTCGGGCGATGGCCGCACCCGCACCCGAACTGACCCTCGTCGCCAGCCTGCGACCGGCCGCGCTGGACGGCCGGCGCGGCGTGGTGCGGCTGCACCCCGAGGTGTTGACGGCGCTCGCGCTGCGCCCCGGCGACCCGGTGCGGCTCACCGGCCGCCGGGTGACCGCCGGGATCGTCGCGCCGGCCGGGCCCGCCGCGAGCACGGCGCTGCTCTACGCCGACGACCTGCTCCTGGGCAACCTGGGCGAACGCGACGGCGGGCAGGTCACGGTGAGCCGTGCACCGGTGGTCCCGGCCCGCCGGGTGACCCTCACCGGGTCGGTGCAGGTCACCGCCGCGGTCTCCCCCGAGATGCTCCGCCTCGCGCTGCTCGGCAAGGTCGTCACCGTCGGCGACGACGTGTCCCTGCTGCCGCAGGACGTGCTGCCGGACGCCTCGGTGCGCGCCCTCGTCGCGGCGGCCCGGCACCGCCTGTCCAGCACCGTCGGGTACGCCTGGACGAGCACCCTGCTCACCGTGGCCGCCGCCGAGCCGGGCGTCGCCGCGCTGGTCACCATGGACACCGTGGTCGGCTGGGAGCACGGGCCGGCCACCCGGGCCGGCGGCTCGGCCGGGCCCGCCCACGCCGGCGCACCCGGTCACGCCACCGGGAACGGTCCAGCGGCCGGGCCCGACGCGACGACCGGGGCGACCGGGCCCGACGGGCGGGTCCCCGACGGCGACGACGCAGGGGCGGACGCCGCGCCCGCCGTGGACGAGCTGCCGGGGCTGCGGGCGCAGGCCCAGGAGCTGATCGAGCTGCTCGACCTCGGGTTCCACCACCGGGAGGTGCTGGGCCGGCTGGGCACCGGCGTGTCGCTCGGGGTGCTGGTCGCCGGGCCGGCCGGGTCGGGCAAGTCCGCGCTGGTCCGGGCGGTCGCCGCCCGGGTGGGCGCCCGGGTCCGCCTGATCTGGGCACCCGAGCTGGCCGCGCTCGCCAACGACGCGGCGGCCCGGCGGCTGCGCGCCGCCGCCGACGAGGTACGCGGCGACGGCCCCGCCGTGCTGCTGGTCACCGACGTGGAGGCGCTCGCCCCGGCCGACGACGCCGGCCCGGTGGCCACGGTGTTCCGCCAGGTGCTCGCCGAGACCGTCCGGGCCGGGGTGGCCGTGGTCTGCACGACCAGCCGCCCCGAGGCCGTCGACCCGGGGCTGCGCGCCCCGGACCTGCTGTCGCTGCGGATCACCGTGCCACTGCCCGACCAGGCGCTGCGCCGGGAGCAGCTGACCGTGCTGACCCGCCAGGTGCCGCTGGCCGAGGACGTCCGGCTGGACGAGGTCGCCGGGCGTACCCCCGGGTTCGTCGCCGCCGACCTGGCGGCGCTGGTGCGGGAGGCCGGGGTGCGGGCCGCGCTGCGGCAGAAGACGGCCGACGCGCCGACGGTGGCGATGGCCGACTTCGCCGCCGCCCTGGAGGTGGTCCGGCCGACGACGATGGCCGGGTCCACGCTGGAGCTGGCGGACGTCACCCTCGACGACGTCGGGGACATGGTCGAGGTCAAGCAGACGCTGACGGAGTCGGTGCTGTGGCCGCTGACCTACCCGGACACGTTCGCCCGGCTGGGCGTGCAGCCGCCGCGCGGGGTGCTGCTCTACGGGCCGCCCGGCTGCGGGAAGACGTACCTGGTGACCGCGCTCGCCGGCTCGGGGCGGGCCAACGTGCTCTCGGTGAAGGGCGCGGAGCTGCTGTCGAAGTGGGTCGGCGAGAGCGAACGGGCGGTCCGGGAGCTGTTCCGCCGGGCCCGGGAGGCCGCCCCGACGCTGGTCTTCCTCGACGAGGTGGACGCGCTCGCCCCGGTACGCGGCCAGGCCAGCGACGGGGGCACCACCGACCGGGTGGTCGCCGCCCTGCTCACCGAGCTGGACGGGGTGGAGTCGCTGCGCAACGTGGTGGTGGTCGGCGCGACCAACCGTCCCGACCTGGTGGACCCGGCGCTGCTGCGCCCGGGCCGGCTGGAACGGCTGGTGTACGTGCCGCCGCCCGACGGGGACGCCCGCGCCGAGATCCTGCGCGCCGCCGCCCGCAACGTCCCGTTCGCCGACGACGTCGACCTCGCGGCGCTCGGTGCCGGGCTGGACGGCTTCTCGGCGGCGGACTGCGCGGCGCTGGTGCGGGAGGCGGCGCTCGCCGCGATGCGGGAGTCGCTGACCGCGTCGACGGTCACGGCGGGGCACGTCGAGGCGGCGCGGCAGCGGGTCCGCCCGTCGCTCGACCCGGCCCAGGTCGCCTGGCTGGCCGCGTACGCGCAGGCCCGCGACGCGCGCTGAGGCCCGCGCCCCGCCGCCGGGCGGTGCCGGGATGCTCAGAAGGCGGGCGGGATGGCGTCGAGGGAGATCTCGGCGCGCACGGCGTCGCCGTCCTCGATCAGCTTCGCGCCGCACCTGCGGAGCACCGACACGGCACCGGAGTTGTCCGGGGTGGTCTCCGCCACCACGGTGTGCATCCCGGCCGCCGCCGCGAGGTCGAGCAGCTCGCGCAGGGCCACCGCGCCCACGCCCTGGCCCCGGGCCGAGCGGCCGAGCCAGATGCCCGTCTCCACCGTCCCCGGCTCGGCGCGGCGGGTCATCCGGATCATGCCCAGCACCTCGCCGCCGACGAGGACCGCGTACATGGCGGTGTGGGTGGGGCCGTCGAGGCCCGCCATGCCCGTGCGGTAGTAGTCGCGGAACGCCTCCCGCCGGGCGTGCGACCAGCCGGCCGGCGCGTCGACCGGGGGCATCACGTCGTCGGGCTCGGCCTCGGCGACGGCCACCGAGAGCAGCGGCTCCAGGTTCCGTTCGTCCACCGGCTCCAACCGGACCGTTCCCGTCACGTGCCGAAGTCTGCCGTCCCGCACCCGCCCGAGTCCACCCTTTGGCCTCCCTCGACCGGTCCGGCAGCAGCTACGAGCCGGTCGGCGGGCCGGCGGTGGCTCGACCGGGGCCGAACTCGCAGAGGACGACGGAGGCGTCGTCGGTGGCCTTGTGCCGGCGCAGCCGGTCCGGCCGGTCGCGCTCGGCGGCGCGGACCCGGTCGAGGAGCGCGCCGGGTCCCTCGGCGGCGACCAGGTCGAGCAGGCCGGCCCAGTCGAGGAGCCCGAACTGCTCGACGGCGCAGGAGGCACCGTCGGTGAGCAGGGCCGCCCGGCGCAGGCTCCCCGGGCCGCGCAGCGGCTCCGTGCCGGTGATCGCGTGGTACGCGGCGTCGGGGTCGGCGGCGGCGACCCAGTAGCCGTGCGTGCGGTTCATCCGCTCCCGCTGCAGCGTGACGGCCCGCCGGAACCGGGTGACCGGGTCGTCGCCAGCGCCTGCGGGCAGGGTGGACGCCGTGCGGCGCAGGTCGGCCACCGCGTGCTCCAGCCGGTCGTCGGTGACCGCGCGCACCCGGCCGCCGACGTCGAGCACCAGCGGGCTGTCGCAGAGCACGAGCCAGTCCGCCTCCCCGCCGCTCTCCCGCAGCAGGCAGACGGTCGACGAGGGGGTGCCGGGATGGTCGAGGTCGCAGTCGGTGCCGTGGTCGGCCCGTACCGCGAGGATCGCCGCGGCGAGGGTGCTCGCCAGGGTGGCGGCGGGCCGGGCGGCGGCGGCCAGGCCGATCCGGGCGGCGAGGTGCCGGACGTACCAGGCGGGGCCGTGGACGCAGCCGGTGTCGAAGCCCTCGGGCACGGTCGCGCCGTCCAGCACGCCGACCAGCGGGCCGAAGCGGAAGACCAGGTCCTCGTTGACGGCCCGGCCGGGTGCCGGCGCGGACGCCGACCGGACCCGCATCGTCGGCCCGGCCGACCCGGCGCGGGTGCCCGGCGCGGCCGCCGCCTCCGCCGGGGTCGTCCGCCCGGCCGTCGCGGTCCGCCCGGGCCGGGCGTCCCCGGCCGGTACGCCCCGGTGCGCTGCCGCCATCCGCCGCTCCCTCCGCCGGCTCGATTGTGCCGGGGATCGGGCGGCCAGGTGGCCGGGTTCGCGTGGTCAGCGCCGCCGGTTGCGGGCCCGGGACGAGCGCAACCGGCGCAGCCGGCCGACGAGGACCGGCTCGGCGGCCAGCGCGGCCGGATTGTCCAGCAGCCCGTTGAGCAGTTGGTAGTAGCGCGTCGCGGAGAGGCCGAAGGTGTCCCGGATCGACTGCTCCTTGGCCCCCGCGTGCCGCCACCACTGCTGCTCGAAGGCGAGGATGCGCAGTTCCCGCTCGGTGAGGCCGGGGGCGGCGGCGACCGGCTCGGCCGGGTCCGCTCCGGGCTCGGGCGCTCCCGGCTCGGGCTCGGGGGTGCCGGGCTCCGGCTCGCCGGTCACGGGTTCGGCGCGGGTGGCCGGGGCGGGGGTCGCGGCGTCCGGCGCGGACCGGGGTGGGGGGACGGTGACGCCCTCCCGGGTGCCCGTCGCCTCCCGGCCGCCGGGTCGCGCCGGCTCGGGCCGGTCGGTGTCGGCCGGGGCGGCGTCGGCAGGCGGCATGGCGGTCCTCACGCGGGCGGGCGAAGGGCCGGCGGAGCCGCGCCGGCCGGGGGATCCCCAGCCTAACCAGGGCGGACCCGGACCGCATCGGACGTGCGGTGCGGTCCGGGCCACTCGGTGCCACTGCTCAGGCGACGTCCCGCCGGCGCATGGTGACCAGCGCCGACCCGAGGGCGAGCACCAGCACGACGGAGAACAGGATCGAGGCGTGCTGCCAGGTCAGGTCGAAGGTGGCCGGCTTGCACTCGCCGTAGTACGTGGCGTTGCAGGCGTTCCAGTCCTCCAGGGTGACCTTCTTCGTCATCCAGGCGAGCCCGTACGTCGGCAGCAGCCACGCCTCGACGAAGCGCGCCCCCGCCATCGACATCACGATGCCCAGGCCGAACTGGCCGACCACGACGGCCCCGATCGCCCCGCCGAGGGCCATCGCGGTGTGCCGGCCCAGCGAGGCCAGCGCGAACCCGATGGTCGCCGCGACCATGATCAGCACCAGCCCGCGCAGCCCGGTCAGCGCGAACGACTGCCACGCCCCGGAGGTCATCTTCTCGGTGGTGCCGCGCAGCGTGCCGACGATCCAGAACCCGGCGGTCCAGAGCGTCGCGGCAGCCAGGGTCACGGCGACGAGCCCGGTGAGCAGCGCCGCCAGCTTGGTCAGCAGCACGGTGAGCCGCTGCGGCCGCCAGAGCAGCAGGTTCATCATCCCGCCGGAGCTCCACTCGGCGCCGACGAAGGACGCGCCGATCACGAACCCGAGCAGCGCCAGGATCGCGGTGAAGGTGACGATCATCTCCTCGAAGCTCGCCCGGAAGTCGAACGTCGACGGCAGGAACCACCGCGCCTCGATGCTCTCCGGCGGCGGCGGGGTGATCATCTCGCAGTCCGGCGGGAACCGGCCCTCCTGCTGCTGGTCCTGACCGGACGCCTTGGCCTGCTCGCAGGCCTTGCGCTCCTGCTCGGCCCAGCGCACCTGCTGCTGGTATTCCTGCTCGGCCTGCCGCTGGGCGGCGGCCTGCTGCTCGGGGCCGATCTTCTGGTTGGTGAAGAAGACCCCGACGAGGACCGCCCCGAGCACCAGCAGGCCGAGCACCGTCGCCCAGCGGGCGAAGCGCCGCTTGCCCAGCCGGCGCAGCTCCGTGCGATAGAGGCTCATGCGCCCCAACCTCCCCCGACGGCGCCGGACTGGCCCGCGTCACCGACCCTCGTGGACTGGTCGACCTGGCGGTGCTGCCCCGGCACGGGTGCGGTCGAGGTCAACTCCAGGAAGACGCTCTCCAGGTCGACCGTGACGGGGGCCAACTCGCTGACGTACAGGCCCTGGCCGGCGAGGATCCGGCTCACCTGGGCCGGCTTCTCGACGCCGGCGAGCATCAGGTGGTCGGGGTGGGCGGTGACCGCCACGCCCGCCCGGCTGAGCGCGTCGGCAGCCGCCGGCAGGTCGGTGACCGCCTCCAGCCGGACCCGCACGGCCCCGCCGGAGTGCTCGGCGAGCACCTGGTCGACCGGGCCGAAGGCGACCCGCCGGCCGAGCGAGATGATGGTGACCGAGTCGCAGATGAGCTGGATCTCGCCGAGGATGTGGCTGGACAGCAGCACGGTCATCCCGGAGGCGGCCAGGTCCCGGGTCAGCGTGCGCATCTCCCGGATGCCGCCGGGGTCGAGGCCGTTGGCGGGCTCGTCGAGGATGAGCAGCTTCGGGTTCTTGAGCAGTGCCGAGGCGACCGCGAGGCGCTGCTTCATGCCGAGCGAGTACGTCTTGACCCGCTCGCCGGCCCGGTCGCGCAGGCCGACCAGCTCCAGCACCTCGTCGACCCGGATCTGCGGCACCTCGCCCGCCCCGGCCAGCAGCGACAGGGTGTCGCGGGCGGTGAAGTGCGGGAAGAACTGGGGGCTCTCGACGATCGCGCCGACCTGGCCGACGACGGCGGGCAGGGCGGCGGGCACCTCCTGCCCGAGGATCGCCATCCGGCCGCCGTTGGGCCGGATGAGCCCGAGCAGCGTACGCAGCGTGGTGGTCTTGCCCGAGCCGTTCGGGCCGAGGAAGCCGTGCACCTGCCCCTGCTCGACCCGCATGTCGAAGCCGTCGAGGGCGTGTCGGACCCCCTGGCGGCGACTCTTGTATGTCTTGCGTAGACCTTCTATTTCCAGGACAGCTGACAAGCTGCGCCTCCCCCGATGAGTCGGTGACGACGCACACCATACGCGGTATGCAGAGGGAAGCAATACCCGGTATGCAGTACGGCGCGTCAGGCGATGACGACGTGGACGCCCGCCGCGCGGAACGCCTCCACCAGCTCCGGGTTCGCGCCCGAGTCGGTGACCAGCGTCTCCACCCGCTCGACGGGGCAGATCCGGGCGAACGCGTGACCGCCCAGCTTGGACGAGTCCGCGATGATCACCACCCGCTTGGCGCGGGCCACCATCAGGTTGTTCATCGCCGCCTCGCCCTCGTGGTGGGCGGCGGCGCCGAGCTGCGGGTCGATCGCGTCCACGCCGAGCAGGGCGACGTCCAGGGTGACCTCGCGCAGCAGCGCCCCGCCCAGCGGGCCGACCAGCTCGAACGACTTGGGCCGCACCACGCCGCCGGCGACCACCACCTTCATCCGGGAGCGCACCAGCAGCTCGTTGGCGATGTTGAGCGCGTTGGTGACGACGGTGAGCTGCGCGCCCTCGGCGCTGGTGTTCAGGTCGGGCCGGACGGCCAGCGCGCGGGCCACCTCCGTGCTGGTGGTGCCGCCGTTGAGGCCGACCACGGTGCCCGGGGTGACCAGCGCGGCGGCGGCGGCCCCGATCCGCTGCTTCTCCGCCGAGTGCTTGGCCGTCTTGTAGCGCAGCGGCAGGTCGTAGGAGACGCCGTTGGCGACCGCGCCGCCCCGCGTCCGGGTGATCATCTGCTGCTGGGCGAGCTGGTCGAAGTCGCGCCGGATGGTGGCCTGGGAGACGTCCAGCCGCCCGGCGGCCTCCTCCACGCTCACCCGCCCGCTGTCAGTGAGCATCTCCAGCAGCGCGTTCCATCGGGCGTACCGGTCCACTGCGGCACCTCCACTGACTGCACGAAGGGTGATTGATTGCGTGCACAGTAGTGCGCGAAACTACCAAGGTGCAAAACTCCGCTCTGCGCGATCGGGTACCCGGTTGCCAGAGACGCGAGGTTTCGCGCAGAATAACGCGCGAAAGGCGGCCGTATTGCGCCGTATTGCGCACGACCTCCCAGCGAGGAGTTCTCATGGCGTTCGTGCACGCGGAGATCGCGAGTCAACCCGACTGTTGGCGGGAGGCAGCGCTGCTGGCCCCCACGGTCGCCGAGCACCTGCCGCGCCCTGGGGAGCGGGTCGCCGTCGTCGGTTGCGGCACGTCGTGGTTCATGGCGACGGCGTACGCCGGGCTGCGCGAGGCCGCCGGCCACGGCGAGACCGACGCGTTCCAGGCGTCCGAGTTCCCCACGGGCCGCCGCTACGACCGGCTGATCGCCGTCACCCGCTCCGGCACCACCACCGAGGTGCTGGAGCTGCTCGCCGCGCTGCGCGGCCAGCTCCCCACCACCGTCATCGTCGGCGACCCGGCCTCCCCCGCCGTGGACGTCGCCTCCGCCGTGGTCGCCATGCCGTTCGCCGACGAACGCTCCGTGGTGCAGACCCGCTTCGCCACCACCGCCCTGGCCCTGCTCCGCGCCCACCTCGGCGACAACCTGGCCGCGCTCTCCGCCGACGCCGAGGTCGCCGTCCGGGCCCCGCTGCCGATCGACCCGGCCCGCATCGAGCAGGTCACCTTCCTCGGCCGGGGCTGGACGATCGGGCTGGCCCAGGAGGCCGCGCTCAAGTGCCGCGAGGCGGCCACCTTCTGGGCCGAGGCGTACCCGGCCATGGACTACCGGCACGGCCCGATCTCGGTGGCCGCGCCGGGCCGGCTGGTCTGGGCGTTCGGCGACATCCCCGAGGGGCTCGCCGAGGACGTCGCCGCCACCGGGGCCGCCTTCGTGCACAGCCGCACCCACGGCTGCCGCGCCGTGCTCACGAGCTGGGCCGCCGGGCGTACGCCGGTCGACCCGATGGCCGACCTGATCCTCGCCCAGCGGTTCGCCGTCGCCCTGTCCACCAGCCGGGGCCTCGACCCCGACGCGCCCCGCCACCTGACCCGCTCCGTGGTCCTCGCGTGAGCCCAGCCGACGCCGCCGGTCCCGCCGACGTCGTCGTCGCGCTGGACGTGGGCGGCACCGGCATGAAGTGCGCGCTGGTCCGCCCGGACGGCACCACCGTCCACACCGAGCGGCACCCCACCGACGCGGGCCGGGGCCCCGACGCGGTCGTCGAGACGATCCTCGACGTCGCCGAAGGGCTGGCCGGCAAGGCCCGCGCCGACGGGCTCGACCCCGTCGCGCTGGGCATCGCCGTGCCCGGCGTCGTCAACGAGGCCGCCGGGGTGGCGGTCTGGTCGGCGAACGTGGGCTTCCGGGACGTACCCCTGCGGGATTTGGCGGCGGCGCGGCTCGGGCTGCCCACGGCGCTCGGCCACGACGTGCGCGTCGGCGGCCTCGCCGAGGCCCGGCTCGGCGCGGGCCGGGGCACCGGGCACGTGCTCTTCGTCGCGATCGGCACCGGCATCGCCGCCGCCCACGTCGTCGACGGCGTGGCCGCCACCGGCGCGCACGGCGCCGCCGGGGAGATCGGCCACATCCTCGTCCGCCCCGGCGGCCCGCGCTGCGGCTGCGGGCGCGACGGCTGCCTGGAGGCCGTCGCCTCCGCCTCGGCGATCGCCCGCCGCTACGCGGAGGCCACCGGCGCGGGCCCGACCGGCGCGGCGGGCGGCGGTGGGCTGACCGGCGGTGGGCTGGCCGGCACGCCCGCGAGCGCCGCCGACGTGGCCGACCGGGCCGCCGCCGGGGAGCCCGCCGCCGCCGGAGTGTGGGCGGAGGCGGTCGAGGCGCTGGCCGACGGGCTCGCCACCGGCCAGTCCCTGTACGACGTGGAGAGCATCGTGATCGGCGGCGGCCTCGCCCGGGCCGGTCCCCGCCTGTTCGACCCGCTGCGCGCCGCGCTGCACGAGCGGATGACGTTCCACCGCCGGCCGCGCCTGGTCGCGGCGGCCCTCGGCGACGAGGCCGGCTGCCTCGGCGCCGCCCTGCTGGCGCTCGACGCCCGCTGATCTGTACCGGCACGCCTCACACATCTGGAGAAGCGATGACCCTGCGGGCGAACGGCAAGGTGGTGACCCCGACCGGCGTGATCCGGCAGGGCTGCGTGGAACTCGACGGCGACCGGATCACCGCCGTCGCCGAGTACCCGTCGGTGCGCGACGGGCACTGGATCGTCCCCGGCTTCGTGGACATGCACACCCACGGCGGCGGCGGGCACACGTTCACCACCGGCGACGCCGAATCCGCCCGCCAGGCGGCGGCCTTCCACCTGGGGCACGGCACCACCACCCTGCTGGCCAGCCTGGTCAGCTCGCCGTTCGAGCTGATGCGGGCGGCGACCGCCGCATACCGGCCGCTCGTCGAGGAGGGCACGCTGGCCGGCGTCCACTTCGAGGGGCCGTACCTGTCGGCGGCCCGGTGCGGCGCGCAGAACCCGCAGTTCCTCCGCGACCCGTCCGTCGCCGAGCTGACCGAGCTGATCGAGCTGGGCGGGGGCGCGGTGCGGATGGTCACCCTGGCCCCCGAGCGGGACGGGGCGCTGGAGGCGATCAAGCTGCTCACCGCCCACCGGGTGGTCGCCGCCGTCGGCCACACCGACGCGACGTACGACCAGACCAGGGCCGCCGTGGGTGCCGGCGCGAGCGTCGGCACCCACCTGTTCAACGGCATGCGCCCGGTGCACCACCGCGAGCCCGGCCCCGTCGTGGCCCTGCTGGACGCCCCGAACGTGGTCTGCGAGCTGGTCGCCGACGGGGTGCACCTGCACGACGGGATGCTCACCTTCGTCACCGCCACCGCCGGCCCCGAACGGGCCGCGCTGATCACCGACGCGATGTCCGCCGCCGGCATGCCCGACGGCGAGTACGAGCTGGGCGGCCAGGCCGTCACCGTCACCGACGGGGTGGCCCGGCTGGCCGCCGACGGGGCGATCGCCGGCAGCACCCTCACCATGGACGCGGCCCTGCGGCACGCCGTGCACGCGGGCGTGCCGATGGCGGACGCCTGCCGGATGGTGGCCACCACCCCGGCCCGCGCCATCGGCCTCGGCGACCGGGTCGGCGCGCTCCAGGTCGGCCTCCGCGCCGACCTCGTCGTCCTCGACGACGACCTGAACGTGGTCCGGGTGATGCGCAGCGGCTCCTGGGTGGAGTGACGCTGGCGCGGCGGTGGCGCGGCCGACCCGACAGGCGCACCACGCGCGCTAGGGAGCTGAGTCGTCTACGACATCACGCTCCCGACGACGCGCGCTTCCGACGGCCACCCGATCCATCCACGACATCAGCTCGCTAGCGTCGGCGGGAGGCATTGCCGGGCAGGGCGGCGGGCGGCCGGGTCAGGGCAGGGCGTCGACCTCGACGCCGAGGACGGCCTGCTCGTCGGGGCGGTGCACCAGCACGTCGGCCAGGTACGACTGCACCGCGTGCCGCATGCCGACGTCCCGGCCGGCGCGCTCGGAGAGCAGCCACTTGTGCTCGATGATCTGCGCGAACAGCTCCTGCGGCTCCAGCTTGCGTCGCAGGTGCGCCGGCACCGCCCGCACCACCGGCTCGAAGACCTCGGTGAGCCAGCGGTGCGACGCCTGCTGCTCGTCGGTCAGGTCGCTCTCCGCCCGGTACGCGTCGAGGTCGTTGAGCAGCTTGCGGGCCTGGTTCTCCTCGGCGTCCAGCCCGGTGAGGCGGAGCAGCCGGCGGTGATGGTAGCCCGCGTCGACCACCTTCGGCCGCACCAGGTACCGCCCGCCGGGGATGGTGGACAGGGCCACCTCGGCCACGTCGAAGCCCAACTCGTTGAGGCGGCGGATCCGGCGCTCGATGTCGTGCCGGGCCTCCCGCTCGACCTGCTGCTCGTAGGTGATCTCGTGCCAGAGCCGCTCGTAGCGCTGCACGACCTCCTCGCACACCACCTCCGGGTCGATCGACTCGTGCAGCAGGCCCGCGGCCTGGAGGTCGAGCGCCTCGCCGAAGATGTTGACCCGGGCGATCTCCAGGTCCTCGCCGCGCTGGCCGTTGGACAGCGAGCTGTGCAGGGCCCCCGTCTCGGCGTCCACCAGGTACGCGGCGAACGCGCCCGCGTCCCGGCGGAACAGCGTGTTCGATAGCGAGCAGTCGCCCCAGAAGAAGCCGGTGAGGTGCATCCGGACGATCAGGGCGGCCAGCGCGTCGAGCAGCCGGCCCATCGTCTCGGGGCGCAGCGTGTGCGAGAACAACGCCCGGTAGGGCAGCGAGAACTGGAGGTGCCGGGTGATCAGCACCGGGTCCAGCGGCTCCCCGTCGTCGGTCTGCCGGTCGGCGACGATCGCCACCGCCTCCACCGACGGGAAGTCGATCCGCTCCAGCGCCCGCAGCAGGTCGTACTCCCGCTCGGCGACCCGCTCGCCGGTCTCCTTGACCGCGTAGACGTACCCGCCGAGGCGGACGAAGCGCACGATGTGCCGGGAGATGCCCTGTGGCAACGCCACCAGGTGCTCGGCAGGCCACTCCTCCAGCGGGGTCGACCACGGGAGGTCGAGCAGCGCCGGGTCCACGAGGGCAGAGGTGATCCGCACGCCGACCAGCATGACGCGTCACCCCGCCGAAGCGCACCCCATCGTGCCTCGCCCCACAGCGGGCGGGCGGCGGCCCGGTAGCGTGGTCGGGTGCGTGAAACCCAGACGGTACGGCGGAAAGTGCAGCTCAGGCCCGTACGCCCGGCCGGCTGGTGGTGCGATCTGCTGCTGCTCGCCGGACTGGTCGGGTTGACGGCCGCGCTCGCCGCCGGCCGGCTGTTCGGCGTCGACCGCGCGATCGCCGACTGGGCGGAGGCGCACCGGCCCGGTGCGGCGTACTGGGGGGCGGTGGTGTTCAACTACCTGGGCCAGGGCACCCCGCTGACGCTGATCGCGCTGGGCATGGGGGTGCTGCTGGCCGTCCGGGTGCGCTCGGTGCGCCCGGTGCTGCCGCCGGTGCTCGCCTTCGTGTTCACCCTCTTCACCATCGGGCCGCTGAAGGTGTGGACCGCCCGGCCCGCACCGAGCGCCAGCGTCAAGGAGCCGTTTCTGCCCCCCGAGGCGACCCTGCCGCTGTTCCAGCACGACCTGCCGGTGCGGTTCGCCCAGTCCTACCCGTCGGGCCACGTCGCCAACGCCATCGTCTGGTACGGCGTCATCGCGCTGCTGCTGACGCCGCTGCTGGCCAGCTTCGGCCGGACCGTGCCGCCCCGGCTGGTGGCCGTCGTCCGGCTGGTTCCGCCGGCCGTCGTGCTCTGCACCACAACCTACCTGGGGTGGCACTGGTTGACCGACTCGGTGGCCGGGCTGCTGCTGGGGCTCCTGCTGGACCGGCTGCTGCACCGGGTGCCGTGGGACGACGTGCCGCTGCCCCGGCGGTTGCTGGGCGGCTGGGATCGGCCCGCGCTGTTCACCTCGGCCCCCTAGGGTCCGGGTCATGGAGCGGCTGGCGCGGCGTTTGGGCGTACCCGATGCGGTGGTCATCGGTCTGGGGTCGATGCTCGGCGCGGGCGTCTTCGTGGTCTTCGCCCCGGCGGCGGCGTCGGCCGGCGGCGCGGGCCTGCTGGTGGCGCTGGCCCTCGCCGGGTTCGTGGCGTTCTGCAACGCGACCAGCTCGGCCCGGCTGGCCGCCCGCTATCCCGAATCCGGCGGCACGTACGTCTACGGGCGGGAGCGGCTGGGCCCGTTCGCCGGTTTCGTGGCGGGCTGGGGCTTCGTGGTCGGCAAGACGGCGAGCTGCGCGGCGATGGCGTTGACCATCGGGGCGTACCTCTGGCCGGGGCGCGCCCGGTTCGTCGCCGTCGCCGCCGTCGCGGCGGTGACCGCCGTCAACCTGCGCGGCATCGGCAAGACCGCGACGGCCACGAAGGCCCTGGTGGGCGTGGTGCTGGCGGTGCTGGCCCTGGTCGCGGGGGCCGGCCTGCTCGGCGGCGGCTTCGACGCGGGCCGGATCGCCGGGCCCGGCGCCTCCAGCAGCCCCGGCACGCACGGCGTGCTGGCCGCCGCCGGGCTGCTCTTCTTCGCCTTCGCCGGGTACGCCCGGATCGCCACCCTCGGCGAGGAGGTGCGCGACCCGGAGCGGACGATCCCCCGGGCGGTGCCGCTGGCGCTCGGCGTGGTGCTGGCGATCTACCTCGTGCTGGCGGTGGTGGCGCTCGGGGTGCTCGGCGCCGGGCGGCTCGCCGCGTCCGCCGCGCCCCTGGCCGACGTGGTGACGGCCGCCGGGCTGCCCGGCCTGGCCTGGGTGGTGCGGGCCGGGGCGACCGTGGCGGTGACCGGGGTGCTGCTGTCGCTGGTCGCCGGGGTGGGCCGGACCCTGCTGGCGATGGCCCGCCGCCGGGACGTGCCGCACGGCCTGGCCGCCGTGCACCCCGTGCGCCGGGTGCCGCACCGGGCCGAGCTGGCGGTGGCCGCCGTGGTGACGGTCGTGGTGCTCGTCGGCGACGTACGCGGGGCGATCGGCTTCTCCAGCTGCACGGTGCTGGTCTATTACGCCATCACCAACGCCTCGGCGCTCACCCTGGGCCGCGACCCGGGCCGCCGGCTGCCGGTGCGGCTGCTCGCCGTGCTGGGGCTGGTCGGCTGCGTGGCGCTCGCGGTCAGCCTGCCGCTGGCCAGCGTGCTCGCCGGGTTCGGCGTGCTCGCCCTCGGCGCCGCCTGGTACGCCCTCCGCCCTCGGCAAGCCTGAAGAAGTGCGCCGATCAGTCCGTCTCGCGGGGATGTCCGGCACCTGCATAGGTGAGCCAGACCGTACGCCGTTCGTCGTCGATCAGATACCAGATCCGCCCGCCACCGGTCACCTCGTACTGCCAGCGCTCGAACTGCTCCCCCTTCCAGGCCGCCGAGGCGAGCGCGCCCTTGAGGCGGTGCTGCCTCTCGGGTGCCGTCCTCGACCTGGGGTCGGCTCGTAGGACCTCGTAGGCGCGCCGGAGGTTGGCCGGCACCTGCCGGGCAAGCTGCTCCCAGCCGTCGGCCGCCGCAGAGTCGGCGAACCGCAGCTCGAACTCGGTGCCGACGGCGGGCGGGGCCGCCCGATCTCCCCGCTTCGGACTCACTGGCGAACCTCGGGGGCGGGCACCGGGCCGAGATCACCGGTCGGCTCTCGGGTCAGGATCTCCAGCAGCGTCGGGTCGGCATGGATCTCGGCGGTGTGCCGCCACTGGGCCAGCAGCACCGCCACCGGCGACAGGTTCTCCAGTGACGCCGCGCCCTGCGCCACCTCGATCAACTCGCCCAGCAACTGGTCGACGTCGTCCTCAGGCAGGAAGGACACCCAGGGCAGTGCCTCGCCCAGCACTCGACGCACGGCCTCCGGGGACTGGGTACGAACGAGGCCGGCCAGCAGACGCGCGGTGAAATCGATGACGACAGCGTCCTGTTCCAACTGGTCGGCGCGGGTCAACGCCAGGTCCCCGGCGCCGCGCCGCCGCAGCCGCAGAGCACGTACGGAGTCCAACCGATCGGCCACAGCCGCCGGCCTGTGCAGGAACTCGCTGAACGGGAGTTCTTCGTATACAGCCGTCACGACTTCCACAGTACCGTGGAAGTCGTGGGGAGTAGGTGGCCGGACGCGCCACTACTCTTCACTCGTCCTGGGCGGGGGTGGGCCGGCCGGGGCGGGCGGGGGCTCCGGGGCGGGCGGGGTGGTCTCGCGCAGCAGGGCGGTCAGCCCCGCCCGGCGGGCCACCACGGTCAGCCGGTCCCCGGCCGTGATCACCAGGCGGGGGTCGGCGGACCAGTCCGCCTTCTGGCCGGGGCGGGCGTGCGCGAGCAGGCGTACCGCGCCGGGCTGGGCCACGGCGGACAGCGGGCTGCCGTCCAGCGGCGACCCGGCGACCACCTGGACCTCGGTGACCAACAGGGCGTGCCGGCCCACCGGGATGGTGGCGATCACCGCCCGGTCCAGCAGGGCGGCGGCGAACGACGGCGCGGCGAGATACGACACGCTGCGCGAGATGCCGATGCCGAACGCCTTCTGGACTCGCTCGGCGAAGTCGCCGTCGAACAGGCGCAGCACCACCCGCAGGTCGGGGGTGAGCCCCCGCGCGTTCAGCGCGGCCCGCAGGTTGACGTCGTCGTCGGTGGAGACCACCACGAGGGCCTGGCAGGTCTCGACGGACGCCGACCGCAGCGTCTCCTCCCGACCGGCGTCGCCGACCACCATCGGCACGCCGAGCCGGTGCGCCAGCGACGCGCCCCGGGCTTCCGGGTCCTTGTCGATGGCGACCACCTCGACGCCGAAGTCGTTGAGCTGGGCCATGACGCGGGTGCCGATGTTGCCCAGCCCGACGACCACGACGTGCCCGGACCGGGCGGGCTGGATCCGGCCGGTGTGCAGGGCCAGCCGGGCGTTGACGATCCCGTCGACGACCACGGCCGTGATCAGCGGGATCAGCGCCAGCCCGGCCAGGTTGAGCACCACCTGCATGACCTGTGCGGCGACGGGCTTGGCGACGTCCGGGTCCTCGCCGGTGAGCGTGGTGACCAGGGTGAGGTAGAGCGCGTCGGCCCAGCCCACGTGCGCGGCCCGGGCGTTGAGCCAGCCCAGCGCGGCGATGACGGCCAGCAGCACCAGCACCGCGATCCCGATCTTGCGGGTGGCGAAGCTGCGGACCGCACGCAGCAGCACGGCGACGGGCCGCCGCCGGCGGCGGGCCCGGACCAGCCGGCGGGCGGCCAGCTCCGTGCCGGGCGGCTGCCCGGTCGCCTCGGCCAGCACCACGTCGGCCGTCGACTCGTCGGCGGGCAGGAGGCGCGGCCGGGCCGCATCCCGGGTGTCGGCCACCCCGCACACGACATCCTTCTCGCGTACGTCGGCGCGACGCGCCACGTAGAGGGTGCGCCCGCCGTGCCGGAAGTGCGTCGGGGCGACCTCGCCGAGGGCGGCGGCCACGAACGCGGGGGCGGCCATCGACGCGTCGGAGAGCACCGCCGAGTCGGGGAAGAGCTGCCGCAGCCCGTTGGCGAGGCTGGTGTTGAACATGCGTACCACCAGCCGCAGCCGGGGCTCCACCTCCTGCGCGCAGAGCGCGGCGTGCATGTTGCCGACGTCGTCCTGGTGCAGCAGCGCCAGCCCGTCCGCGCCGGTCAGGCCGGCCCGCCGGAACGTCGCCTCGTCGAGCCGGTCGGCGCGGACGACGTGGAGACCGGGAAGGTCGCGCCCGTCGGGGCCGTCGGAGCGGCGGCGCTCCGGCACCACCAGGGTGATCCGCGCCCGGCCGGAGTCCAGCTCGGTGGCGAGCAGCGCCCGTACCACCCAGTAGGCCAGCGGATCCGACCCGCAGACGACGTAGTGCGGGCGGGTCTCCCCGTTGACCCGCAGCCGCCAGCCGGTCGCGCGGCGCGCGCGGTCGCGCAGGGGCTCCGCCATGCGCCGAATCGTAGTCAGCGGCGCGGAGCCCGCGCAGCCCCGTGATCATGAACGATCATCGGGAACGATTGTCGCGCCCGGGGACGGGTAGAGCGGGGCATGCAGACGTTCCTGCCGTACCCGGACTTCCTGGCCAGCGCGCGGGCGCTGGACACCCGGCGGCTCGGCAAGCAGCGGGTGGAGGCCATCCAGGTGCTGCGCGGGCTGACCCGACCCGGGTACGGCTGGCGCAACCACCCGGCGGTGAAGATGTGGGCCGGGTACGAGGAGGCGCTGGTCCGCTACGGCCTGGACGTCTGCGCGGTGTGGTGCGGGCCGGGGCGGGCCGACACCTGCGCGGCGACGCTGGTCGCCGACCTCGCCGCCGCCTGCGGCGTGACCACCGTACGCACCCAGGCGGAGCTGGCCGACGCCGGTGAGCTGCCGCCGTGGCTGGGCCGCGACGACCTGCACCGCAGCCACCGCTCGTCGCTGCTGCGCAAGGACCCGGACCACTACCGCCCGATCTTCGGCGACGTCGACCCGGGCCTGGAGTACGTCTGGCCCGCCTCCGACCGCGAGCGCCGCGGCACGCTGTGCTGAGGCGCTGGGAGGCGCAAGAAGGGGACCCTTCTCGACCGCAGGCGTTAACAGGGGGCCCTTCCTTGCACCTCGGGCAGACTGGGCGCATGGCACTGTCTCAGGTGGTGGGCCGGCTGATCGGCGTACGGCAGCACGTGGTGGACCCGGGCGGCGGTGGCGCCCACCGCGTGCCGCGCCCGGTGGAGGCCGTGGTCGTCGGCGGCGGGATCGCCGGCATGTCGGCGGCGGTGGTGCTCGCCGAGCGCGGGGTGCGGGTGACCGTGCTGGAGGCCGCCCCGACCCTCGGCGGCCGGCTCGGCGCGTGGCCGCAGGAGCTGGCCGACGGCGTCCAGGCCAACGAGCACGGCTTCCACGCGTTCTTCCGGCAGTACTACAACTGGCGGTCGATCCTGCGCCGGGTCGACCCGGAGCTGCGGTTCCTCAAGCCGGTCCCCGGCTATCCGATCCTGAGCGCCGACTGGCCCACGGAGGAGTTCGGGCGGCTGCCGCCGGCCCCGCCGGCCAACCTGCTGGCCCTGCTGCTGCGCAGCCCCAGCCTGCGGCTGGCCGACCTGCGGGCGATGGACCGGGACGCCGCGCTGCCGCTGCTCACCTACGACCCCGTGCGCACGTACGCCGAGTTCGACGGCAGGACCGCCGACGAGCTGCTGAACTCGCTGCGGCTGCCCGACCGGGCCCGCGCGATGCTGTTCGAGGTCTTCTCCCACTCGTTCTTCAACCACGAGGCGGAGATGTCGGCGGCCGAAATGATCGCCCAGTTCCACTTCTATCTGCTCGGCAACCCGGAGGGGCTGGCGTTCGACTGTCCCGACGAGGACTACGGCACCGCCATCTGGCAGCCGCTGGCCCGGCACGTCGAGCGCCACGGCGGGCGGGTACGCACCGGCGTCGCCGCGACCCGGCTGGACCGCACCCCCGACGGCTGGCGGGTGAGCGCCGCCGACGGCACGGCGTACCCGGCCGGGCACGTGGTGCTCGCCGTCGACGCGCCAGCCCTGGCCGCCCTCGTCGCCGCCTCGCCAGTGCTGACCGGTGCCGCACCGGAGCTGGTCGCGGCGATGCCCGCGTTCGGCACCCCCGGCCCGCCGTACGCGGTGGCCCGCTACTGGTGCGACGGGGACGTCGATGCGGGGCGGGCGGTGTTCAGCGGGGTGTCCCGCCAGCCCACCCTGGACTCGGTGACGCTCTACCACCGGCTGGAGAACGAGTCCCGCCGCTGGGCGGAGCGCACCGGCGGCTCGGTGCTGGAGCTGCACGCGTACGCCTGCGAGCCGGGCGTGCCGGCCGAGGAGCTGGCCGAACGGATGCGCGCCGAGCTGGTGGCGCTCTGGCCGGAGGCGGCCCGGCTGCGGGTGCGCGAGCTGCGGGCCCGGGTCGAGGCGCAGGCCCCCGCGTTCACCCCGGGCGGTCACGCCCGGCGGCCGGGGGTACGCACCGACGCCGACGGGCTCTACCTGGCCGGCGACGGCATCCGCACCGACTTCCCGAGCGCCCTGATGGAGCGGTCCGCGGCGACGGGGATCGTCGCCGCGAACCACATCCTGCGCGCCGAGGGCGGGGCGGCCGAACCGGTCCGCTCGATCCGCCCCCGCGGCCTCCTCGCTGGGAGGTAAGGAAGGGCACCTTGTTAACGCTTTCTGCATAGGAAGGGCCCCCTCCTAACACCTGCGTCAGGCGGCGGCCCAGCGCGTGCCGTGGTACGCCGCCCGCATGAGCTGCTGCATGTCGTCGAGCATCGGCATCCTCGGGTTGGCCGGCGCGCACTGGTCCTCGTAGGCGTTGAGCGCCTGCTGCGGCAGGGCCGCCTCGAACGCCGCCTCGTCCACGCCGATCGCGGCGAACGACGGCTCGATGCCGACCGCGTCGCGCAGCCGTTCCACGGCCGCCGCCAGCGACTCGACGCCCTCGGCCGGGGTCGCCGCCGGCAGGCCCAGCGTCCGGGCGATCTCGGCGAACCGCTCCGGCGCGCGGTAGCTCTCGTACTTGGGCCAGCCGGACAACTTCGACGGGACGGTGCCGTTGTAGCGGATGACGTGCGGCAGCAGCACCGCGTTGGTGCGCCCGTGGGCGATGTGGAAGGTCGCCCCGAGGGTGTGCGACATGGCGTGCACGATGCCGAGGAACGCGCTGCCGAACGCCATCCCGGCGATGGTGCCGGCGTTGTGCATCCGTTCCCGCGCCTCGGCGTCGCCGCCCGCCGCCAGGGAAGCACCGGCGGCCGAGGAGCCGCCCGCCGCCGAGGAGGCACCGGCGGTCGAGGAGCCGCCGGTCACCGAGCGCTCCAGGTTGGCGAAGATCAGCCGGATCGCGTGCAGGGCCAGGCCGTCGGTGAAGTCGTTGGCGTAGACCGACACGTACGCCTCGATGGCGTGGGTGAGCGCGTCGAAGCCGCTGTCGGCGGCGATGGCGCGCGGCATGCTGGCGGTCAGCACCGGGTCGACGATCGCCACGGTCGGGGTGAGCGCGTAGTCCGCGAGGGGGTACTTCTTGCCGGTGCGGCGGTCGGTGATGACCGCGAACGGAGTCACCTCCGCCCCGGTGCCCGAGGTGGTCGGCACGCAGACCAGCCGGGCCTTCTCGCCGAGGGTGGGGAAGGCGAAGGCGCGCTTGCGGATGTCGAAGAACTTCTCCCGCAGGTCGTCGAAGACCACCTCGGGGTGCTCGTAGCGCAGCCACATCACCTTTGCGGCGTCCATCGCCGAGCCGCCGCCGAGGGCGATGATCGTGTCCGGTTGGAAGGAGCGCATCAGGGCGGCGCCCCGGTCGACGGTCTCCACGCTGGGCTCGGGCTCGACGTCGTCGATGATCTGGAGCGCGATGTGGCCGGGGCGGCGCTGGAGGATCCGGTTGACCCGGTCGACGAAGCCGAGGCGGGTCATGGTGGCGTCGGTGACGACGGTGACCCGGTGCACGTCCGGCATCTCGGCGAGGTAGCGCAGCGCGTTCGGCTCGAAGTAGATCTTCGACGGGACCTTGAACCACTGCATGTTGTTGGTCCGCCGGCCGATCCGCTTGATGTTGACCAGGTTGACCGCCGAGACGTTGTTCGACACCGAGTTGCGGCCGTAGCTGCCGCAGCCGAGGGTCAGCGACGGCAGGAAGGCGTTGTACATGTCGCCGATGCCGCCCTGGGAGGCCGGCGAGTTCCAGATGATCCGGACCGCCTTGACCCGCTGCCCGAACTCCTCGACCAGCGCCTCGTCCTCGGTGTGGATCACCGCGCTGTGGCCGAGGCCGTGGAACTCGACCATCTCCTCGGCATACCGCAGGCCCTGCTCGCGGGTCGGGGCGCGCAGCACCGCGAGGACCGGGCAGAGCTTCTCCCGGGTCAGCGGCTCGTCCGGGCCGACGCGGTCGACCTCCGCCAGGATGATCGAGGTACGCGGCGGAACGGTGATGCCGGCCCGCTCGGCGATCCACTCCGCCGGCCGCCCGACGACGTCCGGGTTGAGCCGGCCGGCGGGGAACAGCAGCGCCTCCAGCTTCGCCTTGTCCTGCGCCGACGCCACGTACGCGTGCAGGGCCCGGAACTCGTCGAGCGCGGCGTCGGCGACGGCCTCGTCGAGGATCACCGCCTGCTCCGAGGCGCAGATCATGCCGTTGTCGAACGCCTTGGACAGCACGATGTCGTTGACGGCGCGCTTGAGCTTCGCGCTGGCCGCGACGTACGCGGGCACGTTGCCCGCACCGACGCCGAGCGCCGGCTTGCCCGCCGAGTACGCGGCGCGGACCATCGCGTTGCCGCCGGTGGCGAGGATGGTGGCGATGCCGGGGTGGTGCATGAGCGCGGTGGTCGCCTCGACCGACGGCTGCTCGATCCACTGGACGCAGTGCTCGGGCGCGCCCGCCGCGACGGCCGCGTCGCGGACCGTGCGGGCCGCCTCCACGCTGCACCGCTGCGCCGACGGGTGGAACGCGAAGACGATCGGGTTGCGGGTCTTCAGCGCCAGCAGGGCCTTGAAGATGGTGGTCGAGGTGGGGTTGGTGACCGGGGTGATGCCGGCGACGACGCCGACCGGGTCGGCGATCTCCACGCTGCCGTCGATCTCGTCGCGGCTGATGATCCCGACGGTCCGCACCCGCGCCATGCTGTGGGTGACGTGCTCGCAGGCGAAGATGTTCTTCACGGCCTTGTCCTCGAAGACCCCCCGGCCGGTCTCCGTCACGGCGAGCCGGGCGAGTTCGGCGTGCCGGTCCAGCGCGGCCACGGACGCCTTGCGGACGATCCGGTCGATCTCCTCCTGGGTGAACCGGTCGTACTCGGCCAGGGCCTTGAGCCCGTCGGAGACGAGGGCGTCGACCATGGCGTCGAGCTCGGTCGACGGGGCGGTCCTCGGTTCGGCCTTCATCTGTCACACCTCGGCGGTCGCGGCTTCTTCGGTCACCTTCAGCATCGATCGCCGGCGATCCCGACGGTGGTGCGGAAGGGCCCCTCCGGCACCGCCGAAGGTCCCGACCCCGCACCCCAATTCACCACAAAGCAAACTATTGGTGCATATGCTCGAAGGGGTGCCCGGGTGGCCGGCAGGGCCCGCCCGGGAGGTCGGACGGGGGTGTCGACGGGTGTCGACGGTGCACCGGCGGGGCGCGGGACGCGAACCGGCCACTGGCGACGCGGCCGACGGGCCGCTGCCCGGTGACGCCTACGGCGGCCGGGACGGCGACGCGCACGGCGGCCGGGGCGACGACGCGGCCGGGCGGCTCCGGGACGAGCGGGGCTGCGTCGTGACGGCCCTGCGGCTGGGCTGGCGGCTGGCCGACGCGTACCACCACGCGCAGACGGCCGACCTGTCGGCGCCGCAGCGACGCCCGGGCGGGCCGCCGGTGAAGCTGACCAATCTCACCGAGATGTCCGGCCGGCGGCGGCTGCGGATGTACCTCGACGGGATCGACGTCGCGCTGGCCCAGATCGCCACGCTGACCGGCACCGGCGGCGCCGCGCCGTCCACCGCCGCCGCCCGGGCGGCCACGCCGACCGACACGACGACGGCGGAGGCGACAGCGGCCCTGCCGGCCGAGACGACGGTCCCGCCCACCGAGCCGGCGACGGTCCCGCCCACCGAGGCGACGGCGGCGCTGCTGCTCGCCCTGGACGACCTCAACGTGGACGTGCTGCGCTGGGCCATGGCCGCCAACCCCCGGGTCGGGCTGGCCTACCGCCTCGGCCGGTCGCTGGCCGACACCGTCCGGCACGGCGAGGCCGAGCAGGTGCCGTGGCGCTTCGCCGGCCGGCAGCACGAGATCAGCCGGTGGCTCGACGAACTGGCCAGCGTGCTGCCGCCGTACTCGGCCGCCGTCGTGCGCCGGTCGCTGCGGGCGTGGGCCGACGCGGTCACCCGGGCCCTGATGGGCGACCCGGCCGAGGCCGGCCTCGACGAGTTGGCCCGCGAGCTGCGCAACCAGGGCGACCGGTGGCGCAACGTGCTGACCGGGGGGCTGCACCCACGCGACCTGCTCGACGAGGAGGACTACGCGGTCGTCGCCCGGAACGTGATCATCCGGGACCGGAAGTTGGTCGTGCAGGCGGCCCGGGGGATCTTCTGGCCCGTGCTCGTACCCCTGCTGGTGGTGCTGTTCGCGGTGGTCGGGGTGAGCGCCGCCGCGGCGGCCGGCTCCCCCACCACCCGCGCGGCCGTCGCCCTGGTCGGGCTCGGCGCCGGGCTGACCGCGATCTGGCGGACGGTGTCCGGGCCGACCCTCGCCGTCGCCGGTGAGGTCAACCGGCCGCTGCTGGAGGGGGAGCTGACCGTGCGGATGGCCGGCCGGGTCGACGGACCGCTGGCCGACGCGCGGGCCGCCGCCCGGACCCGACGGCCACGCCATCCGGACCAGGTCCCCGGTGGATCGAAATACGTTGCCGGCCTCACCCCCGCCGACCTACCGTGATCGCGCAAGGTCAACCAGCCAACCGGGAGACGATCATGTCGTTGTCGCACGTCAGAGGCGTGCCGTCGGCGCTTACCGTCGGCGGTTGTCGATTCGTCGCGCCCCGGGAAGGGCGGCCCGGCTGACGCGCGTCCGCACGCGTCGAGCCGCCCGTCCCCGCCGGACCCGGGCGGCTCTTCGCTGTCCGGCCCGACCCACCGTCGCCCCTGGAAGGAGACCCGGTGGACGCCGTCCTCGTCATCAACGCCGACCTCGGCCCGCTGCACCGGGTCACCGTCCAGCACGCGATCCGGATGCTCTGCCGCCGGGTCGCCGAGATCCACGAGGCCGAGCCGGACCGGGTGATCGGGATCTTCCCGGTCCCCCGGGTGGTCCGCCTCGTCCGGTACGTGGTGACCCGCTGGCGGTTGCGCGCCGGCCCGGCCTGGTCCCGGGCGGGTGTGCTGCGCCGCGACGACCGGTGCTGCGCCTACTGCGGCGGGCCGGCCAGCACCGTCGACCACGTCCTGCCCCGCTCGCGCGGCGGCCGCAACACCTGGCGCAACACCACCGCCGCCTGCTACGCGTGCAACCAGCGCAAGGGCGACCGGACGCCAGCCGAGGCGGGCATGCCGCTGCGGCACGAGCCGGCCGTACCGAGCTGGGCGTCGCTGGCGGGGCGGTGACCGGCCGGCCGGCGGGAACGGGGGGCCGCGTCGGGGGTACGCCCCGGCGCGGCACCCGCCGGCCCCGGCCGGGCAACCGCAGGCCGTGCCACCGCGGGCCGGGTCAGCGCTCGATCTCCCGTACCCTCGGCACCACCATCCCGTTGGCGCAGCTCGCCCGGACGTCGCTGGCGTGGGCGGCGGAGCCGAGCACGACGCGGACCTCCCGGGTGGGGCCCGGCACGTACTCCTCGACCTGGTAGCCGTCCGCCGGCACGGTCGACGTCACCGCCGCACTCTGGCCCGTGCAGGACACCCGGACGATGCCGCCGCTCGCGCGCACCGCGACCGTCGGCGGCTCGGCGGGGGCCGGCTCGGCCGGGTCCTCGCCGGAGTCCGGGGCGGACGGCGACGCGGAGGTGGAGGGGGACGGGGCCGCCGACGGCGACCTGCCCGACCCGCCGGGGGCCGACGGGCCCGGGGCCCCGCCGCCCGGGGCGGGGCTGCGTGCGGGGTCGCCGGGGCGCGGCGAGCCGGCGTCCCCGGCGGGGACGCCGACGTCGCCGGCGGGTCGGACCTCGCCGACGGGGGCGACGACCTCGTCGGCGGAGGGCACCGGCGACCCGGTCGGACCGGCCGCGCCGGACCGGTGCGGGCGGGACGAGTCGGCGAGCGAGCCGGCGGTCGCCACGGCGATGACCAGCGCGGCGGCGACCACGAGCAGGGCCCGGTACCGCCGCCGGGCCGGATCCCGACGGGGCGCGGGGCGCGGTGCCGGCCCGCGCGGCGCGTCGCCGGAGCCGGCCTCCGCCCCGCCCCCGCTCCCGCCCGCAGCACCGGACATGTCGGCACCGCCGGACCGGTCGGCACCCCCGCCGGCCGGGCCGTCACCGGCGGCGGCCGCGGTCGGCTCGGGCCGGGCCGCCTCGGCGGCCCGCATCCGGGTGACCACCGCCGCCAGCCGCGCCGCCGCCTCCTCGGCGGACGGCCGGGCGGCCGGGTCCTTGGCGAGGCAGCGCCGGCACAGCTCGGCCACCTCGGCCGGCACGCCGACGACCGGCGGCAGGGGCCTCGGCTCGACGTAGACGTGGGCCCGCAGCATCTGGGTGGGGGTGTCGGTCTCCCAGGGCAGCTCGTCGGTGAGCACGAGGTGGACGAGCAGCCCGAGCGCGTAGACGTCGGAGGCGGGCACCACCTCCCCGGCGTCGAGCCGCTCCGGCGCCAGGTAGGAGGGGGTGCCCAGCAGCTTGCCGTCGAAGTCGATCTCCGGCTGGCCGACGGCGGCAGCCGTGCCGAAGTCGACCACCTTCGCCCCGGACGGCGTGAGCACGACGTTGGCCGGCTTGACGTCGCGGTGCACCAGACCCCGCGCGTGCGCCGCGGCGAGCGCGGCGGCGACCTCCGCGCAGATCCGCAGCCCCTCCACCGCCGGCAGCGGTCCGTCGTCGAGCCGCCGGGCCAGGGTGGGACCGGGCAGCAGCTCCATCACCACGTACGGCGCGGGCTCTCCGGTGTGGGTCAGCGCCTCGCCGTAGTCGTAGACGTTGGTGACGTTCGGGTGCGAGAGCCGGGCGGCGGCCTTCGCCTCGGCGCGGATGCGTCGGCGGGCGGCCCGGTCCGAACCGAGCAGCACCTTGACCGCCACCTCGCGTTCCAGCAGCTCGTCGTACGCCCGGTGGACCACCGCCGTGCCGCCCTTGCCGATGCGATCTCCCAGGCGGTACCGGCCGTTGAGGAATTGATCGATCTGCACCGGCACAGCGTGCCAGTATGGGCCCCGTCACACCAACCGATCATCGAGAAAACCCGATCGGGCAGTTCAGGGCCCGGGTGCCGGGCGTTCCGGTGTGGACGGTCCGTCGGCGGCGGGCGGGGCCCAGCCGAACCGGGGCGCCCGGCGCCCGTTGGCGGCCGCCACCCCCTCCCGGGCCTCCCCGATGTCCCGGACCTGCCCGTGCCACCAGGCGATCCGTTCCGCGTCGGCCCGGTCGTCGACGATCTCCTTCGCGGCGGCGACGGTGAGCCGGGAGCGCTCGGCGATCGTGGCGGTGAGCGCCGCCACCCGGGCGGCGAGCCCGGCCGGCGGCAGCACCTCGTCGACCAGCCCGATCCGCAGGGCCCGCTCGGCGTCGATCAGCTCGGCGGTGAAGAGCAGGTGCTTCGCGGCCGACGGGCCGACCAGCCGGGCCAGCCGGCGGGTGGTGGGCGCGGGATAGACCAGGCCGAGCCGGGCCGGCGGCACCCCGAACCGGGCGTCGGCGGCGGCGAGCCGCAGGTCGCAGGCCACCGCGAGCTGGCAGCCGCCCCCGACGCAGGCACCCTCGATCGCGGCGACGGTCGGCCGGGCGAAGGCGGCGAGCCGCTCCTCGGCGGCGACGGCGATGCTGGCGTCACCGGCGTCGAGCAGTTCGTCGAGGTCACCGAGGTCGGCCCCGGCGCAGAACGTGCCAGCCGCGCCGGTGAGCACCAGCGCGCGGATCCGCTCGTCGGCCTCCAACCGGTCCAGCAGCACCGGCAGCCGCCGCCACATCGCCGGGGTCATCGCGTTGCGCCGCCGCGGGTTGGAGATCACGATCGTGGCCACCGGGCCGGTCGTCCCGACGGTCAGCTCCGCGTCCGGCACCGCCACCACCCCTCGACGATACCGACGTGGGCCCGGCGACCACCCGAGTGGGGTGGCCGCCGGGCCGGGAGAGGTACGGCTACGTCAGGCGACGTCGACCGCGGTGTCGTCGACGACGAAGGACGTCTGGAGCGAGAAGTCCTCGGTGCCGGTGAACTTCAGGGTGACGGTCTGGCCGGCGTACGAGGCCAGCGAGAAGGACTTCAGCGAGTAACCGGTGGCCTTGTTCAGGTTCGAGTACGTGGCCAGGGTCGCCAGCACCGTCCCGGACGAGTTGAGCACCTGCACGGAGAGCTTGTCGTACTGGGTGCTCGTGGTGCTCTCGTTCGAGTCGATGTGCAGCCAGAAGCTGAAGTTGTACGAGCTGCAGCCCGCCGGCAGGCTCACCGACTGGGACAGCGTCTCGGTGTTGCTGGTGGCGCGCCCGTTGAGCCAGGCGCTGTAGGTGCCGGTGCGGGCCGGCTGGCTGGTGCCGTGCTGGGCGATGACGCCGGAGGAGGCCGTCCACACCGTGTTGCCGGACTCGAAGCCGGCGTTGCCGAGCTTCTGGCCCGCGCCGGTGCAGCCGCCGACGCCGCCGACCGTCAGCGTGTAGGTGGCCGTGTGGTTCACCGAGGTGCCGGTGCCGGTCACCGTGACGGTGTAGGTGCCCGCCGGGGTGCTGGCGCCGGTGGCGATGGTGAGGGTGGACGACGCGCCCGAGGTCACCGAGGCCGGGCTGAACGACGCGGTCGCGCCGGAGGGCAGGCCGGACGCGGAGAGCGCGACGGTCTGCGCGGTGCCGCTGGTGGTGGCGGTGGCCACGCTGGTGCTGGCGGAGCCGCCGGCGGTGACCGAGCCGGAGGTCGGCGAGAGCGTGACGGAGAAGTCGTTGCCGGTCGACGAGCAGGGCGCGTCGCTGCCGGCCACGTTCACCGCGGTCCACGCCGCCTGGACGGCCTTGTACTCGGTGGAGCAGCTGCCGTAGAGGTCGGTGGCCGCCTTGAGGCTGTACGCCCGCGCGGTGTTCGCCGGGTTGCTGGTGTTGACGTACGACGTGTTGGAGGTGAAGTACACGTCGAGCGCGCGGAACCAGATCTTCTCCGCCTTGGCCCGGCCGATGCCGGTGACCGCCGGGGCGGAGCCGCAGACGGGCGAGGTGCCGTACGCGGTCGCGCCGGTGCCCTCGGCGAGGTTGAAGTAGAAGTGGTTGCCGACGCCGGAGGAGTAGTGCACGTCCTTGTTCTTGGTGCTGGTCGACCAGCACGAGTCGGACGAGCCGTCCAGCGACGGGTTGTACATGTAGCGCAGCGGCGTGCCGTTGCCGTTGATGTTGATCTTCTCACCGACCTGGTAGTCGCCCGGGTCGCTCGGCGCGGCGGCGTAGAACTCCACCATGTTGCCGAAGATGTCGCTGGTGGCCTCGTTGAGGCCGCCGGACTCGCCGGAGTAGACCAGGCCGGCGACGGCCTCGGTGACGCCGTGGCTCATCTCGTGGCCGGCCACGTCGAGGGAGACCAGCGGGCGGGAGTTGCTGGACCCGTCGCCGTAGGTCATCCGGGAGCCGTCCCAGAAGGCGTTGACGTAGTTGTTGCCGTAGTGCACCCGGCTCGGCACGCCCGCGCCGTTGCCGAAGATGCCGTTGCGGCCGTGCACGTTCTTGAAGTAGTCGAACGTCTTGGCGGCCCCGAAGTGGGCGTCGACGGCGGCCGACTGCCGGTTGCTGTTGGCGCCGGTGCCCCAGACGTTGTCGGCGTCGGTGAACGTGGTGCAGGTCGACGTGCCGTTGTTCATGTCGCAGGTGGTGCCGTTGCCGCGCACCGGGTCGATCATCTGGTAGGTGCTGCCGGAGAGCGTGGTGTCGATGGCGACCGCGCCGGTGTAGATGCCGGTTCCGCTGCCGGCGACCGACTCGATCTCGTCGTACGAGCCGATGAGCGCGCCGGTGACGGCGTCGGTGATCACGTGCAGCTTCGACGGGGTCTGCTTGTCGGCCTTCCAGCCGCTGACGACGGTCTCCCAGGCCAGGCGGCCCTTGCCGGAGCTGGCGTCGACGAAGAGCTCCGGGGTGCCCACGGCGGTGAGCGAGCCGGAGAACTCCTTGCGCGCGGCAGCCTTGGCCTTGGCGGAGGTGACCTTCGGGCTGGTGCCGAGGGTCAGCGGGGCGGCGAGGCCCACCGAGGCCCCGGCGTACTGGCCGTTCGCGGTGGCGTGGATGACGAAGTCACCGCCGTAGACGCGCAGGCCGTGGTAGGTGCGGGTGTAGCGGGTGTGTGAGGCACCGCTGCCGTCCACCTTGGTGCGGACGACCTGGTAGGCCTCCGCGCCGGTCCCCTGCACGGCACCGGGGTTGGCGCGCAGGACCGAGTCGGCACGGGCCGCGGCGGCGGCGTCCGGGGTGGGGGCGGCGGGGGGTGCCGCTTGCGCCGTGGTGGTGACGCAGGCGAGCAGGCCGCCGGTCAGCAGCGCTGCGCTCGCAGCGGCGAGGGTTTTCTTCACGTGCCCTCCTGGCAAGAAGATGTGACGGGGGTAGTCACGCATGTAGATATAGAGTCACATCAACCAGAGGGGAAGGGCGGGAGCGCTATCAGACACCAACACTGGCCGAACGGATGAGTAACGGCAGGTGACGGAACCGGGTCGAGTCCGGACACGTCCCACCAATATGAGATCGACTCTCCTCCGCGCCGTCCTCGTCGCCGCCGCCGTCACCGCGTCGCTGGCGTCGGTCGGATGCTCCGCCGGCGACCCGGGCACCCCCACGTCGACCCCCTCCGGCGTCACCGGGCCGACGCCCGCCCCGGGCGCGCCGACCACCGGCCCGGCGGGGTCCACCGGAGGCCCGGCGACCACCGGCACCGCCGCCCCGGTGGCCGCCGACCGTGTGGTCGTGCGGCGCTCCGGCGGCTACGGCGGGCTGGACGACACCGTCACCGTCGAGCCGGACGGCCGGTGGACGGCCGTCGACCGGGCCGGCGCACGGCGGACCGGCCGGTTCACCGGGGCCGACCTCGACCGGCTGCGGCAGCTCGCCGCCGCCCCCCGGATCGCCGAGGGCGGCACCGACGACTCCGACGGTCGCTGCGGCGACGCCTTCGAATACCAGGTCAGCGTCGGCGGCGCCACGGTCGACTGGACCGACTGCCCGGTCGCGGGCACGCCGCCGCCGGCCGCGTCGGCGCTGGCCGAGTTCGTGCTCACGTCCGCCCGCTGACCCGGGTGGCGGCCACCGTCGGCGACCACGCCCCACCGGGGGATCAGAAGCGGTAGGCCGCCGGGAGGCCGGTGGCCCGCAGGTCCGGCGGCAGGTGGGACACGTCGTTGACCGCGACCAGGGTCGCCGGCCCGGCCGAGCGGTAACGGATCACGGTCAGGCCGGCGTTGTGGTGGCCCAGCCCGAGCCAGCGCCCCGGCGGCGCGTCCAGCGCGTGCCGCACCAGCCAGGCGATCAGGAAGGTGTGGGTGACCACCAGGACCCGGTCGTCGCCGGCTGCCGGCACGGCGGCGAACCGGGCCACGGCCGCCGCCGTCAGCCGCGGCCCGTCGACCCGCTCGGCCGGCGAGTAGGCGGCCAGGAGCCTCGCGTACGCCGGGGGCAGGCCCGCCGGGTCGGTGTCGTGCGGCAGGTGGTCGCCGGCCAGCTCGGTGGCGTACACCGGGACACCGGGCAGCGACCGGGCGACCAGCCCGGCGGTCTGCGCGGCCCGGGGCAGCGGCCCGTGGTGGACGGCGGCGAACGGCACCCCGCGCAGCCGCTCGCCATCGTCACCTCACCGGTCGGGAGGCGCGATGCTAACCCGCGCCCCCGACGCCCCGCCGGCCCGGCCGCACGGAACGGGCTCAGCCGCGCGGGAACATCTGCCCGATACGGATCTTGTTGCCGAACGGGTCCCGGATGCCGAAGTCGATGCCGTACGGGCGCTCGGTCGGCTCGTCGGTGACCTCCACGCCCTTGCCGACCAGGTCCTCGTACGTCTTCTGCGCGTCGTCGGTGGTCATGAAGAGGTAGCCGCCCAGCGCACCCTTGGTGAGCAGCTCCCGCACCTGCTCGGCCGTCGCCGGGTCGAGGGCCGGCGGCCCCGGCTTCTCCAGCAGGATCTCCCGCTCCGGGTCGCCCGGCAGGTTGACCGTCAGCCAGCGCATGAAGCCGAGATCGGCGTCGGTGTTGACCTCCAGGCCGAGCTTGCCCACATAGAAGTCGAGCGCCTCGTCCTGGTCGAGCACGTAGATCTGGGAGCGGCTGATCGCGTTCATCGTCATGCCCGGAACGCTATGCGACCGCCCTGACCTGCCGCTTATCCAAAACTGCTGGGTCGCGTCCAGGCCTTGGCGAAGCAGGCGGGCACGTCCACCGGGGCCCGGCCCCGCCGGTACGCCGTCGGCGGCTCGCCCACGATCCGGTGGAACGTCCGGCTGAACGTCCCGAGGCTGGCGAACCCCACCGCGAAGCAGACGTCGGTGACGTCCCGGTCGGTCTGGGTCAGCAGGTACATGGCCCGCTCGACCCGACGACGTTGCAGGTAGCGGTGCGGGGTCTCGCCGAAGGTGGCCCGGAAGGTGCGGATGAAATGCGCCGGTGAGACGTGCGCGATCCGCGCCAGGGCGGGAATGTCCAACGGCTGGGCGTACGACCGGTCCATGGCGTCGCGGGCGCGCAGCATCGCCCGGTTGGACTCCTCCACGGCGCGGCTCATCCCACCCCCGTCGCGCTACGGTCGCCGCTGCTGTCACGCCACCGGGACGGCCCGGCAGGACACCGGAACCGCCTTGTGGGACTGGAGCCCCCGGCCGGGATCGAACCGGCGACATCTCGCTTACAAGGCGAGTGCTCTGGCCAGCTGAGCTACAGGGGCGCATCGTGCGTGGTCAGCATAAGCGACAGACCTGCGAACATCCCCCTCGGCAGCCCCTCCGAGCACGGAAAACGCAATCTTTCCGAACCGGGAGGCGACCGTTCGTCGCCGGCCCGGCGAAACCGCGCGGAGATTGATGCCCGGCTGTGCCCGACTGCCCGGAATGCGTATGCCGTCCGTCGCACCCGATGGTTCATGTCTTGGCAGGATACGAAAAGGCGTTTACCGTGCAGTGACACGGATGACACTTCCGGCGGCCCCGGCTGCCCGGCGTGTCGCCCGATGGCCGGCGTCACACGACGCCGGTCGCTCCTTCACTCGGATCGTCCGGCACGTTCCTGCCGGTGAAAGGAAGCGCTCCAGCATGGCTACGGTCACCTACGCGAAGGCGTCCCGCATCTACGCGGGCACCGAGCGTCCCGCAGTGAACCAGCTCGACCTCCAGATCGGGGACGGCGAGTTCCTGGTCCTGGTCGGCCCCTCCGGTTGCGGCAAGTCCACCAGCCTGCGCATGCTCGCCGGCCTGGAGGACGTCGACGACGGCGCGATCTACATCGACGACCGCGACGTCACCCACCTGCCGCCGAAGGCCCGCGACATCGCGATGGTCTTCCAGAACTACGCCCTCTACCCGCACATGTCGGTGTACGAGAACATGGCGTTCGCGCTCAAGCTGCGCAAGACCCCCAAGGACGAGATCGACCGGCGGGTGAAGGAGGCGGCCGGGCTGCTCCAGCTGGAGGAGTACCTCAGCCGCAAGCCGAAGGCCCTCTCCGGCGGTCAGCGCCAGCGGGTCGCGATGGGCCGGGCGATCGTCCGCGAGCCGCAGGTCTTCCTCATGGACGAGCCGCTGTCGAACCTCGACGCCAAGCTCCGGGTGCAGACCCGCACCCAGATCGCGTCGCTGCAGGCGAAGCTCGGCATCACCACCGTCTACGTCACCCACGACCAGGTCGAGGCCATGACCATGGGTCACCGGGTGGCGGTCATGCTCGACGGCGTCCTCCAGCAGGTGGACACCCCCCGGGCGCTCTACGACACCCCGGCCAACGTCTTCGTCGCCGGCTTCATGGGCTCCCCCGCCATGAACATCAAGACCGTCCCGTTCAGCGAGCGGGGCGCGGCGTTCGCCGAGATGAACATCCCGCTGACCCGCGAGCAGGCCGAGGCGGCCCGCGCCGAGGGCGGCAACAACAAGGTCACCGTCGGGTTCCGCCCGGAGGACTGCGACCTGGTCAGCCCCACCGAGGGCGGCATGCCCGTCGTGGTCGAGCTGGTCGAGGACCTGGGCTCCGACGCGAACGTCTACGGCCACGCCGCGCTGGAGGGCCACAACGAGCGCTTCGTGGTCCGCACCGACCGGCGCACCATGCCGAACATGGGTGACACCGTGTTCGTCAAGCCGCGCGCCGGGCGTACCCACGTCTTCAACGCCGCCACCGGCAAGCGGATCTGACGCAGCAGCACGGAAAGGGGCGGTCCGCCGGGTGGCGGGCCGCCCCTTCCGCGTACGCCTGCCGGAGCCGGACGCACGACGGGCCGCCCCCTGGTGCGGGGACGGCCCGGCGCGTCGGTCGGGTGCGGCGGGTCAGGACTCCGCGGCCCGGCGGCGGGCCACCTCGGCGAGAGTGACCGCCGCGGCGACACTGGCGTTGAGCGACTCCACCTCGGAGACCATCGGGATGCTCACCGTCAGGTCGCAGGTCTCGCCGACCAGCCGGGACAGCCCGCGCCCCTCGGAGCCGACGACCACGACCAGCGGGCCGACGGCCGCCTCCAGGTCGTACAGGTCGGTGTCGCCGTCGGCGTCCAGGCCGACGACCATGAACCCGGCGTCCTGGCACGCCTTCAGCGACCGGGTCAGGTTGGTGACCTGGGCGACGGGCACCCGCGCCGCCGCGCCCGCGCTGGTGCGCCAGGCCGTCGCGGTGATCCCGGCGGCCCGCCGCTCCGGCACGAACACGCCCTGCGCGCCGAACGCGGCGGCGGACCGGATCACCGCGCCGAGGTTGCGCGGGTCGGTGACCCCGTCGAGGGCCACCAGCAGCGGGGCCGTCTGCTCCAGCGCCGCCGCCACCAGGTCCTCGAACGGCTCATACGCGAACGGCGGCACCTGCAGGCCGATGCCCTGGTGCAGCACGCCGCCGGTCATCCGGTCCAGCTCGGCCCGGCTGATCTCCAGGATGGAGATGCCCCGGTCGGCGGCGGTGCGGACGATCTCGGTGACCCGGTCGTCGATCTCGATGCCGTGGGCCGTGTAGAGCGCGGTGGCCGGCACCTGGGCGCGCAGCGACTCCAGCACCGGGTTGCGCCCGACCAGCAGCTCCGGGCTGTCCTTCGCCGGGTTGGACTTGCGGCCCGGCGCGACCCGGGGCCCGCTGCGGGCGGTCGGCTTGCCGCCCCGGCCGCCGGCGCCGCCCCGCAGGGTCGGCACCCCCCGGCCGCCGCCCCGGCCCCAGGTGGTGTCCTTGGTGCCCGGCTTGCCGACCTTCGGGGTACGCCCCTCCTCGGCCGCCGCCCGGCGCTCCTTGTCCTGCTTCCAGGCGGTGCGCTGGGGCAGCTTCTCGGTGCCCGAGTAGGCCTTGTGCCAGGGGCGCTCGTCGGCGGGCAGGGTCTTGCCCCGGCCCGCGAGAGAGTCCTTGTTCTTGCCGCCGGAGCCCTTGGGGGCACCCGCCTTCGACGTCAGTCGCCGGCCACGGCGCTGCGAGTTGCCGGCCATCAGTCCTGCTCTCCAATAGTCCAACGGGGGCCCTGGGGGGTGTCCTCGACCACCACGCCGGCCAGCTTGAGCTGGTCGCGGACGGCGTCCGCGGCCGCCCAGTCCTTGCGGCTGCGGGCCTGCGCGCGCTGTTCCAGGGCCAGCGCGACCAGTGAGTCGACCACGCCGCGCAGGTCGTCCACGCGACCGCCGCCGGTCCAGGCCTCGTCGAGGGGGTCGATCCCGAGGATATCCAGCATCGCCCGCGCGGAGCCGAGCGCCGTGCGGACGGTCACATCGTCGCCGGTCGCCAGGGCGGTGTTGCCCTCCCGGAGCACCTCCTGGAGCACCGCGAGCGCGGCCGAGGTGTTCAGGTCGTCGTCCATCGCCGCGACGAAGCCGGCCGGCAGCTCGCCGAGCCCACCGGGGCCGACCCGCTCGGCGGCCCGCTGGACGAACCCCTCGATCCGCCGGAAGCCGCTGGCCCACTCGCGCAGCGAGTCCTCGGTGTAGTCGATGTGCGACCGGTAGTGCGCCGCCGCGTAGTAGTAGCGCAGCTCGATCGGACGCACCCCGAGCGAGGCGACGTACGCCAGGTCGAGGGCGTTGCCGAGCGACTTGCCCATCTTCGCCCCGCCGATGCCGAGCAGCCCGTGGTGCACCCAGTAGCGGGCGAACGGCAGGCCCGCCGCCTGCGACTGGGCGATCTCGTTCTCGTGGTGCGGGAAGGTCAGGTCGAGCCCGCCGCCGTGGATGTCGAACTCCTCGCCCAGGTAGCGCCAGCACATCGCCGAGCACTCGATGTGCCAGCCGGGCCGCCCCCGCCCCCACGGCGACGGCCAGTAGGCGTCGGCCGGCTCGTCGGGCTTCGCGCCCTTCCACAGGGCGAAGTCGCGCGGGTCGCGCTTGCCCCGCTCCGGGGCGTCGTCGGCGGCCTGCATCGCGTCGGGCGACTGCCCGGACAGCGCGCCGTAGGCCGGCCAGGACGCCACGTCGAAGTAGACGTCGCCCGAGCCGTCGGTGGCCGGGTAGGCGTGCCCGGTGTCGATCAGCTTCGCGATCAGCTCGTGCATCTCGGGGATGTGCCCGGTGGCCCGCGGCTCGTACGTCGGCGGCAACACGTTCAGTGACCGGTAGGCGGCGGTCAGCGCTCGCTCGTTGGCGTACGCGATCGACCAGAACGGCCGGTCCTGCTCGCAGGCCTTCACCAGGATCTTGTCGTCGATGTCGGTCAGGTTGCGGATGAACCGCACCTCGAACCCCCGGGCCAGCAGCCAGCGGCGCAGCACGTCGTAGTTGACGCCGGAGCGGAGGTGGCCGATGTGCGGAGGACCCTGGAGCGTGAGACCACACAGGTAGACCCCCACCTTGCCGGCTTCCCGCGGGACGAAGTCCCGCACCGATCGGGTGGCGGTGTCATACAGGCGTAGCGTCACGGCTCCAGGGTAGCCGTCCACACGTTGCCGGTTCGCCCCGCGCCGGGTCGTCCGCCGCCCCGCGTTCCCGGTTCGTCCCGTGCCGGGTCGTACGCTGCCCCTCGTGGATGAGGCGGCGCGGCAGGAGCGCACGACGACCCGGACCGACGACGGCACGCGCGGTGGTGAGCGCGGCGGTGAGCGCGGCGGTGAGCGCGGCGGTGAGCGCGGTGGTGAGCGCGGTGGTGAGCGCGGTGGTGAGACAGCTCAGACGCTGGACCGGGGGCTGCGGCTGCTGCACCTCGTCGCCGACGCCCCGGGCGGGCTGACCGTCACCGAGGCGGCCAACCGGCTGGGCATCGGCCGGGCGGCCGTCTACCGGCTGGTCGGGGCGCTCAGCGGACACGGCATGGTGCGCCGCGACGGCGACGGCCGGCTGCGGCTCGGCGCGGGCGTGCTGCACCTGGCGAGGAGGGCCCAGCCGCTGCTCGCCGAGGGGGCGCTGCCCGCCCTGCGGCGGCTCGCCGAGCAGGCCGGCGCGACCGCGCACCTGACCGTCGTCGAGGGCGGCGAGGGGGTCGCCCTGGCGGTGGTGGAGCCGAGCTGGACGTCGCTGCACGTGGCGTACCGGACCGGGACGCGGCATCCGCTGGAACGGGGGGCGGCCGGGCGGGCCATCCTCGCCGCCCGCGCGGGCTCCACCGGCCCGGTGAGCACCAGCGGCGAGTTGCAGCCCGGGGCGTACGGCGTGGCCGCTCCGGTGCTCGGCGTGCCGGGGCTGGAGGCGAGCGTCGGCGTGGTGGCGCTGGCCCCGCTGGACCCGGAGTTGGTCGGCGAGCAGGTGCTCGCGGCAGCGGCGGCGATCAGCGCGGCGCTGGCCCCCTGACGCGAGCCGGCTGGGCCCGGGCGGGGCGAGCACCGGGCTGGTTGGCCCGGCATGTCGGCGACATGGCGGTATCCCAGCCGCCGGATACCCCTACGTCGCCGACACTGCGTCCCCGCTAGCACATCCGAGGGCGGGTTGGGCGGTTATCCACAGGGTGGGGAGCCGGCGAGGTGGCCGGTTGTCCACAGGGGTGTCGCCGGGCGTACCGGGACGGTGACGCTGGTCGACATGCCCCCACAACCTTCCCGCCCCGCTGCCCTGGCCCGGCAGGTCTTCCGCGGCTCGGAGGCCGTCCGGCTCGGGCTGCTCAGCCGGCACCAGCTCCGCGGCGCGTCCTGGCTGCGCCTGCGTCAGGACGTGTACGCCGACGCCCGACTCCACCGAGACCACGGCCTGGCCTGCCGCGCCGCCGTGCTGCGGTTGCCGCCCGAGGCGGTGCTCGCCGGCCCGTCGGCGGCCTACCTGCTCGGCGTCGAACACGCCGCCTCGTTCACCGACGACGTGCATGTGCTCGTCCCCCGGTCGGCCCGGATCGACTCACAGCCCGGCATCCGGGTGCACACTCTCGGCGCTGCTCCGGCGCTCTTGCCAGTGGGTGGCGGCCCAGCCACCCGGGCGGGCACCGGCCGGACACTCGACGACCACCCAGCCGGGAGCTGGACGGGTGCGGCGGGCGCCGCCGCAGACCCGGCCTTCGGTCCCGCCACCGCCGGCCAGGGAGCCGTCGAGAGGACCGCCGCCGGGCTGGGCATCATCGACGCGACCGCCGCCGGTGTCGGGGCCCTGCGGTGGACGCAGCCGGCCCAGGCCGCATGGGAGACGGCGGTGTGGCTGGAGCCGTTCGAGGCGGTGCCGATCGTCGACAGCCTGCTCGGTCGAGGGCTGGTCACCTGGGATGACCTGACGGCGGTCACCGAGCACAACGCCGACCGGCCGGGCGGGCGGCGCGCCCGCTGGGTGTTCGGGCTCGCCGACGGCGGCGCGCAGTCGCCACCGGAGTCACAGCTGCGGTTGCGGCTGGTGCTCGCCGGCCTGCCCCGCCCGGTGGCCCAGCACCCGGTTCGGCTGGCGTCGGGGCTGATCCTGCACCCAGACCTGGCCTGGCCGGCCTTCCGGGTCGCCGTCGAGTACGACGGGCACTGGCACGCCGACGCCGAGCAGCTGCACCGCGACCGCCAGCGGCTCAACCACCTCGTCGGGGCGGGCTGGGTCGTGCTGCACGTGACCAGCCGCCGCCTTCACCGGGACTTCCCGGCGGTGGTCCGCGAGGTGCGCGCCGCCCTGGTGTCCCGAGGCTGGCGGCGATGACCCGCCCCAACCCGGTGGCCTGGCCCCAAACGGGCCTGTGCCTGTGCCTGGGCCTGAGCCGGGGCGCGACGGGGCGGGGCGGGGCGGGGCGGCGGGTTGCGCCGCCATGTCGGCGGCATTGCGCCATCCCAGGCCCCTGGACCCCGCCATGTCGCCGACATGGCGCAACGCCAGCGACGCCCGCAACACGAGCGAGGCCAGCGACGCCCGGAACCCCGGCGACGCCAGCGACGGCCGCAACACGAGCGACGCCAGCTACGCCCGCAGCCGGAAACGCGCGAGGGCCCGGGCGACCGTGGTCACCCGGGCCCAGCCGGAGAGGATCCGGGATGTCACATGCGGGTCGTCACCGCGGCGTACGCGTCGATGATGCCGTGACCGTAGAAGCCGTTGAACGTCGAGCTACCGGCGCAGAAGGCGTCGAACTCGGCCGGACGGCCCTCGTTGGTGTAGGTCTGCAGCCGGGGCTCCGGGCAGGCGCGCTCGGCGGCGGTGCGGTAGAGCTGCCGCTCCACCTTGTCCGGGTCCATGCCCAGACCGCCCTTGACCTTCTTGCCGTACTTGCTGACGATCAGCGCGGCGACGCCGCTGACGTGCGGCGACGCCATCGAGGTGCCCTGCAGGTAGGTGTAGTAGCCGCAGTCGCCGTTGGCCTTGCACTCCTTGAACACCGACTCCTCGAAGCCGGCGACGATGTTGCCGTTCTCGTCGACGGAGCCCTCCTCCTGGAGGACGTGCTTCGGGTACGCGGAGAGGATCATGTTGGAGTCGAGGCGGTAGGTGTCGGTGCCGTAGCCGTCCCGGAACCAGCCACCCGGCGCGGCGACGGCGATCTGCTCGGTGCCGTAGTTCGAGTAGTCGGCCTTCTTGCCGGACGGGCCGACCGCCGACACGCCGATCACGTGCGGGCCCTCCACCGGGAAGTCCCAGCAGCTGGCGTTGTCGATCGGCCGCTCGTACGGGTCGGCGCCGTAGTCGGGGCTGGAGAAGTCGGTGCGCGGGGCGCCCAGGTCCTCGTGGTTGTTGCCGAGCGAGCCGACCAGGGTGACGCCCTTGCGGTGCGCGTAGTTGAGCGCCCGCGTCATGGCCTCGATGATCGCCCGCTGCTCGGCCTGCGACTCGGGCGAGTCGGCCGGGTTGGCCGTGCAGTTGTAGAGCCACGGGTCGACGTAGAACGACATGTTGACCACGTCGAGGCCGACCTTGCCGGCGTGGACCAGGGCGTTGACGACCGGGTCGAGGAAGAAGTAGCCGGAGTCCTGGCCGCCCTTGAGTTCGACCAGGGTCACGTTCGGGGCGACGCCGGAGAGGCCGAAGCCGTCGGCGGCGGCGCCGATGGTCCCGGCGACGTGGGTGCCGTGCCCGCCGTCGTCGGTGCCGACCGGGTCGAGGCAGCTCGCCACCTCGCACTCGCCGTCGACCTCGGGGATGTCGGGGGCGAAGTTGCGCGACAGTGACCAGCTGAAGTTCGCCGCCAGGTCGGGGTTGCTGGCGTCGAGGCCGGTGTCGAGGACGCCGACGGTGACCCGACGGTCGCCCGGCTCCACCTTGCGCGCCTTGTCGGCCCGGATCATGCCCAGGCCCCAGAGCTTGTCGTCCAGCGGGTCCAGCTTCGCGCCCCGCTTGGCGGGGGCACCCTTCGCCTTGGCCTTGGCCTGGGCGAGGAGGTTCTCCTGCTCGACCCGGTCGAGCTTCGGCTTGCGGCCGATGGCCTTCTTCTCGGCCGCGCCGAGCAGGGCGGTGTTCGCGGCGGCCCGGCTGGCGAAGTCGGCGCGGTCGCTGGTGACCTGGTACAGGCCGACCTCGTCGGTGCGGGACACGACCGTGCCACCGGCGGCCTTGATCGCGGCGATCGCCGCGTCGGCGGAGACGCCGGACTCCGCCACGACGGTGAACTCCCGGGTCACGGTCGGCTCGGCATTCGCCGGGCCCACCACGCCGGTCACCGTGAGTGCCAACGCCGTTGCGGTTGCGACGGCACCGGCGGTGAAGCGCTTGCTCACCACATCAGATCCTCTCGTTGAGGGACGTGGCAGCCATCCCATACCACCGGGGAGCGTTCCGCTAGATGGGAGTCCGTATTACACGGCAATCAGGCTTTCGTCGGCCCGCTGTCATCCAACGCCGACGGACCGGCCGGCGAGGGCTTGCGGGCCCGCCCGACCGGGCGGCCTACGTGCCGCTCAGCTCGACCCGGGCGTACCGGTCGAGGACGTCCGGCAGGGCGGCCAGCGTGGACACCTCCGCGTCGGCGGGCACGCCCTCCGGGCGGGGCAGCCCACCGCGGTTGAGCCACACCGCCCGCATCCCGGCCCGCAGGGGCGCGACGACGTCGTGGCTCGGGGAGTCGCCGACGTACACGATCTGGCGCGG
The DNA here is from genome assembly GCF_900091595.1 of Micromonospora haikouensis. GTDB lineage: Bacteria > Actinomycetota > Actinomycetes > Mycobacteriales > Micromonosporaceae > Micromonospora > Micromonospora haikouensis. The sequence continues at coordinate 90,074 of NZ_FMCW01000008.1, forward strand.
GGGCACCCCGGCGGCCTCGACCACGGCGGCGAAGAACTCGGGGGCGGGCTTCTTCGGCAGGCCGTTCTCGTGCGCGTACACCTCGAAGGTGAACTCGCCGGTGAGCCCGCAGCGTTCGGCGCGGCTGTTGCCGTTGGTGGCGTAGCCCAGGGTGTAGCGCGGGCGCAGGGCGGCGAGCGCGGGCAGCGCGTCGGGGAACGGCCGGGTGAGCGCGAAGCGCCGGGCGAAGAAGAGCGCCGCGAGGTCGTCGAGGTGCGCGTCGAGGCCGGCCCGGGCGAGCGACCGGGCCAGCGCGGCCCGCCGGATCTCGTTGACCGGCGCGGCGCTCAGCGCCCCGAAGACCGCACCCCAGTCCGACTCCAGGTCCGCGAGGGTGACCTCGGCCGCCGCCGGGGTCAGCCGCCGCATCTCCTCGAGTACGGCCGCCAGCCCGCCGGTGACCGCCGGGCGCAGGTCGAGCAGGGTCTCGTCGGCGTCGAACACGACGTGGGTCAGCATGCCGGCAAGGGTGCCACCGAGCCGGGCCCCGGGCCACGTCGGCCCTGTTTCCCCGGGCTGGGCGTGCCGGTACGGGCCCGGCCGGCCCCGACCGGGTGCCGGCTGCCGGCCCGGACGGCGCGATGGCGGATGGTCATGCCTCGGCCGCGAGGGCGGGCGACCGGCCGAGGGCCCGCGCCTCGCGCAGTTCGTCGACCCGGACCAGGGCGACCCCGGCGACGATCAGGGCGCCGCCGAGCAGCTGCACCACGGTCGGCAGCTCGCCCAGCACCAGCCAGGCGATGAGCACCGCGAACATGACCTCGGTCAGCCCGACGAACGACGACAGCCGGGCCCCGAGGATCCGGGCCGCCGCGATCCCGGTCAGGTACGCGACGACCGCCGCGACCAGCGACAGGCCGACGATGGGCACCAGCCAGCTCGTGCGCTGCCCCGCGAAGGTCACCTCGCCGAAGGTGGCCCGCAGCGGCAGCGCCCCGGCGAGGCCGAGCACGAGCAGGGCCGCCGCGCCGACGCCCATGCCCGCGCTGGCCATCGCCACCGACGGCAGGCCGTCGTCGAGTCGCCCGGCGATCACGAAGTAGCCGGCGAGGCCGACGGCCGCGCCCAGCCCCCAGAGCACGCCGGCCGGGTCGAGGCGACCGCCGCCGGTGACGTCCAGCACGGCGGGGAGGCCGGCGAGCGCGGCCACCGACCCGGCCACGGTGAGCCGGCGGGGGCGCTGCCCGTGGACCGCCCACATCCAGCCGACCACGAGGATGATGCCCAGGTATTCCAGCAGCAGCGCCACCCCGACCGGGAGGTAGCGGACGGCGTTGAAGAAGCACGCCTGCGCGAGGGCGACGGCGAGCAGCCCGAACGCGCCCACGGAGGCGTGGTTACGCCGCAGCACGTCCCACCGGCCGCGCAGGGCCAGCACCGCCGGCACCGCGAGGACGGCGGCGGCGCTGCCGACCCGGGCGATCACCACGGCCTCCGCGGACCACCCGGCCTCGATCAGCGACCGGGCGAAGGTGCCCGAGGTGGCGAAGGTGACGGCCGACAGCAGTGCCAGGCCGAGACCGACGCCGGTGGGTCGTTGACGCATCGACTCTCCTCGGGACGTCATGAGTCAAGTAGCTTTATGCTCGTGACGCTAGGTCGGTCGGCCGACAGGAGTCAAGTTGCTTTTCGCCCATGACACCGAGCCCGCGCTGATCGCCGCCGCCGCGCTGGTCAACACCGGGGGCAGCCACGGCGAGGCGCTGCCCGACGTGGCGGCCCTGGACGCGTTCCTCGCCACGCACGGCTGGACCGGCCGGCACGAACGCACCGACGCGGAGCTGCGGGCCGTCCGGGACCTGCGCCCCCGGCTGCGCCGGATCTGGTACGCCGACACCGACGAGGTCGTCGCCACCGTCAATGCGCTGCTGCGCGACGCCGGGGCGCTGCCGCAGCTCATCCGCCACGACGACGAGCCGTATCACCTGCACGCCGTGCCGAGGGACGCGCCGCTGCCCACCCGGATGGCCGTCGAGGCCGCGATGGCCCTCGCCGACCTGGTGCGCGGCGACGAGCTGAGCCGGCTGCGCGTGTGCGACCATCCGGACTGCGACAACGTGCTGGTGGACCTGTCCAAGAACCGGTCCCGCCGATACTGCGACGCCGGGTGCGGCAACCGGGCGGCGGTCACCGCCTACCGGGCCCGCCGGGCCGCCGCCCGGTCCTGACCCGGGCGCTCGGCCCCGCCGCTGGGCTGAACATCATGTCGGGCGGGTGGTGGTATCCCGGCCGCCGGATACCGCCCCCTGCCCGACATGACGTCGATCAACCGGCCTCGCGCGCCGTCCACTCCGCGCGGAGCAGCTCGTACTCGACCTCGCCGTGCTCGGTGCCCTCGATCGGGTCGTCCCAGTCGAGGTGGAACGTGCGCACGTACCGCAGTCCGGCCTTCTCCATCACCCGCCGGGAGGGCGTGTTGACCGCCATCGTCTGCGCCCACACGCGGGCCAAACCGACGGTGGCGAACGCGTACCGGAGCAGGGCACGGGACCCCTCGGTGGCCAGGCCGCGCCCCCACGCCGCCCGCCGCAGCCGGTACCCCAACTCGGCCTGCATCCCCGGTTGCGCCGCCGCCGGGGCGTCCAGGGCGAACCAGCCCAGGAACGTCTCCGTCGCCCGGTCGACGGCGGCCCACCGGCCCAGGCCGGGACACCGGTCGTACCCGGCCAGGAGGCGGGGCAGCAGCTCGCCCCGGACCACGTCGGCCGGGGTCGGCCGGCCACCGGTCAGGTAGCGCATGACCTCCGGGTCCGAGTCCAGCTCCGTCAGGGCGTCGGCGTCGGCCTCCGTGAACCGGCGCAGCCGCAGCCGCCCCGTCTCCAGCAGGACCGCCCCGGACCCGTCGACCCCCGTCATCCCCGCCACCCCCGTCATCCCCTTCACGCTGAAGATCATGTCGGGCGGGTGGCGGTATCCCGACCCGCCCGATACCGCCATGTCGCCGACATGAAGTCGATCAACCGGCCGGGCCGGCGGTCACGAGGCGCTGCCAGCCATCAGCCAGCGGGTGACGGGGACCCGGATCAGGACGTTCTCCCCGGCGGGCCCGGCCGGGGCGGTGACGTCCCAGTCGTACTTGCGGCGGAACCCGTCGTCGACCCACTCGGGGAACGGCTGGCGCACGATCACGGCCGCACCCTCGGCGACGACCGGGAACTTGCCGTCAGGCAGCGCCAGCGACACCCGGGGGTCGACGACGATGTTGCGGACCTTGCGGTTCCGCTCCTGTGTCCAGATCCACCACTCGTCGCCTCGGAACAGGAACCAGACCGGCGTGACGTGCGGCGAACCGCTCGGCCGCACCGTGCACAGCCAGACGATCCGCTCCTGGGCGAGGCGGTCCAGGACCTCCGGCCCGGGCACCGCTTGGCCGGTCAGCGCGGGACCGCCGCGACGAAGGCCCGCCACGCGTGCGCGTCGACGGTCAGCACCGGCCCCGAACGGTCCTTGCTGTCCCGCACCCCGACCACCCCGGGAAGATCCGTCGCCACCTCCACACACTGGTCGTTCGACCCGCTGCGGCTGCTCTTCCGCCAGTGGGCACCCATCAACTCCATGACTCCGCCACTTCCCTCAACCGATCGATCGACTCCTGCGGGGGCAACGCCGCGCCGAGGGTAGCCTCCCAGGTCCGCTGGAGACGACGCAGATCCTCGGGCTTGTCCAGTTCCTGCCCGCCGATCTGGCCACCGAGGAACGCCAACTCGACGTCGTCGGACAGCGTCGCGAGGATGAACGGTCCATTCAGGCCCGGATACTCCTCGGCCGTGCAGGGCACCACGTGCACCCGCACCCCCGGATGCTCCGTGGCCAGCCGCGCAAGATGCGATGCCTGGTCACACATGATCTTGCGACTGCCGACGCGGCGCCGGAGCACGGACTCGTCGACCACCGCGACGACACGGGGCTGGCGGTCTCCGTAGAGGACTGCCTGGCTCTCCATCCGATCGTCCAGCCGGCGCTGCACCTCCTCGGCATCGAGCAGGTCGTCTGCTTCGAAGACGGCGCGGGCGTATGCCTCGGTCTGGAAGAGGCCGGGCACGTGCAGCGGGTCGAACCAGCGCAGCGCGCGGGCCTGGCCCAGGATCACCCGCCAACCGCGCAGCCAGACCTGGGCCTTGTCCAGGGTGACCAGCTCGGCGAGCATGCGGCCGAAGAGGCCGCCGGTGTCGAGCGCCTCGTCGAACAGCTCCAGGTATTTCGGCGCGGGTGGGCCCTCCACCCTCACGGTGATCCACTCCGATGCGCCGCCACCTGCGGAGATGCCCGGAACACCCCGGCTCCCGCAACGGCCGGAGACGCTTCCGAAAGTAGCGACCCGATCACCAGACTGTGCAGGGCGGACGGCCAAAGTGGCCTATCCCCCGGCCCCGTCGCCCGCCCGGGGACCGCCCCGCTCCCCCGGCCGGGCGTCCCCGACCAGGGCGCGATGACGCAGATGACTCAGCTCCCTAGGGAGGCCGCTCCATGTCCCGGCCCGCGCGCGACCGACGAGTCGTACCCCCGCCGACCCCGCACGCGGCGCTTCGGCCGCTCTGGCTGTGCCGGGCCTGCGCCGCGCCCTGGCCCCAGCACAGGCACCGGCAACCATCCCGACCGGTGAGCGTCAGGGGTGGGTCATCCGGAGCAGGTCGAGGGCCTCGTCGAGCTGCTCGGCGGTGAGCTTGCCGTTGGCCACGTGCCCCCGGGCGATCACCACGTCCCGGATCGCCATCTCCTTGGCCAGCGCCTCCTTGGCGATCGAGGCGGCCTCGTCGTACCCGAGGTGGCGGTTGAGGGGGGTGACGATCGACGGCGAGCCCTCGGCGTACGCCAGACAGACGTCCGCGTTCGCGACCAGGCCGGCCACGCAGCGGTCGGCGAGCAGGCGACTCGACGCGGCCAGCAGCTTGATCGATTCCAGCAGGTTGCGGGCCATCACCGGGAGCATGACGTTCAGCTCGAAGTCGCCCTGCGAGCCGGCGAAGGCCACCGCCGCGTCGTTGCCGATGACCTGGGCGCAGACCTGCCGCACGGCCTCGGCGACGACCGGGTTCACCTTGCCCGGCATGATCGACGAGCCGGGCTGGAGGTCGGGGATGCGCAGCTCGCGCAGGCCGGCGCGGGGGCCGGAGCCCATCCACCGGATGTCGTTGGCGATCTTGTAGAGGCCGACGGCGATGGTGCGGAGCTGCCCGGACGTCTCCACCAGCGCGTCCCGCGCGCCCTGCGCCTCGAAGTGGTTGCGCGCCTCGCTCAGGGGCAGGCCGGTGGACTCGCGCAGCTTGGCGATCACGGCGGCTGCGAAGCCGAGCGGCGTGTTGATGCCGGTGCCGACGGCGGTGCCGCCCAGCGGCAGCTCGGCCAGCCGGGGCAGCGCCGTCTCCAGCCGCTCGACGCCGTAGCGGACCTGGGCGGCGTACCCGCCGAACTCCTGGCCGAGGGTGACGGGCGTGGCGTCCATCAGGTGGGTGCGGCCGGCCTTGACCACGGTCTCGAACTCGGCCGACTTGGTCTCCAGCGCACCGGCGAGGTGGGTCAGGGAGGGCAGCAGGTCCTCGACGATGAACTGAGTCGCCGCCAGGTGGATCGACGACGGGAAGACGTCGTTGCTGGACTGCGAGGCGTTGACGTCGTCGTTCGGGTGCACGTCCCGGCCCAGCTCCCGGCTGGCCAGGGTGGCGATGACCTCGTTGGTGTTCATGTTGGACGAGGTGCCCGAGCCGGTCTGGAACACGTCGACGGGGAACTGGTCGTCGTAGCCGCCGTCGGCCACGTGCGCGGCGGCGGTGGCGATCGCGGCGGCCACCTCCGCGTCGATCACGCCCAACTCGCCGTTGACCTGCGCCGCCGCGCCCTTGATCTGGGCCAGGGCCTTGATCTGGGCCGGCTCGATGCCCCGGCCGGAGATCGGGAAGTTCTGCACCGCGCGCTGGGTCTGCGCCCGCCACAACGCCTCGGCGGGCACCTCCACCTCGCCCATCGAGTCGCGTTCGATCCGGTAGCCCGCTGCCTCTGGAGTCGTCACGCACACCATCCTGCCCCGCCCGCCGCCGGCCCGCAGATGATCGCCCGCCCAGGCGGACGGGCGGGCCGAAAGTCGAAGGCGCGGAGCCAGTCACGTAATTAAGATCATGGAATCGTTTGCCTTCCACGAAAGGGCCTGACTTGCAGTTCAACGGGGGTTCCACCGGCGTTCGTTCCGGACGCCCGCGGCGCGCACCGCGCCGCGTGACCACCATCGGCCTCGCCGGCCTGCTCGCCGCCTCCGGCGCGCTGGTCGTGACCGCCGCGCCGGCCAGTGCCGGCGTGACCCGGTACGTCCTGCCCATCAGCGTCAGCTACACCGACGCCCGGCAGCCCACCGTCGCCTTCCCCACCACCGACGCCGACGTGCCCGTCGGCACGTGGCAGGCCGACGGGGTGAAGCACACCTCGCGGGCCTACTTCACCTTCGACCTCACCCCGTACCGGGGCAAGGAGGTCATCTTCGCCCAGGTCGTCACCGGGGAGTCCTCGGTCGCCGACTGCACGAAGCCGCGCGAGCTGGAGCTGTGGCGCACCGACACCCCGGCGGCCCCGCCCACCTGGAACACCGCGCCCGCCGTACGCGAGAAGGTCGGCGATGTCGGTCCCACCGCGCCCTGCCCGGCCGGCTACCTGGAGCTGGGCGTCACCGACGTGTTCCGGCAGGCCGTCGCCGACGGCCGCGACTCGCTCACGCTGATGGCCCGGATCGCCGGCGACCACGAGGGCAACAAGCACTTCGGGCGACGGATGGAGAAGCCGGGCGTCTCGCTGCAGGCGAACGGCGCGCCCGACGTGCCGGGCAAGCTGAGCGTCTCGGGCCGGGCCTGCGCCGACGGGCTGCTGGTCGGCACCACCACGCCGGTCCTCACCGTCGAGGTGACCGACCCGGACAGGCTGGAGCCCTACGCCGGGGACCAGGTGCGGGCCACCTTCGCCTGGTGGCCGGTCGACCGGCCCGCCGAGCGGACCGAGTGGACCTCCTCCGCCTGGTACGCCCCGGCCACGATCCCGTACACGGTGCCTGGCGGCCTGCTGGTCGACGGCGGCACGTACGCCTTCGCGGTCCGCGCCGCCGACGAGCGGGCCGCCTCCGCCTGGTCGCCGGAGTGCCGCTTCACCGTGGACACGGTCCGCCCGCCCGCGCCCACGGTGGCCTCCGCCGACTACCCGGCCGACCCGGGCTTCCCCGGCCACGGCGGCCCGGGGATCGCCGGTGACTTCACCTTCACCAGCGCCGCCGACGACGTCGCCGGATTCTGGTACGGCCGCTCCGGCCTCACCACCTACGCCGCCGCCGGCCCAGGCGGCACCGCCACGGTCAGTTACGCCCCCGAGCGGTACGGCCCGGACTGGCTCAACGTGCAGGCCGTGGACCGCACGGGCAACCGCTCGGCGCAGACCCGGTACGAGTTCTGGGTGCGCAACACCGCGCCGACGGTCACCGACGGCAACCCCGACGGCTGGCTCGGGCAGCCGCGCGAGGTCACGTTCGCGCCGAACATGACGGACGTGGTGGAGTACGTGTGGTCGCTCAACGACGGCACCGAGCGGACCGTGGCGGCGGACGCCGCCGGGGCGGCCACGGTGACGGTCACGCCGACGGTGGTCGACAACACGCTGCACGTGCGCAGCCGCACCCGCGACGGGGTGCTCTCCGGCGACGCCGGTTACACGTTCTCCGTGCGCACCGCCCCGTTCGTCACCTCCGGGGACTGGCCGTTCGACGGGACGCCGGGCGCGCCGGCCGGCACCGAGGGCAGCTTCACGTTCGCCCCGGCGATGGCCGACGTCACCGAGTACGTCTACGCGTTCGACCGCGGCGACGAGCGGACCGTCCGGGCGGGCGCGGACGGCAGCGCGACCGTGTCGTACACGCCGGCCGACGCCGGGTACCACACGATCGAGGTGTTCAGCCGGACCAGCGCCGGGGTGGAGTCCGACCCGATCGGCCTGGCGTTCTATCCCGCCTCGGTCGCGCCGACGGTGGCGTCCGAGGCGTACCCGCGCAACATGACCGGCGGCGGACCGGGCGTGCCGGGCACCTTCACCTTCGCCCCGCACCCCTCGGTCACCGGCGTCACCTCGTACGTCTACCAGTTCCGCGACGAGCCGGAGCGGACCGTGGCGGCGAACGCGGACGGCACCGCCAGCGTCGAGTGGACGCCGTCGGCGTACGACAACACGTACGGCGGCTGGGTGGAACTGCGGGTACGGGCGCGCACGGCCGCCGGGGTGACCACGGACGCGCAGTACTACTCGTTCCGGGTCGACCCGCAGAGCCCGCTGGTCACCTCTGACGTGTTCGGCTGGCAGGGCGGCGCCGTGGTCGGGCAGACCGGCGAGTTCGTGTTCACCGCCCAGTTGCCGGGCACCACCGAGTTCGTCTACTCGTTCGACGACGGGGCGGAGGTCACCGTGGCGGCGGGCGCGGCCGGCACGGCCCGGGTGAGCTGGGCGGCGGACTCGCCGTACGGCCACAGCCTGACGGTGCGCAGCCGCACGGCGGCGGGGATCGTCTCCGGCCCGACGTACTACAGCATCTTCATCGACCCGAGCTGACCCACGCCGTACGCCGAAGGGGCGCCGGGCTCACGCCCGGCGCCCCTTTCGCGTTCCCCGAGGATGGTCAGCCGTGGCACCGCACAAGGCCGCCGGAGCTGCGTGCTTACGAGTAGACGTCCTTGCGGTGCCCGACGTCGTGGATGGTCAACTCGTCGCCGTCGAGGCGGTAGAGGACGCGGTAGTCCCCGACCCGCAACCGACGCCCGGACCCATCGCGCATCTCGGTCGAGCTCTGCGGCACTGGGTCGGAAACCAGGCCGAGGATCGCGCTCAGGACGGTCAGGAACACGTTGCGCGGCTGCTTGTGCAGCCAGACCAACACATCCCGGTCGATCTGAACCTTCACGCCGCGGCACCGCCGGCCCGGTCGGCCAACAGCGCTTCCACCTCGCGGGGATCAACCCCGAGCGACTCCAGAGCCGCCGACAGCGGCACGAACTGACCCTCGGCACGAGAACGAGCGATCACCGCCGAGTCCCTGCGGTCTCGGAAGGCCTCGATCTCCTCCCACTCGTCGATTCCGAGCAACACGGCCACGGGCCGCTCGTACTTGGTGATGATGACCGGTTCTCCGGTGCGCTCGACCCCGTCCAGCACTCGGCCCGCGCCATCGCGGAACTCCCGCAGGGTAATCTTCATCATGTACCAAACCGTACCATGCGGTACCGCGCCACGCGCCTTAACCCTCAACTAAGCGTCAGGGTCGTCGGCACTCTCGGGCGGGACGTGCCAGCCCACGCCCGGAACCATGACGGCCAGACGCTCGGCCGCCAGTGCGTCCATCGCCTTGGAGGCGGTCTCACGCGCCACCCCGTAGGTCTGGGTCAGCGTCTTCTCGGACGGGAGCCGGCTCCCCGGCGGGTACTCGCCGGCCTCGATCGCCTTCCGAAGGATCACGGCGAGTTGCCGGTATCGCGGCACCGGCGACATCGGGTCGGTCCTCGCAGTCATGGCTTCATCCTCGCGGGCGACAGGAGTCACGTCGAGAACCGGAACCGCTGCTCACCCTCTGACGCTCAAGCGTCAACGGACCCGGTGTCACCGGGCTCCACACCGGCGGCTCGCAAGATTCGCCGGACCTGTTCACGGCCGTAGCCCGCGACGCGGGCAATCTCGCCGACCCGCTGACCGCCCCGGTACGCCGTCACGATCGCGGTGGCCAACCGCTCGCGCACCTTCGGCACATCGGCACGGGCCGAGGCGACTTCCGCGAGCCCGTCCTGCACCCGCTGGAGCGCGGCTCGGTACGCCTCCGACGCTGCCTCAAGGTCGCCCGCCACGTGGCCAACTCTGACACGTGCAGCACATCCCACTAGGTGGCACATATCAGTGGCCACCTCAAAGGTTTACAGGTGGCCTCCTGACATTTATCGTGGTGGGACATTGCAAGCGGCCCCCGGCAGGCGTGGTAGCGCCGGCCGGGGGCCTTGATCGGACATGGGAGGTCCGACCCGATGAATAGTTTCCCTGACCGCCTCCAGCCGCCTCGCATCGGAAGGTGCGCCTCATGACGATCCTGGCGATCGGCCCACGCAAGCTACCGGCTGGGGACACGGTGGAAGTGTGGTTCGACGCCGGCAGCAGCGCGACAGGGCAGCGCGTCATGGTCCCCGTGAAGCGTCTGACCCTCTCCGACCAGGATCGCGGAGAGGGCGCGACGGCCCTGTACGAGTACGAGTCGCACGACCGCCGGAACTGACCCGAACACCCGACACCAAGGAGCCCTGGCCAGCCGACCGGGGCTCCTCGGTGTCCGATGGTCAGCGGCGGCCGACGGTGAGCACAGGCTTGGTGACCTCGGCGAAGAAGTCGTTGCCCTTGTCGTCGACGACGATGAAGGCCGGGAAGTCCTCCACCTCGATCTTCCAGACCGCCTCCATGCCCAGCTCCGCGTATTCGAGCACCTCGACGTGCCGGATGCAGTCCTGGGCGAGGCGGGCGGCGGGGCCGCCGATGGAGCCGAGGTAGAAGCCGCCGTGCTGCTGGCAGGAGCGGGTCACCTGGGCGGACCGGTTGCCCTTGGCGAGCATCACCATCGAGCCGCCGGCCGCCTGGAACTTCTCCACGTACGCGTCCATCCGGCCGGCGGTGGTCGGGCCGAACGAGCCGGAGGCGTACCCCTCGGGGGTCTTGGCGGGGCCGGCGTAGTAGACGGCGTGGTCGCGCAGGTACTGCGGCATCGGCTCGCCCGCGTCGAGCCGCTCGGCGATCTTGGCGTGCGCGATGTCCCGGGCGACGACGAGCGGGCCGGTCAGCGACAGCCGGGTCTTCACCGGGTACTTCGACAGCTCGGCGCGGATCTCGGCCATCGGCCGGTTGAGGTCGACGCGCACCACCTGCTCGGCGTCGAGGGTCTCGTCGGTGACGTCGGGCAGGTAGCGCGCCGGGTCGGTTTCGAGGCGCTCCAGCCACACGCCCGACGGGGTGATCTTGGCGACGGCCTGCCGGTCGGCGGAGCAGGACACGGCGATCGCCACCGGGCACGACGCGCCGTGCCGGGGCAGCCGGACGACCCGCACGTCGTGGCAGAAGTAGCGCCCGCCGAACTGCGCCCCGATGCCGAAGTTGCGGGTCAGCTCCAGCACCTCCGCCTCCAGCTCCAGGTCGCGGAAGCCGTGCGCGGTCATCGAGCCCTGCGTCGGCAGGGCGTCCAGGTACTTCGCGGAGGCGTACTTGGCGGTCTTGAGGGCGTATTCGGCGCTGGTGCCGCCGATGACGATCGCCAGGTGGTACGGCGGGCAGGCGGCGGTGCCGATGAGCCGCAGCTTCTCCTCCAGGAACTGCATCATCCGCGTCGGGTTCAGCAGCGCCTTGGTCTCCTGGTAGAGGTACGACTTGTTGGCCGACCCGCCGCCCTTGGCCATGAACAGGAACTTGTACGCGTCGGGGTGCCCGTCCGGGTCCTCGGCGTAGAGCTCCACCTGCGCCGGCAGGTTGCTGCCCGTGTTGCGCTCCTCCCACATCGTCAGCGGGGCGAGCTGCGAGTAGCGCAGGTTGAGCTTCGTGTACGCCTGGTAGACGCCCCGGGAGATCGCCTCGGCGTCGCCGCCGTCGGTGAGCACGTGCCGGCCGCGCTTGCCCATCACGATGGCGGTGCCGGTGTCCTGGCACATCGGCAGCACCCCGCCGGCCGCGATGTTCGCGTTGCGCAGCAGGTCCAGCGCGACGAACCGGTCGTTCGGCGAGGCCGCCGGGTCGTCGATGATCGCCCGGAGCTGGGCCAAGTGGGCGGGGCGCAGGAAGTGGGCGATGTCGTGCATCGCCTCGGCGGTCAGCGCGGTCAGCGCGGCCGGCTCCACCGTGAGGAACCGGCGCCCGCCCGGACCGTTGACGACGTCGACACCCTCGTCGGTGACCAGGCGATACTCGGTCTGGTCGGCACCGGTCGGCAGCAAGGGAGCGTAGGAGAACGCGGCGGCACTGCTCATGAGCGGAAAGCCTAGGGCAGACCGGTCGATCGCTCGCACCCGACGGGGGCCTGAAGGGACCTCGCTCTCAGCACCCCGGCCGGACCGCGCTCAACGGCCCGGCTCCACGCCGCTCAGCACAGCTCGCGCTTCGGGCCGCAGCGGTCCTCGTCGGCCGGCCCGTCGCCGCCCGGCGCGTCGCCGCCGGGGTCGCCGCCGCTGCTGCCGGGGCCGGGCACCCCGGCGTCGCCGCCGGGCGCGGTCCCGCTGCCGCCCGCGCCGAAGCGGACGTACCCGATCTCGCGGCCCTCGCCGATGACCATGCCCGCCGGGCCCACGGCCAGGGCGTTGGCCGAGGTCCGCAGCACCAACAGCTCCTTTCCGGTACGCGGGTCCAGCGCGATCAGCCGGTTCGGCTTCTCCTGCGTGAGCACCGCCGCGTACGGGGTGAGCGTCGCGCCGTTCTTCTCGCCGGTGGGCCGGGTCCACCGGGTGCGGTCCGCGCCCAGCTCCCGGGCGACGATGGAGCGCTTGTCGGCGGTACGCAGCAGCGCGTACCGGTCGTCGACGGCGATCAGCTTCTGCCCCTCGTCGTTGACCTGGAGCAGCCGCCCGTCGTACCCGTCGATGACCGCCTCGCGGCCGTCCGGGGCCACGCCGATGAGCACGTTCCGCGCGCCCTGCGGGTCCTCCCGCTGCACGCAGCCGGCGCTGTCCGCGGTGCGCAGGTTGATCCCGGTGCGCCGCCACACCTGCTTGCCCGTGGTCGGGTCGTGCGCGGTGAGGGTGAACGCGCACGCGCCGTCCCGGCCGACCGCGCTGATCCGCAGCATCCGGCCGCCGACCACGGCGAGCCGCTCGTCGCGGCCGGGCTCGACGTTCTGGAGCACCCGGCCGGTGGCGGTGTCCACCACGTGCACCCGGCCGTCGACGGGGAAGCCGAGCAGCGGCGGGACCGGCTCCGGCCCGGCCGCCCCGGCGTCGATCCGGTTGGCGGTGAGCCGGCGGGTGCCGAGCAGGTCGGGGTTGTCGGCGAAGAGGCCGGTGCTGACGCCGGGCAGGAACGCCGTCCACAGCGGCGCGGTGCCGCGCGGGTCCCAGGCGCTGAGCGTGCAGTCGGTCGCCTCGACGCAGTGGGCGTCGAGCAGCAGGTTCCGGTACGTCCACACGGCCACCGCGTCGCCGTCGCGGCGGCGGGTCGCGCCGGTGGTGGGGTCGAGCACCTCGTACCCCTTGACCAGGAGCTTGCCCACGGCGACGACGGGGTCGCGGTCCCCGCCGGCCACGGCGGCCCAGTCGGCCTTGCGGTCCCACAGCTGCGCGCCGGTGGCGAGGCTGCGCGCCTCGACCCGGGTGCGTTGCTCGACGATCACGGTGTCGCCGGCGATGGTGACGCTCTTCGGGGTGCCGCCGACGCGCTGCTGCCAGATGACGTCGGGCTCGGAGATGGGCTCGCTGCGGTCGACCCAGTCCCACACGCCCGGCCAGGGGTTCCACACCCCGGCCACGGCGAGGACGACCACCGTGACGAGGCCGAGCAGGAACCAGCCACGCATCCTGAGGCCGCCCACCTTCGCCACACCGGACACGGTAACGACGATCACCGCCGCCCCGAGTGCCGGTGCGGCCGTGTCGCGGCGCTTTCTCGGTGACCGGCGTGTTAAAAGGGGGCCCTTCCTCGACAAAAGGCGTTAGGAGGGGGCCCTTCCTTCTCCCCGGGCGGCGGAGCGGACCAGGGGGAGCGTCCGGTACGGGATCTGCTGGGCGAGCGCGATGATCGTCGACGCCCGCCGGATCCCCTCGTACGCCACGATCTGGTCGATGACCCGCTGGAGGTCGGCGTTGGAGCGGGCGACGATCCGGCAGAGCAGGTCGCTGGAGCCGGTGATGGTGTGCGCCTCCAGCACCTCGGGGATCGCCGCGAGGTGGGCGGTCACCGGGTCGTGCCCGAGCCGCTGGCTGATCTCCAGGGTGACGAAGCTGGTCACCGCGAAGCCGATCGCGGCCGGGGAGATGTCCGGCCCGAAACCGCCGATCACCCCCCGGTCGACGAGCTTGTCGAGGCGGGCCTGGACGGTGCCCCGGGCCACCCCGAGCCGCCGGGAGCACTCCAGCACCCCGATCCGGGGCTCCTCGGCGAAGAGTTCGATCAGTCGCGCGTCCAGCTCGTCGAGCTGGACATCCTGCACAGCGGTCACGGGTGACGACCATACCGAATGCGCAACCTGACCAGGGCTATCCGCGACTGTTGCCCAACCAAATCCGTTCCGGAGATGCTTCCTGGACAACCAGCCCACGGCGGCCCACGAGGCCGGCCGGTACGCGAGGGAGGCCACCGTGACCCAGGCGATCGACCGACCCAAGCCCACCGAGGAGATCGACGTCGACCGGCTCGTCGGCGCCGTCGACCACGACATCAGCCGCGACCCGTTCCCGGTGAAGGCGCTCGACCACGTCCACTTCATGGTCGGCAACGCCAAGCAGGCGGCGCACTACTACTCGACGGCGTTCGGCATGACCTGCGTGGCGTACCGGGGGCCGGAGCAGGGCTTCCGCGACCACGCCGAGTACGTGCTGACCAGCGGTTCGGCCCGGTTCGTGCTGACCGGCGCGGTGCGCCCCGACGCCCCCGGCGCGGAGCACGTGACGAAGCACAGCGACGGCGTGGTGGACATCGCGCTGGAGGTGCCCGATGTCGACGCCGCGTACGCCCACGCCGTCGCCCAGGGCGCGACCGGCCTGGTCGAGCCGCACGACGTGGGCGACTCCCACGGCACCGTGCGGATGGCGGCCATCGCCGCGTACGGCGACACCCGGCACACCCTGGTCGACCGGTCCCGCTACACCGGGCCGTTCCTGCCCGGCTTCGTGGCCCGGGGCCCGATCGTGGACCGGCAGCCGATGATCGACGCCGGCCTCCAGCCGAAGCGCTTCTTCCAGGCCGTCGACCACGTGGTCGGCAACGTGGAGCTGGGCCGGATGGACGAGTGGGTCGACTTCTACAAGCGGGTGATGGGCTTCTCCAACATGGCGGAGTTCGTCGGCGACGACATCGCCACCGACTACTCGGCCCTGATGAGCAAGGTCGTCGCCAACGGCACCCGCAAGGTCAAGTTCCCGCTCAACGAGCCGGCCGTGGCCCGCAAGAAGTCGCAGATCGACGAGTACCTGGAGTTCTACCAGGGCCCGGGGGCCCAGCACATCGCCGTGGCCACCAACGACATCCTGGCCAGCGTCGACGCGATGCGCGCGGCCGGCGTCGAGTTCCTGGACACCCCGGACTCGTACTACGACGACCCGGAGCTGCGCGCCCGGATCGGCCGGGTGCGGGTGCCGATCGAGGAGCTGAAGGCCCGCAAGATCCTGGTCGACCGGGACGAGGACGGCTACCTGCTGCAGATCTTCACCAAGCCGGTGCAGGACCGCCCGACCGTGTTCTTCGAGCTGATCGAGCGGCACGGCTCGCTCGGCTTCGGCAAGGGCAACTTCAAGGCCCTGTTCGAGGCCATCGAGCGGGAGCAGGAGAAGCGGGGAAACCTGTAGCCACCTGCGACACTGTCGAGCGTGACCCAGCCTCCGACGTACCCGACGCCGCCGGCCGGCGGGCAGCCGCCCGCCGGTGGCGGCGCGCCGCCCGCCGCCCCGGTTCCGCCGGGGTACGCCGTCCCGGCGCAGCCCGGCCCCACC
Organism: Micromonospora haikouensis; assembly: GCF_900091595.1. GTDB lineage: Bacteria > Actinomycetota > Actinomycetes > Mycobacteriales > Micromonosporaceae > Micromonospora > Micromonospora haikouensis. The sequence goes on from NZ_FMCW01000008.1 coordinate 105,778, forward strand.
GGCTACGCCCCGCCCGGGGGTTGGGCCCCGCCGGGGGCGTGGACCCCGCCGGGCGGTTACGCCCCACCACCGGCCGGGTGGGCCCCGCCGCGCCCCGGGCACCCGCCGGTGCCGGTCGGCCCCGGCGGGCAGCCGCTGGCCAGCTTCGGCGACCGCCTGCTGGCCTTCCTGATCGACAGCGCCGTCGCCGGCCTGGTCGGCCTGACGCTGTTCCTGCCGGCAATGATGTACGTCTGGTTCACCGTGTTCGACCAGTTCACCCGGACCGAGCCGGTCGACAGGCTCCTGGGATACCACCCCAAGTCGTTCCTGACCGACCTCATGCTGCCGCTGCTCCTGGCCGAGCTGGGGCTGGTCGTGCTGATGCTCGGGCTCTACTGGCTCTACCACGTCGAATACCTGCTCCGGTCCGGGCAGACGCTGGGCAAGAAGGTGATGAAGCTCCAGGTCGTCCCGCTCGACCCGACCCGGACGCTCGACCGCGGCATGGCCGGGCGGCGCTACCTCGTGCAGTTCGTCGCCGCCACGGTGGTGCCCGGGTTCAACTACCTCGACGGGTTCTGGCAGCTCGGGGACAAGCCCTGGCAGCAGTGCCTCCACGACAAGTTCGCCGCGACGGTCGTCGTTAAGGTTGCTCCGTGAGCGTGCAACCAGGCTGGTACGTCGACCCCGCCGATCCCGACACCAGGAGGTACTGGGACGGTGAGGGCTGGATCGGCGCGCCGATCCCCGTCGACGCCACCCCGCCGGAGGGGCCGCCCCCGGTCGAGCCCTCGCCGCCGGCCAGCCCCGCCCCCGGCCAGGGCGGTCCGGTCGCGCCGACGACCACCGGCGGCGTCCCCGCTCCGGCCGGTGGGCCCGGCACGCCGCCCGCCCCGGGCCCGTTCCCCGGCTGGCCGGGGACCGGCCAGCCCCCGTTCCCCGGGCAGCCCGGCCAGCCGCCGCACCCCGGCCAGCAGCCGGGACCCGTCGGCGGCCCGCCGTACGGCCCGCCCGGCGGGATCCCCGGCCAGCCGGGCCCACCCGGGCAGGGGTACCCGCCCGGGTGGGCGTACCCGGGGTGGCCGGGGCGTCCGCCCGTGCCCCGCCCGCACGGGCTGCCGCTGGCCTCCTTCGGTGCCCGGTTCGTCGCCCGACTGATCGACTTCGGCGCGGTGTTCCTGCTCAACGCCGTCGTCAACGGCTGGTTCGTCTACCGGTACGTCGAGGAGGTCACCCCCTACTTCCGGGAGGTGCTGCGCCGGAGCATGGCCGGCGACACGTCCACCGACGGGCTGCCGCAGCCCGGCGAGCAGGCCGGCGGGCTCCAGGTCGCCATCCTGCTGATCGCCACCGCCCTCTGGTTCGCGTACGAGGTGCCGGCGATGGCCGGCAACGGGCAGACCCTCGGCAAGCGGCTGCTCGGCGTACGGGCCGTGCCGGTCGAGGCCGACCAGCCGCTCGGCTTCGGGCGGGCGCTGCGCCGGTGGAGCACGCTGGGCCTGCCCACCCTGCTGTGGTACTGCTGCGGCTTCGGCCTGCTGCTCCAGCTCGTCGACGCCGTGTCGCCGCTGTTCGACCACCCGCTGCGGCAGGCGCTGCACGACAAGCGCGCGCAGACCGTGGTGGTCCGGCTGCCGCCGCGCACCCCCGCCGCCGGCGGCGGCGCCCCGTCGGGCGGTCCCGCCGAGCCGGCCGACGACCCCACCACCCCCGCCACCCCTTCGGGAGACAAGCCATGACCGACACCGGACGTCACGAGCCACCGCTGCGGCTGACCCGCGCCGACCTCGACGCGCTGCCCAACTACGTGCCGGGCCGCAGCCCCGCCGACCTGGCCCGCGAGCTGGGCCTGCCGGAGGCGATCAAGCTGGCCAGCAACGAGGTGCCGTACGGGCCGCTGCCCGGCGTGGTGGAGGCGGTCGCCGAGGCGGTCGCCGGCTCGCACCGGTACCCGGACATGGGCGTGGTGGCGCTGCGCCAGGCGCTCGCCGAGCGGCACGGGGTGCACCCCGACCGGATCGCCACCGGCTGCGGGTCGGTGGCGCTGGCCGAGCACCTGGTGCGGGCCACCTGCCTGCCCGGCGACGAGCTGCTCTACTCGTGGCGGTCGTTCGAGGCGTACCCGATCATCGCGGCCACCAGCGGCGCGACCAGCGTGCGGGTGCCCAACGACGCCGGGCACGGGCACGACCTTCAGGCGATGGCCGCGGCGGTGACCGACCGGACCAGGATGGTGCTGGTCTGCAACCCCAACAACCCGACCGGCACCGCCGTGCGCAAGGCGGAGCTGGACCGGTTCCTCGACGCCGTCGGCGAGGACGTGCTGGTGGTCATCGACGAGGCGTACCGGGAGTTCGTCACCGACGCCGAGGTGCCGGACGGCCTGACCTACCTCGACCGGCCGAACGTGGTGGTGCTGCGCACCCTGTCGAAGGCGTGGGGGCTGGCGGGCCTGCGGATCGGCTTCCTCGTCGCCGCGCCCGAGGTGGCCGCCGCCGTGCGCAAGGTGGTCACCCCGTTCTCCACCAGCATGGCCGCCCAGGCCGGCGCGCTCGCCGCCCTCGCGCAGGCCGACGAGGTGCAGCGGCGCTGCGCGCTGGTCGTCGCCGAGCGGGACCGGGTCACGGAGGCGCTGCGCAAGTTCGTCCCGGACGTGCCGGCCAGCCAGGCCAACTTCGTGTGGCTGCCGCTGGGCGACCGGGCGGTCGGGTTCGGCAAGGCGTGCGAGGCGCGCGGCGTGATCGTCCGGCCGTTCCCGGGCGACGGGGTGCGGGTCACCATCGGCACCCCGGCCGAGAACGACGCGTTCCTCGCCGCTGCGGAGTCCGCCCTGGCCTGAGCCGCCCCGACCCGAACCGAGCCGCCCGATCAGGGTGGCGGCGAGGATCTCATGCCCCCCGGGGGCGGCGTCGGCGGGCGAGGGTCAGGGCCAGGCCCAGGAGCACGCTGGCCGCGCCGACGGCCAGCGGCCACGCCGCCCCCCACGCTCCGCCGGTGACCGGCAGCCGGCCCGGCCGCGAGGGGGCTGGCTGCCCTGACGGGGCCGGCCCGCCCGTGGGGGTGCCCGTCGGCGGCGGCACGGTGGGCTGCGTCGGGCCCGGGAGCACCTGGAAGCCGACCACGGTGCCGGCGGACGGTCCGGGGGGCGGTTGCGGCGGGGCCGCGGCGACGGGCACGGCCCGGGGCAGCGCTTCGGGCGCGCCGTCCGCCGACTGGCCGGCACCGGCGAGGGCGGCCACCAGCAGGGCAGCCAAGGCGCCGCCCAGGACTCGCGGTGCGGCTGCGGAGCCGATATGGCCGGGCATGGGGGGAAGGTAACCCTTCCGACGTCGGCAGCGATGAGGGTTCGCGGGATCCCACCCGCCCGTAGTCCGGCTATGGACGACCAACTCCAGGCTTTTGTCCCGTTTTAAACCCTTAAGACACTCTTGTCGCTAACGTCCATCCTGGCTCGTGGGCCCTCGACCACGACGGTCCGCACCAACCGAGCAAGGGATGAGAGAGCATGCGTACTCGCACGATCCTGGCCGCGACCGCCGCGGCCGCCACCGCCGCCCTGGTCGCCTCGCCGGCGCTGGCCGCGCCGACCGACACCACCACTGTCACCTTCGACGTCCTCGCCGGAACCCTCGACATCGACGCGCCCGCCACGGCCAACCTCGGCTCCGGCGCGCCGGGCACCACGATCACCGGGCAGCTCGGCACCGTGACCGTGTCCGACACCCGGGCCACGGGCGCCGACGCCTCGTGGACGGCGTCGGTGACCTCGACCGACTTCACCACCGGCACCGCCACCGCCACCGAGACCGTCCCCGCCACCGCCGTCGACTACTGGTCGGGCCCGGCGACGGCCACCAGCGGCACCGGCACCTTCACCGAGGGGCAGACCGCCTCCGGCAACGCCGTGCCGCTGGACAACACCACACCGGTCACCGCGTTCACCCACACCGGCGGCACCGGCATCAACTCGGCCTCCTGGAACCCGACCCTCGAGGTCAACGTGCCGTCGGCCAACCAGTCCGGCACCTACACCGGGACGGTGACACATTCGGTCGCCTGAGCCGCTGATCCGCCTCGCGGCCTGGTCGGCCGCGGTGCTGCTCTGCGCCGCCGGTCCGGGCGTCCCTGCCCGGGCCGGCGCGCCGGCCGCGGAGCCCGACAGTCGCGCGATCGGGATCCAACTGCTGGAGGCACCCGTCGCCCGGCACGACGACCCCCGGGCGTTGCGCTACATCGTCGACCATCTGCCCCCCGGCAGCACGATCAAGCGGAAGATCAGCGTCGTCAACCACTCCGCCGAGCGCCGCCGCCTCGACCTGTACGCGGCCGGCGCTGACGTCGCCGACGGCAAGTTCCGGTTCGCCGAGGGCCGCACGGCCAACGAGCTGAGCGGCTGGATCACCCTCGACGAAGGCTCGGTCACCCTCGACCCGCAGGAGAGCGCCCGGTTCACCGCGACCGTGCGGGTGCCCCGGGAGGCGTCGGCCGGCGAGCGCTACGGGGTCGTCTGGGCGTCCACAGTTCCCGCCCGGGACACCTCGGCCAACGTCAACATCGTCCACCGGGTCGGTGTCCGGGTCTACCTCGACGTGGGGCCGGGCGGCGAGCCGCCGTCCGACTTCACCATCGGCGACGTCGTGCCGGCCCGGGACGGCGGGGGCCGGCCCTCCGTCGACGTCGCGGTCCACAACACCGGCGGGCGCGCCCTGGACATGGGTGGCAGTGCCACGCTCTCCGACGGCCCGGGCGGGGTCCGGGCCGGCCCGTTCGACGTCGTCCAGGGCACGACGCTGGCCGCGGGCGAGGCCGGCAGCGTGCGGGTGCTCTTCCCCGCCGAGCTGGCCGACGGCCCGTGGCGGATCGCCCTGGACCTGGAGAGCGGCAAGGTCAGACGCAGCGCCAGCGGCACGATCACCTTTCCCGAGCCCGGCCAGGCCGGCACGCGGACCCCCCTGTTCGACCGCCTCGCCCGGAGTTGGTGGCTCCGCGGCGGGTCCCTCGCCGTCGCGGCGGCGGCGATTGCCGGAGTCGCCCTGCTGGTCCGCCGGCTCCGTCGGCGGCGGCGGGCGGTCGTCGGACCGGCCGTTCACCGGGGCCGTCAGGTGGCGGCGAGCAGCACCGGCTCGGACATCAGGAAGTAGCGCTGGTCGTCGGCGTCCGGGGCGACCGGCTCGCGCAGCCGCTCCACCGCCACGTAGCCGCCGCCCGCGTACGCCAGGCCGGCGGCCCAGCCGATGCCGTCGCGGCCCACCTCCAGCCGGAAGCGGGAGCGCTGCGCGCCGGTCCTCGGGTCGAGGGTGACCAGGTCCCGGGTCTCGGTGAGCAGGTGCACCCGGCCGGGCTGGACGGCCAGGATCCGGGCCGGGCCGAGGTCGGCGCGCCGCCACAGTTCCTCGCCGGTGCGGGCCGACCGCGCGGTCACCACCCCGCCGGCCGTGCCGACGGCGCGCTCGCCGTCCAGCTCCGTCCCGGCCGCGTCCAGGCCCGGGGCGGTGACCGGGTCGGCGGTGCCGACCAGCCAGCCGCGGCCCGCCCCGTCGGCGAAGCCCTCGGCGTGCAGGCCCCGGCACCGGGAGCGGGGGCTCACGCAGCCGACCGGGGTGACGGTGAGGTCAGCGGTGGCCCCGGTCGGCGTCAGGCGCACCGTCGGCGTGCCGGTGGCCACGTCGCGGAACTCGACGGCCACCGGGGCGGCACACCGGTCGACGGCGACGAGCTGCCCCGCCGACGTGGTGGCCACGTCGTCGCGGCATCCGCCGTCCACGTCGACCGACCAGAGCCGCCGGCCGTCGGCGAGCGCGAAGCCGGCGACCCGCTCCGGGCCGGCGACCACCAGCACGGGCCGGCCGTCGGCGGCGCGGGCGAGGAACAGCCCCGGCGGGGCCCACACGGTGCCGGCCCCGGTGCGGCGGGCGGTCCAGCCGTCGGCGGGCTCCGGGCCGTCGGACTGCCAGGCCACCCGTCCGGTACGCGCGTCCAGCGCCACCAGCTTCCCGTCCGACCAGCGGCTGACGACCGTGGTCGCGTCCGCCACCACCCCGCTGACCTCCGCCGGCCAGCGCCGGTACGACCAGTACGGGGTGACCCGGTTGCGGGAGTCGGCGGGCTGGTCGGCGTACACCTGGCGGGTGGCGGCGTAGACACGGAGCCGGCCGTCCACGATCAGCGGGGCCGCCGGCAGCCGGCCCACCACGCCGATCGTCGGGGTGGCCGTGGCCGGGTAGGCGGCGCTGGCGGGGGTCTCCACCTCGGCCGGCGCGAGCACCCGGTGGACGACGAAGGCGACCGCCGCGACGCCGACCAGCGCCGCGAGTGTCATCGCGACGCCCCGCCGTCCCTTCGCCACAGTCATGCCGCACCTCCGCCCGGCACCCTACCGAGGCCGGTCCGCTCCGGTGCCGGCCGGCACCCGGCCCGGCGCACCGGCCCGGCGCGCTTTCAGGCCGCCTCGGCCGGGGTCGGTGGGTGGGCGGCGCGGGAGAGGTCGGCGAGGTCGCGGCGGAAGGTGCCCTCGACCGCGCGGGCGGCCAGGCCGCCGAAGAGCAGGGCCAGCACCCGACCGTACGGTGCCGTGGCGACCGCCTCCTGCGCGACGGTGACGGCGGTGCAGGCCCGGCGGCGGCGCTGGACGGTGCGCAGGACCCAGGTGGTGCGGTAGGACACGCCGATGCCCGGCGAGGCGAGCACCAGCCGCCGGGGCGGAACGCACTCCACCACGACGAACTCCTCGGCCTGGGTGCCCCCGTCCGGCCGGGTGCGGGTCTCCCGCCAGGCCGTGCCGGGGGCGAGCGGGCCGGGGGTGAGCAGCTCGACCCCGCCGACCGTGCGGAGCCAGTCGGCGCGGACCGGCAGGTCGACGAGGAGCCGCCAGAGGTCGACGGCGGGCGCCTCGATGAACTCGGTGACCGTGACCGTCGACATGACACCTCCCGTGTCGTCCACGGTACGGCCGGTGAGCGCGCGGTGGGGCCCCAGCGGCGGAACTTCCGCCGCTGGTGGCCGATCCGGGGGTGACGGGCACCCGGGGTCAGGGTCAGGCCAGGAAACGCCCGACCCGGATCGCGTCGACGAACGCGGTCCAGCCCGGCGGGCTGACGGTCAGCGCCGGGCCCGCCGGGTCCTTGGAGTCGCGTACGGCGACGACTCCGGCGCTGCTGACCAGGTTGTCCGCCACCTCGACGCACAGCCCCTGGTCGTTCGAGCGGCTGCTGGTGCGCCAGACGGCACCCGAAAGATCGATCATGTTCATTGCCTCCACTCCGTTGGGACGTCCCACGACGGCCGGGCGGCACCACCCGGAGCCGCCGGCCGGGTTCCGCCACGCGGGGAACCCGGCTCGATCAACGAGCGGGGTCAGGCACCGGTCGCACCTGATGTGCGACCGCGGTTCCCCGGCTGTCACCGGGTGGAGTCCGCCGGTCCGGACGGCCCGGACGAAGGGCGCGGCGGGGCCGGCGGGCGGAACGGACGGCGGGGCGCTGACGGGGTCAGCGGGCGGGGCGGATCGTGCCGGTCACCTCGCCGAGGGCGATCGTGGTGCCGTCGGGGCCCGGCGCGGTGGCGGTGACGGTGACCGTGTCGCCGTCGGCCAGAAAGGTGCGCTCCGCCCCGCCGACCGTGACCGGCTCCGCGCCGCCCCAGGTCAGCTCCAGGAACGAGCCGACCTGATCCCGCCGGGGGCCGGAGACGGTGCCGGAGGCGTACAGGTCGCCGGTGCGCAGGGACGCGCCGTTGACGGTGAGGTGCGCCAACTGCTGGGCGGGCGTCCAGTACATGGTGGCGAACGGCGGCTCGCTGACCCGCTCGCCGTTCCACTCCACGACCAGCCGCAGGTCCAGCCCCACGTGCGGCACGTCCCGCAGGTACTCCGCGACCGGCGGGTCCTGCTCGGGGGCGGGCACGAACGCGTCGGCGAGCGCGTCCAGCGGGGTCACCCAGGCCGACACGGAGGTGGCGAAGGACTTGCCGAGGAACGGGCCGAGCGGCTGGTACTCCCAGGCCTGGATGTCCCGCGCCGACCAGTCGTTGACCAGCACCACCCCGAAGACGTGGTCGGCGAAGTCGGCCACTCCGACCGGCTCGCCGAGCACGCTGGGCACGCCGACGACGAAGCCCACCTCGGCCTCGATGTCGAGGCGCACGGACGGCCCGCAGACCGGCCCGTCCGGGGTGGCCCGCTGCCCGGTGGGGCGCACGACCGGCGTGCCGGACACCACCACCGTGCCGGCCCGGCCGTGGTAGCCGATCGGCAGGTGCTTCCAGTTGGGCAGCAGCGGCGGCTGGCCGGGGCGGAAGATCTGCCCGACGTTGCCCGCGTGGTGCTCGGAGGAGTAGAAGTCGACATAGTCGGCCACCTCGAACGGCAGCAGCAGCTCGGCCTCGGCCAGCGGCACCAGCAGCGGCTCGACGGCCGGCCGGTGGGCGGGGTCGGTGAGCAGCTCGGTCACCCGCTGCCGGACGGCGGTCCACTGCGGCCGCCCCAGCGCCAGGAACGCGTTGAGCGTGGACCGGCCCAGCGCGCCGGCGGCCAGCACCAGCCCGGCCGCCTCGGCCGCGCCCAGGTCGAGCACGAACTCCCCGATCCGTACGCCGACGCGGGGGTCGCCCCCGCCGGAGCGGAACACCCCGTACGGCAGGTTGCGCACCCCGTACGCCGAGCCCTCGGCACCCGTCACCCAGGTCATGCCCCGTGTCCCCCGTCACCGTCGTGTCCTGCGTTCACGTCGTCTCCCCCGCTCCCGTCGTGTCCTGCGTCGACCAGGCCCAGCCGGATCAGGTCGGTCAGTGGTTCGGTGATGCTGCACGAGCCGTACCCCACCCACAGCGGCCGGTCGGCGGCGCGGGCGGCCCGGGCCCGCTCGACGAGCGGCACCGGGTCGGTGGTGGCGAGCACGGCGGCCACCTCGTCCACCTCGGCCCCGTCGGCGGCGGCGAGGGTCGCGGCGAGCACGTTGCCGAAGCCGTGGTGGGTGAAGCCGGTCTCCGGGTCGCGGTGCCGCACGGCGTGGTGCAGCCCGGCGGTCAGCTTGAACGGCAGCGCCCGGTCCCGGCAGGCGCAGATCACGGCGGCCAGCTCGACCGGGGTGGGGAACAACTCGGCGGCCAGCCCGCCGGTGCGGAACTTCGCCGCGACCGGCACCCCGTCGGCGCGGGCGGCGGCGACCGCGTCGAGCGCCCCCATCAGCCCGAACGTCAGCGGCAGCTCGGCGTGGACGTCGACCCCGCCGGACCGCCCGGCCAGGCCCAGCAGCGCGGTCAGGCCGGGCAGGGGGTCCTCGCCGCGCTTGGCGACGGCCACCTCGACCTGGCGGGCGGTGACGCCGGCCGGCAGGGCGGCCAGCGCGGCGGGCAGCCCGTCGATCCCGGTGTCGCCGATCAGCCCGACCACGAGGCTCGACCCGACCCCGGGGCCGTTCGCGGCGCTGTCGCCGGCGGACGCGGCGGGGCCGGCCGGGCCATCCGGCGCGTCGACCAGTTCTCGGGCCAGCTCGCCGGAGACGACCGCCGAGGCGGGCACGAGCAGCGGGCCGACCAGGTCGGCGTACCAGGAGGCACGGTGCCGACGGTGCGCGGCGAGCGCGTCGGGCAGCGCCGCACTGCCGGGCGGGAAGACGGCGGCGTCGTCGACGAGGCCGGCGAGGAGGTGTGGCACGTGCGTTGACACGGAACAAGAACTTACGGGACGCTACAAGGAACGGACAACAGCGTCCGACTATCGGACGCGAGCGGCCGGTGAACGGGACGATGGCCGGTGAACGCGCCCATGCTCGGGTGAACGCGACGAATCGGGAGGCGACATGCCGTACTACCGCAGCGTCGGCGAGGTGCCCCGCAAGCGGCACACCCAGTTCCGCCAGCCCGACGGCACCCTCTACGCCGAGGAGCTGATGGGCCAGGAGGGCTTCTCCGCCGACTCGTCCCTGCTCTACCACCGGCACGCCCCCACCGCGATCGTCGCCGCCGAGGCGTACGACCCGCCGGCCGTCACCCGCGTGCCCAACCTGCCGCTCAAGCCCCGCCACCTGCGCACCCACCAGCTCGACCACACCGGGGCCGACCCGATCCTCGGCCGGCGCTACCTCCTCGCCAACGACGACGTGCGCATCGCGTACGTGTCGGCCGACCGGCCGTCCCCGCTGTTCCGTGACGCCACCGGCGACCACTGCCTCTACCTGGAGTCCGGGGCGCTGCGGGTCGAGTCACCGTTCGGCGCGCTCGACGCGGTGGCCGGCGACTACGTGATCATCCCGACGTCGACCATCCACCGACTCGTCCCCACCGGCGACGAGCCGGCCCGGCTGCTGGCCATCGAGGCCGCCGGGCACGTCGGCCCGCCCAAGCGCTACCTGTCGGTGCGCGGCCAGTTCCTGGAGCACTCGCCCTACTGCGAGCGCGACGTCCGGGGGCCGGACGCCCCGCTGCTCGTCGACGGCTCCGACGTCGAGGTCCTGGTCCGGCACCGGCGCGGTTGGACGAGGTACGTCTACGCGCACCACCCGTTCGACGTCGTCGGCTGGGACGGCCACCTCTACCCGTGGGCGTTCTCCATCCACGACTTCGAGCCGATCACCGGCCGCATCCACCAGCCGCCGCCCGTGCACCAGACGTTCCAGGGCCCCAACTTCGTGATCTGCTCGTTCGTGCCCCGCAAGGTCGACTACCACCCCGACGCCATCCCGGTGCCCTACCACCACCACAACGTCGACTCCGACGAGATGCTGTTCTACACCGGCGGCAACTACGAGGCCCGGCGCGGCTCCGGCATCGGGCAGGGCTCCATCTCCCTGCACCCGTCCGGCTTCACCCACGGCCCCCAGCCCGGCGCGGCCGAGCGCTCGATCGGCGTCGACTTCTTCGACGAGCTGGCCGTCATGGTCGACACGTTCCGCCCCCTCGACCTGTGCGCCGCGGCGGACGAGTGCGAGGACCCCGCGTACGCCTGGACCTGGGCCCGGCCCGGCACCACTCCGGCCGGCTGAGCCCCGGACCATCAGGACATGGACACCGTCGCGCAGCTGACCATCGTCCGCCACGGGCAGAGCACCGCGAACGTGGCCTTCGCCGACGCGCAGGCCTGCGGGCTGGCCGACCACGGCCTCACCGGGCGCGACGCCGACATCGAGCTGTCACCGCTCGGCTGGCAGCAGGCCACCCACCTCGGCCGTTGGCTCGCCACCCGACCCGCAGACCAGATCCCCGAGGCGGTCGTCTGTTCCCCCTACCGGAGAGCCCGGCAGACGTGGGCGCAGGCCGCCGACACCGCCGCCACGCTCGGCAGCCCCCATCCCCAGGCGTGCATCGACGACCGGCTGGGTGACCGGCTCATGGGGGACCTGGAGCTGCTGACCCCCCTCATGATCGCCCGGAGGTTCCCCGCCGAAGCGGCCCGGCTCGCCGCCGACGGCCTCTACGCCTACCGGCCGCCGGGCGGTGAGACGTTCGACGACGTCGCCGCACGCATCGGCGCCGTCCTCACCGACCTGAACAGCCGGCATGCCGGGCAGCGGATCCTGGTCGTGGCTCACGACGCCGTGGTCGTCGCCGTACGGCACCTCCTCGACCGACTGTCGTTCACCGACCTCGACGCGATCCTCACCGTCACCCCGGTCGCCAACACCTCGCTCACCCGCTATGTCCACGCCGACGGCCGCCTCGCCCTGGTCGAGTTCGCCGCCACCCCCCACCTGACCGGATGAGCGGAGCCAGGATGCCGGGCTCCCCGGCGAACCCCACCCCGCACCCGACGCGACAGGACGACTCAGCGCACCGTCCGGGAGAACACCGCCAACTCCGCCACCGCCGCCACCGCGATCGCCGCCACGAGCGGCCACGGCGTCCCCACCGCCGCGTAGACCAGCAACAGCACCGGCCCGGCGGCCACCGCGTACACCGCCAGGGCCAGCGACCGGTCCGAGCGCAGCAGCCCGGGCAGCACCGTACGGGTCAGCCCCGGCACCCGCGCCGCGAGCAGCCAGCCCAGCACCGCCCCGCTCACCGCCACCAGCACCGCGAGGAACCTCGACGGGCCGGACGACGACGTCCCGGCCGCCGCGACCGCCACCAGCACGGCACCCACGAGGGTCCAGCCCGCCCCGTACAGCACGAGCCGGCGCAGGTCGTCGACGACGCCCCGGGGCCTGTCGGGCGCGACCGGGGCCGCCTGGACGGCCGGCACGCTCTCCGCCAGCTCCGCGAGCGCCGCCGCGTACCAGCGTCGTTCCAGCCGGACGATTCCCGGCTCGTCGCCGGCCCGGTCCAGCTCCGGGTCGAGCCGCAGCGCCTCCCGGTACGCCCGCTCGGCCAGGTCGTACAGCCGCAGCCGGGCGGCGACGAGGGCGAGCACCAGGTGCGCCTGGGACTCCTCCGGGGCCAGCTCGACGCCCCGCCAGGCGGCGTTGAGGGCCGGCTGCCCGTTGCGGGAGCCGGACAGGATCGCGGCGGCGCTGCGCTGGGCGTACGCGTCGTCTGCGGCGGCGAGCAACCGGCCCGCGGTGCCGGCCGCCTCGGCGTACTCGCCCTGCTCGACCAGGGCCAGCCCGCGGGCGACGAGCGGGGCGACGGCGTCCGGGGCGAGGGCCAGGGCCGCCTCGGCGGCGGCGCGCGCCTCGGCGGGGCGGCCGGCGGCCAGGTGCACCCGGGCGAGGGTGGTCAGCGCGTCGGCGTTCGCCGGCTCCAGGGCGAGGGCGAGGCCGACCTCCCCGGCGGCCTCGTCGTACCGGCCGAGGTCGGCCAGGAGTTGGGCGCGCTGGAGGTACCCCTCGGCGGTGGCGTCGCTCGACATCGGGCGACCCTACGCGGGCGGGACCGGGTGGACCAGGGCCACCGCGATGCCGGCGAGCCCTTCGCCGCGCCCGGTGAAGCCGAGCCCGTCGGTGGTGGCAGCGGAGACGGTCACCGGCGCGCCGACCGCCTCGGAAAGCACCGCCTCGGCCTCGGCGCGACGCGGGCCGATCTTCGGCCGGTTGCCGACGACCTGCACGGAGACGTTGCCGATCTCGAAGCCGGCCGCCCGGACCCGGCGGGCGGTCTCGGTGAGCAGCGCCACCCCGGGCGCCCCCGCCCATTCGGGCTCGGCCACGCCGAAGTTGGCGCCGAGGTCGCCGAGGCCGGCGGCGGAGAGCAGCGCGTTGCAGGCGGCGTGCGCGACCACGTCGGCGTCGGAGTGCCCGGCCAGGCCGTCCTGGTCGGGCCAGAGCAGGCCGGCCAGCCAGCAGGGTCGGCCCGCCTCGAAGGCGTGCACGTCGGTGCCGATGGCCACCCGAGGAACGATCATGAACCGAGGGTACGCGTCACGCGCCGCCGGCCAGCAGGTGCTCGGCCAGCGCGAGGTCGAACGGGCGGGTGACCTTGAGGGCGTGCTCGGAGCCGGGGACGCAGACCACCGGCACGCCCTGCTTCTCGACGAGGCCCGCGTCGTCGGTGAGCGGGTCGCCGGCCGCCTCGTGGGCGGCGGTCAGCACCGCCCGGCGGAAGCCCTGCGGGGTCTGCACGGCGCGCAGGGCGGACCGGTCGACCGTGCCGAGGACCACCTCGCCCGGGCCGACCTCCTTGATCGTGTCGACGACCGGGAGGACGGGGATCACCGCGTCGTGCCCGGAGCGGACCGCCGCGGCGACGGACTCGACCAGCTCGGGCGGGGTGAGCGCGCGGGCCGCGTCGTGCACCAGGATGATCTCCGGGCCGGCGGGGACGGCGGCCAGCGCGGCGGCCACGGACGCCTGGCGTTCCGCCCCGCCGGGGACGACCGTCACCGGGGCGACCGGGGTCAACAGGTCGCGGACCGCCTCGACCTCGGCCGCCGGGGCGGCCACCACGATCGTGTGCACGGACGCGGCGGCGGCGATCCGGCGCACGGCGTGCACGAGCAGCGGCTCACCGGCAAGGGGACGCAGGGCCTTGGGCGCGCCCGGGCCCAGGCGTACGCCGGCACCGGCCGCAGGCACGAGGACCGCGACGTCACCGCGCGGATTGAGCTGCGCGGTCACGTCGCGGTCCTCGGATTCTGCTGCTGCGGGGTGGTCGATGATCAGGTGCGGATCAGGCCTCGGTCAGCACCTTGTCGAGCAGCGTCTCCGCCTCGTCCTTGGTGCTCTTCTCGGCCAGCGCGACCTCGCCGACGAGAATGTCCCGCGCCTTGGCGAGCATGCGCTTCTCGCCCGCCGACAGGCCCCGCTCCCGCTCCCGGCGCCACAGGTCGCGCACGACCTCGGCCACCTTCAGCGGGTTGCCGGAGGCCAGCTTCTCCAGATTCGCCTTGTAACGCCGCGACCAGTTGGTCGGCTCCTCGGTGTGCGGAGCCCGGAGGACGTCGAAGACCTTGCCCAGGCCCTCTTCGCCGACCACTTCGCGCACGCCCACGATCTCGGCGTTCTCAGCGGGCACCCGGACCGTCAGGTCACCCTGCGCGACCCTGAGGACGAGGTATTCCCTGGGCTCGCCCTTGATGACCCGAGTCTCGATTGCCTCGATGAGTGCGGCCCCGTGGTGGGGGTAAACAACGGTCTCGCCGACACTGAAAACCATAGGTTCGAAACCCCTTTCGCTGTGTCTAGGGTAACACGCTCAGGCACCGATGTCCCACCGCTGTCCTGACCGTTGGCGCAGCTCAGGGGCCCTGTGAGAGGTATTTCTTCAGCTTGACAGGAGGCCAAACCGATGGTCTGAACACGCTCCGTGATTGGCGGATGACACCCCGACGTGGGTGATCGGAGCGTGGATTTCTCGGGCTATGCGCTGTTCCCATGGTATCCCGGTCGCGCCAGCCGCGCCCAGGTGTAGCGGGAGGAGCTAGCGGTGCGGGACCCTGGAGGCACAACACTGTCCGCGCGCCGAGACGGTTGCAGGGGGTCCGATGGGCATGCCCGACGCAGAGGGCCAGGGCTCCGCCGACGGCCTCCCCGGCCTGCCACCGGAGTGGGGCCGCATCGTCGTGCCGGACGACCCGTCCGCGCTCGCGGAGGAGGCGGCACGGGTCCGCCGCGAGCTGCGCCGCCAGGCCAACCAGACCCGCTGGCGTCGCCGCCTCGGCCTGCTCCCCCGCCCCGACGGCCGGCCACCGCTGCGGCTGCCGCTGCTCGTCCTGCTGGTCACGCTGCTGATCACCCTCGCCGGCCTGTTCGCCGTCACCTGGCCCCGGTCGCCCCGGGGCGGCGACCGCCCCACCGTCGTGCCGTACCCGACGGCGACCGACCTGAGCGGCCGGGCGCTGCCGGCGCTGGACCTGGTCGACGCCGGGAACTCGGCCGTCTCGCTGCGCGGCCTCACGCCCGCCGTGATCATCCTGGTGGACGCCTGCCCCTGCCCCGAGCGGGTCGCCGAGGCCGCGGCGCTCGCCCCGCCCGGCGTGACCGTGGTCACCGTGGAGGGTGGCCGCACGGTCCACGCCACCCCGGCGTCGGCCACCGCGACCGTACGTCCGCTCGCCGACCCGGCCGGCGGCCTGCGCACCTTCCTGCGGCTGCCGGCGCAGCCCGGGGCGGCCACCGCCCTGCTGGTCGACCGCGCCGGCGTGCTGGTCCGGGTGGTTGCGGAGCTGCGCTCCGCCGAGGACTACCGCGCCGACCTGGCCCGCCTCGGCACCTGAGCCGCCCTGCGTTGCGGCTCAGAAGACGAGCGCCGCCAGCCGGGCGTCGACCACGACCGGGGCGTCGCCGGACGCGGCGAGGACGAAGCGGAGCTTCCTCCCGCCGTCGAGCAGCACGGTGGCGGACGAGCCGTCGCACGCCACCCGGTGGCTCTCCCGCTGGCCGAAGGGGAAGGCCACCAGCACCAGCTCTCCCAGGCCGGTGCACCGGGCCTGGAGCAGGTGGGGCCGGGACCCGGCGGCGGGAACGGCACGCTGCTGCGGCGGCAGGCCGGGGCGCAGGGTCAGCCGGGCCTGCCACAGGGTGCCGAACCCACCGAGGTCGCCGCCCCGGTCGTAGGAAACGGACCCGCTGGCATCGTCGGCCAGCACCCGCCCGGTGGGTCCGTCGAGGACGACGGCCCGGCGCGGGGACCTGAAGACCACCCGACCGTTCGCCGGATCGACGACGAAGAACTGGGGACTGTCACCGGGGGCGACCCGAACCGTTTCCCGGCCCGTTGGCACGGAGTCCACAGCGTCTACAGAATCCACGGCGCCCACGGCGTCCATGTCGGACGAACGGTCCGGCCCACCCGTCGGGTCGATCCGGGGAGCCGCGCCCCGCCACCACGCGCCGCCGGCGACCACGAGGAGCACGGCCAACCCGGCCAGCACCCCGCCCCGCAGCCGATCAACCCAGACATCCCCCGCCCCACCCACACCGCTGAGCCTAACCCGCCCCACCCTCCGCTCGGCTCGGTGATCAAGAGCTTTGCGTCATCGTCGAGATCAACTTTGACACTTTTCTCTTGATCACCGGGGCGAACCTGGGGGCGGGGAGGGTGGGTCAGGGGGTGTGGTCCAGGAGGGCGGCGTAGAGGGTCAGGCCGGGGCCGAAGGCGAGCATCAGGATCCGCTCGGCCGGGCGTTGCGCGCGGAGCAGCCGGTCCAGGATCAGCAGCACCGTCGCCGAGGAGCAGTTGCCGTGGGCGTCCAGGGTGGCGCGGGCCGCGTCCAGCGCCTGCGGCGGCAGCGCCAGCTCGCGTTCCACCACGTCCAGGATGCGCGGGCCGCCCGGGTGCACCGCCCAGCCGCCCACCTCCGACAGCGTCGCGCCGTGCCGGTCCAGCAGGTCGTCGACCAGGCCCCGGACGTGGCGGGAGAGCACCTGCGGGACCTTCGGGGACAGCCCCATCCGGAAGCCGGTGTCGGTGACGTCCCAGGTCATGTGGTCCGCCGTGGACGTGTCGGTGATGGCGGTCACCTCGCGCAGCGCGTACCCCCGGCCGCCGGGGACGACCACGGCGGCGACGGCGGCGTCCGAGAAGAGGGCGTGGGAGACGATCTGCTGGGTGTCCAGCCGGGCCGTCGCGGGCTGGATGTGCAGGCTGGTCAGCTCCGCGCAGAGCAGCAGCGCCGGCCGCTGCCGGGCGGTGACGAAGTCACCGGCCGCGCCGAGCCCCGGCAGGGCCGCGTAGCAGCCCATGTGGCCGACGACCATCCGCTGGGTGTGCGGGGCCATGCCCAGGTCCCGGGCGAGGAGGATGTCCAGGCCGGGCGTGGCGTACCCGGTGCACGAGCAGACGATGAACATGCCGACGTCCCCGGCGTCCAGGCCGGCGGCGGTGAGCGCCCGGCCGACCGCCTCCTTGCCCAGCGGCAGCGCCTCGACCTGGTAGCGGCGCATCCGGCGCTCCGTCGGCCAGTCCGAGACGTCCTCCAGCAGCGGGTTGACCGCCGCCTGCCGCCGCGTCACGCCGGAGTTGGCGAAGATCCGCTGCGCGAGCGCCCGGGTGGCGTCGGGGAAGTGGCCGGCGAAGAAGCCCGACCAGAGTTCGTCCTGCGTGGCCCCCGGCGGCTGCGCCGTGCCCAGACCCGCGATCACCGGTACGGCCACGTTCCCCACCTCTCGTTCGCGTACCCCACGTCGTCACCAACGAGAGGCGGAGCTGTCGCGGTCCGGCCTCACCTGTACCCCTGCGCGGGCCCGGCTATCCGCGCCGGACGCCGCGCCCCTGGTAGAGCACCGCCGTCGACCAGGTCGACCTGATCCGGGGCTCCCGCCCGCCCGACGGCGACAGGCCGCCGCCCACCTGCGGCTGGCGGCCGGCCCGCAGCCGGCGGACCAGCCAGCGCAGGGTGCCGCCCAGCTCCGGCCGGACGCCCCGGACCCGCAGCTCGACGCCGTGCCGGGCGCACTCGGCGATCAACTCCCGGTCGTCCACGAACAACCGTGGATCGTGGATGCCCCGGGGCACCGTCGGCAGCCGCTCACCGATCTCCACCGCGACCAGCCGGCTCAGCGCGGTGTCGTTGAGCGTGTCCAGCACCAGCAGGCCGCCCGGCCGCAGCAGCCGGCCCGCCTCCGCCACGGCGGCCCGCCAGTCCGGCACGTGTTCCAGCAGCTCACCTGCGGCCACCACGTCGGCGCAGCCGTCGGCCAGCGGAACGGCGGTGGCGTCGCCGTTGACCGGGGCCACCCCGTGCGCGGCGGCCTGGGTCAGGGCGGAGCGGGTGAGGTCGACGCCGACGTGCCGGTAGCCCTTGCCCGCCAGGTGCGGGGCGAGCAGGCCGGCGCCGCAGCCCAGGTCGACCAGGAGGGCGTCGGGCCGGGTGGCCGGCGGCACCAGGGCCGCCCGGGCGCGGGCGAGCCAGTGCAGCATGGCGAACGCCCCGTCGGGACGCCACCACTCGTCGGCCAGGTCGTCGTACTGCCGGGGATCGTTCGGCGGCAGCACGCGCGGCCGGTCGGACACGGAGGACGATCCGTCACGCATGGCACCGAGCGTGGCACGACCGGACGGTAACGACCAGACTTCCCATATGGCGACGACGGTGTTAGGGCTGCTCAGGGCAAGTCACCCGGAGCCGGCCGCGGCGGTGACCGTGGTGGCGGGGCTGCTCGCCGTGGGGGTGGGGCACCACGCGTCCGGGGTCGCCGCGGTGGCGCTCACGGTGCTCGCCAGCCAGTTCGCCGTCGGCTGGTCCAACGACCACCTGGACGCCGACCGGGACGCGGCGGTGGGGCGTACCGACAAGCCGGTCGCCGCCGGCGCGGTGAGCCGGCGCGCGGTGGGGCTGGCGACGCGGGCCGCGACCCTGGCCACGGTGCTGCTCGCGGCGGCGACGACCAACCGCACGGCGGCGGTCTGGGCGACAGTGGCCCTGGTCTCCGCCCTGGCCTACAACTGGCCGCTGAAGTCGACGCCGTTCTCCGTGCTGCCCTACGCGGTGTCGTTCGGCGCGCTGCCCGCCTTCGTGGTGCTCGCGCTGCCCGGCGCCCCCGGCCCGCCGGCCTGGCTGGTGGCCGCCGCCGCCCTGCTGGGGGCCGGCGCGCACTTCGCCAACGTGCTGCCCGACCTGGCCGACGACGCCCGGACCGGGGTGCGGGGGCTGCCGCACCGGCTCGGCGCGAACGGCAGCCGGGTGGCCGCCGCCGCGCTGCTGCTCGCCGCGACCGTCACCCTGGTCGCCGGGCCGCCCGGGCCGCCGTCGTGGTTCGGGCTGTCGGCGGTCGCGACCGCCGCGCTGGTCCCGCCCCTGACCTGGTACGCCGGCCGCAACGCCCGCCGCTCCGGCGACCGGGGGGTGGCCGCGTTCCGGGCGGTGCTGCTGGTGGCCCTGATCGACGTGGTGCTGCTGGTCACCGGCGGGCGGGTGCGCTGAGCGCCCCGGGAAGGTGGTGGTGCCGGGTCGGCGTGCGGCTCTCGATCAGCCCCAACTACCCTGAAGCCGGTCTGCGCGGGTATGGCCACCGTGCCCGGCGACGGCCGGGTGGGGATCGTGACGAGGAGGACCGACGTGACGCGCTCGATCAGGGGTTCCCGGCGGGCGGCCCTGCTGCTGTCCGGCGTGGCGGCGGCGACCGGCCTGCTGGCGACCGGCTGCGGCGCCGGCCAGGTGGCCGAGACCGCCAACAAGGAGCCGTCGGTCCAGGGCGTCAACATCCAGACCTCGGACAACGCCTACAAGGTGCGCGGGCTCTACGTGGAGTACCCGGGCGCCGGTGGCTACCAGGCCGGCGCGAACGCCGCCGTCAACGCGGTGCTCTACAACGACACGCAGAGCCCGGTGACGGTGACCGTCACCACGGACAGCGCGCGGGAGATCGTGATCAGCGGCGGCGCGTCCGCCTCGGCGAGCCCGTCGCCGTCGGCCAGCGAGTCGCCGTCGGAGAGCGCGTCACCGTCCGGGTCCGCGTCGCCGTCGGGTTCCGGGTCGGCCAGCCCGTCCGAGGGCGCGTCGCAGGACCCGTCCGCCTCGCCGAGCCCGTCGGCCCCGGCCGGGGAGCCGGCCCGGTTCGAGATCCCCGCCCTCGGCTACGTCCAGCTCAACGTGCAGGGTGGCCGGTCGCTCCAGCTCGTCGGCCTCAACCAGGCGCTGCTCGCCGGCCAGCAGGTCAACCTGACCTTCGACTTCGGCAACGGCAACACCGTCAGCACCCCGGCCCCGGTCGGCGTCCCGCTGACCCCGCTCCCGCAGCCGTCCCAGATCGTGCAGCGCGAGGGCGCGCACGGCGCGGAGGGCGGCACCGAGGGCTCCGGCCACGGCGGCTGACCGCCGACCGCTAACAGCGCGACCGCACCGCCGGCGTGGCACCCGCCACGCCGGCGGTGCTTCGTCGTACGGGGGGACTAACGTTCCGGTGTGACGACGCCCCGATCGACACCCTCCAGGGCGACCCCGCGCGGCCGGGCCGCCCGTGAGCCCCGCCCCGCCTACGAGTGCGACGCCTGCGGCCACCAGCCGCCCAAGTGGGTGGGGCGCTGCCCCGAGTGCGGCGAGTGGGGCTCGGTGGTCGAGTGCACGGTGACCGGCCCGACCGTCTCCGGGCGGGTGGTCAGCTCCCGGATGCCGGCCGAGCCGGCCCGGCCGATCGCCACCATCAGCGCCGCACCGGCCAAGGCCCGCCCCACCGGCGTGAGCGAGCTCGACCGGGTGCTCGGTGGCGGCCTGGTGCCCGGCGCGGTGGTCCTGCTCGCCGGCGAGCCGGGGGTCGGCAAGTCCACGTTGCTGCTCGACGTCGCCCAGCAGTGGGCGGCCACCGCCGGCAGCCCGTCGCTGGTGGTCAGCGGCGAGGAGTCGGTCAGCCAGGTGCGGCTGCGCGCCGAGCGGATGAACGCCCTGCACGACCAGCTCTGGCTGGCCGCCGAGAGCGACCTCGGCGCGGTCCTCGGCCACCTCGACGCGGTGAAGCCGGGGCTGCTGGTGCTCGACTCGGTGCAGACCATCTCCACCGCCGGCACCGAGGGGGTGCCCGGCGGGGTGACCCAGGTGCGGGCGGTCACGGCCGCCCTGGTCGCCGTGGCGAAGGAGCGGGGGGTCGCCACCGTCCTGGTCGGCCACGTCACCAAGGACGGCCAGGTGGCCGGGCCCCGGGTGCTGGAGCACCTGGTCGACGTGGTGCTGCACTTCGAGGGCGACAAGCACTCCTCGCTGCGGATGGTGCGCGGCGTGAAGAACCGGTTCGGCGCCGCCGACGAGGTCGGCTGCTTCGAGATGCACGAGGGCGGCATCAGCAGCCTCGCCGACCCGTCCGGGCTGTTCCTCACCCGCTACTCGGAGCCGGTGCCGGGCACCTGCGTCACCGTGGCGATGGAGGGGCGGCGGGCCCTGGTCACCGAGGTCCAGGCGCTGATCGGGGCGACCGTGGCGGGTTCGCCCCGGCGCACCGTGTCGGGTCTGGACGGCGCCCGGCTGGCGATGGTGCTGGCGGTGCTCCAGCGCCGCGCCGAGCGGCTGACCCTGCACGACCGGGAGGTCTTCGCGGCCACCGTCGGGGGCATCCGGGTGGTGGAGCCGGCCGCCGACCTGGCCGTGGCCCTCGCGGTCGCCTCCGGCGGCCTCAACCTCGCCATCAACCCCCACCTGGTGGCGATCGGCGAGGTGGGCCTCACCGGCGAGGTGCGCCGGGTCGGCGCGGTGCCCCGCCGGCTCGCCGAGGCGGCCCGGCTCGGCTTCCGGGTGGCCCTCGTGCCGCCGGGATGCGGCCCGGAGAGCGCCGGGGCGGGCCCCGAGAACATGCGCGTGATGGAGGTCACCGACGTGCGCTCGGCGCTCCAGTGTGCCGCCCGCGCATCGGCGGAGTGACCGACGGTGGCCGTCGGGTCGGACCGCCGGTGCGATTCCGGACAAGCGCGGCGGGCCTCCCGACGCGGTCGACAGGGGGCATCGTGACACATCACAGTAACCACGACAGCACCCACCGCACGCCAGTCCGTAGACTGTGCGCGTGCCGATCGACCGCGATGCCAGCAAAACCGCCGGCGCGACACCCCACGCCCGCACCGGTGCCGTGGGCTCGCCCGCCCGTCCGATCAGCGTCAGCGTGACCGGGAGTGTCGGCGGCGCGAGCGGTGATCCGCTGCGGGCCAATCTCGCCCTCATGGCCCCCGGCACCGCGCTGCGTGACGGCCTGGAGCGGATCCTGCGCGGCCGCACGGGCGCGCTGATCGTCCTAGGCTACGACAAGGTCGTCGAGGGGCTGTGCACCGGCGGCTTCCCGCTGGACGTGGAGTTCTCGGCGACCCGGGTGCGGGAGCTGTGCAAGATGGACGGCGCGGTGGTGCTGTCCAGCGACGGCACCCGCATCGTCCGGGCGGCGGTGCACCTGATGCCGGACCCGTCGATCCCGACCGAGGAGTCCGGCACCCGGCACCGCACCGCCGAGCGGGTGGCCCGGCAGACCGGCTACCCGGTCATCTCCGTCAGCCAGTCGATGCGGATCATCAGCCTCTACGTCAACGGCCAGCGGCACGTGCTGGACGACTCGGCGGCCATCCTGTCCCGGGCCAACCAGGCCCTGGCCACCCTGGAGCGCTACAAGCTGCGTCTCGACGAGGTTTCCGGCACCCTCTCCGCCCTGGAGATCGAGGACCTGGTGACGGTCCGGGACGCGGTGGCGGTGGTGCAGCGGCTGGAGATGGTCCGCCGGATCGCCGACGAGATCGCCGGCTACGTGGTGGAGCTCGGCACCGACGGTCGCCTCCTGGCGCTGCAGCTCGACGAGCTGATGGCAGGCGTGGACGCCGACCGCACCCTGGTCATCCGCGACTACCTGCCCGCCGGCCGCAAGTCCCGCACGCTCGACGAGGCGCTGGTCGAGCTGGACCTGCTGGGCGCCACCGAGCTGATCGATCTGGTCGCGGTGGCCAAGGCCATCGGCTACCCGGCCGCCTCCGACGCGCTGGACGCGGCGGTCAGCCCGCGCGGCTTCCGGCTGCTGGCGAAGGTCCCCCGGCTGCCGGTGGCCATCGTCGACCGGCTGGTGCTGCACTTCGGCAGCCTCCAGCGGCTGCTCGGGGCCACCGTGGAGGACCTGCAGGCCGTCGAGGGCGTCGGCGACGCCCGCGCCCGCGGCGTCCGGGAGGGGCTGTCCCGGCTCGCCGAGGCATCCATCCTCGAACGCTACGTCTGACGCGCCCGACGCCCGGCGGCAGCGGAACCGAGCCGCCGGGTGCCGGGCGTCGGAGCCGCCTCAGCGGCGGGGCGGGTCGTCAGCCGGTGATGGTGAGCTTCACCGGCGAGCTGAGCTTGGTGTCGAGCCGCCCGAAGACCTGGTACGCCCCGGCCGGCGGGAACGGGCCGTTGGCGAGCCCGTCCTTGCAACGGCTGGTGTCCCGCCCGTTCCAGTCCACCTGGTACGACCGCTCGAAGCCGGGCGTGAACGACTGCACGTCCGAGCCCTTGACGTTGCCGCAGGTGTCGGAGGACCAGACCTTCTCCGCGCCCGACTTGACGAACAGCTCCTGGAAGTCCGCGCCCACGTCGCGGCTGCAGGTGCGGTCCGACTTGTTTTTGATCTTGAGCTGGAGGCTGACCACGGTGCCCTGCTGCGCCGACGTCGGCAGCACCACCGGCGTCACCGAGATCTCCGCGTCGGTGCACGTCCCGGCGTCCGCACCGGGCCCGGCCGGAGCGCCGTCGCCGCCGGAGGGACCGCCGCTCGACCCGCCCTCGTCGCCCCCCGACGAGCCCGGGTCGCTGCCGGGGTCGTCCGACCCGCCGGGCGGCAGGCCGGTCTGCGGCGTCAGCACCGAGCCGCTCGGGTCGGGCACCGCCGACGGGTCGCCCGCACCCGGGGTCGCCGTCGGGGTCGGAGTCGACTTCGACTGCGGCGTGGTGCCGGTGTTGCCCGCGCCATTACAGGAATAGAGCAGGACAATCAGGAAGAGAAGGCCCGCTCCAAGTACGACGGCGCGACGCCGCCAGTACACGGCGGGTGGCAGGGGGCCGACCGTCAGACGCATGATGCCCCCACCGTAGCGGCGCGACGCGCCGTCGCCGGGCGCGACGCGCCGGAGCACCCTCGGCTCACCGTGACGACCCTCCACTCACGACAGCGACACCCCGCCGGGGACGGCGGTCCCGCCCGCGGCGGCACCCGGCCCGGCGGCGCCGGGACCGGTCACTGGTAGACCTTGCGCTGGTAGATCGCGTGCGCCCCGGCCACCCGGTCCAGGAAGAGCAGGCCGAGACAGTGGTCGATCTCGTGCTGCAGGGCGCGCGCCTCGAAGCCGTCGGTGACCAGCCGCACCGACGCCCCGGTGCCCGGCAGCAGCCCCTCGACGACCAGGCGGCTGGCCCGCTTGACGTCGCCGGTGAGGTCGGGCACCGACATGCAGCCCTCCCGGCCGCTCTTCCACCGGGCCGCCTCCACCACCCGGGCGTTGCACAGGACGAACGTGCCGTGCACGGTGAGCGCCTTCGGGTGACCGGTGACGTCCACCGCGAACACCTGCGCGCTCACGCCGACCTGCGGGGCGGCGAGGCCCACGCAACCCGGCGAGACCCGCATCGTGGCGATCAGGTCGGCGGCCAGGCGGACCACCTCGTCCGAGGTCGGATCCACCTCCGGCCCCGGCCGGCTGAGCACCGGGTCGGGGGCGGACACCACCGGGCGCACCTCCCCCGGCACCGGCAGCGCCGCCGGTGTCCAGCCGGCGAGGCCCGCGTACTCCGTCGTCACAGCAGGTCCGTGTCCGCCGGGCGGAGGCTGACCCCCACGCCCAACTCCGCCGCGGCCAGCGCCAACCGGCCGGCCACCTCGTCGAAGGTGCCCGGCGGCAGGTCGACCTCCGCGACCACCACGTAGAGGGAGCCGGTCAGCCGGGTGCTCAAATCGGTGACGTTGCCGCCCGCGTCGGTCAGCACCCGGGTCATCGCCGCGACGATGCCCATCCGGTCCGCGCCGTGCACCGCCAGCACGTACGGCTCACCGGTCGGCACGGCCGCGCCGTCGGGGGCGACCGCCCGTACGGTGGCCAGGAGCTGGCCGTCGGCGGCGAGCGGGGCCAACGCGGCCTCGACGTCGGCGGCGGCCGGGCCCACACAGATCAGGGTCATCGCGAAATGACCCCGCAGCCGGGTCATGGTGGAGTCGGTGAGGTTCGCGCCCAGCCGGGCGAGCACCTCGGCGACGTCGGCCACGATGCCGGGCCGGTCCCGGCCGATGACGGTGATCGCGAGCTCGCTCATCCGGGCATTCTGCCCGATCGGGGGGCGGCCTCCGCGTCGCCCCGCCCGGCCCGCCCAACCTGCGGGAAGGCGGCCCGTGACATGATCGACGACGCGATGTCCGAGCACACTTTCGCCACCCTCGTCAGCCGGTGGTACGAGCGCAACGCCCGCGATCTGCCGTGGCGGGTGCCCGGCGTGGGCTCGTGGGCGATCCTGGTCAGCGAGGTCATGCTCCAGCAGACGCCCGTGGTGCGGGTGCTGCCGGCGTACGAGGCGTGGCTGGCCCGCTGGCCCACGCCCGCCGCGCTCGCCGCCGACCCGCCCGCCGAGGCGATCCGGATGTGGGGAAGGCTGGGCTACCCGCGCCGGGCGATGCGGCTGCACGACTGCGCGGTGGCGATCGTCGAGCGGCACGGCGGCGCGGTGCCGGACCGGCTGGAGCAGCTGCTCGCCCTGCCGGGGGTCGGCACGTACACGGCGCGGGCGGTGGCCGCCTTCGCGTACGGGCAGCGGCACCCGGTGGTGGACACCAACGTGCGGCGGGTGGTGAGCCGGGCGGTCGCCGGGGAGCCGGACGCCGGCCCGGCCACCCGCCCCGCCGACCTGGTGGCCACCGAGGAACTGCTGCCGGCGGAGCCGGCCGAGGCCGCCCTGGCCAGCGCCGCGTTCATGGAGCTGGGGGCCGTCGTCTGCACCGCCCGGTCGCCCCGGTGCGCGGTCTGCCCGGTGGAGTCGATCTGCGCCTGGCGGGCCTCCGGCCAGGCGGCGCCGGCCGGCCCGACGCGGCGTCCCCAGCGGTACGCGGGCACGGACCGCCAGGTCCGCGGGCTGCTGCTGGCGGTGCTGCGGGAGTCCAGCGGCCCCGTGCCGCGCCAACGGCTGGACCAGGTCTGGACCGACGACGTGCAGCGCTCCCGGGCGCTGGCGGGGCTGGTCACCGACGGTCTGGTGGAACCGGCCGGTGGGGAGTCGTTCCGCCTCGCGGGTGACGGCCCGGCGATCCCGGCCCCGGCCCTGGACGCCTGACCCGCCCCGGGCCGGGTCCCGCCCAGCCGGGCCCGCCCGGGTCACGCCCAGCCCTCGACGGGGACGCCATGTCGGCGACATGGCGGTTTCCGCGCCTCCTGATGCCCCCACCTCCCCGGCATCCACCCAGGCAGGAACGGGCGACGGCCCGGCGGCTCTCGCCGCCGGGCCGTCGCCCGTTCTGTCGTCGTGCGCCTCGGCTCAGGCGGCCTCGGTGCCGCCCAGCTCGGCGGGCACGGCGTCGGGGACCTCGGCGGGTCGGTCCGAGCCGCGGAACACCAGCTTGGACTTGTCGATGTCCTCCGGGTCGCCCTCGCAGTCGACCACGACGATCTGGCCGGGAATCAACTCGTTGAACAGGATCCGCTCGGACAGGTTGTCCTCGATGTCGCGCTGGATCGTGCGCCGCAGCGGCCGCGCGCCCAGGACCGGGTCGAAGCCCTTCTTCGCCAGGTACTTCTTGGCGTTGTCGGTCAGCTCCAGCCCCATGTCCTTGTTGCGCAGCTGGGTCTCGATCCGGGCGATCATGATGTCCACGATCGAGAGGATCTCGGTCTGCCGCAGCTGGTGGAACACGATGGTGTCGTCGATCCGGTTGAGGAACTCCGGCCGGAAGTGCTGCTTCAGCTCGTCGTTGACCTTCTGCTTCATCCGGTCGTAGTTGGACTCCGAGTCCTCCGACGCCTGGAAGCCCAGCGAGACGGCCTTGGCGACGTCCCGGGTGCCGAGGTTGGTGGTCAGGATGATGACCGTGTTCTTGAAGTCCACGATCCGGCCCTGGCCGTCGGTCAGCCGCCCGTCCTCCAGAATCTGCAGGAGGGTGTTGAACACGTCCGGGTGGGCCTTCTCGATCTCGTCGAAGAGGACCACGGAGAACGGCCGACGCCGCACCTTCTCGGTCAGCTGCCCGCCCTCGTCGTACCCCACGTAGCCGGGAGGGGCACCGACGAGCCGGGACACCGTGTACCGGTCGTGGAACTCGGACATGTCGAGCTGGATGAGGGCGTCCTCGCTGCCGAACAGGAACTCCGCGAGCGCCTTGGACAGCTCGGTCTTACCCACGCCGGACGGGCCGGCGAAGATGAACGAGCCGGACGGGCGCTTCGGGTCCTTCAGGCCGGCCCGGGTGCGCCGGATGGCCTTCGAGACGGCCTTGACCGCGTCCTCCTGGCCGATGACGCGCTTGTGCAGCTCGTCCTCCATGCGCAGCAGGCGGGAGGTCTCCTCCTCGGTCAGCTTGTAGACCGGGATGCCGGTCCAGTTGCCCAGGACCTCGGCGATCTGCTCGTCGTCGACCTCGCTGACGACGTCGAGGTCGCCGGCCTTCCACTCCTTCTCCCGCTGCGCCTTCTGGCCCAGCAGCTGCTTCTCCTTGTCGCGGAGCTGCGCGGCGCGCTCGAAGTCCTGCGCGTCGATCGCGGACTCCTTGTCGCGGCGCACCTGCGCGATGCGCTCGTCGAAGTCCCGCAGGTCCGGCGGCGCGGTCATCCGGCGGATCCGCATCCGCGCGCCCGCCTCGTCGATCAGGTCGATCGCCTTGTCCGGCAGGAAGCGGTCGGAGATGTATCGATCGGCCAGGGTCGCGGCGGCCACGAGGGCGGCGTCGGTGATCGAGACGCGGTGGTGCGCCTCGTACCGGTCGCGCAGGCCCTTCAGGATCTCGATCGTGTGCGCCAGGGACGGCTCACCCACCTGGATCGGCTGGAACCGCCGCTCCAGGGCGGCGTCCTTCTCCAGGTGCTTGCGGTATTCGTCGAGCGTCGTGGCGCCGATGGTCTGCAGCTCGCCACGGGCCAGCATCGGCTTGAGGATCGACGCCGCGTCGATCGCGCCCTCCGCCGCGCCCGCGCCGACGAGGGTGTGAATCTCGTCGATGAACAGGATGATGTCGCCCCGGGTGCGGATCTCCTTGAGCACCTTCTTCAGGCGCTCCTCGAAGTCACCCCGGTAGCGGGAGCCGGCGACCAGCGCGCCCAGGTCGAGGGTGTAGAGCTGCTTGTCCTTCAGCGTCTCCGGGACCTCGCCCTTGATGATCTTCTGGGACAGGCCCTCCACGACGGCGGTCTTGCCGACGCCGGGCTCACCGATCAGCACCGGGTTGTTCTTGGTGCGGCGGGACAGCACCTGCATGACCCGCTCGATCTCCTTCTCCCGCCCGATGACCGGGTCGAGCTTGCCCTCGCGGGCAGCCTGGGTCAGGTTCCGACCGAACTGGTCCAGCACCAGGCTGGTCGACGGCGCGGCCTCGCCCGTCGTCGTGCCGGCCGCCGCGGGCTCCTTGCCCTGGTAGCCGGAGAGGAGCTGGATCACCTGCTGGCGGACCCGGTTGAGGTCGGCCCCGAGCTTCACCAGGACCTGGGCGGCGACGCCCTCGCCCTCGCGGATCAGGCCGAGCAGGATGTGCTCCGTGCCGATGTAGTTGTGGCCGAGCTGCAGCGCCTCGCGCAGCGACAGCTCCAGGACCTTCTTCGCCCGCGGCGTGAACGGGATGTGCCCGCTCGGCGCCTGCTGGCCCTGACCGATGATCTCCTCGACCTGCTGACGCACACCCTCCAGCGAGATCCCCAGACTCTCCAGGGCCTTCGCCGCGACACCCTCACCCTCGTGGATCAGGCCCAGCAGGATGTGCTCCGTACCGATGTAGTTGTGGTTGAGCATCCGGGCCTCTTCCTGGGCCAGGACGACAACCCGTCGCGCTCGGTCGGTGAACCGCTCGAACATGCCCTCGTGCTCCTCACGTGCCGTGCGCCTTGATGGTCAGATCTCGGCGGGGCCGGTGCGCGGACGTCCGGGACGGGCGTCCTTGCCTCATTACTCTATCGCCGCGGACCGACTCCGCTGAGGTCGTGTGTCCTCCACGGGGGTCCGGTACGCGTCGTTTTAGCCAACCGTCCGCGCTCAGGGCGTGTTCCGGGGTCTCCGCGTGTACGCGCAGAGCGAAATTCGGACGGCCGGTGGGACCCGGCTGCGGGCCTCCCCGCGGGCCCGCAGCCGCCCTCCGGCGACCCGGGTCGGGCGGCGGTTCGGCCGGGCCGACGAGCGGACCAGGCCGACGGCCGGTTGTCCACAGGCTGTGGACGAGTTTTCCACCGGTTGTGGGACAACGCCGCGGCGAACCGGGTTCTTCCCGGCGGGTGACACGGCGACGCCGGCCCGGAGGTGTGCTCCGGTCCGGCGTCGGTGTCGCCCGTGTCGGGGATGTCCCGCCGAGGGCCTTGTCGCACCCGGCGACTGCGGCGGTCACCCGGGACCGCCTCGGCGCTCAGCGCTTCGCGTGGAACTCGTCGACGATCTCCTGGGGGATGCGCCCCCGGTCGGAGATCTCCTTGCCCTCCCGCTTGGCCCACGCCCGGATCGCCTTGTTCTGCTCACGGTCGGCGGTGGCGCCGCCCCGGCCGCGCGCAGCCCGCCCGCCGACCACCACGCCGCCCCGGCCCACCTTGGTGCCGTTGGCGACGTAGGGCGAGAAAACCTCCCGCAATTTCTCGGCGTTCGTGGCGGACAGGTCGATCTCGTACTGAACCCCGTCGAGCGCGAACTTGACGGTCTCGTCAGCGTCCCCGCCGTCCAGGTCATCGACCAGCTTGTGAATGATCTGCTTGGCCACGTCCCACATTCCTTTCGAGCAGGGTGATCCTGCAAACTGAGAGCACAATAACCCGCCCGATGCTTGCCTCGTCAATAGGATGCGGTAACTGCCCCTAGCGGTGTGGCCGGTCGGCTACTCCGCGCGGACCAACGGGAAGAGGATGGTTTCCCGAATTCCCAGGCCCGTCAGCGCCATCAACAGCCGGTCGATTCCCATTCCCATGCCGCCGGCCGGGGGCATTCCGTACTCCATGGCCCGGAGAAAGTCCTCGTCGAGCCGCATGGCCTCGTCGTCGCCGCGCGCCGCGAGCTGGGCCTGGGCGACGAGCCGCTCCCGCTGCACGACCGGGTCGACCAGCTCCGAGTACGCGGTGCCCAGCTCGAACCCGAGGACGTAGAGGTCCCACTTCTCGGCCAGCCCCGGCTCGCTGCGGTGGGCCCGGGTCAGCGGGCTGGTCTCCTCCGGGTAGTCCCGCACGAACGTCGGCGCCTGGAGCCCCGGCACGACCAGTTCCTCGAACAGCTCCTCGGCGAGCTTGCCCGGCCCCCACTTCGGGTCGACGGCCAGGCCGACCTTGTCGGCGTACTCGACGAGGCGGGCCCGCTCGGTGCGGACGGTGACCTCTTCGCCGAGCGCCTCCGAAAGCACCCCGAAGAGGGTCACGGAGCGCCACTCGCCGCCCAGATCGAACTCGCGGCCATCCGCGTGCGTCACCACGGTCGAGCCGCCGACCGCGATCGCGGCCTCCTGCACCAGATTACGGGTCAGCGACGCCATCGTGTCGTAGTCGCCGTACGCCTCGTAGGCCTCCAGCATCGCGAACTCGGGCGAGTGCGAAGAGTCGACGCCCTCATTACGGAAGTTACGGTTGATCTCGAACACCCGATCGACCCCGCCGACCACGGCGCGCTTGAGAAACAGTTCCGGCGCGATTCGCAGATACAGATCGGTGCTCAACGCATTGCTGTGGGTCACGAATGGCCGGGCCGCTGCGCCGCCGTGCAGCAACTGGAGCATCGGCGTCTCCACCTCGACGAAGCCCTGCCCGTGGAGGCAGTCGCGCAGGCTCCGCACGGCAGCGGCCCGCGTACGCACCATCTGCCGCGCCTGCGGGCGGACGATCAGGTCGACGTAGCGCTGGCGGACCCGGGCCTCCTCGCTGAGCGGCTTGTGCGCCACCGGCAGCGGGCGCAGCGCCTTCGCGGTGATCGCCCACTGCTCGGCCAGCACCGACAGCTCGCCGCGCCGGCTGGTGATCACCTCGCCGGTCACCCCGACGTGGTCGCCCAGGTCGACGAGGCGCTTCCAGTCGTCCAGCCGCTCCGCCCCCACCCGGTCGAGGGAGAGCATCGCCTGGAGTTCGGTGCCGTCGCCGTCCCGCAACGTCGCGAAGCAGAGCTTGCCGGTGTTCCGTACGAAGATCACCCGGCCGGTGACCGAGACCCGGTCGCCCGTGGCGGTGTCGGTGGGCAGGTCGGCATACCTCGCGCGGACCTCGGCCAGGGTGTCGGTCCGGGCGAACCCGACGGGGTACGGCTCGACGCCCTCGGCGAGCATCCGGTCCCGCTTCTCCCGGCGGACCTTCATCTGCTCCGGAAGGTCGTCGGCGGGGTCGACTGGCACGGCGTTCTGCTCGGTCACGGCACGCTTCCCTAGCTAAGGAGTTTCGGCGGGGTCAGGGCCGAGCGTACTCAAGGGCTCTGGCGGCCGTTGCGGGATAACCTCCCGCCATGACCGACCCCACGGCGGCCGGGTCGTCCGGCACGGCCGCCGCCCCATCGGGTACGGGGTGAGAGGGGTGCCCTTCTCTACCGAAAGCGTTAACAGGGGGCCCTTCCTTGCACCTCACACGTTGCGGTCGTAGACCATGCGCAGGCCGATGAGGGTGATCATCGGCTCGTGGTGGGTGATGGTGCGGCACTCGCCGATCACCACCGACGCCAGCCCGCCGGTGGCGATCACCGCCCGCACCTCGCCCAGCTCCTCGGTCATCCGCTCGACGATCCGGTCCACCTGCCCGGCGAAGCCGAAGTAGAGCCCCGACTGGAGACACTCGACGGTGTTCTTGCCGATCACCGAGCGGGGCTTGGCCGCCTCCACCTTGCGCAGCTGGGCGGCGCGGGCCGCGAGCGCGTCGAAGGAGATCTCGATGCCGGGGGCGAACGCGCCGCCGAGGAACTCGCCCCGGCCGCTGATCACGTCGAAGTTGGTGGTGGTGCCGAAGTCGACCACGATCGACGGCCCGCCGAACAGGGTGTACGCCGCGAGCGTGTTGACCACCCGGTCGGAGCCGACCTCCTTCGGGTTGTCGATCGCCAGTTGCACCCCGGTGCGTACCCCCGGCTCGACGATGACGCTCGGCAGGTCGGCGTAGTAGCGGGCGAGCATGGTCCGCAGCGACCGCAGCGCGGCCG
This sequence comes from Micromonospora haikouensis, assembly GCF_900091595.1. GTDB lineage: Bacteria > Actinomycetota > Actinomycetes > Mycobacteriales > Micromonosporaceae > Micromonospora > Micromonospora haikouensis. Next base: position 137,813 of record NZ_FMCW01000008.1, read on the forward strand.
GCACCGTCGAGCAGGCGGCCACCCCGGTGATCTCCACGGCGTCACCGGCGAGCAGCCCCCGGAACATCAGCCCGAGCTCGTCCGCCGTGGAGCGGGCGTCGGTCTTGATCCGCCAGGAGTGCACCAGCTTGTCGCCGTCGAAGGTCGCCAGCACGGTGTTGGTGTTTCCGATGTCGATGCAGAGCAGCACGCACGCAGCCTAGTCCGGGCGGGCAGGCGGGCCTGGGTCATCCCCGGGCGCGGGCCCAGGTCAGGAAGCGGTCGGTCAGGTCGGCGGGCGGGGTCGTCGGGGTCAGCTCCGTGAGGTGCGTGGTGGCCTCCTCCTTGAGCACCGCCAGGTAGATGAGCAGGGCGATGCGGTTGCCTCGGTACTCGGTGAGCAGCGACAGCCGGGCGGGGCCGCATGGCCACGGGTGGCCGCAGCGGCGGCGCAGCCAGACGGGGCGGATCGGCAGGTGTGGGTGGGGGCGTGCCATCAGCGGAACCTCAGTGCGACGGCGCGGGCCTCGTCGTCGGTCATCGGCAGGAACCACAGGAACCGTTTCACGATCTGCGGCGGGGTTGGGCCGTGCGGGTGGCCCCGAAGGTCGCGGATCGCCTGTCGCAGGAACAGCGTGAAGCCCGCCAGCAGCGCGCCGCGTAGGTGGTTGTCCATCGGCAGGTTCCGCCATTGCGGGCAGGGAAACGGTTCGCCGTCGACCTCGCACAGCCAGTCGGGGCCCTCGGCGCGGTGCAGTTCCAGCGCCAGCGGAACGGGAGCCGGTCTCACCACCGGCCCCCGTTGCCGCGCATCGCCTGCGCCGGGGTGCGCAGCTCGCCGGCCAAGCCCCAGATGACCTCGGTGGCGATCTCGTTGCGGGGAAACCGGTGCGGCGGGGTCATCGGGCCGATCAGTGGCGGGTCGTACGGCACAGGGTCCGCAGGGCCCGGGGCGGGCACGGGGGTTGCCGGCTTCGGTCGCTGCCTCTGCGGTCGGTCCTTCGTGAACCGGTCCCGCCAGGTGGCGGGTCGGGCGTGCCGAGAGTTCCGGGCGCGGTGTCGGCCTCGGTCGGGCATGGCGCTGTCCCCTCATGCGTCGAGATTGGGAAGGGGCCGCCCGCTCGGGTGATGTTGGAAGGACCCGGGCGGCCCCCTCGACGAACGCGACCGCCGGGCTTTGCCTCCACCGGCCGCGCCGTCTGGTGACACTCTGGTATGGAGGTCGTTACCCTCGGAAGGTCGTCGGGGCGTCCGGGCTGCGCTGGCCGATCGGGGCTCCGTCCCGTGGTGCCGTGATTAGTTGATCTCGAATCTGGGAGGCTCTGTGTGAGCGACGTGCCAGGTCCCTTCGCGGACTTCATCGTGAGCGAGATCCGCCGCGCGCGAGGCGCGGCTGGCATGACGCAAGAGGCGTTCGGGCGCGGGGCGGGCTTCAGCGCGTCGCACGTGAGCGCGGTCGAGAGCGGCGCCCGAGCGCTGACCATGGACTTCATCCGTGGCGCGGACCGGGCGCTCAGTACCGGCGGACTCTTCGAGCGCCTCGTGACGAAGCTTGGAGCGCCATCGTGGTTCCTGCCCTGGCTGGACGCGGAGCGCAGCGCGACGCAGCTCCGCTACTTCGAGCCGAACCTGATTCCGGGGATCCTGCAAACCGAGGTGTACGCCCGCGCCGTGCTGCGGCTTGACCCGAAGTTGACGGACGACGAGGTAGACAGACGCGTGGCGGCGCGCATCCAGCGGCAGGCGATCCTGTCCCGCGAGGCCCCACCGCAGGTCGTCGTAGTCATGGACGAAGGCGCGGTCCGACGTGCCGGTGAGGGCTCCGAGAAATTGATGGGTGAGCAGCTACAACACCTTGTAGCCTGCGCAGAGCGGCCGAACATCAGTGTCCACGTCGTTCCGGCGGATGTGGGCCTTCACGCTGGCCTGTCTGGTCCCCTGTCGCTGGCGCACCTGCTGGATGGCAGTTGGGTGGGTCACCTGGAGAGCCAGCTCGGCGGCGATGTCGTAAACCGCCCGGCAGACCTCGATACACTCTTCGAGCGGTGGGAGGGCGTCCGTAACGAGGCGCTGTCGCGGCGGCAGTCCCTGGACCTGATAAAGGAAGTAGCGAACCAATGGACCTAACTGGTGCGCAATGGAGGAAGTCCACACGCAGCGGCACTAGCGGCGGCAACTGCGTCGAGGTCGCCGACAACCTTTCCGACGTTGTGCTGGTCCGAGACACCAAGGACCGTGACGGCGGCACGCTGGCGTTCGCCCCGGCCGCATGGCGTGGCTTCGTGGCGCTGGCGAAGGAGATCCGCCCCGTCGGCTGATCCCGGCTCGCGATCACAGGCCCCCGACGAAACACCGGGGGCCTGTCTCGTACGGGCGGGCCCAACGGCCTAGACGCCGCGTGGAGCGGGGTCCCGCAGGTCCAGCGCGACGTCCAGGATCGGCGAGGAGTGCGTCAGCGCGCCGACCGAGAGGTAGTCCACGCCGGTCGCCCCGTACTCCGCCACGACGTCGAGGGTCAGCCCGCCGGTCGCCTCCAGCTCCGCCCGGTCCCCCACCGCGGCCACCACCTCGCGCAGCGTCGCCGGGGTCATGTTGTCCAGCAGCAGGAAGTCGGCACCCGCCTCGACGGCCTCCAGCGCCTCGGCGAGGGTGTCCACCTCCACCTGCACCGCCACGCCGGGGAAGACCTCCCGGACCCGGCGGTAGGCCGCCGCGACGCCGCCGGCCGCGAACTTGTGGTTGTCCTTGATCATGGCGACGTCGTACAGGCCCATCCGCTTGTTGGTGCCGCCGCCGGCCCGCACCGCGTACTTCTCCAGCGCCCGCAGGCCCGGGGTCGTCTTGCGGGTGTCCAGCACCGTCGCCTTCGTGCCGGCCAGCGCGTCCGCCCAGGCCCGGGTGTGGGTGGCCACCCCGGACATCCGGCAGAGCAGGTTGAGCGCCGTGCGCTCGGCGGTGAGCAGCAGCCGGGTCGGCCCGGCCACCGTGGCCAGCACGTCGCCGCGCGACACCCGCTGCCCGTCGTGGGCCACGACCGACACCTCGACGGTACGGCCACCGCCCGCCTTCGCGCCGGCAGCCGGCCCGGCCGGGAAGCCGGTCACCTCGGCGGCCAGCTCGAACGCGGCGGCCGCCACGGCCAGCCCCGCGACCACCCCGTCGGCGCGGGCGACCAGGTCGGCCGTGTCGGTCTGGGTCGCCGGGATCGTGGCGACGCTGGTGACGTCGAGGAAGTCCGGGCCGAGGTCCTCGGCGAACGCGGTGACGAGCACCCGCCGTACCTCGGCCGGATCCAGCCCGGTCGCCCGCAGCGCCTGCTCCGTCGTGTCCCTCATCGCTCTCCAGCCTCCCAGCGAGACGTCAGCCTGCCCTGCGCCCCGACCTCGGCGACCAGGTGGCCCCGCCACCGCTCGTCCGCCGTCGGGTGGTCCTCCCGCCAGTGGCAACCCCGGGTCTCCTGGCGGGCGTACGCGGCGGCGACCAGCGCCGACGCCACCGTGATCAGGTTCGTGGCCTCCCAGTCGGCGGTGCGCGGGGTGCCCCGGCCGGAACCCAGCTCGCCCAGCTCCGTGGCCGTGGCGGCGAGCGTGCCCGCCGAACGCAGCACACCGGCGCCCCGGGTCATCGCCCGCTGCAGCGCGGACGTCCCCTCGGCGGGCACCACCCAGCCGCCCCCGCCGGCCCACGCGCCGCCCTCGGCGGGCCGGGCCTGCTCGGGCAGGCCGGCGGCGATGTCCTCGGCGATCCGGCGGGAGAACACCAGCCCCTCCAGCAGCGAGTTGCTGGCCAGCCGGTTCGCGCCGTGCACGCCCGTGCAGGCCACCTCGCCGCAGGCGTACAGGCCGGGGATGGAGGTGCGGCCGCGCAGGTCCGTGCGGACGCCGCCCGAGGCGTAGTGGGCGGCCGGGGCGACCGGGATCAGGTCGGTGGCCGGGTCGACGCCGATGGCCAGGCAGGAGGCGACGATGGTCGGGAAGCGCCCGGCCAGGAAGTCGCCGCCGAGGTGTCGGGCGTCGAGGTAGACGTGGTCGGCGCCGGTGGCCAGCATGACCCGGTGGATGCCCTTGGCCACCACGTCCCGGGGGGCCAGCTCCGCCAGCTCGTGCTGGCCGACCATGAACCGCTTGCCGTCGCCGTCGACGAGGTGCGCGCCCTCGCCGCGCAGCGCCTCGGAGACCAGCGGCTGCTGCGCCCGGCCGGCCCCCGGCACGCCGGCGCCGGCCGGGGTGATCAGCGCCGTGGGGTGGAACTGGACGAACTCCACGTCGGTGACCGCCGCGCCGGCCCGCATGGCCAGCGCCACGCCGTCGCCGGTGGAGACGGCCGGATTGGTGGTGGCGGAGAAGACCTGCCCCATCCCGCCGGTGGCGAGCACCACCGCGCGGGCCAGCAGCGCGCCGACGCCGTCCTCGCTGCCCTCGCCGAGCACGTGCAGGGTGATCCCGCAGACCGGGCCGAGCCCGCCGGGCCCGTCGCCGGGGGCGCGCAGCAGGTCGAGCACGAGGGCGTGCTCGACCAGCCGGATCCACGGGTCGCGGCGGACCGCCGCGTGCAGGGCCCGCTGCACCTCCGCGCCGGTGGCGTCCCCGCCGGCGTGCACGATCCGGTCGGCCCGGTGCCCGCCCTCCCGGGTGAGCATGAGCGAGCCGTCGGGGTGGCGGTCGAACTCCGCGCCGATGCGCATCAGCTCCCGCAGCCGGGTCGGCCCCTCCTCCACCAGCACCCGCACGGCGGCGGGATCGCACAGCCCCACCCCGGCGACCTCGGTGTCGAAGGCGTGCGCGGACGGGGTGTCCGCCGGGTCGAGCACGGCGGCGATGCCGCCCTGGGCCCAGCGGGTCGAGCCGTCGTCAATGTTGACCTTGGTGACCACGGTGACGTGCAGGCCGGCCTCGCGCAGGTGCAGCGCGGCGGTCAGCCCGGCCACCCCGGAGCCGACCACGATCACGTCGGTGGTCTCCACCCAACCGGGCGCGGGCGCGGCCAGCAGCGTCGGCAGGACGGGCAGGTCGACGGTCGGTAGGTCCATGAGCACAGTCAACCCGAACGCCGTTCACCTCGGGCGGCGGGGGCGGGACGAGTGGTTTGGGCTACCCCGGGCCGCCGGCGTGCCCTGCGTCCGGGTCGGGCGGGGCGGCGGTCACTTCGTCCGGACCGGGAGGCCGGCCGGGCCCGCGCCCTTCAGGGAGGCGGTCACCGTGCGGTCGCTGAGCCACAGGTAGCAGCGGACCCCCCGGTCGCCGACCCGCCAGCGCCCCGCGCTCGGCGGGCGCACCACCAGGCCGCTGCGGTAGCGCAGGTCGTCGTCGTCCGGCACCCCCACGTACCGGGCCAGGACGGTGCGGCAGCCGGTGTAGAAGGGAAGCCAGTCGGCGTCCCGGGCCGGGTACGGCTTGTCCGGCGCCTTCCACACCCCGACGAACTCGGCGTCGTGCCGGGTGGCGCACTCGACCGGCTTCAGCACCTGCGCGCCGCGCCGCCCGACGTTCTCGCTACGCTGGCAGCCCAGCCGCAGCGGGGAGGGCCCCTTCAGGGCATCCCGCAGGCTGCCGGTGCGGGTGACCGGCGTCGCGCCCGCCTCTGCGGTGCTGACCTCGGTCAGGTCGCAGCGGTACCAGCGGGCCCCGGACGTCCAGCCCGTCTTCGACGGCACCGCCACGGCCAGCCGGAGCCGGCCGGCCCGCCAGTCGTCCCCCACGTACGCGGTGGCCTTCGTGTCGCAGTCGGCGAACGGGGCGCGCAGCTCGGGCGAGCCGCTGCCGGGCGGGGCGGGACGCTCGGCCGGGAACGCGCCGACGTGCACGGTCTCCACCCGGTGCGGGAGCGCGCAGTCGACCGGCGCGTACGCCGACAGGGGCAGCACGTCGACGAAGTCGGCGACCTGGCAGACCTCGGCGGCCGGGGTGAACGGGCCCGCCGGCCCCGGGGCGGCCCAGTCGTCGGTGAGGTCGCCGTCGAGGCCCGCCGGGCCCCCACAGCCGGCCAGCACGACCGCCGTCACCAGGGCGGCGCACACGCTCGTCAACGCACGACGCATCGGGCCTCCCCAACCACCAGCTCGCGACGGGACCCAAGAGTATCCAGGGATGACCATCGGTGACATACCGCGTACGGGCAGACATCCGCGTCGACCGCGGGGGTCGACCCGGACGCCCGGCGGCGCGGGCGGCGGGGATCCGGCCGGGCGGCCCAGGTCAGCCGACGACGGCCAGCGGGCTCGGGACCGGGTCGCCGGCGGTGCCCGGGGCCGCCGCGGCCGGGTCGGCCCCCAGCTCGACCACCCGGTTGGCGGCGTCGACGTGCACCACCCGGGGCCGGTACGCCCGCGCCTCGGCGTCGTCGAACTGCCCGTACGAGATCAGGATGACCAGGTCGCCCGGGTGCACGAGGTGGGCGGCGGCGCCGTTGATGCCGATCACGCCGCTGCCCCGCTCGCCGGGGATCACGTACGTCTCCAGCCGGGCGCCGTTGGTGACGTCCACGATCGCCACCTGCTCGCCGGGGAGCAGGTCGGCCGCGTCGAGCAGGTCCTCGTCCACGGTCACCGAGCCCACGTAGTGCAGGTCGGCCTGGGTCACCGTGGCCCGGTGGATCTTCGACTTGAGCATGGTGCGGAACATCGGGGTGCCTTGCCTTTCGCGGGCGGGAGGACGGGTCAGGGTCGGGGGGGCGAGCCGGATCGCCACGTTGTCGATCAGGCGGGTGGTGCCGACCTTGGCCGCGATCAGCAGCCGGGCCGGCCCCGGGGGCGGCCCGGGTTCCAGGTCGGCGTCGGTGAGCGCCACGTAGTCGACCTCGACCCCGGGCGGGCCGTCGCCCAGCGCCCGGTGCACGGCCGCCAGCACCTCGCCGCCGGGCTCGCCCCGGTCGGCGGCCGCCGCGCCGGCCCGCAGCGCGGCGGACAGGGTCAGCGCGGCCTCCCGCTGCGCGGGCGAGAGGTAGCGGTTGCGGCTGGACAGGGCCAGCCCGTCCGGCTCCCGCACGGTCGGCACGCCGACCACCTCGACGGGCACGTCGAAGTCCCGGGCCATCCGCCGCACCAGGGTGAGCTGCTGGTAGTCCTTCTCGCCGAAGAACGCCAGGTCGGGGCGGGTCAGCTGGAACAGCTTCAGCACCACGGTCAGCACCCCGTGGAAGAAGCCGGGCCGGCTCAGGCCCTCCAGGTCGGCGGCGAGCCGCCCCGGGTCCACCCGCACCAGGGGCTCGCCGTCCGGATACACCTCGCCCCGGTCCGGCGCGAAGACCACGTCGGCACCGGCCCGCCGGCAGACCTCCAGGTCCGCCTCCAGGGTGCGCGGGTAGCGGTCGAAGTCCTCGTTCGGCCCGAACTGGAGCGGGTTCACGAAGATCGTCACCAGCACGTGGTCGGCCCGCTCCCGGGCGGCGCGCAGCAGCGTCTCGTGGCCGGCGTGCAGCGCGCCCATGGTCATCACCACGCCGACGGTGCCGGTCAGGGCGGCGCGCGCCTTCGCCAGCTCCGCGCGGGTCCGCACCAGCTCCGTCATGCGTGCCTCACCTCTCGTCGGGTCCCGCCGAGCACGTCGAGCAGCGGCGCGGCGTCCGCCGGGCGCAGCCGGCCCGACGCGATGGCCCGGTCCGCCGTGCGCCGGGCCAGGGCCAGGTAGGCCGCGACCGAGTCGGGCGCGGTCGACGCCAGCCGCTCCAGGTGTCGGCGTACGGTGCCGGCGTCGCCCCGGGACACCGGGCCGGTCAGCGCGTCGTCGCCGAGGCTCAGGGCGTTCTCCAGCGCCGCCCGCAGCAGCGGGGCGAGCACCTTCTCCGGCTGGCCCACCCCGGCGTCGCGCAGCCGGTCGGCCGCCTCGTTGACCAGGGTCACCAGGTGGTTGGCGCCGTGCGCCAGCGCCGCGTGGTAGAGCGGCCGGTCGGCCTCCCCCACCCACTCGGGCACCCCGCCGAGGTCGGCCACCAGCCGGGCGGCCAGCGGGCGCAGCTCGGCCGGCGCGGTCACGCCGTACGAGATGCCGGCGAGCCGGCCGAGGTCGTCGGGCGTACCGGTGAAGGTCATCGCCGGGTGCAGGGCCAGCGGGCGGGCCCCGACGGCGGCGGCGGGGGCGAGGACGCCCAGCCCGTGCGCGCCCGAGGTGTGCGCGACCACCTGGCCGGGGTGCAGCGCCCCGGTCTCGGCGAGGCCGGCCACCACCGCCGCGAGCTCGTCGTCGGGCACGGCGACCAGCAGCAGGTCGGTCGCGGCGTGCGCCACGGAGGTGGCGGAACGGTTGGCGGCGTCGGGCAGCAGCAGGGCGATGCGGGCCTTGGTCGCCCCGGAGACGCCGGAGGCGGCGACCACCCGGTGCCCGGCGGCGGCGAGCGCCGCGCCCAGCACGGCACCGACCCGGCCGGCGCCGAGCACGCCGACGGTCAGCACGCGGGGAAAGGAGAGTGTGGCGCCGCCCGAGGGTGCGGCGGCCCGCGCGGGGGCAGCCGGACGCGGGCGCAGCGGTGCGCTCATGGCAACGATCCAGTCCTCGAAGGGGGTACCGGTCGATGGCAAGTATGCGCCGCGGTGAAGAGGTCGCAACAAGAAGGTGTGAAAACCTTCACCGCCGACGCGGGCCGGGCCGCCGCAGGGTGCCACGGCGGCCCGGCCCGGCCACGGTCACCGGCCGCCCAGGAAGCCGGCGTCGACGAACTTGAAGTCGGTGTCCGGGCGTGCCTCGCCGTCCCCGCCGGGGGTGTCCGGGGTGTTCCGGCCGTCGTGCACCACCAGCAGCCCGCCGGGGAAACCCGGCAGCGGGGTGGCGGTCACCGCCGCGCCGTCGCACTCCTGCGAGCCGTCCACCGCGCCGTCGACCACCGCGAAGCGGCCCGTCGGGCGGCCGGTGCGCCGGTCGTACGTGTGGAACGTGTCGTCGCCCTGCGCGGAAACGACCAGGGTGCCGGTCAGGCGGCCCGTCCGGTAGATCGTCAGCCCTTCCACGTCCTGCGCGATCCGGCCGCCGAACCCGGGATCGGCCGGGTAGTCGGTCACGCAGTCGTCCTCCGCCGGGTCGAACGCGGCCGGCACGCCGTACTCGCGGACCCGCTCGACCAGCTTCGGCGTCCCGGCGAACCGGCCGCCCGCGAGCCGGGTCCGCCACAGGCCCACCTTCTCCTGCGCCAGGTGCACCACGCCGGTGTCCGGGTCCACCACGGTCCCCTCCACCTGCGGGCCGTCGCCCGGGTCGGTGCACGGCGACCAGGCGGTGCCGTCGGGCAGGGTGAACGCCGACGGCAGCGTCAGCCGGTCCACCGGCCGGTAGGTGATCCGCCCGGCGCGCTCGACCAGCCGGAACACCCCCACCTCCGGGGTGCTGCGCCGGCTCACCACCGCGTACGCGGCCCCGGCGGGGTCGACGTAGGTGCCCAGCCCGTACGCGGTGCGCTGCTCGTCGACCTCGCCCTGGTCCCGGCTGAACGCGAACGGCACGCCCGGCGCGGTCACGTCGGTGAGCAGCCGGGTGGCCGGGTCGATGCGGTAGAACCGGAGCTGGTCGCGCCCCCGGTCGGTGACCACCGCCAGGTCGACCCGCTGCCCGCCGAGCCGGAACCCGGCCACCAGGTCGACGTTGTTGAACCGGCCGGACTCGTCGTCCGGGCCCGGGGCGGGCGGGGTGGCGATCGCCTGCCGCTCGCGGGCGGCCAGGTCGTAGACCCGCAGGCCGCCGTTCTTGGCGGTGGCGATCACCAGGCTGCCGGCCCGGTCGGTCGGGTGCACCCAGATCGCCGGGTCGTCGGCGTCGGCGTCGCCGCCGGCTTTGTCGTCGTACAGGCTGGGGGTCTCGGCCACCGCCCGCACCGCGCGCGGCGCGTCGTCCCGGGTGGGGGCGGCGGCGGCACCGGAGGCGGCCAGCAGCAGCGGTACGGCCACCAGCGCGGGGATCGCGATTCGTCTCATGCCCGCAGACCGTAGGGTCGGCACGGTGACGGACCCTGAACGCGGGATGAACTCCACGGCGCTGCGCTGGCGGGACGCGATGGACCGGGCCCTGTACGGGCCGGCGGGCTTCTTCGTCGCCGGGGCGGGCCCGGCCGGTCACTTCCGCACGAGCGCGCACGCCTCCCCGGCGTTCGCGGCCGCGGTGTTCCGGCTCGTCACGCGGCTCGACGCCGCCCTCGGTCTCCCCACGCCGTTCGACATCGTGGACGTGGGCGCCGGCCGGGGCGAGCTGCTGCGTGCCCTGGCCACCCTGGCCGACGAGGCGGCCGGGTCCCTCAGCAGCCGCCTCCGCCTCACGGCCGTGGAACTGGCCCCCCGCCCGCCGGACCTGCCTCCGGCCATCGACTGGACGACCGAGACCCCGACGGGAATCACCGGCCTGCTGTTGGCCACCGAATGGCTGGACAACGTCCCCGTCGACGTGGCCGTCCCCACCGAAACCGGCTGGCGCTACGTGTTGGTGAACCCGAGCACGGGCGAGGAGACCCCCGGCCCCCCACTGACCACAGAGGACCACACCTGGCTGACCCGCTGGCACCCCACCTCCGGCCCCGGGGGGCGGGTGGAGGTGGGGCGGGGGCGGGATCTGGCCTGGGCCGGGGTGGTGGGGTGCCTGCGGCGGGGGGTGGCGCTGGGCGTGGACTACGGGCACCTGCGTCAGGCGCGGCCGGTGGGCGGGACGCTGACCGGATACCGGGGCGGGCGGCAGGTGCCACCGGTGCCGGACGGGTCGTGCGACGTCACCGCCCACGTGGCCATGGACTCCGTCGCCGCCGCCGGGGAGCGGGCCGCCGGGTGCGCGTACACCCTGGTGTCTCAGCGGGAGGCGCTGCTCGCGCTCGGGGCCGACGGCGGGCGACCGCCGCTGAGCCTGGCCGGCACCGACCCGGCCGGGTACGTGCGGGCGCTCGCCGCCGCGTCGGCGGTGGCCGAGCTGACCGACCCGGCCGGGCTCGGCGGGCACTGGTGGCTGCTCCAGCCGGTCGGCGTCGCCGTCGATGCGCTCATGGCACGATGACGGGCATGACCACGGACACCGGTGACCTGCGCGAGCTGACCGTCGGCACCGGGGCCGGCGGGGAGCAGCTCGGCACCGACATGGTGCTCAACATCGGCCCGCAGCACCCCTCCACGCACGGCGTGCTGCGGCTCAAACTGGTCCTCGACGGGGAACGGGTGGTCGCCGCCGAGCCGATCGTCGGGTACATGCACCGGGGCGCGGAGAAGCTGTTCGAGGTGCGCGACTACCGGCAGATCATCGTGCTCGCCAACCGGCACGACTGGCTGTCGGCGTTCTCCAACGAGCTGGGCGTGGTGCTCGCCGTCGAGCGGCTCATGGGCATGGAGGTGCCCGAGCGGGCCACCTGGCTGCGGATGGCCCTGGCCGAGCTGAACCGGGTGCTCAACCACCTGATGTTCCTCGGGTCCTACCCGCTGGAGATCGGCGCGATCACCCCGGTCTTCTACGCGTTCCGGGAGCGGGAGACCATCCAGGCGGTCATGGAGGAGGTCTCCGGCGGCCGCATCCACTACATGTTCAACCGGGTCGGTGGGCTCAAGGAGGAGGTGCCGGCGGGCTGGACCGGCCGGGCCCGCGCCGCCATCGGCGAGGTGCGCCGCCGCCTGCCGGACCTGGACAACCTGATCCGGCGCAACGAGATCTTCCTGGCCCGCACCGTCGGGGTGGGCGTGCTGTCGGCCGCCGACGCCGCCGCGTTCGGCGCGTCCGGGCCCGTCGCCCGCGCCTCCGGGCTCGACCTGGACCTGCGCCGCGACGAGCCGTACCTGGCCTACGACCAGCTCGACGTGCCGGTGGTGACGAAGACCGCCGGGGACTGCCACGCCCGGTTCGAGGTGCTGCTCGACCAGGTGTACGTCTCGCTCGACCTCGCCGAGCAGTGCCTGGAGCGGGTGGACCGGCTCACCGGGCCGGTGAACACCCGGCTGCCGAAGGTGGTGAAGGCCCCCGAGGGGCACACGTACGCGTGGACGGAGAACCCGCTCGGCATCAACGGCTACTACCTGGTGTCGCGGGGCGAGAAGACGCCGTGGCGGCTGAAGCTGCGCACCGCGTCGTACGCGAACGTGCAGGCGCTGGCCACCCTGCTGCCCGGGTGCCTGGTGCCGGACCTGATCGCGATCCTCGGCTCGATGTTCTTCGTGGTGGGAGACATCGACAAGTAACGGGTTTCCCGGTCCTGACCGGCCCGTGCCGCCGGTCAGCGCCAGTGGTCGGCCGGGCGGGCAGCGCCGGCGCGGGGCGTCTCGTCGCGGGGCGGGTAGCCGTACCGCTGCCCGTCGGCGCGCTGGTGCCGGCTGGGCCGGGCCGGCTCGGGTTCCGCCGCGCCCCACTGCTCCGCCGCGCCCCACTGCTCCGCCGCGCCCCACTGCTCCGCCGACGGTGCCTCGCGTGGGGCCGGCGGACGCCACTGCGCCGGCACCGGCACGCCGCCCGCCGGCAGCGCCGGAGAGGCCGGCTCGGACCACGTCCCGCGGTCCCAGTCCGTGCCGCTGCCCGGCTCCGCGCGGCCGGGCCGACCGTCCGGGCCCGCGCCGCTGCGGTCCGCGTCCGGCCAACCGCCGGACCGGTCGGTCCCCGGTCCGGCAGCGGCGGCGTCCCACCAGCGGTCCGCCGGGCCGCCCTCCGGGTGGGGGTCGCCGTGGCGGACCGCCGCCCAGCGGTCCTCCACCCGGTATCCGCTGCCGGTCGCGTCGGCGTGCGCCGCGGCCCGACGCTCACCCACCCGGACCTCCCGGCCCCGGTCGTCGTCGCGTACCTCCGCCCACCGGTCGCCGGCCGCCGCCTCGGACCACTGACCGGAGGCGGCGGGCGCGGGCGGGTACGCGGGGGCGCGGTCCGCCTCGTACCGACCCGCCGCGCCGCCGCCGGCCGGCACACCGTCGTAGCCGCCCCGCGCCTCCGGCTGCACGGGCACGCCCCAAGCCTGGGGGCGGGGGGCGTGGGCCGGCTCGTCCCGGGAGGGTTGCTGCCGCGCCCAGGCGCGGTCGTCGAACGGCTCCGGGTCGACCGGGGCAGGGTCCCGGTGGGCGTCGGCACCCCGCACGTGGGCGGCCGGGTCGGCGTGCCCGGCCCACGACCGGCCCTCCGGTTCGCCGGTCGCCGGTCGTTGGCCGCCGGCCCACGACCGCTCCGGGGTAGGCGGTGACCACCGGTCGTCCGCAGCCGGGGACCACCCGTCGCCGTAGCCTCCGGGAGCCGGGGACCAGCGCTCGCCGCCATAGCCGCCGTAGCCGCCCGTTGCCGGATCCGGCCCGTCGACGACGGTGTGCCGGGTGGTGACGTGCACGGTCTCCGTGTGCCGGACCATGCCGACCGGGCGCGGGGCCGGGGCGGGGGCCGGCGCGGGGTCGGGGGTGGCCGGCTGCGGCGCCCGGATGCCCGGCTCGGCCGGGCGGGCCGACGCGCCGTAGACGCCCGGCTGGGCGGGACGGTCGCCGCCGTAGACACCCGGCTGGGCCGGACGGTCGCCGCCGTAGACGCCCGGTCGGGGCGGGCCGTCCGCGCCGTGACGTGGGGTGGGCCGGGGGCGGTGGCCGGGGGACGCGTCGTCCGGGCGGGCGGGCGCACGGAGCGGGGCCACGGGGGCCGCCTCGGCGTCGCCGGGCGGGCCGGCGTCGGCGTACGTCTCGGCGGGCGCGACCCGGGCCCGGCCCGCTCCCGCCGGCTGCGTGCCCGCCGACTGCACAACCGGCGGCTCGGGGTCGGCGGCGATCCCGGCCGCCGCGGCGTCCAGCCGGCGACGCAGCGCGCCGACCTGTTCCTGGGCCCGCTGGGACGCGTCGAGCGCCTGGTTGCCGCGCTGGGCGGCAGCCACGATCTCGCCACGCAACTCCCGGCGCAGCTGGTCGATCTCGTCCCGCAGCTCCTCGGCCTCGCCGTGCCCGCCCTCGCCGTCGGCGCGCAGCGCGATCGACAGGCCGATCAGCACCACGGCGAGGATCGCCAGCACGGCGGCGAACCGCAGCGGGCCGTTGCCGTCGGCGACCAGCAGGATCAGCGCCGCGACGGGGGCCAGCGCCACGCCGATCCAGAACAGCACGGACAGCAGTCGGGGATCACGCCTGTCGGTGGCGGCAACCGGGGCGGGCATGGATGTGCAGCCTACCGAGAGTTCCGCCTACTGGGAACGCCCTGCCAGCACCGGTCGCCGGGCCCGGTGGGGACACCGGCGACCCGGTGGGCGGGTCAGCTGGCCGCGAGCGCCCCGTCGGACGAGAAGACGAGGCCGACGCTGGCGCTCCCCGTCTTCAGGGCGTTCTTGGTCTGCGGGCCACCCGCGTCCAGCGAGCTGAACGAGCCGGCCTTGAAGTCGTAGACCTCCACCAGGCCCGCCTGGCACTTCGGGCGCTGCGGGCACTCCGGCGGGCCGGCCAGCACGGTCGCGCTGCCGGAGCACTTCGCCGCCAGGTCGGACAGCGTGCCCACCCCGTACTTGTCGGCGAACGCCTTGGTGACGGCGAACGCGTTCTGGTCCTGGGCGGCGGACGGCGTGCCGAAGGCGATGCCGGCCTTCTCGCCGGCGGCCTTGAGGGCGGCGACGGTCTTGTCCAGCTCCGGCGAGGAGACCGGCTGGGCGTCCTTGCCGTTCGCCTTCGTGTTGAGGAACTCGGCCATGGTCGCCGCGTACTCCGGGACGACCTGGATCTCGCCCTTCTCCAGGGCCGGCTCGTAGAGCTCCCGGTTGCCGATCTGCTGCACCTTGACCTGGTAGCCGGCGGCGGTGAGCGCGACGCGGTACAGCTCGGCGATGGTCTGGCTCTCGGTGAAGTTGCCGGCGCCGACGACGATCGTGCCGCCCGACCCCTTGGCGATGCCCTGGGTGACGTTGTTGGCCGTGACGAACTCCTCGGCGGCGACCTTGCTGGTCTTGCGGTCGACGTCGACGGCCTTGTTGAGCGCGATCAGCTTCGGCGTGTCCAGCGCGGCCGAGACCTTGTCCAGCGCCGCGAGCAGCTCCGGGGTGGCCGCCTTGGCGTTGACCGCCGGGATGACGTTGTCGGTGTTCTGGAGCTTCTTGTCGTCGGCGAGGACGACGAGCTGGTCACCGGCGACCGGGGCGCACCCCGCCCCCGACGCCCCCTGCTGCGGGGCCTCGGTGCCGGAGGAGCCGGCGTCGCCGCAGCCGGTGAGGAAACCGGCCGCCGCGAGGGCGCCGACCGCGCCGATGGCCAGCCGTGTACGTGCGCGCATCAAGCCCGCCTTCCGTGTCCCGGCGCGGCCCTCGGGCCGGCCGCGTGTCCGACGGACGATCTCCTGTCGTCGCCCGCGATCTTCCACCCAACATCCTGCCCGCCGGGACCGACAACCCGAGGCGAGGTTCGTCACCGGATCGTCACCCGAGCGTGACCCGGGCCGTCAGCTCCCGGCGACGGCGACGGCGACGGCGTCGGCGGCCCGGCGGTTGGCCCGCCGCCGCGCCGGACGCAGCGGGCGCGGGGTGACCAGCCGCTCGACCAGGGCCAACACCAGCTCGACCAGCATCGCCAGCCCCGCCACCAGCAGACCGCCCGCGATGATCTGCCCGCCACCGGCGGCGATGTCCAGGCCGAAGCCGGCCCGGATGATCTGGCCCAGCCCGCCGCCGTTGACGAACGAGGCCAGCGCGGCCGTCGCCACCACCTGCACCGCCGCCGTGCGGAACCCGGCGGCCAGGTACGGCACCGCCAGCGGCAGCTCCACCCGGCGCAGCACCTGCCCGCCCGACAGCCCCATCCCGCGCGCCGCGTCCCGGGCCTCCGGGTCGGTCTGCCGCACCCCCGTGTACGCGTTGGCCAGCAGCGGCGGCACCGCGAACACGGCCAGCGCGACCACCACGGCGGGCCGGCCGAACCCGAGGAAGGTCAGCGGCAGGATGGTCAGCAGAGCCAGGGTGGGGATCGCCAAAGTGACGTTGGACACCAGCACGACCAGCCCGCCACCCCGGCCGGTGTGCCCGAGCCACAGCCCGACCGGCCAGGCCACCAGGCAGCCGAGCAGCACGGCCGCGGCCGACATGCCGAGGTGCTCGCCGAGCCGGTCGAGGATGCCGCCCGGGTTGGTCCAGTTCAGCGGGTCGTTGAGCCAGAGCACCGCCTGGCCGACCGGGTTGCTCATCGGGCCCGCCCGCGCAGCCAGGGGGTGACCGCCCGGCCGAGCCCGGCGAGGACCAGGTCCAGCACCAGGGCGAGCAGGACGCAGAGCAGCGTGCCGGTCATGATCTCGGCCTTGTAGAAGTTGTTCTGGAAGCCGGCGAAGATGAGCTGGCCCAGCCCGCCCCGGCCGACCACCACGCCGACGGTCACCAGCGCCACGGTCGACACGGTGGCCAGCCGCAGGCCGGTGAGGATGCCGGGCAGCGCCAGCGGCAGCTCGATCCGCAGCAGCCGGCCCCACCGGCCGTACCCCATCCCCTCCGCCGCCTCGCGGACCTCGGGCGGCACCTGGCTCAGCCCGGCGACGGTGTTGCGGACGATGACCAGCAGCGCGTACAGCACCACCACGCTGAGCACCGTCACCGCCCCGATCCCCAGGTAGGGCGCGAGGAACGCGAACAGGGCCAGCGACGGGATCGTGTAGAGCACCCCGGTGAACGCGAGGATCGGGCCGGCGAGGGGGCGGAACCAGTGGGCCGCCACCGCGAGCGGCAGGGCCACCAGGGCGGCGATCAGCACGGCCCGGGCGGTCAGGGAGGCGTGGTCGCGCAGCGCGGCGACGATCGTGTCAGAGTTGTCCCGCACGTACTGCCAGGAGAACCACGGGTTACCCGGGTCGGCCCGGTAGCTCAGGCGGAAGGACATGCGTGGACGTTACCCCGAACACCCGGAGCGGCGCCGGACCCGAGGCGGCCGGGACCCCCGCGGCGGCCATCGCGCTGGAGGGCATCGGCAAGCGGTACCCGGACGGCACCGAGGCGGTCCGCGAGCTGAGCCTGCGGGTGCCGGCCGGCGAGCTGGTGGTGCTGATCGGGCCGTCCGGCTGCGGCAAGTCGACCGTGCTGCGCATGATCAACCGGCTGATCGAGCCGACCGCCGGCCGGATCCTGCTCGGCGACGAGGACGTGACCCGCGTCGACCCGGTCGCGCTGCGCCGCCGCATCGGGTACGTCATCCAGAACGTGGGCCTGTTCCCCCACCAGACGGTCGTGGCCAACGTCGGCACCGTCCCCCGGCTGCTCGGCTGGCCCTCCGACCGGATCCGCCGCCGCAGCGAGGAGCTGCTGGAGCTGGTGGGGCTCGACCCGGGCCGGTTCGGCCGGCGCTACCCGCACGAGCTCTCCGGCGGGCAGCGGCAGCGGGTCGGGGTGGCCCGCGCGCTCGCCGCCGACCCGGTGGTGCTGCTGATGGACGAGCCGTTCTCGGCGGTCGACCCGATCGTGCGGACCCGGCTGCAGGAGGAGTTCCTGCGCCTGCAGGCCGAGGTGCGCAAGACCATCGTGCTGGTCACCCACGACCTCGACGAGGCCGTCCGGCTCGGCGACCGGATCGCCGTGCTCTCCCAGGGCGGCCGGCTGGAGCAGTACGACACCCCGGCGGCCCTGCTCGCCGCGCCCGCCTCCGAGTTCGTCCGGGACTTCGTCGGCGCGGACCGGGGCATCCGGGCGCTGGCGGTCACCCCGGTCACCCGGGAGGCGCTGGAGCCGGCCCCCGCCGACCCGGCCGGGCTGCCGCAGGTCGCGCTGGGCACCTCGGCGTACGACGCGCTCGCGGTGATGCTGACCTCCGGCGCGGACCGGGTGCTGGTGACCGCCGACGGCGGGCCGGCCGGCGTGCTCACCCGGGAACGCGCGCTGGGCGCCGGCCGGGAGGCGGCCTGAGTCAGGCGGGGCGGCGGGGCGGCGCGATGGCGGTCAGGCCCGGCCGCCGAGGCTCGCCGTGCCGATGATCCAGCCGGAGAGGAAGCCGTACCCGGCCCCGGTGCCGGCGGCCTGCAACGCGGCGAGCAGCGACGGGGCGGGCCCCAGCAGCGTGCTCAGCAGCGCAGCCAGGCCGGCGGCCAGCACGTACGCGCCCCAGCCGGAGAAGAACTGGCTCACCGACCCCTGCACCCGGGCCACCTGGGACGCGGGCAGCAGGTAGAGCAGGGCCGCCGCCAGGACCACCAGCAGGATGGCGCGCAGGTCGGTGGCGAGCACGCCCTGCCCCGAGTCGCCGGAGCCGAACCGCCACGCCGGCCAGGCCAGCAGCCGCAGGAACCAGCCGCCGGCCGACCCGGGGTCGGTGTGGTCCTCGGCCCAGCCGACGTACAGCGGGCTGCCGCAGACCGCGACGAGCAGCAGCACCGCGAGGGTGCCGGTGCCGGCCGCGGTCCCGTACCGGCTGACGGGGCCCGACCGGCTGGTGACACCCGAGCGGTTGATGGCGGCCATGAGGCGACCAGTTCCCGGCGCGCCCCGGCGGGCAAACCTGCGGACCACGGTGACCGCGCTCCGGTCAGTGCTTCATCAGGTAGTCGATGAACTTGGCCCGCAGCAGCGGCGCGGACTCCTCGTAGCCGTGCCCGGTGAGCTCCCGCCACAGCGCCGCCGCCTCGTCGATGGTCGGGCCGACGGAGTTCGGCGCGCCGTCCAGCGCGGCGGCCTCGTCGGCGTTCGGCAGGTGGCGCAGCACCGACCAGAAGAACCCGACGTCGCGCCGCTCCCGGGCCGTCGCGAACGCCCGCTCCCGCAGCTCCTCCGTGGAGAGCGCGTCCAACTCGTCGAACGTGTGCCCGCCGGTGCCGGTGGAAGGTGTCTCGGTCATGCCGCCGAGCCTAACCGGCGAGATCACCGGTGGCGCGCCGCCGCCCCCGACTCGTGCAGGTCAGCGGTCGCCGGCGTCCCAGCGCGGCGGGCGGTCGTCCCAGCGCGACGCGTCCCAGGGGTCGGTCGGGGTGTCGTCGGTGCGGGTGGGCAGGGCCGGGGGCCAGTCGCCCACCGGCGCCGGCCGGGGCACCGACCAGCCGGAGCTGATCGTGCCGTCGCCCCGGGGGACCGGCTCCGGGTCCGCGCCCACCGTCCGGGGCCGCCCGTACGTCTCGACCAGCCGGGTGACCACCAGCCCGACGCCGAGGGCCACCCCGCCGACCGCCCACCGGCTCACGATCCAGCCCTCGGCGTCCAGCCAGGCCCGCAGGACCACGACGAGGCTGACGGCGAGCAGCGTGCCGAAGATCGCGCCCCGCCGGCCGTACGCGCTCGTGCCGCCGAGCAGCGCGATGCCGACGGCGAGCGTCGTCCAGCCCAGCCCTTCGGTGGGGACGACGGGCCCGTCGCCGTTGCTGGCGAACAGGATGCCGGCGAGCGCGGCGAACACCGTGGAGAGGACGAAGGCGAACACGACGATGGTGGCCGCCACCCCGCCCCGGCGGCGGGCCGGGTCGGCCACCGGGCGGAACCGGCCGACCAGGCGGCGCACCGGGCGGATGGCCCCGAACAGTCCGCCGAGGACGGCCACGGCGGCGAAGCCGGCGAAGAGGTAGAACGCGGTGTCCCGGGGGTCGTACCCGCCCTGCACCAGCACCGGCGCGGGGCGCTGCTGGATGTAGACCACCACGCCGGCCGCGCCGGCCAGGCTCGCCGCCCAGCCGGGCACGTGCAGCAGCACCACGGCGAGCCCCACGGCCAGCCCGCCGACGGCGGCCACCGCCACGGCGTGGCCCAGCGCGACCTCGACCCCGCGGTCGCCCTGCTCGGCGACGTGCAGGGCGGCGGCGACCGCCACCGGGCCGACCGCCAGGTTCACGGCCGAGGTCCGCAGGGTCAGCCCGGCCGCCAGCACGAGCAGCCCCAGCGCCACCACGTCGACCAGCAAGGACCGCAGCCCGTCGTCACGCAGCGCGGCCGGCTCCGCCTGCCACAGCAGCCAGGTCAGTACGGCGAGGGCGGCGGCCAGCAGCAGTTCCCAGACGACGTGCACGGCGACGCGGTCGCGGCCCGGCTCGCCGTGGGCCGGGTCGTCGAAGACGTTCTCCAGCACCGACGCGGGCACGCCCGACGAGGGCTCCACGGGGTGGTGCCGGCCCGGATCCTCGTGCCCCATGACGCGTGCCCTCCCCAGGTCACGGCCGCAGGGTCCGACCCGGGCGGACCGGGGCGGCCGTTGCTCTCCGGTCGCCAGGCACGGTACCTGCGCGCCGCTCCGGGCGTAACCCCCCGTGTTCAGCGCTGACCCGGGCCGCCCTCCCGCCGGTCGGCGTCACGCTCGTCCTCGGGCCGCTCCGGCACCCGGCAGGACCGCTCCAGCCACAGCGCGGCGGCCACCAGGGCGAGTGCCGCGAGCAGGCCGGCACCGGCGGCCGGGCGGTCCTCTGCGGCAGCCCGGGTGGGCTCGACGAAGAGCCACCCGGTCAGCCCGGCGCACCAACCGGCGAAGATCGCCCCGGCCAGGGCGGACGCCTTCGCCAGCACCACGAACCGGGCCACCAGCAGCGGATTGACCGGGTCGCGCCCCGGCCGGCGCTCGATCCGGCTGCGGGTGTTGACCGCCGCGTACGCCTCCAGCACCGCCAACGCGGCCAGCGTGACCACCGGCAGCCAGGGCAGCCGCGGGAAGCCGCCGTAGAGGGTGCTGATCAGCAGCCAGGCCACCGCCGCGGCGGCCAGGCCGGCGACGACCAGGGTGGAGATCCGGGTGGGGCCCATCCTGGAGCGGTCGGGATCCGACCCGCCCGGCGGTCGGGACTGCGCCTGGGTCATGCCGGCCGGCTCCACTGGCTCATGCCGACGACTCTAACGCCAGATCCGGTCGGGGGCTCAGTTCCAGGGCGTCGCCGGCCACCGGTTCGGCGTTGAGCAGGTCGGTCAGCCAGCCGTGCCCAGGCAGCCGCCCGTACGGCTGGATGTCGATCCACGGCCGGAGCACGAACGCCCGCAGGTGGGCCCGGGGGTGCGGGAGGGTCAGCTCCGGGTCGTCGCTGACCACCGGCTCGCCGGCGTCGTCCCAGACGGCGACGACGTCGACGTCGAGGGTGCGGGGGCCGAAGCGGCGCGCCGGGTCGCGCTCGCGGCCGGCGCGCCGCTCGGCGGCCCGGGCCCGCGCCAGCCAGTCCCGGGGGGCCGCCGCCGGGTCCTCGGCCAGCACCACCGCGTTGAGGTACGCGG
This sequence comes from Micromonospora haikouensis, assembly GCF_900091595.1. Classification (GTDB taxonomy): domain Bacteria; phylum Actinomycetota; class Actinomycetes; order Mycobacteriales; family Micromonosporaceae; genus Micromonospora; species Micromonospora haikouensis. Next base: position 158,807 of record NZ_FMCW01000008.1, read on the forward strand.
GCTGGTCCGCGTCGCCCCACGGCGGGGTCTCGTAGACGCCCGAGACCAGCAGCACCGCCTCGCCGAGGGAGTCCACCGCCGAGCGCAGGTGGGCCGGCCGGTCGCCGAGGTTGCTGCCGAGGGAGAGCAGGGCGCGGGTCACGCGGCACCCCCGTCCGGTGCGGTCGCCGGGGGGTCGGTCCGCGTCCTGGACATGGTGACGGCGACGTCGGTGAAGGCGTGCGGCACGGGCGCCTCCGGCTTGTGCACGGTCACCGTCGCGCGCGTCACCCGGTCGTCGGCCAGGCAGATCGCGAGCAGCCGATCGGCGAGCGTCTCGATCAGGTTCACCGGCTCGCCGGTCAGCACCGCGACCAGTCGGTCGGCCAGCTCCCCGTAGTGCACCGTGTCGGTCACCTCGTCGGAACGGGCGGCGGGCGCGAGGTCGAGTTCGAGGACGGCGTCGACGACGAACTCCTGCCCCCGCTCCCGCTCGAAGTCGTAGACGCCGTGCCGGCCGTGTGCCCGCAGGCCCGTCAGCGTGATCCGGTCGGTCACCGTTCCCCCTCCGTCGGACTTCCGACTCCTGCCGTCGCCCGCTGGCCCCCACCGGCCGCCCGCCCACCCTCGCGGGCGGGCGCGAGGCGCGGACTGCCGCTGGCCCGCCAGACCGCCAGGGCGTCGACGGTGCCGAGCACGTCGTGCACGCGTACCCCCCAGGCCCCGGCCGCGACCGCGAGCAGGCTGGTCGCGGCGGTGGCGGTCTCCCGGCCGGCGGTCGGCCGGGGGGTGCCGTCGGCGGCGGCGAGCAGCCGGCCCAGGTACGACTTGCGGCTCGCCCCGAACAGCAGCGGGAGGCCGAGCTCCAGCAGCTCGGGCAGGCGGGCGGTGAGCTGCCAGTTGTGCTCGGCGGTCTTGGCGAAGCCGAGCCCGGGGTCGATGACGATGCGGTCGGCGGCCACCCCGGCGGCCAGGGCCGCGTCGACCCGCTCGGCCAGCTCGGCCCGCACGTCGGTCACCACGTCGGTGTAGTGGGCCAGCGCACTCATGCCGCGCGAGTGCCCGCGCCAGTGCATGAGCACCCAGGGGCAGCCGGCGTCGCGGACCACCCGGGCCATGTCCGGGTCGGCCAGGCCGCCGGACACGTCGTTGACCACCGCCGCCCCGGCCGCGAGGGCGGCCTCGGCCACCCGGGCCCGGCTGGTGTCGATGCTGACCGCGACGCCGGCGGCGGCCAGTTCCCGGACCACCGGCAGCACCCGGGCTGCCTCGGTGGCGGCGTCCACCCGGTCGGCCCCCGGACGGGTGGACTCGCCGCCGACGTCGACCAGGTGCGCGCCCTCCCCCTTCAGTCGCACCCCGTGTGCGACGGCGGCGTCGAGATCGGCGTATCGGCCGCCGTCGGAGAAGGAGTCGGGCGTGACGTTGAGGACGCCCATCACCACCGGGGTCCGCGTCCGTACCAGATCGGTCACGACTGCACGGTACCGGTCGTGGCGGCGGGCTCCGGCAGCCCGGTGCACCCCGCCCGCGACACCCCTGACATGCCAATTAGAACGAGTGTACGATCGGTCGTCCGGGTCGTACCGGGCCGACTCTTCGCGGCTTGTCGCAAAGGGGGGCGGCCCGTACCCTTTGGAATTGCCCAGCAGCGAGACGGCGAAGCCTGGAGGGAGGGCCGAAGCGGGAAAAATCCCCCCAAAGCTCACTACTCCGCGTGGTGGGTGACGAACGCAGGGTCGCCGACACTGCGCAGAGTGAGCACCATCCCGCCAAGCTCGCCTACCGCACCGCCGCGGCTTTGCCGGCCGCAACATGGGGAGGTTCCAGTGATCGCCATCGAGCTCATGGAGGCGACGTCGTCCGGCGTCACCCACGCGCTCCACACCCTGGCGTCGACTCCACTCGCCGAGCCGGCACCCAAGGGCATCGACACCAACGGCGTCGTCACGTTCTTCGCCAGCAAGATCGCGCCGATCCTGCTGGCCGTGCTCGGCGTCATCTTCATCGGCCGGGCCAGCCGCGGCGAGATCTCCAAGGTCCTGACCAGCTCCGCCATCGCGATCGTCGGGCTGGCCTTCATCGCCGGAGCGGCCACACTCTTCTTCGTCGGTGACTACCTGATCGAACTGATCTTCGAATAGGCGCGGGCAGATGCGGCTGCGCACCGACGACGACATCTACCGGGCTCGCCTGGTCTACCTCGGGCCGCCCGGCTACACCCTGCCCGTCCACCTGCCGTATGCCCAGTACGGCGTGTTCATGCTGCTCGTACCCCTCTACATGTTCATCCACTGGCTGTTCACGTTGCAGGTCGAGCTCTTTCCCGCCTGGGAGATCGCGCTCGCCATCGTGAGCACCTCGTTCATCTTCCGGTACGTCGACCCCGACCGGCCCGCGCGCATGGTGATCCGCACCGCGCTGACCGACTGGCGGCGCACCCGGGAGTCGGCCGCCGAGCAGCGCGACCCGCGCCTGGTGGCGAGCCGGATCAGGATCCGGGAGGAACTGGCATGACCGGGCGTACGCCGATCGGGCCGAAGCAGCACGCGGATGAGGCGGTGGCATGAGTCGCTCTTCCACGCCGGGTTCCCCGGCAGGACGTCACGCGGCCACGCACGGTAACCGTGCGCGCTCGTTCGACTACCCTCCGGACGAGGATCTGGACGAGGTCGCCCTCGACCCCGCCCTGGCCACCACCCCCGGCCACGGCCGCGTCGGCGTCTTCCAGGCACCCCGACCCACGCCCGGGCGTCCCGCGCCGGCCGGCCCCGAGCCGAGCCCGCCGATGGTCGCCGACAGTGCCGACATCGACTCGCCGTTCCTCGACCTCTTCGGCGGCGCCCACCCGGTGCCCCGGCCCGCGCTGCCCGCGCCGCCCCGACCCACGGCCCGCGAGCACCCCCCGATCCCGCACCAGCCGCCGGCCGTCGCGGCCCCGCCCGCGCGGGCCGAGATCCCGCCGGCCCCCGCCGAACGGCCCCCCGCCGCCCCCACGCCGCACGGCCGGCCCCGGGTCCCCCAGCAGCACGTCGAGCGGCTGCCAGCCGCACGACCGGCACCCGCGCCCGACCTGCCCCCACCCCCGGTCGCGGTCGCGCCGCCCACCGACCCCGACGACGAGACGTACGGCTGGCAGGACCCCGAGCCGCCAGTGCGCCGGGAGCCCGAGCGGTCCCCGCAGCGGGACGCCGAGGCGTCGGCACGGCGGGAGGCCGGGCACGCACCGCAGCGCGGCGCCACGCCGGCCCCGCAGCGCGGTTCGCTCTCGTCGCCCCAGCGCAACGCCGAGGCCCCGCCCCGGGGCCGGGAACCGGACCGACCGGCACGCCCGGCGGCGGAGCCGGCGCAGCCCCCGGCCGGCCGCGAGGTGACGGCACCCCGGCAGCGGACGGCCGAACGGCGGGAGCAGGCCGGCAAACCCGCCAAGCCGGCCAAGCCCGCGAAGCCCGCCCGCCCCGCGCGGCAGGTGAAGCCGCCGAAGATCAAGTTCGGGGACCGTGACCCGTCGGTCGAGCTGGCCATCACCGAGATCGCCGGCCACCTGACCTTCACCCCCAACACCGTCACGGCGTGGTATTGGCTGCCCGAGGTGCGCTGGGCGTTCCGGCCCGACGCCGAGCGGGAGGCCCTGCTCGCCGCGATCTCGGAGCAGTACGCCGGCCTCGCCGGCTTCCGGCTGCACCTGCGCCGCACCACCCGCCCGTTCCCGGCCGACGAGTGGGCCCGCACCATCGACGCGCACACCGCGTCCCCGCTGCCGGACGTGCCGGGCACCACCGGCTGGGGCGACCACCTGGTGGCTGCCCAGCGGCACCTGCTGTCCGTCAACCACGCCGAGGGGCAGACGTACCTCGGGGTGACCTTCGCCCGGCGCTCCCTCGGCGACTCCCTCACCGAACGGCTCCTGCGCACCTTCGGCCGCGGCGTCGCCGAGGGCGAACGCCGCAAGCTCGGCCGCACCGTCGAGCAGTTCGACGAGGTGCTGGGGGCGTTCGGCATGCGCGGCCGGCGGGTCACGGCCCAGGAGCTGGAGTGGCTGCTCTACCGCTCGGTGGCGCTCTGCATGGCCCCACCCGGCGCCCTCTCCCCCGTCGCCAACGGCCGGTGGGAACGCGGCGACCTGCTCGCCCTCACCGAGCAGGTGGAGCGGTACCGCACCCCGTACGGGTCGACGGTCAAGCTGGTCAACCGGATGACCGGCGAGGAGCGGCACGTGGCCGTGCTCGCCGTCGGCCGGATGGAGCCGCTGGAGATCCCCGAGCGGCACGAGCCCTGGCTGCACTTCCACGAGCGGCTGCCCTGGCCGATGGAAATCTCCACCCGGGTCGACATCCTCGGCTCCGGTGACTCCTTCCGCAACCTCGAACACCGGCTGCGGATGATCCGCTCCCAGCAGCTCGACTACGCCGAGCACGGCATCGACGCCCCGCCCGAGCTGGAGCGGCTGGCCAAGCGGGCGCTGGTCATCGGCGACGAGATGACCACCGGTCTGCCGGTCGACTCCGCCCGGGCCCACGGCTGGCACCGCATCGCCGTCGGCGGCCGCACCCGCGAGGAGTGCCTGGAGCGGGCCCGCCGGCTGATCCAGCTCTACTCCCGGGAACTGCGCGTGTCGTTGCAGCACCCGAAGAACCAGGACTGGCTGGCCCGCGAGTTCATCCCCGGCGAGCCGATCGCCAACACCGGCTACGTCCGGCGGATGCCGGTCAACCTGCTCGCCGCAGCGCTGCCGCAGGCCGCGTCCACCGTCGGCGACCGGCGGGGCGACCTGATCGGGCGTACCGCCGGCACCTGCCGCCGGCCGGTCTTCCTCGACCTGCACTTCCCGATGGAGGTGCGGGAACGCTCCGGGCTCGCGGTCTTCGTCGCCGAGCCCGGCGGCGGCAAGTCGACCCTGCTCGGCGCGCTGGGCTACCTCGCCGCCCGGCGCGGGGTGCAGGTGACCCTGCTCGACCCGTCCGGCCCGCTGGCCCGGCTGTGCAGCATGCCGGAGCTGCGGCCATACTCGCGGGTGCTCAACCTCACCGGGTCCGAGCAGGGGACGCTGGCGCCGTACGCGCTCATCCCGACGCCGCTGCGCAGCGAGTTCAGCGCCGGTGCGGCCGGCGACCGGGAGTTCGAGATCGCGGTCTCCAACGCCCGCGCCGAGCGGCGCATGCTGGTGCAGGACATCTGCATGATGCTGGTGCCGCCGCAGGTGGCCCGGGAGGCGTCCACCGCCACCCTGTTCCGGCACGCGGTCCGGCAGGTGCCGGCCGAGGAGACGTCCACGCTGGACGACGTGGTCGCCTGCCTCGGTCAACTCGACGACGACGCCGGCAAGGAACTGGCGAACCTGCTGCTCGACACCGCCGAGATGCCGCTGGCCATGCTCTTCTTCGGCCGCCCGCCGGAGGGGCTGCTCGGCGCCGACGCGGCACTGACCGTGATCACCATGGCCGGGCTGCGACTGCCCGACCTCAAGATCGAACGCGAGTACTGGTCGGCCGAGGAGGCGCTCGCGCTGCCCATGCTGCACACCGCCCACCGGCTCGCGGTGCGGCGCTGCTACGGCGGGTCGATGTCCTCCAGGAAGCTGGTCGGCCTGGACGAGGCGCACTTCATGGAGGGCTGGCGCTCCGGCCGGTCGTTCCTCGTGCGCCTCGCCCGCGACTCCCGCAAATGGAACCTCGCCGCGCTGGTGGCCTCGCAGAACCCGCGCGACATCCTCGGCCTCGACGTGCAGAACCTCGTCTCCACCGTGTTCGTCGGCCGCATCGCCGAGGACACCGAGATCGCCTCCGAGGCGCTGCGGCTGCTCCGCGTCCCCGTCAACGACGGGTACGAGGCGACACTGGCCTCGCTCTCCACAGCGGACGCCACCTCCGCCACCCGGCTCGGCTTCCGCGAGTTCGTCATGCGCGACGTCGACGGGCGGGTGCAGAAGGTCCGGGTGGACGTGTCGTACGTCGACGGGCTGCTGGACCACCTGGACACCACCCCCGCCGCGGTCGCCGCGGCAGCGGGCCAACTGCCGACCATCGCGGACCTGGAGGCGTGACATGGCGAGGGGCCGGGCCCGAATAGCGGCGTTCCTGCTCGCGCTCGGCGTACTCGCCGGCGCCACGGTCTCCTGGCCGGTCGTGGGCGGCGACGCCGCGTACGCCACCCTGCCGACCGCGCAGGCCAAGGCTGACCTGTGCAGCACCCAGGAATGGCAGGCGGACTTCCGCACCTGCGTCGGCAAGCTGGGCGCGGTCAGCAAGGACCAGGTGGAATGCCGCAACGCCCCGGTCCCCTCCGCACCCGACTCGGGCCTCGCCGGCTGGTTCGCCTCCCGCCCCGACTCCGCCAAGCTGCCCGGCCCCAAGGGTCTCTACAGCGACTACGGATACGCCGGATACAGCTTTCCGACCTACGACCTGCCCGGCGGTTGCGCCTCCGCGGTGATCCATCCGGACTACAAGTTCACCACCACGGTGGCGAACGGCGAGTTCATGATCGCCACCGCGATCATCGGCGGCTCGAACGCGCTGCGGGAGCGGGCCTGGGATCCCCGGTCGATGTGGGCCTGGGCCGACCCCCTGGTGGAGCAGGCCACCAAGGCCGTCTACCAGAAGGTGTTCAGCGTCTTCGGCATCATCACGCTCTGCGTGGTGGGGCTCTACCTGCTCTGGCGGTCCCGCCAGTCCGACATGAGCAACGCCATGACCACCGCCGGCTGGGCCCTGCTGGTGATGGTGGCGGTGACCGCCCTCGCCGCGTGGCCCGTGAAGTCCGCGAACATCGCCGACGGCACGCTCGTCACCACCCTCGGCGTGGTCCACGACGCCGTCGGGCCGGCGACCCGGGACACACCACCCGAACAGTGCGATGATCCCGATCCCGCCGCGTGTAAGGACAATCGCCCTCCTGCCGTGCGGGCCAGTGACACCGCGACCGAGTCCATGCTCTACCGCAACTGGCTGCGCGGGGTGCTCGGGTCGGCCGACAGCGAGACCGCCAAGAAGTACGGGCCGGCGCTCTACGACGCCAAGTCGCTGTCCTGGGAGGAGACGGAGAAGATCCGGGCCAATCCGGCGACCCGGGACACGACCATCTCCGCCAAGCAGCAGCAGTGGGCCCGGGTCGCGGAGCAGATCAAGAACGAGGACCGGGAGGCGTACGAATACCTCCAGGGCCTTCGGGACATGGACCGGGTCGGCTCGGGCTTCATCGCCGTGCTCGCCGCGCTGCTCTTCGCGATGTTCGACCTCACCGCGTCGCTGCTGGTGCTGCTGGGCTTCCTCATCTTCCGGTGGGCGGTGATCGCGGCGCCGATCCTCGGCACGATCGGGCTGATGCGCCCGGCGAGCGCCGGGCTGCGCCGGCTGGCCAACGCCGTCGTCGCCGCCGTGTTCAACATCGCCATCTTCGGCACCGGAGCCGCCATCTACCTCTTCGCCGTGGATCTGATCATGAGCACGGCGACCCTGGCGGGCTGGCTCCAGGTGGTGCTCGTCTGGCTCTGCGGGGTGGTCGGTTGGCTGCTGCTGCGGCCGTACCGGCGGATCACCCAACTCGGCGGCAAGGACAGCAGCGAGGCCGTCAGCTCGGCGGGATCGTGGCACCGACGATTCTTCCGGGACATGCGCACCGCTGCGAGGCTCGACGTGGCCGAGCCTGGTGGCACGAACGAGCCGGCCCTGGCCCGGAAGCGCGGCGCGACGGTCGAGCGGACGACTCTGCGGCCCGAGGCCCGGCACGAGGACCCGAGCCACGCCGCCGTCGGCAACGCGAACGCCGCGGAGCGGCAGCGGCCCGACGGACGCGAACGTCCCGACGAGGCCACCGTGCCGGAACAGCGCAGCCCCGCGCGGCCCGCCGCGCCCCGGCCACGACGCCGCCAGCCTTCGACCTGGACCGAGCCGGACGTTCCGGCGGAGAACCCGTCCTTCGTCATCTACCGGCCCGGCGGTGCCGAGCCGGCCACGCCCCGGCCTTCCGCACCGCGGATCCGCACCGAAGCGCGGTGAGGGCCATGCGACGAGCGGTGGAGTTTCTCTTCACTCGGGTGTTGCGGTCCCGCTTGGGCATCGCGCTGGCCATCGGGGTTCTGGTCTTCGGCGTGATCGGTGCCGCCCGGCTGGTGTCCGGTCCGGGGGACCCGGCGGCAGGGCTGAGCAATCGGCCCCGGCAGCCGATCACCACCGTCGACCCGACCTCAGGTGACGACGGCGTACTCGGCGGCACCGCGCCCCCGACGCCGGTGACCCGCCACGGCGCACCGACCCCCGAGCAGATCGCGGACCGGTTCGTCGCCGCATGGCTCGGTGGCCGCAGGAACAGCGCGGACGAGTGGCACGAGGCCCTGCGCCCGCTCTCCACCCCGGAGCTCACCGAGAAGCTCTCGGGCGCCGATCCGGCGGGTGTTCCGGCGGAACGAACGGCCGGCGAAGCGAGCCTCCGCCCGCGGACGGAACGCTTCGTCGAGGTGTTGGTTCCGCTCGACACCGGGCGGCTACGCCTGGAACTGGTGGCCCCCGAGGGGCAGTGGCTGGTCGACGCCGTGGACTGGGAGCGGACATGAACGAGCACATGGGAGACGGCAACAGCCCGCGGCGCAAGCTGCGGCTCGGCGCGCTGGCCGTAGCACTGACCGCCACGCTCGCGCTGCTCTGTTGCACCGGAGGGACCGCGGCCTTCTTCCTCACCGAGCTGAGCGGCGGCAGCGACGATCTCTCCCCAGAGGCCCAGTCCGCCTGCGGCTCGTCCCACCAGGTCAAGGTCTCCGGCAAGATGCCTCGCTTCGCGCAGTACGGGGAGAGCCAGATCCGCAACGCCGCGGTCATCATCAAGGTCGGGTCGGACATGAAGGTCCCGCCTCGCGGGTGGGTGATCGCCGTCGCGACCGCCATGCAGGAGTCCGGTCTACGTAACCTTCCCCACCTGGGCAGCCGCAACGACCACGACTCGGTGGGCCTGTTCCAGCAGCGTCCCAGCCAGGGCTGGGGGTCTCCCGAGCAGTTGCAGGATCCGTCCTACTCGTCACGCAAGTTCTACGAGAAGCTGGTGAAGGTCCCGGGATGGGAGCAGCTCTCGCTGACCCGTGCCGCGCAACGGGTGCAGGTGAGCGCGTTCCCCGACGCCTACGCGAAGCACGAGGAACTGGCCAGCAAGATCGTCGATGCGCTCGCCGGCGGGGCGGCCCGCACGGTGCAGGTGGCTCAGCGCAGCATCTGCAATGCCGCCTCCCGCGGCCAGATCGCCGCCTCGGGTTGGACGGCACCGATTCCGGGGGGCGTCGGCTCCGGATTCCGGACGGCCAGTCGCCCCCGACACAACGGGGTGGACATCGCTGCGCCGAAGCGCACCCTGATCCGCGTGGCGGCAACGGGCCGGGTGCTGGTCGCCCGCTGCGACCCTGCCAACAACGGCCAGCTGAGCTGCGATGTGGACGGCTATCCGGGCAAGGGTGGGTGTGGCTGGTTCGTCGACGTGCTGCACGCCGGCGGCTACGTGACCCGGTACTGCCACATGATCGTCAAGCCTCGGGTGGTCCCCGGCCAACTGGTCAAGGCCGGTGAGGTGATCGGTGAGGTCGGGAGCAGCGGAAACTCGTCCGGCCCGCACCTGCACTTCGAGGTGCACCTCGACGGGGACCGGTCCAGTCGTGGTGCCGTCAACCCAGTGCCCTTCATGCGGGACCGGGGCGCGCCGCTGAACGGCAAGGCGTAGGGCTCCGGTACGCATGACCGGGCCACTTCCCGACCCCTTCGCCGACCAGCCTGACTGGGCACCCCAGCCACCCAGGCCGGTCGAGATCGTGCCCGCGACCGGACGGGTCGAACTACGGGGAGGGCGGGTGCTGGTCGGGCTGCCTGGTCTCGGCTGGCGCGGCGACCTGCGCGCCGACGAACGCGTGGTGCAGAACAGCCGGACCTACGTGCCGGTCATTCCCGAGCAGGAGTGGTACCGCGCGGAGTCCGAGCAGATCGAAGTCTTTGCCCCGCTGGTGCCGGTCGAACGGGTGTGGGTGGAAACCCTGGGAAACCGGCCGAGCGTCCCGCCGGTCGGGGTCTCCAGCGTCAACCTGGTCTCCCTGGACGCGCCGACCCATCGGGCACCGACTCCCGTCTTCGAGGCCGGCGCCGTCACGGGACGCCGGGTCGTGCACGTAGCCGATTCCGGTGAGCAGCGGGACCTCCGCGCGGTGACCGAGACCTACTCGGGGGCCGAGGGGGACATCTGCGTTCGGGTCACGCCGGAACTGGAATGGTATCGCTGGGCCTGGCGAGGCCAGCCGCCCACCACCTTGGAGGTGCCGGTCCATCTCCTCTGGATCGAATGAGTCCTAACCGGCCTTGCGGGCATCACAAACCCGCCAGCCATCCGCTTCGTCGCTGACCTGAAAAGTCCAAGCTTCCCGACGGCTACTACGAGGTTGGCCGTTGGCTGAGCTTGAGATCGTCAGCGTCGTCTCGACCGATTCACCATCAGCCGTCCTCGTGCGGGTCAACGCTCCCCAACTAATCCGCACATCGACATCGAAGCGAGCTTCGCGTTGTTCGATCTCACTGCGGAGCCCTCTAACCATCTCGAGGGTGCTTTGCGAGCAGGTGAACTGGTCGGCCTTGATGTCGTTGCGGTCGACAAGGAACGCACGCAGATAGTTGTCGACCACCACGTCCGGGGCGCTGCGATCCGGTCTGGTCGCGCGGTCGTACAGCACGAAGGCGGTGATGCCGCCGCCGACGAGCAGCAACCCGAGCACCCCGGCCACCACCGTGATGATGGTCCGCACCCGCCCCGGCCGACGTGCCGGCGTCGGTGTCCCCGACGGGGGCACCAACTGCTCCGGCGGGGTCCGCTGCGCCGGTACGCGGGAGACCTGGGAACCGGCGGGGGGCTGCACTGATTCCACCCCTTGAGGCTATCGGCTGGACGCCTCGTACCCAATGCCCAGGATGCAGCGGATCGTGACAGGACGACCCCCAGCGGTGAGAATCCGACCGGTCACGGACATCTCCGGCGCACCCGCCGTGCCGCATCCCTGAGGACCGGCGGGACCTGGGATACCGTCACTGCTCGGGGAGGGGTTCCCAACCTCGGGACGAGGGGGTGGACGCGGTGTTCGGTCCGAGGACACGCACCAACCGCGCCGCTGCCCTGCACCGCAGGGCGGAGGCGACGGCCGCCGCGGCGGCCGCCATCCTCGACGAGATCCGGCCCGCGCCGGCCGACCAGCGCCGGCAGTACGAGTTGGCGGACCGGCTGCGGTCCACGGCGGCTCTGCTCGCACCGGGCTGGGCGGGGGCGTCACTGGAGACGCTCACCGTGGCGGCCCCTTCGGGCGAGGGTCCACCGCCGTTCGTCCGGGTGGGCATGGCGGCGCCGCTGGACGACGCACGCTTCCCCGCCCTCGTGCCGCTGCTCGGCACCGGCCATCTGACGATCGACAGCGACGCCCGGGATCCACGAGTGGCGGGGCTGCTCCGGGCCGTGCTGCTGCGCCTGCTGGCGGCGACGCCCGCCGGTTTCCTGCTGGTCCGCGTCGTCGACGGGACCGGCGCCGCAAGCATCAGCACCACTACCGTCGGCACCGCGACCGGCGCGCGAACGGACACTGTGCCCGGCGCAGGACCGAGCACCGCCACCGCCGCACGCATGGCCACGACCACGAACGCAGGCGCGAGCCCGGCCACGACCACCGACACCAGCTGCACCGGCACCGGACGGGCCGCACCACCGGATGGCACGTTCGCCCCGTTCGCCGGGCTCGCGGACGCCGGCCTGCTGCCCCCGCCGGCCACGGACGTCGCCGGGCTGCGGGCCGTACTCACCGAGGCGGAGCAGTGGGTGTCTCCGGGCAGTGGCCGGCCACGCCGGCACGACCGTACGCTGCTGCTGGTCGTGGCCGGGTGGCCGGAGGCGACGGATCCGGCCGATCTGGATCGGGTCGAGGCGCTGGCGGCGCGGGGTCGGGCTGCCGGCCTGCACCTGATCGTGGCCGGCTGGCCACCGGCCGGCCCGTACGCGACCCGGGCTCCCCTGTCGCAGGCCACCCCGCTGGCCATGCGCAACGCGTACGCGCTGCTGGGCGACCCGCCGGGTGGTTCCCTGGCGGGTCCGGGGGCGGAGCCACCCGGCGGGCTGAACTCCCCCGTCTTCGTCGACGACGATCCGCCGTCGGAGCTGGTCGACGCCGTGTGCCGACGGCTGGCCGCGGAGATCGAGGCCGGTTCCCGGCTCAGCCTGGCCGACCTGCTGCCCGACCCGACCGCGCCACTGTGGGCGGAGGGCTCCGCGGAGGGCGTCTCCACCACGGTCGGCGACGCGGGTGGCCGTCCGGTGACCGTGGGGTTCACCGAGCTGACCCCGCACTGGCTGGTCAGCGGGCGGTCCGGGGCGGATCGCGCCGCGTTCCTCAGCAACGTGCTGCTCGGCCTCTCCGCCCGGTACGGCCCGGACGAGTTGGTCCTGCACCTGGCCGACCTGGGTGACGGCGAGTCGTTCGCGGAGTTCCTGCAGACCGAGCGGGACCGGTCCTGGGTGCCGCAGGTGCGGTCGGCGGGGATGGCCGCCGACCGGGAGTACGTGCTGGACCTCCTCGACGAGCTGACGGCGGAGGCCCGTCGCCGGGAGGAGGCCGGCCAGCGCGCCGGTGGGCAGCGGTTCGCCGGCCTGCGTGAGCATCAGGCCCTGCCCCGGGTGGTCTGCGTGATCGACAATCTTCCGCTCCTGTTGGCCGAGCGGGACCGGCTGGCCACCGACGCGGTCGCCCGGCTGGACGCCCTGGCCCGCTCCGGTCGGGCGTACGGCGTGCACCTGGTCCTGGCCGGGGAGGGTGATCTCGGGATCGCCGGTGGGCGGACGACCCGCGACTCGATGCTCGGGCAGTTCCCGGTGCGGGTGGCGCTGGCCGGCGGCGGTCCAGTGTTGGAGCCGAGCAACGACGCCGCGGCCGGGCTGCCGGTGGGCAGTGCGGTGGTGAACACTGCGGGCGGCCTGGGTGGCCCCCGGGGTGCCACCCGGGGGCACGAGCGGATGGTCCGCTTCCCCGACCCGCACGAGGCTCCGGAGACGATCGGGGAGCTGCGGCGCAGGCTCTGGGCGGCCCGTCCGGAGCGGTCGGCTCCGCCGGTCGTCTTCGCCGGTTGGGCGCGCCCGTCGTTGCGTAACGATCCGCACTACCGGGCGGCCTTCGCGGGGCGGGCGCGTGGGCCTGTAGCCCTGCTGGGCCGGGCGGTGGATCTGTCCCGGTCGACGGTCATGGTGCCGCTGGGTTCGGGTGCCGGCCGCAATCTGGCCGTCCTCGGTCCGGGGGCGGCGGCGGTCGCCCTGTTGGCCACCGCGGCCCGTAGTGTCGCGGCGCACCACCCACCGGGCACGGGACGGTTCGTGGTGGCCGCACTCGCCGCCGAGGCGGCACCGGTGGCGGACGCCCTCGCGGCGGACCTCGCCGGCCAGCACCGGGTGGAGCGTGTCGACCTGCCGGGCCTGCTCGCCGCCGTCGCCGCCGAGGAACCCGGCTACCTGGTGGTCTTCGGGTTGGACAGGGTCGTCTCGCAGGAGCGACCGGCTGACGGGCCTGCCCCGCAGGGGCGGCCGACGGACCGGCGCGCCGCCAACGAGCGGCCGGCGAACGGGCCTGACCCGCGCGATCGGCCGGCCGACCCGGCCGCCGTTCACGAGATGCTGGCGGACCGGCTGCGGGTCCTGCTGCGGGACGGCCCGCCCGCCGGCCGGCATCTGCTCGGCTGGTGGCGCACGGTGCCGCCGTTCACGGCGGTGGCCCGGGCCGAGGACGATCTCGACAAGCTGGCCGCCGTGGTCGCGGTGGATGTGCCGGGAGCCCAGCTCGCGGCGCTGTTCGGGCATCCGGTGCAGTGGCGTCCCCGGCCGGGCCGGGCGATGCTCTGGGACGGCCCGGACGAGCGGGGCGTCCTGCTGGTGCCGTTCGCCGGTCCGGGCGGTGACGCTCCGGCGCCGACGGGCACCCCGACGGCAGCCGACACCACGCCGGGAGGCGGCATCGCGACGAGAACCGACACCGCGACGGGAGACGGCACCACGACGGAAGGCGGCATCGCGACGGGGGCCGCCGGTGCCACGGCAGGGACCGACGACGGGGAGGGCGAGTGAGCCGGGAGTCGATCAGCGTCATCGCCGCGCCGCCGGCTGCGGGGCCGGTCCGACAGCGGACCGGCGTCGACCCGGTGCCCGCCGTCGACGGCGCCGCGGCGTGGACGGAGTACGTCGCCGCCGCCCGCCAGCTCGACGGGGTACGCCGGGGCGCGGCGACCGCCGCGACAGAGCAGGCCCGGGCGGTTCAGGCCGCCCGCGAGGAGCTGACCGGGGTACGCGAGCGGCTGGCGCCGCAGCGGTCTCGGCTGCGCGAGTTGGGCGTACCCCCGATCGTGTTGGCGCCGTCGCCGCCGGAGTTGAGCGAGGCGGCCCGGGAGATGGTCGGCGGGCCGACGGCGGTGTCGACGGCCCTGCGCGCGGCGCGGGAGTGGGCGGACGGGGCGGACGGCCTGTTGGCCGGGCGCGGCCGGACCGGTGCGGGGACGTGGCCGCCACGGCTGCGCAACCTGCTGGTCTACGGGCCGCTCGCGCTGGTCGTTCCGCTGCTCCAGGTGCTGCTGTACGCGACGACGGGTCCCGGTCCGGCGAGCGTGGTGGCCCTGGTGTGCGGGCTCCCGATGCCTGCGGCCGCCTTCGTCGTGGGCTGGATCGGCGTGGGCCGCCTCTTCGGCGAGACCTCGGGGACGGCGGCGGCACACCACGCCGGGCGGAACGCCGGTGGGGCAGCGGCGCACGGTGCGGCCCCGGTGCGCCCGGCGGGCGGCCCGGTCGTGCCGGCCGGCGGTGGTGCCGTGCCCTCCGCGCCGGCCGGGCGGGCCGGTGCCCCGGCCGGCAGCCCGGTGGACCGGACGCCCCGGTGGGGGGTCCTGGTGTGTCTCGTCCCGGCTGTGCTGACCACCGCCGGGCTCGTGCTGGCGATGCTGGCCGGTTGATCAACAGGGCCGTGACCGGCCGCGCGGCCAGGGGCCGGGTACGACGACGCCGGGGCGACCGCGTGGTCGCCCCGGCGTCGGACTGCCCCGCGGTCAGCGGGGGATGATCAGGGCCATCGCCTCGGCGCGGGACTTGGCGTCGTGCTGGAGCACGCCGCGTACCGCGGAGGTGATGGTCTTCGCTCCGGACTTCTGGATGCCGCGCATGGCCATGCACATGTGCTCGCATTCGAGCACGACCACGACGCCGCGCGGGGCGAGGCTGCTCATCAGCAGGTCGGCGATCTGCGAGGTGAGCCGCTCCTGCACCTGGGGACGGCGGGCGAAGACCTCGACGAGCCGGGCGAGCTTGGACAGGCCGGTGATCCGGCCGTCCGGCCCGGGGATGTAGCCGATGTGCGCGCTGCCCCGGAACGGGAGCAGGTGGTGCTCGCAGAGGCTCATCACGTCGATGTCCCGGACGAGCACCAGCTCCTCGTGGTTGGCCTCGAAGGTGGTGCTGAGCACCTGCGCCGGGTCGACCCGCAGGCCGGCGAAGAGCTCGGCGTACGCGCGGGCGACCCGGGCCGGGGTCTTCACGAGACCGTCGCGGTCGGGATCCTCGCCGACGGCGATGAGGATCTCGCGTACGGCTTTCTCGATGCGGGCCAAGTCGACGGACTCCTCGACCGGGCGACCGGTCAACTTGCCGTTGACCAGCCGCGCGGCGAGGTAGTCCAGACCGTCGGTGTCGGGCTCGGTCGACGAGGCACTCGGGATCGGTGCCCCGTGACCGGGCGTCGGGTCGGTGCTCAGTGCGTACCGTCCGAGTTGTTGGAGCCCGGCAGGCCGCCGCCGACGGAGGCACCGTCGGCCTGGGCCTGCGCCTTGAGCGCCTCCTTCTCGGTCGGCGTGAGGACCGGGGGCTCGGTGGAGGGCTGACGCTTGCCGAAGCCGTTGTAGGGGGCCATCGGCGGACGCTTCACCACGCGGGAGCAGATCCGGGCCATGTCGGCGGTGGAGAGGGTCTCCTTCTCGATCAGCTCCAGGACGATGTTGTCCAGGACGTCCCGGTATTCCACCAGGATCTCCCATGCCTCGTCGTGGGCCAGCTCGATCAGCGCCCGCATCTCGTTGTCGATCTCGGCGGCCACCGCGTCGGAGTAGTCCCGCTCGTGGCCCATGTTGCGGCCGAGAAACGGCTCGTCACCGCTGGTGCCGTACTTGATCGCACCGAGCTTGGAGCTCATGCCGTACTGGGTGATCATCGCGCGGGCCAGCCCGGTGGCCTTCTCGATGTCGTTGCCGGCGCCGGTGGTCGGCTCGTGGA
Source organism: Micromonospora haikouensis (assembly GCF_900091595.1). Taxonomy (GTDB): domain Bacteria; phylum Actinomycetota; class Actinomycetes; order Mycobacteriales; family Micromonosporaceae; genus Micromonospora; species Micromonospora haikouensis. Next base: position 175,076 of record NZ_FMCW01000008.1, read on the forward strand.
AGACCAGCTCCTCGGCGGCCCGGCCGCCCAGCGCGTACGCCAGGGTGTCGACCATCTCGGCGCGGGTCTGGGTGTACTTGTCTTCCGTCGGCAGGACCAGCGTGTGGCCCAGCGAGCGGCCGCGCGACAGGATCGTCACCTTGTGCACCGGTGCGGCGTGCGGCAGCGCCCAGGCGACCAGCGCGTGCCCACCCTCGTGGTACGCGGTGATCTTCTTCTCCTGGTCGCTCATCACCCGGGTGCGGCGCTGCGGGCCGGCGATGACCCGGTCGATCGACTCCTCAAGGGAGTCGTTGGTGATCGCCCGCTGGTCCTTGCGGGCGGTGAGCAGCGCGGCCTCGTTGATCACGTTGGCCAGGTCGGCGCCGCTGAAGCCCGGGGTGCGCCGGGCCACCGAGTCGAGGTCGACGTCGGGGGTGAACGGCTTGCCCTTGGCGTGCACCCGCAGGATGGCCTTGCGGCCCTCCATGTCGGGGGCGTCCACCGGGATCTGCCGGTCGAAGCGGCCGGGGCGCAGCAGCGCCGGGTCGAGGATGTCTGGCCGGTTGGTGGCGGCGATCAGGATGACCCCGCCCTTGGTGTCGAAGCCGTCCATCTCGACGAGGAGCTGGTTGAGGGTCTGCTCGCGTTCGTCGTGGCCGCCGCCCATGCCGGCGCCGCGGTGGCGGCCGACGGCGTCGATCTCGTCGACGAAGACGATCGCCGGGGCGTTGGACTTGGCCTGCTCGAACAGGTCGCGGACCCGGCTCGCGCCGACACCCACGAACATCTCGACGAAGTCGGAGCCGGAGATCGAGTAGAACGGCACCCCCGCCTCGCCGGCGACGGCGCGGGCGAGCAGCGTCTTACCGGTGCCGGGCGGGCCGAAGAGCAGCACGCCCTTCGGGATCTTGGCGCCCAGGGCCTGGTATTTCGCCGGGTTCTGCAGGAAGTCCTTGATCTCGTGCAGCTCCTCGACGGCCTCCTCGGCGCCCGCGACGTCCGCGAAGGTCGTCTTCGGGGTGTCCTTGGTGATCATCTTCGCCTTGGACTTGCCGAAGTTGAGCACCCGGGAGCCGCCGCCCTGCATCTGCGACATGAAGAACAGCAGCAGGAGCACGAGCAGCGCGATGGGGAGCAGGTTGACCAGCAGGCTCACCCAGACGCTGTCGGACGACACCTTGGTGTCGGCCGGGCCGGTGATCCGGTTCGCCGCCTTGGCCGCGAGGACCTCGTTCCAGACCTCGTCACCGACCTCGTACGGGAACTGGGCCTCGATCCGGTCGGTGGTGGTGTCACCGAACTTGGTCTTGCTCTCCAGGTCCAGCTGGAGCGTCTGCTCCTTGTCCTGGAAGACCGCCTTCTTGATCTTGGCGGTGTGCAGCTGGTCGAGCGCAACGGAAGTGTCCACGCGGTGGTAGCTGGGACCAGCGGTGAACAGCTGACTGAGCACAACGGCGCCGAGGATGACCAGGATGATCCAGACCACCGGTCGGCGGAAGAAACGCGTACGTTCCATGCTGTTGTCGAGCGCCGAGACGCCCGCATCCTCCTGATCGACGTCCTGACCGTCTGAATGGCTGTCGCCGCCGCGGCGGCGGCCGGAGCCGCCGTGCGGGCCGGCCTCGACCCCGGGACGCGTCACTGCCGCGTCACGGTCACTCGACGGTACACCGTGTGCGCGACATGTGGCCTTGCGAGGCCAGCAGTTACGCGTAAGGCGAACCGGGTTTCAGCCGGCGTGGCGTGGTTTCCCCGCCCGGCCACCCGACCGCCCGGTCACGCGGGTCGAGGGGTCGGACGTGGAGGGTGCGTCCACACCACCGGCCTCTACCGTAGTCCGATCAGCTGAGAGTGCGCTGAACGTCCGCTTGACGGGCACCGCGCCGCGCCCGCCGGTCAGGCGCGGGCGTAGACCTCGGGCTTGAGCACGCCCACGTAGGGCAGCTCGCGGTAGCGCTCGCCGAAGTCGAGGCCGTAGCCGACGACGAACTCGGTCGGGATGTCGAAACCGACGTACTTCACCGGCACCGGGACCTTGATCGCCTCCGGCTTGCGGAACAGGGCGACGACCTCGACGCTGGCCGCCGACCGCGACTCCAGGTAGCGCAGCAGCCAGGACAGGGTGAGGCCGGAGTCGACGATGTCCTCCACGACCACCACGTGCCGGCCGGCGATGTCCCGGTCCAGGTCCTTGAGGATGCGCACCACGCCGGAGGAGGTGGTGCCCTGGCCGTACGAGGAGATCGCCATGAAGTCCAGCTCGACCGGGGGGCCCTGCCGACCGAGCGCCCGCGCGAAGTCGGCCATGAACATGACCGCGCCCTTGAGCACGCAGACGAGCAGCAGCCCGTCGACGTCGGCGTGATCCGCCGACACCTGCTTGGCCAGCTCTGCGGTCTTCTCGCGGATCTGCGCCTCGGAAATGATCACGTGGTCGATGTCGGCGTCGTACCAGGAGCCGTCAGCCATGGCTCCTAGCCTGCCGTACGCCGGATGTCCGCCGTCGGCGGGGCCGCCTCTTTCGGGGCTGGCCCCGCCTGGCATTTCTCGCGCATACCGACAGCAATCAGGTCAGCAGGTGCGGGACCGCCACCGGCGGCCGCCGTCGGTGGGCTTCCAGTCCGCCGAGTCCCGGGTGTCGGCGGTGAGGCCGGCCGCCGAGGCGGCGGCCAGAAAGAGCAGGAAGAGCAGGAGCAACAGGGATTCCATGGCGGCGCTCGCTTTCGCAGGCTTTGGGATGCTTTCGCCGCCGGTGCGCACCGGACTTGACCCAAGTCTGCGCCCCCGCCGGGCGGCGGGACAGTGGCAGGAATGCCACTGCACCTCGATTTTCTGCCACCCGCGCGGTTACCCTCGTCACATGCTCCGTTCCGTCGCCGTCGTCATGATGGACCAGGTGGTCCCGTTCGAGCTGGGCGTGTTCGCCGAGGTGTTCGGCACCGACCGCACCGACGACGGCTTCCCCGGCTACCGGTTCGACGTCTGCGCCGCCGACGGCGCTCCGGTGCGTACCTCCTCCGGCTTTCTCGTCACCCCGAACGCGGACCTGACGCCGGTCGAGGACGCCGACCTCGTGGCGGTCCCCGGGCACGACGACACGGTCGCGCCGCCCGAGGTGCTGGCGGCGCTGCGCCGGGCGCAGGCGCGCGGCGCGTACGTGCTCAGCGTCTGTACCGGCGCGTTCGTGCTCGGCGCGGCGGGGCTGCTCGACGACCGGGAGTGCACCACGCACTGGCGGTACGTCGACGAACTGCAGCGCCGCCACCCCCGGGCCAGGGTCCGCTGCGACTCGCTCTACGTGGCCGACGGCCGCCTGCTCACCGGCGCCGGCACGGCCGCCGGCATCGACGCCTGCCTGCACCTGGTGCGCCACGAGCACGGCTCGGCCACAGCCACCCGGCTCGCCCGCCGGATGGTCGTCCCGCCGCACCGCGACGGCGGCCAGTCGCAGTACGTCGAGGCGCCCATCCCGAAGGCCCCCGAGGCGCCCACCCTGGAGCCGGTCCTGGCCTGGCTGGTGGGTCACCTCGACCGGCCGGTCACCGTCGACGAGCTCGCCGCCCGCGCCGGGATGACGCCGCGCACCTTCGCCCGCCGGTTCCGCGCCGAGACCGGCACCACCCCACACGACTGGCTGACCAACCAGCGGGTCCTGCTGGCCCGACGGCTGCTGGAGGAGACCCCGCTGAGCGTGGAGAGCGTGGCCGGCCGGTCCGGCTTCGGCGACGCCGCGGCGCTGCGGCACCACTTCGCCCGGCGGGTCGGCACCACCCCGCACGCCTACCGCACCACCTTCCGCGACCGCGTCGCCGCGTCCTGAGCCTGCAGCGTGCTCCGCTCCAGGCCGGCGACCTGGCGGGGTCACCGTGAGCCGGAAGCCCCCACGTCGCCGGCACGGAGTCGATCACCCGAGCCAGCCGGGGCGGCGGAGTGGGCGCAGCCGGCGCGACGTCGCGCCGGGCAGTGCACGAAGGTCAACCCGGCGGGTCAGCCGGCCGGGTCGGGCCCGGTCAACCGGCCCGCGCGGCGGGCCACCCGCAGGCCGCCGGGCAGATGGACCTCACCCTGGCCGTGCCAGGCGGTGACCAGGGCGTCGAGCGCCTCGACGTGCCGGTGCGACAACGCGGCCGGCGACGCGCCCAGCTCCCGGGCCCAGGCGTGCAGCACCCGGGTCCGCACGGCCGGGGCGAGCTCGGCCAGCGCCGCCACCACCAGCCCGCCGCAGGGGGCCCGCACGCCGGCCGGGCCGTCGGCGGCGGACGAGCTGCCGGCCGACGAGGTCACGGGCAGGGCGGCGGCGGCCAGCTCGTCGAGGGCCGCCGCGTCGGCGGCCGCCAGGCGGGCGGTCCGGGCGAGGTTGTCCACCACCCCGGGGCCGAGGGCGCGGACCAGCGCGGGCAGCGCGTCGGCCCGGACCCGGGCCCGGGCGTACGACGGGTCGGCGTTGTGCGGGTCCTCCCACGGGGTGAGGCCGAGCGCGGCGCACGCCTTGCGGGTCTGCTCGCGGCCCACGTCGAGCAGGGGCCGCAGCAGCGGCACCCCGGCCAGGTCCCGCCGGGGCGGCATCCCGGCGAGCCCGCGCGGGCCGGCGCCCCTTGCCAGCGCCAGCAGCACCGTCTCGGCCTGGTCGTCGCGGGTGTGCCCGGTGAGCAGGGCAGCGGCCCCGTGCCGCCGGGCCGCCTCGGCGAGCGCCTGGTAGCGCGCCTCGCGGGCCGCCGCCTCGGGGCCGCCGGGGCGGCCGGCGACGTCGACGCGTACCGCCTCGGCCGGCGCGAAGCCGGCCCCGGCGGCCCAGGCCGCGACGTCGCCGGCCCGCCGGTCGGACCCGGCCTGCAGCGCGTGGTCGACGGTGACGAGGCCGACCGGGCGGCCCAGCCGGGGAGCGACGAACGCGGCGGCGGCGGCCAGGGCCAGCGAGTCGGCCCCGCCCGAGCAGGCGACGAGCACCGGCCCGGCCCCGGGCAGCCCGGTCAGCGCGCGGCGGACCGCGAGCCGGACGGCGGCGACCGCCGGGGCGAGCGCGGGCATCGGCGTACGGTCAGCCGGCGGTCGGGGTGGCGGCCGGCCCGTGCACCCGGGCCACCCACGCGTCGGGGTCGCCCAGCTCGTCGAGCCGGGGCAGGGTCAGCGGGGAACCGAAGATCTTGTTGAAGCCGTCCATGCCGACGCGCTCGACGACGCCGTGGACGAACTTGCGGCCCTCGGCGTACTGGCGCATCTTGACCTCGACGCCGAGCAGCCGGCGGATCGCCTTCTCCAGCGGGTTGCCGGTCTCCCGACGCCGGTTGAACGCGGCCCGGATCGACTCGACGCTGGGGATGACCTGCGGGCCGACGCCGTCCATGACGAACTCGGCGTGCCCCTCCAGCAGGGTCATCAGGGCGGTGAGCCGGTCGAGCACGGCCCGCTGGGCGGGGGTCTGCACGATGTCCAGCACGCTGGCCCGGCTGTCCGGGTCCTTCACCGCGTCGGAGAGGGTGGCGACGCCCCGGCGCAGCCGCTCCAGCAGGTGCTCGCCGCCCTGCGAGGCGTCCACGAACGCCTGCACCTCGCCGAGGAAGTAGGCCCGCATCCAGGGCACGGCCGTGAACTGGGTGCGGTGGGTCACCTCGTGCAGGCAGACCCAGAGCCGGAAGTCGCGCGGGTCGGCCCCGAGCTTCCGCTCCACCTCGACGATGTTCGGCGCGACGAGCAGCAGCTGGCCGGGGTCGCCGGAGAAGACCTCGTACTGGCCGAGGACCCGGCCGGACAGGTACGCCAGCACGGTGCCGGCCTGCACGCCGGTGAGCCGGGAGCCGACCGCCTCGGTGAGCGGGCCCGGCCGCTTGTCGCCGGAGAGCCGGCTGACCAGTGGGGTGATCACCTCCCGCAGCCCGGCGATGTTGGTGGCCGCCCAGTCTCGGCGGTCCACCACCCGCACGGGCGGGTGGACCACCTGGGACCGCAGCCCCGTGTAGTCGGCCACGTGCCCGGCCGCCTCGTCGGTCAGCCGCCGCAGCTCGGAGACCACCTCGGTGGCCTCGGCGTACGACACCCGGGGCCCCGACTTGCCCAGGGCCCCCGCCGTCGCGGCGGCCAGATCCCAGTCCACGAACTGCGCCATGCACCCACCGTACCCGCGCCGGAACACCCCCACCTTTCGGTGATCGGAGGACATACCACCGCGGACCGGTCAGCGGCAGCCGCAGCGGGCCAGGGCGGACGTGACCCGGTCGAGGGCGCGGCGGGTGTCGTCGAGGCTGCCCGCCGGGGCCTTGTCGGCGAGCACGGCGAAGGTGAGCAGCCGCCCGTCGGCCGTGGTGACCAGCCCGGCGATGGCGTGTACCCCGGTCAGCGTGCCGGTCTTGGCGCGGACCACGCCGGCCCCGGCCGTCGTGCCGTCCGACCGGTACCGCCCGTCGAGGGTGCCCGACCAGCCGGCCACCGGCAGGCCGCCGAAGATGCTGCCCAGCTCCGGGTGGGAGCCGTCACCGGCGATGGCGATCAGGTCGGTCAGCAGGGAGGGGCTGATCCGGTCGCTGCGGGACAGCCCGCTGGCGTCGGAGAGGGTGATCTCGTCGGCGGGCAGGCCCAGCTCACCGAGGACGATGTCCATCGCCGCCGCGCCGCCGGCGAAGGACGCCGGCTGGTCCCGGGCCAGCGCCACCTGCCGGGCGAGCGCCTCGGCGATCACGTTGTCACTGTCGGTGATCATCATGTCGACCAGCCGGATCATCGGCGGGGACTCGACCTTGCCCAGCTCGGCGCCGGGGGCCGGGGCCGCACCGGTCGACTCGCCGCCGGAGGCCGGCGCGGTGCCCCGCTTGACCTCGGCGGCGGCGCCGGAGAGCCCCAGCAGCCGGGCGAAGGCGCGGCCGGCGGCGAGGTCCGGCTGAGGGCTGCGCTGCGCCCAGCCGTGACTCGCGTCGAAGTTCTTCTTCGCCGCCACCGGGTCCACCCGCGCGCCGTCGGTCATCAACGCGCTGATCGCCGCGCCGAACCCGCCGGTCGGGATGTCGGCGTCCCAGCCGGGCCCGTAGACCGGGCCGGGGAAGAGCGAGGAGTCGACGGTGACCCGGGTCGGCGCAGTGCCGCCGAGGGCATTCCTGACCTGCTCGGCCAGGTCGTCGAGGCGGGCCGCGCCGGGATAGAAGCCGTCGCCGTCGACCGCGAGGGTCGGGTCGCCGCCGCCGACGAGCACCACCTCGCCCGGTGCCGCGCCGGCCACCGCCCGGGTCGGCACGCGGTGGTCGGGGCCGCGGGCGGCCAGCACGGTCACCGCGGTCGCCAGCTTGGTCACCGAGGCGGGCACCGTGGCGTCGTCGCCGCCCCGCGAGTAGAGCGACCGGCCGGTCGTCACGTCGGACACGGAGACGTTCACCCGGTCGCCCAGCTCCGGGGCGGCCAGCAGCGGCTCGATCGCGGCCTTCACCCCGTCGGCGGTGGGCTCCGGGGCGTGCGCGTCCGGGCCGGCGAGGACCGGCGTCGGATCCGGCTCGACGACCTCGGCGTCGGCCCGGGAGATGTCCTTGCCGTCGCCGAGCCAGCCGGCGACCGGGCCGGGCCGGACCACCACCAGGCCGGCGCCGACCAGGGCGAACAGCAGCAGCACGGCGAGCACGGCCAGCGGGAGGCGGCGTCGGCGGGCGGGCGACGGGTCGTACCCCGGCGGGGGGCCGGCCGGCGGGTCACCGGGACCGCCGGGCGTGGGCGGGGCCGCCGCGGCGGCCGGCTCCGACCCGGCGGGGACGGCCGGCGCGGCGGCGGGGGTCGCGACGAGTTCCGGGGAGCGGTCGGCGTCCGGGGAGCGGTTGGTGTCCGGGGGCCGCCACACCGGCTCGCCGGACCCCACGATCGGGGCGGTGGCCTCCGGATCGAAGTCGTCCCCGGCCGGCTCCTGGGCGCGCGGGACGTGCGCCTCGGGCACCGGCACCCGGCCGGTCGCGCTCCCGGACCCCGGGCGCGGCTTCTTCCGCCCGTCAACCCCCTGCGGGCGGTAGTGTGAATCTTCCCTCCCCACGACCCCCTCCTCCCCGTGTGGAAAACAGCTTGGGTGACACTACTTCGGTCCGAACACTATGCGGCGGCCGGAGCGGGCAGGTGGGCATTCACCTGCTCGGGGGGCGCCGCCACTTGGTTCCGTCAGCCAGCGCGGGCAAACGAGGGAGCGTGGGAAATGGATTTCGACGTCACGGTTGAGATCCCCAAGGGTCACCGCAACAAGTACGAGGTGGACCACGCGACCGGCCGGATCAGGCTGGACCGCACCCTCTTCACGTCCACGCAGTATCCGGCGGACTACGGGTTCATAGAGGGCACCCTGGGCGAGGACGGCGACCCGCTGGACGCGCTGGTGCTGGTCCCCGAGCCGACGTTCCCGGGCTGCCTGATCCGCTGCCGCACCATCGGCATGTTCCGGATGACGGACGAGAAGGGCGGCGACGACAAGGTCCTCTGCGTGCCCTACGAGGACCCGCGTCAGGAGCACCTGCGCGACATCCACCACCTGGGCGAGTTCGACCGGCTGGAGATCCAGCACTTCTTCGAGGTGTACAAGGACCTGGAGCCCGGCAAGTCGGTCGAGGGCGCGACCTGGGTCGGTCGCGTCGAGGCGGAGGCCGAGATCCACGCGTCGTACCGGCGGGCCAAGGAGGCCGAGGAGCGCGGCGAGACCATCCACTGACCCCACCCACGCCGACGGGCCCGGGAGCCGCTCAACCGAGCAGCCCCCGGGCCCGCTCGTACAGGTCGAGCACCGCGCAGGCCACCGGCACCACGGACACCACCAGCGCCGTGTCGACCAGGTCGGCCGCCCGGCCCAGATACGGGGAGGCGGGCCGCCGCGCGTACGTGGTGCCGGCCGCCACGGCGAGCAGGGCGACGGCAAGCCCGCCGACGGCCAGCGCCAGCCGGCCCGCCGGCCCGGAGCCCACGGCGAGCACCCCGCCGAGCAGGACGGCCCCCGCCAGCCCGGCGACGACCGGCGGCACCCGGTGGCGGACCGCCACGAACAGCCGCGTGCGCAGCAGCAGCACCGCGCAGACCACGGCGACCAGCAGCCGCCCGGCCACGCCGCCCGCCGTCACCAGCACCACCGCCGCCCCGGCCACCAGCACGGCATGCCCGAGCAGCATCCCGGTGAGCATCTCCTCGGTGCGGGCCACCGCCGCGTGCACCCGGGCCCGGTCCGGCAGGTCCCGGGCGGCGTCCGCGCCGGGGCCGCCGTCGCCCGGCAGGGTGATCGGCGGCAGCGGCATCTTGCCCAGCCGGATGGCCAGCAGCGGCAGCGCGCCGAGCGCGAAGACCAGGGCGCAGAGCAGCACCGCCGCGGCGCCCCCGGCGGTCAGCGTCAGCCCGCCGACGGCGGCGAGCGCACCGCCCGCGCCGACGGTCGCGCCGGCCACGAAGACCCGCACCCGACTGGCCACCCCGAGCAGGCCGAGCACCGCCACCAGCAGCAGCGCCACCGCTCCGGCCAGCAGCTCGGGGGCGCCCAGCCAGGGCAGCGGCGCGACCGGGCCGACCGGGTCGCCGGAGCTGACCGCGAGGGCGCCGGCGGCGAACGCGTACGGCAGGGCGTAGCCGCCGAGGGTCGCGCCGGTGGCCCCGTCGCCGTACGCGCGGGAGGCGACCGCCCCGGCGAGGGTGAGCAGCAGCGCCACCGCGACCGCGACGGGCCAGCCGGCCCCGGGCCCTGGGCCGGCGGCGAGGGCGGCGAGCAGCCCCACGCCGAGCGGCACGGCCGCCCCGGCCAGGGCGGCGCACCGGGTGGCGGCCGGCGACCAGGCGGCACCCCGGCGGCGGGCCCCGTCGACGATCGCCTCGACAACGTCGTCGTACTCCAGCTCGGGCCACTGCGCGCGGGCCGGCACCAGGTGCAGCACCTCGCCGTCGCGGACGCCCTGCGGCAGCAGCGCCTGGGCGGTGGCCAGGACCGCCCCGTCGGTGCGGCGCAGCACCCAGCCGCCGTGCCGTTCGCCGTCGTCGGCCAGCCCCTCGCCGGCGTGCCGGAGCACCTCGGGCAGCAGCTCGGCCAGGGGGACCTGCTCGGGCAGGGCGACGTCGACCCGGCGCTGGGGGGCGCTGATCGTGACCCGGGCCAACCCGACTGTCATCGGCGCATCTCCATATCGAGGGGGGACGGCGGCTGCGCGGACGACAGGACTTTACCTACGATGAGCCAGGCTCGGGTTACCGAGCGCTGTGGGGAGGCCGAGTGTCCACCGTCGTCATCAAGCGACCACCCCGGCGGCCGGCACCGGAGATCCCGGTCGGCGAGCTGCCCGTCGAGGCCCCGCCGGAGATCCCCGCCGTCACCGGCGGCCGCTGGCAGCAGGCGCTGATGGTGTTGCCCATGCTGGGCGGGTCGGTCGCGATGGCGATGATGTTCGGCCGGGGCGGCGGGGCGTACTCGTACGTGGTCGGCGGGATGTTCGGGCTCTCCTCCCTGGCCATGCTGGTCACCTCGTGGGGCAGCGCCTCCGGCACCCCGAAGAAGTCGGAGATGATGGCCGCCCGCCGGGAATACCTGCGGCACCTGGGCACGCTGCGTCGCCGGGTCCGGCAGACCGCCGAGCGGCAGCGGGCCGGGCTGCACTACCGCCACCCCGACCCGGGCCGGCTGTGGTCCACCGTCGACAGCCACCGCGTCTGGGAGCGTCGGCCCGGTGACCCGGACTTCGCCGTGGTGCGGGTGGGCGTCGGCCCGCAGACCCTGGCCACCCCGCTGGTCGGCCCGGTCACCCGCCCGCTGGAGGAGCTGGAGCCGATGACCGCCGGGGCGCTGCGGCGGTTCCTCGACGCGTACGCGGTGGTGCCCGACCTGCCGGTGGCCCTGTCGCTGCGCAGCTTCGCCCGGGTCTTCGTGCGCGGCGGGGCGTCCCGGGAGAGCGCGGAGGCGGGCATCCGCCCCGGCACCGGGTCGCCCGACGCGCAGGCGCTGGCCCGGGCGCTGCTCACCCAGCTCGCGGTGTTCCACGCCCCCGACGAGCTGCTGATCGCCGTCTGCGCCGGCCCCGAGCGGCGGGCGCTGTGGGAGTGGGTGAAGTGGCTGCCGCACGCGCACCATCCCACCCGCACCGACGCCGTCGGCCCCGTCCGGCTGGTCACCAGCTCCGCCGTCGAGCTGGAACGGCTCCTCGACGAGGTGCTGGCCAGCCGGTCCCGGTTCAGCCCGTCCGGCCCTGCGACCGACGGGCCGCACGTCGTGGTGGTGCTCGACGGCGGCGACCTCACCGGCGCGACCGACCTCGTCGGCGACGGCGGCATCGACGCAGTCACCGTCGTCGACCTGGACACCCCGCCGCCCCGGCTGCTCGACCGGTACGCCCTCCTGCTCGACCTGCGCGGCGGCCGGCTGCACTCGCACTCGGCCGACGGGCACGCCGAGGTGGGCACCCCCGACCGGCTGGCGTCCGCCGACGCCGAGGCGGTCGCCCGCCGGCTCGCCCCGCTGCGGCTCGCCACCGCCGTACGCGGGCCGGACGCCCCGGTCAACGCCGAGCTGGGCCTGCCCGAGCTGCTCGGCATCGGCGACCCGGAGGGCTTCACGGCCGAGCAGGGCTGGGCGCCCCGGTCGGCGCGCGACCGGCTGCGGGTGCCGATCGGGGTGGGCGCCGACGGCGGCGCGATCGAGCTGGACCTCAAGGAGTCCGCGCAGGACGGGATGGGCCCGCACGGGCTGCTGATCGGGGCCACCGGCTCCGGCAAGTCCGAGCTGCTGCGCACCCTGGTCCTCGGGTTGGCCGCCACGCACAGCTCCGAGCAGCTCAACTTCGTCCTGGTCGACTTCAAGGGCGGGGCCACGTTCGCCTCCTTCGACCGGCTCCCGCACACCGCCGCGGTAATCACCAACCTGGCCGACGCGCTGCCGCTGGTCGACCGGATGGTCGACGCGATCAACGGGGAGCTGATGCGCCGCCAGGAGCTGCTGCGCCGGGCCGGCAACTACGCCAGCCTGCGCGACTACGAGCGGGCGCGGGCGGCGGGCACGCCGCTGGCCCCGCTGCCGTCGCTGCTGCTGGTCTGCGACGAGTTCTCCGAGCTGCTGTCGGCCAAGCCCGACTTCATCGACCTGTTCGTGCAGATCGGCCGGCTGGGGCGGTCGCTGGGGGTGCACCTGCTGCTGGCCAGCCAGCGGCTGGAGGAGGGGCGGCTGCGCGGGCTGGACACCCACCTGTCGTACCGGATCGGTTTGCGGACCTTCTCGGCCCTGGAGTCCCGGACGGTGCTCGGGGTGCCGGACGCGCACGAGCTGCCCCGCTCGCCGGGCCACGGCTACCTGCGTTTCGGCACCGAGCCGCTGATGCGCTTCAAGGCCGCGTACGTCTCGGGGCCGCTGCGGCGGCGGGCCGGCGTGGCGGGGTCGGGCGGGCCCGGCGCGCCCCGCCTGCTGACCTTCACCACCCACGTGGTGCCGGTGCCGGAGCCGCCCACCCCGGCGCTGACGGCGACCGCCGAGGACGACGCCGGGCGGACCAGCCTGCTCGACGTGCTGGTGGGGCGGCTGGCCGGGCAGGGCCCGCCCGCGCACCAGGTGTGGCTGCCGCCGCTGGACGCCGCGCCCACCCTCGACGAGCTGCTCGGCCCGGTCGGCGTCGACCCGACGCGCGGGCTGACCTTCGCCAACCCGGAGCTGCACGGCGCGCTCCAGGTGCCGGTGGCCGTCGTCGACAAGCCGTTCGAGCAGCGGCGGGACCTGCTCTGGCTCACCCTCGGCGGGTCGGCGGGGCACGTCGGCGTCGTCGGGGGCCCGCAGAGCGGCAGGTCGGGCCTGCTGCGCACCCTGGTGTGCGCGCTGGCGTTGACCCACACGCCCGTCGAGGCGCAGGTCTACTGCCTGGACTTCGGCGGTGGCGGGCTGGCCGCGCTGCGCGACCTGCCGCACGTGGGCGGGGTGTCCGGCCGCACCGACCAGACCGCGGTGCGGCGCACCGTCGGGGAGCTGGTCACCGTGCTGGTCGACCGGGAGCGCCGCTTCGCGGAGCTGGGGGTGGAGTCGATGGCCGCGTACCGGCAGCGACGGGCCGCCCTCGCCGCCGCCGGGCAGCCCGTCACCGACCCGTTCGGCGACGTGTTCCTGGTGGTGGACGGCTGGAACACGCTGCGCAGCGAGTACGACGACCTGGAGCCGCTGGTCACCGAGCTGGCCACCCGGGGCCTGTCGTACGGCGTGCACGTGGTGGCCACCGCGCTCCGCTGGACGGACTACCGGCCGGCGATCCGGGACCTGTTCGGCTCCCGCGTGGAGCTGCGTCTCGGCGACCCGTCGGACTCGCTGCTGGTGCGCCGCGCGGCGGCGGCGACCGTGCCCGACAAGACGCCCGGGCGGGGCATGACCGGCGAGAGCCTGCACTTCCTCACCGCCCTGCCCCGACTGGCCGACGGCGACACGGCGACGCTGGTCAAGGCGGTCGCCGGGGCGTGGGACGGGCCGGCGGCGCCCCCGGTCCGGCTGCTCCCGCCCGTGCTGCCGTACGCGGAGCTGGACCTGGGCGCGACGGCCGGGCTGGCGCTGCCGGTGGGGATCGCCGAGGCGGACCTGCGCCCGGTGGTGCTCGACTTCGCCACCGAGCCACACCTGCTGGTCTTCGGCGACGCCGAGTGCGGCAAGTCGTCGTTCCTGCGGGCCCTCGCGGCGACCATCGTCAGCCGGTTCACCCCGCAGCAGGCGCGGGTGATCCTGGTCGACTACCGGCGCAGCCTGCTCGGCGCGATCGAGACCGAACACCGGATCGGCTACGGCACGGCCGCCGCCCGCACCACGGAGCTGGTGGAGTCCGCCGCCGGTTACATGCAGCTGCGGCTGCCCGGCCCGGACGTCACCCCGGCGCAGCTGCGCCAGCGGTCGTGGTGGTCGGGGCCGGAACTGTTCGTGCTGGTCGACGACTACGACCTGGTGGCCAGCGGGCCGGTCAACCCGCTGCGGGCCCTGGAGGAATACCTCCCCCAGGCGCGGGACATCGGCCTGCACCTGGTGCTGGCGCGCCGGGCCGGCGGCACCGGCCGGGGCTACGACCTGTTCCTCCAGCGGCTCAAGGAGTTGTCGACCCCGGGGCTGGTGATGGCCGGCAGCCCCGACGAGGGGCCGATCGTCGGGCAGGTCCGGCCCGGGCCGCTCCCGCCGGGGCGGGCCCGGCTGGTGACCCGGCGCGAGGGCGTACGCCTGGTGCAGCTGGCCCATCTTCCCCCGCCGTAGGGGTCCGCCCCGCCGACGACCCGGTGATCCGACCCCGGAATGGCGCGTGGCGGGGGTGGGAACCGGTAATCTCCGAGCAGCATGTGTCCGCCGCGATGAATGGCTGGGAATGTGACTGGGGTTCGGCACGGCAGGCCCGCGACGGCGCGACGGTTCACCGGCCGCGCGCTGGTGGGCACCGCCGCGCTCGCGGTGTCGCTCGTCGGCCCGGTTCCGCCGGCGGCCCTCGCCGCACCGCCCCCCACCGCGCTGCCCGGGTTCGCCCCGCTCGCCGCCCCGGTTTCCGGGTTCGCCCCGCTCGCCGCGCCGGTGTCGGCGGGTCCGTCCTGGCGGGTGTCCCCCGTCGACACGCCGGCCCGGGCCGACCAGGTCCGCGACGAGCAGTGGCAGCTCGACGAGCTGCGGGCGTCGACGGCCTGGCGCACCTCGACCGGGCGCGGGGTCGTCGTCGCCGTGATCGACTCCGGGGTGGACGGTTCCCACCCGGACCTGGCCGGCCAGGTGCTGCCGGGCATCGACCTGGTCGACGACGGCGACACCGACGGGCCGGACCCGGTCGGGCACGGCACGACGGTGGCGGGCCTGATCGCCGGCCGCAACGACGACCGGCGGGGGGCGGTGGGCCTCGCCCCCGACGCAAAGATCCTCCCGGTGCGGGTCCTCGACGACGAGAACCGCTACGACGACGCGCTGATCGTCGCCAGGGGCGTCCGGTGGGCCGTCGACAACGGCGCCCGGGTGATCAACCTGTCGCTCGGCGGCAGCGGCGACAGCCCGGCCCTGGCTGCGGCGCTGGACTACGCGTTCGCCCGCGACGTGGTGGTGGTCGCCTGCACCGGCAACGTCGCCGCCTCCTCCGACACCAACGTCTGGTATCCGGCGCGGGAGCCGGGCGTGATCGCCGTCGCGGGCCTGGAACGGGCCAGCGACAACCTGTGGTCCGGGTCGATCACCGGCCGCGCCACGGTCCTCACCGCCCCGGCGACCGGCCTGGTCGGGGCCCGGCCCGGCAGCGGCTACTGGCGGGTGCAGGGCACCAGCTTCGCGTCGCCGCTGGTGGCCGCGGCCGCCGCGCTGATCCGGGCCCGCTGGCCGCAGATGTCCGCCGGTGAGGTGGTCAACCGGTTGATCAGCACCGCCCGGGACATCGGGCCCACCGGCCGGGACGACCGCTTCGGGTACGGCCTGGTCGACCCGGTCGCCGCGCTCACCGCCGACGTGCCCCCGGTGGGGCGCAACCCGCTCGACGACCAGTCCTCCCCCGGCGTGGTGGGCTTCGGCCCGGCGCCCGGTGCCGAGCAGGACGCCCCGGTCGCGGGCGCCGGCGGGGACCCGCTCGGCTTCACCGCGCCCCGCCAGCACACCCGCTGGACGGCCCAGCCGGCCGGCGGCCGCGACGACACCGACCCGCACCGGCTCTGGGCCGGCGGGGCCCTCCTCGCCGCCCTGGTCGCCGGGGCCGCGCTGGTGGCCCGCCGCCTGCGCCAGCGCAGCCGTTGACCGCATCCCGGCGGGGCGGCCCGGTTCCGTGCCCGGCCCACCCGATTCCCGGCCCGGCCGGTCTGATCCGGCGTTCCGCTGGGTAGGGATGCCGGGCATGAGCACGTCCGGTCAGCGCACCCGTATCCCCGCGTCGCCGTCGTGGCGGGCCCGCCGGCTCGACCCCGACCGTTCGCTGGGGCTGCGGCTCACCCTCGCCGCCACCGCCGTCTTCCTGGTCCTGGTGCCGTTCGCCCTGCTCGCCCTGCTGGTGCTGGGCTCCTGGCCGCCGCTGCACCGGCTGGACGCCGCGGTCGCGCACGACCTGCACGGCTACGCCGTCGGCCACCCGGGCTGGGTGTGGTTCATGACCGTCTGGACCAACGTGTTCGGTCCCGGGCCGCTGCGGGTCGCCGTACTCGCCGTGGTGGTCTGGTTGTTCGCCCGGCGCGCGCCGCGACTGGCCTGGTGGGCGGTCACCACGATGGCGGTGGGCGGCCTGCTCGGCGCGCTGCTCAAGCTGCTGGTGGGCCGGGACCGGCCCGACCTGCTGGACCCGGTCGCCCAGGCCGCCGGCTACTCGTTCCCCTCCGGGCACGCGCTGAACGCGGCCCTCGCCGCCGGGGTGCTGCTGCTGGTCTTCCTCCCGTACGCCCGGCGGCGGCCCGCCCTGCGGTGGGCGCTCTGGGCCGCCGCCGTCGTGGTGACGGTGCTGACCGGGGTGAGCCGGCTGGCGCTCGGCGTGCACTACACGAGCGACGTGGTCGCCGGCTGGCTGCTGGGCGTGGCGACGGTGGCCGCCACCACCGCCGCCTTCCGCACCTGGCGCGCCCGGACCGGTCACCGGCCTGCGCGGCCCGCCACCACGGAAGGCGTCGAGCCGGAACTGGCCGACGGGGCGGAGCGGCCCCGCCCGGCCCGGGGGCAGGCGTAGCGGGCGGCCCGCGCGGGTACTGGGCGGGCCATGTCCGAACTGGTGGGTCAGGCAGTCAAGCGGGTGCTGCTGCCGGTGGCCCTGCTGCTCCCCGTCATGGTGCTGCTCGGCGTCCTCGTCACCCGGGTCTTCGCGCACACCTGGCCGCTCACGGTGGAGGACGCGGTCAACCGCGAGCTGGCCGCCGACCGGACCGCCGGCTGGAACAACGTGTCGCTGGTATTCAGCACGCTGGCCAGCACCCAGCTGATCGTGCTGGTCACCGCGATCGTGGCGGTGGTCCTGCGGCTGGTGCTGCACCGCTGGCGGGAGCCGCTGTTCCTGTGCGCGGCGGTCACCGCCCAGGCGCTGGTGTTCCTGCTGACCACGATGGCCATCGACCGCCGCCGCCCGGCGGTCGAGCACATGGACGTCTCCCCGCCGACGTCCAGCTTCCCGTCCGGGCACACGTCGGCCGCCGTGGCGCTCTACGTCGGCATCGCGGTGCTGCTGGCGCTGCGGGCGCGGAGCACCCCGGCGAAGATCGCCTGGTGGGCGCTGCTCGTCCTGGTGCCGGCCGGTGTCGCCCTGACCCGGATGTACCGGGGCATGCACCACCCGAGCGACGTGCTGGCGTCGTTCCTCAACGGCGGCACGTGCGTGGTGATCATGGCGCGGGCGGTGCTGGACCGGGGGGTGCGGTGGGGCCGGGAGAAGCTGCCCACGGCCGGACGGCCGGCCCGGGTCCCGACGGCCTGAGCCGGCCGGCCGGCCCGGGTCCCGACCGCCGGAGCCGGAGGGCCGGAACGGCGGCCGGGGGCGGCAGCGTTCCTGCGGCTCAGGTGCACTCGCCGGTGCCGACCGGGCGGGTCCGCTCGGCACCGGCCAGGGCGACCGGGCGGGCCTCGGCCGCCGTCACCGCGAAGCCGGTGTTCGGGTCGTCCGCCGCCGCCGCGAAGATCACCCCGAGCACCAGGCCGTTCGAGGAGAGCAGCGGCCCGCCCGAGTTGCCGCTGCGCACCAGCGCCCGGATCGTGTAGATCTCCCGGGTCACGTCGCCGGAGGAGTAGATGTCCGGGCCGGTGATCCGATCGACGTCCCGGATCCGCGCCGACTGGGCGTTGTACGGCCCGTCGAGCGGGAAGCCCAGCACGATCGCGTCCGCCCCGCTGCCCGCGTTGCCGGCGGCGAACCGCAGGGACGGGCCGGGCAGCCCCGGCACCCGCAGCACGGCCAGGTCCCGGTCCGGGTCGTAGACGACGACCTCCCCGTCGTACCGGTCGCCGTTCAGCTCGACCGCCACCGACCGGGTGCCGGCCACCACGTGCGCGTTGGTCATCACCCGGTCGTCGGCGTACACGAAGCCGGAGCCCTCGATGCGGCGCGCGCAGCTCGGCGCGGAGCCCAGCACCTTGACCACCGCACGCCGGCCGTCGGCCACCACCTGGGAGCCGGCGAGCGCCGGGTCGGGCGGCTCGACCTGCCGGGCCCGGGTGGGCGCGAGATCGCCGAAGACGTCCGGGAAGCCGTTGGTGTCGACGGTGTCCCGCAGCGCGGTGGACAGCTCCTGCGCCTGGTCCGGCAGGACCCGGTCGACGACGGTGAGCAGCGCGCTGTTGCGCACCGAGGAGGCCAGCCAGGGCAGCGAGGACGAGCCCAGCGGCACGGCCACCAGCCAGGCGACCAGCATCACGGCGAAGAGCGAGACGACCGCCCCGCCGATGTCGTCGGCCCGCTTGGCGATGTCGCTGGTGATGGTCTGGCGCAGGTGCGAGCCGAGCCAACCGGCCAGCGCCTGCCCCACCACGGCCAGCCCGAACACGGCGACGAGGGAGATCAGCACCCGGGTGCCGCTGTCGGTGAACTGGCGGGCCAGCAACGGGCCGACCTGTAGACCGATGAGCGCGCCCAGGAAGAACCCGGAGAACGACAGCACCCCGATGACGAAGCCCTGACGGTATCCGCTGATCGCGAACACGAGCATGAGCAGGAGCAGAACGAGATCCACGGCGGACACGCCCCAAGGGTACGGGCAGCGGGCCCGCCGGGTGCCCACCGCTCGCGGAACGTGACGGTCCGGTCAGCGTCCCGCCGCCGCGCCAGCGGTCAGGCGAGCGGTCCGGCCATCTCGTCGGCGGCGTCGGTGCCGGCGGAGGGTGCCGGGGCGGCCCCGGCCGGCGGCAGGTCGACGACCCGGTCGTCCGGCCAGGGGCGGGTCCACCCGCCCATCTCCAGCAGGGCGGCGAGCACCCCGGCCGTGAACCCCCAGACCAGCATGCCGCGCACCGAGAAGGCCGGGCCGACCCAGCCGCTCGGGTGGCGGACCCGCAGCCGGTTCTCGGGGGCGACCAGCTCGGCGACCGGCAGCCGGGCGACGTGCGCGACCTCGGCCGGCTCCCGGGGGTGCACCGGGTGCGGCCGGTGCCACCAGCCGAGCACGGGGGTCACCACGAAGTCGCTGACCGGGATCCACAGCCTCGGCAGCTCGGCGAGGACGGTGACGCTGGCCGGGTCGAGGTCGACCTCCTCGTTGGCCTCGCGCAGGGCGGTGGCGGCGGAGTCGGCGTCGCCCGGGTCGGCCGCCCCGCCGGGGAACGCCGGCTGCCCGGCGTGGTTGCGCAGGGTGGCGGCGCGTTGCAGGACCAGCACGTCCGGGCCCGCCCCGGGCTCCTCGCCGAGCAGCACGAGCACGGCGCTCTCCCGCCCGCCGCTGGCCGGGGTGGCGATCCGGGTGAAGTCCTCGGCGCGGGCGGAGCCGAGCCGGGACAGCAGGGGCTGCATCCAGGGCGGCGGCGTACGGCTCACGCCGGCACCACCACGCCGAGGTGTTCGCGGACCAGCGCGGCGAGCCGGGCGTCGTCCAGCGCGCCGGAGGTGTCGACGTGCCGGATGCGGCCGTCCGCGCCGACGAGAACGGTCAGCGGGACCGCGTTGCGGTTGAGTGCCCGGCGCAGGCTCTCGCCCTGGTCGAACAGGACGGGGAAGCGCACGCCGAAGTCCTCGCCGATCGACTGGGCGGCGTCCCGGCTGTCGCGGGTGTTCACCCCGATCACCTGGAGCCTGCCGTCCGCGCGCTCACTGAGCCGCTGGAACGCGGGCAGTTCCTTGCGGCAGGGCGGGCACCAGGACGCCCACAGGTTGACCACGGCCGGCCCGCGCACGTCCCGCAGGGCGACGAGGTCGCCGCCGGTGAAGCAGGGCAGGGTCAGCTCGGGCAGCTCCGGCCCGCCGGACCCGGCGGGGGTGGGCGCGGCCGAGGGGGGCGGCACGGTCAGGGTCGCGCAGGCGGCGAACGGCGACGGCCGGTTGTTCCGCCGGGGCTCGGCCGTCTTCTCCTCGGCCGGGGTCGCCGTGCAGGCGGCGGCGAGCAGCGCGAACGGCAGGAGCAGGGCGACCAGCGAACGCCGGGCGGTGGAGCGGTGCGTCACGGCGCCTCCGCGGCGACCGCCTGCTGCGGCACCAGCTCCGGGTCGACGCCCGCCGCGACGGCCAGGTCCCGCGCCCGGGGGCCCTTGAGCAGCTTCGCGGCCGGCGCGGGCTCCGTCGGCCCCGTCCCGTACGACGGGCAGAGCTTCACCAGCGTGCACGCGCCGCAGGCCGGCTTCTTGGCGTGGCAGACCCGCCGGCCGTGGAAGATGATCCGGTGCGACAGCATCGTCCAGTCGCGCTTCGGGAACATCGCGCCGATCGCGTGCTCGATCTTCACCGGGTCGGTCTCGGCGGTCAACCGCCAGCGGTGCACCAGCCGCTGGAAGTGCGTGTCGACGGTGATGCCGGGGACGCCGAAGGCGTTGCCGAGGATGACGTTGGCGGTCTTGCGGCCCATCCCGGGCAGCGTCACCAGGTCGTCGAGCTTGCCGGGGACCTGCCCGTCGTACCGCTCGACGAGGGCCTGACCCAGCCGGATCAGCGAGTTGGTCTTGTTGCGGTAGAAGCCGGTGGGCCGGATCAGCTCCTCCAGCTCGGCCCGGTCCGCCCCGGCGTAGTCGGCGGCCGTCGGGTAGCGGGTGAACAGCTTCGGGGTGACCTCGTTGACCTTCTTGTCCGTGCACTGGGCGGACAGGATGGTGGCGACGGCCAGCTCCAGCGGATTGGTGTGGTCCAGCTCGCAGTGGGCGTCGGGGTGCGTCTGGGTGAGCACCCGGTGGATCTTCCGGGCGCGACGCGTGCGGCCGAGGTCGGTCTCGCTGGCTGCGGGGGGACTGGTGGTCACGACGGAAAGACTACGTCGACCCGGTGACGGCCCGCCGCGCCACGCGGCCCGGCCGCGCCCGGCGACCGGTGGCCGGCCGCCGGCTCACGGCTCGGTGATCCGGCCCTCGTCGTCGAGGCGGGCGCCGCTCTTCGGGAAGTCCAGCCGGCTCAGCTCCCGGACCAGGCCGAGGCCCCGGTCGTCCGGGTCCATGGTCGGCTTGCCGATCGAGTTCATGTACGTCGAGGTGAACGAGCCGCCGGCGAAGCTGCCGTCCGGCTTCAGCGACACCTTGAGCACGCCGCCCCAGCCGAGCCGGCCGTTGTTGCTCAGCGAGTTGCCGCCGCCGGCGAAGTTGCCGAGGCTGTAGGCGATCAGCCGGCCCTCGTAGAACTCCATGCCGCGCAGCAAGTGCGGGCCGTGGCCGACGACCAGGTCCGCCCCCGCGTCGACCATGGCGTGGGAGAACTTGATCGGGTCGCCCCGGTTCTCGCCGAGGAACATCTCGGTGCCCGGGCGCACCCGGGTCTTGTCCGCGCCCTCGCCGCCCATGTGCACCTGCACGACGACGAGGTCGGCCATGGTGGCCGCCTTCTTGATCACCGCGCTGGCGGCGTCGATGTCGACCAGGCTGTTGGACCAGACGTACGACGAGAAGCCCGCGACGGCGATCTTGACGCCCTCGACCTCGACCACGGTGATCTGGTCGGGCGCCCCGGTGTGCGCCAGGTCGTACTTCTCCAGCGCGGCCTGGGTGTTGCGGTAGCCCTTGGGGCCGTAGTCGTAGCCGTGGTTGTTCGCCTGGTTGAGCAGCTCGAACCCGCCGTCGCGCAGGTGCGCGGCGTACTCCGGCGGGGCGCGGAACTGGAAGCAGCGGGTCGAGTTGGCCCCGCACTTGCCGGTGCCGGTGTCGACGGTGAGCGGCTCCTCCAGGTTGCCCATCACCAGGTCGGCCGCGAGCGCCTTCTGCACCGAGTCGAAGAAACCCTTGCCGCCGTTCGGCGGGAGCCGGTTCGGCGCGTTGCCCATGATGATGTCGCCGGTGGCCGAGAGCGACACGCTCTCGACCTTGCCCTCAGGGGTGTCGCCGGAGGGGGCCGGGGAGGCGGTGCCGGTCGCGCCGGCCCGGGTGCCGGGCTGCCAGGTGGGCGCGTCGGTCGTCTCGGCGCAGCCGGCGGCGAGCAGCGTGCCGAGCAGCACGCCGAGGGCGAGCGCGGCGCGGCGGCGCGGGCGGGCGGCACCGGCGCGGGGCAGGCGGGGACGGGGGCCGGGGCGGGCGGGAGAATACATCGCCCGCGACGCTACCGGGCGGGATACGCGGTGACGATGGCCGATCGGCCGAAAAATCAGGCCGTGCGCCGTTCGGACCAGGGGACCACGGTCCCGGCCCCGCCGACGAGCACGGCGGCGTGCACCGCGCGGGCCAGCGGGGCGCCCCACGCGGATCGGGGCCCGCCGTAGGCGGACGGCTCCCCGTCGGCCGGGCAGAGCACGGTGACGGCGTCGGTGGGGGTGCCGGTGGCCACGAGCCCCAGCTCCCGGATCGCCTGCGCCTTCGCCTCGGTCGCGGTCGCCACCGCGTTGACCAGGGCCGCGTCGCCGAGCCGGGCGGGCACCTCGACCACGATGTTGACCGTGCCGACCCGGTGGGCGGGCGCGGCGCACCGGGCCGGGGCGGGCGCGGGCGTGGCGACGGCGGGGTCGGGCGCGGCGGCCTGGACGGGGGTGCCCAGCCCGACGGTCGCCCAGACCCGCACCCCGGAGTCGGCGCGGGCGACCACCTCGGCGACGTCGACACCGGTCAGCAGGCCGACGCCGGGCCCGTCGAGGCCGAGCTGGTCGGCCAGTTCGGCCAGGTGGTCGGCCGGGTCGTCCCGGTGGTACGACATGGGCACGGTCGCGTTGACCACCCAGTGCCGTACGCCGATCCCGCCGCCGAGTGGCGCGGAGCTGACGGTCAGTAACGGCCGGTCGGCGCGCCACACGAGCAGCGGGACGTCCCGGCCGTCCTCGTGGCGGCTGGTCAGGGTCGGCTCGGTCAGCACGCCGCCGACCCTACGTCCCGGGCGCGGCGAGGGGGACCAGGGGTTTCCCAGGGGTGCGGCTCTGATTACCGCTCACGTGCGCCTAGACTGGCCTCGCGCGAGGGATCAGCGGACGGCGGCCCGGCCGAGAAGACGGCACGCGCAGGCGGAGGTGCGCGATGGACGAGGTACTGGCTCGCAGCGGGATCTTCCAGGGAGTCGACCCGGAGGCTGCCGAGGCGCTCGCCAAGGAGATGGAGACGATCGAGGTCCGCAAGGGCGAGGTCGTGTTCAACGAGGGCGAGCCCGGCGACAGTCTCTACATCCTGCTGTCCGGCAAGATCAAGGTCGGTCGCCGGGCGGCGGACGGCCGGCAGAACCTGATCGCCGTGATGGGCCCGTCGGACATGGTCGGCGAGCTGTCGCTGTTCGACCCCGGCCCCCGCACGGCGACGGCCACCGCGGTGACCGACACCCGCCTCGTGCGCCTGCGCAAGCAGGCCCTGCGCCCGTGGCTCAACAACCGGCCCGAGATCGCCGAGCAGCTGCTGCGGGTGCTGGCCCGCAGGCTGCGCCGGACGAACGACTCGCTGGCCGACCTGATCTTCACCGACGTGCCGGGGCGGGTCGCGAAGAACCTGCTGCAGATGGCCGGGCGGTTCGGCACCCGCGACGGCGGCGTGCTGCGGGTGACCCACGACCTGACCCAGGAGGAGATCGCCCAGCTCGTCGGCGCCTCCCGGGAGACCGTCAACAAGGCGCTCGCCGACTTCGCCTCGCGCGGCTGGCTGCGGCTCGACGGCAAGAGCATCATCATCCTCGACCCGGAGCGCCTGGCCCGCCGCGCCCGCGTCTGAGTCATCCGCCGTCCGCCCCGGCGGGCGTTCTGCCCGGCGGAGAATCCCTGGACGGGCCGGCGGGCCGGGGCGCACCGTGACGGGATGCTGGAACGGGTCGCTGTCCTCTCCGACGTCCACGGCGCGCTGCCCCCGCTGGAGGCGGTCCTGGCCGAGCCGGACGTGGCCGCCGCCGACCTGATCGTGCTCACCGGCGACATCGCCGCCGGCCCGCAGCCCGTCGAGGTGCTGGACCTGCTTGCCGGGCTCGGCGACCGGGTCCGCTGGGTGGGCGGCAACGCCGACCGGGAACTGGTCGAGGCGCGGGCCGGGCGGCCGTCCCCGATCGAGGTGTCGAACTGGGCCGCGGGGCAGCTCCGCGACGACCAGGTCGCCCGGCTGGCGGCGCTTCCGACGGCGGTGACCCTGCCGGTCGCGGGGCTGGGCGAGGTGCTGTTCTGCCACGCCACGCCCCGCGACGACGAGGAGGTCGTCCTCGTGGACTCCCGGCTGTCCCGCTGGGCCGAGGTCCTCGCCGACGTGCCGGCCGAGGTCCGGACCGTGGTCTGCGGGCACACCCACATGCCGTTCGCCCGGCTGGTCGACCGGCGCCTGGTGGTCAACGCGGGCAGCGTCGGCATGCCGTACGGCGGGCCGGGGGCGGACTGGGCGCTGCTCGGGCCGGGGGTGCAGCTGCGGCGCACCGCGTTCGACGTCGACGCGGCGTGCGCGCGGGTGGCGGCGGAGTCCGGCTTCCCCGACGCGGCCGGCTGGGCCGAGGAGTACCTGCGTTCCCGGCACAGCGACGCCGAGGCGCTGGCCGTCTTCGGCCCCCGCGACGGCCGCTGACCCGACCCCGCGGCTGTCGCTGACGCCCTGTGGCTGTCGCTGGCCAGCCCCTGTGGCTGTCGCTGACCCGACCCCGCGACGGCACCTCACTGGTCCCGCCCGGGACGGCATCCGCGCGGCACACTAGGGAGCTGAGTCGTCTACGACATCGCCCGGTGCCCGATCGGTGAGTCGTCTACGACATCAGCTCCCTAGCGGGCACGGACGACATCAGCCCCCCAGCGGCGCGGACCACATCAGCCCTCTTGCGGGCGCGGACGACATCAGCCCCCTGGCGCGTGGACGACACCCGCCACGCGCACCCCCGACCAGCGGGCCCCATCCCGACGCACAAAAAAGTCAGGCTTGACTGTTTGTTTTGGCGGCGGCACGCTGACCGGGTGACCGCCACACCGACCCGCGTCCCGCAGCAGGAGCGCAGCCGCGCCACCCGGGCCCGGCTGCTGGAGGCGACCGTCGAGTGCCTCGTCGAGCACGGCTGGTCCGGCACGACCACCACGGTCGTCGCGACCCGGGCCGGGGTGTCCCGGGGTGCGCAGCTGCACCACTACCCCACGAAGGCCGCCCTGGTCACCGCCGCCGTCGCGCACCTGGCCCAGCGCCGGGCCGACGAGCTGCGCACCGAGGCCGAGGCGCTGCCCGCCGGGCCGCAACGGCTCGACCGGGTGATCGACCTGCTCGGCGCGGCGTTCACCGGCCCGCTCTTCGTGGCCGCTCTCGAACTCTGGGTCGCCGCCCGCACCGACGCCGAGCTGCGCACCGCCCTGGTCCCCCTCGAACGGCAGGTCGGCCGGGAGATGCACCGGCTGACCGTGGCCCTGCTCGGCGTCGACGAGCGTCGCCCCGGCGTCCGCGAGGCCGTGCAGGCCACCCTCGACCTGCTGCGCGGGCTCGGGGTGGCCAACCTGCTCAACGACGACTCGGCCCGCCGCGCCGCCCTGCTCACCACCTGGAAGCGCCAGCTCGCCACCCTGCTCACCCCCTGACCGGCCCGCCCGACCGGCCCCCTGGAGGCACGATGGTCGACCGCACGGAACTGCGCACGGACCTGGCCGACGAGTCCGCGCAGCTGGACGCCCTGGTCGCCGCCCTGCCCCTGGGCGACTGGGCGCGGCCCACCCCCGCCCCCGGCTGGACGGTCGCCCACCAGATCGCGCACCTGGCCTGGACCGACCACGTCGCCCTGCTCGCGGCCACCGACCCCGGCGCGTTCGTCGCCTCGGTGACCTCCGCCCCCGACCCGGCCCGCCTGGTCGACGCCGGCGCGGAGGAGTTCCTGGCCCCGCCGGCCGAGCTGCTGGCGCGCTGGCGGGCGGGCCGATCCGCGCTCGCCGACGCGCTCGCCGCCGTCCCGACCGGTGAGCAACTGCCCTGGTACGCCACCCGCATGTCGGCCGCCTCCATGACCACCGCCCGGCTCATGGAGACCTGGGCGCACGGCGAGGACGTGGCCGATGCGCTGGGCGTCACCCGCGCCCCGACCGCCCGGCTCCGGCACGTCGTACACCTCGGCTTCCGTACCCTCGGGCACGGGTTCGCGGCCCACGGCCGCGCGGTCCCGACGGCGCCGGTGCGGGTGGAGGTCACCGCGCCCGGCGGCGGCGTCTGGGCCCACGGCCCGGCGGACGCCGCCGACCGGGTCACCGGCCCGGCCCTGGACCTCTGCCTGCTGGTCACCCAGCGCCGGCACCGCGCCGACCTCGACCTGGTGGCCACCGGCCCGGTCGCCGACGCGTGGCTCGACGTGGCGCAGGCGTTCGCCGGCCCGCCCGGGCCCGGCCGCGGGCCGGCGGGCGCCCGGACCGGGGCGGCACGGCCCGGAACGACCGGCCCGGGGGCGGCCCGACGCGGGGTGGCCGCGTGAGCGCGCCGCTGCGGGTCGGCAACGCGTCCGGCTTCTACGGCGACCGGGCCACCGCGTGGCGGGAGATGCTCGACGGTGGCGAGCTGGACGTGCTGACCGGCGACTACCTGGCCGAGCTGACCATGCTGATCCTCGGCCGGGACCGGCTGCGCGACCCCGCCCTGGGCTATGCGAAGACGTTCCTGCGTCAGCTCGAGGGGTGCCTCGGCACGGCGCTGGAGCGCGGGGTGCGGATCGTGACCAACGCCGGCGGGTTGAATCCGGCCGGGTTGGCCGCCGCGATCGGGTCGCTCGCCGACCGGCTCGGCCTCACCGCCCGCATCGGGTACGTCGAGGGCGACGCCCTGCCCCGCCCCGACGCGCTGACCGCGAACGCGTACCTGGGCGCCTTCGGGATCGCCGCGTGCCTCGACGCCGGGGCGGACGTCGTGGTGACCGGCCGGGTCACCGACGCCTCCCTGGCGGTCGGGCCGGCCATCGCCCGGTACGGCTGGGGGCGCGGCGACCTCGACGCGCTGGCCGGGGCGACCGTGGCCGGGCACCTCATCGAGTGCGGGGCGCAGGTCACCGGCGGCAACTTCAGCTTCTTCACCGAGCTGCCCGACGGCGGGCACCGCCCCGGCTTCCCGATCGTCGAGATCCACCCGGACGGCTCCTCGGTCGTCACGAAGCACCCGGGCACGGGCGGCGCGGTCACCCCCGAGACGGTCACCGCCCAGCTGTTGTACGAGGTGGGCGGCCCCGACTACCTGGGCCCGGACGTGGTGACCCGGCTGGACACGGTCGAGCTGACCGCCGACGGGCCGGACCGGGTGCGCGTCACCGGGGTCCGGGGCACGCCCCCGCCGCCCACCCTCAAGGTCGGGGTGAACAACCTCGGCGGGTTCCGCAACTCGATGACGTTCGTCCTGTGCGGGCTGGACATCCCGGCGAAGGCGGCCCTGGTCCGGGGCCAACTGGAGGCGGCGGTCGGCCCGGCGGGGCTGGAGTTCGTGCTGGCCCGCACCGACCACCCGGACGCGAGCGACACGGAGGCGGCGAGCGCGCTGCTGCACGTACACCTGCGGGACGGCGACAAGGCGCGGGCCGGGCGGGCGTTCTCGGCCGCCGCCGTGGAGCTGGCGCTGGCCTCCTACCCGGGCTGCACGCTGACCACGCTGCCCGGCGACGCCACCGGATACGGGGTGTTCACCGCCGACGCCGTGCCGCAGGACGCGGTGGAGCACGTGGCCGTCCTGCCGTCGGGCGAGCGGGTGCCGATCGTTCCCCCGCCGGTGACGTGTTTGCAGGGGCCCCCTGTACAACAGAATGCGTTAACAGGGGGCCCTTCCTTGCACCCGCCGCGCGCGGCGCAGCCGCAGCGCACGCGGCGGGGGGCGCTGGGCGAGGTGGTGGGGGCGCGCTCCGGCGACAAGGGCGGCGACGCGAACCTGGGCGTCTGGGCGCGTACCGACGCTACCTGGGCGTGGCTGCGCGGCTGGCTGACGGTCGAGCGGCTGGCCGAGCTGCTGCCGGAGACCGCCCCGCTGACCGTCGAGCGGCACGAGCTGCCGAACCTGCGCGCGGTGAACTTCGTGATCCGGGGGCTGCTCGGGCAGGGCGTGGCCGCGTCGACCCGGTTCGACCCGCAGGCGAAGGCGCTGGGCGAGCTGCTGCGCTCCCGTGTCGTCGACCTGCCGACGGAGGAGACGGGGCTGTGACCACACTGGACAGTTCGCTCGACCCGGCCGCGCCGGCCTTCCGGGCCAACCGGGAGGCCCTGCTGGAGCGGCTCGCCGAGCTGGACGCGGCCCTCGATCAGGCTCGCGCGGGCGGCGGGGCGAAGTACGTGGCCCGGCACCACCAGCGCGGCAAGCTGCTGCCCCGGGAGCGGATCGAGCTGCTGCTCGACCCGGACAGCCCGTTCCTGGAGCTGTCGCCGGTCGCCGCGTACGGGACGGACTTTCCCGTGGGGGCCAGCGTGGTCACCGGGATCGGCGTCGTCGAGGGCGTGGAGTGCCTGGTCGTCGCCAACGACCCGACGGTACGCAGCGGCGCGGTCAACCCGTGGTCGCTGGCGAAGACCCGGCGGGCCGGGGAGATCGCCCTGGCCAACCGGCTGCCGATGGTCAACCTGGTGGAGAGCGCCGGGGCGGACCTGCCCACCCAGGCGGAGATCTTCATCCCGGGCGGGCGGGTGTTCCGCGACCTGACCCGGCTCTCGGCCGAGGGCATCCCCACGGTCAGCGTGGTGTTCGGCAACGCCACGGCCGGCGGCGCGTACGTGCCCGGGATGTCCGACCACGTGATCATGATCCGGGACCGGTCGCAGGTCTACCTGGCCGGGCCGCCGCTGGTGAAGATGGCGACGGGCGAGGTCACCGACGACGAGTCCCTCGGCGGCGCGGCCATGCACGCCACCAGGTCGGGCCTGGCCGACTTCCTCGCGTCCGACGAGCGGGACGGCATCCGGCTGGCCCGGCAGTGCGTCCGCCGGCTCAACCGGCGCAAGCAGGGCCCGCCGCCGCGCACCGCGTTCCCCGCCCCGCCGAAGTACGACCCGGAGGAGCTGCTCGGCGTCGTCAGCGCCGACCTGAAGGTGCCGTTCGACCCACGCGAGGTCCTGGCCCGGGTGCTCGACGGCAGCGAGTTCGACGAGTTCAAACCCGCGTACGGGACGGCGCTGGTCACGGGGTGGGGCGAGCTGCACGGCTACCCGATCGGGGTGCTCGCCAACGCCCGGGGCGTGCTGTTCAGCGAGGAGGCGCAGAAGGCGGCCCAGTTCATCCAGCTCGCCAACGCGGCCGACACCCCGCTGGTCTTCCTGCAGAACACCACCGGCTACATGGTCGGCACGGAGTACGAGCAGCGGGGCATCATCAAGCACGGCGCGCTGATGATCAACGCCGTGTCGAACTCGAAGGTGCCGCACCTGACGGTCAACCTGGGCGCGTCGTACGGGGCCGGCAACTACGGCATGTGCGGGCGGGCGTACGAGCCCCGGTTCCTGTTCACCTGGCCGAACGCGAAGTCGGCGGTGATGGGGCCGGCGCAGTTGGCCGGCGTGCTGTCGATCGTGGCCCGGCAGGCCGCCGCCGCCCGGGGGCAGGAGTTCGACGAGGACTCCGACACCGCCATGCGGATGATGGTCGAGCAGCAGATCGAGTCCCAGTCGGGGGCGCTGTTCCTCTCGGGCCGGCTCTACGACGACGGGGTGATCGACCCCCGGGACACGCGTACCGTCCTCGGGCTCTGCCTGTCGGCGATCCACAGTGGACCGGTCAAGGGTGCCGACGGCTTCGGCGTCTTCCGGATGTAGGGGGCTGCTTTCATGATCACCCGTCTGCTGGTCGCGAACCGGGGCGAGATCGCCCGGCGCGTCATCGCCACCTGCCGGGCGCTCGGCGTCGCCACGGTCGCCGTGCACTCCGACGCCGACGCCGACGCGCCGTTCGTCGCCGAGGCCGACCTGGCCGTACGCCTGCCGGGGAACGCGCCCGCCGAGACGTACCTGCGGGTCGACCTCATCCTGGACGCGGCCCGCCGCACCGGCGCGGACGCCGTGCACCCCGGCTACGGCTTCCTCGCCGAGAACGCCGACTTCGCGGCGGCGGTGACCGACGCGGGCCTGACCTGGGTGGGCCCGCCCGCGAAGGCGATCGCCGCGATGGGCGACAAGGTCGCGGCGAAGGCGCTGCTGGCCGACGCGGGCGTGCCGATGCTGCCCACCTGGACCGATCCCGACGAGATCACCGACTTCCCGGTGCTGGTCAAGGCGTCCGCCGGGGGCGGAGGGCGCGGCATGCGCATCGTCGCCGACCCGGCCGGGCTCGCCGAGGCCGTCGCTTCGGCGCGGCGGGAGGCGGCGGCGGCGTTCGGCGACGGCACGGTCTTCGTCGAGCGGTACGTCGAGCGGGGCCGGCACGTCGAGGTGCAGGTCTTCGGCGACACCCACGGGACGGTCGTGGCGCTGGGCGAGCGGGACTGC
The DNA here is from genome assembly GCF_900091595.1 of Micromonospora haikouensis. Classification (GTDB taxonomy): domain Bacteria; phylum Actinomycetota; class Actinomycetes; order Mycobacteriales; family Micromonosporaceae; genus Micromonospora; species Micromonospora haikouensis. The sequence goes on from NZ_FMCW01000008.1 coordinate 205,358, forward strand.
TCGATCCAGCGCCGGCACCAGAAGATCGTCGAGGAGGCCCCGGCGGTCGTGCCGGACGGGGTGCGGCAGCGGCTGTACGCCGCGGCCGTCGCCGCCGCCCGCGCGGTCGGGTACGTCGGCGCGGGCACGGTCGAGTTCCTGCTCGCCCCGGACGGGCGGTTCTTCTTCCTGGAGATGAACACCCGCCTCCAGGTGGAGCACCCGGTCACCGAGGCCGTCACCGGGCTGGACCTGGTGCGCCTGCAACTGCTGGTCGCCGAGGGCGGGCCGCTGCCGCTGGCGGCGGCCCCGCCGCCCGACGGCCACGCCATCGAGGTACGCCTGTGCGCCGAGGACCCGGCGCACGACTACCGGCCGGCGACGGGCGTCCTGCACCGGTTCGCGGTGCCGCAGGTGGCGGGCGAGTTCGCCCCGACGAAGGGGCTGCGCCTCGACTCGGGGGTGGCGGACGGCTCGACGGTCGGCGTGCACTACGACTCGATGCTGGCGAAGCTGGTCGCCTGGGCGCCGACCCGGGCGGAGGCGACCCGGCTGCTGGCCGGCGCGCTGGCCCGCGCCGAGCTGCACGGGGTGACCACCAACCGGGACCTGCTGGTCCGGGTGCTGCGCAGCCCCGCGTTCGCCGCGGCCGAGGTGGACACGGGTTTCCTCGACCGGCACCCCGACGTGTTCGCCCCGCTGCTGCCGGCCGACGAGCTGCCGCTGGCCGCCCTCGCCGCCGCGCTCGCCTCGGCCGCCGCTCGCCGGGCAACTGCGACGGTGCTCGCCGGGCTCCCCTCCGGCTGGCGAAACGTGCCATCGTTCCCGCAGGTGACCCGGTACGCGGGGCCGGACGGCGACGGGGTCGAGGTCCGCTACCGACTGGACCGCACCGGCGCGCTCGCCGACTGCACGGTGTCGGCCGGCGACTCGGCTCCGCCCGTCGAGGGCTCAGGGCCGCCCGCCGCCCGCCCTCTCCCGCCCAGCGTGGTGCTGGTCGCCGCCGCCCCGGACCGGGTGGTCCTCGACGTCGACGGCGTGCGGCGCGCGTACTCCGTACACCGGGTGGGGTCACAGGTCTTCGTGGACGGCCCGGACGGGGCGGCGAGCCTCACGGAGCTGCCGCGCTTCCCGCTGCCCACGGCGGAGCTGGCGGCCGGGTCGCTGCTCGCGCCGCTGCCCGGCGCGGTGGCCCGGGTGCACGTCGAGGTCGGTCAGCGGGTCGCCGCCGGTGACCTGCTGCTGACCCTGGAGGCGATGAAGCTCGAACACCCCGTGCTCGCCCCCGCCGACGGCGTGGTCGCCGAGCTGCCGGTGCCGGCCGGCGGCCAGGTCGACACCGGCGCCGTGCTGGCCGTCGTCACCACCCCCGAGGAGACAGCGTCATGAACTTCGACCTCACCGACGAGCAGGAGCAGCTCCGCGACGCCGTCCGGGCGTTGGGCCGAAAATATGGCCACGGCTACTTCGTGGAGAAGGCGAAGTCCGGCGGGCACACCACCGAGCTGTGGGAGGAGGCCGCCCGGCTCGGCTACCTCGGCGTCAACATCCCCACGGAGTACGGCGGCGGGGGCGGCGGCATCACCGAGCTGGCCATCGTCTGCGAGGAGCTGGCCGCCGCCGGCTGCCCGCTGCTGCTGCTCGTGGTCTCTCCCGCCATCGTCGCCACGATCGTGACGAGGCACGGCACCGAGGAGCAGCGCCAACGGTTCCTGCCCGCCATGGCCGACGGCACGCTGAAGGTGGTCTTCGCGATCACCGAGCCGGAGGCCGGGTCCAACTTCCACCGGCTCGGCACGGTGGCCCGCCGCGACGGCGACGACTGGCTGCTGACCGGCCGCAAGTGCTACATCTCGGGCGTCGACGAGGCAGGCTACGTGCTGGTGGTGGCCCGCACCGAGGACGCGGCGACCGGCAAGCTCAAGCCGGCCCTGTTCCTGGTGCCGACCGACGCCCCCGGGCTGACCCGGTCCAAGCTGGACATGGAGATCGTCTCCCCGGAGAACCAATTCATGCTCTACCTCGACGACGTACGGCTGCCCGCCGACGCCCTGGTCGGCGGGTCCCTCGACGCCGGCCTGCCCGCCCTGTTCGCCGGCCTCAACCCGGAGCGCATCACGGTCGCCGCGATGGGCGCCGGCACCGGCCGGTACGCGATCGAGCGCGCCAGCGAGTACGCGGCCACCCGCAAGGTGTGGGGCGGCCGGAGCATCGGCACCCACCAGGGCGTGTCGCACCCGCTCGCGCACGCGGCCGTGCAGGTGGAACTGGCCCGCCTCATGATCTACAAGGCGGCCACCCTGTACGACGCGGGGCGCGACCTGGAGGCCGGCGTCTCCGGCAACATGGCCAAGTACGCCTCCGGCGAGGCCGCCGCGCTCGCGGTCGACACGGCGGTGCAGGCGCTGGGCGGCGCGGGCATGACCACGGAGTACGGCGTGGCGACGCTGCTGGGCGCGGTGCGGGCGGGCCGGATCGCCCCGGTGAGCCGGGAGATGATCCTCAACTTCGTGGCGCAGCACGTCCTGGGCCAGGACAAGTCGTACTGAGATGGCCTGTGTCGGAGCGCGGGGGAGCTAGGACGAAGATCGTGCTCGGTCCTGGAAAGAGTGGCCTCCGGCGGCGGGTATCACCACTCTTTCCCTGATCGAGCGTGATCTTGTCCGCCCGCCTCGCGGTGCCCCTCCACCCAGCGGTCAGGCGGCTCAGGCCGTGAACGCGCCCGCCTTGATGGTCTTGAGGAAGGTGGCCCAGGGGGTGGGTGCGAAGTGCAGCACCGGGCCCTGCTGGTCCTTGCTGTCGCGCACCATGACGGCCTGGGAAGGCGTGGCGACCTCGACGCAGTTGCCGCCTCCGTTGCTTCGCGTGCTCTTCTTCCAGGTGACCATGCTCATGCGTGTTCCTCCCCAATCGATGCGATGAGCTTGCGAGAAGCCGCCTCGGTCAGCGCCGAGCGCTCCATGCCGACCCACACCTCCCCGTACGTCGCAACCTCGGCAGGCTTGTCGAGGTAGAGCGCGCCCGTGAGGCTGTCGGAGTAGATCAGCGAGGGCTCCTTCCCGCCTTCGAAGTCAAGGATCGTGAACGCGCCGCTGGTCATGTTGCCGCGATGCAGGCCCGCCGAGGCGGGCACCACCCGCACCGACACGTTGGGCTGCCGGCTGACCGTCACCAGGTGCTGTAGCTGGTCCGCGTCGACGCCGCGCCGCAGGACGGCTTCGTCAAGCAGCACGTCGAACTGCGGAGCGCGGGGCGTGGTGCGGGTCAGAAGGGCCTGCCGACCGCGCCGCACAGCCACGCCACGCTGGATCTCTTCCCTGCTCATCTCCGGGCGGGCCACCTCGTAGACGCGGGTGGCGTACGCCTCGGTCTGCAACAGGCCGGGGACCAACTGGGATTCGAAGGTGCGCAGCCGGGTCGCAGCCGCCTCCAGTCCTACGTACAGCTCGAACCATTCCGGGATGGCGTCGCCGTAGGAGTGCCACCAGCCGCGCGCCTTCGTCTCTTTCGCGAGGCCCATCAGTGCCTCGGTGATTTCCGGTGACGCTCCGTAGAGGCGGCACATGGCCTCCACGTCCAGCGACCGCATCGACGTCGCGCCGGTCTCGATGCGCCACATCTTCGGCGTCGACCACTCCAGCGCGTCGGCCGCAGCCTTGACCGTCATACGCGCTTCCTCGCGAAGCTGCCGCAGGTAACGCCCGAGCTGTCGCCTCGGGACCGTCGAGCCGGTATCCGTCGTCACTGGCTCTCCCTCTCCGCGACTACATACCGGGCGACGCCTGCGCTCGACATGTAATCACCTCTCGACCACGGTGAGCAACGGAGCCTATCAGAATGAAAGCACTGACATCGTTCATCCGAAACGTAATGTTGCCAATCGAGCCCTCATCCCTGAACCATGAGCACAGGATGTGGCGGTCGGATGACCGTGCGTGGCCCGGCCGCCACGTCCCCCGCACCCGGAGGAGGCAGGGATGCGCAGACGCATCAGCTACGGCCAGTACCTCGCCGCCGTCGCGGCCACCCTCGCCCGCCGGCACCGGCCGATCTGGTCCTGGATCCGGTGGCGGTATGTCTGCAAATGCGGCGACGAGTTGCCCTGCCGGCAACGGCACAAGGTCCCCATCGGTCGCCGCCACTGGCCGGGTGAACGCGAGTGACCACGCCCGGCCCCACTCCCCATACGGCCGGCGTGACCGAGTTCCGGGCGGGCATGGTCCTCCACGTGACCCGGGCGGCGAGCCCGCAGTTCGTCCAGCCGATCCTCTTCCGGCTGATCAAGGTCCGCGAGGACTGGATCACCTACCACGGCTGGATCTGGCTGCACGGCTACCAGCTCGACGCCAGGGGCGAGGCCGTGGCGCAGCGCTCCATCTTCGTACAACCTGCGGGGTTGATCGTGCGGGCGACGCCCGTGCCGGCGGCTCGGCCCTCGCGCCCGGCGCGCCGCCCGCCGCCGCCCCGACCGGTCGCCCGCGCACGACAGGGCAGGAAATCGATAGATCGACAGGTATAGCATCCGTGGACATCGCCGGTCCGCCGCCGCCCACCGGTTGCCGGGCCGGCCCTGCCCCGCCTCACCAGGAGACCCCGGAGGAACGATGCACCTCAGGTTCGCCCGTACGGCAGCAGCCGTCGTCCTCGCGCTCGGTGCCGCTGTCGCGCCGGCCACCGCCGCCAGCGCCCACCCCGACGGCGACTGGGTCAGCGTCTACCCGCCGATCCAGGGCTCCTCGACCTGGGACCGCTTCGGGGAATCCGGCCCCGCCTCCCACCACATCGTCTTCGGCAACTGGGGCTATACCAACGACTGGGCGGTGGACATCTACCGCAACCCAGGCGGCACCATCGTCTCCCCCTTCGGCTCCAAGACCGCGTCCGGCCACCCGGTCGCCGTCACGGTCGTCACCGTCCGGCCGGGCTGCGCCACCGGCAACCTCGCCGACGGCGGCTACCGCATCGGGCTGGAGGCGCGGGACACCACCACCGGTCAGGTCCTCGCCCGCGCGGACGTCATGCACGTGAACAACAAGCCCGGCGGCATCGCCGTGGGCGCGACGGTGGGGCCGTGGACCAAGCTCGGCGAGACCGGCCGGTTCCGCTACTCCAGTTGCTACCAGGTCAACGGCGACAGCGGTGCCCACGTGCACCTTGAGGTGATCAACCAGCACCGGTACTCGTGCTACATCGCGCGCGGCGCGAACACCGGCCTGGGCGACGAGACCGTGATCGGCAGGGCCGGCGTCCACTACACGGGCCAGCGCCAGGCCTGCTGACCCCGAATCCCGCTGGCAATCTTGGTACGAAATGGCCCCTCTGGGGGCGCTTTCGTACCAAGATCCGCCGGACCTGCCGAGGAGAGCCGGGCGGGACAAGTCGAAGTTCTCATGTTTGTCCTCCAGGGGTGTTTGTCGACTCGGCAAACACCCCTGAAACCCATGCATGTTTGCTGGAACCGCGAGTTTGACAACGTGACAAACTCGGCCGTATGGCAAACTCGCAGGGTGGAGATGACCTGGCCAGAGCTACTCAAAGCCGCGCGAGACCACCTGGCCTCGCTGCTCCCGGGGCACTTCGAGCTGACCGACGCCACGATCGACGGGCAGGCGGCAGCGCCATGCTCGGGTGACGCGCTGTGGCAGTTGAAGGAGCAGCGCAGCGGCGACACGCTGATTGTTGTCGAGGCGAAGACGTCGTTCGCCCCCCGGGACGTGGCGAAGACCGAGCAACGCATACCGCACATGGTCCGGCGGGCGATGGGCAACCCGGTGGTCTTGGTGGTTGCGCCCTGGCTGAGCCCGCGATCCCGAGCCCTGCTGGAGGAGCGAGGCTATTCGTACGTTGACCTGACCGGGAACGTTCACCTGCGCGCCGACCGACCAGCGGTGTTCGTCAAGGTGCAGGGGGCAGACCGCGATCCTCGCCCCTCCCAGCGTGGTCCAGTTCGGCTCCACGGTCCCAAGGCACGACGCCTTGCTCGCCTACTGACGGATGTCGCCCCTCCGCTGCGGCTGACCGATCTGGCGCTGGCGGGCGGCCTGAACCGGGGCTACGTATCCAGCCTTCTGAAATCGCTGGACGAGCAGGCGCTGATTGATCGCGACCGGAAGGGAGCCGTTGTCGAGGTAGATTGGCCGGCGCTCCTGCTGGCCGCCTCCGAGCCCTACGACCTGCTCAAGAGCAATTCCAGCGCCCTGTTCGTCGCGCCAGCAGGAGCCGGCGAGTTGTTCACACGACTCGGGAAGGACGACGCTCCACCAGCGGTGGTCACGGGGTCCTTTGCCGCGTCGGCGGTTGCGCCGGTTGCTGCGGCTGCCCAGTTGGTGCTCTACACCAGCGACCCCGCCGCGATGCGCAGCTTCGGGCGACTGCTGCCGTCCGACCGGGGCGCGGATGTGGTGCTGTTGCGGCCGGAGGACGAGGCCCAGCTTGCCCGCTCGCGCCAAGTCTCGGGCCGAACCCATGTCGGTCTGAGTCAGTTGGCGCTCGACTGCCTCGGCGGGAACGGGCGGCTGCCCGAGGAGGGACATGCGCTGATCGACTGGATGAGGAAACACGAATCGCAGTGGCGGTTACGGGATGTCGCGAACTCCAATGCATAGAGTCGCTCTCCATGACGTCACCCTCACCGTTGTATGTGGCAGCGCGTCGCGTCCTTCTGGATGCCCTGGACGCGCTCGCCGAGCACCGCAAGGCGGTGATCCTGGCCGGCGCGCAGGCGATCTACGTACGCACCGGTCAGGCCGAACTCGACGTCAGCGTCGCGCCCTACACGACGGACGCCGACCTTGCCCTTGACCCTCGGGTGCTCGGTGCCAGCCCGGCACTCACGCAGGCTATGGAGTCCGCAGGCTTCTCCCTCACCATCGAACCAGGAATCTGGGAACGGTCTGTGCTCGTGGCCGGCCGGGAGGTCGTGGTGCCGGTGGACCTGTTGGTGCCGGAGGCCCTGGCAGCCGGAAGCGGACGCAGGTCCGCGCGCCTGCCTGAGCACGGCAGAAACGCTGCGCGGCGTACTCCCGGGCTGGAGGCGGCGGTAGCAGACCACTCCGACGTCATGATCTCCAGCCTGGAGCCCGAGGCCGACCCCCGTGCCGTGCTGGTGCCGGTGGCCGGCAGCGCCGCGCTGTTCGTGTCCAAGGCGCACAAGCTGCATGAGAGGTTCCGCGACGTGCAAGCACGACCTTCTCGGCTGAAGCCGAAGGACGCCAGCGACGTCATCCGCCTCATGCAGGCACACCCGCCGGAGCAGGTCGGCCGGCGGCTGCGTGAGATCAGCGCTGATGACGTCGCTGGCGACAGCGTGCGTCAGGGAGTGCAGCACCTCCGCGATCTGTTCGGACGACGCCGGTCACCTGGGGTGAACCTGGCGGCTGATGCCTTGAACGGCGCCATGCCTGAGGCCGCCGTTCGAGCCCTCGCCCCCGCGTACACCGCAGCTCTGTTGGAGGCTTACGGCGTCGACCGGAGCTGACGTCACCAGCCGCGGATGCGCCACTCCTCCAGCGACGGCCGCTCCGCGCCCAGCGTAATGTCCCGCCCATGACCCGGGTAGACCCACGTCTCGTCCGACAGCCGGTCGAAGAGTGGGTGTTGCGGATAGGGGTGCAGAGCAAAGGAGACGGGAGGCGTCCAGCGAGGTCGAAGGACCGTGACGAAGAGTCAGATCAACCGCGCAGCGGACCCGGGCCGCACAACCATCACTCCCCGTGACCGGCGCTCGGCGCGTCCAGGGGTCCGCAGTGGCGTCGCCCCGGCCGGCATACTGGGGGCGTGCGGGACGACGGCGAGTTCGCGCAGGCGGTGGAACGGCTGTACGCCGCCTTCGCCCACCGCCCGCTGCCGCCCGACATGACCGCCTGCGAGCACTGTGTCGACCCGGCCGACGTGGCGCTCTTCGCGCGTACGCCCCTGCGGGAGCTGACGCCGGACCAACTCGGCACGTACCTGATGAACCCGGGCACCTGGGGGGATGGGACGGAGCTACCGCACCTGGTGCCCCGCCTGCTGGAGGCGTACGCCACCGGGGCGATGGAGCACTGGCTCTGGCCGGACGCCGTGACGCGCCGGGTCGGCGGGCAGTGGCTGGCCTGGCCGGCCGAGGAGCGGGACGCCGTCGAGCACTTCGCCCGCGTCTGGTGGCGGCTGACCCTCGCCATGTTCCCGTCCGTCACGCCCGCCTGGGACCTGCTGACGGCGGTCGACGTGCTGTGGACAGCCGTGGGCACCTCGGCCAGCCCGGAGGTCGTCGCCGAACTGACCGACGCCGCCGAGCACGCCCACCTGCTCCGGGGAAGCCAGGTCAGCCGGTGACCCGGCAGGCGGCGTCGATGCGGTGCACCGGGCGGACCCGCCGCCCCAGCGCCTCCAGCAGCGAGTCCTCCACGTGGAAGTCGCGCACCCGCAGCCGGTGCCGGGGCAGTTCCCCCTCGCTCGGGCAGAGCACCTGCGCCTTCACCTGGTCGGTCGGCACGTACCGGACGCCGCCGTGCTCCTGGAGCAACACCATGCTCACGTCGTCCACGACGACGACGTGTCCGCGCACGTCCTCCGTCGTGTCGGGCGCGGTCTGCACGGTGGTGACGGTCAGCGGCAGCACCGGCGTGCTGATCACCGGCAGCGCCGCCCAGACCAGCATGGCCAGCACGGCGGCCTGGGTGATCGAGGCCAGCGGCCGGATCACCGCGCCGGGCAGCGGGCCGGCGATGGCGAGCGCGAGCACCGGCGGCACGACGAAGAGCGCCACGACCAGCGGTTCGCCCTGCTGCCAGGCGTCGAGCAGGGTCGGTGCGAGCAGGAACAGCCAGCCGCCGAGCAGGGCCGCGACGATCAGCACCCGCGCCGCGGCCAGCTCGTGCAGGCGCTCGGGGCGGAGCTGGAACGCGGCGGCGAACGCGGGCAGCAGCAGCGGCAGGTAGAGGATCTGCCAGGTGGTCAGGGCGAGCAGGAAGCTGGTCAACACGAACCAGGTCGGGGTGAGTTCCGCCCAGCGGGCGAAGAGCGGGCGGCGGTGGCCGGGCAGCCGGTCGACGCTGACGCCGAGCACCGCGCCGAGGGCGAACACTGCGACCAGCCCGGTGGCGAGCAGCCGGGCGGCCGTGGTGAGGAACCCGGCGAGCAGGTTGACCGGCCCGACGTTGGCGACCAGCAGCAGGGTGGTCTGGAGTTCGCCGCCGGCCTCCACGCCGAGCCGCAGCACCGAGAAGACGGCGGGCACGGCCACCACGACCGCCCAGAACGACTGGCTGGCGCGGGCCCGGCGCTCGGCCGCGCCGGAGCCCGGTGCGTGCACGTCGTCACCTCCGGTGGCCACCGGCGCGGTCATGACGGGCGGACCTTGTCGTCGAAGTCGACCAGCTCCGGGACGTCCAGCGTCGGCGGCTGGGTCTTCGGCTGCCGCAGCCACGGCCCGAGGGTCCGGTGGTACGCGGTCAGCCAGGGACTGCTCTGCCCGCTGCGCCCCTGCTGGTAGCTCTTGTCGAGGAAGAACGCGACGAGGTCGCGCAGCGCCGGGTCGCTGATCGGCACCCCGACGCCGATCTGCTCGCTGGTGCCGAAGGGCATGTCGACGACCGTGAAGTCCTTCGGGTGCCGGGAGAGGAACCCGGCGAGGATGGTCTCGTCGGAGCTGACCGCGTCGTACCGCCCCGCGAGGATGCCCTCGACGCAGTCACCGACCTCCTTGACCACGAACACCCGGATCTGGTGCCTGCCCAGCTCGGCCTCGGTGGTCGAGCCGCCGCTGGTGCAGACCTTGTAGCGGGGGTCGCGCAGGTCCTCGATGGTGCGGATGCTGTCCCGGAGCCGGTTGGGGACCATCGCCTCCTGGGTCGTCACCAGGTACGGGCCGGCGAAGCTGACCAGCTTCGCGCGCTCCTCGGTCATCGAGAAGGTGGAGACCACCAGGTCGACCGACCCGCCCTGGAGGGCGGGGATGCGGTCCTCGGTGGACACCGGCACCCACTCGATCCGGTGGTCGCCCGCGTAGCCGAGCTGGGCGGCGATGTACCGGGCGATCTCGATGTCGAAGCCGGCGTAGGTGCCGTCGCGCAGCTCGCCCATCAGCGGGCCGACCGTGGAGACGCCGATCCTGATCGTCGGCTGGCCGTAGATGTGCGTCTCGCGCAGCTTGTCGTTGACGGACGGGATCCGGGGCTCCTGCCGGCTGTCGCAGCCGGCGGCGGCCGCGAGCAGCAGGGTCAGCGCGACTGCCAGGGTGGTGGCGACGGAGCGGACCCGGGACCGGGTGAGGAACTGGTTCATCGGCGACCTCGCTGACCCGTGCAACTGCGGGACACCGACAGTAGCCAAAGGGATCCATTACCGTGGTCACCCATCCGACGGGCCCGGGGGCACGGCGGGCGCCCGATCGCCCGCCGTGCCCCCGGGTGTCCTCAGCGGACGGTCAGCGTGCCGACCGCCGGCAGCGGGGCGACCACCGGGGGCAGCCGCTTCGGCTCGCCCCGGGCCGGCGCGGCCCGCCGGGCCAGGTCGTCCTTGGTCACGGTGACCCGGTCGCCGGCCGCACCGGCGGCCGGCTCGGCGAAGGGCTGGACGTCGCCGACGCAGACCTTGCCCTTGGCCGGCAGCGTCCCCTTGATCAGGTACGCCTCGATGGCGCCGGTCGCGCACGCCGAGGTGCCGTAGGCGGTGTGGCCCCAGTTGTCGCTGCTGAGCAGGCGGCTGTTCGGCAGGAGCGCCGCCGAGGTGACCGCGCCCTGGTAGTTGGTCGCCGGGTCCCAGTAGTTGCCGACCACCAGCACCGGTGCGCTGGTGCGCTTGTCGAACGACCCGGTGTAGGCGTCGGAGTCGCGCACCGTCCAGGTGTTGCGGGCGCACGGCGAGGTGGCCCAGGCCCAGAGCCGGCCGAAGTAGGGCGCCCGCGCGTCCTCCTTCGCGGCCAGCGCCGGCCACGAGCCGGCGTCCTTCGGGTGGTACGCGTCGGTGCAGTCGACCCCGAGGAAGGTCTCCAGGCTGTTGTTGTACGGGAAGTCGTACCCGCGGCGGGCCTGCTGGGTCGCGGCGGTGGCGGCGCGGTGGGCGAGCGCCGTGCGGGCCTGGGCGCGGCGGGCCGCCGTGGCCGCCGCCGGGTCGGTGAGCACCAGCAGGTCGGCGGTGATGCCGACGATGTCCGAGTAGCCGTACGGCGAGTAGAGCCCGCTGAGCATCGCGCCGACGTAGTCGGCGTAGCTGACCGGGTACGTCTCCCCGGTGTCCGGGTCCTCGATCACCAGCGGCTTCTTGCGCAGCCGCTTCGCCACGGTCTCGACGGCGGCGACGGGGTCACCGGCGGCGAGCGGGCATGCCTGCGGGCCGGCGGAGGCGCAGCGCTTCAGGATCTCCCGCAGCGCCGCGTACGCGCCGTCGGCGCTGGCCAGCCGGGTCTCCTGGAGCTGGTTGCGGGCCTTGCCCTGCCCCACCCACGCGTTCGGGTTGAGCACGCCGTCGACGACGACGGCCCGGACCCGGTCGGGGAACATGTTGGCGTAGTACTGCCCGAGGGCGGTGCCGTAGCTGAAGCCGAGGTAGCTCAGCTTCTGGTCGCCGACGGCCCGGCGCAGCACCTCCATGTCCCGGGCGACCTCGGCCGTCGACATGGCACCGGTGAGCGGCTTGCCGGTGCTGGAGCACGCCTTGCCGATCGCCTTCGACGAGGCGACGTACGCCTGCTCCTCGGCCTTCGTCCACGGGAAGGCCACGTTCAGCCCGGCGTACGCCTTGGTCTGCTCCTTGACCGACGGGAAGCACTTGACGTTCTCGCTGGCGGCGACGCCGCGCGGGTCGACGCCGACGATGTCGAACCGGTCGAGCAGGTCGTCGCCGAGGAAGTACGGCGCGGCGAGCGCCAGGTCGGTGCCGGAGCCGCCGGGGCCGCCCGGGTTGACGAAGAGGCTGCCGATCCGGTTCTTCTGGTCGCGCGCCTTGACCCGCAGCACGGCCACCTCGGTGGTGGCGCCCTTCGGCTTGTCGTAGTCGAGCGGGAGCTGCACGGTGGCGCACTCGGCGGTGCCGTAGCAGGCGTACCAGTCGAGCTTCGGCGTCGGCACGCTGTCGACGCGCCTGGCCTCGACGGGGTCGGTCCGGTCCGAGGTGGCCGGACGACCGAAGCCGGCGGTGGTCGGTGCCGCGCCGGCCGGCGCGACGGCCGTTCCGGCGAGGACGATCCCCGCGATTCCTGCTGCGGCGAGAGACCGGGTTGTGCGTGGCATTCGGCTGCCTTCCGGTGGGGAACGGGACGTGTCGGGGCATCCCCGACCCCCGTCACTCTAGGGACCGAGGCCAACGAACACCGCCCGCAAAATGCCTAGTAAAGGGTCATTTCCCCGACTGATGTAACGAATTTCGCCACTTCGACCTTCCCCTCATCCGTCCATTGGGGAGCGAGCGCCGTCGGGACGGGTGGGCGTCGGCAGCTCGGACGGGCCAGCGGGGCGGGCAGCCCCCGCAGGGCCGGTGACCGGGGGGCGGCGGTTGACAGGACGGCCGGCTCCGCCATCCTTGACGGGTGACCCGAATCCCTCGGCCCGACGTGCCCGTCGTGGCGGTGGCCGCGTCGCTGGCGGCGGTCGCCCTGCTGGTGGCGCTGGTCTGGTGGCAGCCGCGCAGCATCGTGGCGGTGGTGCTCGCCCTGCTCTGCGTCCTGCTCGTGATGATCGCCGGGGTGTCGGTGACGGAGGGGCGGCACCGCCGCGAGGAGGCCCGCGAACGCGGGGGCGACGAACCGGCGCAGTGGTCGGGGCAGCCCGTGGCCCGGCTCAGCGACGTCGACGCCGACACCCTGGAGGCGCTGGACAGCCGCGACCTGCGGGCCATGCGGGAACGCCGCCAGGGCGCGAGCGGGTTCAGCGACCGGTGAGGGTCGGCTCGTACAACCCGTCGACGCCGCGCCCGGCCAGGCACCGGAACGTCCGGTCCGCGCCGTCCGCCGCCGGCGGCAGCACCTCCAGCCGCCAACCGCTGGTGTACGCGATCCCGCTGGTCAGCCGGAACGTCACGGGGCTGCACACCTGGCGCACCTGCGGGTCGGCGGCCACCTCGTCGTGCGCGGCGTCGACCAGGGCGGCGGGCAGCTCGCCCTCGGCGTAGGCCTCCCACGTGTGCCGGCCGTCGCAGGGCAGCCGGGGCGCGTCCGCCCGGGTGCCGCGCACCCGCATCGGCCCGTAGCACTGCAACTCGGCGACGCACCGCGCGCCCGCCGGCAGCTCGGCCGGGCCCGCCGACCCGGAGCCGCAGCCCGGCAGGGCCCCCCACCTGCTGGCGGTCGTCGTGCCGCCCACCGTGACGACGGGGGTGGGCGTCGGTGTGGCCGGCGCGCTGCCGGCGACCCAGGCCCCGGCGCTCGCCGAGGCGGCCAGCGCGAGGGCCCCGGCACCGCCGAGGAACCAGCGCCGCCGCCACCGACGGCCGGACGTCACCGGCTCGGTGGGATGGTCGTGCCCCACCGAAGGACGCGGGGCGGCGCGGCCCGGCTGGCCGGTGCCGTAGAGGCCGCCGGAGGTGGACGGGCCGCCGGTGACGCCGGGCTGGCTGGTGCCGTAGAGGCCCCCGGACGTCGACGGGCTGCCGGTGGTGGTGCCCGTCGGGCCGCCGGACGTGGGGCCCCCGGAGACCGGGGCGCCGCTGACGGGCGCGCTGACCGGGTCCAGCGGCAGGGCGGCGAGCAGGCCGCGCAGCTCCACGGCGGAGGGGCGGGCCCCCGGGTCGTTGGACATGCCGGCCCGCAGCACGTCGATCAGCTCCTCGGGCACCCCGGGCAGCCCGGGGATCGGCTGGTGGAACATCTCCAGCACGGTGACGAGGCTGGGGCTGCGCTCGGACTGCCAGCGGGGCGGCCGGCCGAACATGACGGCGTAGAGGGTGGCGCAGAGCGAGTAGACGTCGACGGCCGGCGACGGCGGGCTGTGGTTGAACATCTCCGGCGGCGCGTAGGCCGGGGTGAGCACCTCCAGGGTCACCGTCGGGTCGCGCACCTCGGCCAGCACCGCGAGCCCGAAGTCGGCCAGCACCGCCGGGTTGAAGTGGGAGTGCAGGATGTTCGCCGGCTTGACGTCGCGGTGCAGGACGCCGTTGGCGTGCGAGTGGGCCAGCGCGTCGGCGATCTTGACGCCGAGGTCGCGGGTCTCCGCCGGGCCCAGGGGCGAGGTGCGCATCCGTTCGGCGTACGACCCGTCGCACAGCTCCATGATCAGGTAGGGGTGCCGGTCGATGGTGACGCCGACGTCGAAGAGGTCCACCACGTGTGGGTGGGACGACATCCTCCCGGCGGCCCGCGCCTCGCGCAGGAACCGGGCCTGGTCCCGCTCGTTGTCCAGGGTGCGGTTCTCGACCTTGACCGCGACCTCCCGCCCGACGGAGATCTGGGTGGCCCGGTAGACGGTGGCGTACCCTCCCCGGGCAAATACCTCCAGATCGGTCAGACCAGGCACGATGGGCAGCCGCAGGGCGCCGGGCGGGGTGTCGGTCACTGCTCGAAAATACCTAACCGGTCCGGTGACTCAGCGGTCCGCGCCCGCAGACCGGGAGGCGCCGTCCGCCGACGCGGCTGTCGGACGCCCGCTGTCCGCCGCCGCCGGCACCTGCCGCCCGGGCTCCGCCGCGTCCGATACGCCCGACTCGGCACCGGCCTCGGCGCCCGCCGACCCGCCCGACTCGGTAGCCGCCGCACGGCGGGCGTCCCGGTGCAGCGCCACGGCGGTGGCGACCGCGCCCAGGCCCTCCCAGAGCGCCACCATGAAGAACCGCCCCGGCGCGACGTCGGCGAGCACCACGATGGTGAAGACGGTGAACGTGACCAGCCGGAAGACGACCGTGAACCGGTAGAAGGCCCGCCACTCGGTGGCCGTGGCCAGCAGGTAGTAGACCCCCATGTTGAACGACGCCATCGCCGACGCCGTCAGGAACGTGCCGGTGTAGTCCCCGGCGGCCCGGCTCTGCGGCACCTCGAAGCCGAGCATGCGCAGCTGCGCCTCCGGCCAGAGCAACCCGAGCGCGCCCATCAGCAGCGCCAGGACGCCGAAGACCGCGATCGTCCAGCCGGCACTGGAGCGGGGCAGCCTCATCACGCCTCCCGGGGACGGGCACGGCGGCCCCACAGTGGACCGCTTCATGGGATGCCACCGTAGTCGCTACCGCCGACACCCGCATCGGCGGAACCGACAGAGTCGCCCCACCACGCCCCGCCGCTCGCCCGTGAGAAGGGGGCCCTTCTCTACCGTATGCGTTAACAAGGGGCCCCTCCTTACCCCTGCAGGCGCACGCGCAGCGCGTCCGCCGCGAGCCGCTCGCTGCGCTGCTCCGTCGCGTACGCCAGGCGCACCGCCTCCTCGGCCCTGGCCAGCGCCTCGGCGGGACGCCCGCAGGCGGCCAGCGCCTCGGCCAGCACGCTCACGGCGATCACCTGGCTGCGCACGTCCTCGGCGGGGACGGCCATGGCCCGGTGCGCCCAGTCCAGCGCCTGGTCGAGCTGGCCGTGGGCGAGCAGCGCGGAAGCGTACCGGGCCATGGTCTGCTGGCGGGAGAACAGCAGCGAGGGCGCGTTCGCGGCGGCGGTGGCCACCGGGGCGAGCAGCCCCACGGCGGTTGCCGGGTCACCGGCGGCGAGCCGGGCGGTCGCCAGCAGCACCCGGGGGCCCACCTGCGCGGGGGCCTGCGGGTTGTGCGGCTCGACGGCGGTCAGCACGGCCCGCGCCGACCGTTCGGCGGTCTCGCAGTCGCCCAGGTCCAGCGCCACGAAGCCGCGCAGCGTGCCGGCCATCCCGGTGAGCAGCGGGTGCGAGGTCCGCTCGGCGTACGACATGGCGTCGGCGAGCAGGTCGGCGGCGTGCTCCGGCTCGCCCAGCCCTCGGGCGACCACCCCCCGCGCCACCAGGGCGAAGCCCCGCCCCCAGTCGTCGGAGACCTCGGCGAAGTCCCGGTACGCCCGGCGGGCCGCCCCGTCGGCCTCGCTCAGCTCGCCCAGCTCCGCCCCGGCGAACGCCTCGACGGCGCGCAGCGTGCCGACGGCCCACGCCTCGCCGACCCGCTCCCCGAACGGCAGGAAGACCCGCGCCAGCCGGCGTGCCTCGCGCAGCCGGCCGGCGAGCAGCCGGGCGAACGCGGTGGTGCCGCGCAGCCACGCCCGCCCGTACGGGTCCTTCAGCTCGGCGAAGAGGCGGGCGGCCCGGCTCAGCACCGCGTCGGTGCCGGCGAAGTCGCCGCGGGTGGTGGTGACCCAGGCCAGGTTCTGCAACGACCACGCCTGCCCCCGCCGGTCCTGCGCGGTGAGGCTGACCTGGTACGACGCGGCGAGCCGGCTGCTGGCCTGGCCGAGCCGGCCGGCGATGAAGTCGGCCATGCCGAGCCGGCGCATCGCCGAGGCGCGCAGGTTGGGCAGCCCGCCGACGCCGGCCACCTGCAACGCCTCCTGCCAGCAGGCCACGGCCCGGCCCTGGTCGCCGAGGGTCTGGTGGGCCTGCCCGGCGAGCAGCAGGGCGCTGGCCCGGGTGCCCGCGTCGTCCCCGGCGTTGGCGGCGATCTTCTCCGCGTAGGCGAGCGCGTCACCGGGCCGGCCGACCTGGAGCAGCGCGCGGGCGTGCACCACCCGGTCGGCGGCGGGCAGCCCGTCGCGGGCCAGCTCGGCGGCGCGTTCGGCGTACTCGACGGCGGCGGCCGGCTCCCCGGCCTGCAGGGACCGGCGGGCGGCCCGGCCCAGCGCGGCCACGCCCAGCGGCGCGACGGTGCGGGCCGGCGCGTCCGGGCGCAGCTTGACGGCGTCGGCGAGCGTGGCGGCCCGCTCGACGTGCTCGGCGACGAACGCGTCCCGGGCGGTGTCGGTGAACCCGCCCGGCGCGGCCGACCCGTCGGGGGCGGCCCACCGGGCCAGCGCCGCGTGCCGCTCGGCCAGCTCGGCCTTGCTCACCCCGGAGTACGCGGCCTCCCGCATCAGCGGGGTGGCGAACGCGTACCCGGTGCGGGTGCGGTGCAGCATCCGGCGTTGCAGCAGTTCCTCGACGGCCCGGTCCAGTTCGACGGCGACCACGGCGGCCGGTCGGCCGTCCCGCCCGGCGCGCTGTTCGCGCAGCGCCTCCAGCGCGCCGTCGGGCACGGTGTCACCGACGACGGCGGCGTCGCGCAGCACCGACCGGGCGTCCGGCGGCAGCGCGTCGATACGCGCGGCGAGCACGGCGGCGAGGTCGCGGGAGAGCAGCCGGCTGCCCAGCGAGCCGGGGGCGAGCCGCCAGCCGGAGTTGGCCGGGGCGGACCGGTCGGCCACGGCGGTCAGCGCGCCCCGCTCCATGAGCAGGGTGACCAGCTCGGCGAGGTAGAACGGGTTGCCCTGGGCGGTGGCGAGCAGCCGGTCGGCGTCGGGCTGCGGCAGCTTCCCGCCGCCGAGATAGCTGGTGAGCAGCCGGGCCGCGTCGGCGCCGCGCAGCGGGGGCAGGGCGTGCACCTCGGCGTCGGCGACCCGGGTCAGCGCGCCGGCGGTGCGGACCAGCTCGGGGCGGCCGAGCAGCAGCACCAGCACCGGGCCGGCGATGCGGGACAGGGCGACCCCGAGGGCGCGGATCGTCTCGGTGGTGGCGTCGTGCAGGTCGTCGACGAGCACCACCAACGGCGCCTCGGCGGCCAGGGCGCTGAGCAGGTCGGCGACCGCGTTGGGCACGGCGTCGACGTCGGCGGGCTGCTGCGCGCCGCCGCCCCACTCGCCCTGGTCGGCCGGGCTGCCGGCGGGCAGGTCGGCGTACCCGAGCAGGGCCAGCAGCTGGTCGGCGGCGACCGGCGGGGCGTCGTCGCCGAGCCGGCCGATGCGCTGGTTGAGCCGGCGCAGCCGCTCCTCGACGGCGGGCCGGGTCAGCGCGGTGGCCGCGTCGTTGGGCAGGCCGACGGCGGCGCGGACCAGGTCGGCGAGGGGCGCGAGCCGGCGGCGTTCACCGAACGCGGCGCAGCGCACGGAGAGCACCCGGGCGCCGGTGTGCGCGGCGTACCGGCCGGCGCCGACGTCGTAGCCGGCGGCGAGGCGTTCGACCTCGGCGGCGAACCGGGACTTGCCGATGCCGGCCTCGGCGGTCATCAGCAGCACCCGGGGCTCACCCCGGTCGATGACCTCGGCGAGCCGGCCGGCGACCCGGCCGATCTCGGTCTCCCGGCCGACGAACGGCGCCTCGTCGCCGAGGCCGGAGCGGGTGCCGGGGGCGTCGAGGAGGCCGAGCAGCTCGTACGCCTCGACGGGTTCCCGCTTGCCCTTGAGCCGCAGCGGGCGCAGTGCCCGCCAGGACGCCACGTGCCGGGTGGCGGCGGAGGTGCGCGCCCCGGCGTAGACGGCGCCGACGGCGGCGGCGTCGGCGAGCCGGGCGGCGGTGTTCACGGTGTCGCCGATGACGGTGTATTCGATGGCCGCCTGGATGCCGGCGATCACGTCGCCGGTGTTGAGGCCGACGCGCAGGCCGAGCGGCGCGCCGCCGCCCCGCTCGTCGTCGAGCACCCGGCGCACGGCCCGCTGCATGGACAGGGCGGCGCGGACGGCCCGCTCGGCGTCGTCCTCGTGGGCGACGGGCGCGCCGAAGACGGCCATGATCCCGTCGCCGGTGAGCTTGTCGACGTGCCCGCCGAACGTCTTGACGGCCCCGGCGAGGGCGGCGAGCACCCGGTCGGTGACCGCGCCGACGCGTTCCGGGTCGAGGTCCTCCGACCAGGAGGTGAAGTCGGACAGGTCGCCGAAGAGCACGGTGACGACTCGCCGTTCGGCGGCGGGCAGCGTGGCGGCGGCCGGCAGCGCGGCTCCGCAGTTGTGGCAGAACCGGGCCCCCGGTACGGCGACCGTCCCGCAGACGGGGCAGGTCACGGCCGGTCCGCCGGTTCGGGGGGCACCCCCAGGTAGTCCAGCTGCGCGCGGACCGACCACTCGGCCGCCCACCACAGCGACCGGTCGACGTCCGCGTACACCCGGGCCACCACCTCGGGCGCGGTCCGCGCGCCCTCGGCGACCACCTGCCGCACCTGGTCGAGCCGGGCGCGGCGGTGGGCGAGGTAGAACTCGGCGGCGACGCCGCAGTCGGCCAGCGCCGGGCCGTGGCCGGGCAGCGCCGGGATCCCCCGGTACGTCGAGAGCAGCTCCAGGCTGTCGAGGTATGCCCCGAGCTGCCCGTCGGGGTGGGCGACGACGGTGGTGCCCCGCCCGAGGATGGTGTCGCCGGTGAGCACGACCCGCTCGTCGCCGCGCTCGACGAGGAAGCAGACGGAGTCGGCGGTGTGCCCGGGGGCGGGCAGCGCCCGCACGGTGAGGCCGGCGGCGTGCAGGACGGCGTCGGCGGTCAGCGGCGGACCGCCGTGGCTGTGTGCCGGGTCGACGGCCCGCACGGGCGCTCCGCCGAGCAGCTCGCGCAGCCGGGGCGAGCCCTCGGTGTGGTCGGGGTGCCCGTGGGTGATCAGCACCGTGGCGACCGGGGCGTGGGCGGCGATCGCCGCCAGGTGCCCGTCGTCGGCGGGCCCCGGGTCGACCACCAGCGCGGGTTCGCCGGGCCCGGCCCGCAGCACCCAGGTGTTGGTGCCGTCGAGGGTCATCGGCCCCGGGTTCGGTGCCCGCAGCAGGGTCACCCATCCCGGCAGCTCGTCAGCCAGCGCGGCCACGGCCGCCGTGATGTGCCCGGTCATGCCAGCGATCGTACGACTCCCCCCGCCACTCCCCGCGATCTTGCACTTGCGGCCCGGGTTTCGTGCCTCTACGCGGCTTTCGCCCGGGCCCGAAGTGCAAGATCGCGGGGGTGGGGGTGCGGGTCAGGCGACCTCGACGATCAGCTCGACCTCTACCGGGGCGTCCAGCGGGAGTTCCGAGACGCCCACCGCGGAACGGGCGTGCCGGCCCGCCTCGCCGAAGACCGCGCCGAACAGGTCGGACGCGCCGTTGATCACGCCGGGCTGGCCGGTGAAGCCGGGGGCGCTCGCCACGAAGCCGGTCACCTTGACGACCTTGACCACGTTCTCCAGGCCGACCAGCGCGTCGACGGCGGCGAGGCCGTTCAGCGCGCACCGCTGCGCCAGGTCCTTGGCCTGCTCGGCGGAGACCCCCGCGCCGACCTTGCCGGTGGCCAGCAGCTTGCCGTCGGCCATCGGGAGCTGACCGGAGACAAAGACGTGCTGCCCGGACTGCACGGCCGGCACGTAGCTGGCCACCGGGGGCACCACCTCGGGCAGCGTCAGCCCGAGCTCGGCGAGCTTCGCGTGCGGCCCGTTGCCCACGCCGCTCACGCCTTCGGCCGCTTGAGGTACGCGACGAGCTGCTCCGGGTTGGGACCGGGGACCACGGAGACGAGTTCCCAGCCGTCCTCACCCCAGTTGTCGAGGATCTGCTTGGTCGCGTGGACCAGCAGCGGGACGGTCGAGTATTCCCACTTCTGCATCGGTGCGGGGCTCCCTAGGAGGCGGCGACTGTTTCGGCCCCAGCCTACGATCCGGCGGGACCGCCCGGCGCGGGACGCTGCCCCGGGGCGATCGGCGGCTCGCCGCAGGGGCCCTCGTGGTCGTACCGCTGGGGGCAGCGCGACCGGTCCGGCAGCAGCAGGTCGCAGAAGACCCGGTGCCGGTTGTTCTGGTCGTCGGCCGTCGAGACGGTGGTCTCCCCGGCGTCCAGCTCGGGCAGGAAGCCGAGCGAGACCGCCACGCGCCCGGCCAGCGCGGCCGCCGTCGCCAGGTCGGGCACCCGGATCGGCAGGTGGATGACGTAGCCGGTCTCCTCCTCGTCGCGGGGGCGCTCGGCGGGCCGGCTGAGCGTGCGCAGCATCTCCCCCGGGTCGGTGAGCCGGCGGTAGGAACGCTCGTTGAACGGCAGGCCGGTGACCGGGCCGTCCTCGCCGGCGGGGCCGGCCCCGGCGCGCCGGGCGCAACCGGTCTGCGGCGGGAACTGGGCTCGGGAGATGTTGTCGGTGTCGCGCATTACTGCCTCCGGGCCTCGCACCTGATCACGTCGTCACCATCCGGCTCGGGCCATCCCCGCCGATCCGCCCCCGCGTCGGCACGAACGTAGGGCCGTTTTCGGACAGGGACAACGGGACGCGCATGATCAGGCACCGAAAGTCACATATGCGACAGATCGCGTTCCGGTACCGGATGGCGCCGAACGCGCTTCCGTGATCGACGTGTCGGTCGGGCCGCCCGGGGCCCCACCCTGGGCCGGGTTCACCGTTACCCTTCCCGTCGGACGGGTCACGCGGGCCCGGCCGCCTCCGCACCCGCCTTCGCTCGTCCAGCGCTCGCGTCCCACCGGGACGACGACGTGCCGCACCCCCGGGGGACCGACATGACCCAACCGCCCAACGGCGGCGCCACCGGATCGCCCAGCGGTCCGCCCTCCGGCGACCACACGCCCGGCCCACCCGTCGGGCCGGTCTCCCCCGCCCCGCCCGGCACCGGCCCGTTCGGCGCCCCGGCCGGGCCCGCGCCGTTCGGCGCCCAGCCCACCCCCTTCGGCGGCCCGTCGGGCCCGGGGGCCGCCGCGATCCCGCCGCCCCCACCGGGATACCCGCCCTACCATGCCCCGGTCGCGCCGAAGCAGCGGCGGGGCGTGCTCGTCGCCTCGATCGTGGCGGTCCTGGCGCTGCTGCTCTGCGGCGGCGGCGGTGCCGCCGCGTTCTTCACGCTGCGCAGCACGGAGAACGGCGAGGGCGCGAAGGAGCCGGCGGTCGCCGTGGAAAACTTCCTCACCGCCGTCTACCGGGAGCGGGACGCCCGCAAGGCGGCCGGCTACGTCTGCGCCGCCGCCCGCGACGACCGGAAGATCACCGCCAAGGTCACGGAGCTGAAGCGGTACGTCGAGCAGTACTCGGACGCCCGGTTCCGCTGGACCAGCCCGAAGGTGGACAACCAGACCGGCGACCGGGCCACCGTCACCACCAGGGTGACCATGACGACCTCCGACGAGAAGGTCGCCGACCAGGATCTCCGCTTCACGGTGGTGCAGAAGACCGGCTGGTGGGTCTGCGAGATCGCCTGACCGGACGACCCGACCGAGGGGCACCCGCCGGGTGGATAGGCTCGACGGGTGCGAGCAGCTGAGCGGCCGGCCGACCCGGCCCCCACGCAGTGGCCGGCGCGCCTGAACGTCGTGACCGGCAAGGGCGGCACCGGCAAGACCAGCGTGGCGGCGGCGCTGGCCCTGGCGCTGGCCGCCGACGGTCGGCGCACCCTGCTGGTCGAGGTCGAGGGGCGGCAGGGCATCGCCCAGCTCTTCGGCACCGACCCGCTGCCGTACGCCGAGCGGCACCTCACCGACGCCCCCGGCGGCGGCGAGGTGCGGGCCCTCGCGGTGGACGCCGAGGAGGCCCTGCTGGAATACCTCGACATGTTCTACAAGCTCGGCGCGGCCGGCCGGGCGCTGCGCAAGCTCGGCGCGATCGACTTCGCCACCACCATCGCCCCCGGCCTGCGGGACGTGCTGCTCACCGGCAAGGTCAAGGAGGCGACGACCCGCAAGGCCGGGCAACGCCGGGCGTACGACGCGGTGGTGCTCGACGCGCCGCCGACCGGGCGGATCGGCCGGTTCCTCAACGTCACGGCGGAGACGGCCCGGCTGGCCAAGGTCGGCCCGATCAAGACCCAGAGCGAGGGGGTCGCCGCGCTGCTGCGCTCCCCGATGACCGCGGTGCACGTGGTGACGCTGCTGGAGGAGATGCCGGTCCAGGAGACGGTGGACGCCGTCGCCGAGCTGACCCAGCTCGGCTTCCCGGTGGGGCGGGTGATCGTCAACGCGGCCCGTCCCCCGCTGCCCGCCGGCCGGCCGGTGACCGCCGCCGAGCTGCGGCGCGGCCTGGCCGCCGCCGGGCTGCCGGCCGACCGGGACACCGTCGCCGGGCTCGCCGCCGAGGCCCGGGACCAGCGGGTCCGCCGGGAGCTGGAGGACTCGCTGCGCGGCGACCTGGCCGAGCTGGGGCTGCCCCTGACCGAGCTGCCGCTGCTGCCCGGCGGGGTGGACCGGGCGGGGCTGGCGGAGCTGTCCCGGGCGCTCGTGCGGGCGGATTGACTCACACTGGCGGCCGGCACGGCGCGGAGACCGCGCTCAGCCCGATACGCTCGATTGGTGCCTTCCGAAGCCGCGGCGCCGCAGCTGGACGTCGACCAGATCCTCGCCGACCCCGGCGTGCGGATCGTGGTGTGCTGCGGGGCGGGCGGGGTGGGCAAGACGACCACCGCCGCCGCGCTCGCGTTGCGCGCCGCCGAGCAGCACGGCCGGCGCACGGTGGTGCTCACCATCGACCCGGCCCGCCGGCTGGCCCAGTCGCTGGGCCTGACCGAGCTGGACAACACGCCCCGCCAGGTCAAGGGCATCGACGTCGAGGCCAGCGGCGGCGAGCTGCACGCCATGATGCTGGACATGAAGCGCACGTTCGACGACGTGGTGCTCCAGCACACCGACCCGGCGAAGGCGCAGGAGATCTTCGCCAACCCGTTCTACCAGGCGATGAGCTCCACGTTCGCCGGCACGCAGGAATACATGGCGATGGAGAAGCTGGGCCAGCTGCACGCCCGGGGCGAGTGGGACCTGATCGTGGTGGACACCCCGCCGTCCCGCTCGGCGCTGGACTTCCTGGACGCCCCGGCCCGACTCTCCCGGTTCCTCGACGGCCGGATGCTGCGGCTGCTGCTGGCTCCGGCGCGCAGCGGGGGCCGCAGCATGTTCAGCCTCGTCACCGCGAGCTTCGGGATGTTCTCGAAGGTGGTGCAGAAGGTGCTCGGCGCGCAGCTGCTCACCGACCTGTCCGGCTTCGTGGCGGCGCTGGACTCGATGTTCGGCGGCTTCCGGCAGCGGGCCGAGCAGACGTACCGGATCCTCCAGGCGCGGGAGACGGCCTTCCTGCTGGTCGCGGCCCCGGAGCCCGACGCGGTCCGGGAGGCGGCCTACTTCGCCGGTCGGCTGCACTCCGAGCGGATGCCGCTGGCCGGGCTGGTGCTCAACCGGGTCCACGAGCCGACGGTGCCGGCGCTGGACGCCGAGGCGTGCCTGGCCGCCGCGCAGCGGCTGGCCGAGGCCGGCGGGCACGACGGCACGGTCGACGTGCTGCGGGCGCACGCCGCGCTGGTCCAGCAGGCGCAGCGCGAGCAGCGGGTGGCGGCCCGGTTCACCGAGGCGTTCCCGCAGGTGCCGGCGGTGTCGGTGACGGCGCAGCCCGCCGACGTGCACGACGTCGACGGGCTGCGGACGATCGGCGCGGCGATCAGCCGGCCGTGAGCCGGCCCGCGATCGGCCGGCCCTGGCCTGCCTGACCGGCCGTCAGCCGGTCGGGACGAGGACCTTGCCCTTGCCGGACTTGT
Organism: Micromonospora haikouensis; assembly: GCF_900091595.1. Taxonomy (GTDB): domain Bacteria; phylum Actinomycetota; class Actinomycetes; order Mycobacteriales; family Micromonosporaceae; genus Micromonospora; species Micromonospora haikouensis. The sequence continues at coordinate 229,619 of NZ_FMCW01000008.1, forward strand.
CCTTCGCGTTCTTCTTCATGGCCGCCTCGAACATCTTCCGCCAGCTGGCGACCTGGGGGTGCCGGCGCAGCAGGGCCCGGCGTTCCCGCTCGGTCATGCCGCCCCAGACCCCGAACTCGATCCGGTTGTCGAGCGCGTCGGCCAGGCACTCGTACCGAACTGGGCAGCTCCGGCAGATCCGCTTCGCCACGTTCTGTTCAGCGCCTTGTACGAACAGCGCGTCCGGGTCCCCGTTCTGACACGCCGCCAGTGACGGCCAGTCAGTGATCATGCCCATGTGTACACGTCCCCCCTTGCAGTACCTACCGACTTCGCGCGACCAGCCGTCGAATCCCCCCGGTCGTCCGGCCGGCCTCCCCAGGGCGGCACGGACGACGTGTGGCTGTCGCCCCAACCATCATGCTCTGTAGTTGGATGATTACGCAACGTTGTCGGCAAAATCCATCATTACGGACACTCCCGGCTTCCCGGGCCTTCGGCCCCCGTCTACCCGGCCGCAGTACGTGAAAACGCTGCGCCGCTCCTCCGATCGGTGGAGACTCATCGCGGATCCGCGCAACCCCGCACCAGGGCTCGTGCGTTTAGCACAACGAGGTCGGCGCGCGCAGGAAATGGGGAAAAGACGCCCCAGCGCCCCTCGTTCCCTACTCGCGTACCCTGTCGAGGTGACCTGGATGCGGAAACGTGACCATAATGTGCTGACCAACGCCGCATCGCTGCTCGTCTGTGGCCTGCTGGCCGGCGTGGTGGTCGCAGCGGCGGCCTTCCCCGCGGTGGCGATGTCCGGGCTGGCCGCCAAGGCCGGCGCGGAGACCTTCGGGGCACTGCCCAAGGAGCTGACGGTGGGCCGCGCGCCGCAGATCAGCTACCTGCTCGCCTCCGACGGCAAGACGCCGCTCGCGACCATGTACGACGAGAACCGGCGCGACGTGAAGTTCGGCGACATGTCGCCGTACATGCCGAAGGCGATCATCGCCGCGGAGGATCACGACTTCTACAAGCACAACGGCGTCGACCTCAACGGCGTCGCCCGGGCGTTCGTCAACAACCAGTCCGGCGCGAACTCCCAGCAGGGCGCGTCGACGCTGACGATGCAGTACGTCCGGCTGGCCATCGCCTACTCGGCCACCCACCCGGCCGACGTCGTCGCCGCGACCGAGGACACCAGCGCCCGCAAGCTGCGCGAGATGCGGCTGGCCCTCCAGGTCGACAAGGAGTTCTCCAAGGACGAGATCCTCACCCGCTATCTCAACCTCGCCTCCTTCGGCAACGGCGCGTACGGCATCTACGCCGCCAGCCAGGTCTACTTCGGCAAGCCGCCGAGCAAGCTCAAGATCGAGGAAGCGGCCATGCTCGCCGGCATGGTGAAGGCCCCGAGCACGAACGACCCGACCACCAAGACCGGGTACCCGCTCGCCCTGGACCGGCGCAACTACGTCATCGACAACATGGTCAAGATCGGCGCGATCACCCAGCAGGAGGGTGACGCGGCCAAGGCCACCAAGATGGTGATCAAGGACAAGACCACCCCGAACGGCTGCGTCGCCACCAACAAGAAGGAGTGGGGCTTCTTCTGCGACTACTTCTACCGCTGGTGGATGCAGCAGGAGACGTTCGGCTCGACCTCGTACGACCGGGAGCGGCGGCTCAAGAGCGGCGGCTACACGATCGTCACCAGCCTCGACGCGCAGGCGCAGAACGGCGCCGACAAGGCCGTTCGCAAGAACCTGGGCGTCAACAGCAAGGCGGCCCGGATGGTCGCGGTCGTCGAGCCGGGCACCGGCCGGGTCCGCGCGCTCTCGGTGAACCGCAACTTCAAGATCGACGACCCGAAGAAACCGCAGAACAAGCTGAACAGCGACCCGCGCAAGCGCAGCAAGGGCATCCGGGGCAACTACCCCAACACGGTGAACCCGCTGCTCTCCGGCGGCGGCGACATCAAGGGATACCAGGCCGGCTCGACGTTCAAGATCTTCACGATCGTGGCCGCGCTGGAGAAGGGCATCCCGCTCAGCTACACGATCAACTCGCCGAAGCAGTTCAAGTCGGAATACATCATCAATCCCAGCAGCCCGGCAGCCTGCCAGGGCCCCTACTACTGCCCGACCAACTCGGTCGAGTCGATGGCCGGCGTGCACAACATGTGGAGCGCGTTCGGCCGCTCGGTGAACACCTTCTTCGTTCCGCTCCAGCAGCAGGTCGGCGCGGAGAACGTGGTCAAGGCGGCGCAGAAGCTGGGCATCGAGTTCCGATCGAGCGAGGACGCGGACTTCGCCAACAACAAGGAGGCGGCGCACCAGTGGGGTGCGTTCACCCTCGGCGTGTCGGCCACCACCCCGCTGGACCTGGCCAACGCGTACGCGACCCTCGCGGCCGACGGAAAATACTGCGAGCCGATCCCGGTGCAGGAGATCAAGGGCCCGGACGGCAAGAAGCTCGACGTCGCCAACCCGCGCTGCGAGCAGCGGATCAGCACCCAGGTCGCCCGCGCGGCCGTGGACGCGGCCCGCTGCCCGGTCGGCGACCGGTCGTCCACCTCCCGGTGCACCGGTGCCACCGCTCCCAACGTTCGGGGCATCGTCGGCAAGCCGGTGGCCGGCAAGTCCGGCACCACCGACTCGGAGAAGACCTCGTCGCTGGTCGCGATGACCAAGCAGTACTCGGTCGCCGGCATCATGGCCGACCCGGACTGGCCGCAGACCAACCAGCAGATGGGCCACGACACCCCGACGGGCATCAACCCCCCGGTGTACGAGACGCTGCGCGACGCCATGAAGGGCAAGAAGGGCATCGAGTTCACCCCGCCCAGCGGCAAGATCATGGAGGGTGACCAGCGGTCGATCCCCGACGTGAAGTGCGTGGACGTCGAGACCGCGAAGGACCGGCTGCGGGGCGCCGGCTTCGACCCGGTGGTCTCCTCGGCCAAGGTGCCGTCGAGCTGCGCGGCCGGCCAGGCCGCCGGCACCAGCCCGAACGGGCGCACCATCAAGGGTGGCGTGGTGGTCATCGAGGTCAGCAGCGGCAGCGGCGGCCCCTCCAGCCCGCCGGCCAACGGCGGCACCGGCGGCGGGCCCGGCCCGGGCAACCCACCCGGCCAAGGCGGCCGACCGGGTCGCAACGGCTGACCGGGCCGCACCACCCGCATCGCAGGTGACGACGGGCGGGCACCCCTCAACCGGGGGTGCCCGCCCGTCGCCGTTCATCGCCGATTACAGAACTGTCGAACAGGCCCGTCATCCAGCGGGTCACATCGAGCAGGCCGAACTGCGGGGCGCCGCCCGGATAACGTGAGCGGATGGCCGCGTTTGCGCTCGTCTGGTTCATTCTGGTGCCCATAGGAATCGCATGGGTCGTAGTGGCGTCGCTGCCATTACGACCCATGCGGCTGCGCCTCGGCTTCCTGGCCGCGCACGTCGCGGTGTCGATCGTCCTGATCTTCTCGCTGGTCGAGCCACGCGCGTTGTGGGTGATGGTGTTCGGCCCCGGCCTGGCGATCTCGGCCACCCGACTCGCGATCTTCCTGACCGAGGCGGCCAGGCGAAGGAGCACGTGACGACCGGGACACGCCCGGCGTACGGGTGGCAGGGGCGCGCGTCAGAGGCCGAGCTGGCGGCGTACCTCGGCGGCCACCCGGCCCCCCTCGGCCCGGCCGGCCGCCGCGGCCTGGGCCGCCTTCATCGCCGGGCCCATCTGCGCCTTGCCGGTGAAGCCGCCGGCGGCGAGCGCCCCCGCGACCAGCTCGGCCAGCTCGTCGTCGGAGAGCTGCTTCGGCAGGTACCGGTCCAGCACCTCGCCCTCGGCGCTCTCCTTCGCGGCCTGCTCGGCGCGCCCGGCGTCCGCGAAGGCGGTCGCGGCCTCGCGCCGCTTCTTCGCCTCCTTGGTCAGCACCGCGAGCACCTCGTCGTCGGTGAGCTCGCGCTTGGCCTTGCCGGCGACCTCGGCCGTGCCGACGGCCGCCAGGGCCATCCGCAGGGTGGAGGTGGTCAGCTCGTCGCGCGCCTTCAGGGCGGCGCGCATGTCGGCGGTGAGGCGGTCCTTCAGCGTGCTCATGGACGGTGAAACTACCCTGAACGGCATGCGAAAGCGCACACTATTCCGACTCGGCGTGGGCACCGTCGCGGCCGGGGCGGCAACCCTGGCGTACGCGTCACTCGTCGAGCGCAACCTGTTCACCCTGCGCCGGTTCGACGTGCCGGTGCTGCCGGCCGACACCGAGCCGCTGCGCGTGCTGCACCTGTCCGACCTGCACATGATGCCCGAGCAGCGGCGCAAGCAGGACTGGGTGGCGTCGCTGGCGGCCCTCGACCCGGACCTGGTCGTGGTCACCGGCGACAACATGGCCCACCCGGGCGCGGTGCCCGGCGTGCTGCGCGCCCTCGCGCCGCTGCTGGACTTCCCGGGGGCCTTCGTGTTCGGCTCGAACGACTACACCGGGCCGGTGCTGAAGAACCCGTTCAGCTACTTCCTGCCCGACCGGGAATACAGCGAGGGCGCCGAGCTGCCGTACGACGAGCTGCGCGACGTCTTCACCGGGGCCGGCTGGGCGGACCTGAACAACGCGCGGACGACGCTCAAGGCGGGCGGGCGACTGATCGAGCTGGTCGGCGTCGACGACCCGCACATCGCGCGGGACGACTACCCGTCCGTCGCCGGCCCCGTCTCGGCGGCGGCGGAACTGTCGATCGCGCTGTCCCACTCCCCCGAGCCGGCCGTGCTCGACCAGATGGCCGCCGACGGCTTCGAGCTGCTGCTGGCCGGCCACACCCACGGCGGGCAGGTCTGCGTGCCGGGCTTCGGGGCGCTGGTGACCAACTGCGGGCTGCCCCGGTCGATGGCGAAGGGCCTGCACCGCTGGCCGGACTCGGACGCCTGGCTGCACGTCTCGGCCGGGCTGGGCACCCACCCGACCGCGCCGGTGCGGTTCGCCTGCCGGCCGGAGGCGAGCATCCTCACCCTGATCCCCCGCTGAAGCTGGCGGCTGGCGGCTGGCGGCTGGCGGCTGGCGGCGAGTGTGACGTGCGCCGCCTCCGGGCGCGGTCCCTGGCCGTGCCCGGCCGCTCTGCGCGGAGGGGCGGCGGGCACGGCCGCTCTGCGCGGAGGGGCGGCGGGCACGGCCGCTCTGCGCGGAGGGGCGGCGGGCACGGCGGGCGGGCGCGTAGGCCGCCCGGTCGGCACCGTTGCGGGACGTCAGGGCTGCTCGGGACGCTAGGGAGCTGAGTCGTTTACGACATCGGCCGGGGGCGCACCGGGGCCGGGCGGGGCGGTGGGGGTACCGAGTTTGACCACCGGACGGGGTGGGCTACTATTTGTCCGCACGCCTCGGGGTGTGGCGCAGCTTGGTAGCGCGCTTCGTTCGGGACGAAGAGGTCGTCGGTTCGAATCCGGCCACCCCGACAGAGGTCAGAGGGCACATCCTATCGACGGATGTGCCCTCTAGTGCTTTGTACAGCAGTGAAGCGCAGCAACGGTCAGCGCAGGCTCTCGCCCAGGCGCTTGAGGGCGTCGCGGGTGGCGTCCGAGGACGCCTGCGAGTAGATCTCCATCGTCACCGGCACCTCCGTGTGCCGGAGCACCTGCATGATGACGCGCGGGTGCACGTCCAGGTCGACGAGCAGGGTCGCGCAGGTACGCCGGGCGTCGTGCACGGTGATCCTCCGGACCCCGGCGCGGGCGCAGCGGGCGTCCCAGGACCGGTTGAAGTTGCGCGGCTCGATGGGAGTCCCGTAGCGCGTGGTGAACAGCAGCGGCGAGCCCTGCCAGGCGATGCCCGCCTGGTCGCGGTCGGCCTTCCTCGCCTGTTGACGGAGGTCGAGCGCCGCCGCGCAGATGTCCGGCAGCGGGAGGGTGGCGTCCGAGGTCTGCGTCTTGGTCTCCCGGTGCAGCAGTTGCCCGCCGACCCGCTGCAACTGCCAGCTGATCGACACTTCCCCCGCCGCCAGGTCCACGGCGTCCCCGGTGAGGCCGAGCACCTCACCCTTGCGCAGGCCGAGCACCAGGATCAGCACGTACGCGGCGTACAACGGATCGCGGTCGGCCCGCGCGGACTCCAGGAACCGACGCGCCTCGTCGCTGGTCCACGCCCGGCCCCGGCGGCGACGGACCGGTGGGAGCTTGACCAGGGCGGCGGCATTGCGGGTGACCAACTCCTCGGTGGCCGCGTGGTTGAGCGCCGAGCGCAGCACACCCCGGACGTCCTTGACGGTGCGGGCGGACGGCACGTCGCCGCAGCACCGGCCGAGCGCGCAGCAGCGCCGTCTGAGTTCGGGGCGGCGAGCGTCCTTACCCTGGGCGCAGCACTGGCAGGTGCGGGCCACCTCGTTGATCCAGGTTTGCACGTCGCGCACCTGGAGCCGGTCGAGCCGCTTCCCGCCGAGGCCGGGGATCACGTACAGCCGGAGGATCGTCTCGTAGGTGGCGCAGGTCAGCGGCGCGAGGTTGGGGCACACAACCTTCCGGTGCCAGTAGGCCAGATAGTCGCCGAGTGTCGGGAGCGCCGCGCCGTTGGGCGAGTCACCGCCGGCCGTGATGGGCATGCGGCGCGGGGTGTGCGTGGCCGCCCCTCCAAGGTCAAGGGCGCTTCGCGTCGCTGCGCGACGGCCCTGCGGGCCGCCCTTGACCCCGGAGCCTCTGCGACCCCTCGGGCCGGCGTTGCCGGCAGGCCGGGGGCCTGCCCGGAGTACACGCGCCGCATGCCCACCACGGCCTCCTCAGTTGGCCCGCGCGGCAGCTCGCATCGGACGTCAAGCTCAGCTTGACGGAGGGACAGGAGATCGAAGCGCACTACTAGCCTCGGTCTTTCACGGCTGCCGTGATCTTGGGGGTTGGGAAGGGTCTGCGGAGACGGCGAAGTGCCTGCCGCGTAAGGAAAACTGACCGGTGTCGAGTCGTTCAGAGTTCCGCGCGCGGAAGGCACTTCGTAGGTGCAGAGTACCGATTGGTCCAGAGGGTTGTCCGTCGAGGTCGGCGG
>NZ_FMCW01000034.1:0-39234 GCF_900091595.1 Micromonospora haikouensis
TGGCTTCCGCGGTGGGGACCGTTCCGAGGGTGGTTTCCGTCGTGACGGTGATGCCCGCCAGGGCGGGTTCCGTGGCGGTGACCGTCGCGAGGGTGGCCCGCGCGAGGGTGGCTTCCGCCGCGACGGGGAGACCCGCGAGCGCGGCTTCCGCGGCGGCGACCGTGAGGGCACCTTCCGCAGCGGCGACCGCCGTGAGGGCGGTTTCCGCGGCGGCGAGCGGACCGGCGGTCACGGCGACCGCCCGCGCCGGGACGACCGGCCGGGATTCGAGGACCGACGCCGGGACGGCGGCTACGGCGGCGGGGACGCGTCGCGCGACCGCCGGGACGACCGGCGTGACCGTGGCGAGCAGTCGGGGGCTGCCGCCCCGGCGCTGCCCGACGAGATCGTCGCGTCCGACCTGGACCAGGCCGTCCGCGCGGAGTTGCTGTCGCTGGCCAAGCCGGTGGCGGACACCGTCGCCCGGCACCTCGTCGCGACCGGCCAGCTGATCGATGAGGACCCGGCGGAGGCGCTGGCGCACGCGCTCGCCGCGCGTCGGCTCGCGTCGCGCATCTCGGCGGTGCGCGAGGCGGTCGGGTTGGCCGCGTACCACGCGGGGGAGTGGCAGACGGCGCTCGCCGAGCTGCGCACGTACCACCGGATGACCGGCTTGCAGAGCCATCTGGCCGTGCTCGCCGACTGCGAGCGGGCGCTCGGGCGCCCGGAGCGGGCGATCGACCTGTTCCGGGGTGCCGACCGGGAGAAGCTCGACCAGGCCGTCGCGATCGAGCTGCTGATCGTCGCCGCCGGGGCCCGGGGTGACCTCGGCCAGAAGGATGCGGCCGTGGCCATGCTCCAGGTCCGGGAGCTGACCAACGATGAGGCCGAGCCGTGGGCCGCCCGGCTCCGGTACGCGTACGCCGACGCGCTGCTCGCCGTGGGCCGCCGCGAGGAGGCCCGGGAGTGGTTCTCCCGGGCGGCCGACATCGACGCCGAGGGCGAGACGGACGCCGCCGAGCGGCTGCTCGAACTCGACGGGGTGCTGATCGAGGGCGACGACGTGGACGACGAGCCGGATGCCGACCTCACCGGCGGTGCGGACGCCGACGCCGCCGAGGACGAAGACGACGCTGAAGACGAACACGACGAAGACGACGACTTCGACGAGGACGACGAAGACGGCGCCGACGCCGATGAGGACGACGAGGACATCGACGACGACGAGGACGGCGCGGCCCGGGCGGCTGCGGACCGGACCGGGTCGGCACCGGTGGAGACCGAGCGGGGCGCGGAGTCCGCGGCTTCGCCCGAGCCGGGCGCGGATCTGCGGTGACGACGGACACCGGGGACCGGCTGGTCGACGGATACTCGCTGGTCGTCTTCGACCTGGACGGGGTCATCTACCTGATCGACCAGCCGATCCCCGGCGCGGTCGAGGCGGTGGGACGGCTGCACGCCGAGGGGCGGGCGGTCGCGTACGCCACGAACAACGCGTCGCGGCGGGCCAGCGAGGTCGCCGACCTGCTCACCGGGATGGGTGTGCCCGCCGCAGCGGAGGAGGTGCTCACCTCGGCGGGCGCCTCCGCCGAGCTGCTGGCGGAGCGGCTGCCCGCCGGCTCGCCGGTCCTGGTGGTGGGGGCGGAGGCGCTGCGCGCCGAGATCACCGCCGCCGGGCTGCGCCCGGTGTCCCGCGTCGACGAGTCCCCCGTCGCCGTCGTGCAGGGGTACGGCCCGCAGGTCGGCTGGGCGGACCTGGCCGAGGCGTCCCTGGCCGTGCGGGCCGGGGCACAGTGGATCGCCACGAACACCGACCGGACCCTGCCCAGCGGGCGGGGACCGCTGCCGGGCAACGGGTCGCTGGTGGCCGTGCTGCGGACCGCGCTGGACCGTGAGCCCGACGTGGTCGTGGGCAAGCCCGAGCCGGCGCTGTTCGCCACCGCTGCCCGTCGGGCGGGGCAGGGGCGCACCCTCGTGGTGGGCGACCGGCTCGACACCGACATCGAGGGCGCCCGGCGGGCCGGCCTGGACAGCCTGCTCGTGCTGACCGGTGTCAGCGACGTACCCGAACTGCTTGCCGCCCCGGCGGCGCGCCGGCCGACGTACGTCTCGGTCGACCTCGCCGGGCTGTTCGACCCGGCGGCGGTGGTCCGGGTGCCGGGTGCCGCCGGGACGGGCGGTTGGTCGGCGCGCGCGACCGAAGATGGCCTGGAGCTGGCCGGTGCCGGCCGGCCGCTGGACGCCCTCGCCGCGCTCTGTGCCGTCGCCTGGACGACCGGCGCGGGCACGCGGGTACGGGCGGCTACGCCGGAGGCCGAGGCCGCCCTGGCCGCCCTCGGCCTGGCCGACTGACCCACCGAGCGACGGGCGCAGCCCGCGCCGCCGACCCCGGTCGTTCCGGGTCCGGTGGCGCGGGCTGCGCCCGTATCGGGGCCGTCAGAGCAGCTTGCGGAGCTTCATGAGGTCGAACGGGTTCGCCTTGATCGACACCCGGCGGGACGCGATCGCCTTGGTCACGTCGAGCTGGCCGCGCACGAGGGCGAGCAGGTCGTCGCTGCTGGTGCTCAGTGCGATCTTCGCCTTGGGGTCGTCGCCGTCGGTCAGGTCGAGCAGCCGCCCGTCGGCGAGCCGGCCGTGGAAGGCGGTGTCCAGGTCGGTCACCCGGCAGGCCAGGGTGCGGTCCAGGTCGACCCGCTCCCGCACGGCGTCGGCGTTGCGGTCCAGCCGGGCGGCCAGATCCTGCAACGCCTGCCGGCACTCGTCCACGCTGGCCACTTTGTCTCCTCACGCACGCCACGTCCGTTTCCCGGCACCGTACCGCAATGGGCGTCCCACGGCGCCCGGTAGCGTGAGACCCGCAACCCCCACCCCGCGGAAGGACTCAGGCATGCAGGACGCGTGGCGCGCCTACCTCGGACTGGCCATGGGCCTGACGGAGGCGCCCCGGAAGAAGGCACAGGACGTGGTGCGTCGGGTCGTCGGCTCCGGCGAGGCGACGGCGACCCAACTCCAGGCCCTCGCCGAGGAACTGGTCTCGACCGGCGCGGCCAACCGGGAGGCGCTGACGAAGCTGGTGCGCTTCGAGGTCGACCGCGCGCTCGGCGCGGTCGGGCTGGCCACCGCCGACGAGGTTGCCGAGCTGACCCGCCGGGTGCACGAGCTGGAACGCCAGCTACGGGAGGCCCGGACCGGCCCCGCCGAAGCCGCCCCGCAGACGTCGGCCCCCCAGCCGCCTGCGGCGGAGCCGTCCGCGTCGCCTGCCCCCGTGGCGAAGAAGGCGGTCGCGAAGAAAGCCGTCGCCAAGAAGGCCGTCGCCAAGAAGGCACCCGCCACGGTGAGTCGCACCGAGTCGGAGGCAGGGGCGCCGGAACCGGCCCGCCCGGCGAAGAAGGCGCCGGCCCGCAAGCAGCAGCCGGGCGGTGCGGCGTGAGGGTGCCCGTGCCGGGTCGGAACCGGCGGTGAGCGGGCCGTTCCGGCCGGGCCCACCGCCCGGCGGCCGGCCCGCGCCGCCGCCGGGGCCCCGGCCGGGCCCGCCACCTCGTCCGGTGACCGACGCCGACGACGGCGACGGCGACGCCCGGCATCCGGCCGTGGACGCCGCGGTGCAGGCGATGGCGAACGCCGCGTCGCTCTCCCCGGCCGACCAGATCCCGCAGTACGAGGCCGCGTACCAGACGCTGCGGGAAACCCTCGCCACCATCGACCAGGCCTGACCGACCGGAGATCCACCCCATGGCACGTCGCAACCGGCTCGACGCCGAACTCGTCCGTCGCGGTCTGGCCCGGTCCCGTGAGCAGGCCGCCGCGCTGGTCGAGGCCGGCCGGGTCCAGCTGCGCGGGGTGCCGGCCCGCAAGGCCGCCGCGCTGGTCGACCCCGCCGATCCGCTGCTGGTCACCGGTGCCGACCCCACCTCGGAGTACGTCTCCCGGGGCGGCCACAAGCTGGCCGGCGCGCTGGCCGCGTTCACCCCGGACGGGCTGCGGGTGGCGGGCCGGCGCTGCCTCGACGCCGGCGCGTCGACCGGCGGCTTCACCGACGTCCTGCTGCGCGCCGACGCGGCCGAGGTCGTCGCCGTGGACGTCGGCTACGGGCAGCTCGCGTGGGCGCTGCGCACCGACGACCGGGTACGGGTGTTCGAGCGGACCAACGTCCGCACGCTGACCCCGGAGGCGATCGGCGGGGAGGTCGACCTGACGGTGGCGGACCTGTCGTTCATCTCGCTGCGGTTGGTGCTGCCGGCGCTGGCCGCCTGCACCCGGGCCGACGGCGACCTGGCGTTGATGGTGAAGCCCCAGTTCGAGGTCGGCAGGGAACGCGTCGGCGCGGGCGGGGTCGTGCGCGATCCGGCGCTGCGCGCCGAGGCGGTCCTGGCCGTGTCGGCGGCGGCAGCCCTGCTCGGGCTGGGGCTTGCCGGGGTGACCGCCAGCCCGCTGCCGGGGCCCAGCGGCAACGTCGAGTTCTTCGTATGGTTACGCCGGGGCGCGCCGGCGGCCGACCCGGAGCGGGTGCGGGCCGTCGTGGCGGCCGGCCCGCAGGGCGCGAGCCTGTCCGGTGACGCGCCGGACGCGGCCCCGGAGGAGGTGGCAGGGTGAGCGCGAGGAGTGAGCTGGCGAGCCCCGCAGTCGCGAACGGAGGCGGCGGGGTGAGCGCGAGGAGTGAGCTGGCGAGCCCCGCAGTCGCGAACGGAAGGTGGATCCGTTGAGTCGTACCGCGCTGCTGGTGACGCACACCGGCCGGCGTCGCAGCACGGAGCACGCGCGGGCGGTCGCGGCGGACCTGATCGCCGCGGGGTTCGAGGTGCGGGTGGTGGCCGAGGAGGCCGACGACCTGGACCTGCCGGGCGTGGTGCCGGTGGCGGGGCCGGAGGCCGCCGAGGGGGCCGAGATCGTCTTCGCCCTGGGTGGGGACGGCACGTTCCTGCGCGCGGCGGAGCTGGCCCGGCCGGCGAAGGTGCCGCTGCTCGGCATCAACCTGGGCAAGGTCGGCTTCCTCGCCGAGGCGGAGATCGACGACCTGGACGTGGCGGTGCGCGACGTGGTGGACCGCAACTACACGGTGGACGAGCGGCTCACCCTCGACGTGACGGCGCAGTTCGACGGTGGCCCGACGATCGAGTCCTGGGCGCTCAACGAGATCAGCGTCGAGAAGGGCGAGCGGGCCCAGATGCTGGAGCTGCTGGTCGACGTGGACGGCCGGCCGCTGTCGCGGTACGGCTGCGACGGCGTGGTCTGCGCGACCCCCACGGGCTCGACGGCGTACGCGTTCTCGGGCGGCGGGCCGGTGGTCTGGCCGGAGGTGGAGGCCCTGCTGCTGGTCCCGATCAGCGCGCACGCGCTGTTCAGCCGGCCGTTGGTGACCGCGCCCACGTCGACGTTCTCGATCACGGTGGACCCGTTCACCACCCTCGCGGTGCTGTGTTGCGACGGCCGGCGCGTCTACGACCTGCCGCCCGGGGCGCAGGTGACGGTGCGGCGGGGCGCGCTGCCGGTGCGGGTGGTGCGGCTGCGGACCCGGTCGTTCACCGACCGACTGGTGGCGAAGTTCGGGTTGCCGGTGCACGGCTGGCGGGGCAACCGCAGGTGAGCGACGTCTCCGGGGCGGCCCGGCGGCGCGGGTCGACCGCTGGTCGGCCGGGGTTCCGGCGGAGGTGACGGGGGCGGCCGCCGGCGGGCGGTCACCGCGTCCCGGCCGTGCCGGCTGGTCAACTGTCAGGGCCCGCGTCTACTGTCGGGTGCTGTGCTGGAAGAGCTGCGCATCACCGGACTGGGCGTCATCGAGGACACCACGCTGCCGTTGGCCGGCGGGATGAACGTCATCACCGGCGAGACCGGTGCGGGCAAGACGATGGTGGTGACCGGCCTCGGCCTGCTCTTCGGCGGCCGGGCCGACGCGGGCCGGGTGCGGGCCCAGCCGGGTCGGGCGGTGGTCGAGGGGCGGCTGCGGCTCGGTGGCCGGGTGGCCGCCGCCGTGCACGCCCGGGTCACCGACGCCGGCGGGGAGCCTGACGACGACGGTTCGCTGCTGCTGAGCCGCACGGTCACCGTGGAGGGTCGCTCGCGGGCGCACCTGGGCGGGCGCGGCATGCCGGTGGCGATGCTCGGCGAGGTCGGCGAGCAGGTGGTGGCGGTGCACGGCCAGTCCGACCAGTTGCGCCTGCTGCGGCCGGCCGAGCAGCGGGCCGCGCTGGACCGGTTCGCCGGCCCGGAGCACGAGAAGCTCCTCGACGCGCTGCGGGAGGCGTACGCCCGGTGGCGGGCGGTGGTCGACGACCTGGCCGACCGGCGGCGCAACGCCCGGGCGCGCCACCAGGAGGCGGACCTGCTCCGGCTGGGGCTCGACGAGATCAGCCGGGTGGATCCGCAGCCGGGCGAGGACGACGAGTTGCGGGCCGAGGCGCAGCGCCTGGAGCACGCGGAGGGGCTGCGTACGGCGGCGCAGACGGCGCACCAGTGCGTCGCGGGCGGCACCGAGCCGACCGACGAGACGCCGGACGCCACGGCGCTGCTGGGGCTGGCCCGGCGCACCCTGGAGGCCCAGGCGGGCACCGATCCGGCGCTGGGTGACCTGGCGGCCCGGTTGGAGGAGGCGGCGACGCTGGTCGCGGACGTGTCGGCGGAGCTGTCGACGTATCTGGCGGCGTTGGACGCGGACCCGGCCCGGTTGCAGGTCGTCTACGAGCGGCGGGCGGCGCTGCGGGCGTTGACCCGTAAGTACGCCGACGACGTCGACGGGGTGGTGGCGTGGGCGGAGCGGGCGCGGACGCGGCTGTCCGATCTGGACACCTCCGACGACGTGCTGGACGAGCTGGACCGGGAGGCCGCCCGGCTGGCCGGTGAGGTGGCCGAGCTGGCGGGGCGGGTGTCGGCGTCCCGGCAGGAGGCGGCGTCCCGGTTCGCCGAGCAGGTGACGGTCGAGCTGGCCGGGTTGGCGATGCCGCACGCCCGCATCGAGGTGGCGGTGCTGCCCCGGCCGGCGGGCAGGTCGGAGCCGAGCCTGGCGGTCAACGGCGTGGAGGTGGGCGTCGGCCCGGACGGCGGCGACGAGGTGGAGCTGCGGCTGTTGGCGCACCCGGGGGCCCCGTCGCTGCCGTTGCAGCGGGGCGCGTCCGGCGGTGAGCTGTCCCGGGTGATGCTTGCCATCGAGGTGGTGTTCGCGGGCTCGGGTGGCCCGCCGACGCTGGTCTTCGACGAGGTCGACGCGGGCGTGGGCGGCCAGGCGGCGGTGGAGATCGGCCGGCGGTTGGCCCGGCTGGCCCGCAGCCACCAGGTGCTGGTGGTCACCCACCTGCCGCAGGTGGCGGCGTTCGCCGACCGGCACCTGGTGGTGGCGAAGGACACGGGTGGCGCGGTGACCACCAGCGGCGTGCGGGTGGTGGAGGACACCGAGCGGGCCCGGGAGCTGGCCCGGATGCTGGCGGGTTTGCCGGATTCGGATCTGGGTATCGCTCACGCCGAGGAGCTGTTGGCCGTGGCGGCGCGCGAAAGGCGGCCGTGACGGCGGGTATTGTGAGCGCGCGCACACCGTGGCGCGCTCCGGTGTGCTTCCCTGGGTAGGCGGCCCTGCTCAGGCATGTCGCGACAGAAAAGCCTGCCTCACATGCCAGGATGGTCACGATGCGTCTACCCACGTTGCGCCGGACCCGTAACACCGAGCCGGACACAGTCCTCGGCACCGCGCGCCTCGACCGCCGGACGAAGCGCCTGGTCGGCCGGCTGCGTCCGGGCGATATCGCGGTCATCGACCACGTCGACCTGGACCGGGTGGCGGCCGATTCGCTGGTGGCGGTCGGTGTCGCCGCCGTCCTCAACGCGAAGCCGTCGGTCTCCGGCCGTTATCCGAACCTCGGGCCGGAGGTGCTGGTGACCGCCGGCATCCCGCTCCTGGACGACCTGGGCGAGGGGATCTTCGAGCGGGTCCGGGAGGGCGACACCGTCCGGATCGAGGGCAACACGGTGTTCGTCGGCGGCGAGCCGGTCGCGCACGGCGCGTTGCAGGACGCCGAGTCGGTGGCCAAGGCGATGGCCGACGCCCGCGAGGGGCTGTCGGTGCAGTTGGAGGCGTTCGCCGCCAACACGATGGACTATCTCAAGCAGGAGCGCGACCTGCTCCTCGACGGCGTGGGCGTGCCGGAGATCCAGACCCAGATCCAGGGTCGGCACTGCCTGATCGTGGTCCGTGGCTACGACTACAAGGCCGACCTGGACGTGCTGCGACCGTACATCCGGGAGTTCAAGCCGGTGCTGATCGGCGTGGACGGTGGGGCGGACGCGCTGGTCGAGGCCGGCTACACCCCTGACATGATCATCGGTGACATGGACTCGGTGACCGACGACGTGCTGCGCTGCGGCGCCGAGGTGATCGTGCATGCCTACCCCGACGGCCGGGCCCCGGGGCTGCCCCGGGTCACCGGGCTGGGCGTCGAGGCGATCACCTTCCCGGCGGCGGCCACCAGCGAGGACCTGGCGATGTTGCTGGCCGACGAGAAGGGCGCCTCGCTGCTGGTGGCGGTGGGCACGCACGCCACGCTGGTCGAGTTCCTGGACAAGGGCCGGGGCGGGATGGCCTCGACGTTCCTCACCCGGCTCAAGGTCGGCGGGAAGCTGGTGGACGCCAAGGGCGTGAGCCGGCTCTACCGGCAGAGCATCTCCGGTTCGTCGCTGCTGCTGCTGGTCCTGTCGGCGGTGGCGGCGATGGCCTCGGCCGTCGCGGTCTCCACCGTCGGCAAGGCGTACCTGGGCGTGGTCAGTGAATGGTGGAACAATTTCGTGTTCCAGCTCGGCCAGCTCTTCTAGCTCCCCGACCGATCAAGAGGCTGCAAGCGTGATCAACTTCCGCTACCACGTGGTGTCCCTGACCGCGGTCTTCCTGGCGTTGGCCATCGGCCTGGTCGTCGGCACGGCCGCCCTCAACGGCCCGGTCGCCGACTCGCTCAAGGAGCGGGTCAACGGGCTGAGCAAGGACAACCAGCAGATGCGCCAGGCGGTCAACAACATGCAGAAGGAGATCGAGCTGGAGGAGCAGTTCGCCGCCGAGATCGCCCAGGTCGTCCTGCCGGGCAAGCTCACCGGGCGCCGCGTGCTGCTGCTCACCCTGCCCAGCGGGCGCGAGCACACCGAGGGCGTGCTCAAGATGCTCCAGGTCGGCGGCGCCCAGGTCACCGGCCGGGTCGACCTGCAGGACAAGTTCATCAACCCGGACAACAACAACAACCTGATGGAGCTGGCCGTGACCGCCGCCCGGCCGAGCGCCCCCGCCTCGGGGCTGCCCGGCAACGGGCACGGGGTGGAGACGTCCAGCGCCCTGCTGGCCAGCGTGCTGCTGGACCGCGCCGACGGCGAGGCCCCGGCCACCGAGGCCGACCGCCGGGCGGTGCTGGCGTCGTACAGCAACGCCGGTTACCTGACGACCGACGAGAAGGTGACCGGGCCCGCCGAGGCGGTGGTGCTGGTCAGCGGTCAGCCGTACGTGGACAAGGACTCCGCCAAGAAGGACGAGTCGGTGGTCAAGGTCGCCGAGCAGTTCGACCGGACGGGGGCGATCGTGGTGGCCGGCAACGGCTCGGCCGGCGGCAACGTCGTCGCGGTCGTCCGGGGTGACCCGGTGCTGTCGCAGACCATCTCCACCGTCGACGACGCCAACACCACCCAGGGGCAGCTGGTCACCACGCTCGCCCTGGTGCAGCAGCTCGTGGAGAAGAAGGCGGGCCAGTACGGCGTGGGCGACAACGCGTCCGCGCTGCTGCCTAGACTGCCCCAGTGAGCGAACGACGTACCCGGGTGTCCGATCCTTCCCGCCGTGCGTGCGGCGTACCGAACGGGGTGACCGCGTGAGCCTGCTGGGACGCCTGCTGATCGTCGGGGCCGGCGCCGCCGCCGCCCGGTACGCGCTGCGCGAGGTGCGCACCTCGCCGGCCGCCCCGGCGCTGGAGCGCACCAACTTCCGGGGCCGCACCGTCACCCTCGCCGCCGGGCCGGCGCTCGCCGCCGGTGCCGCCGCGGCCGGGGCGTTCGGCGCGTCCAGCGCCCCCGCCGGCGCCGCCGCGCTGGTGGCCGGCGTGGGCGGGGGAGCGGTCGGGGTCTACGACGACGTGGTGGGCGCCCGACCCGAGCAGAAGGCCGCCAAGGGCTTCGCCGGGCACCTCGCCGCCCTGCGTGAGGGCCGGGTCACCGCCGGGCTCGTCAAGATCGTCGGGGTGGGCGCGACAGGGCTGGCCGCGTCGGCGCTGCTCGCCGCCGACCGGGCCGTCTCCGCCCACCCCCGCCGCCAGCGGCACGGCGCGGTGGGTCGCACCGCCGACGTGCTCCTCGGCGCCGGGGTGATCGCCGGCACCGCCAACCTGCTCAACCTGCTCGACCTGCGGCCGGGGCGGGCGCTGAAGTCCGCGCTGCTGCTCGGCGCGCCGCTGACCGGGGGCCCGCACGGTGGGATCGCCGCCGGGGCGGTGGGCGCCGCCGCCGGCCTGCTCGCCGACGACCTCGACGAGCAGGTGATGGTCGGCGACGGCGGCGCCAACGCGATCGGCGCGGTGCTCGGGGTGGCTCTCGCCGCCCGCACCGGGCCGCTGGGCCGGGCCGGCCTGCTCGCCGTGCTCGCCGGGCTCACCGCCGCCAGCGAGAAGGTCAGCTTCACCCAGGTCATCCAGGCCACTCCGGGCCTGCGCGAGCTGGACGCGCTGGGCCGGCGCACCGACTGACGTGCGCCCGGTGCCCATGAGCCCGGCAACGCCGGCGCGGCGAACGGCCGACGTGCGGGCCGCCGCGACCGACGGGAAGGCCCCCTGCTGACGTGAAGAACCCGGCACCCCTCGCCGGCGCCGGCCGGGTGGCCGGGGCGGCGGCCCTCATCGCGGTGCTCACCGTGGTCAGCCGGCTCGCCGGCTTCGGCCGGACGATGGTGTTCACCTGGACACTGGACTTCAGCGACCTCGGTGACATGTACGTGGTCGCCAACATCGCGCCGAACATCATCTTCGAGATCGTGGCCGGCGGGGCACTGGCGAGCCTGGTGGTGCCGCTGCTGGCCGGCCCGGTCGCGGCGGGCGACCGGCGGGCCGTCGGCGCGACCACCGGCGCCCTGCTGACCTGGACGCTGACCCTGCTGGTGCCCCTCGCGGCGCTGGTGGCGCTGCTGGCCGGGCCGATCGTCGAGGCGCTCAGCTCCGGCCGCAGCCCCGCCGAGCTGGCCGCCGGGGCGCGCATGCTGCGGGTCTTCGCCCCCCAGCTGCCGCTCTACGGCATCGGCATCGTGCTCACCGGGGTGCTCCAGGCGCACCGCCGCTTCGCCTGGCCCGTCATCGCCCCGCTGCTGTCCAGCCTCACCGTGATCGTGGTCTACCTGACCTTCGGCGGCGTCGAGGGACGGGGGGCCACCGTCGCCGGGGTGAGCCGGGGCGGGGAGCTGGTCCTGAGCGGCGGCACCACCCTCGGCGTGGTCGTGCTGTCGCTGTCGCTGCTGATTCCGCTGCGCCGCCTCGGCCTGCGGCTGCGCTTCGGGTACGCGTTCGACGCCGACGCCCGGGCCCGGGTCGGCGGGCTCGCGGCGGCCGGGGCGGTCACGGTGGCCGCCCAGCAGATCGCCCTCGCGCTGGTCGTCAAGAGCGCCTCCGGGGGCCCGACCGGTTCCGTCCAGGCGTTCAACCTGGCCCAGACGATGTACCTGCTGCCCTGGGCGGTGCTCGCCGTGCCGCTCGCGGTCGCCGCGTACCCGACCCTGGCGGCGGCGTCGGCGGCCGGCGACGAACCGGCGTACCGGGACACCCTCGCCACCACCACCCGGGGGGTGCTGCTGTTCAGCTGCCTCGGCGCGGCGGCCCTCGCCGGCACCGCCGCCCCGGTCGCCGCCTTCTTCCGTCCGGCCGACCCGGCCCCGGTGGCCGCCGCGATCGCCGGCTTCGCCCCCGGCCTGCTCGGCTACGGGCTGTTCGCGGTGCTCTCCCGCGCCCTCTACGCCCGCGGCGACACCCGGCCGGCCACCGTGGCCGTCACCGTCGGCTGGCTGGCGGTGCCGCTGGCCGTCGTCCCCCTCGCCGCGCTGCTGCCCCGCGCCGACCGGGTGCTCGCGGTGACCCTGGCCAACTCCGCCGGCATGCTGCTGCTCGGCGTCCTGCTGGTCGTCGCGGCGCGCCGCGCGGCGGGGCCCGCCGCGCTGGCCGGGGCGGCCCGCGCGGGAGCGGCGGGGCTGCTCGGCGGGGCGCTCGCGGCGCTCGCCGGGGCGGCCACCGCGCATGCCCTGGCCGGGCGCGGGGCCGGCACCCCGACGACACTCGCGGCCCTCGTGCAGGGCATGCTGTCTGCAGCCGTGGTCGGGGTCGTGTTCCTCGCCGTGGCGTACCTGGCCGACCGGCGGGACGTGCGGCCGCTGCTCGCCGCCGTGGGTCGCCGGTTGCCCGGTGCGCTGCGGCGCGGCGGGCGTTCCGGTGGGCCCCGGCAGCGCGACGTGGTCGGTCCGGAACGGGGCGACGGGAAGGAGACGGTGTCCGGGTGAGCGGGACGACGGGCGGCCGACCGGGGGTGGCGGTGGACCGGAGGTGGTCGCGGTGACGGGCGCGACACCGGCACCCGGGCAGCACGGCACCGTGGCGCTGTTGCTCGCTTCCAGCACCGGCGGCGTCGGCCAACACGTCCGTTCCGTCGCCCGGGGCCTCGCCGCGGCGGGCCGCACCGTGCTGGTCTGCGGGCCCGCCGCCACCGAGGACCAGTTCGACTTCACCGGCGTCGGGGCCCGCTTCCAGCCCGTCGAGATCCCGGTCAGCCCGACTCCCGCCGACGCCCGGGCCGTGGCCGCGCTGCGCCGCGCGCTGGCCGCCGAACCGGTCGCGGTCGTGCACGCGCACGGGCTGCGCGCCGGGCTCGTCGCCGTCCTGGCCCGGCCGGCGGCCCCGGTCGTGGTCACCTGGCACAACGCGGTGCTCGCCCGGGGGTTGCGCGGCGGGCTGTCCCGGCTGGCCGAACGGGTCGTCGCCCGGGGCACCCGGGTCGCCCTCGGCGCCAGCGCAGACCTGGTCGAGCGCGCCGCCGCCCTCGGCGCCGCCGACGCCCGGCTGGCCCCGGTCGCCGCGCCGGCGCTGCCCGCGCCGCGTCGCCGCCGGTCCGCCGTCCGCGCCGAGTTCGCGGTCGCCGCCGGCCAACCGCTGATCCTCTCCGTGGGCCGGCTGCACCCCCAGAAGCGGTACGACGTGCTGGTCGACGCCGCCGCCCGGTGGCGCGGCCGGACCCCGCCGCCGGTGGTGGTGATCGCCGGCAGCGGCCCGGCGTACCTGCCCCTCGCCGCCCGGATCTCCGCCGCCCGGGCCCCGGTCACCCTGCTCGGGCACCGCACCGACGTGGCCGACCTGCTCGCCGGCGCCGACCTGGCCGTGGTGACCAGCGACTGGGAGGCCCGCCAGTTGTTCGCGCAGGAGGCGCTGCGGGCCGGCGTACCGCTGGTGGCGACCGCCGTCGGCGGCCTGCCGGAACTGGTCGGCGACGCCGCGGTGCTGGTGCCCCCGGGCGACGTCGACGCGGTCGACGCGGCCGTGCGCGCGCTGCTCGACGACGACGACCGGCGGGCCGAGCTGGGCCGTCGCGGTGCCGCGCGGGCGGCGACGTGGCCCACCGAGGCGGACACCGTCGCCCAGTTGGCCGCGCTCTACGCGGAGCTGACCGGCGACACCAGCGGCCCGGCCGCCCCCGGCGCGGACGCCCCGTCGACGGGACGCCGGTGATGCTGCGCGCACTGAAGCCGGTGCTGCTGCGCAGGCTGCCGCCGGTCCTGCTGACCCTGCTCGTCGTGGTGCTGGGGGTGACGGCCCTCGCCGCCCGGCCCGCCACCGAGACGCCCCGGCGCACCGCCGACTTCGTGGTGCTCGTCGGGGTGGCCGGCCTGCGCTGGGACGACGTCGACCCGCAGACCACCCCGACGCTGTGGCGGATGGCCCAGCAGGGCTCGATCGGCTCCCTGTCGGTGCGTTCCGCCCACCGGCCCACCTGCCCCGTCGACGGTTGGCTGACCCTGGGCGCCGGCAACTTCGCCGCCTGGAACGGCAGCCGGGGCGGCGGCGTGTGCCCGCCGGCCGGGGTGACGGTCGAGCAGCCCGACGGCATCGGCGCGAACCTGCCCGACCAGGAGAGCGTCGTGCAACACAACCAGCAGCGCCTGCCCTGGGGCGCGGTGCCCGGGGCGCTGGCGGAGTCGCTGCGCTGCTCGGTCGCCGTCGGCCCCGGCGCGGCGGTGGCCGCCGCCCGCCCGTTCGGCCGCGTCGACCGGTACGCTGCGGCGCTGCCCGACGACCCGGCCCCGCTGCTCGGCTCCTGCGTGCTGAGCGTCGTCGACCTCGGCACCGTCGCCGGCGACGACCGGGCGGCCCGGGCCGAGCAGGCCCGCCGGGCCGACGCCGACCTGGCCCGGGTCCTCGCCGGCCGGCCCCCGCGCTCCCTGGTGCTGGTCGCCGGGATCTCCGACACCGACCTGCCGTCGCGGCTGCACGTCGCCGTCGCCGACGGGCCGGGCTGGGAACGGGGCTGGCTCACCTCGCCGACCACCGGCCGGGAGGGATACCTGCAACTGGTCGACCTCGCGCCGACGGCGCTCGCCGCGCTGGGCCGGCCGATGCCGGAACGGCTGTTCATCGGCCGACCCGCCCTCTCCGTCGGCGGCCGCCCGGCGGACCTGCCCACCGCGATCGCCGCGCCGGCCGACGCCGACCGGGAGGCCGCCGCCCAGCGGCGGGTCGCCGGCTGGTTCTTCGCCCTGCTCGCCGGCGCGCAGGTGCTGCTGGCCGTGGCGGTGCTGCCGCTGCTGCGCCGCGCCCGCCGCCACGCCGGGCCCGTCGGCCCGGCACCGGTGCCCCGGCGGGTGGTGGCCGTGGTCGAACTGCTGCTGATCGCCGCCGCCCTCGCGGTGCCGGCGGCCCTGCTCGCTGACGTGGTGCCGTGGTGGCGCGGCGACCACGCCGGCTGGTGGTTCGCCGCGACCACCGTGCTGCTGCTGGTCGGGGCGACCGCCGCTGTGCGGTTCGCCCCCGGGCGCGACGCGACGCTCGGGCCGCTGGGCGCGGTCGCCGGCCTGGCCACCCTCGTGGTCGCCGCCGACGTGCTCACCGGCGCCCGGTTGCAGCTCAACGGGGTGACCGGCTATTCGGCGCTGGAGGGCGGCCGGTTCTCCGGCCTGGGCACCGTCGGGCTCGGCGTGTTCGCCGCCGGGTCGCTGCTGTGCGCCGGCTGGCTGGCCCAGCGGGTCCACCGCCGGTGGCGGCCCATGGTGGTCGTCGCCGTCGGCGGGGCCGCCGTGGTGGTGGTCGGCAGCCCCTACCTCGGCGCGGACTCCATCGGCGCGATCGCGCTGACGGCCGGGGTGAGCGTGGCCGCCGCGATCAGCACCGGCGGCTGGCTGACGGTCAGCCGGCTGGTCTGGGCGGGCATGGCGGGGCTCGCGGTCATGATCGGATTCGCGGTGGTCGACCTGCGCCGGCCGGCGACCGAACGGGGCAGCCTCGGCCGGTTCCTGGCCGCCCTCGGCGACGGCACCGGCGGGCTGACCGTCCACCGGTCCAGCACGGCCAACTTCGAGACCCTGGTCAACAGCCCGCTCACGGTGCTGGCCCTGGCCGGTGCCCTGCTGGTCTGGTTCGCGCTGCTCCAACCGTGGGGCGGGCTGATGCGGCTGTTCGGCATCTACCCGGCGATGCGGGCCGCGATGGCCGGCACGGGCGTGGCCGCCGGCCTCGGCGGGCTGCTCGGCGGCTCCGCGCTCGACGTGGCCGGCGCCGCCGGCGCGCTGGTGGTGCCGATGGCGGCGCTCGCGGCGCTGCGGGTGCTCGACCACTCCACCGACCGGACCCAGCCGGGCGACGGCGGCCCCGCCAACGGCCGGCTCGGCGTCGCCCCGCCGGGCGGCCCGGACCGCCCCGACGCCGACGACGGGACCGGGGCCGGCGAGCAGACGTCGCCCGGCGACGCGACCGCGTCGCCGCCCGCCGACCCGCCCCCCGCCGACGGGGTCGCGGGCGGCGGCGGCGGGGACGCGCCGGACCGGGCCACCGGGCGGGCCGCCCGCGCATCGACGGGGGTCGCGACGGCCTGACCTGGTGCGCCGCCCGGCCGGGCGACCTCGGGTGCGGCCTGCGGACCCGGCCAGGGGAGGTGTTACCGTGGAGTCCCGTGGATCGCGTGATCACTTGGCCCGCAGCCGGCACGGCCGGTTGTTCGGCACTGATCGGCACGACGGTCTGCACGACCGCGACGGACGACACGGGAGCAGGCCTTGGCCCCTTCAGCACGGACGACCAGGCACATTTTCGTCACCGGGGGCGTCGCCTCCTCGTTGGGTAAGGGCCTCACCGCCTCCAGCCTCGGCAACCTCCTCTCGGCCCGCGGGCTGCGCGTGGTGATGCAGAAGCTGGACCCGTACCTCAACGTCGACCCGGGGACGATGAACCCGTTCCAGCACGGCGAGGTCTTCATCACCGAGGACGGTGCCGAGACCGACCTCGACGTCGGGCACTACGAGCGTTTCCTCGACCGGGACCTGTCCGGCAAGGCGAACGTCACCACCGGCCAGATCTACTCGGACGTGATCGCGAAGGAGCGGCGCGGCGAGTACCTGGGCGACACCGTCCAGGTGATCCCGCACATCACCAACGAGATCAAGGCCCGCATCCTCGGCATGGCCGACCCGGACGCCGAGGGCCAGATCCCCGACGTGGTGATCACCGAGGTCGGCGGCACCGTCGGCGACATCGAGTCGCTGCCGTTCCTGGAGGCGATCCGCCAGGTCCGCCACGACCTGGGCCGGGACAACTGCTTCTACCTGCACGTCTCCCTGGTGCCCTACCTGGCCCCGTCGGGCGAGCTGAAGACCAAGCCCACCCAGCACTCGGTGGCGCAGCTGCGCAGCATCGGCATCCAGCCCGACGCGCTGGTGCTGCGCTGCGACCGGGAGATCCCGGAGAAGGTCAAGGTCAAGCTGTCGCTCTACTGCGACGTCGACACCGAGGCGGTCGTCGCCGCCCCCGACGCCCCGAGCATCTACGACATCCCGAAGGTGCTGCACCGCGAGGGCCTCGACGCGTACGTGGTGCGCCGCCTCGGCCTGTCCTTCCGCGACGTGGACTGGGCCAGCTGGGACGACCTGCTCGACCGGGTCCACCAGCCCCGGCACACCGTCACCGTGGCGGTGGTCGGCAAGTACGTCGACCTGCCCGACGCGTACCTGTCGGTCAGCGAGGCGATCCGGGCCGCCGGGTTCGGCCACCGGGCCCGGGTGCAGCTGCGCTGGGTGCCCAGCGACGACTGCGTCACCCCGGCCGGCGCGGCGGCGGCCCTGGCCGGCGTGGACGGCATCGTCATCCCCGGCGGCTTCGGCGTACGCGGCATCGAGGGCAAGATCGGCACCGCCCGGTACGCCCGGGAGAACGGCGTACCGCTGCTCGGCCTCTGCCTCGGCCTGCAGTGCATGACCATCGAGGTGGCCCGGCACCTGGCCGGCCTGCACGGGGCCAACTCCCTGGAGTTCGACGAGGAGGCCACCCACCCGGTCATCGCCACGATGGCCGACCAGGAGGACATCGTCGCCGGCCGGGGCGACCTGGGCGGCACCATGCGGCTGGGCGCGTACCCGGCGAAGCTGGCCGGGGGGTCGATCGTCGCCGAGGCGTACGGCGCCACCGAGGTCAGCGAGCGGCACCGGCACCGGTACGAGGTGAACAACGCCTACCGCGACCAGCTCACCAAGGCGGGGCTGCACATCTCCGGCACCTCCCCGGACGGCCGGCTCGTCGAGTTCGTCGAGCTGGACCGCGACCTGCACCCGTTCTTCGTGGCCACCCAGGCGCACCCCGAGCTGAAGAGCCGCCCGACGCGGCCGCACCCGCTGTTCGCGGCGTTCGTGAAGGCCGCCGTCGCCTACTCCGAGGCCGACCAGCTCCCGGTCGACCTGGACGCCCTCGGCGGCGCGGCGGAGGCGGCGGGCAGGGCCGGGCACAACGGCGGCGCGGCCGCCGGGCGCGAGACGGCCTCGGCGTCGTGAGCGCCGTCGAGCACCGCTACGAGGTGACCGACCGGCGGGAACGCTACGCCGGGCGGATCTTCTCCGTGGTCACCGACGAGGTCACCATGCCCGGCGGGGGCACCGCCGCCCGCGACTACGTCCGGCACGTCGGCGCGGTCGCCGTCGTGGCCCTCGACGACGCCGGCCAGGTGGTCCTCATCCGCCAGTACCGGCACCCGGTCGGCCGGCACCTGTGGGAGCTGCCCGCCGGGCTGATGGACGTCTCCGGCGAGGACCTGGCCGCCGCCGCGGCCCGGGAGCTGGCCGAGGAGGCCGACCTCACCGCCGGCACCATCGACGTGCTGGTCGACCTGCACAGCTCGCCCGGCTTCTCCAACGAGGTCGTGCGGGTGTTCCTGGCCCGGGACCTCGCCGACGTGCCGGCCGGGCAGCGCCACGAACGCAGCGAGGAGGAGGCCGACCTCCAGGTCGTCCGGGTCGACCTCGACGAGGCGGTGCGGATGGTGCTGGCCGGGGAGATCACCAACGCCTCCGCCGTGGCGGGGCTGCTCGCCGCCGCCCGCGTCCGGGACGTCGGCTGGTCGGCGCTGCGCCGCCCGGACGCGCCGCTGCCGCGCTGAGCCGAGCCGGCCGGCGGCCCGACGGTGGCCCGCGCCGGCCGGCGGACGGAACGTGACGGGAAGGGGCCGTGCGGCGCGCCGCACGGCCCCTTCGAGACGAGGTGGAGATCAGTCGCGCAGCGGGCGGCCCTGCCCGTCGACGCCGCCGTTGACCAGGATCAGGATGCCGTCGATGGTGCCCCAGAGGGCGCCGAAGCCGCAGGTGACCAGGGTCACGACGAGCTGGAGCACGCCGGTCTTGGTGTCGCCCATGTAGAACCGCCCGACGCCGAAGCCGCCGAGGAGGATGCCGAGTACACCCGCGACGACCTTGCTCTTGTCGGAGACGCCCTGCGGGTACTGCTGGTAAGGAGTGGTCATGGGGCGAAACCATAGTGATCGACTCGCGTCCTGTCCGCAGCGGCACCCCACCGGTGGGACGATGGGAGGCGAACACTGGCGGAACGGCTGATCCGCTCTCCACCGCCGGCCCCATCGATGCCTGACACATCGTCAGCACCCCCGGGCACGGGATGGCACAGTGTCGGCGCCGCGAAACGGGCGGCCCGCCTAGACTGCCGCCGGCGGGACGGTGGACCGCGGCGGCAACGGAGCCTCCGCGCACCGGGCGGTCGGGGCGGGTCGGCCCCGGAGAGAGGTGTCTGCATCGTGAAGGTCGGAATCCCTCGCGAGGTCAAGAACCACGAATACCGCGTGGCCATCACGCCCGCGGGCGTCAACGAGTTCACCCGCAGCGGCCACCAGGTCTTCGTCGAGTCCGGCGCCGGCGTCGGGTCGAGCATCACCGACGAGGAGTTCGCCGCGGCCGGCGCGAAGATCCTGGCCACCGCCGACGAGGTGTGGGACACCGCCGAGCTGGTGCTCAAGGTCAAGGAGCCGGTCGCCGAGGAATACCACCGCATGCGCGCCGGGCAGGTGCTCTTCACCTACCTGCACCTGGCCGCGTCCAAGGCGTGCACCGACGCGCTGGTCGACCGGGGGGTCACCGGCATCGCGTACGAGACCGTGGAACTGCCCGACCGGTCGCTGCCGCTGCTCGCCCCGATGTCCGAGGTGGCCGGCCGGCTCGCCCCGCAGGTCGGCGCGTACCACCTGCAGCGGCAGGGCGGCGGGCGCGGCATCCTGATGGGCGGCGTCTCCGGCGTGTACGCGGCGAAGACCGTGGTCATCGGCGCGGGCGTGTCCGGCATGAACGCCGCCGCGATCGCGCTCGGCCTGCAGGCCGAGGTGCTGCTGCTGGACAAGAACGTGGCCCGGCTGCGCCAGGCCGACGCCATCTACCGGGGCCACCTGCAGACGGTCGCCTCCAACGCGTACGAGATCGAGCGGGCCGTGCTCGACGCGGACCTGGTCATCGGCGCGGTCCTCGTCCCCGGGGCGAAGGCCCCGACCCTGATCTCCAACGAGCTGGTCTCCCGGATGAAGCCGGGCAGCGTGCTCGTCGACATCTCCATCGACCAGGGTGGCTGCTTCGAGGACTCCCGGCCCACCACGCACGCCGAGCCGACCTACCAGGTGCACCACTCGATCTTCTACTGCGTGGCGAACATGCCCGGCGCGGTGCCGCACACCAGCACCTACGCGCTGACCAACGTGACCCTCCCGTACGCCCTGGAGCTGGCCAACCACGGCTGGCGCGCGGCCCTGCGCCGCGACCCGGCCCTGGCGCTGGGCCTGAACACCCACGACGGGCAGGTCGTCTACGGGCCGGTCGCCGAGGCGCACGGCATGCCGACCCTGCCGCTGGCCGAGGTGCTGGCCTGACCGGGCAGCGCACCGGGACACCGGACGGGGCCGGCGCGGAACCCGCGCCGGCCCTGCGCCGGGCCCTGCGCGGCTACCTCGACCACCTCACCGTCGAGCGTGGCCTGTCCGCGAACACCCTCGCCTCGTACCGCCGGGACCTGGACCGCTACCTCGCCACCCTCGCCGCCGCCGGGATCGCCGACCTCGCCACCGTCGGGGCGGGCGTCGTCGAGGCGCACCTGGCCCGGCTGCGCGCCGGCGACGACGACCACCCGCCCCTGGCGGTCTCCTCCGCCGCCCGCGCCGCGTCGGCCGTGCGCGGGCTGCACCGCTTCGCCCTGCGCGAGGGGCTGGCCGGCGCCGACCCGAGCCGCGACGTCCGGCCGCCCGCCCCGCCGCGCCGGCTGCCCCGGGCGCTCCCCGTCGACTCGGTGGTGCGACTGCTGGAGACCGCCGGCCCGGTGACCGCCACCGGCGACGGCGCGCCGCTGGCGCTGCGCGACCGGGCGCTGCTGGAGTTCCTGTACGCCACCGGCGCGCGGATCTCCGAGGCCGTCGGCGCGGCGATCGACGACCTCGACGGCCTCGACAGCGGCGAGGCGGCGGTGCTGCTGCGCGGCAAGGGCGGCCGGGCCCGCCTCGTGCCGGTCGGCGGGTACGCCGTCGAGGCGCTGCGCGCCTGGCTGGTGCGTGGCCGACCGGCCCTGGTGGCCGCCGGCCGGGGCACCCCGGCGGTGTTCGTCAACGCGCGCGGGGGCGCGCTGACCCGGCAGGGGGCGTGGACGATCCTGCGGCGGGCCGCCGAGCGGGCCGGGCTGCCGGTGGACGGGGCGAACGCTGTCTCCCCGCACACGCTGCGCCACTCGTACGCCACCCACCTGCTCGACGGCGGGGCCGACGTGCGGGTGGTGCAGGAACTGCTCGGCCACGCCTCGGTGACCACCACCCAGGTCTACACGCTGGTCACCGTGGAGCGGCTGCGCGAGGTGTACGCCACCGCCCACCCCCGCGCCCGCGGCTGACCGCGGGACGCGTCGACCGGCCCCGCCCACCGGGACCGGCCGGTCGGGGCCGACACGCCGTACCGGTGCCGAACGCCCTGCTGACCGGTGGCGTACAGTCGGCATGGCGCGGACCTTGCGGGGCGACAGGACCGGGGTGCGCCGCGGCGCCGCGAGGGACGTCGGACGGCTCCGACGCCAGGTGGTCGTCGGGAGGGGGCAACGAGGACATGGCTGGCAACGGTGACCGTGCCGAGACCTGGACGACGGAGCTCCGCGAGCAGCAGGCCACGCTCGGCGCGGACCTCGGGCCGGCGGACCCGGCGGCCTACACGATGCGCAAGCCGATCCCCGAGCCGATGCCCACCGACCGGCACGGGCCGGCCCGGATCATCGCGATGGCCAACCAGAAGGGCGGCGTCGGCAAGACCACCACCACGATCAACCTGGGCGCGGCGCTCGCGGAATACGGCCGCAAGGTGCTGCTGGTCGACTTCGACCCGCAGGGCGCCCTCTCCGTGGGCCTCGGCGTCAACCCGCACAACCTCGACCTGTCGGTCTACAACCTGCTCATGCAGGACGACGTCACCGCCGAGGACGTCCTGATCAAGACGGACGTGGCGGGGCTGCACCTGCTGCCGGCCAACATCGACCTCTCCGCCGCCGAGATACAGCTCGTCAACGAGGTCGCCCGGGAGATGGCCCTCGCCCGGGTGCTCAGGTCGATCCGCAAGGAATACGACTACATCCTCATCGACTGCCAGCCCTCCCTCGGCCTGCTGGCGATCAACGCGCTGACCGTCGCGCACGGCGTGCTCATCCCCCTGGAGTGCGAGTTCTTCAGCCTGCGGGGCGTGGCCCTGCTGCTGGACACGATCGACAAGGTGCGCGAGCGGCTCAACTTCGACCTGGAGCTGGAGGGCATCCTCGCCACCATGTACGACAGCCGCACCACCCACTGCCGGCAGGTGCTGCAGCGGGTGGTCGAGGCGTTCGGCGACAAGGTCTACCAGACGGTGATCACCAAGACGGTGAAGTTCCCCGAGTCCACGGTGGCCGGGGCGCCCATCACCACCCTCGACCCGGCGTCGTCGGGCGCCCGCAACTACCGGCAGCTCGCCCGCGAGGTGATCGCCGCGCAGGCGGAGCGGTAGGCCGGGTGGCCCGTCGTCGGCGCGCGCGTCCCCGGCCGGGGACGCACCAGCGGTCGGTGGCCGCGCCCCGCCGAGGCGGCCTTGTTGGCGCCCGGGGTGACCTCGTCGTCCGGGGCGGCCTTGTCGCCCGGGGCGGCCTTGTCGTCGCGGTGCCCGGGGCGTGGACTACGGTCGTCCGGTGACCGCGCCGCCCCTGGACCCGCCCGCCGCACCGCCGCCCCCCGTGGCCGGTTCCGGTGGCGTGGCAGGTGACGGCGCGGGCGGGGAGTCCACCGGGTTCACCGTCCGGCTGGACAACTTCACCGGCCCGTTCGACCTGCTGCTCCAGCTCATCAGCAAGCACAAGCTGGACGTCACCGAGGTCGCCCTGCACCGGGTCACCGACGAGTTCATCGCCTACCTGCGGGCTATGGGCGACCAGTGGGACCTGGACGAGACCAGCGAGTTCCTGCTGGTCGCCGCCACCCTGCTGGACCTGAAGGCGGCCCGGCTGCTGCCCACCGCCGAGGTCGAGGACGAGGAAGACCTGGCGCTGCTGGAGGCGCGGGACCTGCTCTTCGCCCGGCTGCTGCAGTACAAGGCGTTCAAGGAGGCCGCCGCGCACATCGCCGAGCTGGAGGCGGTCGGCGGCCGGCGCTACCCCCGGGCGGTGACCCTCGAGGCCCGCTACGCCGAGGCGCTGCCCGACCTGGTGCTCGGCATCGGCCCCGAGCGGCTGCTGAAGCTGGCGGTCAGGGCGATGACGCCGAAGCCGGTGCCCGAGGTGTCCATCGCGCACGTGCACCTGGTCCGGGTCAGCGTCCGGGAACACGCCGGGATCATCGCCGAGCGGCTGCGCCGGGCCGGCGTCGCCACGTTCTCCCTGCTCTGCGCCGACTGCGAGGCCACCCTGGAGGTGGTGGCCCGCTTCCTGGCGCTGCTGGAGCTGTACCGGGAGGGCCTCGTGTCCTTCGTGCAGGAACAGGCCCTGGAGGAGTTGACCGTCCGCTGGACCGGCCCCGCCGACGGCGGCACCGAGCTGCACGTCGACGAGTATGCCGGCGCCCCGTCCGAGCCGGGCACGAGCAACGACAAGGACGGCAACGGCGTGGCCGTGGACGGCGAGGCCATGGACGGCGAGGAGCAGCGCGATGAGTGACGAGGAGCGCCGGGACTCCCTGGCCGACCAGGCCGCCGCCTGGGTCCCTCCCTGGAACCGCCCCCGTCCCCCCGCCCCACCGGAACCCCTCGCCCCGCCGCCGGCCACCCGGGAAGATCTTGGAAACGAACGGCCCCTGGAGGGGCCGGATTCTTCCAAGATCTCCTTGGCGGGGGAGGCGGCGGAGGCGGGGGAGCGGAAGCAGCGGGCCTCGCGGCGCCGGGCCGCTCCCGTGCCACCGCCGGCCCCCGCGCTCAACGACGCGGAACTGCGCGGGGCGCTGGAGGCCATCCTGCTGGTGGTCGACGAGCCCGTCAGCGAGCTGACCCTGGCCCAGGTCCTCGAACAGCCCCCGGAGCGCATCGGCCCCCTGCTCGACGACATCGCGGCCGGCTACACCGCCGCCGGGCACGGCTTCGAGCTGCGCCGGGCGGCCGGCGGCTGGCGGCTCTACACCCGCCCGGAATACGCCACGTACGTCGAGCGGTTCGTGCTGGACGGGCAGTCGGTCCGGCTGACCCAGGCGGCGCTGGAGACCCTCGCCGTGGTCGCGTACCGGCAGCCGGTGACCCGTTCGCGCATCTCGGCCATCCGGGGTGTCAACTGCGACGGGGTGCTCCGTACGCTGGTCTCCCGCGGGCTGGTCGAGGAGTGCGGTGCCGAACCGGACAGCGGCGCCTTCCTCTACCGGACCACCACGATGTTCCTGGAGAAGCTGGGGCTGAACTCGGTCGACGAGTTGCCCCCGCTCGCCCCGTTCCTCCCCGACAACGTAGAAGAGCTTGCCGATGCGACGCGATGACCGTGCCCCCAAGACCGACGCGCCCGTCTTCGAGGGGGCCGAACGCCTCCAGAAGGTGCTGGCCGCCGCCGGCGTGGGATCCCGCCGCGCCTGCGAAGACCTGATCTTCCGCCGCCGGGTCACCGTCAACGGCAAGGTGGCCCAGCTCGGCGACCGGGCCGACCCGACCCGCGACGTCATCTTCGTCGACGGCGAGCGCCTCCAGGCCGACACCCGGCTGGTCTACCTCGCCCTGAACAAGCCCCGCGGGGTCGTCTCCACCATGGCGGACGAGAAGGGCCGCACCGCCCTGTCCGACTTCATCGGCCACCGGGTGGAGCAGCGGGTCTACCACGTCGGGCGGCTCGACGCCGAAAGCGAGGGCCTGCTGCTGCTCACCAATGACGGCAACCTCGCCCACCGGCTCACCCACCCGTCGTACGGGGTGCCGAAGACCTACCTGTGCGAGGTGGCCGGGCCGATCCCCCGCAACCTCGGCAAGCGGCTGGCCGCCGGCGTCGAGCTGGAGGACGGCCCCGTCACCGTCGACTCCTTCAAGGTGGTGGACACCCTGGGCAAGACCGCCCAGGTGGAGCTGACCCTGCACGAGGGGCGCAAACACATCGTCCGACGCCTGCTCGCCGAGGTCGGGCACCCGGTGTCGCGCCTCGTGCGTACCTCGATCGGGCCGATCCGCCTCGGCGACCTGCGCGCCGGTCGCACCCGGCGGCTCACCAACGCCGAGGTCGCCGCCCTGTTCAAGGCGGTGGGTGACTGACCCCGTAGGACGGGGTACCCCAACAGGTAGGCTTCCGTGACGTCCCGGACGGGACGCACGGTGGCGTGGGTCGCCACCGACGGCGTCGCGCGCGGCCCCTCGATGGGCCGCGGGCATGATTGACGACGACGACAAACCGCTCGCGACGGGCCGCCGGGCCCCGCGAGGCACGGGCTGAGGAGGATCACGGTGGAGGAAAACGTACGGGCCGGGCGCTGCGTGGTCGCTGTGGACGGGCCGTCCGGTTCGGGTAAGTCCACCGTTTCCCGGCGGCTCGCCGTGAGCCTCGGGGCCCGTTACCTGGACACCGGTGCGATGTACCGGGCGATCACCTGGGCCGTGCTGCGCTCCGGGGTCGACCTGACCGACGCCGAGTCGGTGGGCAAGGTCGCCGCCGAGGTCGACCTGCGCATCGGCACCGACCCCCAGGGGTACGCCGTGACCGCCGACGGCGTGACCGTCGACGCCGAGATCCGGGGCCCCGAGGTCACGGGCGCGGTCTCCGCCGTGTCCGCCGTACCGTCGGTGCGGGCCCTGCTGGTGGCCCGGCAGCGGGAGCTGATCGCGAAGGCCGGCCGGATCGTCGTCGAGGGCCGCGACATCGGTTCGGTCGTCGTCCCCGACGCGGACCTGAAGGTCTACCTGACCGCCTCCGAGGCCGCGCGCGCCCAGCGGCGCAGCGCGGAGGACGCCACCGACGTGGCCGCCACCGCCGCCGACCTGGCCCGCCGCGACCGGCTTGACTCGACCCGCAAGGCCGACCCGTTGCAGCAGTCCGCCGACGCGGTGGTGCTGGATACCACGGAGCTGGGCATCGACGAGGTCGTCGACCGGCTGCGCGCGCTGCTGACCGAGCGGGGCGTGGCGTGACCACGGACGAGGGCTGGGTGGAACTGCGCGAGCCGGACGCGGACACCGAGGAGCCGACCGGCCCAGTGCCGGTGGTGGCCGTCGTCGGCCGCCCCAACGTCGGCAAGTCCACCCTGGTCAACCGCATCATCGGCCGTCGGCAGGCGGTCGTCGAGGACATCCCCGGGGTGACCCGGGACCGGGTTCCCTACGACGCGCAGTGGTCCGGCCGGGCGTTCACGGTCGTCGACACGGGCGGCTGGGAGCCGGACGCGAAGGACCGCGCCGCGGCGATCGCCGCGCAGGCCGAGATCGCTGTCGCCACCGCCGACGTGGTGCTGTTCGTGGTCGACGCCATGGTCGGCTCCACCGACGTGGACGAGGCCGCCGTCAAGATGCTGCGGCGCAGCGCCAAGCCGGTCATCCTGGTGGCCAACAAGGCCGACAACACCACCATCGAGATGGAGTCGACCTCGCTGTGGTCGCTCGGCCTCGGCGAGCCGTTCCCGATCTCGGCACTGCACGGCCGGGGCTCCGGCGACCTGCTCGACAGGATCCTCCAGGCGCTGCCGGAGGCCCCGACGATCGTGGAGAACCGCCCTCGCGGCCCGCGCCGGGTGGCCCTCGTCGGTCGGCCCAACGTCGGTAAGTCCAGCCTGCTCAACCGGTTCTCCGGCGAGGAGCGGGCGGTCGTCGACTCGGTCGCCGGCACCACCGTCGACCCGGTGGACAGCCTCGTCGAGATCGGCGGGGAAACCTGGCAACTGGTCGACACCGCCGGGCTGCGCAAGCGGGTCGGCAAGGCCAGCGGCACCGAGTACTACGCCAGTCTGCGCACCGCGGGGGCGATCGAGGCCGCCGAGGTGGCCGTGGTGCTGCTCGACTCCAGCGAGCCGATCAGCGAACAGGACCAGCGGATCCTGTCCATGGTCACCGAGGCCGGTCGGGCCCTGGTCATCGCCTTCAACAAGTGGGACCTCGTCGACGGCGACCGCCGGTACTACCTGGACAAGGAGATCGAGCGCGAGCTGCGCCGCATCCCGTGGGCGCTGCGGATCAACCTGTCGGCCAAGACCGGCCGGGCGGTCGACAAGCTCGCCCCGTCGCTGCGCAAGGCCCTGGCGAGCTGGGAGACCCGGGTGCCCACGGCGCAGCTCAACTCCTGGCTGACCGCCCTGGTGCAGGCCACCCCGCACCCGGTGCGCGGCGGCCGGGCGCCGAAGATCCTCTTCGCCACCCAGGCGGGGGTCGCCCCGCCGCGGTTCGTGCTCTTCACCACCGCGCCACTGGACGCCGGCTACCAGCGGTTCGTCGAGCGCAAGCTCCGCGAGGAGTTCGGCTTCGAGGGCAGCCCGGTGGAGATCTCGGTACGCCCGCGCAAGAAGCTCGGTCCGGGCGGTCGGGGCAAGGCGCACGGCTGACGGCGTACCGCCTCCTGTCCCGCTCGCGCCCTGCCTGCTTGTCCGTTTCCCCTGATCCACCTGCCGCCGGTTGACGCCACCCTCGGCGAGCACTCCCGGCCCTGCGTAGCGGGGCCGGGCGTGTTCCCGGTGCCTTGGTGTGCCCGGCTGTGCCCATGTCTGGCGTGGCGGGCCGTCTACGTCTTCGTCCGGCTGCTGTGCCGTCTGCGTCCTCAGCTGGCTCAACGTGCCGTTCGCGTCCTTATCCCGGGTCGGCGCGGTCCTGCCTGTCCTTCGAGCCGGGCCGGGCTTGCGTCCCTGCGTCTTCGGGGATGCCCGGCCTCCACCCCGTACGCCCTTGCTCCCGCCGATGGCGCCAAACCCCTACCGCTGTGATCGTGGACAGTTGTCGTCGCGGACGAACAGCAACTGTCCGTTCAGAAGGCCCGTGACGTGGCAGGCGAGAATGCGCGGCGGGTGGCGGAGGTGCGGCGGGCGGTGGGCGGGTGGAGCGCCGGGGCCGGGCGGGAAGCATGGGCGGCCTGGCATGGACTCACGCCCAGTGAATGGTGCCCGCCCGGCCAATCTGGCGACGCCTTACGGGTGCGTGGGGCCCGAGATCCGACCAACGCCCTTCGGAGAAGCTTCCCCCTATCCTCCTAGGATGCTTTAGCGGGTGTGGGTCGGCAATCGGGGGCGGGGCCGATGCGTGCGTGCGGAAGATCGTGCGTTAAGCTGTAACGGCTGTCGCAGGGAGCAAGTGCCTCGCGGGAGCATCGGGACGTGGCGCAGCTTGGTAGCGCACTTGACTGGGGGTCAAGGGGTCGTCGGTTCGAATCCGGCCGTCCCGACACGCGAAAAGCCCTGACCAGCGGAAACACTGGTCAGGGCTTTTGCTTTCGTCTATGGAGTTTTGAACCGCCCCCCGAAAACCCCCCGATTACCCGGGGCGGCAACCAGGTTTGTCATCCATGGTCATCGTCGTGCCCCCTGGGCGTAGGGCGTCTGTTCCGGTCGGCGCCGAGGCGTTCGAGGACGTCGGAGACGTCGGGTGCTTGGACGGGCTTGGCGATGTAGTAGGTGGCGGTGACCTCCTCGCTGGAGTGCCCGAGCTGGGCTGCGGCGTTCTTGGTGCTGGTCTCTTCCTTGATGAGGGTGGCCACGGTCTTGCGGAAGGTGTGCGGGGTGACCCAGGCCAGGTCGGTGTCGGCGCGGGCCTGGCGCCACTGACGGCGGACGTTGTTGGGCGACAGCCAGGTGCCGCGTCGGGAAGCGAAGATCGCGTCGTGGGGGTTGTCGGCGGCGTCGAGCTTGCGGGTCAGGAGCATGCCGATGGCGAAGCGGGGCAGGACGACCATGCGGTAGCCGGCGTCGCTCTTGGTCCAGGGCTGTCGGAAGAAGCCCTGGCCTGTGACGAAGACCAGTGTGCCGCAGATCGTCAGGGTGGGGCGTGCGGTGGCGAGGTCCAGGTCCGCCCAACGCAGGGCGAGGATCTCACCGATGCGGGCGCCGGTGGCGAGCATGAGGTCGACGACGTCGGCCAGGTCGCCCGTGTGCCGGGGCCCGGGCTTGCCGGGGACCGGTCGCTGCCAGTCGCGGATGGCGGTGCGGACGGCCTGGAGGTGTTCGTCGGAGAGGATGACGACTGCGCGGCGAGGTTTGCGCAGTCGGCCCGTGTCGCGTACGGGGTTGGTGGGAAGTGCGCCGTGGCGCACGGCGAGGGCGAACATCTGGCTCAGGACGACCTTCGCGCCTCTGGCGGCCGAGGGGCGGTCCTTGGCGATGTCGCGTAGGAACCGATCCAGTCGCCCGACGCTGGCCTCGCGGATCCGCAGGTTGCCGAGGGCGGGCAGGATCGCCGCGCGCACGCTGGTCGCGTATCGGTGGATGGTCTGTGGTGCGATCCGTTCCTCGGTGGTGATCTCTTCGATCCATAGTTCGGCGAGTCTGCTGACGTGGGTCTCGCGGGTGATCTCGTCGTCGTTGGGGGTGGTGCGGTCACGTAGCTTGATTTTCAGCGCCCGTTCGGCGGCTGGGCCGGTGGTGTCGGTGGCCTCGATGTCGCGGGTCTTGCCGTCGTAGTCGCGGAACCGGGCTCGTGCGCGGAACCGGCGGGGTCCGAGTTTCTCGGTGCGGATCTTGCCCCAGGTTCCGATGGGCAGTTCAGGTCGGGACATGGCCTACCGCTCCGCGTCGGTGTGCTCATCGAGCCAGCGCTCGACCTCGCTGCGCCGGTAACGCAGCGTGTTGCCGACGCGGATGGCGCGGGGGCCCTTACCTCGGCTGTGCCAGGCGTAGAGGGTGTTCTTGGGCTTGCCCAGCCAGGCGGCGAGGTCATCGATGGTCAGCAGAGGGTCGGGCCGCCACTCGGGGGCGTTCGGGCCGTTCATCGCTGGCCCGGCGGATAGGCGGAACCAGGCTGCTGGCCCGGCGTGGCGTGGCCGGCCAGATGCCGGCGGCCGGTGGTGCCTGACGGCCCGGTGCCGGGGCGGGGTTGGGGGTGGGGCGGACATCGATCGGACTTCCTTTCATTGCAGCCTGACTGGGAAAGGGGGCCGGTGCCGCTGACACTGCTGTGCATGGTCGCGGCATGTGTCGGCTGTGGGTGTCTATCCATTCGTTGCGGTCCTGAGGTGTCAAGCCTGCCGCTGATGTCCGTGGAGATCCGCTCCGCCAATTGTGGAATATCGAGCGGAGTCGCATCAGGACTGAACGTGAATGAGCGTGCTGGGAAGGTTGGCCTCAGTCGACTCTTCTGGTGGAGATTGAGGGTTCGGTGGTTCTGATGTGTTCCCATAGTGGGGTGGCCTTTCGGAAGATTGGCAAAGTGGAGGTTCGGGTTGGTGCCGGCCTCGATGCGTAGCTCTTCGAGTGACGCGGTGTCGGCCAGTGCGCCGTGA
This sequence comes from Micromonospora haikouensis, assembly GCF_900091595.1. Lineage (GTDB taxonomy): Bacteria > Actinomycetota > Actinomycetes > Mycobacteriales > Micromonosporaceae > Micromonospora > Micromonospora haikouensis. The sequence goes on from NZ_FMCW01000034.1 coordinate 30,333, forward strand.
GAGGCTGTCGAGACAGCGATGCGGTACGGGATGGAGCGCCGTGCGTTGCTGGCAGCCCTCGGGTCGGAGCGGTGAGCTGCCGCGTGCCGTGGCTCTTGTCGTTGGCGCGTAGGCCAAGACCTGGCTCGGCTCGGTGACTGCTGAATGGGGAGTGGACTACTGGTGGTTCTCCGCACTGCGCGGAATGTTCGAGTGTGGACAGGACGGCCGACCCGGTGCGGGCCTCAATGGCCCTGTGCTGAGTGCTGGCCGATCAGCTTTTGGCCATTGGATCCTCCTTCGGGGCAGGCGGAGATAGCCCGACGTCTGCGCCATGAGGACTGGCTCGGTTGGCGGGCTGAGAAATGCAGAAAGCCCGCCGACTGCTCGACGGGCTTGGCGATATGGTGACTGGCTCGACAATGAGCCTGTACGTGCGGCTTCGTGCCTGGAGATGCGTCCGGGGCAGCGGGGCGCGTCCCTTCTTAGCTACCGCCTTCTGATCGGCGGCCGGACGAGTCACCTTGAAAGAGCGGAAATCCCGCGCCAATCACGGACCTGAGCCGTGGCTTTTGTCTGCTTTCGGCGACTGTTCAGCCGTCAGAGTGACCGGTGAGGCGGTGTAGCGCTGACCGGACGTCGGGGAAGGCCAGTTGCAGGGTGTTAGTCGTGAGGCGGATGCCCCACCAGGTGAGGGCGATGAGGTAGCCGGCGATGAGGGCGCTGTTGGTGTTGTAGGTGAAGACGAGGGCGTAGCCGATGGCCAGGCCGGGTGCGGTGATGGTGCGGGCCAGTCGGGTGCGGGTGGCGGTGAGGCCGGTGGCGGTGCCGAGGAGGGCTGCTCCGAGGCTGCCCACGAGGCCGGGCATGCCGGTGAGGTCGACGGGGGTGGTGATGGTGAGGGCGGCGCGCATGAGGAAGATGCCGGCGGTTGCGGTGACGGTGTGGGTGATGGCGGGGCGGGTCATGGCGAGCCAGGTGGGTAATGCGTCGGCGGGGATGCGGGGTGCGGTGGCGGCGATGAGGGTGGCGCAGAGCGCGAGGGGGAGAGCGGTGCCCAGGGTCCATTTCAGGTAGGGGGTGTAGTCGAGCCCGACGGCGGTGCCGGTGGCGAGGCCGTAGAGGGCGGCGGTAATGGTGCCGCCGACGGCGGCGGTGAGATATCCGCGTCGGATGAGGCTGCCTGTGGTGGGTTCGGGTGTGGGCGTGGTGGGTGTTCCGGCGAGCCAGGTGGTGGGTGCCAGGTGTGCCACGGCGAAGGCGGTGAGCATGGCGAGCGCGCCGGCGGTGCCGAGTTGCGGTAGTGAGATGCGGGCTTCGACCACCCTGGTGAAGAGGGTGGTGATGTCGGCGGTGAGGACGGCTTGCAGCAGCAGGGCCAGGGAGCATGCGCCGATGAGGAGGGCGCCGGTGAGGTCGCTGATGCGCAGCCGGACGCGGGGGAGTTGGGCGGCAGCGGCCCGGGGTCCGGGTTGGTGGGTGGTGGTGAGGGTCAGGGCTCCGTCGGCGAGGGCGTGGGAGTGGTCGACGATGGTGGGGGTGACGCGGGTCGCTGCGGCGAGGCGGTCGGTCAGTGCGGGCACGCCGGGCGCTGGCCTCACGATGACAGCGGTGAGGTTTTCGGTGTCGACGTCGGCCGCGTCGAGGAGGTGGGCGACTGCGTCGGGCATCTGGTCGAGGAGGGGCTGGGTGGCGGTGGTGATGTCGTCGCGGGTGATGACCGCAGGGTGGTGGGGTGTGGGGAGCATGATCGGCGCCCGCTCCTGCTGGACGAGTTGGTGCCGGGCGGTGCGGATGGACTCCCGGAGAGCGCCGTGGTCCTGCGCTGTGATTGTGTCGGTGTGGTCGCCGACTGCTCGGAGCGGGTCGTGGCCGGTGGTCGCGGTGGCTACGACGTGTCGTGCGATGAGGTCGTCGAGGTCGTGTGGGCCGTGGAGTTGCTGTGTTGCCAGCTCGCGGTAGCCGTCGCTGACCGTCTGCAGGACGGTGAGAGTGGGTGGATGGTGGTCGGCCTGGCAGACGAGTACGCAGGAGTTCTCGGGTGTGGTGAGGCCGAGTGTCGTGGTGTAGGTGGCCAGGGCAGCGGGTGCGGTGACCAGGGCCGGCGGTGGTAGTCCCGCTCGGGCCGCTGCTTTGCTGAGGTGTGTGCGGCGGCGTGGTCCCCAGGCCGGTGGGATGGTCACGGTGAGGTCGGTGATCGGCTGGCCGACCTGGTGGGTGGCGTGGTTGCTGACGTGCCGCAGGACTGCAGCGAGGACATCCACGGGATTGGGCTGTGCCGGATCGGGAGCCTGGGCAGGGCTGGCGAGGTGGTCGGCCGGGTGTTTGACGAACCGATGGTCTGCGGGCAGCGACCGCGCGGCGGCGGCGTCGACACCGACGTAGAGGTCACCGGCGGGGCCCACGGCGACGCCCGGCGGCATGACGAGTCGACCGTCGATGAGGATGGGAACCCGGGTGCCCTGCCGGCTGACCGTGGCGGCGATGGCCGAGGAGCTGAGGTCGATCGACAACCTGGCGTCCCCGTTGACCATGAGAGGCAGTCTCACCCGTGGTGGCGAGGCATTGTCAACCGTGATCCTCTCCCATGATCCCCGGTGCGCGAATGATGAGAATCCTTCCGGCTGGGATGGCCGGAAACGCTGATCCTCGTGTATGGGAAGAGATTGACGATCAGCCGCAGGGAGGGGCAGGTGCCGCAGATGTCCCCGGACCGAGGCGACAGACTGGCCGAATACGGTGCGCGGGCCACCGTCCATCCTCCCCACGACCCGCCCCGACGCCGTAGGCCGCTGTCCCGTTCCCTGACCAGCGCCGCCCGCGTCGCTATCGGTGCCGGATTCTTCCTGGCGGGAGTACCGGCGCTGTTGTGGGTCGTCGGCGGCAACCCGCTGCGACGGCTACCGGCGTGGTCGCAGATCCCGGACTGGTTCGAACGGTCCAGCGGACGGTTCACCCCGGATGTCCTCATCGGCGCGGCCCTCTGGGCGATGTGGCTGCTGTGGGGCGTCTTCGCGCTGCTCCTGCTCGCCGAGATCCTCGCCGGGCTGACCCGGTGGCGCGTTCCCGCGCTCAGGCTGCCGGCCCCGCTGCACCGGCTCGTGTTCGGCCTGGCCGGCACTGCCGCGCTCGCCGTCACCTCCGCCGGCCCGCTCGGCCGCGTGGCGAACCCGGACCCGCCGTCCACGCCCGTCGCCGCCGCAGAGCACGCCGATGTTCCCCGGCAGGCCGCCGCCCGTGGACCCGCCATCATCCTGGTCGCCGAGCAGCGCTACCTGTACACGGTCGAGCGGCACGACACCCTGTCCAAGGTCGCCAAAGACTGGCTCGGCGACGCCAACCGGTGGCCGCAGATCTGCAGCCTGAACAAGCACCGCCACTTTCCCGGCGTCGGCGGCACCCTGCGCGACTGCGACCTCATCTACCCCGGCTGGGAACTGCGCCTGCCCGCCGACGCCCGCCCACCACACACCGCCACGCCCGCCAGACCACCCAAGCCGCCACCGGCGACGCCGTCCCGACCTACGACGCCATCGGCATCGCCGAGTGCCGACCCGGACAGGCCGGACGCCACCACACCACCGCCGACCACCGAGGGACCGGCAGCCGTCCCCAGCGCCACACCCTCGGCCGCAGCGAGTACGTCCGCCTCAACGCCGACCACATCCTCGACGACTGCCGACCTCACCTCGTCGCCGGTCACGCCGACAAACCCCGACACCCACAACCCGGCGGTGGCAACCGATCAGGACGGAGTGCAGCTGCCGGGAGGCGACTGGCTGCCCTGGTCGCTCGCCGTTGCGATCAGCGCCGCCGCCACTCTGGTCTGGCTCCAACGCCGACGCCGCTACACCGGTGAACCCGACACCGATCCACCCGCCGAACTCCCGCCGCCCGTGGTGCAGGTACGCCGCGCCGTGACTGCCCGCCACCCCGGACCCCCGAACCCGGGCGCCGACGATAACGAGCCGTCGACGCTCGTACCCGAACTCGCGTCGCTACCGACCGGCGGAAACGGCATCGTCGGCGACGGTGCGCACGCCGTAGCCCGCGCCGCTCTCGTCGCGGCCCTGGCCACCGGCAACCCACACCACCCCAATGCCCGTGGCGAAGTCATCATCGACACCGCCACCCTGGCCACCCTCCTGGGCCCCGACGCCACCGCCCTCGCACCATGGCCACGGTTGCACACCACCGCAGACCTCGACGACGCGCTCACCGCGGTCGAGGCCCGACTCCTGCGCCGCAGCCGCATCCTCGACGAACACACGCTGACCGACCTGGACACCCCACGCCAACAGGCCCCCGACAAGGAACCCCTGCCGCCGGTCGTGCTCATTACCAGGGCTCCGTCCGCGGCCACCTCCACCCGGGCCGCGACCGTGCTCACCCTCGGCGGCAACCTCAACGTGTCCGCCGTGCTGCTCGGCGAATGGACGCCCGGCACCACCATCGACGTCACCTCAGACGGCCACACCACGCTCGCCTCCGGATCGGCGACCGAGCCGATCCCGCCGCGCCTGCCCGTACTCGGCACCCACACCGCCCTCGGGATCCTCACGACCCTGCGCGAGGCCCACATCGGTGAACCCACCACATTCCCGTCATCCGCCGAGCCGGTCCCGACGGTCCCACTGCAGGCCAGCCGAACCGAGACCACGTCTGTCGACCGTCCCGCACCGATAACCGCAGCCGCCGAAACCGACACCATCGGCAAGGCGCGGCTGCGGGTCCTCGGACCGCCGCGGATCGACGACATCACCCACCCCGGCCGACCGCTGCGCGCCAAGGCCCTCGAACTCGCCGTGTTCCTGGCCTGCCACCCCGACGGAGTCACCACCCGCGAGATCGGCGAGTACCTCGAACCCGACGCCCGTATCAGCCAAGCCGACCAGCGCGTCCACACGAACGTCAGCAACCTCCGACACGTCCTCGCCCGTGCCGCCACCCCCAACACGAAGAACGCCTACGTCGTCAAGAGCGCCGGACGTTACCGGCTCGACCCCACCACCGTCGACATCGACGTCTGGACCCTGCGGGACCTCATGCGCACCGCCACCATCGCCACCGGCCCACGCCGCCGCGAACTGCTCACCACCGCCTGCGACCTCTACACCGCACCCCTGGCGGACAGCCAAGACTACGAATGGCTCCCACCCCACCGGGAAACCGTGCGCCGCTGGGCAACCGAGGCCCACCTCCTACTCGCCGACGACCTCATCCACACAGACCCACAGGCCGCATCCGACCTGCTCGACAGGGCCATCGCACTGGACCGCTACAACGAGGCCCTCTACACCCGCGCCATGCACGCCCGCCACGCCCTCAGCGACACCGACGGCATCCGAATCCTTTTCCGTGCCCTGACCACAGCACTGACCGACCTTGACGCCGAACCCCAGGAAGCCACCATCACCCTCGCCAACAGGCTCCGGAGCAACCTCGCTGGCAAGTGAGCACCACCGGGAGCGGAACCGCCCTAGGTAGGGCGGTGCTACATCGAAAGGGCGGCATCGGCCACTAGGCCCCCCGCAGTTTCCAGGCCAGAGCCCGCTCGCCGTCGTCCCGACCTCGGATCTACCTAAGTAGACAGCATCCCGCTACCTAGGTAGAGTTTGCCTATGACTACGGGACCACGCCTCACCGCGCAGACGGTGGCGGTGGTACGCGCGCTGCTGACCGAGCCGACAAAGGCTCGCTGGGGGCGCGACATCGCCGCCGAGACGGGACTGAAGTCTGGCAGCCTGCACCCGATCCTGGCCCGCCTGGAACAGGCGGGGTGGGTGGAGAGCTACTGGGAGGACCCAGCTGAGCATGAGGAGGCCGGCCGGCCCCGCCGCCGCTACTACCGATTCACTCCTGACGGAGCTGTAACGGCGCGCCTCGCGCTCGCCGAAGCCAGCCAGTCCGCCGCTCGCACCCCCGCGCTCAGCAGGCTGCGCCCGCAGCCGGGTTGCCAGTGAGGACGGAAACCGAGATGGCATTCAGCAGCAACCGCGAAGACTGCTCACTCGGAGCGCTTGCCGACAACCTACCGCCGGTTGTCGACGGCCCCAGCGCTGTCGGTGTCGTCGCTTCCCGCAAGCGCCCCACCCTCATCGAGGTCGTCTTCCTCTTCGCCGGCGTCGTCACCTGCGTCTATGACATCGCGCTCCTCCGCACCATCGGCTTCTTTGTCACCACCATCACCACCGGCTTCTATGCCACCACCGCCATCGGCTTTGCCCCCACCACCGCCCACTCTGCCACCGCCACCGACCTCCGCTTCGCCGTTATCAGCAACGCCGCTCTCGCCGTTCTTGGCGGCTTTACCGTCGCCGGCCCGAGGCGTATTGCAGGAGCTGGCATCGCGATGCTGTTGCGCGGCGCGGCGGGGTTATTGCCGGGGTCGGCGGTGTCCCGGTACCGCGAGGAGTGGACGGGGGAGCTGTACGACCTGGGTTCCGAGGGTGCGCCGTGGTGGAGTCGCGTCGGGTACATCCTCGGGATCCTGCTGTTCAGCGCGCCGAGGCTGGCGGTCGGGTTGCGTCTGAGAGGGGAGCGGTCCCGTGCCTGAGTGGGTTCCGGTCACGCTCGTGTTGGTCTACGCCGGCATGGTGGTCCTGATGGCCTTGGCCAGTGTGTTCAGCGAGACCGAGCCCCGCCGCGACGCCGCCTACAAGGTGCTGCGGGTGATGCTGCCCTGGGGTGCGGTCAGCGTGGCCGCGCACGCGATCGTCAGCTACGCCATCACGGGTATGTAGCGCGCCGATCCGCGAGGGTGCGCGCCAGCCCGGCGTGCACCCTCGCGGACCTGGTCCGGTGGGTGATTCCGCAGAATCGCTCCGGCCTCAAGATCACGCGGTCATGCCTCCATGACTGATCTTATCGAGGTATGGAGATGTCGGACCCGGATCGTGTCCGGCGTGCGATGTACGGCACCGCGCGGGTCGTTGCACTCGTACGCCTGGCAGTGCGGCACGGTCCGCTGGACCGACAGCGCCTGGTGTGCGATGTCTGCCTTCGGACTCTGGACTGTCCGATGTGGTTCGGGTGGCGATGGTGGCTGATGATGTGGTCATGGGTTCGCGACGCTGGGTGGTCATCGGGGTGGGTGGGGTGGTCGCTGCCGGGTTGGTGGTGGCGGCGGTGGTGTTTGGTTTGCAGGGGGTGGAGGTGGCCAGTTGGCTGGCCGGGGCCGCGGGCTTCGTGGTCGCGGTGGCCGCCCTCGTGCTGGCCCCTTCGGGAGGCCCGGCTGCGGCACCGACGCCGCCCGCTGCGGTGACACCGCCGGCGGCGGGGCCGGGGTCGGTCACCGTGCGGGGTGATCTCACGGGGATCGCCTCGACGGGCGACAACGCGACGAACACCCAGCACCGGTGAGGTGGTTTCGACGCGGCCGGGTTGCCCCTTTGCCCGTTGATCCCGCGCCGCTGACGCCGGTGGGTGATCCCGCTGTGCCGAGCGGGTCGGGCTCGATTACGGCGGGCAGCGTTCCCGGTATCGCCTCCACGGGCCCCCATGCGACCAATACCCAGCACGTGACGGTGGTGCCGGCGGAGGGGTTGGTCGCTCCGGAAGATGTGCCTGCACCGGCTGGGCTGGTGAACCTGCCGGTGCGGCTGCGGCTGTTCGTGGGTCGTGAGGATGCGCTGGGCTGGCTGGACTCGGCGGCTCAGGATCCGGGTGTGGTGGTCGTGCAGGCGGTCCACGGGCTCGGCGGTATCGGTAAGAGCACCCTGGTCGCACGGTGGGCGGCAACCCACCGCGACCAGCACCGCCCGATCTGGTGGATCACCGCGGACAGTCCCGCCGCTCTCGACGCCGGCCTGGTCGCCCTGACCGTCGCGCTGCAACCAGCCCTCGCGGCTCTGCCGTCACCGTCCCTGCGGGAATGGGCCGTACGCTGGCTGGCCTGCCACGACGGATGGCTGCTCATCCTGGACAACGTCACCGATCCCGCCCACATCGCCGATCTGGTGGGCCGGCTGCCCGGGGGGCGGATCCTGGTGACCAGCCGTCGCGCCACCGGCTGGCCCGACATCGTGACCCCGCTGCGCCTGGACGTCCTCGAACCCGGCCAGGCGGTCGCCCTGCTCACCGCGATCGTGTCCCAGGGCGGCGGTGTCATCGACCCCGCAGGCGCTGCCGCCCTGTGCGTCGAGTTGGGCCATCTGCCGCTGGCGGTGGAACAGGCCGGCGCCTACCTGGCCCAGACCCGGACCAGCGTCGGTGACTATCTGCGGCTGCTCGCGCAGCATCCCGCCGCCATGTATCGCGACGGTGAGGAAGGCCGGGCTGCCGAACGGACGATCGCCCGGGTCTGGCAGGTCACCCTCGACGCCCTCGCTGACGATCCTCTGCCCGGACGGCTGCTGCGGGCCCTGGCCTGGTACGCGCCGGAAGCCGTCCCCCGCAGCCTGTGGCACCACCTCGGCGACGGCGCGGGGGAACCGGCGGTGACGCGGGCGGTCGGCCGGCTGGCCGCGTACAACATGCTCAGCATCGACCCCGCCACCCGGGCCGTCACCGTGCACCGGCTCGTCCAGGCCGTCGCCCGCACACCCGACCCCGACGACCCGCACCGCCAACCCGACGACATCACCACCGCCCGCACCGCCGCCACGATCGCCCTGACCACCGCGCTGCCCGACGACTGGCGCGACCCCACCACCTGGCCGACGTGGCGCACCCTGGTGCCCCACGTCGACGTGCTCGTCTCCCAGACCAGAGCACACGCCACCGACAGCGACCGCGTAGCCCAGGCCCACCTGCTCAACGCGACCAGCCTGTTCCTGCTCGACCAGGGAAACCTCCCTCACGCCATCGCCTACCTTAAGCAGGCCCTTGCCGATCGACGGCGGGTGCTCGGCAACGACCACCCCGACACGCTGGCCTCGGTCAACAACCTCGCCGGCGCCTACGACTCGGCGGGGGACTTGGG
>NZ_FMCW01000034.1:40069-66826 GCF_900091595.1 Micromonospora haikouensis
GGTCGGCGGGGGACTTGGGGCAGGCGATCCCGCTGTTCGAGCAGGCCCTCACCGACTGCCGGCGGGTGCTCGGCAACGACCACCCACAGACCCGGGTCGTCTATGGCAACTTGCGGGCTGCCATGGAGGGTTCCACTTCCGAGTAGGGGGCATGGTTGGGCTCCGGCGTCGACGGCATGCGGCGTGTGTCCAAGAGAAGGCCCGTCTTTAGCTCCCGGCCAAGCGATGCTGAGGAGTTGATCTAGTGGACAGGGCCCCGGGGGGCTGTCCGAGAATCGATCGTTTCCCGAACAAGATCAAAAAGCGGGAGAACGACCAGTCAGAGCTGTCTAACAAACCTGTCCAGAAACCCGGCGTGTCCAACAAGCCGATCACGGGTTTGTCGGACACCCTCGATGGCATGACCGCCCCTACACCCACCCCGGGCGACTTCCTCGCACCGGCCCCGCTGTCCGGGGTGCGCATCGGCTACGGCCGGGTGTCGACCGGGAGCAGAACCTCGCCCGCCAACAGGCGGCGCTGACCGCGGCCGGCTGCGCGCGGTGCTTCTTCGACAAGGCCTCCGGCAAGAACACCCAGCGGTCGGACTGAAGACCTCATCGCCATCGTCGGCCGACTCAAGCGCCACGGCGTGGGGTTCCTGTCCCTGTACGAGAAGCTGGACACCACCACCGCTGGCGGCATGTTCGTCTTCCACGTCTTCGCCGCCCTGGCCGAGTTCATCCGCACCATCATTGTCGCCAACACCAACGAGGGCTTGGCCGCCGCCCGCGCCTGAGGACAACGCCTCGGCCGCCCACCCGTCATGACCCCCGAGAAGGTCTCCTACGCACTGCAGTTGCTCGCCGAACCTGACCGGTCCATGGCTTCCATCGCCACCCTCCTCGGCGTCTCCCGCGCCACCCTCTTCTACAAGGCCCTTCCCGAACTCACCCTACGGCTCCCGTCCCCGACCGCCGGCGGCCAGCACGACCAGCTGCTCACCGCCGCGCCTTCGCCTCCCGGCTGAGGCGGCGGTGGTGGGTGGTGTTGGGGTCGCCGGCCGGTGGCCAGCCCGGCGAACTGACCACCAGCCGGGCCGGGCAGGAGATTACGGTGGCGACGGCGGGTGGGGTGTCGGCAGGACGGGCGAACCCATCCGGAAGGATGTTGAGCGCGTCGGTGGGCAGTCGGTAAGGGCGCTGGTCAACTGGTCCACCAGACTTGTCGCGTCGTCGGTCCACTTGGCGTACGCGTCGGGGTAGGCCGAGACTTGGACCGTCTGGGCGGCCTGGGTGAGTGGCATCGATTCCCAGCCGGGGACGGCCAGGAGCTTGTCGAAGAACTTCCCTGCTTGGTAGCTGGGCTCGGAGAGTTGCGTGACGGTGCCCCAGCCCTGGCTCGGGCGTTGCTGGAACACTCCGATGGAGTCGTGGTCGTTGCGGTTGCCGAGGTGGGGCAGGTTGCGCAGGCCGGACTCCTGTATGGCGGTGGCGACGGCGACGACCCAACCCCAGCGGGGCGCGCCCTTGGCGACGCCGACGTCGATGATGGTCGCGGCGATCTCCAGTTGTTCGGTGTCCCAGCTGACGCTGCGGGCTGGGTGCCCGCTGGGGCGCACGGCAGGTGCGGTGGGGACGTCACAGCCGCCGGACCCGTTGCCGAGGACTGACGACAGCAGAAGCATGGGCAGTCCGAGGCAGACAATGGTGACGACGGTGACGACGCCGATGAGGATTCTGGTCATGGCGGTGGCCCTTCGTTGGAGACGCAAGAAAGCCGGGTCTGTGCGGCCGGCGAGGCAACAGAGGACGCGGGCTGCAGGCGGTGGACGTGCGGTAGCAGCCCGTACGATCGTCGCCAAGAAAGCCGGCGACTTCGTTCAGTGGGGGCGGTACACCGCTGTCTCTTCGGGTCGTAGAACGCAAAAAGGACGGTGGGCCGCCCCTTCGGGCGGCCCACGGTGGGTGGTAGTGCGTTCAGGTGAGAGGCGCGGCGAGCACCTGGGCGACGTGGCGGAGCAGTTGCTCGATGAGCCGGCCGGCGTCGTGGAGGTCGAAGCGGGTGTCGATTTCTGCGGCTTTGCTCCAGTCCCAGGTGCCGTGGGTCATGGCGGGGACGTGCCAGAGGTCGCCGGCGGGGTCGAGGAAGAGCGCGCAGCCCCAGCGGTCGGAGAGCAGGGTGAGGGGTTGCGTGGCGCAGGTGATGGTGCAGGCGCAGTCGGACTCGTTGTAGGTGGTGCGCGGCAGGTGGTGGTGGATCAGGCAGCGACAGTCGCAGCTTCTCTGCCACGGTGTCGTGTACGTCATGGGGCCCTCCGAGGGTGCGTAGGCGTACGCCTCGGCCGCCGCCGGCGGTGCGCGGCGTCCGAGGCGTACGCGATGGATGGGTGGATGTCGGGCCGTCGCTCAGGTCAGCGGCGGGCGGTGGAGGTTTGGCCGGGGCCGGGCGGACGGGGCGGTCGGCGAGAGCATCCGCTTGTCGGTCACTTGGTCATGTGTCGCCGCCGTTGCTGGTGAGGCGGGTGTAGATGGCGACGCAGCGCAGGATCAGTTCGTGGGACGGCAGGGTCAGCAACCGCTGGCGCTTGTCGTCGCGGAGGCGGTCCCAGATGAGGACGGTGACGTTGGCCGACCACAGGTCCACGAGGACTCCGTCGATCTTGGCGTGCTGCCGGTCGGCGACGATGCGCCGCAGGGTGTCGATGAGGGTGGGGTCGCCCGCTGGGTGGTTGGCGTCGTCGGGTCGGGTGGCCTCGGGCAGCAGGGTGTAGCAGTCCTCGCAGGTGTGGTCGATGCGTGGTGGGTGCTCGGTCTCCCACCGGCGGACGTCGGTGGCGGGCAGTCCGCACACCGTCTGCCGGATGTTTCGGGGGTGGCGGATGTGGCCGCTCATTGGTTGTCCGCCCGGGCGTCGTCGCGCCTCGTCGTGCGCGGTGCCACGTGTGTCCCTTCGGAAATGGAGGGCCGGGGCGGCGGCACGGGTGGCCGTCGCCCCGGCGGCGTGGTTGGGGAGCGGTCAGACCTTGAGCAGGTCGAAGGCGGTCACCTTCAGGTCGCCGACGTTGCCGGTGAGGACCCGGTTGGCGCGGGCGATGGCGTTCTTGGCGGGCTGGTAGTGGTCGAGGTACTCGGTGATGGCCTGGTAGCCGGCCCACCGGCTGCCGGTGATGGCCGCCTGGGTATCGGACTCGCGGATGAGGTACTTGAGGGTGCCGAGGCGCTGCTTGGCGTTGTTGCGGGTCTGCTCGGACGCGTTGTCCTTGACCGGCCACACCTGGCCGACGATCTGTTCGAACTCGCGCATGGTCAGCTCGGTGTTGAGCATCCGCTCGGCGGCCTTCTCGAAGGTCTCCATGTACTTCCACATCAGGCCCAGTGCCTCGCGGGCCTGGCTGATCTGGGAGTTGACGTTGGAGGTGTGTCGGAACGTGTAATGCCCGACCGAGTTGGCGAAGGCGGCGCGTTGGGTGTTGGCGCAGACCACCCGGATGGGGCTGGCGTCGACGCGCAGCGCGGCGGTGCCGTCGTGGGAGGTGGTGCCGATGAGGTAGAGGTCGAGGCGGTCCACCCCGGCGATCTCCATCGCGTCGGGCAGCTTCATGGTGACGAACACGCTCTTGCCTCGGCGGAGGCTGCCGGCGGTTTCGAAGTGGGCGCCGCCTACCTGGTCGACGAGGCGGTCGAGCATCTCGGCGCACTGCTCGTTCTGGACCACGGTGTAGTCGGTGCCGACGATGCCCAGGTACTCGGTGTCGCCGGTGACGGGGTTACGGCGTACGGTCATCCGCTTGTCGTCGGCGGGGATCTGCACTTCGACGCCGTCGACGATGTCGATGCCGACGGTGCGGATGGTGCGGACGCCCCAGTCGCCGAGGCGGGCGGCGGCCATGATCTCTTCGGCGCGCATGGTGTCCTGCGTGACGGTGCCGAGCTGGTGCCAGGCCGACAGGCGGGCGCTGGCGAAGGCGGTGGTCCCGTCGGCGAGGGCTTCGAGTTCGTGTGGCACGGGCTTCTCCTTTCGATGTGCTGCGGGGGCCGGGCGCGCGGCTCGGCCCCCGCAGCGGGTCAGGGATGTGGTGTGCGGGTCAGGACGGGTCGGCCTGGCCGTCGGGGCCGTCGCCGGCCGGCGCGGGGTAGGCGAAGGTCAGCGGGGCGTCGGAGACCAGGAGGATCCGGCCGGCCGCGGCGGCCTTGGTGCAGTTGTTGCGTACGGCCCCGGAGCTGACCGCGCGGCGGAGCTGGGCGCTGATTGCGGTGGCGATGTCCTGCGGGGTCATCGCGTGGCCGGGGTGGGCGGCTAGGACGTCGAGGGTGAGCTTCTCCAGCTCGCCCCGGCCGAAGGGCTGGCTGCCGTCGGTGTTGACGGTCCCGTCGCCGCGCCGACCGGCACTGCGGGCGACGCCCGCCGTACGCGGGGGCGTGCGGGTGGGCAGGTCGACGACGTGGGTTTCCCCGTCCGGGGCGACGATGTGCAGCGTGCCGTCCGGCCGGATCAGCGACTGCACCGTCGCCGTGGCGTCCGGTGCGGTGGCCAGGCCACGGATGACCTGGTGGCACAGCGGGCAGCGGGGCGGCTCCGGGTTCGGGTCGACCTCGCTGGCCTTGGTCGGGCCCGGGATCCACCGCTGCGGCAGGCCGGGCAGCCGGCGGGCGGCGTCGGCCTGCTCCATCGCCGTCAGCAGCCGGGTCGCGGTGGCGTGTCCGATGCCGCTCTCGGCCACGATCACGTCGAGGGTCGCGCCGTCGTCGCCGTCGTCGCCGTCGTCGCCGTCGTCGCCGTCGTCGCCGTCGTCGCCGTGGTCGGCCAGGACGGCCTTGATGGCCATGACCTTGCGGTCACCCGGACGTGCCGGCTGCACGATGGCCGCCGCTGGTGCCTCCTCGTCCTCCCCGTCGTCGCCGGAACCCCCGTCGCCAGCGTCGGGCTGGCCGTCAAGGTCGGTCGGCTCGTCCGCGGCGGCACCGTCACCCTGGTTGGCCGGGTCGGTGTCCGGCTCCGTGCCGTCGGCGTCGCCGCTCTCGTCCTGGCCGGTCCCGCCGTCCTGGCCGATGTCGCCGTCCCTACCGTTGTCGACCGGTCCGTCGGGCGTCCCGGCCGGCTCGCTGTCCGGCTCGCCGGTTTCGGCATCCGGGCTCGGGTCGGCGTGCTCGGGGGCGTCCGTGCCGGCGGGGTGCTCGTCGCCCTGGTCGGCATCCTGCGGGTCGGTGTCGGTGGCCTCGGCCGGGGTTGCCAGGGCCCACCGCGTGGGCGTGCCCTCGGCCACGTCGGCGTCGGGGTCCACCGCGACGATCAGTCCGGCCTCGGCCAGGGCCTTGATCGCCCGGTCGGTGGTCGAGCGGGCCTTGCCGGAGCTGTCGGCGAGTTCCTGGACGTTGCCCTGGCCGAGAGCGGTCAGGGCGTCGAGGACGGCCTGCGTGGCAGGTGTCAGGGGCTGGTGTTCCATCAGGGTTCCCTCCTCAGGGAGATGGGTTTGCCGGGCACCGGGCGGTGCCGGGCGGTGTGCGCCGGGTCGCGGGCAGCACCGGTCGCGGCAGGGCGTGTAGGCGCTGCCGCGCTGTGTGCTGGGAGTGGAAGTGCGGCCCGGTGGATGGTGAGCGGCGTGGTGCCGCGCGGGGATCAGCTGCCAGCGGTGGCTGCGTCCGCGGTGGCCTGGAGGATGTAGAGGCGGTCCTCGGTCGGGTCGCGGTAGATGCCGGCGTCGGCGTGGGACAGCCGTAGTGGGTTGGCGCTGCCGGGCGGGCGGAGCCCGGCGTCGGAGGTGCCGACCTTGATGTGGGCGCGCCGGCCGGCGAGGTGTTGTCTGCGGCAGGCGTCGGTGTGCGGCAGGACGACCAGGACGGTGTCGCCGGGGTTGACGTAGCGCCGTTGCACCATCCGGCCCGGGTGTGCCTGGGCGTAGGCGGCGCGTGCGGTGTCGCCGATGAGGGTGTCGATCCGGTCGCGGGCCTGGTGGTACTCGTGGGCCAGGTCGGTGATCGTCTTCAGCGTGCCGGTGACGGCGCTGACGGGCCCGGTGAGGTCGTCGGCGTTGATGAGCAGGGTCCGTAGCTGGTCCACCGTGAGCAGCAGCTCGGTGCGCAGGTGCCGCAGTGTGCTGGCGGCCTCGGGCAGGTGCGCGGCGGTGGGGAGGGGGTCGGCGGCGTGCTGGTCGAGGGTGCGGCCGGTGGTCGCGGCGATCCAGCGGCCGATTAGGTCGAGGTGCGGCATGAGGGTCCCCCGGCTCAGCTGGTGAGGTGGGCGAGTTCGGCGGGGGTGAGCTGGTCGGGGGTGCGGCTGCGCCAGGTGTCGGAGTGGTGCAGGTGCCACCAGCGCAGCAGCGACCGGCAGGCCGAGGCGAGGTCGTCGCAGGCCGGCAGCGGGTACGTCCTGCCGGCCGGCGTCCGGTGGTGCGGCGCGACGGTGTAAGCGGTGGGTGTCCACCCCGGCTCGGTTTCGGCGACCTCGCCGACGATGCGCTCGGGGTAGGGGATGCCGAAGGCGGTGGCGGCCTCGGCGTCGGGCACCACCAGCCAGGTTTGCGGTTCGCGTCGGCGCAGGGTGGCCACGCCGTGCGTCGGGTCGCCGGCGTACAGGAGCAGGTGTCGCTCGTCGCCGTCGCCGGGCACGGGCCGGTGGTGGCGCCAGGCGCGGTAGACGGTGAGGAGCATGGCTCCGAGGGCGATGTGCCGTTCGCGGGCGGTGAGGGCGTCGGTGAGCGCCTGGTGGTAGCCGGCGGCGTGCAGGTCGGCGCGGGCGGCCAGCCCCCGGCGGGTCGTGTCGGCGAGCACGCCCAGCCGGTCGAGGGCCCGGTCGAGAACGGTGGTGCTGTCGGTGAACTCGCGGGCGGTGGTGTGCAGGATCCGGGCGAGGTCGCCGAGCGGGTCGCGGGTGGCGGTGTCGTGGCGCCACAGGCGCTCGGGCAGGACGTCGTTGGTCTCGGCGGCGATGCGCCGCAGCGCGGGATCGGTCAGGAACACCGGGCTCTCCTCTGCTGGTGGGCGGGTTGCGGGCATGGCGAGGACCGGTCGCCGCGGGGGCGGCGACCGGTCCTCGGTGTGTTCGGGTGGTCAGGTGTCAGGCGATGGCGACGGCGCACACCCGCGCGTCCTGCCGCAGGTTGCGCAGGTAGCCGCATGCCTCGTTGAGGAAGCGGAACCGGTCGGCGACGGAGTCGCTGGCGGGGGAGAGGACCCGGCCGTCGGTGGTGATGAGAGCGTCGCCGACGAGGGCGATGCGCCAGTGCAGGCCGACGTAGGTGGCTTCGCCGGCCTGGTAGACGGACAGCTCGTAGGGGTCGAAGGCGCTGGCGAGCATCGCCAGCACGCGGGGCTGCTGTTCGAAGCGGCGGCGGGCCTCGTTCAGGGTGATCTTCGTCGGGTCGGCGAGGTGCTGGGCGAGGAAGTCCTCCCAGGGGCGGGCGGGCTTGGTGGTGGCGGCGATGTGGGTGTTCCAGGCCCGCCAGCGCAGGCCGGCGTGGTGGGTGGCCTTCGCGGCGGTGCCGGTCAGGTCGAGTCGGCTCTTGCGGCCGCCGGCGGCCAGGGTGACCGCGCCGAAGCGGCGGGCGGCGTCGAGCAGGTAGTAGCCGAAGAACCGGGTCAGCCAGCCGATGAGCCGGCGGTGGCGGACGTGGTAGCGGCGGGCTGGGGTGCCGTGGGCGTGCAGGCGGGCGTGGACCTTCTCGGCGGCGGCGAACCAGTCGGCGTCGTCGCCGGCGGCGAAGCAGACGGTGACGACCTGGGCGGGCCAGGACGTGGGTGCGGGCATGGCGGGGTGCTCCCTTCGCGGCAGGACAGGGCTGGGCATGACGGGGTGTGTCGGGTGGTGGTGCCACCGGGGCGCGGCGTCTGGCCGGGGAAGCTGCCGGTGGAGGCGCGGGGCATGGATCACGAGCCGACCGAAGGGGTGGGCTGGGAGGCGATCCCGCTGGCGCGGGCAGATCCGGAGAGGGGACAGACGGGCGGCGGTGCGAGCAGAGAGAAGAAGCTGCACCGTAGCGCCGCGACCTGACAGCGCCAGCGCGGTCAGGATCTGTGGCGATGGCTGTGACCTGAGCTGACAGGATCCGTTGCCGGCCTGCCAGGGGCTGTCAGAAAGCGAAGTCGCCGTCGTCGTCGAAGTTCGGGTTGTCTGCGACCGGCTGGCCGTGGTCGCTGGGCAACTCGGCGAGGGGGACCCGGGCGGTGGCGCCGGCGGGGAGCCAGACCGCCTCGGCCGGGTCGGCGGTGTGGGTGGCGGTCGCGCACGGCACGTCGCCGGTCAGGAACCGGTGGAGATGCTCCTCGCGGTGTTCGCTGCCGAGCCAGAACAGCACCGGGTAGCGGGGGCCGCCGCGGCGGGTCAGTTGCGCGTACCGGTCGAGTTTGGCCACGACCCGGCCCAGCGGTTCGGTGCCGGTGTCGGCCTCCAGGAAGAATCCGACCGTCGTGTCGGCGACGCTCCACAGGCCGTGGCCGTCGGCGGTGATGGTCCGGAACTGCCTGGCGGTCAGCGTCTCGGACCACCACCGCTGCAGCCGCGCCTCGGGGCGCCGGCGGGTGTGAGCGGTGAGCCGGACGAAGAACTCATTGGCGGTGAGCAGGTGGGTCAGGTGCGGGTTGGCCGACAGCCGGTGTACCCGTTGGCGGGTCGCCCGCAGGGTGGGCTCGGGCCGCTGGTGGGCGGCGGCCTGGAACTGGTGCCCGTGGTGGCCGAGGGTCCAGCGCCACGGGTGGCTGCCGCCTCCGGCGCGGGCGAACCGGAACCGGTCCAGCAGACCCAGGCCGGCGAGTTCACCGAGCCGGATTTGGCAGGTGCGGCGCGCCTGGAACAGCATGCGGTGGATCTGGTCGGTGGTGAGGACCTGGTGGTCGTCGAGGAGTTGGAGCAGCAGCCGGTCCCGGCCGGTGATGTGCGGGTAGAGGGCGAGCAGGCCAGGGGAACGTGATGGCGGCATGGAGGGTCACCCCGTGGAGAGAGAGTCCCGTAGGGAGTCTGGATGAGTCGATCTTGCTGGCGGGCCGGTCGCGGGCCGGGTTCCGGCAGGTGGGGCACCTGACAGGACGGTGGCGGGGGCTCGTCTGGGGCCTCGTGTCGCGGACACCCCCAAACGAGCCCCCGGTGCCGTACCCGGCCGAGCCCCCGCACGAGCAGCCCGCCGGTCAGCGGTCGCGGGAGTTCATCCGCCGTTTCATCGCGGTGCGGGCCAGCTGCTGCATCGGCGGTTCCCCATCGGTGCGGCGGTGGGCGGCGGCGCATGCCTGCCGGATCGCGGTCGCCTCGCCCACCACCGGCACCGGCGGGTTGGTGGTGAAGGTGAACGCCGGCAGTTCCCGGTTGCCGACCAGCAGCCGGGCGGCGGCGGTGTAGACGTCGAGGTGGGCGAGGTCGTGCTCGTCCAGCTCGGGTCTGGTGTGCCGGGACAGCTCCCGCGCGTCGGCGGGGTCGACGGTGAAGAACAGCTTCGACCGGGCGTTGGCCGACACCGCCGCCGCCACGTCCCGGGGCAACTGGGCGAGGTCCTGGTGCGCCAGCACGAGCCCGAGGCGGAACCCGCGCGCCTCGGCGAGCATGTCCCCGACGCTGCCGGGCAGCGTCAGGAAGTTCTGGCACTCGTCGACGTACAGGCTGGCGTCCCTGCGCTGGTCCTCGGCGATGTTGGCCCGGGCGATGGCGGCCTGCCACACCCGGGCCACGATCAGCGAGCCGAGGATCCGGCTGGTCTCCTCACCGAGGATCCCCTTGGGCAGCCGGCACAGCAGGACCCCGCCGTCGAGCACCGCGCCCATGTCGAACGAGCTGTGCGCGTTGCCGATCACGCTCTTGACGAAGTCGCGCAGCAGGAAGGCCCGTAGCCGGGCGAGGACGGGGGCGATGACCTGGCCCCGGAACTGGTCGTTGATGCCGTCGTACCAGAGCCAGAACCCGCCGAGGCCGTCCGGGTCGTCGAGGCCGTGGGTGAACCGGCCCCGGAACTCCCGGTCCTGCAACAGCGACGGCACCAGGCTCAGCGTCGGTTTCGCGTGCCGCATCAACGTCAGGCACGCCACCCGCATAGTGTCGTCCATGCGTGGTCCCCACTGGCCGGCGAAGATCTTCGCGAAGATGCCCACCAGGTTGTCGACCGCCAGGTGCGGATCGCCCTGGTCGTCGAGGGGGTTGAAGCAGCCCGGGTTCTCCTGGTCCGGGTCGATGATGACGATCTTCTTCGCGTACGAGGCGGGGAGCCGGTCGAGGATGTCGGTGATCAGATCCCCGCGCGGGTCGATGACCACCGTGCCCCGGCCGGCCCGGATGTCGCCGAGGATCATGTTCAGCAGCAGCGTGGACTTGCCGACGCCGGTCTTGCCGACCACGTGCACGTGCTGCCGGGCGTCGGTCACCCTCAGCCCGACGCTGTGGTGGCCGATCTGCGAGCGCCCCAGCACCTTCACGCTCCGCCCGCCGGAGGGCACCTGCACGGGCGCCGGCACGGCCCTGGCCCGCGCCCGGTCCAGGCCCGGCACCGCGAGGTCCTGCGGCAGCGCCGCCAGTGCCGCGAGTTCCGGCACGGTGGCCAGGAACCCGCGCCGCAACCGCCGGCCGGCGATCGTCGCCACCGGCCGCGGCATTTTCATGCGCCGCAGCCGGTTCGGCCCGGTGTACGCCGCAGCGGCCGACGCGATCGTGTGCCCGAGACCGACGAGACGCTCCCGGACCTGCGTGGCCCGCTCCTTGTCCGGTGGGGTCCGGTCCGCGTCGCTGGCCACCGCGAACCGGACGGCGATCTCGAAGTGCGGCACCCGCACCGCCTTGTCGACCACGGTGCGGGCATCGGCGGTGGTCACCGGGTTCCGCTCGGCGGCCCGGGCCGCTGTGGGCGGGGTGCGTGGCCGCGACGGTCCGGGCAGGAACGCGTCGAGCAGCCACAACAGGGGCTCGACGGCCAGCCGCGCCCCGGCAGACACCGTCCGGGCGGTGACGTCGGGCCTACCGTGCGGATGGGCGGGCGTGGCCGCCGCCGCTCGTCTGGCTGCGCGGATGCGGCGGGCCGACGCCGGGCGGGCGAGGACCTGCACGCACGCGTGCTCGCGGTGGCGTACCTCGGCCCCGGCGGCCAGCAGCGCCCGCAGCGGATCGGCGTCGTGTTCGCTGCGCAGCGGCAACCCGTCGGGATGCTGCGGCCAGTGCGCCCCGCCCACCTCGTCGCCCACCTGCGCCGGGATCGGGGCGTCGGCGTCGCTGGCGACCAGCGTCGCGGCGGGCCAGGCCGCCCGGACAGCGGCTTCGACCGCGCCGGGCGGTACCGTGCCCGGCACCCACACCCGGATGGTCAGGGCCCGGCCGGTCCACGTGTACTCCCACCCGACGTGCGGGTAGCCGAACACGCGCCGCCGCCACACCGACGGCGTCAGCACACCGACGAGGGTGGTCCAGAACGCGGCGGTGGCCTCGGCGGTGACCTCCGGCGGCGCGGCGATGGTCAACCACCGGGCGCCGGCGGCGAACCGCCGGTGCCGCCAGGCGAGCACCCGGTCGTGGCCGGACACGGCCGCGACGATCACGGTGGCGGCGAGAACACCGAGCCACGGCCGGGCGGCGGCCCACTGCCACGCCTCCGCAGGCCAGGTCGGCGGTGCGGCCGTCATTCGACCTCCCCGACACCGGTCACGGCGATCGTGTGCTCCGCGGCCGATCCGACGCTGCGGAAGGGGATCCGGCTGCGCCCGGCGACGAGCAGTCCCTCACCCCGGGGCGCGGACAGCAGCAGCCGGGCCTCTCCGGCGGTCAGGTTGAACGCCTCGGCGACGGCATCGATGGACTGCGTGCTCTGCCGCATCAGCACCTGGGTAGCGGCGTTGGACACCACCGCGAGCCCGAGGTCCGTCGACAGCACGTCCGCCGCGTCCTGCGTGATGACGCACAGCCCGGCGGACCGCTTCCGGGCGGCCTTCGCCATCCGGAACAGGAACCGGCTGCCCTCGCCGTCGCGCATCAACAACCAGGCCTCGTCGACCACGACGAGCCGCCGCCGACGATGCGCGCCCGGGACGGGTGTGTCGATGCCCGACCAGATCGAGTCGAGGGCCAGCAGCGTGCCCACGGTGCGCAGCTCGTCGGGCAGGTGCCGCAGCGACCACACCACGAGATGGCCCTCGGGCCGGACCGACGTCGGCCCGTCGAACAGGCCGGCGAAGTTCCCCACGGTCCACGGGGCGAGCCGGGCAGCGAGCTGTCCGGCGGCCGGGTCGCCGTCGGCGGCGAGCACGTCGGCGAGGTCCCGCAGCAGCGGCGCGGGCCTGGTCCACGTGGCGGGGTCGCCGTTGATGCCGGCCCGGGCGTAGGTGGCGGTGATGGCCCGGTCGAGGGCGGCGCGTTCGGCCGGCGGCGGGGCCGCCCCGAGCAGCACCGAGACCAGGGTGTGCAGGTACAGGCCGCGCCGGGTCAGGGTGTCGGGCCGGTGATCGGCGGGCAGATCCAATGGGTTGACGCGTACGCCGGGTTGGCCGAGCTGCACGATGGTGCCGCCGACGTGCTCGGCCAGGGGTGCGTACTCGTCCTCGGGGTCGATCACGGCCACGGTCGTGCCCTGGTACAGGTTGCGCAGCACTTCGAGCTTGACGAAGTAGCTCTTGCCCGCGCCCGAGCGGGCCAGGACGACCGAGTTGTGGTTGTCCTGCGCCCACCGGTTCCAGACCAGCACGCCGTTGCTGGTCGTGTTGACCCCGTAGAGGACCCCTTCGGGCGCGGCGGTGGTGCCCGGTGCGGGGGCGGCGAGGTCGGTCGAGGCGAGCGGGAACGCCGCCGCCAGGGCGGTGGTGTCGAGGATGCGGCGCATCCGCAGCGCGTCCACGCCGACGGGGAGGGTGGATACCCAGCCCTGCTGGTGCCGGAACGTCGCCGGTTGCAGGTCCAGCAGCACGCTGGCGGCGGCCGACCTCACCCCCGCGATGGTCTCGTCCAGCTCGTCGAGGGTGCGGGCGTGGACGGTGACGTAGATGCCGACCTCGAACAGCTTCGCTGCCCCTCGGGCGACGCGTTCGGCGAGGTCCGCGGCGTCGGCAGCCGCCGCTTCCACCATCGGGTCACCCAGCCGGCCCTGGTCGGCGTCGAGCCGCCGGGACGATTCGAAGCGGGCCCGCTGCCGCTTGAGCATCGGTGCGGCCAGCTGCGGCGCGACGGGGTCGAGGTGCACCGCGACGTCGACCCGGCCGGGGTAGGACAGCAGCGGGTCCAACCACGCCGGCCCGACCTCGGCCGGGTAGCCGCACACCACGTACGTGGCGGCGTACCCGTCGCCCACCTGCACGTGCCTGGGCGTGACCGACAGGGCCGCCGGGGTCGGCATGCCGTCCCCGGGGGCAGTGCTCTTTGTTCTGCTGGGCTTTCTCAAGATCACGGTGTGCTCCGTAGGGTGATCGGGGTGCTGGGCACCGCGCGGGGGCCGGACACCGGCGGGGAGAACGGATCGGCCGCCTGCGCGAGGGCGGCGGCGACGGCCGGCCCGTCCAACGCGACCGCTTCGACGCCCACGCCGGACAGGGCGCGCACGGCGGTATCGGCCGCGTACGCGCCGGTGACGACGGCGAGGACCTGCCGGCGCAGCGGATCGCGACGGCTGTCGAGGTCGACCAGGAAGTCGGCGTAGTCGCCGGCGGCGGCCTGCAGCGCCGGATGTGGCAGGCGCGGCGCGTGGTCCACGGTCGCCTGTGCGTAGGCGGTCAGGTCGTGCCGCTGCGTGGCCACGACGAGCTGCGCCGGCCCGGTCAGCGAGTTGAGGAACCGGCCGAACCCGTCGAGCAACGCGGCCTGCTCGCCGCCGGTGCGCAGGTGGATGTTCGTGGTGCCGCAGGCGATCAGGACCTTGTCGCCGCCCTCGCTGCTGAGGACACCGGCCGGGGTGACGCTGGTGACCGCAGGGCGCAGCGGAGCCGGGACACGCGGCTTGTCGGCCACGACCGCGACCGCGCTGGCTTGTGTCGCGCCCGGAGCGAAGGTGCGCGGGCTGCGCGACAGCAGGAACCCGTGGCGCAGCCACACATCCAGGGGCAGGCCGTCGCGGCGGCCGAGCGCCACCACGACCGTGCCGGCGAACACGGCGACCCCGGCGACGATCCACGCCACCGGCGGCAGCAGATGCCCGCACCTGCGGTAGACACCGAACGCGACCAGGCCGACACCGCCGACGATGCCGAGCTGCCGGAACGTCAGCCCGAACGCGATGCGGTCCGGCTCGTTGACGTCTGCCGGGACGACCGCGCGGGGCGTCGTGTCATCGGCGTTGCTCATCTCGGCCTCCGTACCGGTAGGTGCCGGCCCAGACCGCGGGTCAACCCCTGGAGGGCGACCGTGCGCACGACGAGCCCGACAACGTTGGGGCCCCGGCCACCCTGCTGGCCGACGAACCGGTGCATCAATGTCGGGATCTTCACCGTGGTCCAGAGCACGACGACCACGAGCAGCAGGTTGAGCGTGTCCGACCCGGGTAGCCCGAGCAGGATCGGCAGGTTCGACTCCGGGTTGATCAGTAGATCGATGCCCGCCGAGAACACCACCGCCTGCAGCGTGGGTGTGGCCAGGCAGCCCAGGAGACTGCGCCACCACAGCTCGGCGACGCCCTGCGTCCACGGGGTGGCGTAGCAGGCCAGGGCCACCGGCCCGATCCCGGCCAGGACGACCAGTACCCCGACGCGCGCGATCCAACCGCCGACGAGCATGAGCATCAGCACGACGATGAGCAGCCCGATGACGACGGTGAGGAGCGCGGTGCCCTCGTCGGTCATCGCCGAGGCGATACGGGCCTGGACGAAGGTCACCGCCACGGTGGTCGGCGCGGCCTCGCCGGCCATCGACACGGTCAGGGCGTTGGCGACGTCGGTGAGCGCGCCGGTCAGCGGCACCGCGAACGCGGACAGGACGAACCCGACGACGAGCCGGGGCACCAGTTGCTTGACGCTGTAGCGGGTCTCCACCGAGTCGCCGACCATCATGGCGGCGCCCGCGGCGACGATCGCGAGGACGAAGCAGGCGTTGACGACCAGCGACCCGTGCTCGGCGATCGACTGCACCTGCGGCAGGACCGTGACGTCCGGCGAGACGAAGATGGACGAGGTCAGGAAGGCCAGGAGGCCGCCGAGAAGGGCAACGACCGTCTCGGCGAGCCAGCTGATCAGGTCGTCCATCAGCAAGTTGACCATCACCGGTGGCCGCCTCAGCCGCCGAGGATGCCCTGCAGCACCTGCAGGACCACCGGGGACAGCACGGCCAGGGCGTAGCCGATCAGGGCCGACTTGAAGTTGCCCTTGGCCTGCTCGACCTGGGCCGGGTCGCCCCCGGCCGCCATGTACCGCAGGCCACCGATGACCAGGAACATCGTCGCGACGAGCGCGATGATGCCCATGATCCAGTCGGTGATGTTGGAGATGACCTGGCTGATGCTGTTCGCCGCCAACGGCTGACCTGCGGCGGCGAGGTCGGACAGGACAGCGAGAGTGGTGTGCATCGCGACCCTCCACAAGACTGTGCGGGCCGCCACGGTGGGGACCGGGCGAAGGGGATGTGGTCCGGTGGGGGCGCTCCTCCCTTACCAGTGGTGAAGGGATAGCGGTGTCAGTACGCCGCGCCAGTCGTGCCGGACCACGGGCCCCGCCGGGAGGATTGGTCCCCACCGGGCGGGCATGCCGTGGATGACATGCACCGCTCAGATCTCGACTGTCAGGCCGATCGAACCCCCGGTTCGCCTGTCACGCTCTGACAGGGCTGGCCATCGGTGGGGTGCGCCGTGCTGATGCCTGTTCTTTCGCGCTTGACCTGCGCCGTGCTCGAAATCTCCGCTCCGACCGACCGTTGTCTCAACCATTGTGATCCGGGTAACGGCGGGTGGGGGCCTCGGTGCTGCTCGATGATGGCGCGAACAACCCCGTAACCGCCGGTGAGCCCTGAGCAGTGACCGGGCGGTGCAGCACGCTGGCTTTCAAACAGCCGCTGTCGACCTGCCTGACCGGGTAGGGGTTGAACGCCGATGTCTTTCGGCCGATCGAGTGGCACGGGGCGATACCATCCGCGGGGCGAGCCGAACGCGACCAGGATGCGTCGCCTGACCGACCTTGCGGAGGTGCCGCCGGTGGCGCGGATGGTGTTACGGCCTGTCCCTATCGCCCTTGCGACTACTGCAGTCGTTACGGGTGCGGGCGGAGTGGCGTCAGCCGTATACGGCGGTCTCCAACGCTGGCGGGCGGAGACACAGGGGCGAGAGATCTGGGCCGCCTACGAGGACCGCTACAACGCGCACCTCGCTGAACACGCACGAACGAACGAGCAGTTGCAGGCGTTCGGCCGCAGACACGAACAGGTCCATGATGATGTCGTCCTGCGGATGCGAGGCATCCTCGAACGTAACAACATGCAGGTGCGAGTCAGCGAGTTGCTTGTCCTCGACGGCGTCGAGTTCTCCACCACCCTGCAGGTCATGGCGCAGCCGAAGCTGAACCTTGACGCCGAAGGCTGGGCCTTGGGCCTCATCGACTCAGCTCGGGCCGGTCGCACGGTGTGGAACTTCCTTCATGAGGGCGTGAACCAGATAGCGAGCGCCGGCACGGACAGGCCTCTCGCGGAGCTTCGCGGCGTAGCGCAGAAGGCAGCACGCGAGGCGGTCCTGGGCGGCGGGACGATCGCGTCAGGTGGCGGCGGAAGGGCTCTGGGCGCTCTACTCGAGAAGTTCGTCGTGGGAGGGATCGTCGTGGGTGCCGTCGGTGCCACGGCGTACAGGCAGGGTGCGAAGGCGATGACAGAAGTCGAGAAGTGCCGAACAGCGCTCGGAATCGCCATCGAGCACCTCGAAGTTCGGGACCGCCTCTTCAGCGGCGTCAGAGAACAAGCGCAGGAGAAGGACGACGTTCTCACTCAGCTCGCCGTGCGTGCGTCGAAAGCCATCGACCACCTCGGAACGGGCCGTCTCGATCCAGCTATCCACGGTGATCGTTTCGAGACTGCATGGAGCCTGGTCAAGGCGGTGCAGAAGGTGGCCGCCGCACCTGTCGCTGACGAAGACTCCAACCTCGATCCGGACGTCGGAAGACTTATCTTCAAGTACCGCAAACGTACGTAAAGGAGACACTGCATGGCGGAGAAGAAGGACGTGCTGGAAGGAACCCCGATGCGCCCGAAGTCAAAAGATGCGCGGGCCGGGGCGGCAGACGCGTTCAGCGCACTGAACCTGATTATCGGCCTGGTCAGCGACGGGTTTCGGACCTACCAGACAGAGAGTACAAAACGCGAGTACCTGCGAACAATCCGCGAGACTGAGGTCGCGAGGCTCCGAGCCTCGCAGGAAGCTTTGCGGGACTACTTCGACCGTGTATACGCCGAACGCCGTGACACCCATCAGCGGCTGTTCACCAGTCTCGACCAGGCTTTGGCAGCAGGCGACATCGCAGCTACCCAAGCCGTAGTCGGCGGTATCGTCGACGTGGCACGCACTTCACCGCTTGCCGACGTCGGCACCATCATCGACTTGAAGCGGGCCATGGGCGACCCCGGCACCGTGTGGGAGCTATAGAACGAGTCACTCAGTGACCAGGCGGATTCTCAATCAAGCTGATCCGCCCTGCTCAGAGCATCGAGTCCGGATCAGCTTCACTGAGGAAGGAGAGCGTCCGGCCAGATGCGGGTAGCCGGTGCCCTCGCGTCGATGCCTGGGCGCGCGGCTGACGCGTGCTTCGATCCTGAGCGTAGGTCTGGTGCCGCGAGGCAGTACCGGAGCGGGGCATGGATTCAGCCGGTGATGAGGTGGGTGAGGTGGTAGTGGTCCCACCAGTCGGTGCGGTGGTGCAGGCGGATGGCGCTGTTGGTGCGGGTGAGGAGGAGGTGGTTGCCGTCCTGGATGAGGGCAGCGTCCCCCTCCCGTCCGGCTAGGACCCTGGACACGGTGGTGATCATGTTGGGGATGGCTTTGTCGGTCAGGTCGTCGGCGTGGGGGGAGAAGGTGATGTTGACGTACGTGTCGGGTTCCCATTCCCAGCGGGCGTCGTCGTCGGTTTCGGCTTCGTAGTAGCCGTGGGTGCCGGCGCGGACGGTGATGGCGTAGCCGCGTTGGTCGTAGAGGCGGGCGGTGAACAGCCGTGGGTTCGCTGTCGGTCGCGGTGTCTCGTCGGGGCGTGCGGCGGTGAGGGCGGCGATCTCGTCGACGGGTGGATTGCCGGCGAGGATCAGCCGGAACTCGACGCCCATGTCCGCCTGCCTCTGCTCAGTGTCGCCGGATGATCTGTTGGATCGTACCGTCGGGTTGCACCACGGTCAGTTCCTTCAGCCCGTCGATGGGCCAGTCGTCGAACTGGCGTCGTAGCGCGCTGAGGTCGCCTTTCCAGTCCTGGAGGTTCACCACGACCCGCTGGGTCTGCTCGTCGTCGATCTTCTCCCGGACCTGGCTCCAGATGTTTCGCTCGGAGGTGCGGGCGGCGGGGGAGTAGCAGTCGAAGACGTGGCCTTCGACGAGGTAGTCGGGGTCCTTGTCCGGGTTGCCGTGGTCACCGGTGCGCTCGCGGGCGTCGTCGGTCTCGGCTGGGGTGGGGTTCTGGTGCACCCGGTAGCCCTTGGTGGCCATGCTGTCGGCGCATTCGTTCTCCAGTTCCAGGGCCCGGCGGGTGCTGTCGTCCACCTTGGGCCCGATCCTGGTACGCGGGCCGGTCGGTGTGCCGCCGGGAACGCCGGTGGGTTGCCGGCTCCACGGCGGAAACACCTCACCCGCAACCCGGGCGTGGCCGGGCTGGGCGGGGGAGGATTCGGTGCTGGCGGCGGGGGTGGGGCTGGCCGGTGGGTGCCGGTCAGCCCCGCTCAGTTTCCCGAGGCCCCGAGCTGCCGGGCCTGGCCGGTCGCCGCTTCGACGGCCTGCCCGGCGGTGCCGGCGCGTTGTACGAGCAGCACGAGGACCTGTTTGACGCCGTCGAGGGCCTGCAGGAGCGGGCCCGGTTGCCCGCCCTGCAGGACGACGCTGACCAGGTGCCGGGCGTCGTCGAGGTGGCTGATCGTCGCGGTGGCGGCCTCGCGGGCGGCGGCGATGCGTTGCTGCACCGGGGCGAGCGCGGCGATGGTCTCCTGCGTAGCAGCTTGCCGGGGAACCGCTGCGGCGGCCGTGGTCGCTTCTCCGACTGCAGCAGCGAGGCTACCCAGCCGGCCCTGGACGGTGGAGACCGTCGCCCGTACCCGGGCGATGCCGGCAGCGACCCCGGCGAACCCGGCGGTGGCGGCCCGTAGGGCAATCTCCTGAGCCTGCCGGTCGGCCGCCGCCGTGAGACCCTGGGCCCGCTCGACGCCCGCCGTCAGCGCCCGCAACTCCCCGATGACCTGCTCCATGCTCGACACGCGTCAGCCACCCCGACCGAGAACGAACTCCGGAGCTGCAACCTACCCGGAGCACCCCACGCAGGGGCACCCCGAACCGCCCCGACACCACCGAGGGTGCTGGCCAGGTCGTGCCGTCAGGCGGCCGCAGCGGCGGCTCGCTGGGCGGGCGGGCGCATCGCACTGGAGAGGTCGCCTCGGGTGACGGCGGCGGCCACGACACGTTCGGCTCGTCTTCTGCGCATCCGCAGGACCGAGGCGGTCACGCCCCGCTCGGCGGCCAGGTGCTCGATCAGCGCGTCGCCGAACCGGGTCGCGCTGATCAGCTCGGCGGCCTCGGCCGTGATCAGGCCGGCGGCGGCTGCCCGGCCGAGCAGCAGGTCCGGATGCCCGTAGGGCATGCGTGGTGACCGCGAGCCGGTGGGCAAGTCCAACGGGAGTTCCTCGCCGTCGTCGGCCTTGACGACGGCGGCGCCTGCGCGCCACGCGGCCCAGCACAGCCGTAGCCACAGCCGGGGCGGGGCAAGGTCCGCCGTGCGCAGGGCGTGGAGAAACCCGGCCAGCACCTCGGAGTCCACGTCGTCGGCATGCCGGGCGTGGCCGCGGCTGATCTTCGCCGCGAGGTGTGTCAGCGCGGGCAGGGCCACGCCGATCGCGCCGACGACCCAGGCCGGCCCCCAACCGCGGGTGTGGTGGGCGAGTTGCCGCCACACCTCGTCGGTGGTGTCACTGTCGTAGCGGTGGAACATGAGCAGGGTGCGTAGCTCGTCCAGCGGCATCGTCGTGTCCGGCAAGCCCGGCACGGGGCGTGCGTCGAACACCAGCGGCGCGGGTTCGCAGGTCAGCAGAGTGAACGCCTGCTCGGCGGTGCTCAGGGCCGTGACGGCCGTTCTGGTGCGGGTGGTCGTTGCCATCGTGAGTTCCCCTCGGCGGTAGCGCTTCGCCCGACTGCGAAGGCTTCGAGACCCCCGATTGGGACAGCTCCACCTGACACCAGAAGGAGTTGTCAGACCGGGACAGGCCGTGTCTGTGCTGGTCAGGTTCGCGGCGGTAAAGACCGTTCGCGTGCCCGCCACTGGGCGATGGTGCGTGTGACCTGACCGGTTCGGTCAGGTCGGGGGTGGGTTCGATCGGCCTGACAGCCACGCACTGGGGATCGTCAGTACGTCCCGCCGGTCCGGGGGCCACCGCGCCTATGGCCGACAGAAACCCGCACCAGGCACCGGTCCCCGTGGGGGACGTGGTGCCCGGCGACGCGCCCGTGCCGATCACCGTCTGGCCGGTCCCGGCCCCACCACAGGGCGAGACCATGTCCAACGCGATGGGCGTACGGCTGGTCCACAACCTCACCCACCCATCCGACCTGGTCATCGACCTGGCCGTGGGCCCGCAGTTGGCCCGCGCGGTCATCGCCGCCCACCGCCGCAGCCATCTGCAATCGACCCGACTGCTCGGCTGGGGCCGGGAAGCGGCGACGCTGATCGTCACCGGCTGGCCCCCCGACGGCGGCGTCTCGGCGGTGGAGTTCTTCCTGCGCTGCCACGCGAGCCTCCTGCCGGGCGGCTGCGTGGCGGTGCTGCTGCCGCACGGGGACGTGGTCCTGCCGGTCGACGTGGTCGTCGCCGCGAAGAGGGCTGGGCTGGCGTACCTGCAGCACGTCGTGGCGGCCGACCGGCCGCCCCGGCGTGGCCAGCGGGCGCAGCTGGACATCCACACCGATGTGCTGATCCTGACCCGCAGCGCGACGCAGCCCGGAGGCGTCGATGGATGAGCCCATGCCGGTGACGTCGGTGTGGCTGACCTGCCAGCAGCCAGCCCGGGACCAACGGCGGGGCCGCTACGTGCCGGAGACCTCCAGCCATCCGGGAAAGATGCTGCCCCACCTGGCCGCGCACGCGATCAGCTCGTACACCGCGCCGGGGGATCTGGTGTTCGACCCGATGTGCGGGTCCGGGACCACTCTGGTCGAGGCCATGCACCTCGGCCGGCAGGGGATCGGGATCGACATCGAGCCCCGGTTCACCGTGCTGGCCGCCTCCAACGTCGCCCTGGCCGCGTCGCAGGGCGCCACCGGGTCGGCGCAGGTGTTCACCGGTGACGCCACGGGTCTACTCGACCTGGTGCCGGCGTCGGTGGTCGGCCGGGTGGGGCTGGTGCTCACCTCACCGCCGTACGGGCGCGGCACGCACGGCCTCGTGCGCGCGACGAGCACCGGGGTCCGCAAGCGGGACCACGTGTACGGGGACCGGGAACGCGGCAACCTCGCCTACGGCGGATGGTCCCGCTTGTTCGACGGGTTCGCCGCGATTCTGGCCGCCAGCTACCGGCTGCTACGTCCCGGAGGGACCGTGGTGATCACCTGCCGCCCCGTACGCCGCCAGCGCGACGATCTCATCGACCTGCCCGGGCAACTGCTCGCGGTCGCCCGGTCGGTGGGGCTCGTGCCGGTGCAGCGGTGCGCGGCGATGCTCGCGGCCGTCCGCGACGGACAGATCGTGCACCGGGCGAACATGTTCGGGCTCCTGGCCGTCCGCCGTGCCAGGGACGAGGGCATCCCCGTGCACCTGATCGCCCACGAGGACGTGCTGGTCCTACGTCGCTGCTGAACGCCCGCAGGTTCAGCCCATCGGCTCAGATGAGGGACCGGAATCCTGGGCGTCCGTGAGAGTCAGCGGGCAGGAGCGGTCTCCGCGCGGGTCACCGCCAACGCCCGAGCGATTATCGGACACGAGGTTCACGGTCAGGCCGGTGTCCCCGGTGCCTGGACGATGACTGCGGCCTCGGGAACGCGGTCGTCGGCGATCAGAGCGGACAGCTCATCGAGTAGTCGTTCGAGATCGTCGCGGTTCTCAAGGTCGTAGTGCTTGTTGACCATCCTGTCGTCGGCGAGGCGGACTGTCGTCAGCTCCGCCTCGCCGGTGGCCCAGATGATGATCGCGGCGAGCCACGTCGTGGACTCGAACTCGCTGACCACGACCGCCTTGCCGTGGTTCGGCTGGATCGGGTGCGTGTGCCACCGCATCCCCAGCCTCGCCCACGTCTCTGCTCGGGCCTTGACGGTGACCGGCAGCGCCTCCAGGGGAAACGTCATGCCCGTGACTGTCGCACGGCCCCCCACCGGCTGAATCGGCACCGGCCGCGGCGGTGCGTTCAGTCGAACCAGTTGAACAGCAGGTCTCCGAGCCGGTCCGGCCGGTGGTAGGCGGCATCGCGGCGTTCGTCCTCGGTGAGGAATCGCAGGTCACTGTCGCCGAGTGGCTGGATCAGCTCTGCGGCCGTGGCGACCCGCAACCCCGCCTCGGAGAACAGGTTGCCGGCTGGCACGTTGACGAACGTCAGCGTCACCGAGTGGCGATCCTGCGGCTCGGCCGCAGCGACCAACAATGCCGCAGCGTTGAACAGCAGGCCCACCGCTACTCCATCGCGGAGCCTCACACCCACCCGGTAGCAGTTCCGGCCGGCGGCGGGCTCCTCGACCGGGGTGGTGACGGTCCCGCCGGAAGCACGCATGCTGGCGTGCACCGCAGCGAGCCACACGGCACGAGCAACCGGATCGTGGTGTGGCCTGGTCGCCCCTGCCTGCGCCACGTCCACGATCTCCACGGCTGAATTGTCCGTAGCCGGTGGCCCGGACGTCGAGTCCCGCACGGGAACAATCTGACAGATCGCGGCTTTCGGCGGGCTGACAGCCTCTGCCAGCCGTGCCGACCTGACAGCAGGGCCCGTGGGACTCTGGCCGAGGCTAACCTGAAGGCTCTCCTTCTTCTCGTGCCCCCTGATCTGGCCTCTTCTCGCGACGGCATCGCGCCCACCGGCTCCGGTCGGCCGCCGTCGCCCGCGTCTGATCCGGCCCCACACGGTCCACGACCCTCTGCCCATGCCACAAGGGCAAGGGCGATGTTCCCGTTCCGCCCGGCGGTCACCACCCAGTGGCCGCCTTCGTGCTGTCCGATGGAGGACGACATGCTCGTGCCCCGCTGGTACCTGACTACCCCCGACTGGTTCGCCGAGCTGCCCGACGCGATCCCCAGCGGCGACGACGGCAAGACCGTGACCAACCAGCACGTACGACTGCACCACGACGGGCCTCCCGCTGGCCCGGCGGAGAGCGACGCCGCGATGCGCGTGGCCCTGCTGGCCGTCGAGCAGCTCAGCGAGGCCATGACCCACGCCGCCGACTGCCACGACCTGACTGAACTGGCCCGGCTGCTGTGCGGCCTCAACCTCGTCCAGGCACATCTGACCCAGACGATCCAGCGCATCGCCGAGAACGTCCACGGCGGTGCCTTCAGCGGACTCGCCGCCGTGCCGGACACCGTCGTGCAGGCCCTCACCGACAGCCTCAGCACCGCTGGCACAAACGGCGAGATCCTCGCCGGTCACCTCAAGGACGCCCACCTGATCCTGCGCTCCGTCGCCGTCGCGTAGCCCCAGCCTTCACCGGCAGGCGTGATCCGGCACCGGACACGCAGCCGTCTCGACCCGCACCATCCGGCCGATGCCCGGCCGACCGCGCACACCCGCGCAACATCCGGGCACGGCCAGCAAGCGTGCCCGGATTCCATCCACCAGCAGATGGAGGAATCCCGTGCCACACCACCTCTCCACACTCTCCGGCCCCCGCCGCCGGATCCAGCCGCACCACCTCAACGACAGCCCCACCGACACTCTTGCCGCGAACCTCGGCCGCCGTGCCGAGGCCATCCGCTGCTGGGAACTTCCCGCGCTGCGACGGATGCGCAACGCCCTCACCGGCCCGGTACCCGCCCCGGTGGTGCTCGCATGACCGCCCCCGAGATTCCCGCGGTGCCGGTACGCCTGGCCCGGCGGCCCGTCGTCGGAGGGCTGGTCGTCCCATGGATCACCGCCCGCACCCCCGACGGCCGGTACCGGTTCGGCACCGTCGACCACCATCGTCACGTCTGCGCACTGCAGGAACGGCTCTGCCAGACCTGCGGCGACGAACTCGACCCCGGGCGGATCGTCTTCGCGGTGCGCGACAGCGACCTGCGGCTGCTCGTCAGCCCCGAGCCGGGCATGCACCCCGTCTGCGCCGCCTACTCCGCCAGCGGCTGCCCCATGTTGGCCGGCCGGATGAGCCACTACCGCACGACACCACTGGCCGCGCAGCTGACCGAGGCTGGCGCGTCCTTCCACGGCGATCCCACCGGAATCCGCCCGGCGGCACCCGCCGAACGCTGGCACCTGCTCTGGACCACCGGCTACCGGGCCTTTACGAATCCGCTCACCGGCCAACCGGCCGCGATGGTGCTGCCGGAGCAGATTCTGCGCGTCCGCCCGATCGGCCCACCTCCACCGCTGCGCCCCGCCGATCGCACCCCGGACAGCGAGCCCGGCCCCGCGTCCACCCCTGGCCCCGAACGGAGTCCGTCATGACCCTGCATGTCATCGCCGTCTACCACAACACCGAAAGCCGATTCCTCCCGTACGAGCCGGGCCACGCCCTCACCCAGGTCATCTCCTACTGGCGGCGTCTGCCCGCCTTCGCCAAAGCGGAGCGGACCGCCAGCTGGATCTACGGCCTGTTCAACGTCGACCTCGACCAGCTGCAGACCTGCCGCGAGACGCTGAGTGGAGAGGCCGACTTCCTCATCGCCTGCACCTACCGGCTGCTGCGCCTGCGTTCGATGTCCACCGGAGACGTCATCGCCATCACCGCCAACGACCGCACCACCTGGCTGGCCTGCGAGTTCGGCGGATGGAGGCGCATCGACCCGCCGAACAACATCACCGGGGAACCGTTCACCGCCGGCACCATCCACCAGCACCTGCGGCGAGACCGCCGTGCGTGAGCACCCCTGCCGCCACCACCCGCGGGGCCGGCACACCGATGCCTGCCTGACCGGCCCGTGCGGCTACTGCGGCACCAGCCTCCCACTCATTGCCTCCGGCGAATGCCGCTCCTGCCTGCTGATCGTCTGCGAGGCATGCGATGCCGGCTACCACCCCGACCTCGGCCCCATCTGCCGCTCCTGCGCCCAACCCGACGCCAGCCGCAAGACCCGCCCGGCCACCTGACCGTGCCCTGGGACCACCCCGTACGGCCACCCTCATCGCCCGCCGGCCCCGCCGAGCGGGCACGTCACCCTTCCCGGAGGTTCCGCATGACACCCAAACCATTTCCCGTCATCGCCGTCACCGGTAGCCGGCTGCTGCGCGCCGAGCTGCGCACCGTCGAACAGCAGGCCGGATACGAGTTCGAGTACGCCGACTCCGTTCCCCAGGGCCGCCGCTACGCTAGTGCCGTGACCACGAATGTTTGCGGTGTTGGATGACATGCCGTCTGGCCTGCCGGCCGGGCGTCGTGGTTGCGGTCAGGCTGTGGCGGTGGCAGAACCCGTTCGCGTTCGGCGGCTCAGTGACCATGAGGGTCAGCAGCTGCTGAGGATCACTCGTAGAGGTACCGGCTCGCCGATCCGGTTGAGGCGGGCGATGGTCGTGCTCGCGTCTGCCGGTGGGAACACGGTGCCGGCGATCGCCCGCCTGGTGCAGGCCGACGAGGACACGATCCGCCAGGTCATCCACCGGTTCAACGAGATGGGGATGGCCAGCCTGGACCCTCAGTGGGCGGGTGGCCGTCCCCGCCAGATCAGTCCTGACGAAGAACAGTTCATCGTCGAGACGGCCAACACCCGCCCCGAGAAGCTGGAGCGGCCCTTCACCCGGTGGAGCATCCGCAAGCTCGCCGAGCACCTGCGCGTGCACTCGACTCGCCGGGTCCGGATCGGGCGGGAACGGCTGCGGCAGATCCTGCGCCGGCACCGGATCACCTTCCAGCGGACCAAGACGTGGAAGGAGTCCACCGACCCGCAGCGGGACACCAAGCTCGCCCGGATCGAGTACGTGAGCAGCCACTTCCCGCAGCGGGTATTCGCTTTCGACGAGTTCGGGCCCCTGGTCATCCGCCCGCAGGCCGGCACAGGGTGGGCACCGGCCGGGCACCCACACCGGTTGCCCGCGAACTACCACAAGCTGCACGGCGTCCGACAGTTCCACGGCTGCTACAGCATCGGCGACGACCAACTCTGGGGCGTCGTGCGCCGCCGCAAGAGCGCCGCGAACACCCTCGCCGCGCTCAAGTCGATCCGCGCCGCGCGGCCGGACGGCGCACCGATCTACGTCATCCTGGACAACCTGTCCGCACACAAAGGCGTGAAGATCCGCAGGTGGGCGGTCCGGAACAAGGTCGAACTGTGCTTCACCCCGACCTACGCCTCCTGGGCCAACCCGATCGAGGCCCAGTTCGGGCCGCTACGCACCTTCGTCATCGCCGGCTCGAACCACCCCAACCACACCGTCCTGACCCGTCGGCTGCAGACCTACCTACGTTGGCGCAACGCCAACGCCCGCCACCCCGACGTCCTGGCCGCCCAACGCCGCGAACGCGCCCGCATCCGCAGCGAACGCCAACGACGCTGGGGCCAACCCACCACCCACGCAGCCTGACCCCAACACCGTCAACGTTCATGGTCACGGCACTAG
>NZ_FMCW01000019.1 GCF_900091595.1 Micromonospora haikouensis
GATCATCACCGCGAGATCGGTCAACACCCGCCCCCGGTCCCTGCCCGGTGTGAACCCCCGACGCGCCACCGCCTGCGACAACGCCCCGGTCAGACCGGTCCGGTCAGCCAGCGTACGGAGCAACACCAACCCGGCGTGCGACACCACACCACGACCGCCGACCTCGACGGACAACCCTCTGGACCAATCGGTACTCTGCACCTACGAAGTGCCTTCCGCGCGCGGAACTCTGAACGACTCGACACCGGTCAGTTTTCCTTACGCGGCAGGCACTTCGCCGTCTCCGCAGACCCTTCCCAACCCCCAAGATCACGGCAGCCGTGAAAGACCGAGGCTACCGGGGCGTCCTCACGGCCACCAGAACCCCATCGGGGCCGACGGGTGCTCCACGGGTGCTCGTATGTCCCCGACACGGACGGATTCACGGCGCGAATCCTGGACTTCGACCTCGACCCACCCTCGCCCGGCTGCAGTAGGCGACACCGGGGGCGACAGTCTCCCCCGGTGTCGTCAGCAAGCGTTGGGCTCACCTTCGACGTCGGCTGCACTGCCAGCAGTCGCCTACGCCGCCTAGCCGGTCCGGGCCCTCAGTCGAGGAGACCACTGGTGCGGCGGGAGAGTGCGGCGAGCCGGCCGTCGGCCCGCTCTCACCCGGTCCTCACCCTCTGCCGTAACACCCGCCGGCACTCGCCGGGTCTGGCGCAGCGCCCTGGGTAGTGCAGTCGAATGTGGACAAGGCGGCGTCGCGGACGTCGATTGCCTGGCGGCGCATGATGACAGGTCACCGCCACGGCACGAACCTTCGATCGTGGGCAATGTCACACGGCGTTGCATGGTGCAAATTGCAACTAGCGACAAGCGCGTCGCTGCATTTCGTCAAACGTGTCCGTTACAAGGAATATGAGACCTTTTGTAAGGTCGGGAAGCAGGATTCGACCCGAATGTCAACGTACAAACCGTGTGGCAAGACGGTGAGGGAATAGTCACGGCGACCGGCGACCCCTGGGGCGGTGCCCGCGTTTCCGTCGCAACGTCCGTCACTCCCGCCCCTGCTGAGCGTTGAGTCGAACGCGGAGGGGAGTACGTAGACCTTCTTCGGGTCACCGGTGTCCGAAGAAACTGAAAGGCCTGAAGGCCCCAACGAAACAAGCCCCGCCCGTCCCGGGAGGCAGCCAGCACCCCGAGACGGCACGGTCCGAGCAGTGGAGGCGCTGGCCACCGCGTTCGAGCTTGCAGCAGTAGTGCTGGAGGCCCGGGGAAACGGTGGCCCTGCTGACGCAGCCAGGGCCACCGCCCATCTGCTACGCCTGATCGCCGCACTCGCAAAGTTCAACGATCAGAGGTAGCCGCTCCCGGTGCGGGGCCGGCGCATGCCGGCCCCGCACCATTCTCAGCATCCAACGAGGACGCTTCAATAACGACGCGGCACTCTCACAAATATGCACTGACGTGCGAAAACATCTGACTGTGAACCAGATGGCCGCCCGTCGATCGGGCATAGCGCGCAGTCACCTCCGGGCCACACCTGTCGGAGGCGGCACTGTGTCATGGGTCAGGACGGCGGTCGCGCGCGATGTGCACCCGGACCTAGCACCGGACCGGCGCCACCGGCACGGGGTGGATCGCCTCGCCCCCTTTCAGAGCCGGCGACAGTGTGGGCCTCGATGTAGGCATGCAGACTTCGGAGCGGGATGCGGATGCTGCCGTTCGGCCCGTCGCCCTTGATCGCCTCCAGTGCGCCGGCCCCGATGTAACGCCCGACGCTCCATCGGGAGACCCGGAGGACGTCCGCGACCTCCTGGACGGTCAGGAAGCGGTCTGTATCCAGCTCCGTCATCGAAGCCCACCTTGCATCGAATCGCAGCGTATCCGTGCGTTACAAGATGCTAGTCGACGCACGAAGCCGACGCAAAGCGATGCGGGACGAACACGCAGTAAGGCCCCGTGGCCTGGCACCATCGCGGCTGGGACTATGTCCGGATCATGCAGTCGTGCTACAACATGCACGTGACTCGGGGGCCCGAAAGGGGCGTGGCGTACGACCTCTGGTGGCGCGTGCGCCACGAGCAGGGCACACGCGGCTGGACGGACGAGGAGCTACGCGCCCGGACCGGCGTCGCCCGCACGACGGTCGACCGCCTCCGGGGTGGGAAGCGGCCACCCACCGCCCGCGTCGTCAATGCCCTCGCGGACGCCCTCGACATCGACCTGACCGAGGCGCACCGGCTCGCCGGTCGCGCGCCCGCCCCGCCGGCCGCCTCCATCGACGGGGAGGGCGCGCCCCGGGTGAGCGCCCGTGAGGCGATCCTGCGGGATCCGGCCTACACCGACCAGCAGCGCAGGGCGATAATGGAGCTGCTCGACATCTTCGAGCAGGCCAATCGCAGCCGCCGGCCGTGAGCACGGCCGGACCTGAGCACGGCCGGGCGGGCGGGGACGCCGCCACCCCGTCGGTCGCCTGGCGCGCGAGTGGTCGGCTCACGCCCCCGGCGCCGGGCCTGTCGATTGGCGCAGCACGACGTGGTTGAGGCCGGGCGGGTGTGCCAGGCTTTCCGGCTCCTCGCCTCTCAGGAGGGCGAGGAGCCGCAGCATCACCTCCCGGCCCTGCCGTTCCCGGTCGACCCTGACGGTCGACAGCGCGGGCCGCATGTACCGGCCGATCTCCTCGTCGTCCCAGCCGACGACGCTGATCTGGCCGGGCACGTCGATGTGCAGGCTCTGTAGCCCCTGGATGACCCCGAACGCGACCCGGTCGTTGGCGGCCAGCACGGCGGTGGCTCCGCACCGGGCTATCACCGTGGTGGCCGCCTCCCAGCCGGACCGTACGGTCCAGTCGCCATCGACGACCGCGCAGGAGGTGAGGCCGAGTTCCGCGACGGTCGCCTCGTAGACCTTGCGGCGGTTGCGCGCGGAGGCCCACAGGTCGGAGCCGGCCACGTGCACGAAGCGGCGGTGGCCGTCGGCGGCGAGTCGGCGCACGATCTCGGCCATCGGCGCGGCGTCCGCGAGCAGGCCCTGGGCCCGCATGTTGTCGTCGTACTCGCCCTCGACCAGCACCGGCACGGGAAAGGACGTGAGGTCGAGGCCCGCCATGCGGGTGGCGAGCGGGGCGAAGGCCAGGATGCCGTCGATGTTGTCGGGATGCAGCAGTGTGTGCATCCGGTCGGCCCTGGCGGAAGCGTCGCCTTCGAGCCCCACGACGTCCAGCAGGTAGCCGGACTCGTGGGCCGCGTCGGCGGCACCGTTCAGCAGCCGCGTGGGCACGAAGTCGGTGGGGCCGGGCAGCACGACGGCGACGCGGCCGGACCGCCGGGTCCGCATGGACCTCGCGGCGAGGTTCGGCCGGTAGTTGAGCTTCTCGATGGCCTGGGTGACCTTCTGCAACGTCTGGGGCTTGAGCCCTCCCTGGCCTCTGAGGAACCGCGACACCGTCTGGTGGGAGACGCCGGCGGCACGGGCCACCTCGTGGATCGTGGCAGCCTTCCCGGTGCGGCCGGCCGGCTCTGGATACCCGGTTGCCATGTCTCATCCCCCCTGGTCGGCAGCATTGATCGATGAGCGTTGACAGAAAAGTGATCGATCACTATCGTAGGCGAAAAGCATCGATGTGCGTCTAATTGCAGTGCGGGTCCGCGGCGGATCCGAACCAGCTGACCGGCGGCGACGGTTGCCGTCCGTTCGCAGGGTACTTCGCTCGGTGTTCGGGCGCGCCCCGGCCGGGTCCCGCCCGGTCCCCGCCGGGCGAGTTCCCGCCGCCCTCGTGCCATGCCCTGGCCCGGGCACCGTCCGTGCCGCCACAGGCGGGGCCCCGGCCAGGTCCGCGCAGTTCACGTCGCAAGCGATGACCAACGGGACCGGCCCGCACCAGCGGGCCGGGCGTCCGCCGGCTCGTCGTGCGCTGACGCCCGATCGGTGACCGCCGCCGGTGTCGGCCTCCGCACCATCCTGACCAGGAGGATCGTCGATGACGAGATCCCGTCCGACCGCGCTCGCGACAGCCCTCGCCCTGCTCGTCGCGGTCGCCGCCGGGTGCGCCGCCCCGGACCGTACCCCGGTCGCGGCACCGCCGACGACGGTGCCGGACCTACCGACCAGGCCGGTCGCGTTACGCATCCTGGACGTGTCCGGCGTCCTCGCCCTGACCAAGCCGATCATCGAGAACTTCGCCAGGGAACACCCGCAGCTCGTGTCCTCGGTGCGGTACGAAAGCGGCACACCGACCGACGTCGTCGGGAAGCTCTACGCCCAGCAGCAGTCGGGCAACGTCACGGACGACCTGGTGCTCACCGGCACCGAGGGGCTGTCCCTGCTCACCAAGCAGCAGACCGTCGTGCCGCTGCTGCCGGGCTACGCCACCGCCCTGCCCGACCCCGCCGCCGTGATGACCCAGGCGGCACGGCAGTTGCAGACCGCCCTCGACGGCACCGGCATGATCATCTCGGGCCAGCCGGACGGCCCGGTGCTCGCGTACGACACCCGGACGGTCGCGCACCCGCCGAAGACCCCGCAGGAGCTGCTGGCCTGGGCGAAGGCCCACCCGGGACGGTTCGGGTACGCCGCCGTGCCCACCGGCAGCGGGCCGGCGAACCAGTTCACCGACGCGCTGCCCCACATGCTCGGCGACACCAACCCGGCCGACCCGGCGACGTGGACGAGGACCTGGGCGTACCTGGCGGAGCTGAACAGGTACACGGCGCCGTACGCCACCAAGACCGTCGACACCTTCGACGCGCTCGCCCGGGGCTCGCTCGACATCGTGCTGACCGAGACCGGCTTCGACGTCCAGATGAGGGCGAAGGGCGTGCTCGGCGACCAGTTCGCGCTGCAGGCGTTCGACGATCCGGTCACGATCGAGGTCGCCCAGTGGGCCGCCGTACCGAGGGGCGTCGCTCCGGACAGGCTGGCCGTCTGCCTGGCCCTGATCAAGTATCTGTTGCAACCCCGTCAGCAGGCGCTGACGATCCCGTTCCGCGCCGCCTTCCCGGTGCAGGGCGTGGAGCTGTCGATGGCCTCCGCCGACGCGCGGGCGCGGTACCAGCGGTTCGGCAGCCCGGACTTCAACGAGCGGCTCCTGGCGACCGCGCAGGTGCAGAACCCCGTGGTCGGCGACCACGTGCAGGTGAAGTACGACATCTGGAACCGGTCGATCGGCGCGAAGAGGTGACCGGCCGGGGAAGCGGCGGCGGCGCGCTGCGGATCCGCGCCCTGCGCCGGGAGTTCGGCTCCTTCGCCGCGCTGGAGGGCCTCGACCTCGACGTGCCCGCCGGCGAGTTCGTGGCGCTGCTGGGCCCGTCCGGCTGCGGGAAGTCGACGGCGTTGAACCTGCTGGCCGGGCTCCTCGAACCGACGACCGGCACCGTCAGCCTGGACGGCCGGCGCATCGACCGGCTGCCGCCGGAGAAGCGCGGCATCGGGATGGTCTTCCAGAACTACGCGCTCTTCCCGCACCTGACCGTGGCCGACAACGTCGCCTTCGGCCTGCGCATGCGCGGCTGCCCGAAGCCCGAACGGGCCGAGCGGGTGCGGCGGTCCCTCGACCTCGTACGCCTGCGGGCCCAGGCCGACCGGTATCCGCGCCAGCTCTCCGGTGGCCAGCAGCAGCGGGTGGCGATCGCCCGCGCCGTGGTGGTCGAACCGCGGCTGGTCCTGATGGACGAGCCCCTGTCCAACCTCGACGCGAGCCTGCGGCTGGACCTGCGTACGGAGATCCGGGCGCTGCACCAGCAGCTCGGCCTGACCACCATCTACGTGACCCACGACCAGGCCGAGGCGCTGTCGCTGGCCGACCGGCTGGTGGTGCTCCGCGACGGCACGGTCCAACAGGTCGGCACGCCCGCCGAGGTGTACGAGCGGCCGGCCAACGCGTTCGTGGCCGGGTTCGTGGGCTACCGCAACAGCGTGCCGGGGGAACTGGCCGCCGGGGTGTTCGACGCGGGTCCCCTCGTGCTCCGGGTGGGCGGCACCGGGAGCACCCCGCCGGACGGTGGTCGCGTCGTGGCGATGATCCGGCCCGAGGACCTGCTGATCACCCGGGAACCCGCGACGGGCGCCGGCAACGAGGTGCCCGTCGACGTGCGGGTGTGCGAGTACCAGGGCCGGAGCTTCGCCGTCGAGGGGACCGGCCCCGGTGGGCGCGTCCTGCACGGCCGCTCGGACCAGCCGGTCCGGCCCGGCGAGCGGGCGGTGGCCGTCGTCGCGCCGGACCGGATCCGGGTCTTCGCCGCCCCCGAGGAGGGCGCGCGGGCCGGCGGGGCCGCCCTGTTGGCCGGTCGGGAGCCGTCGTGAGGGCGGCCGGGCCCGCCGGGGCCACCAGCGACCTCGACCACCCGGAGGCGTACCGGCTCACCTGGCGGGACCGGGCCCGCCAGCGGGGCCTCACGCCCACGCTGTGGCTGGTCGCGCCGGGCGTGGTGTTCATGATCGTGTTCTTCGTCTATCCGCTGTGCTACGGCGTCGGGCTGTCGCTGCAGGGCACGGGCGGCTGGTTCTCGGCCTACCGTGACTTCTTCGCCAACCGGCTGGTCAACGACCACGGCAGCCGCGAGTCGATCCTGATCACGCTGGAACTGGCGCTCGCCGCCTCGATCGTCAACGTCGCGCTGGCGGTGCCGGTCGCGTACCGGATGCGGGGAACGGTCCGGGCCAAGCGCACCATCATGGCGGTCGTCCTGGTGCCCATGACGCTGGGCACCGTCTTCGTCGCCTCGGCGATGAAGGAGTTCCTCGGCCCGTCCGGCTGGCTCAACCGGGCGTTGCTGCACACCGGCGTCGTCGACCAGCCCCTGCAACTGGTCGGGAACTTCACCGGGGTGCTGCTGTCGCTGGTGTTCACCGGGCTGCCCTTCGCGTTCCTGCTGATGGTCGGGTACACCTCCGGCATCGACCCCAGCCTGGTGCAGGCCGCCGCGGTCTGCGGCGCGCGTCCCGCCCAGCGGTTCTGGCTGGTGACGTTCCCGCTGCTGCTGCCCGGGATGACGATCACGTTCTGCCTGTCGTTCGTGCTGGCGTTCGGGGTGTTCCCCTCCGCCACCCTGGTGGGCAACGACGCCGGGCCGACCCGCGTGCTGTCGAAGATCGCCTACACCGAGTACAGCTACGGGCGCTACCCGACCGCGTCCGCCGCCGCCGTGGTCATGGCGGTCGTCCAACTGGCGGTCCTCGGCCTCGTGCTCTGGGGACGCGGCCTGCTCCACCGGGGGCCCACCACCGGGGGCAAGGGATGACCGGCGTCGCCGCCCCGCCCGCCGAGGAGACCGCCCCGACGCTCCCCGGGCCCGGCCGCCGGCCGCTCCGGCACACCCTCACCG
This sequence comes from Micromonospora haikouensis, assembly GCF_900091595.1. GTDB lineage: Bacteria > Actinomycetota > Actinomycetes > Mycobacteriales > Micromonosporaceae > Micromonospora > Micromonospora haikouensis. The sequence continues at coordinate 7,308 of NZ_FMCW01000019.1, forward strand.
GAGCGGTGACCTGGGGCGGGCTGTGGGTGTTCGTCGGGGGCCTGCTGCTGGCCGTGGCCACCGTCCTGCTCACCTCGCTCACCACGCAGTTCACCGACGGCTGGCTGCCGCGCGGGTACACCACCCGTTGGTACGCCCAGTCGTGGGCCACCTTCGACCTCGGGCACCTGCTGGCGACCACGGTCGGGGTCGGGGTCGCCGTCGTCGCGGTCACGCTGGCGGTGGCGCTGCCGACCGCCTACGTGCTGGCCCGGCTGACCTTCCCGGGCCGCAGGCTGCTCCTGCTGCTGATCCTCGTGCCGCAGGTGGTGCCCGTCATGACGTACGCCGTGCCGCTGGCGACCCTGGTCTACCGGCTGCGACTCAATGACACCCTCGCGGGGATCGTGCTGGTCAACCTGGTCCCCGCCATTCCCTTCGCCGTGCTGGTGCTCGTTCCGTTCGTGGAGCAGATCGATCCCCGCATCGAGCAGGCGGCCCGGGTCTGCGGGGCGACGAACCGACGCGTCTTCGTCCACGTCCTCGGGCCGCTGCTGGTGCCCGGCCTGCTCGCGGCCGGGGTCCTGACGCTGGTGCGGGTCGTGGGCCAGTTCGAGCTGACGTTCCTCGTCTCGGGACCGGACAGCCAGACGCTGGTCGTCGCGCTGTACGGCGCGGCGGTCCAGGCCGGCGAACTCGCCTCGCAGGAGATCAACGCCATGGCGGTGGTCTACATGCTGACCACCCTCGTGCTGCTGCTCGCCGCCCTGCGGCTCGTCGATCCGACCGCGGTGGCCGCCCGGGACCGGCGGTCCCGCCGATGAACCCGTCCGCCGCACCCCACCCGCAGGACCGAACCGCCGTCGCACCGACCGCCGAAGGAGCAACCGCGTGACCCGTCGAGACGAACGCATCCGGGTGGCCGTCGTGGGCACCGGCGGAATCGCCACCAGCAGCCACCTGCCCGCCGTCCAGGCACACGGGGACCGGGTCGAACTCGTCGCCGCCGTCGACGTTGACCCGTCCCGGGTCGCACGGTTCTGCGAGCTCGCCGGCATCACCGCCGGCTACACCGACCTCGACGAGATGCTCGCCGCGCGACAGCCGGACCTGGTGCACGTGTGCACGCCGCCGGCCGAACACGTCGGGCAGATCGAAGCGGTGCTGTCGGCCGGGAGCTGGGCCTGGGTGGAGAAGCCCCCGTGCCGCACGCTGGCCGAGTTCGACCGGATCACCGCCGCCGAACAGGCCAGCGGGGCGTACGCGTCGGTGGTGTTCCAGCACCGGTTCGGCTCCGCCGCGCGGCACACCGCCGCGCTGCTCGCCGCCGGTGAGCTGGGCCGTCCGCTGCTGGCGCAGTGCACGACCGCCTGGTACCGCCCGCCCGCCTACTTCGCCGTCCCCTGGCGCGGCAGCTGGGCGTCCGAGGGCGGCGGCCCGACCATGGGACACGGAATCCACCAGATGGACCTGCTGCTGACCCTGCTCGGGCCCTGGGAGGAGGTGACCGCGATCGCCGGGCGGCTCGACCGCGACGTCGAGACCGAGGACGTCTCGCTCGCCCTCGTCCGCTTCACCAACGGCGCGCTGGCCAGCATCACCAACAGCATCCTGTCGCCCCGCGAGGAGAGCTACCTGCGGATCGACCTGTCCGACGCGACCGTCGAACTCACCCACCTGTACGGCTACCGCAACAGCCACTGGACGTACACCGCCGCCCCGGGCGTGGCCGACGACCGCCAGCGGCGGTGGCGGCTGCCGGAGCCCGACCTGCCCAGTTCGCACACCGCCCAGTTCTCGCTGCTGCTGGCCGCGATGCTGGCCGGCGTGCGCCCGCCGGCCAGCGGGGCGAGCGCGCGTCGCACCCTCGAGCTCGTCACCGCGCTGTATCAGTCGGCTCTGACCGGCCGGTCGGTGCGGCGGGCCGAACTCGTCCCGCAGAACCCGTTCTATCACGCCCTGCACGGCGACACGGCCGGCTGGGCGCCCGCGCGGAGCACCGCATGACCCCCGGCAGCCCGGCCCGCCTGCGGGTCCGGCACGACATCGGCACGGCCGTCACGGTCGGCGTGCGGGACCGGGACCGGGACCTGGTGTCCTACGTGTACGGCGCGGAGCCGGACCCGTGGGAGTGCCCGGCACCCTTCTTCCACCCGGTACGCACCACCGCCGGCAACCTCGTCTCGGCGCACCGCCCGCACGACCACCGCTGGCACAAGGGCGTCGCGATGACGATCTCCCACCTGTCCGGGGACAACTTCTGGGGCGGCTACAGCTACGTGCGCGGCGAGGGCTACCAGCGGCTGGACAACGTCGGGTCGCTGCGGCACGACGCGTTCTCCCGGTTCGACGTCGGCGACGACCGGATCGACCTGACCGAGCGGGTGTGCTGGCGCAGCGCCGGGGGCCGGCACTGGATCTCCGAGCAGCGCGACATCGCGGTGCACGACGTCGACGGCCCGGCCGGCACGTGGGAGCTCACCGTCGCCACCGCGCTCACCAACGTCAGCGGGGGGCGGCTGGAGATCGGCAGTCCCACCGTCTTCGGCCGGGAGGCGGCCGGCTACAGCGGCTTCTTCTGGCGTGGGCCCCGCGATCTGACCGGCGGCACCATCCTCGCCGCCGGCGGCCTGGAAGGGCCCGGCGTGATGGGCCGCCGCGCGGCCTGGCTCGCGTACACGGGTCCGCACGACGTCGTCGACGCGGCCTCGACCGTGGTCGTGGTGCCCGACCCCGCCGCCGACGACAGCCCGCCCGTCTGGTTCGTCCGCAACGAGCCCTTCCCGGCGGTCAACCCGTCGCTGGCGTTCGCCGAGGAGGTGGCGCTGGCCGCCGGGGCGACCCTGCGGCGGCGTTACCGCCTCGTCGTCGCCGACGGCGCGTGGGACGCCGACCGCGTCGAGGAGTACCTGAAGGAGCACCCGTGGTGAACCTGCCCAACGGCGTCGGCGTCTCCGGGCTGGAGGTCTACCCCTGGGCGGCGTCGGACGGCTGCCACGGCGGCTCGCCGCACCTGCACACGGCGTGCACCGAGGCGTACGTCGTCGTCGGCGGGCGTGGCGAGCTGCACACCCTGACCCCCGCCGGTCCCGCCACGACCCCGCTGCTGCCCGGCACCGTCGCCTGGTTCACGCCCGGGACCGTGCACCGGGCGGTCAACCTCGGCGGCCTCAGGGTGGTCGTCATCATGGAGAACTCCGGGCTGCCGGAGGCCGGGGACGCCGTACTCACCTTCCCGCCGGAGATCCTCGCGGACCCGGCGGCGTACGCCGAGGCCGCCAGCCTCGGGCCGGAGCCCGCCGACTCCCCGGCGGCCGAGCGCCGCGCCCGCCACCGGCGCGACCTCGCGGTGCGGGGCTACCTCGCGATCAGGCGCGACCTGGCCGCCGGTGACACCTCGTCGCTGCGGGAGTTGTACCGGGCGGCGGTGTCCCTGACCGCGCCCCGGACCGCGGCCTGGCACCGCATCCTCGACGCCGGTCCCGCCGCCTCCCTGCGGGAGGTCCGGCGTCGCCTGCGCTCCCTGGCCGACGGCTCGGGCGCGCACCTGGCCGAGGCGAACGTCCGCGTGCGGACGGCACCCGAGCCCGACCAGCGGCCGTTCGGCATGTGCGGCCGGCTCAGCCCCTACCGGGCGACCTGAACGCGGTCGCCGGCCAGCCGGCCCACCAGCACCACCACCACCGGTGCGGGCCACCGCCCGCACCACGCACCACCGCACCACGCACCACCCGCGCCGTGCACCGCCGCACGGTGCGCGTCCCGCCCGCGCGCCGGACGTCCGGCGCGCGCGGCTCCCGTCCCCGGATCTTCCCAGGAGGAGATCGATGACATCCGTCAGAACAGGACGAACGTTCACCGCCGTCGCCGCCGGCATCCTCGTGGCCGCCGGCATCGTCGCGGTCGAGGCCCCCGCGGCGCAGGCGGCGGCCACCAGCACGATCACGGTCGACTACGGCGCCGACCGGGGCGCGGCCACCCAGGTCGCCAGCGGCTTCCTGCACGGCATCTCGGCGGCCTCGCCCGCGCAGTATCTCGTGGACGGGGTGAAGGTCAGGTCGCAGCGCGGCGCCGACTACCACCCCAACCTGCCGAGCCTCTACGACCCCGCCACGTACCAGCGGGTCTCGGCGACCGGCGCGAACCTGCGGGTCGGCCTCTACTACTACACGGCGAACCCGAACAGCCCGTACCGCAACTACCGCCCGGGGGACAACGGCAACTTCAGCACGTGGACGACCATCGTCAACGGCGTCGTGTCGGAGGCGGAGCAGAAGGGCTACCGGGTCAACGCCTGGATCCCCTGGAACGAGCCGGAAGCGCAGTGGGGGAACCTCTACACCACCACGTACTTCCAGGCGCACAAGGTGGCCTACGACGCGGTGAAGGCCCGCAACTCGTCGTACCGGGTCGAGGCTCCGGAGCTGAGCGCCTACAACTTCACCAAGCTGCAGCAGTTCCTCATCTACTGCCGCGACAACCGCTGCCTGCCCGACGTCCTGTCCTGGCACGAACTGAACCCGACCACGACGGACGTGCCCGGCCACACGGCCCAGATCAGGAGCTGGATGCAGGCCAACGGCATCACCCCGATGCCGATCGCGATCACCGAGTACCAGGGCAGCAGCTACGGCAACGCGGACGCCTGGGCGGCGGGGCCGAACGTCCGCTGGCTGGCGCAGTTCGAGCGCAGCGTCCCCAACGGTCTGGAGGACGCGTTGACCTCGGACTGGGACTACATCGGCAGCGACAACAACTTCATCGCCACGCTGGGCAACTCCGCCGACAAGGCGACCGGCACCCTGCCCAAGGGCGTCTGGTGGAACTACAACACCTACAAGACGATGACCGGCCGGATGGTGAACGTCACCTCGTCGTCCGCGACCACGGTCGACGCGCTCGGTTCGCTGGACACCGGCCAGCGCCGTGGCGTCCTGCTCATCGGCAACCAGACCGCCAGCGACCAGGGGGTGTCGCTGCGGCTGAACAACGCGTCGGCGCTGTCGCTGTCCAACGCCGTCCACGTCCGGGCGGAACGGATCAGCAACGCGTCGACCCTGTCCGCGCCGCAGGTCGTGCTCGACTCGGACGTGACGCTGTCCTCGGGCGGCGCCACCGTCGCGCTCGGCACGCTGCCCGGCAACGCCGTGTACAAGGTGCTGGTCACCCCGGCCACGGCGAGCGCACCGGTCACCAGGGTCGAGGCGGAGTCCCTGTCCACCACGGCCTCGCCCGGCCTGACCGGCCGGGTCTTCACCGAGGCCGGGGCCAGCGGCGGTGCGGCCACCGCCCTGGACGGGACCGCGAAGGGGCAGTACCTCCAGTTCACGCTCCCGGTGGCCGCCTCCGGCGTCTACGACCTGCGCGCGATCGGCAAGCGCAACGGCAACCGGGCGTTCCTGGCCCTCTACGTCGACGGCGCCATGGTCGGCCCGCCGCAGGACCAGTACGGGGGCGCGGCCTACTACCCGACCGACTTCGGCACGCTGTCGCTGTCCGCCGGCAACCACACCCTGCGGGCCGTGGTGGTCGGGAAGAACGCGGGTTCCACCGGCTACAGCATGGTCTTCGACCGGTTCGACCTGGTCAGGGTCGGCTAGGGCGCTGCCCCGGCACCGGATACGGGTGGCGGACGGTGGGTCGAGAAAGGTGTTCCGGTCGACCCACCGTCCGATCCGGGCCGGGGCGCGTCCGCGGGGCGGCGTCGCGGCCCGCCCGGGCGCGGACTGCATCGACGCCGCTGCGTGGGCGAACGATAGGCTGCGGGCGGCGTTCGAGCGGCCTGAGGAGAACGGTTGGTTGGCAACATGGTTCGCGCAGTGGTCGCGGCCTGCGGACATCCGGCGTGAACGACGGGCTGCGTCCCGGCGACCCGGCCCGACTCGGTGGGTACGAGCTCCTCGGCCGGCTCGGCGACGGTGGCATGGGCAGCGTCTTCCTCGCCCGGTCGCCGCAGGGGCGGCGGGTGGCGGTCAAGGTCGTCCGTCCTGAGCTCGCGCACGACGACGTGTTCCGGGCCCGGTTCCGCAGCGAGGTGAACCGGGCCCGCCAGGTCCCGCCGTTCTGCACGGCCGAGGTCCTGGACGCCGACCCGGACCACGACCCGCCGTACCTGGTGGTGGAGTACGTCGAGGGTCCCAGCCTGGCCCAGCTGCTCCGGGAACACGGGCCGCTGGGCGCGGCGCAACTGCACAGCATCGCGGTCGGGGTGGCCACCGCGCTCACCGCGATCCACGGCGCCGGGGTGATCCACCGGGACCTGAAGCCGGCGAACGTCCTGGTCGCGCCGGGCGGGATCCGGGTCATCGACTTCGGCATCGCCCGCGCGTTCGAGGCGACCAGCCAGCACACCCGGACCAACCAGCTGGTCGGGACGGTGTCGTACATGGCTCCGGAGCGGCTGGACACCTCGTCCGGCCAGCCGGCCGGCCCGGCCGCCGACATCTTCGCCTGGGGCGCCCTGGTCGCCCATGCCGCGACCGGTCGCAACCCGTTCGGCGGTGACTCCGCCACCTCCATCGCGATGCGGATCCTCACCCAGCCCCCGGACCTGGCGGGCCTCGGCGGGCCGCTGCGGGAGCTGGTCTCCCGGGCGCTGGCGAAGGACCCCGCCGCCCGGCCCACCGCCCGGGAACTGCTCGACGCGCTGCTGACCGCAGCGGATCAGGGGGCGTTGCCGTCGGGGTCGGGCACGGCCGGGCGCACGGGCTCGAAACGGCGTGGTTGGCTCACCGGGCTGGGCGTGACCGCCGCGGCGATCGCGGTGCTGGTGCCCGCCGCCCTGTTCGGCCCGCGGCTGCTGGGCCCGGCCGACCCGGACCCCACCGGGTCGACCACGGTCGGCGGGCCGGCGACGACCGGGCCGGCCTCCACCACGCCGACACCCGCATCGGGTACGCCGACCGGGTCGCCGTCGTCCGCCGGGGCCGACCGCACCCGGGCCATGCTGGCCGGCCAGCGGCGCGTCCTGCTGCACGTCGTGGAGATCGACCGTGACCTCTCGCTACCGTACGACGGCAAGGTCCACGTCGGCGACGGCACCGGCAAGGACGCCGTCTTCGTGCTCGAACCCGTCGGCGTCGACTACATGATCAGATCGCTGAACCCGGAGATCGCGCACCAGCCGTGCCTCGGCGTCAAGATCGATTCCGCGGGGTACGCGTCGCTGGTGGGAGCCGAGTGCTACCCGACCGACGCCACCCTGTTCGGGATCACCCGCGAGGGCAAGGACGACAAGGGGCGCACCTCCTACTCCATCATCAACGAGAAGTACGGCGTGGTGCAGTGGAGCCCCAGCCAGAAGAAGATCTACGTGGAGGTCCTCGGCGACGCCCCGGTCGGCACGACGTTCAGCCTGGTCGACCGAGGCGCGGCCTGACCAGGGGACGCGGCCGGCTCAGCCCGCGATCGTGGGGCCGAAGAGGGGATCCGCCGGGCCGGCGGTGACCGGCTCGGCGTGGTGCTCCGGCGGCGGGAGCTGCCTCACCGACTGCCGGGAGTGCAGGCGTACGCCCGCCTCCCCGCGCCGTGCGGCAACGGTGAGGGTGGCCATCCGCACCGGCTCCGGCGGTGCGGTGAAGCCCCGGGAGCCCCACCGCACCCAGATCGGCACCCGCCCGGCGGCGGCCTCGGCGAGCAGCTTCTCGACCGTACGACGCCGGTCGGTGTGGTCGACCTCGATCACCACCGGCGGCGCGGCCGGCCGGGCGCAGGCGACGTCCACGACCGACTGCTGCCCGGACATCGGGGGCGGCAGCGGCACGACGCTGGCCGCCCGCCGGTAGACCCGCCACCCCTGTGCCGCACCCCAGTCGGCGATCGTGTCGACGAGCAGCTCGGTGACCCGCTCGGTGGTGAGGTCGACGAAGGTGAGGGCGGCGAGCCGGTCGGACAGGTCCCCGGCCAGGCGCGCTCCGTCGTCTGGGTCGCTCATCGGGCCCGGCCCACCGCTGCACCGTCGTGGTCCGCGGCGGCGGGTCGCCCGGTCACGGCTTGTCCGTCATCGGCATCCCCGCACGATAGCCACCGCCGCCGCACCTACGCCATTGATCGACGGACGACTATCATCAGCGCATCCAGCCCGCTCGATCGAGAGGTGCCTCAGTGAAGAAGCTCGTGCGGAACGCCGTGGTGGCCACCCTGCTGACGGTCGCCGGCACCACGGCGGTCGTGGCCAGCCCGGCCCACGCCATCCCGTACCCGAAGGACAACGAGAGCATCACCATCGTCTACTACTCCGACGCCAGCAGGACCGTGGAAGTCGGAATGCTCGTCTACGGAAACTGCCTCGACGACTTCGAGTACGGCATCCGCACCGCCTACTCGACCATCAACCGCACCACCTGCCCCAGGAACCTGTAGGGGCTCGGGTGGGGCCCGACGACGAGCCGGGCCCCACCCGACGGCAGCCCTCCGGCCCGGCCGGGCGGCTCAGCGGCGGACGCCCACCCCGCCGAAGCCGTGCGACACCCCCGCTCGCGGCCCGCCGTCCGGACGCCAGTCGGCAAGCCAGGACAGGCCCGGCTCCACCAGCTCGTACCCGTCGAAGAAGCGCAGGATGTCGGCGCGGGTGCGGGGCACCAGCGGGGCGCTGCTCTGCTGGTAGACGGCGCGACCCTGCTGGGCGGGCAGCGGCGGGGCGCCGTCGAGGGTCAGGTGGGACAGCAGCAGCTGGCTGCCGGGGGCGGTGGCGTCGCGCAGCCGGGCGACGGCCGCGTAGGGATCCTCCGCGTCGGGCACGAAGTGCAGCACCGCCACCAGGAGCACGGCCACCGGCCGGGTGAGGTCGATCGACGCCGTCACGTCGGGGTGGGCGAGCAACTCGTCGGGCCGACGCAGGTCACCCTCGACGACGACCGTGCGGGCCGCGTCGCCGAGCAACCGCCGGGCGTACGCGACGGCGACCTCGTCGTAGTCGACGTAGACGACCTTGGAGTCGGGGGCCACCGCCTGCACCACCTCGTGCACGTTGCCCTGGGTGGGCAGCCCCGCGCCGATGTCGAGGAACTGCCGTACCCCCCGCTCGGCGGCGTACCGCACGGCGCGGCGCAGGAACGCGCGGTTGGTCTGGGCGGCGACACCGGTGTCGGGGAAGATTTCCAGGACCTGACGGGCGGCGGCCCGGTCGACGGCGAAGTTGTGGCAGCCGCCGAGGTAGTAGTCGTACATCCGGGCGACGTTCGGCCTGCTCTCGACGCCCCCGGCGGACGAGGTCGCGGGCTGCGGGGTCGTCGGCCCGGAGGTCGGTGCGGTCGGTGCCGGCTCGCTGGTCACGGTGTCCTCCACGGGGGTCCGCGCCCGCCGCGCGGCAGCCCGCCGCGAACGCGCCCTGAATGTCTAGCACCCCGCGTGGCTGCCCGCAGGCCCGTCGTGTCGTTGATCCGGTTGTGTCCGTCGACCACCCGGGCGACGGTGGGCTGCGGGTGCCGGCCAGGCCGGCGCCGCGAGGTCGAGGAGGTCGCCATGACCCGCCAGCGGGAGACCGTCGAGGTCGATCCGGTCCTGTTCCGCGCCGTGTACGACTCACCGGCCTCGCTGCCCGGCCGACACCGCTGGGTCACCCCCGAGCACGACGTACGCCGGATCGAGAAGCTGCTCGGCATGCCGGCGCGCAGCATCGGCGCGCCGCTGTGGGTCAGCGGCGACGAGCCGGACTGCCCGAAGTGCGGTCGGCGGATGACCTGGCTGGACATCGTCTCGTCGGCCCTGCACGGGGTGCACGACCCCGCGATGATCGCCCGGGTGATCCTCGGCGACCGTCGGTACGTCAACACCGAGGTCCCGGACGCGATCCCCGGCGTGCACTGCGTCGACTGCCGGACCCCGATCGATGGGCTGCGCAGTTTCAAGTGCCACAACTGGGCGTACGCCTTCGAGGCGCTCCAGGACGTCGTCGAGCGGATGTCCGGCGTGGTGCAGCACCCCGTCCCCGGCCCGGCCGCACCCCCGGCGTGAGCCGCCTCGCCCCGTGGCCCGGTCGGTTCACCGACCCGGGGTCGGGTGAACAGCAGGTGAACTTTTGGTAGGGTGAATCATGATCAACGCTGGTTTGTCATCGATTCCGCCCTTCAGCGATGGTCTGTACCACGGCGTCGTCAGCTTCGCCGACGGCACGCCCGAGCCGGTCCAGTGGTTCGCCGCGCACTTCACCGAGTGGTCGATCGTCCTGCTCGGCCTGCTCCTCGTGGCCGCCGCCCTGCCCAAGCTGGGTGCCGGGCCGCGCAACCTGGCCCTCGCCGTGGCCGCGCCGGCCACCGTGGTCCTCGCGTACGGCGGCAGCGAGCTGCTCAAGACCGTCGTGGACCAGGACCGCCCCTGCCGCGTACCGACCGACCTGTTGATCATCGCCGAGCGGTGCCCGCCCGTGGGGGACTGGTCCTTCCCGAGCAACCACTCCACGATCGCCGGGGCGCTGGCGACGGCGATCGTCCTGCTCTCCCCCCGGCTCGCCTGGTACGCGGTTCCGCTGGCCGTGCTCGCCGCGTTCTCCCGCGTCTTCGTCGGGGTGCACTACCCGCACGACGTGCTCGCCGGCCTGCTGCTCGGCGCGCTGGTCACCGGCGTCGGCGCCCCGCTGCTGGCGCGGCCGGCGGCCGAACTGCTGCGCCGGCTGTCCCGCCCGGTGAAGGGAGGGCCCGCGCGTAGCGCGGGCGCGTAGCGGGAGGCGGGTCGGTCAGCGAGCCAGCAGCAGGGCGGCGACCGTGCCGAGGACGAGGAACGGGCCGAACGGCAGGTGGCTGGACCAGCGGACCCGGCGGGCCAGCAGCAGCGCCAGGCTGGTCAGCGCGGACAGCGTGAACGTCACCAGCAGGCCGAGGACGAGCACGGGCCAGCCGTGCCAGCCGAGCAGCGCGCCCACCCCGAGCGCCAGCTTGGCGTCGCCGAGGCCGAAGCCACGCCGCCCCAGCAGCAGGGTGGTGGCGGCGAAGGCCAGCGCCAGCCCGGCCCCGGCGAGCGCGGCGCGCAGCCAGGGGGCGCTCCCCGCCGAGGTCGCGGCGGCCACGCCGTAGAGGGTCAGGACTCCGGCGGCGGCCGGCCAGGTGAGCCGGTCGGGCAGCCGGTGCACGGCCGCGTCGATCAGCACCAGGGGCACCGCGAAGCAGAGCCACCAGGCGAGGGCCGCCCGTTCGGCCGGCGCGCCGGGCACCGCCACGAGCACCGCCAGCGCCGCGAGGGCGGCCAGCTCGACCGCGCCGGCCGGTGCGCCGACCCGGGCCCGGCAGCCGCCGCACCGGGCCGCCGGGCCGAGCGCGGGCCAGGGCCGGTCGAGGCCGAGCGGCGTGCCGCAGCGCGGGCAGGCGACCCGGTCCGGCTCCCCCGGCGGTACGGCGTACCGGGCGACCGCGAGGCGGAGCAGCGGCGTGCCGGCCAGCAGGGCCGTCAGGCGTACGCGGGAAAACCGGCCCGGCGCGGGGGCCGGGACGGGCGGTCGCCGCAGCCGTTCCCCGGTCACGCCCGGCTCCACGACCGGGACACCCCGGGACGGGGCGACACGGTGAGTAGTTCTCGGCTTGCCGACGTGTAGCGGATGGCGCGGAATCCGACGGCCGCCCGTCCCACCGGGTCGCCGTCCAGATGGGACGCCCGCCTGGCGGTGCTCCTCCGTCGACCGGGGGGCAATTCGGGCCTACCCACCTGGAGCGGGCCGCCATTCGCGCCGATTGGACCAACCGCCGTCGACACCTCGACACTGTGACGGCGGTCACCATACAACAACGGGGCGCGACACAGGACATCGACTCCCGCCATCCGCGATCACCGCCACCCGTCACTCAGAGTATTCGAACAGATTGCCTCTGTTGCATCGCCTAGCGTCAGCTTATGCTCGCCCCTTGAGTACGACGCAACCCCGGCATGAGGCGTCGGAGGCCACAGAAGACATCGGTGCACGGCTCTTGGAAGATCAGCACAGGTAAATGCGGCGGTGGACAGAAGGGCCCGGATGAGTCGATCCGGGGCGCACTGCCGCACGCCCGGAGACGGTCGGTGCACCGCCCGCCCCGGGTCGCCAGCGAGGAGGCACGGCGTTGCGAACACGGCGCCCCGGCCGATGGATGATCTTACTGGTCACGGCCCTGACCGCCGCACCGGTGGCCGCCTGCGGCACGGAACCGGGCACCACCGCGCAACCCCGTGCGGCGGCCCAGGCCAGCACTCCAGCCGCCCCGACCGCCGCCGAGGAGCGGGCGGCCCGGGAGGCGGCGCTCGCCGCCTATTCCGGATATCTCGCGGCCTCGCGGGCGGCGAGCCGGCGCAGCGATCCGCGCCACCCTGAACTGGCCAAATTCCTGGCCGACCCGTTGTTGACCAGGGTCCGACTGGCAATTCGCGAAGCTAAGGAGCACGGTGCCGTGCGTACCGGAACTTTCGTTTCCGACCCCACCGTCACCTCGGTGAGCCTGGACTCCGTCCCCGCCACCGTGGAGATCCAGGACTGCCTGGACACCACCGGCTACCGGCTGGTCGACGCCAAGACCAAACGGGTGGTGCCCGGCTCGGGCGGCGGTCGGCACCTGGCCACCGCCACGGCCACCCGGTACCACGGCCGTTGGCTGATCAACTACGGCGCCGGCCACGAGGACCAGCCGTGCTGACCCGGTGGGCCCGCCGCGTGGCTGGTTCCGCCGCCCGCCCGACACGACCGCCCGCCGCCCGCCCCGGGCTGCCCTCCGCGCCCCGCCCCGGGCGGCTGCTGGCCACGACCCACCCCGCACGGCTGCTGGCCGCGATCGGCGTGGTCCTCGCGCTCGCCGTCGTGGCTGCCCCGCCGACCGCCACCGTCGCGGCGGCCCGCGAGGGCGGCATCGAGTGCCCCATCGGCCAGAACGACTGCGACGTCTGGGACGACGACCCGGGCAACCCCGGCGGCGGGAACCCCGGCGACGGCGACGGATCGAGCGGCGGCAGCGGCACGTGCCAGTGGAACGGCAGGGTCATCGCCTGCTACGACGACGTCCTCGGCTGGTTCAACAACGGCGACGGCTGCTACTACAAGCTGTCGCAGCCGCAGCCGGAGGGCACGCCCGAGGGCAAGCAGTGGTACACGGCCACCTGCAACGGCGGTGACCTCGGCACCCAGCACGAGGTTCTGCTGGACGCGCCGCCGCCCGGCTACGGCACCCCGCCCGATCCGGAGGAGCTGGCCCGCCGGGCGCTCGCCTCGATCTCGCTGCTGCCGCCCCGGGCGACCGTTGCGCCCCGCAAGAGCATCGGCCCCGGGCTGGTCGGCCTGCCTGTGTGGATGTGGGCGAGCCCCGGCAAGGCCTACTTCGGCACGCTGGAGGCCTCGGCCTCCGACCGGGGCCTGACGGTGAGCATCGCGGCGAAGGTCGACAAGATCGTGTGGGACATGGGCAACGGAGACAAGGTCACCTGCCGCGGCCCCGGCACCCCGTACGACCCGAAGGGCCCGAAGGCCGGCGGCCCCTCGCCGGACTGCGGCTACGACGGCGGCTACGCGAAGGCCGACACGTACGAGATCTTCGCCACGACCCACTGGAACGTCCACTGGACCGGTGGCAACCAGAGCGGTGACATCCCGCAGACCCGGACCAGCGGCATCATCCAGGTCCAGATCGACGAACTTCAGGTGGTGACGCGGTGAGTCTCGCTACGCGCAACGGGACCGGGCAGCCGGTGGACGCTCCCGTCGCACCACCTCGGGTCGTCCGGCAGCGGCGGGTCCGGCCCGGCCTGCTCGGCCTCGCCGTGCTGCTGATCGCCCTCGGCGGCCTCGGCGCGGCGTTCGCGGTCACCTCCGTGCGGGCCACCGGCAGCTACCTGGCGGTCGCCCGTCCCGTCGAGGTGGGCCGCACGCTCGGCGCGGACGACCTGGTCACCGTGCAGGTGGCCGGCGGCCAAGGGCTGCGGCCGGTGCCAGCCGCTCAGCTCGACGACGTGGTCGGCATGCGGGCGGCCGTCGCCCTCACCCCGGGCACCCTGCTGACCCTCGGGCAGCTCACCGACGACCCGCTGCTCGGTCCCGGCCAGCAGCAGCTCGCGCTCGACCTCGCCCCGGGCCGGGTGCCGGCGAAGCGGCTGCACCCCGGCGACCGGGTGCTGCTGGTCAGCACCCCGGACCGCAGCTCCGGCGGGCAGCCAGCCTCCAGCACCCGGTTCGAGGCGACCGTCATCGACACGGCCACCCCGAGCACCAGCAGCGTGGTGGTCTATGTCGCGCTCACCGCCCGGGACGTGCCCGCCGTGGTGGCGCTCGCCGCCCAGAGCCGGATCGCGGTCGTGCTGACCCGGGCGGCCTGAGCATGGCGATCATCGCGCTGGTCTCGGCCAAGGGCTCGCCGGGCGTCACCGCGTCCGCGCTCGCCTGCGCCCTGACCTGGCACCGGCGGCTGATCCTCGCCGAGTGCGACCCGGCCGGCGGCTCGATCCTCGCCGGCTACCTCGGCGGTGCGCTGGACGGGCCCCGGGGCATCGGCGAGCTGGCCGTCGGGGAGTTGCGCGACGGCAGCCTGGAGACGGCGTTCTGGTCGCAACTGGTCGACCTGGACGCCCCGCGCCGGGAGCGGCTGTTGCTGCCCGGCGTCGTCGACCCGGCCCAGGCCGGCAGCGTCGCCCCGCTCTGGCAGCGGTTCACCGACTTCTTCCTCGACCTGGAGCGCGGCGACCCCCCGTACGACGTGCTTGTCGACTGCGGCCGGCTCCAGGTCGCCGGCCCGCCGTGGCCGATCCTGCGCGCCGCCGCCGTGGTCCTCCTGGTCACCCGGGCGCGGCTGCCCGACCTCTCCGCCACCCAGGCCATGGTCCGGGCGATCGAGCGGGACTTCACCGAGCACCGGGTGCCGCCGGGCACGCTGCGGCTGCTGCTGGTCGGCGACGGCCACGGTCGGGGCGAGATCAGCAAGGCGCTGCGGCTGCCGGTGATCGCGCGGCTGCCGGACGACCCGCGTACCGCGGAGGTGTTGACCCTCGGCGGGACCCTGCGGGCCGGACGGCCGCTGATGCGCGCGGCCGGCGCCCTGGAGGTGCCGGTCCGGGCGCTGCTGGACCGCCGCCGGGCGCGGCTGGCCTGGCCCGTCACCCAGGGGGTGCCGGGTGCGGTTTGAGCCGGTGTCGCACGACCCCCGGGTGGCGCGGCAGCCCGCCGCGACCTCCATCGCCCCGCCGCTCGCCCCCGCGTCGGGCGGCCCCCACCCGCCACCCGCGCCGACCGGCGGCGGCCACCCGCAGCCGCCGCCGGCGGGGGCCGCGCCGGCCCCGCCCGTCGCGCCGGCCCCGCCCCGACCCCGGGTCGACTTCGCCGTGGTACGCGAGCTGCGCCGCGAGCTCAGCGAGCGGCTCACCCTGTGGCAGCGCGGTCGGGAGTTCGACGCCGACGCCGAGGACGTCGAGCGGGCCCGGCTCGCCGTCGCGGTGGTCGCCGAGTACGCGGACGCGGTCCGCCGCGCCGGCACCCCGATGGCCGCCGGGGAGGAGCGGCTGCTGCTCGACCAGGTGACCGCCGAGCTGGTCGGCCTGGGGCGGCTGCAGACGCTGCTGGTCGACGGCACCATCGAGGAGGTGCACATCCTCGGCTGCGACCAGGTGCGCATCACCCGGCACGGCGGCGGGGTCGACTGGGCCGACCCGATCGCCGACAGCGACGACGAGTTGGTGGAGATCCTCCAGGCGGCGGCCCGCCGGGCCGGGGCGACCGAGCGGTCGCTGTCCACCTCGAAGCCGACCCTCGACCTGCAGTTGCCCGACGGCAGCCGGCTCGCCGCGGTCTTCCTGGTCAGCCACCGCCCGTACGCGGTGATCCGCAAGCACAACACCCTCGAGGTGAGCCTCGACGACATCGCCGGCGGCCGGGGCGACCTGGACGAGATGATCGACCCGCTGCTGCGCGACTTCCTCCGGGCGTCCATGCGGGCCGGGCTGAACATCATGGTCGCCGGCCTGGCCGGGGCGGGCAAGACCACCGTCATCCGGGCGCTGATGGACGAGATCCCGGCCGACGAACCGTACGTGCTGCTGGAGGAGAGCCGGGAGCTGCTGCCCACCCGCCGGGGGCACAAGCACCGGGCGGTGATGAGCTTCGAGGCCCGCGAGGGGCACGGCGAACGCGGGCTGGACGGCCGCCCGGCCGGCGAGGTGAGCATCGCCGACCTGATCCCCGTCTCGCTGCGGATGGGCGTGCTGCGGATCATCGTCGGCGAGGTGCGGTCCCGGGAGATCGTGCCGATGCTCCAGGCCATGACCACCAGCCGGGGGTCGATGTGCACCATCCACGCCCGGTCGCCGGGCGGGGTGGGCGAGCGGATCGTCGAGCTGGCGCTCTCCCACGGCCGGGAGATGACCGTCGACCAGGCCCGCCGGATGGCCGGCAACGCCCTCGACCTGATCGTCTACGTCACCGTCGAGGACGAGACCGCGATCGGCGGGCGCAAGCACCGCTTCGTCTCCCACGTGGAGGAGGTCATCGGCGTCGGCGAGGGCAGCCGGATCACCACCACCACGGTCTTCGGTCCGGGCCCCGACGGCCGGGCGGTCCCCCGGCACCTGCCGGAACGCGTCCGCGACCAGTTGCTGCGGGTGGGCTATGACGCCCGGCTGCTGGGCCGGTGGATCGACGCCGGCACGGGGGCGTGGCGGCGGCCCCGGCACACCCGGCTCGGTGCGCGGGCGGTGGCCCGGTGACCGCCGACATCGAGCTGATCGCGGTGGTCTCCGGCGCGGCGTGCGTGGCCGGCCTGGTGCTGGCCGTCGTGGCGCTGGTCGGCACCACCCGGCCGGCCGGGCCGGCTCCCGGCGCGGGGCCCGGCGGCGGGCTGAGCCGGCTCTGGCAGGGCTCCGGCACGCCCCGGCAGCGGCGCAACCACCAGCTCCTGCTCGGCGGGGCGGTGCTGGCCGGCGCGCTGGCGTTCCTGCTCACCGGGCTGCCGGTGGTCGGCCTGTTGGTCGCCGTGGCGGTGCCCGGCGCGCCGTGGCTGTTCTCCGTCGGCCGGGCCGAGCAGCGGGCCATCGCCCGGATCGAGGCCGTCGGCGAGTGGACCCGCCGGCTCAAGGACGTCTCGTCGACCGGTCAGGGCCTCCAGCAGGCCATCCTCGGCACGCTGGCCACCGCCCCCGCAGAGATCGAGGAAGAGGTACGCCTGCTCGCCGCCCGCCTCCAGGCCGGCTGGCTGGCGAAGTCGGCGCTGCTCGCGTTCGCCGACGAGATCGGTGACCCGGTGTGCGACCAGGTCGTGGCGGCGCTGATCCTGCACCTGTCCGACCGGGGCGAGCGGCTCGGCGACGTGCTCGGCTCGATCGCGGGTGCCGCCGCCGCCGAGGTCGCCACCCGGCGGGAGATCGAGGCCAAGCGCACCCAGCCGCGTTTCGCGGTGCGCTTCCTCACCGGCATGACCCTGCTGACCATCGCGTACGGGCTGGTCAACACCGACTACGTCCGCCCGTACGGTACGCCGGTCGGGCAGCTCGTGATGCTCGTGCTCGGCGCGGCGTTCGTCGGGCTGCTGGCCTGGGTGCGGTCGATGAGCCAGCCGCCCCGGCCGGCGCGTTTCCTGCCCGCCCCCGACCCGGCGGAGGCGATCGGATGATCCTCAACTGGCACCTCACCCTGGCCGTCGTCGGTGGGGCGGCGGTCGGCCTCGGGCTGTTCCTGGTGGTCCGGGAGGCCCTGCCGGCCGCACCGGCGCTCGGCCCCGCCCTGCGCCGGCTGCACCAGCCGCCGGGCACCGGCCGAGCCGCCACGGGGCGCGGGCCCGACTGGATCGGCGGCTTCGCCCGCTGGCTGCGCCCGCCGCACCGGCAGCTCGCCCTGCTCGACCGCACCCCCGAGCAGTACGCCCTGTCCCTGCTGCTCTCCGCCCTGGTAGGGCTGGCCACCCCGACCTTCCTCGGCGCGGTGCTCTTCCTCGGCGGCGTGTCCGTGCCGCTGGCCGTGCCACTGTTGGGCAGCCTCGGCATGGCGTTCGTCGCCGCCCTGATCGCGCACCGCAGCGTGCTGACCCGCGCGGACGCCGCCCGGGACGAGTTCCGCCAGGCGGTCTGCACCTACCTGGACCTGGTGGCGTTGCAGCTCTCGGCCGCGCACGGCCCGGTGCAGGCCCTGGAGCGGGCCGCGGCGGTCTGCGACGGCTGGGTGTTCGACCGGATCCGGGAGTCGCTGCGGATCGCCCAGATGCAGATGCACTCGCCGTGGGACGAGCTGCGCGAGCTGGCCGACCGGATCGGCATCCCGGAGCTGGGCGACGTCGGGGCGATCATGCGCTCGTCGGGCAGCGAGGGCGCGCAGGTGCACGAGACGCTGCGCAGCCGGGCCGACTCTCTGCGCGACCAGATCCGCACCGACAACCTGGCCCGCGCCGAGGGCGTCACCAGCCGGCTGGACATTCCGGGCTCCCTGCTGGTCTTCGTGCTGCTCGGCTTCGCCGTCTATCCGTTCCTCGCCCGGTTGTGAAACACCCTCCCCCTCCGAAGGAGCACGCCATGCACCTCATCGCCTACCTGCACGTCGCGCTGACGACACGGCTGGCCGAACTGCGCCGCGACGGCGAACGTGGCGACAGCCCCGTCCCGACTGCGGTGATCATCTTCGGGCTGGTCGCCGTGGCGATCGCCGTCACCGGCCTCGCCCTGGCCAAGGCCAACGACTGGATGAGCTCCATCCCGAACCACCAGGCCCCGACGGCACCGTAATGACCCACCGCCCCACCCGCGTGGACCGGAGCCGGTCGGCACCCGCCGACCGGCCCGCCGGCCTGCGCCGCCCCGGGCCGCCCCGGCCAGGGGCCGGCCTCGGCCGGTGGGCCCCGCGGCGGCTCGGCGGCGCCGTACGGCTGGGCTGGCGGGCCCGGCGGCAGCTCACCAGCGGTCTACGGCTCGGCCGGGCGGCCCGGCGGCGGCTCACCGGGGGCGGGGCGGAGCGGGGGGCCAATCCGGTGGAGCTGGCGGTGGTGATGCCGGCGATCCTCGTGCTGCTCTTCGCCTCGATCCAGGTCGCCGCCTGGTTCGTCGCCCGCGCCACCGCGCTCAACGCCGCGCAGAGCGCGGTCAACGCCCAGCGCCTGTACGAGGCCCCCGCCGGGGCCGGCGAGGCGCGGGCGGTCGACTTCCTCACCGCCGCCGGGGACTGGCTGGTCGGCTGGGACCAGCCGGGGCCCGCCTGCGTCACCGACGTCGCCGAGGTGACCTGCACGGTCAGCGGGGACTCGTTGTCGGTCATCCCCGGCGTCAGCTTCCCGGTGCGCCAGACCGCGCACGGCACGATCGAACGGTGGACGACCGGATGAGCCGCCGCCGTCGCCCCGCAGCCGAGCGTGGCTCGGTCGCCATCGAGGTGGCCGTCCTCGCCCCCGCGTTCATCGGGCTGATGGTGCTGGCCGGCGTCGCCGGGCGTACCGCGATCGCGCAGGAGGCGGTCCAGTCGGCGGCGCACGACGCCGCCCGCGCCGCGTCCATCTCCCGGGACGCCAAGACCGCGCGCGAGCAGGCCCTGGCCGCCGCGCAGAGCCAACTCGACTGGCAGCGGGCCAACTGCGCCGGCCAGCCCTCGCTCACCCTGCGTGGCTCGGTGGGCGGCTCGCCGACCAGCTTCGCCGAGGCGTTCGACAGCGGCCCCGGCACGACGGCCGCCGTGACCGTGCAGGTCACCTGCACCGTCTCCTTCACCGACATCGACCTGGCGCTGCTGCCCGACATGGCGGCCAGCCGGACGATCTCGGCCAGCTTCACCTCCCCGCTGGACCGCTACCGGAGCCGGTCGTGACCGCCCGCGCCCCCGGCGGGGCTGTGCACACCGCCCCCGCCGACGGTCCAAACGAGCGCCGGGCCACCACCCCCGCCGCCGGCCCGGGACGCCGGTGGCGCGGCGACGAGGGCCGGGTCAGCCTGTTCCTGGCGGCGGCGATGATCGGCGTCCTCGCGATCATCGGTCTGGCCTTCGACGGCGCCGGGCAGCTCCGCTCCCGGCAACTGGCCGACAACCTGGCCGCCGAGGCGGCGCGCACCGGCGGCCAGTCCATCGACCGGGCGAAGGCCATCCAGGGCGGCCGCAAGGAGATCGACGAGGCGGCGGCCAGGGCGGCGGTGACGAGTTACCTCGCCGCCGCCGGTGCCACCGGCCACAGCGTCGAGTTCCCCGTCGTCGACGGGGAGAAGCTCATCCGCGTCCAGGTCACCGTCACCTACGACCGCTACCTGCTCGGCTTCTTCGGCTTCGGTGCCGCCGTCACCGTCTCCGGCGAGGCAACCGCACGCGCCCTCACCGAGGGCCCCTAGGAAGGGAAGGCACGCCATGGCCGCACCGGGTCGCTCCGCCGCACGGCGGGTCGGGCAGGTACTCACCGGGTTCGGCGCGCTGGTCGTGCTGATCGCCGTACTCGTCGGGGGGCCGGTGGCGTTGCTCGCGTTCGCCGGGAACCCGCTGCCCGACCACCTGCCCAGCCTCGCCGAGGTCGGTGCCACGCTGACCAGCCGGGACGACGGTCAGCTCTTCCTGCGGGCGCTGGCCCTGGTCGGCTGGTTCGGCTGGGCCACGTTCGCCTTCTCCGTGCTCGTGGAGCTGGGCGCGCAGACGCTGCGCCGACCGGCACCCCGGCTGCCCGGGATGAGCCGGCAGCAGCGCGCCGCCGCGGCGCTGGTCGGCTCGGTGGCCCTGATCATCGCGGCGAGCCCGGCCGCCGCCAGCGCGGCCACCGTGCTGTCCGGCCCGTATCCCGCCGCCGCACCCGCCGCCGTCGCCGGGGCACCGGTGGCCCGCCCGGTCGCCGCGCTGCCGGTGGTCGACGCCCGGGCCGCGACGCCGACGGCCGCCACGGCGGCCGACCTCCGGCAGGAGGCGGAACCGACGGTGTACCGGGTCGCCAAGGGCGACTACCTGGGCGAGGTCGCCGAGCGCTATCTCGACGACTTCGACCGCTACCGGGACGTGGCGAAGCTGAACCGGCTGGGCGACCCCGACCGCATCCGCCCCGGGCAGCTGATCACGCTGCCCGACGGCGTCCACGACACCGGGGCCCGCAGGCACGCGACCGGGAAGCTGGTGGTCCGGCCCACGACGCCCACCCCCGGCGGTACGGTCACCCCCCGGCCGCCGTCGGCACCCGCCACCCCGCCCGCCGCCGACGCGCCGGCCGCACCAGGTGCGGCCCAGCCCTCGCCCACGCCGCCCTCGCCCACCTCGCCACGGGCCACCCGCCCCGCCCCCGGCCCCTCCGCCGCCCAGCCGCCGGCCGGCTCGTCGTCGGCGGGCTCGTCGCACGGCACCCAGCAGGTCGCCCAGCCGCCCTCAGGGCCGCAGCCCGCGATGGCCGCCGGAGCGTCCCGGGCGGGGGCGGGCGATCAGATGAACCGGCCCCTCGCCGTCTCCGCGGTACTCGCCGTCGCCAGCATCGTCGGAGCGCAGATCGGGGCCGTCCTCGGGCTACGCCGCCGGCCGGCGGTCGCCAGGGCCACCAGCAGCGCACGGGCCCTCGTCACCGGCCGGCACCGCCGGGACTGACCCCCGAGCCGAGGCACGGCACCGAGCCGGGCGGGGCGGGGCCGGGCCGGGCCGGGCCGGGCCGGGCGCATGATCGACTTCATGTCGCCGACATGGGGGCATCCGGCGTGCGGGAAACCGCCATGTCGCCGACATGGCGGCCGGGCCCGCAGGTCTGGCCTGGGCCGGCCGGGCCTCAGGGCAGCCTCGCCTCCAGGACCCCGTCGACCACCCGGGTCGGCAGGATCTGCTGGTCGTTCCCGGACGGCCCGTGCATGACCTCGCCTCCGTTGAGCCGGAACGCGCTCCCGTGCCACGGGCAGACGACGCAGGCATGTCCGTCGATCTCGGTGACCTCGCCCTCGCCGAGCGGGCCGCTCTGGTGCGGGCAGCGCTCCAGCATCACCGTGACCTCGTCGCCGTGCCGGTAGAGGATCACCGAGACGTCGTCCACCTCGCGGGTGACCAGCTTCCGCTGGGGCAGGTTGGCCATGTCCGCCAGCGGGTGCCAGCCCTCGCCGATCCGGTGCAGTTCGGAGATGCTCTGGTTGACCTGCGCCCCCTGCTTGTACGCGAGGTGCCCGCCGAGGTACGCCCCCGCGCTCGCCGCGCCCAGCCCGAGGTAGGCCAGCGCCCGCCCCGTCCCGTGCCGCCCGCGCAGCCGGGCCGCCAGCGAGCCCGCGTACAGGGTCAGGCCGACGGCGTTGGCGGCGGCGTGCACCAGCCCGACGCGGCGCTGCTCCCGGGATAGGGCCGCCCAGTCGTTCAGGCCGGCGATCGCCGCCGGGAGGGCGCTGACGGTGCCCAGCCCCACCAGGGCGGTGGCCGCCCGGCGCTGGCCGGGCATCAGGTCGAGTACGGCCGCGCTGATCCAGGAGCCGACCGGCACCTGCACCAGCGCCGGGTGCAGCGGATGGCCGATGAAGACGCCGTGCAGCAGGTCGCGGACCCGCTGCGGGCGCAGGGTGGCCTGGACGCCGCGCTGCAGCCGGTCGCCGGCCTGGTCCAGGGCCGAAGCCTGTTCGAGTTTCGTCAAGAGTGCCCGCATTCCGTCCGACTTCCCGGCAGAAGCGGTCGCAAACCGGGCAGCCGTGCCGGGTGTCCGGCGTACGCACGGGTCGCGCGTACGCCAGACGCGGGACCCCGGCTACCGGCAGATGAACTGGGTGGTGCCGCTGTACTGGGTCGTGCTGCCGTCGAAGTAGCTGTAGCTGGCCCGCACCGGGTGGCCGAGGTTGCTGGCCGGGCAGGTGGCGAAGAGGGTCGACCCGGCGGTCGTGAAGGTGCCGACGCTACCGGAGTACCAGGTGATGCTCCAGGTCGTCGTGCCGGCGCTGCTGGCGTCGCAGTAGAACTGCGACGCGCCGGACTCGCAGAAGGGTGCCGGGGCGGCGGCGAGGGCCGGGGTGGCACCGGCGGCGAGGCCCAGGGCGGCGAGGGCGGACACGGCCAGGACCTTGACGGTGGTACGCATGGAACTCCTCCCAACGTAGCTAAGTGATGACTCAGCGCCACGCCAGCCTAGCCACCACATAGACGTACCTGGATTAGCTGTTTGGTCGGTCGGTCACCCGTTGCGGCCAGCGGTCGTGGTGCACCGCCTCGGCGAGGGGCCGGCGTCGCCGCCACCCGTGCCGCTCCAGGTCGGGCACCGCCTCCAGGTGCGTGACCGGCCCGACGCAGAGCCAGGCCACCGGCCGGAAGCCGGCCGGCACGCCCAGCAGTTCGGCGAGGAACGGCTCCCGGTAGAAGGAGACCCACCCGACGCCCAGCCCCTCGGCGGCGGCGGCGAGCCAGAGGTTCTCGATGGCCAGGCAGACCGGACGTCCCGTCGGCGGTGGATGGCGTCGTAGAGTTCCACAGGCAGGCTCCCCGCTGCGTTCGGCCCGCCCCGGCAGGCCCGTGCCGGGCTCGCACCGGCTTCCCGATTGCCCCCACGTCCGCGGGGCACCGCACATGATCGTGCGGCCGGCGATGCTAACCCGCGTCAGCGGTGCAGCGTCCGGCCAGGCAGTTCCCCGTACGTGGCAAGGTAGCGGTCGGCGAAGCGGCGCGGGTCGGCGAATCCCCAGCGCGCGGCGACACCCGCCACGGTGGTGCCGTCTCCGGGCATGGCCCGGGACAGCTCCTGGCGGGCCAGGTCGAGACGCACCCGACGCAGGTAGGCAAGGGCGGTCGTGCCGAGCTGACGGCGGAACGCGAGCTGCACCGCGCGGGGAGTGGTGGCGGCGGCGCGGGCGATGTCGACGAGACCGATGTCGGCCCCAGCGTGGGACTCGATGAAGGCGATCGCCCGACGCAGGGTCCCCGGGTGGGCGTCGGCGCGGTCGCCCGGCCGCTCCTCCCGCACGGCGTTGTTGGGGAACGTGGCGAGCGTGGCGGCGGCGAGCAGACGGCCGACACCGCCGAGCACGAGCGGGGACCCGGACGCCCCACCGACAGCGCTCACGACGGATTCCGCGTACTTGATGGTCTGTCGCCACCGCCAGGCCGCGTCGGCGGAGATCGGCCGGAAACTGGAGAACCGCAGCGGAGCCACCGGCCGGTCCGGGTCGGCGCGGGCCACCTTGTCGATCAGCGAGAGGTCCAGCACCACCGAGTCCAACTCGACGTCGCAGGACCATGAGGAGCCCGGCAGGTCCGGCTGAAACAGCACGGCGAGTTCGCCGGGACCGACCAGCTCGTCGATGCCGTCGCACCGATGCCCGTAGTAACCCCGCCGGGGGGCGGTGATCACGAGGTTGCCCAACGGCTCCGCGTTGACCCGTAGGTCCATGTTCACGCTGATGTCGTCGAGAAGGTATGCGCCGACGTTCCACCGGCTGTGACGCAGCGGCCGACCGGTCGGGACGGCAGCCAGCCGCACACCCTGGCCATAGGTGACCTCGTAGACGTGCGCGGCTTCAGCGGGATCACTGGTCACGAACTGATTACGCACGGGAAGGCCGACATGAACACTATCGGTAAACATTAGCCACCCCTGAGTTACGGCCAGCATAGGCGGCCGCGACCCTGACGAGTGAAGACGCGCCGGGGGCCGGGTCAGTCCCGCAGGGTGTGGCTGGGCGGCTGCCCGTAGGCCTGGCGGTACTGGGTGGCGAATCGACCCAGGTGAACGAAGCCGTAGCGGACGGCGACGACCGCCACGGTGAGTCCCTCGCCGGGCTCGGCGGCCTGGAGGTCGCGGTGCACCCGCTCCAGGCGCACCCGCCGCAGGTAGAGCATGGGAGTGGTGTCGAGATACCGGCGGAAGGCCTGCTGGAGCGCCCGCACGCCCAGCCCGGCCGCGACCTCCGTCACGGTCAACGGCTGGTCCGCGTGTTCCTCGATGTAGGCGACCGCGCGCCGGACCGCCGCCGGCGCGACGGCGCCGGGGCTGCGGGTCGGCGCCTCGGTCATCGTCGTGTTGGGGAACGTGGACAGCGCGACGGCCACCAGCAGGCCGGTCGCCTCCGCCTGCACCAGGGCGTTCGACCCGAACTCGGTGTCCGGCAGCACGATGTGGGTGAGATAGCGGGTGGTCTTGCGCCACAGCTCGGCAGCGGCCGGGGACACCGGCGTCAGGCCCTGGAACCGCAGGTTCACCGGCGCGAGGCCGCACCGCTCGTGCGCGATCCGCTGCACCTCGGCGATGGGTAGCTCCACCGCGACGACCTCCATGTCCCGGTGCAGGATCGTCTTGGTCCGCCGGGGCGGCGCCAACAGCAGGTCACCCACCCCGCCCATGACCCCACCCGCCCCGGCATCGATCCCCCAGCCGCCGGACAGCACCTCCGCCACCCCGACGATGTCCCGCGGAAACACCTCGTTGTCCGCGTTCATCGCGTAGCGCACCCGGGCGAGGCTGGCCGCGCCGAGCTGCGTGTACGTCGACTGGAAGGTGAACTCCCCGGAGCCGCCGGACGCGCGTACGCGGTGTTCGGGATACGTGGCCTTCAGCCACCGATGCGCCTCGTCCGGATCGTCCGTCACCAGCCGCGACCATCGCTGCTCTCTAACCGGCCCGTCGCCACCACAGTCGACGGTCCTGTCCACCGGCAGTCCCGCCTTGCTGTGCCCCTTCACGGCATCTCCCGTATCCCGTACGGAGACGCCGATTGGCGCCCTCGCTCCACCCGTTCGGACCACGAGAAGCGGTAAGGCGGACCACTCGGGTCACGCCGCCTCTGCCGGCAGCCTCCAGCGCGCATTGTGGCCCTCAATGCACTGGGTTTGAAGTCGCCACATACCCGCTGTCCGACACACGAAGCAGATGTACGGACAACGAACGATGCCGGTCGGCACCCCGTTCCACGGCCGTGCCGCCCTCAGCGTGGCTCGCGCTGGTGCGTCGGCACCCAGCAGGGCATGCTGTCCCGATGGGGGTACGGGTCGAACACGCCGCCGCGGTGACCACGGTGATCCTGGACCGGCCGGCGGCCCGCAACGCCGTCGACGGTCCCACCGCCCGGGCCCTGGCCGACGCGTTCCGCGCCTTCGAGGCCGACCCGGCGGCGGCGGTGGCCGTGCTGTGGGGGGCCGGCGGCACGTTCTGCGCCGGGGCGGACCTCAAGGCGATCGGCACGCCGAGCGGCAACCGGGTCGAGCCGGACGGCGACGGCCCGATGGGCCCGACGCGGCTGCGGCTGTCCAAGCCGGTGATCGCCGCGATCTCCGGGTATGCCGTGGCCGGCGGGCTGGAGCTGGCGCTCTGGTGCGACCTGCGGGTCGCCGAGTCCGACGCGGTGCTCGGCGTGTTCTGCCGGCGCTGGGGCGTGCCACTGGTCGACGGCGGCACCGTCCGCCTGCCGAGGCTGATCGGCGAGAGCCGGGCGATGGACCTGATCCTCACGGGCCGGCCGGTCCCGGCCGAGGAGGCGTACGCGATGGGGTTGGTGAACCGGCTGGTCGCGCCCGGTGCGGCCCGCGCGGAGGCCGAGCGGCTGGCCGCCGAGATCGCCCGGCACCCGCAGGCGTGCCTGCGCAACGACCGGGCGGCCGTGCTGGCCGGCGCGAACCTGCCCGAGCCGGACGCCCTCGCGGTGGAGCTGGCCTACGGCGCGGCGTCCCTCGCGGCCGACGCGACGGCGGGGGCGGCGCGCTTCGCGGCCGGCGCGGGCCGCCACGGCGCCCCCGCCTGAAGGTGTCGATCGGCTACCTCAGGTCGCGCAGGGCGGTCTCGATGGCGCGGTGGAACGTCGGGTACGCGTAGATCATGTGCCGGAGCCGGCTCAGCGGCACCTCCGCGTGCACCGCCACCACCAGGCCCGACAGCACCTCGCCGCCGGCCGGGCCGACCGAGGTGGCCCCGACCAGCACCCCCCGGTCGGCGTCCGCGACCAGCTTGACGAACCCGTCGCCCCGGTGGATCCAGCCCCGGGTGGACGAGTCGAGCCGGCTCACCCCGACCTGCACGTTGATGCCCCGCTCGCGGGCCTGCCGCTCGGTGAGCCCGACCGCGCCGACCTCGGGGTCGGTGAAGGTGACCCGGGGCAGCGCCCGGTAGTCGGCGTGCGGCACCCCGCCGGCGATCCCGGTGCCCTCCGTGCGCGCCGCGCCGCCGACCGCGCTGGCGGCACCGCTCGCGTCCGCGCCGGCCCGCGCCCGCCGGACGTGGTCGAGCACGTCGGCGACCACGATGGCCGCCTGGTACATGGCGATGTGGGTGAACGCGCCCTCCCCGGTCAGGTCGCCGACGCCCCAGATCCCGTCGGCGGCCCGCATCCGGTCGTCCACGGCGAGGAACCGCTGGCCCGGGTCGACGCCGACGGTGTCGAGGCCCAGCTCGCCGAGGTGCGCCCGGCGGCCGGTGACCACGAGCAGCCGCTCGGCGGTGAACTCGGCCCCGCCCACCGCCCGCAGCGTGAACGCCCGCCCGTCGTGGTCGACCCGCTCCGCGCGTACCCCGGTGGCGATCCGCACCCCGTCGGCGCGCAGGGCGGCGGCGGCCACCTCGGAGGACTCGGGCTCCTCGACGGCGAGCACCCGGCCCGACGCCTCCAGCACGGTCACCTCGACGCCGAACCGCGCGAAGA
This sequence comes from Micromonospora haikouensis, assembly GCF_900091595.1. GTDB lineage: Bacteria > Actinomycetota > Actinomycetes > Mycobacteriales > Micromonosporaceae > Micromonospora > Micromonospora haikouensis. The sequence continues at coordinate 34,722 of NZ_FMCW01000019.1, forward strand.
CCTGGGCCAGCTCCAGCCCGATCGCGCCACCGCCGAGCACCAGCAGGCTGGCCGGCAGCTCCTCGACCTCGATGGCCTGCTGGTTCGTCCAGTACGGCGTGTCGGCCAGCCCGGGCAGCGGCGGCACGAAGGGCCGGGTGCCGGTGCCGAGCACGATGCCGTGCCGGGCCTGGAAGACCCGGTCGCCGACGCGGACCCGACCGGTCCCGTCGAGCGCCCCGCTGCCCCGCACGAACCGGCCGCCCTTGCCGGTGAACCGCTCCACGGCGACCCGGTCGTCCCAGTTGTCGGTCGCCTCCTCGCGGATGCGCTTCGCCACCGGGGCCCAGTCGGGGCGTACGTCGGCCTCGCCCGCGAACTCGGCGACCCGCCGGGCCTCGGCGACCGCGTTGGCCGCCCGGATCATCATCTTGCTCGGAATGCACCCCCAGTACGGGCACTCGCCGCCGACCAGCCGCCGCTCGATGCCGACGACGCTCAGGCCGGCCTCGGCGAGCCGGCCGGCCACCTCCTCGCCGCCGACCCCGAGCCCGAGCACGACCACGTCCACCAGTTCCGGTTCCGCCATCGGACCAGCATTCCGCACCGGAGGACCGTGGGCCACCGCGAGGTCGGTAGTTCCCGCATCTGCGGGCCGCCGGGCCCCTGCCGTGGCTGAACGGGTGCGCCGACCTGTCGTACGCCGATCCGGCTGGCGGTTCGCGTGGTCTCGCGTCCAATCGCGCTCAGCCGTCCATGTTGCTGATGGCTACCTGCACCCACATGATGGCGGCCACGGCGATGCCCAGGAACGTGAGAGCCGACAGCCCCGACGCGGCACCGAGGCTCAGGCGCCTGCGGGCCACGAGGAAGACGGTTGCGGATGCCGCCACCGCGAACAGCGCCAAGTAGACCGAGAATCCCATTTCCCTACCTTTTCTGTCGTTGTGAACTGGATCGTCTTGCGGGTGGCCGGTCCGGCGGTGCCGGCCTGTCACCGTGACGGGCCACCGAGGGTCGTCACTTGGCGTACGGCAGGACCTGCAGGCCGGTGTGCCCGTCGCCGGAGGCCGTGATGTGGCCGTCCTTGACGCCGATGACGCCGTGGGCGCCGTGCAGTTCGAACAGGCCGGAGTCACCCGCCAGGACCACCCGCCACACCTGCGACGCCTTCCCGTCCTGGCAGTTCTCCAGCTTCAGCGCGGCGCCGGCAGTGTCCGCGACGCAGTACCCGGAGCCGACCTCTTCGTCCCAGAACGGCGGCTTGATGACCACCCGGTTCTCCGCCGACACCGCAGCCGGGTGGAGGGACATCATCGTGGAGTCCGTCCGACCGGTCCCGGTGAAGTCGACCCCTGCCCGGCCCACCTGGAGGAAGCGATCCACGCCGTCGTCGGCGACGTCGATCAGAACACTCTTGCCGGGCTTGATGCCGGTGATGCGGAGTCCGGACAGGTCCGAGACGGCCCTCGCCTTGGTCGTCGTCCTGGCCGGAGCGGCGGTGGTGGCCCTTCCGCTCGGCACGGCAGGGGCCGACGCGGCCGAGGTCTCGTCGGGAGCCGCGGGAGCAGCCGGCGACGTGGCCGGAGCGGGGGTGGCCGACGGGGCGGCGGTCGTGTCCTGATCGCTGGTGCAGCCGGTGAGCAGAGTGGCGGCGGCGAGGACCGCCCCCATGACGAACGAACGGGTGTGGCGCCAGTGGGCAGGCGTGCTCGCCTCGTACGGCGGTGTCGGGTTCATGCCCTAGAGACTGCCGAACGGCGGCCGCGCTGCCTTCCGTCCGTGAGCCGGCACCGGCTCGGCGCTGGGCGGAGATCAGGCACCGTGTCTCCACCGAAAGGTGGAGGCGTACGGGGGCGTCAACGGGGCCGGCACGGCCCGGCCGCGGTTGGTGAGATCGCCTTGCGCGAACCTGTCAGACGTCGACGAGACCCGCGCGCCACGCCCAGGACGCCACCTCGACCCGGTTGCGCACACCGAGCTTCGACTGCGCGGCAGCGAGGTGCGTCTTGACGGTGGACACCGCGACGAACAGCTCGCCCGCGATCTCCTGGTTGGTCAACCCCCGTGCCACCGCCCGCACGACGTCGCCCTCCCGCTCCGTCAGGGCTTCCGCCGGTGCGGTCGCCCGGGCCTGCGGCCGATGCCGGAAATGACGCAGCAGCCGCACCGTGACCTGCGGCGCTACCAGAGTGTCGCCACGTACGGCCGCGCGGACCGCCTCGACCAACAGGGCCGGTCCGCAGTCCTTGAGCAGGAATCCGCTCGCCCCGTACTGCAGGGCGGTGTCCACGTACTCGTCGTCGTCGAACATGGTGATGACGACGACCGGGATCGGATCGGCCACATCGGGACCCGCGAGCAGCTGGGTGACCTGCAGTCCGTCCAGGCCCGGCATCCGGATGTCCAGTACGCACACGTCGGGGCGCAGCCGACGTGCCGCATCGACCGCGGCTCGCCCGTCCGCGACGTCGGCCACCACGGCGATGTCCGGCTGGGCCTCCAGGATCATCCGGAACCCGACCCGCATCAGCTCCTGGTCATCGGCGATCAAGACCCGCACTGCCTACCGTCCCGTCCTCGATCACACCGATCGAGCACGAATGATACGGGCTGTCCGGCGACGCACCTACCGCTCGGCCCGACGCAGCGGCACGTCGGCCGTCACCCGCCAGCCGCCGGTCGTGCGACCTGCGGTGAACCGGCCGCCGAGCAGGCGCACCCGCTCCCGCATGCCGATGAGCCCGAAGCCGCCGCCGCGCCGGCTGCCGCTCGTCGGGGTGGACCGCCCGTCGTCGTGGACGTCGATCCGGACGTTCCCCTCCTCCGTCCATACCGATGCCACTATCTCCCGTGCCCGACCGGCATGCCGCCGGGCGTTCGCGACCGACTCCTGCACGAGGCGCAAAACCGATGTCGCGACCTCGTCGGCCACCGGTTCGGCAAGATCGACCGTCAGCCGTACCGGCGGACTGCCGGCCGACGTGATCGCCCGGAGGTCGGCCGCCAGGTCCGTGGTCCGGGCCAGCGGCGCCGACGTCACACCCGCGCCCTGTTCGCCCTCGCGCAGCGTGGCGACCATGCGACGCATCGCGGACAACGCCTCGATGCCAGACCGTTCGATCACCGGCAGCGCTCTGGCCGCCGCACCGGAGTCCGTCGCGGTCAGCGCCTGCGCGGCCCGCGCCTGCTCCATCATCGCGCCGACCTGGTGCGCCACCACATCGCGGAGCTCCCGCGCCAGGCCCAGCCGCTCACGCTGCTGCGCCGCGATCACCGCTGCCCGGCTCGCGCGGGCCCGCTGCCGGTCACGACCCCGCAGATACCACCCGTACGCCACCGGGAGCACCACCATCGCGATCTCCCACAGCGACACACTCCACCACGGTTCCGGCGCCGCCCCTTCGGGGAGCGACCAGTACTGCGGCCGAAGCTGCGTCGCCGTCAGACCAGTGACCAGCATCAACCCGATGAGCCCGGCAGCCGCAATCCCCGGAACCTGCCGGACCACCGCCACGATGATGACCGCCAGCGCGGCGATCTCGGTCATCGCCAGGCCACCCGGCATCTCGGCGCCGACCGCCCGCAGCAGCACCGACGAGACGACGAGCGTGGCCGCGACACCCAGCGCCGCGGCGACCGGCCGAGCCCGCGCCAGGAGCGCCGTGGCCGCCACCACGACGATGCCCGGGGCCATCCACCCCCGGCCCGCGGTGTCGAGTTCCCTCGAGAACTGCACGTCGAGCAGGGCCAGAACCACCAGCAGGACCACCAACGGCCACTGCCGCAGCACCGGTGCCAACACCATGGCCCCCCATCAACCCGCGCCTCCACCACCGCCGGGAGGACCCAGCACACGGTACGGGCCGTCGGTTCCGTACGGCTCATCGTCGACGGGCGTGAATGGCCGTCGCGCTATCGTCACCGGCGACTGCCGGGATTCTGACCGAGGTGAGGACTGCTGTGGTGGCGGCGTGAGGCTCGACTGGCGAGGTCTGATCACCTGGGAGTGGCCACTCGCCGGGCTGCTCCTGCTCGCGTTGGCTCTGGACGGAGCCGCGGCGAGTGAGATGTGGCCCTACGACGAGCGGTGGGAGCTGCCAAGTTCCCTCACACTGTGTGCCCTCGCGCTGCTGGCGTCCCGTTGGCCGGTCCTCGCGGGCCTGGGTGTCTCGCTGGTTCTGCTGGTGTGGTCGGTGGTGATCCGGCTGGCCGACGTCGCGCTCCTCTCCGCCGCAGGCGGGCTGCTGGGCGCCGAGTTCGCCGCGGTGCTGGCCGTCATCGTCGCCGTGGTCCGCCGGTCGTCCAGGCCCGCCGCCGCCGGTGTCGTGGGGCTGACCCTGTTCAGTTGTCTCGCGGTCCGGGTCCTGCGACCGGAGCACCCGGGCTCCCCCCAGGACCTGGGCTGGGCCGCTGTCCTGCCGGTTCTGGCCGTCCTCGCCGGCTGGTACCTGCGGACGCGCGACGCCCGGCACTCGCGGGAGAGGCGAGCCGTGGTGGTCGCGGCGCAGCTGCGTGAGCGGGTCGCCCTGGCCCGGGAACTGCACGATGTGGTGGCGCACCACATCGGGGGGATGGTGGTACAGGCCCAGGCGGCGCAGGCGGTGGCGGTGCCCGACCCCGGCGCGCCCGCGCGGGTGCTGCCGGTGATCGAACGGGCTGGCGCGGACGCCCTGTCGGCGATGCAGCGGATGGTCACCACGCTGCAGGACATCGACGAGGGCGGCGGGCAGCCGGCGACGCCGACCACGGATCTGGTCGCCGACCTGCACGCGGTGACGGCTACCCCGGCCGGCGGCACCCTGGTCCGGCTGACGGTGGAGCTCGCGGAGCCCGTACCGGCGGAGGTCGCGACCACGGTGCTGCGGCTGGTCCAGGAGTCGGTGACGAACGCGCGTCGGTATGCCACCGACGCCCAGGAGATCACCGCGACGGTACGAGCCGGAGGCGGGACCGTCCGCGTGCAGGTGCGGGACGACGGCCGGCACACCGATCGGCCGAGAAGATCCGGGGGCGGCGGTTACGGCCTGATCGGCATGCGGGAACGGGTGCAGTTGCTCGGCGGCCGGTTCGAGGCGGGACGCTTGCCCGATGCGGGCTGGCAGGTGCTCGCGGACCTGCCGCTGCGGGCCGGGTAGGCCACGGGCGAGTCGCTGCGCGGTGACTGGCGACCGTCGTTCGGTTAGGAGGGGTCCCTTGTACAACAGAATGCGTTAATAAGGGGCCCCTCCTTGCACTCAGCGCGCCCAGCGGCGGACGTACGCGCCGTCGGGGTCGAAGCGGGCCGCCTGGCGCACCGGGTTGAAGCCCCGGTGCGGCCGGCTGTCGTTGCCGGTGCCCGCCACCCACTGCCAGTTGCCGGCGTTGTTGGCCACGTCGCCGTCGAGCAGCCAGCGGGAGAAGACCGCCACCCCTTCGCGCCAGTCCAGCCCGAGCACCTTGGTCAGATAGCCGGCCGTGATCAGCCGGGCCCGGTTGTGCATCCAGCCCTCGGCGCGCAGCTGCCGCATCCCGGCGTCGACGATCGGCAGGCCGGTACGCCCCCGCGCCCAGGCGTCGAGCGCCTCGGGGTCGTGCCGCCAGTCCTCGGTGGCCCCCCGCCGGTACGCCTTCGTGGCGATCTCGGGGAACGCGGCGGTGACCTGGTAGTAGAAGTCCCGCCAGCAGAGCTGCCGGACGAACGGGCCGAACCGCGCGCCGCCCGGATCGCCGGCCCGCTCACCCGCCCGGTTCGCCACCTCCAGCGGTGAGAGGCAGCCGAAGCGCAGGTACGGGCTGAGCCGCGAGGTCGCGTCGCCGGCCAGGTCGTCGTGGATGTCGCCGTACCGGTCGACGGTGGGCAGCCACTGCGCGAGGCGGCGGCGGGCGGCGGCCTCCCCGCCCGGCACGGCGTGCGGCGACTCCCCCTTCGGCAGGGCGGGCAGCTCCCCGACCGGCAGCCCGTCGGGCCGCGAGCCGGCCGTCAAACCGTCGGGCCGCGCCCCGGCCGCCAGCGCGTCGGGCAGTCGTACCCGGTCGGGCGGGGCCGACTCCTCCCGCCACAGCGCCCCCTGCCAGGCCCGGAAGTAGGGGGTGAACACCCGGTAGTGGTCGCCGCCGGCCGGGCGCACCGCGCCGGGGTCGACGACCGTGAGGCCCGGGAAGAGGCGCAGGTGCAGGCGGTGCCGCTCGCACTCGGCGCGCAGCCGGCGCTCCCGGGTGCGGGCGTACCGGCTGACGTCGGCGGAGAGGCCGATCCCCTCGGCGCCCACCTCGCCGGCCAGCCGGATCGTCTCGGCCACCGGGTCGCCGTGCCGGATCACCAGGTCGCCGCCGCGTTCCCGCAGCGCGTCGCGCAGGGCGGCGAGGCTCTGGTGCAGGAAGCGCGTCCGGTTGGGCGAGCGGCCGGCGAGCGCCGGGTCGAGCACGTGGAGCGGGACGACCCGGTCGAAGGCGGCGCAGGCCGCGGCCAGCGCCGGGTGGTCGTGCACCCGCAGGTCGCGGGTGAACAGCACGATCGCGGTACGCGTCATCGGCCGGCGGGCGTCTGGGCCGGGCCGGGGACCACGACGGGGGTGCCGGCGGGGGTGAGCAGGGCCCGCCCGGCCACCGCCATCCGCCGCCGCCGGGGCACCAGCGCCCGCCGGGTGAACACGTCGTAGCCCTGCGCGGCGACCTCGTCGAGGATGCCGCCGTAGAGGGCGTACGCGGTGCGCATGCACGCCTGGGAGGCGGGCGCGAGCAGGGTCACGCCCGGCGCGGCGGCCTCGTAGTGCGTCTGGGCGCGGCTCACCTCGTACTCGATGAGGTCGCGGATCCTCGGGGTGGCCCGGCCCCGGGCGGCGGCGGCGAACAGGTCGTCGCGGGTGACGTCGAACTTGGCGAGGTCCTCGTCGGGCAGGTACGTCCGGCCGCGCGCGAGGTCCTCGGCGACGTCCCGGATGAAGTTGGTGAGCTGGAAGGCGAGGCCGAGCTGCCGGGCGGGCTCGCGGGCGGCGGCGGGGTCGGAGCTGCCGAGGATCGGCAGCATCATGGTGCCGATGACGGCGGCCGAGCCCTCCATGTAGTCGAGCAGGTCGTCGTAGGTGGGGTAGGCGGTGACGGTCAGGTCCATCGCCATGCTGCGCAGGAACGACGCGAAGTCGGCCCGGTCCAGGTCGAAGACGGCGATGGTGTGCAGCACGGCGGGCAGCAGCGGGTCGTCGACCTGGGCCCCGCCCAGCCCGGCCAGGAAGCGGGCCGACCAGTCGTCGAGCCGGGTGGCCCGCTCGGCGGGTGGCAGGTCCTCGGTGCGGTCGACGATCTCGTCGGCATACCGGGTGAATCCGTACAAGGCGTGAACGTGCCGCCGTTTCCAAGCGGGGAGCAGGCGGGTGGCGAGATAGTAGGTGCGGCCGTGACGTCTGTGCAGCTCGCGGCAGCGGTCATAGGCAGCGGTGAGGTCGACGTCCACCGGCCCTCCCTCGGATTCGACGCAGCAATCGACGCAACTCGTAACCCTAGGGTACGCTCGCCGACATGGCCAACGACGCAGTTGCGGGTAATGCGCTCCGCGTCGCGCCGGCACAGCCGGAAGCGACGGACGATCCGGTCCGCGGCGTACTGGCCGCGTTCACGAAAGACCTGGTCAAGGGGGTCGACGACACCCTCGCGGGGTTCCTCGCCGCCGAGGTTTCCACGCTCGCCGAAATCGACTCGGCGATGGGCGAATTCGCCGCGACGGCGCGCGACTGCGTGCTGGCCGGCGGCAAGCGGGTGCGCCCCACCTTCGCGTACTGGGGCTGGCGAGGGGTCGCCGGCGGGGACGAGCCGCTGCCGGCGGTGCTGCCGGCGCTCGCGGCCCTGGAGCTGCTGCACACGTTCGCCCTCGTGCACGACGACGTGATGGACGCCTCCGACACCCGGCGCGGCCGGCCCACGGCGCACCGGTCCGCCGCCGCCCGGCACGTCGCCGCCGGGCACACCGGCGACCCGGACCGGTTCGGCGAGGCGGTCGCCGTGCTCGTCGGCGACCTCTGCATGGTCTGGGCCGACCGGCTGCTCGGGCGCGCCACCGTGCCGCCGGCCCGGCTGCTCGACGTCCGGCGCTGCTACGACCAGATGCGCGTCGAAACGGTCGCCGGGCAGTACCTCGACGTCCTGGGCGAGAACGACGCGGCCAACTGGTCGCTGGACCGGGCCCTGCGGGTCGCCCGCTACAAGACCGCCAGCTACACCGTCCAGCGTCCGCTGCTGTTCGGCGCGGCCCTGGCCGGCGCCGACACCGACGGGCCGCTGACCGCCGCGTACACCCGCTACGGCCTGGCCGTCGGCGAGGCGTTCCAGCTCCGCGACGACCTGCTCGGCGTCTACGGCGACCCGGCGACCACCGGCAAGCCGGCCGGCGACGACCTGCGCACCGGCAAGCCGACCGCCCTGCTGATGCTCGCCCGGCAGCTCGCCACCACGAACCAGCGCCGGGCGCTGGAGCGGGCCGGCCGGGTCGCCGTCGCCCGCGAGGTGGCCCGGCTCGCCGAGCTGGTCGCCGACACCGGCGCGGTCGCCCGGGTCGAACGGATGATCTCCGACCGGGTCGCCGACGCGCTGGCCGCGCTCGACACCGCAGCGATCGACGAGACCGCGCGCACCGCGCTGACGGGCCTCGCCACCGCCGCCACCGCGCGGCGGGCATGATGGGCAACTTCGTGAGGGAGGTGGTCGCGTGCGCACCGTGACCGGACGTACGGACCGGGTGGTGGTCGTCGGGGCGGGACTCGGCGGGCTGGCCTGCGCGCTGCACCTGGCCGGCAGCGGGCGGCAGGTGACCGTGCTCGAACGCGAGGCGGTGCCGGGCGGCCGGGCCGGGCGGCTCGGCGTCGACGGCTACGAGTTCGACACCGGCCCCACCGTGCTCACCATGCCCGACCTGATCGCCGAGGCGCTCGGTGCGGTCGGCGAGGAGCTGGGCGACTGGGTCGAGCTGATGCCGCTGGACCCGGCGTACCGGGCGTACTACCCGGACGGCTCGACGCTGGACGTCATCACCGACACCACCCGGATGGCCGCCGAGATCGCCTCGGTCTGCGGGCCCCGGGAGGCCGACGGCTACCTGCGCTTCGTCGACTACGCCCGCGAGCTGTGGCGGCTGGAGCGCGCCGACTTCATCGAACGCAACCTGGACGCCCCCACCGACCTGCTCACCGGCAACCTGCTGAAGCTGCTGGCCGGCGGCGCGTTCCGCCGGCTCCAGACGAAGATCGAGCAGTTCTTCCGCGACCCGCGCACCCAGCGGATCTTCTCCTTCCAGGCCATGTACGCCGGGCTCGCCCCGCACGACGCGCTGGCCATCTACGCCGTCATCGCGTACCTCGACTCGGTGGCCGGGGTCTACTTCCCGCGCGGCGGCATCCACGCGGTCTCCCGGGGGATGGCCGGCGCGGCCGAGAAGCACGGCGTGCAGATCCGCTACGGCACCACGGTGGCCCGGGTGGAGACCGCGAACGGCCGGGCGACCGGGGTGGTCACCGCCGACGGCGAGTTCGTCCGAGCCGACGTGGTGGTGCTCAACCCGGACCTTCCGGTCGCCTACCGCGACCTGCTCCCGCCGACCAGGCGACGCCGGTTGACCTACTCGCCGTCGTGCGTGGTGCTGCACGTCGGCTCGCGGCAGGGCTATGAGAAAATCGCCCACCACAACATCCACTTCGGACGATCCTGGAAGGGCACGTTCGACGAGGTGATCCGGCGGGGGGAGCTGATGACCGACCCGTCCCTGCTGGTCACCAACCCCAGTCGCACCGACCCGGCGGTCGCCCCGGCCGGCGGGCACACGTACTACGTGCTCGCCCCGGTGCCGAACCTCGACCGGGCCCCGTTCGAGTGGCGCGGCGACCTCACCCGCCGGTACACCGACCAGCTCGTCGGGACGCTGGAAGAGCGCGGGTACGTCGGTTTCGGCGCCGGCATCGAGGTGCTGCGCGCGGTCACCCCGGCCGAGTGGGCCGAGCAGGGCATGGCCGCCGGCACCCCGTTCGCGTCCGCGCACAGCCTCTTCCAGACCGGCCCGTTCCGCCCGTCGAACCTGCACCGCACGCTCGACAACGTGGTGTTCGTCGGCTCCGGCACCCAGCCCGGCGTCGGCGTGCCCATGGTCCTGATCTCCGGCAAGCTGGCCGCCGCCCGCGTGACGGGCGACGGCCAGTGAGCGCCCGAGTAGTGGGAGGTGTGCGGTGAGCGTGCGCGAGGAACACCTGGTCGAGCTGGTCGACGACGACGGCCGGGCGCAGGGCGAGGCGACGGTGTCCGCCGCCCACCAGCCGCCCGGCCGGCTGCACCGGGCCTTCTCCGTGCTGCTCGTCGCCCCGGACGGCCGGGTGCTGCTGCAGCGCCGGGCCGCCGTGAAGACCCGGTTCCCGCTGCGCTGGGCCAACTCCTGCTGCGGCCATCCCGCGCCGGGCGAGTCGCTGGTGACCGCCGCGAACCGCCGGCTGGGCGAGGAGCTGGGCGTCGGGCCCGTCGAGCTGACCGAGGCCGGCGTGTACGTCTACTACGCCGAGGACCCGTCCACCGGTCGGGTCGAGTTCGAGTACGACCACGTGCTGCGCGCCGACGTCCCGGCCGACCTGCCCGTGTCGCCGGACCCGGCCGAGGTGGCCGAGCTGCGCTGGGTCGACCCGGCGACGCTGGAGGCCGACCTCGACGTCGACCCCCGGGCGTACGCCCCCTGGCTGGGTGGGGTGGTGAACCGCCTGCTACGCCCGTCCCGGCCGGCGGGCACCGCCGGCCCCGACGCGACCCCGGCCGGTCCCTGCGCAGACGAGGTGAACGAGGCGGCGGAGCGGTCGGGTGGGCGATGAGGCGTTGAGCGCGGGGGCCGTGGCGCGCCGCCTGGGCGTCGCGGTCACCACGCTGCGCACCTGGCACCAGCGGTACGGCCTGGGCCCCAGCCAGCACCTGCCGGGCCACCACCGGCGCTACACGCCGGCCGATCTCGCGCGCTTGGAGATCATGCGCAAGCTCACCGCCGAAGGGGTCACCCCGGCCGAGGCGGCCCGCTGGGCCCGCCAGGTGCCCGCCCCGGGGCCGGGCGGCGAGCCGTCCGCCGTCGTCGCCAACCGGATCCGGCCGGGCGGCGGGCGCGACGGCGGCGGGCAGACCATCCCGGTCGGTCGGGCCGGCCCGGCGGCCCGAGGGCTGGCCCGCGCCGCCATGCGGCTGGACTCGGTGGCGATCGGGGAGACGATCGCGCACGCCCTGGCCACCGACGGAGTCGTCGGCACCTGGGAGGGGCTGCTGCGCCCGGTGCTCGTCGGCATCGGCGAGCGGCACACCGCCACGGGCGGCCTCATCGAGGTGGAGCACCTGGTGTCGCGGTGCGTCTCGGAGGCGTTCGCGGCCGTCGCCCGCGCCTCCTCGGCCCCCGGCCCGGCCCGCATCCTGCTCTCCTGCGCCGACGAGGAGCAGCACACCCTGCCGCTGGAGGCGCTCGCCGCCGCGCTGGCCGAGGCCGGCGTCGCGTACCGGATGCTCGGTGCCCGGGTGCCGGCGGCGGCCCTGGTCGAGGCGGTCAACCGCACCGGCCCGGCGGCCGTGGTGGTCTGGTCGCACATCCGGGCCACCGCCGATCCGGCCCAGCTCACCGCACTGCTGGCCAGCCCGCGCCGGCCGCTGCTGGTGCTGGCCGCCGGCCCCGGCTGGCGGGCCGACTCGCTGCCGGCCGGGGTGGTCCGGCCGGTCGACCTGGCCGAGGCGGTCTCGCTCGCCCTGGCCGTGCGGGACTCCCTGGACCAGTCGACGGGGGACTGACCGCCCTGCCGCCGTTCACGTTTCGTCCACTACGGTCGAGTGGCCCACGGCCCCCGACCCCTCGGAGCGACGATGAGCGCACGGAGAGTACTCTCTTTCGGCCTCTGCCTTGCATTGTTCCTCGCCGGCTGCGGCGAGCGGACGACCGACCGGCGTCCGGGAGCCGCCGCCTCCCCGTCGACACCGACCGCACCCCCGGCGGAGCCGACGCCCAAGCCGACCGTCGCCCCCAAGCCGACCCGCACCACCCCACCCCCGCTGCGCCCGCGCCCCACCAAGCTCCCGACGGGGCTGCGCCGGACCACGGGCGGCAAGGCGGTGGCGTTGACCTTCGACGACGGGCCCGACCCGGCCTGGACGCCGAAGATCCTCGACCAGCTCAAGGCAGCCGGGGCGAAGGCCACCTTCTGCGTGGTCGGCACGCAGGTGCGCAAGCACCCGCAGCTGGTCGCCCGGATCTCCCGCGAGGGGCACCAGCTCTGCAACCACAGCTGGCGGCACGACATCGACCTCGGCCGGCGGCCGGTCGCCGAGATCCGCGCCGACCTGACGCGCACCAACCGCGCCATCCGGGCGGCCGCGCCCGACGCCAAGGTGACCCTCTACCGGCAGCCGGGCGGGCGGTGGACCCCGGAGGTGGTGACGGTGGCGAAGCAGCTCGGCATGCGATCGCTGCACTGGGCCGTCGACCCGCAGGACTGGGCGAAGCCCACCGCACCGACGATCAGGAAGCGGGTCATGGGCGCGACGAAGCCGGGCTCGATCGTGCTGATGCACGACGGGGGCGGCAACCGGGCCGCTACGGTCGCCGCCTGCGCCCACCTCATCGGCGACCTGAAGCGGCGCTACGGGCTCACCCGCATCGGCTAGACCGCCCGTGACCTGCAGGTTTGTGGCTGGATGTGCCGCCAGCCATACCGATTTGTTTCGTGGGCCGACCGTCACGTATGCTTTCGAAGCCTCCGGCGGGGCCGGATGGGAGCAAGTCCGCTAGAAGTTGCGAGTGTGCAATGATGGCGGGGCCGCCCTCATCGTCTAGCGGCCCAGGACGCCGCCCTTTCAAGGCGGTAGCACGGGTTCGAATCCCGTTGGGGGCACGACCGGCGCAAGCCGGAGCAACACCGGTAACACCAGCCAGGTCCTGTGGAGCAGTTGGAGTGCTCGCCGCCCTGTCAAGGCGGAGGTCGCGGGTTCAAGTCCCGTCAGGACCGCAAGCGCTGACGCCGCGCGTAGGATGCGCGGCGTTCTGCGTATCGGAGCAGGTGCCCTGCCGGCGGCGATCCCGCCACTTGGGTACGATGAGCCGAGCAGCACGGCCAGGTAGCTCAGTTGGTACGAGCGTCCGACTGAAAATCGGAAGGTCGGCGGTTCGACCCCGCCCCTGGCCACATAGCCTTTCGCCGGGCTACAGAGGTCCCCACCAGCGGAAACGCAGGTGGGGATCTTGCTTATGCGGCCCCGGGTCGGAGCGCTCGACGCTGTCCGTGGTTGACCGCTGGGCACCCATGATCACCGCCGCTAGTCGCACGTCGGTTGCACGCCAAGTTCACCCCCGCAGCGCGGGGAACAGTCGATCGGCACGGGGTATCGAGGTCTCTTCTCGGGATCACCCCCGCATACGCGGGGAACAGCCGATGTGCTGGCTGCTGCGATAGAAGGGGTCCGCCGAAATTACCAACACGGCGGCCCCAGGGGATCTGGCAACGAGCAGCGCCCAGCAGACCCGAGGATCAGCCCCCCGTAGCCGCGCTCCCCGCAAGCCGAACGGATCCCGCCTCGGGATGACTGGCCACCCCGGTCACCTTCCACGCCACCGACACCGCCCGGCTCTGCCGCCGCTCGCCGCAGCCCCACACCTGCCGCTCACGCGCGCTGAGCGCCCTCACCTCCGGAGCAGCCGAACCGACCGTGCCGCCGTTCATGTCGAGCAACTCGCTGTAGCGCAGATTCACGTTGCGAGCCGCGACCGCACGTGCCCGCACCTCGTCCACGCCGAGACGAGCTACGCCCTGAATCGCGTAGCCGATCTCCTGGTCGCGAGTCAGCGCCACCCGTCGCGTGGGCATGTCCGACACCGCCAGCGCCACTGCCACCTCCTGCGCACCCAACACCGACGTGACCAGCACCCGGAGGTGCTCCACATCCTCGCCGCCGGGAACCTGGGGTGCCGAGATAGGATCGACCTGCATCTTCGTACTCCTTTGCGTGGAGGGGACGTTGCTGCACGGGCCTCGGCGGGGTTGCACCCCCACCGAGGCCCTTCTGTTCATGCCCAGCCCGTCTGTACTGACTAGACAATGAGACTCTTGCTCCTCCTCGCACCCCTGTCAAGCTCTTCGCATAGACTGTCTAGACCATGCTGCGGAGGGAGCGGACTGTGAGCGTCAAGCGCGCGGGACAGATGCCGGTCTGGCAGCAGATTGCAGAGGATCTACGGCAGGCGATCAGCGACGGCACGATGCCACCGGGTGCCCAACTGCCAACCGAGGCGGAACTGACCGCACGGTTCCAGGTTGCCCGCAACACTGCCCGCCAGGCGCTCGCATCGCTGGTGAGCGAGGGACTGATCGTTGCGGCCAGACCTCGTGGTTACTTCGTGAGAGACCGCAAGCCGATCAACTACCGGCCACAGCAAGAGTTCATGCCGCAGCCCCGGTACATCGAGACAGACAGGTTCATCGCCCAGCACTCGGCCGAAGGACGAGAAGCACGGCAGACGATTGAGATATCGATAGTCGACCCTCCTGAGATCGTCAAGGAGCGGCTCCACCTCCAGGATGGGGAGCTGACCGTCGTCCGCAAGCGGGTGCGCTACCTGGACGGCGAGCCGTTCAACACCAACGACAGCTACTTTCCGCTCAGCCTCGCGCAGGGAACGGATATCATGCGGCCGGACGACATCGCGCGAGGGGCCAACAGGGTCCTTTCGGAGCGCGGCTACTGCCAGATTCACGCGCTGGACGAGTTCTACATCAGGATGCCTACGCCGGAGGAGGCGAGGCGACTTGCGCTGATGCCCGGCACGCCAGTCGCGTACCACGTTGTCACTGGCTACACGAGTGATGGAACAGCCGTCCGCGTGGTGCTCAACGTACTGCCGGGGGACCGCCACGTCATCGCATTCGAACGCACTCGACCGGCGGAAGAGCTAGTCGAGTCATGATCGAGTTGAGCATCAGGGTTGCGACAGAGGCGGACCTTGCTGTCCTTGTTCGCCTGCAATCCGATACCGTTCGATGGCTTGCAGCTCAGGGACTCGACCAATGGCAGCCCACCGGGCGGAGTGAGAGACAGACGCCCGAGCGGATGCAGCAGCGGATTGAAGACGCGGTCGGCCGGGGAGAGTGCTACGTCGCTGTTGACGGCTTTCGCATCGCAGCGATGGCAATAGTCGACGAGTTGGCAGACCCCGAATTCTGGCACGAGGAAGACGAGCCACGCGACGCACTGTATGTCCACAGAGTGATCGTGGATCGTGGCTACGCTGGCAGCGGTCTCGGCGAGGCACTGGTTGACTTCGCCTCGAAACTAGCGGCTGACCGAGGAAAGAGTTGGCTTCGCTTGGACGCCTGGCGAACGAATCTGGCGCTCCATGGGTACTACCGCCGACAGGGTTTTGATCATGTCCGTACCGTCTCACTCCCTCACCGGGGGTCAGGGGTGCTCTTCCAGCGCCGAGCAGGGGAGGCGTCCCGGGGAACGGTTCGGTTTGAACGGATGGAGCGTATGGGCCCGGAGGGGGAAGAGTTGAGGCAGGGCGGTTCGCTGGACGGGGAGGGCCGATGACGGTCCCCAACGAGCAGGACGAGTTCGAGCGCATGAGGCTCGTTGAGCGGATCGAGCGGGCGCGCGAACTGATCACGCAGTACGAGACTCATCAGGAGTTCTACCGCCGTCAGGTGGAAGACAGCCGGTACGAACTCGGTAAGCTGGACGAACGGCTAGGAGGTTGAGGCGATGACGATGGACCCGCACGTTCAGGCACTCAACGACGCGCTGCGCAGCGAGCACGAGGGATGGATCGCGGAGGTCCAGCGCTGGGCGGACGAAGCCGCCGCCGCCGGTGACCACGAACGGCAGCGGCGTCACCTCGCCCACGTCGAGCGGCTCCGGGCGATGCCCTACCCCTGGGAGTCCGCACAAGCAGCATGAGTCGCTGCGGCGCGCGGCAGCAAGGCGTTGCGTCACGACCACTCGGCGCTACTGTCCGACATCCGGGCGCAAGGGGTCCGCAAGCCGGCACTTTGCAAGCTGCACTTCAGGACACCAGCCGGTATGGTCCGGGCCTATGGGACAGGAGATCGACGGTCCGACAGCCGTCCGGCAGGACGTCGCACGATACTCGCTCCGCAGCAGCCTCCTCGTTCCCGCCTCCGCCGAACGGGCCTTCGCGGTCTTCACCGGCGCCCTCACCGACTGGTGGGTGCCGGAATACACCTGGTCCGGGCCGGCCGAGCTGGTCGAGTTGGGCGTCGAGCCGCACGCCGGCGGCATGCTCTACGAGATCGGCCCGCACGGCTTCCGCGCCGACTGGGGCCGGGTGCTCACCTGGGATCCGCCCCGCCGCCTGGTGTTCGTCTGGCAGATCGGGCCCGACCGCGTGCCCGTCCCCGACCCGGCGCGGGCCAGCGAGGTGGAGGTGCTGTTCCTCCCCGAGGGCCCGGAGTGGACCCGGGTGGAGGTCGCGCACCGGCACTTCGACCGGCACGGCGCAGCCGCCGAGGGATACCGGGAGGCCCTCACCGCCGGCTGGCACGAGCTGCTGACCCGCTATCTCTCCTGCGTCCTGCACCCCCACGACAGCTGACGTCAGCGGGTGAGGCCCCGTGCCGGCCGGGCTGCGGGGGTCACCCCCCGGCCGCCGAGGTCCGCACTCCGCCCCGCCGCCGCGCCCGAGCCGAAGCCGGTGCCGGCGAGCCGCCTCGGCGCGGCCGTGCGCAGCCGGGGATAGACCTCGGCGACCCGACGCTGGACCCGGTCCGAGCGGTCGGCCAGCACGAGCGCGACGGAGGGGCCGCCCGAGTCGGCGACCGCGTCGGCCTCCGCCGCCGCCAGTCGCGCGCCGACCACCTGGGCGAACCCGGCGAGCCAGGACCGCCGGAACGCGGCCGGGTGCTCGCCCGCCGGGACCCCGGCGGCGGCCAGCCCATGCGCGGCCTGCACCAGCATCGAGGTGAAGAGCAGGTCGACCCGTTCCAGGTCGCTGGCGAAGCCGAACAGGTGCATCGCGAAGCCGTCGCCGTGCCGGCGGCGCACGCAGCGGCAGCGCAGCGGGTCGGCGACGGCCGCGAGCAGGCCGGCCTTGTCCCGGGCGTACGGGGCGACGACCTCGACCACCCGGTCGCCGACCGGGTCGGTGGTCGGGTCGCGGGCCGCCAGCAGGGCCCGGTCCACGCCGTAGCGGGCGATCAGCTCGGTCGCCTTGGCGGTGAAGGCGGCCGACTCCTCGGGCGTGCAGGCCGGGTCCTCGGCCTTCGCCAGCAGCTTGCGCACCTTGGCGAGCATGGCCTGCGACATGCCACCAGAGCTATCACACCGGTCCCGCCACGGCCGGGCCGACGCCGGGAAGATCGACCAGTATCATCGTCCCGGTCGGTCGGCCGTCCCACCCGGACGGTCAACAACCCGTTGGAGGCACCCATGTCGTCCCCGGTCGTCCGCCTGCTGTCCACCTCGACGGCCGCGGCCGTGTCGGCGCTCGCCCTCGCCGCCCCCGCCGCCGCCGCTCCCGCCCAGCCGCTGGTCGCCGGCAACCTCGCCGGCACGTACGCCACCTGCTACGGCGGCGCCGTGCGCTCGTACTTCCAGACCGGAAGCTGGGGCGGCGAGGCCGGCACCTACCGGACCACCAGCCGCTGCGCGGACGTCAACGTCCGCAACGACAGCAGCTTCGGCACCCAGGCGTGCGTGGTCTTCGTCGACAAGACCAACAACTGCAACTACTGGACCTATCTCCCCGCGAAGTCGGGGTGGACGACGGTGGCCACCAACGTCCGCGACGGGGTGAACTTCCGGGTGCGCTTCCAGAACCTGCGCTACGAGTACGAGCCGCTGATCGCGTACCACGCGTTCTGACCGGCGACGCCCGACGCCCGGCCCCCGGGTCGGGGTCGGGCGTCAGCCGGCCCGGCTGCGCAGGGTGGCCACCGTCGAGCCGGCGAGGGTGAGCAGGCAGTCCGGCAGCAGGCCGTCGGCGACCGCCGCGCCGAAGAGCGCCTCCCCCGTGTCGGCGTCGGCGTTGGCGTACGCGCTGACGAAGCGCGCCACCCAGCGGGTGTCGTAGCCCGCCTCGTCGATGCCGGGGAAGTCCAGCGCCGCGCCGCCGGGGGCGGGCACGTCCCCGACCATGGTGGCAGCGAGGCACCAGGCCACCCCGTACGCTCCGGCGAGGCCGGCCCGGTCGACCACCTTGTCGAAGGTGCCCACCACCGCGTCGCCGTCGCCGGCGAGGGCGGAGTGGAGCACGGCGGTCGCGTCGTCCAGCGTCTGCTGCGGTACGTCCGTCACCCGCCGAACTGTACGTCCGGTGGTCAAGCGGTGACCACCCGAGAGCGCGCGCCCCGTGACCGTCCGTGCGTCGCCGGGGCTAGCTGGGGTTTGACCCTCCTCCACGGTCCCGCCGATCAGCCAGGCACGCTAATGTGCGCAGCGGACCTTTCCCGGAGGAAGGACGACCATGCTCGTATCACCCGGCTCGCGCGTCGCCGCACTGGCGGCGTGCGGGGCGCTG
The DNA here is from genome assembly GCF_900091595.1 of Micromonospora haikouensis. Taxonomy (GTDB): domain Bacteria; phylum Actinomycetota; class Actinomycetes; order Mycobacteriales; family Micromonosporaceae; genus Micromonospora; species Micromonospora haikouensis. The sequence goes on from NZ_FMCW01000019.1 coordinate 53,194, forward strand.
CTCCTCGCCGGCGCCGGCTGCGGCGCCGACAAGTCCGAGGAGGCGACCACCACCCCACAGGTCCGCCTCTACGGCAGCGACGGCAACATGACCAACGCGTACGCTGCGGAATTCAAGGAGCGCGCCGACCTGCTCGACGGCATGAAGGGCACGACCCCGCTCACGCCGTTGCCGGAGGCCTTCAAGAACCGGCTCCGCGCCGTCGACCCGAAACTGACGGACTATCTCTACTCCGCCGAGTCGTACGACGCCGTCGTGATCAGCGCCCTGGCCGCGCAGTTGGCCGGCAGCACCGATCCGGCAGCGATCGCCAAGCAGATCGTCGGCGTCACCAACAACGGCGAGCGGTGCGAGAAGCCGGCGGAATGCCTGCGGCTGGCGCGGAACGGGCGGGACATCGAGTACCGGGGTGTTTCGCTCAACCGGGCCGGGTTCACCGATGCCGGTGAGCCGGCCACCGCCAGCTACGCCACCCTGACCTTCGGCGAGGAGAAGCTCGACGACGGCAAGACCGAGTTCGTCGGCGCCGGCGACGAGTCTGCGGCGAGCACCAAGAACCCGCCCCGGTCGCACCGGCAGGACAGCGGCAAGGTCCCCTCGGCGCCCCTGGTCCTCGGCGGCCTGCTGCCGCGCACCGGCGACCTGGCCATCGCGTACCCGCCGCTGGCCGCCGGGGCCGCGCTCGCCCTCAAGGAGATCAACGCCGCGGGCGGCGTGCTCGGCGAGGACGTGCGCTGGGTCGACGGGGACGACGGCACCAACCCGGCCGTGGCGAAGGAGACGGTGGAGAAGCACATCGCCGACGGCGTGCACGTCATCATCGGCGCGGGCGCGTCGGGCATCTCCCGGGCCGTCCTGCCGGACGTGGTGGCCGCCGGCCTGGTGCTCTTCTCGCCGTCCAACACCGATGCCGGGCTGACCTCGGTCGAGGACAAGGGGCTCTACTTCCGCACCGCCCCTCCGGACAGCCTCCAGGGGCGGGCGCTGGCCGACGTGATCCTGCGCGACGGGCCGCACCGGATCGCCCTGGTCGCCCGGAAGGACTCCTACGGCGAGGGCCTCCAGGAGAACGTCCGTGCCGAGCTGGAGCGGGCCGGCATCGACGGCGACCGGGTGAAGCTGCTGACGTACGAGCCACCGGCCGACGCGAAGGCCCCGCCGCTGGACTTCACCGCCGGGGCCCGCGAGATCAAGGAGTACGGCGCGGACGCCGTGCTGGTCATCGGCTTCGGCGAGTCCGCGCAGGTGATCCGGGCGCTGGCCGACTCCGGGGTGCAGATCCGGCACTGAACCGACCTGGTCCGAGCGGCGGCCGCCCCACGATCCTCGCGGGACGGCCGCCGACTCGCGGCTCGCGTCAACGGTCCCGGCGGCGCTCCAGGAACTCGGTCATCCGCCGCCGCTTCTCCTCGTCCTCGAACAGCACCGCCTGGCTGACCAGGTCGAGGTGCGGGTGGGCGGCCGGGGGCGCGTCCACGGCCAGCTTGGTCAGCCGCAGCGCCAGCGCGGACCCCTTCGCCATCTCGTCGAGCAGCCCGTGCGCGGTGGGCAGCAGCTCGGCCGGCTCGTCGACCACCCGGTTGACCAGGCCGATCCGCAGCGCCTCGGCGGCGTCCACCCGGCGGCCGGTGAAGAGCAGTTCCTTGGCGAGGGCCTCGCCGACGAGCGCCGGCAGCCGGTGGGTCGCGCCCGCGCCGGCCAGGATGCCCAACCGCACCTCGGGCTGCCCGAACACGGCGCGGGCCGTGCACAGCCGCAGGTCGCACGCGTACGCCAGCTCGGCCCCGCCGCCCAGCGCCGGCCCGTCCACGGCGGCGACGGTGGGCATCGGCAACGCCCGGACCCGGGCGAACACCGCCGAGTTGATCGCGGCGAGCGCGTCGAGCCGGCCGCGCTCGCGGAGCTGGCCGATGTCCGCCCCGCCCGCGAAGATCCCCTCGGTGCCGCCGGTGAGCAGCAGCAGCCGGGGCCGGGCCTCCAGCTCGGCGCAGACGGCGTGCAGCTCGGCGACCAGGTCGGCGTCGATCGCGTTGCGCTTCTCCGGCCGGTCGAGCGTCACCACGAGCCGGTCGGGGCGCTCCTCGACGCGCAGCCCGCTCATCGCCTGCCGCCCTCGTCCCAGTGGTAGAAGCCCTGCCCGGACTTCCGGCCCAGCTTCCCCTCGGCGACCATCTGCTCCAGCAGTGGCGGCGGCGCGAACCGGTCCCCGTACGCGGCCTGGAGGGTGCGGGCGATGTCGAGCCGGACGTCCAGCCCCACCAGGTCGGTCAGCTCCAGCGGGCCGACCGGGTGCCGGTAGCCGAGCACCATGGCCTTGTCGATGTCGGCGGGGCTGGCCACCCCGTCGGCGACCATCCGGATCGCCTCCAGGCCCAGGGTCACCCCGAGCCGGGAGGTGGCGAAGCCGGGCATGTCGCGTACGACGACGGGGTCCTTGCCCAGCCGGCCGGCGAGCGCGACGGCCGCCGCGGTGGTCTCGTCGGCGGTGGCCGGGCCCACCACGATTTCCAGCAGCGCCATGGCCCAGACGGGGTTGAAGAAGTGCAGGCCGAGGAAGCGTTCGGGCCGGTCCAGCCTGGCGGCCAGCTCGGCGATGGCGATGCTGGACGTGTTGCTGCCGAGCAGCGCGGGGCGCAGGGCGGCGGCGTCGCGCAGCACCGCCCGCTTGAGGTCGAGCCGCTCGGGGACGGCCTCCACCACCACGTCCGGCTCGGCCGCGACCTCGCCGAGGGACGGGCGCAGCGTCAACCGTTCCCGGTTGGCCGCCGCCGCGTCGGCGGTGAGCTTGCCGCGCTGCACCGCCCGCTCCCACAGCTCGCCCAGCCGCGCCCCGGCGGCGGTGGCCCGGCCCGGGTCGACCTCCACCAGCTCGACGCGGTATCCCGCGCCGGCCGCCACGTAGGCGATGCCGAGGCCCATCGTGCCGGCCCCGACGACGACGAACCGACCGCTCATGACGTCTCCTCGCTCCGCCCGGCACGCGGGGTCTCCGCCGCGCCGGGGCGCTCGCTGCACTGGCTCATGGGTGCGACCCTATGCAGCACCGCCACCCGGCGGATGCGTGGGGGCGCGTCGATCCGGGTAAGGACGGCCGTCAACCGAGGGAAGGACCCGACATGAGCCAGGCACCGGAGAGTGTGGAGACCAACGAGACCGTGGAGACCCGGGGCGACGAGCGGGTCGACCTGCTCCGCGCGGACACCAACAACGACGGCAAGACCGACGTCTGGGTGGTCGACACCGACGGTGACGGCCGGGCCGACCTGTTCCAGTTCGACACCGACGGTGACGGCAAGGTGGACATCACGATGGTCGACCTCGACGAGGACGGCACCCCTGACGAGGTCGTCGACGGCGACGGCGGTCTCCCGCCGGAGCCGCTCCCTCCGACCGTCCAGGTCTGAGGTGTAAGGAGGGGCCCCTTGTTAACGCATTCTGTTGTACAGGGGGCCCCTGCAAACACCTCAGCCCGTGAGCGTCAGCGTCGCCAGGTAGTACGGGTCGTCCCGGTCGTCCACGTCGGCGAGCCGCCACGGGGTGCCGCGTACGAGGTCGGCCAGCTCGGCCACCGAGCAGACCAGGTAGTCGAACCACTCGGTGCCCAGCTCGCGGTAGCGCAGGCGAAGCCGAAGCTGCCCGCCGAGCCGGCCGCGCCGCCGGTTGCGCTCGTGGTAGCCGGTGTGCACGGGGTCGCTGGTGCCGTACGGGTCGGTGCCGTGGGCGATGACCTGCGCTCCGGGCCGGGCGAGCGCGGCCAGCGCGGCGAGGAACGCCGGTGCCCGGCCCCGCCCCTCGATCAGGCCGAGGTTGTTGCCGAGCAGCAGGAAGGTGTCGTACCGCCGGCCGTCGGCGACGTGCTGGTCGACCGTGCCGTGCACCAGGTCGCGTACGCCGCGCCGCCGGCACACCTTCAGCGCGCCGAGCGAGGTGTCCAGCCCGGTCACGGGCACGCCGCGCTCCTGGAGCAGCAGCGCGATCCGGCCGGCGCCGACGCCGACGTCCAGCGTCTCGCCGCGCACCCGGTCCACGGCCCGGTGGTCGTACGGCTGCCAGTCCCCGGGCCCGGCCAGGTAGTGGGCGGCGGGGGCGCCGTTGATCAGGCCGTCGTCCCGCTCGATGACCTCGATGACCGGGCGGGGCAGGCGCCCCCCGGCCAGCGGCCGGGCACCCACCCCGCTCTGCACGGCGAGCGCGTCGCGCAGCAGCTCGCCGAAGACGTCGCCGATCCTGGGTTCCCCGGTCACATGGTTCACGCTATCCCCGCTGCCTGACGTCCGCTCGGTCGTATCCTGGCGGCGTGACCACCTTGGACCGGCTGGGCGCCGAGAAGTACGTGCTGTTGACCACGTTCCGCAAGGACGGGCGGCCGGTGCCCACGCCGGTGTGGGTGGTCCGCGACGGTGACGCGCTCGCCGCGTGGACCGTCGCCGACTCGGGCAAGGTGAAGCGGATCCGGCGCAGCGGCGAGGTCACGGTCGCGCCCTGCGACGTGCGGGGCCGCCCGCACGGTGCGGCGGTGCCCGGCCGGGCGGCCATCTGCGATCCGGCGCAGACCCGCCGGATCCGCGAGTTGCTGAAGCAGAAGTATCGGCTGGTGGGCCGCCTCAGCCTGCTGGGCAGCCGGCTGCGCCGGGGCGAGGGCGGCACGGTGGGCATCCGGGTGATCCTCACCGAGGGGGCCGCACCCGGGGACGAGGGGGCCCGGTGACGGGGGCCGGACACGGATCAGGGGCGGCAGAATCGCTCTGCCACCCCTGATCCGTACGTCTGAAGGAACTGGCTCAGTCGCCTTGGCGTTGCTGGGGGATCTGCCCCTGCAGCAGGGCGCGAACCTCCGACTCGCGGTAACGGCGGTGGCCGCCCAGGGTGCGGATGGCGCTGAGCTTGCCAGCCTTGGCCCACCGGGTCACCGTCTTCGGGTCGACACGGAACATCGACGCCACCTCGGCCGGTGTGAGCAGCGGCTCCGGTTCGTGCGTTCGCGATGCCATATCGGTCACTCCTCCACAGGTATAGACATCGGCCGGGGTCCCGCCGGCCGACGCGTCTCCCATGGTCCGGCTAGTCCCCGATGTCCGACATGGGCCGAACGGCCGAAGGTCCCTAGACGGACGGATGAACCATGCCCGATTTATACGACTAATACACGCCAGAACCCACCTTATTTGGACTCATAGTCACTGGTCGTGATGCTCCAACTACGAGAGCATCTCACCTTGGGAGCGCTTCCATGGGCGTTTTGCGCCCCCTTGCACAGGTCTTTACCCAGGTCAGGGCTAGTTGCACCGCTCGAGCAACTGGACCGCCCGCCACCTCGCGACGAGCCGGTCGTACGCCGCCGAAGCCTCGTCGGCCTCCCCCTTGGACAGCCCGGCGAGGCCGCCCGCGACGAGCGTCGGGGAGTCGTCCTCGGCGAGGGTCTCGTCGGAGAGCAACTCGACCAGGCCGCCGTAGTCCAGCTCCACCACCGAGCGCGGGTGGAACTCCTCCAACCACCGCGCGGCCTCCTCGACCGCCTCGGTGATGGGCGCCTCGCCGACGGTCTTGCGCAGCACCGACAGCGCCCGCGACGACCGGCGGCGGGCCTTCGAGATCTCCGTCCGGTAGCGCAGCGCGCGCCGCCCGGGCCGGGTCACCAGGTCCCGCTCCTCGAAGTCGAACAGGACGAACCAGCGCAGCGGCACGCCCCACGTGGCGATCTGCTCGTGCACCCGCGGCACGCCGTGCTCCAGCACCCGGGCCCCGCTGCGCCAGTCCTCCACGACCGCCTTGGCCTGCCCCGCCAGGATCGGCGGCACGAACGCGTCGGCCAGCACCGACGGCACGCCGTCGCGGGCGCTCAGCGCCGCCTCGGCCACCCGGATCCGCAGGTTCCACGGGCAGACCAGCAGGGCGTCGTCGACCTCCAGGACGTACGCCTCCTCGGGCAGGTCGGGCAGGCGGGTCCAGCCCGCGCCGAGCGCCTCGATGACCGCCGTCCGCTGCCGCAGGGGCCCCTCCGAGGGGGCCACCGCCCGCCCCTGTTGCACGTAGCGCCGCCAGAAGGACTGGCGGTCCCGGTCGAAGGCGGTCAGCGGCTCGTACACCCGCAGGTAAGAAGCGAAGAGCGACGGCACGGCGCGATCCTCCCACGAGACGCAACCCGGACGCCCGCAGCGCCCCCCGATCAGGCGCGCTGGGCACCGGACGCCCGCGACCGGGCACGCTGCGCACGACGGCACGGCGTCGGCCGATACTAGGCTCGGAGGCACCGGCACCATCCCGCCGGGCGCGCCACCAGGTCCGCGTCCCACAAGGACGCACACCGTCACAGGAGTCAGCCATGGGCGTTTTCACCAGCATCGACGACCCGTCATCCACCGGCCACGAGCAGGTCGTGTTCTGCCAGGACACGCAGACCGGCCTCCGCGCGATCATCGGCATCTACTCCACCGCGCTGGGCCCCGCGCTCGGCGGCACCCGCTTCTACCCGTACGCGAGCGAAGAGGCCGCGCTGGCCGACGTGCTCGACCTGTCGCGCGGCATGGCGTACAAGAACGCGCTCGCCGGGCTGGACCTGGGCGGCGGCAAGGCGGTCATCTGGGGCGACCCGGACCAGCTCAAGAGCGAGCCGCTGCTGCGCGCGTACGGCCGCTTCGTCGAATCGCTCAACGGCCGCTACTACACCGCCTGCGACGTCGGCACGTACGTGGCGGACATGGACGTGATCGCCCGGGAGACCCGCTACGTCACCGGCCGCAGCGTGGAGCACGGCGGCGCGGGCGACTCCTCGGTGCTGACCGCCTGGGGCGTCTTCCAGGGCATGCGGGCCGCCGCCGAGCACGTCTGGGGCGCGCCCACCCTCAACGGCCGGCGGGTCGGCGTGGCCGGGCTGGGCAAGGTCGGCAAGCACCTGACCCGGCACCTGCTCGACGACCACGCCGAGGTGGTGGCGACCGACGTCGACCCCCGGGCGCGCGAGTGGGTGCGCGCCAACCACCCGCAGGTCGAGCTGGTCGACGACGCCGCCGCGCTCGTCGCCGCCGACATCGACGTGTACGCCCCGTGCGCGCTGGGCGGCGCCCTCGACGACGACACGGTGCCGGCGCTGCGGGCGAAGGTGGTCGCCGGGGCGGCGAACAACCAGCTCGCCCACCCGGGCATCGAGAAGCTGCTCGCCGACCGGGGCATCCTCTACGCCCCCGACTACGTGGTGAACGCCGGCGGGGTGATCCAGGTGGCCGACGAGATCGAGGGCTTCAACTTCGAGCGGGCCAAGCTCCGGGCCACCCGCATCTACGACACCACCCGGCAGATCCTGCGGCTCGCCGACGACGAGGGGGTGCCCCCGGCCGTGGCGGCGGACCGGCTCGCCGAGCGCCGGATGGCGGAGGTCGGCCGGCTGCGGACGATCCACCTGAGGTGACGACCGCCGCGCCGCGGCGCGGGGCCGCCTGTGCGGTGCCGAGCCGCGTGCTGCGGTGAAGGTCACAGCCCGGCCCGGGGCGGCCTGGACCCCGGGTCGGGCGACCGGGCAGGGCGCGACGGCGAACGGCGTTAAGCTGAAATCGGGGTGATTACTGCCCAACTGCCCGACGTCACGGGTGATTCGGCAACCGCCCCTTACCTCAGTACAATCGGTGACGGCCGGATAACTGCGACGCGCAGAGCCGGCCTGCGGTAACCCGAGGTGCCGAAGGGCGGCATCCCCATGTACCGTAAGAGCCACGAGAGATGCCTGACGTCATCGGGGCCCGCCTTCGGGCTGCCCCGAATTCTGTGCGAGGGGGTCGAGCCATGGGGCGCGGCCGTGCTAAGGCCAAGCAGACGAAGGTGGCCCGGGAGTTGAAGTACCACTCCCCGAACACCGACCTCACCGCCTTGCAGCGCGAACTGGCGGGTGCTGGTAAGTCGAACCACGACTTCGACGACGACTACAAAGAGTATGTCGACGACGACGACGAGGATCACGCGGACGAGGACCCGGACCCCTGGGTCCGTCCGACCCGTTGACCCCCGGGAGCAGCTGAGCACGCGGCAGTCCGCGTGCTTGTGTTTGTGCCCGTCCCGGGGCCGGCGTACCAACCGATGATCAAGGATCTGTCCACCGGACCCCGTTCCGGGCGATCGGCAGGTCCTTGATCTCGGAGCCGTACCCTCAGCGGGGCCGGTTGTTCCAGTTGTAGAACGTCGGGATGTTCTCGAAGTGGTTCCAGGCGCACACCGCGCCCGCGCCCTCTCCTCCCGCCGCCTCCGACCGCAGCCGGCGCGCGTCCTCCGCCTCCTGGAGCAGCGCGACGAGCCCGTCGGCGGCATCCCGCACCCGGTCGACGACCGGGCCCTCCGTGGCCCCTCCGACGCGCTCAGACTGCCGGTGTCCGGTGTTCTCGGGCATGGTCCAACACTCCCTCCAGTAGGCGGATCTTGCTGTTGCGGCAGTGCTCGGTCTCCGTACCGTCGAAACGCCCCAGCTCGAAGTAACGGTTGGCGGCGTGCCCGCCCCCGCAGAACCCGAAGTAGGGGCAGGACGCCCGGCACGCCTCCACGCCGGCCAGGAACTCACCCACCCAACCGGTCGTCCGCTCCGCGCCGGCCACGATCTCGGCCAGCGGGGTCGTCAGCACGTTGCCGCTGCTGAAGTCGCCGTACCGGGGGTCGGAGAAGCCGGCCAGCTCCGGGGAGAGCACGACCACGGAGCCGTCGTGGCCGACCGTGGGGATCGGGTCCAGCCGCCGGGGCAGCAGCCCGTCGGCGGTGCCGTCGAGGACCGCCGCCGCGTACCGCAGCGACCACTCCACCTCGCGCAGGTGGATGCGGGGGTCCCGACGCCAGGCGGCCACCAGCTCCGCCCAGAACGCCCGCACCTGCGCCGCGTCGTGGGCGTTGCCCCGGGTGTTCACCCCCTCCGTCTCCTCGATGTTGACGCCCAGCACCTCGCAACCCAGGCCGAGGAAGTAGTCGTACAGCTCGGCGGCGCGACCCGGCTCCGGGTCGTTGACCACGGCCAGGGCCGAGAAGGGCAGCCCGTGCCGGCGCAGCGCCGCCACCCCACGCACGATCCGGTCGTACGCCGGCCGGCCCGCCCGGGTGACCCGGTCGCCGTTGCGCCCGCGCGGCCCGTCCACGCTCACGCTGACCCGCACCCGGTGCGCGGCGAGGAACTCGCACCAGGCGTCGTCGATGAGGGTCGCGTTGGTCTGCACGTGGTGCTCGACCTCCGGGCCGAACGGGGCGATCAGCGCGGCGAGGTGCTCCCGGCCGGCGGCCAGAGGCTCCCCGCCGTGCCACACCACCGAGAAGCGGCCGGCCTCCGCCCAGCGGTTCACCGAGGCCGCGACCGCCTCGGCGACCGCGACCGGCATCCGCCGGTCGACCGCCCGCATCGGGAGGTAGCAGTATGCGCAGTCGAGGTTGCACAGGGTCGTCGGCTGCATCACGACGTACGACGGGACCGGGGAGATCCCCCGCATCCCGCTGGACGGCCGTCCCCGAGCAGCCATCGCCCTCCTTCCCGACCCGAAGGGTGCCCCTCAGGCTAGGCGGCGACGGCCGCTCGGGTGAACCCCCGACCAGACGCCGAGCAAATCAATGGCCCTCGATATTAACCCCGAGTGTGCTGGCCGACCATCTGCACCTTGCCGGTGCCCTCGATGATCTCGCCGGCCTGCCAGGCGTCCACACCCCGGCCGGTCAGCGTGGCCAGCGCCCGGTCGGCGTCCTCGGCGGAGACGATCGCGAACATGCCGACGCCCATGTTGAACGTCGACTCCATCTCGTTGTCGTCGATCCGGCCCTTGGACTGGATCAGGTCGAAGATGGGCTGCGGCTTCCACGTGGAGCGGTTGACCACCGCGTCGACGTTCTCCGGCAGGATGCGCACCAGGTTGCCCGGGATGCCGCCGCCGGTCACGTGCGCGATGGACCGCACCTCGGCCTCGGCGATCAGCTTGAGGCAGTCCTGAGCGTAGATCTTGGTCGGCGTGAGCAGCTCCTCGCCGAGGGTGCGCTGGCGGCCGAAGTCCTCGATCACCACGTCCAGCCGCATCCGGCCCGCGCCCAGCAGCACGTGCCGCACCAGGGAGTAGCCGTTGGAGTGCAGGCCCGAGGAGCGCATCGCGATGACCACGTCACCGATCTCCACCCGATCCGGGCTGAGGATCTCGCTCTCCTCCACCACGCCGACGCCCGTGGCGGAGACGTCGTACTCGTCCGGACGCAGCACGCCCGGGTGCTCGGCCGTCTCGCCGCCGAGCAGCGCGCAGCCGGCGTACCGGCAGCCGTCGGCGATGCCCGCGCCGATCTCGGCCACCTTGTCGGGGACGACCTCACCGCAGGCGATGTAGTCGAGCAGGAACAGCGGCTCCGCCCCGCAGGCCACCAGGTCGTCGACGACCATGGCGACCAGGTCGATGCCGATCGTGTCGTGGATGTCGAGCTGCTGCGCGATCACCAGCTTGGTGCCCACCCCGTCGGTGGAGGACGCCAGGATCGGGTTCTTGTATTTCTTGGTGTCCAGCCGGAACAGGCCGGCGAAGCCGCCCAGGTCGCCCATGACCTCCGGGCGACGGGTCTGCTTGACCTTGGACTTGAGCAGCTCGACCGCGCGGTCGCCCGCCTCGATCGAGACGCCGGCGTCCGCGTACGAGACCGAGCGTTTGCGCGCCGGGCGGCCGTTGCCGGCCGTCCAGGGCTGGCGGTCACCGCCGGCGCCGGTCGGGCTGCTTCCTGTGCCGCTGCGCTCGGAAACGTGCGTCACGGTTCTCCCCTTTTGTGGTTCTCGCGGGGTCCGGCGGTGGCCGGTCGGCCCGCGTCGGGCGGTGCTATTGGCGGTGTACGGTCGCGCCGCCCGAAGTGGCGACGAGCGGTGGGACGTCGTGCCCGGGGGCGTCCGGGGCATCGGCGACCCGGCGTCCCACCCCTTCGAGCACGTGCTTGCCGATCAGGTTCCCGGCCGGCAGCTCGATCGGGTATTCCCCGTCGAAGCAGGCCCGGCAGAGCCGGGTCTTCGGCTGCTCGGTCGCGGCGATGAGGCCGGGCAACGAAACATAGCCCAGCGTGTCGGCGCCGATGGACCGCCGGATGCCCTCGTTGTCCAGCCCGTTGGCCAACAGCTCCGCCCGGGTGGCGAAGTCGATGCCGTAGAAGCACGGCCAGTTGACCGGCGGGGAGGAGATCCGCACGTGGACCTCCAGCGCGCCCGCCTCGCGCAGCATCCGCACGATCGCCCGCTGGGTGTTGCCGCGCACGATCGAGTCGTCGACCACCACCAGCCGCTTGCCCCGCACGTTCTCCCGCAGCGGGTTGAGCTTCAGCCGGATGCCGAGCTGGCGCAGGGTCTGCGACGGCTGGATGAACGTCCGGCCGACGTACGGGTTCTTCATCAGGCCGGCGCCGTAGGTGATGCCGGACTCCTCGGCGTAGCCGATGGCGGCCGGGGTGCCGGACTCCGGCACCGGGATGACCAGGTCGGCCTCGACCGGGTGCTCCTTGGCGAGCTGGCGGCCGATCTGCACCCGGGCGGCGTGCACGTTGCGCCCGGCGATGGTGGCGTCCGGGCGGGCGATGTAGACGTACTCGAAGAGGCAGCCCTTCGGCTCGGGCGCGGCGAACCGGGCCGAGCGCAGACCGTTCTCGTCGATGGCGATCAGCTCGCCCGGCTCCACCTCGCGGACCACGCTCGCGCCCACGATGTCGAGCGCGGCGGTCTCGCTCGCCACCACCCAGCCGCGCTCCAGCCGGCCGAGGACCAGCGGGCGCACGCCGTGCGGGTCGCGGGCGGCGTAGAGCGTCGACTCGTCCATGAAGACGAAGCTGAACGCCCCGCGCAGCTGGGGCAGCACCTCCAGCGCGGCGGCCTCGACCGAGAGATCCGGACGACTGGCCAGCAGCATCGTCACCAGCGAGGTGTCGTTGGTCGAGCCGTCGGCGGCCAGGCCCCGCTCGGCCACCTCGCGCTGCAGCTCGGCGGTGTTGACCAGGTTGCCGTTGTGCGCCAGCGCGATGGTGGTGCCCGCGCTGGTGGACCGGATGGTCGGCTGGGCGTTCTCCCAGGTCGAGCCGCCCGTCGTCGAGTAGCGCGCGTGCCCGATCGCGAGGTGCCCGCGCAGGCTGGCCAGGGTCGGCTCGTCGAAGACCTGGGCCACCAGGCCGAGATCCTTGTAGACCACCACCCCGGAGCCGTCACTGACGGCGATCCCGGCGGCCTCCTGGCCACGGTGCTGGAGGGCGTAGAGCCCGAAGTAGGTGAGGTTGGCGACCTCTTCCCCCGGCGCCCAGACACCGAAGACGCCGCAGGCGTCCTGGGGGCCGGGTCGTTGGGGATCGAGATCGTGGCTCAGCCGGCCGTCGCCTCGGGGCACCTGCCGCTCCCTCATGCTGGTCGGGACTGGCCGGGCCGGACGGATGTGCTGGTCCGCGTTGCCCGGCCGGGACCACTGTCGTCGCCTGACAGTGTACGCGAATCGGTGTCAATACAGAAAGTCACGATTCGCCTCCTCTCCGTGTTCGCGCGAGGGGACTATTCGCCCAGGTGGAGCGGAAGGTGCGCGGAGAGGTCCGCACGGACCCCGCTGACCCGTACGCGACCCTCGGTGACCGCGTCCGCCCAGCTCCGCCGGCCCGTCGCCAACTCCAGCCAGGTGGTCGGATCCAGCTCGACGACGTTCGGCGGGGTTCCCCGGGTGTGTCGGGGACCGGGAATGCACTGAACTGCACCGTAAGGTGGGACACGCACCTCCACCGATCGGCCGGGGGCACGCTCCGTGAGGGCGGTCAACAAGGCACGGACCGCCTCCCGGAACACCAGCCGTTCGGGGGTACGACCCTCGTCGAGCGCGGCGAGCGCCTCGGCGACCGCTGCGGACTTAATGTGCGGAGAGGACACGACGGGACGATACGACCCGCCTCCGGCGCTTTCGACGCTGGCCCTGGGTCGCGCCGATCCGGTCAGACAAGGCATAGTTGCCGACGGCGTATTCGTACCGTGATGATCCCCGGCCCGGCGCCCCGCCGGCGGAGGGAAGTCAGACCGGAAGGCGGTGGACGTGTCAACACACCGACGTGCCTGGCAGCAGCGGGCGGGTGTGGTCGTGGCGCTGGCAATCGGCGCCCTGCTCGCCGTCCCCGCCACACCCGTACTGGCCGCCGAGGTCAGCGTCACGCCCGGCTCGATCAACCTGAACGCGGGCAGCGACGCCACGGTGAGCGTCAAGGTGACGCCCAGCAACGACGACGCGAGCGCCCAGATCAGCCTCACCGGGCTGCCTGCCGGCGTGAGCTGCACGGGCGGCTGCGGCCAGATCAGCTTCAACGGCCAGGCCCCGAGGACCCAGCTCCTGACGATCAAGGCCAGCGACAGCGCGCCGGACGCCGGCGGGATCAACGTGACGGTCCAGGTGCAGCCCGACAAGTCGGACTCCACCACCGGTAGCTTCCAGCTCAACGTCAAGGGCAAGACCGCACCCACGACGCCCGCCCAGACGCAGACCGTCAAGTCGGTCTCCGGCAAGGTGGTCGCGGCGGCCAACGGCGAGGCGGTGCCGAACGCCATCGTGATGCTCCAGGACAGCACCGGGGCGAAGTTCGAGACCACCAGCAACGGCAGCGGCAACTTCAGCTTCACCGGCAGCACCGACAAGCCCATCGTTCCCGGGCGGCTCAGCATCGGCGCGATCCAGGGCGACGTCCGCGTCACGAAGTCCTTCACCGCCAGCGCCGGGCAGAGCATCAGCGGGCAGCGGCTCAGCCTCGCGATCAAGGTCGAGGTGAGCCCGAGCCCCAGCCCGTCGGCCAGCGAGGAGCCGCTGCCTTCCGACGAGGCCACCGACGACGCCACCGAGGAACCGACGGAGGCCGCCCCCGGCGCCGCGAACAACGCCGCCTCCACTGAGGAGGACAGCGGCATGTCGTGGCTGCTCATCCTGCTCGGCGGCCTGTTCGTGGCCATCGGCGTCGGCACCATCGTGCTGCTCTGGATGAAGCGCCGGGAGAACGGCGACGACGTCGACGACGCGCCGAAGAGCGGCGCTGCGGCGGCGGGCGCGATCCCGGCCGCCCGCGGGGCGTACGGCGGGGCGGACGACCAGACGCGGGTCGTGAACCGGGTCGGTGCCGGGCCCGACCCGACGATGGTCGGCGGCACCTCGCTCAGCGACGCCCCGACGATGATGCACCGGCCGGTCGTCGACGACGTCCCGCCGGACCCCTACGGCGCTCCGCCGGCCCCGTACGGCGCGGGCGGCCCTCCGCAGCAGGGCGGCTGGGCCGGCGGCGGCTACGGCGACGAGCCGCAGACCGGCGGGTACGGCGCGGCCGGCGGTTACGGCAACGCCCCGGCCTCCGGCGGCGGGTACGGCAACGCCCCGGCCTCCGGCGGCGGGTACGGCGGTGCCCCGGCCTCGGGCGGCGGCTACGGCAACCCCGGCGGCGGCTACGGTGCCGACGCGCCCGCCTCGGGCGGCGGCTACGGCAACCCCGGCGGCTACGGTGCCGAGGCCCCCGCCTCAGGTGGCGGCTACGGCGGCGCGCCGGCGTCCGGCGGCGGCTACGGCAGCGCCCCCGCGTCGGGCGGGTACGGCTCCGCCCCGGCCTCCGGCGGCGGCTACGGCTCCGCCCCGGCCTCGGGCGGCGGCTACGGCACCGCACCCGCCTCGGGCGGCGGCTACGGCAACCCCGGCGGGTACGGTGCCGAGGCGGCGCCGACCTCCTCCGGCGGCGGCTACGGCAACCGCGACTACGGCGCGCCCGCGGGTGCGCCGGCCGGCGGGTACCCGGGCCAGGGCGGTGGCGGCTACGGCGGCGAGCGCTACGACGAGCCGACGGGGCGGTACACCGGCGACACCGCTTCCTCCTACCCGCCGCCCGCCGCGGACCCGTACCCGACCAGCACCTACCAGGCGGAGCAGGGTCACGGCGGCTACGGCCAGCCGGAGCCCCCGCAGTACGGCGGCCGCGGCGGCGAGCCCACCGGCGGCTACGGCGCGGCCGAGCCCACCGGTGGCGGCTACGGCGGCGGCGGTTACGGCCAGCACGGCCAGCAGGGCGGCGGCTACGACGCCGGCCAGCAGCAGGGCGGCTACGACCAGCGCGGCGGCTACGGCGCCGAGGGCTACGGTCAGCAGAGCGGCTACGGCCAACAGGGCGGCTACGGTCAGGAGCCCCCGCAGCAGCGCGGCGGCGGCTACGACGACCGCGGCTACGACCAGCAGCCCACCAGCTACGACCAGCAGCAGGGCGGCTACTACGGCGACCAGGCCCAGCAGCAGGGCCGGGGCCGGCCCGACGGCCCGACGCCCCCGCAGCAGCAGGACCGGGGCGGTCGCCGGCTGGACTGGCTGGACGATTGACCGATGCGGGCCACGGCCCGCGCAACGCGACGACGAAGAAGGCGGCTGCCCGGTAACCCGGAGCCGCCTTCTTCGTCGGTACGCGTGAGCCGGGTCAGCCCCGCTCAGAGCCGGGCCGCGGAGAAGACGCCCTGCCGCAGCACCGGCACCACACCCGACACGCCGACCTGGACGGCCACTTCCACGTCCCCGCCGAAGCCGCCCTCCACGAGTTCCCGGCCGGAGACGCAGCCGCGCACGGCGGCCGGGACGTCCGGCGTGGCGGCGAGCGCGGCCAGCGCCATCGCCGCCTCCACCGACAGCCCGCCGGGGACGCCGGAGAGCGCGTCGAGCACGCACGCCGCCCCGAGCTGGTCCTCCACGCACGGGCGCAGGGAGCCGTCCGGCCAGCGTTCCCCGGAGGCCACCACGCCGACCGGGGCGTCGATCGAGCCGTACCCCTGGTCGGTCAGCCAGCGCCCGACGGCGCGGGCGTTGCGCAGGCAGGCCGCGACCACCGGCAGGCCCGTGGCGCTGGCGGCGGCGCTGATCGCCGAGCCGTTGGGCGAGGGCAGCACCAGGTCGGCGACGGCCGGCGCGGTGCGCAGGGCCGCCGGGGAGAGCGACCACGGCTGGTCCGGGGTCGCCTGCCGGCGGCCCACGGCGGCGACGGCGCCGACCCGGCGGGTGTACTCGGCGGCCTGCTCGCCCCAGGGGAACGGGTGCACCCGCATGCCCCGGGCGACCGCCACCTCCACGGCGGTGGTGAACGAGAGGACGTCCACCACCACCAGGACGGCGCAGACCCGGCCGAGTTCCGCCGCGCCGGCCAGCCCCCAGTCGAACCGGGCACCCGAGCCGGGCTGGACGTAGACCGTCGCGGTCACGCCTCAGCGCTGGTCGGACGCGGCCGTCGGACCTGCCTCACCGGAGTCGGAGCCGGCGGTCGCCTCCGGGCCGTCGACCCGCTGCGGCTCGGCCCCGGCCGGCGGCGTCCCACCGTCGGCCGGCTGCGCCGCGGCGGCGGCCGGGGCCGGGTCGGCGGCGGCCGGAGCCGGGGCAGCCGCGTCGGCGGCAGTCGGCTCGCCGGACCCGGCCGGCTCGGCGTCCGCGTCCGCGACCGGTGCTCCGGCAGCCTGCGGGGCAGGCGACCCGGCTGCCGACGGTGCCTCGTCGTCGGCCGGCGTCGCCACGGCGGGCGGTGCCGGCGTCGTCGCAGCGGCGGGTGCCGCCGCGACGGCGGGCTCCACCGGCGTCACGGAAGCCGGCTGGGCCGGGGTCACGGCGGCGGGCGGAGCGGCGACCGGCACCGCACCGGTGGCCCGCGCGGTCGGGGCGGCCGACTCGGCCGGCTCCGACCCGCCGAAGAGCCGGGGCAGCGTGGCGGTGTGCGCGGCGGACAACTCGTCCAGGCCGATCCGGAACTGGTCGCGCACCTCCAGCGCGCCGCTCGCCGGGTCGGTGACGCCGATGAACTCCCACGGGACCCCGCGCTCGGCGCAGAGCGCGGTGAACGCCTTCTCGTGGCCGCGCGGCACCGAGACCAGGGCCCGCCCGGCCGACTCGCTGAACAGGAAGACGAACGGCATCGAGCCGCCGGCGAACTGCTCCGGCACCGCGATCACCGCGCCGACCCCGCGCCGCAGGCAGGACTCGACCAGGCTCTGCGCGAGACCACCGTCGGAGAGGTCGTGCGCGGAGCTGAGGTGCCCGACCCGGGCCGCCTCGGCCAGCAGGTCGGCCAGCTGCCGCTCGCGGCCCAGGTCGACCTGCGGCGGGATGCCGCCGAGGTGCTCGTGGGTCACCCAGGCCCACTCGGAACCGGAGAGCTCCACGTGGGTCTCGCCGAGCAGGAAGAGCTGGTCGTGGTCGCCGCCGGTGCGCGGGACGAAGCCCATCGGCACCCGGCTGGCCACGTCGTCCAGCACGCCGAGCACGCCCACCACCGGGGTGGGGTGGATCGCCGCCGCGCCGGTCTGGTTGTAGAAGCTGACGTTGCCGCCGGTCACCGGGATGCCCAGCTCCAGGCAGCCGTCCGCCAGGCCGCGCACGGCCTCGGCGAACTGCCACATCACGCCCGGGTCCTCGGGCGAGCCGAAGTTGAGGCAGTTGGTCACGGCGATCGGCTTCGCGCCGGTCACGGCCACGTTCCGGTACGCCTCGGCCAGCGCCAGCCTGGTGCCGTGGTACGGGTCGAGGCGGGCGTACCGGCCGTTGCCGTCCAGCGACAGGGCCACGCCGAGGCCGGTGCGCTCGTCGATGCGGATCACGCCGGAGTCCTCCGGCTGGGCGAGCACGGTGTTGCCCAGCACGTACCGGTCGTACTGCTCGGTGACCCAGGTCTTGTCGGCGAGGTTCGGCGACGCGATCATGCGCAGCACGGTCTCGCGCAGGGCCTCCGGCGTCGACGGCCGGGGCAGCGTCTCGGCGCGGTCGGCCTGGAGCAGGATCAGGTCGGCCGGCTCGCGCATCGGGCGGGCGTAGACCGGACCGTCGTCGACCAGCGACCCCGGCGGGACGTCCACGACGAGCTGGTCGCGCCAGGTGATCACCAGGCGGCCGGGCCGACCGTCCGGCGACGGCGCGGTGACCTCGCCGATCGCGGTGGCCCAGACGCCCCACTTCTCGGCGGTCTTGAGCACCGCCTCCAGCTTGTCCGGGGCGACGACCAGCAGCATCCGCTCCTGGGACTCGCTGGCCAGGATCTCCTGCGGCTCCATCGACGCCTCGCGCAGCGGGACCCGCTCCAGCCAGACCCGCATGCCGGTGCCGGCCGACGCGGCCGTCTCGGTGAGCGCGCAGGTCAGGCCCGCGCCGCCGAGGTCCTGGATGCCGACGACCAGCTCGGCGTCGTACAGCTCCAGGCACGCCTCGATCAGCAGCTTCTCCATGAAGGGGTCGCCGACCTGCACGGACGGGCGGCGCTGCTCGCTGCCCTCGTCGAAGGTGGCGCTGGCCAGCACCGACACGCCGCCGATGCCGTCGCGGCCCGTCCGGGCGCCCATCAGCACCACGACGTTGCCGGGGCCGGTGGCTTCCTTCTTCTGCAGCCGGTCGACCCGCAGCACGCCGAGGCAGAGGGCGTTGACCAGCGGGTTGCCCTGGTAGCAGGGGTCGAAGACGACCTCGCCGCCGATGTTGGGCAGGCCGAGGCAGTTGCCGTAGCCGCCGACGCCGGCCACCACGCCGGGCAGCACCCGGGCGGTGTCGGGGTGCTCGGCCGCGCCGAAGCGCAGCGGGTCCATGACGGCGACCGGGCGGGCACCCATGGCGAGGATGTCCCGGACGATGCCGCCGACGCCGGTCGCCGCGCCCTGGTACGGCTCGACGAAGCTCGGGTGGTTGTGTGACTCGACCTTGAAGGTCACCGCCAGCTCGTCGGAGACCTGGACCACACCGGCGTTCTCGCCGATGCCGGCCAGCAGCCGGTCGCTCGGCGGGGCCTTCTCGCCGAACTGACGCAGGTGCACCTTGCTCGACTTGTAGGAGCAGTGCTCGCTCCACATGATCGAGTACATGGCCAGCTCGGCCTGGGTGGGACGCCGGCCGAGGATCTGCCGGATCCGGTCGTACTCGTCGTCGCGGAGGCCCAGCTCGGAGTACGGCTGGAGCTCCTCGGGGGTTTCGACGGCGCGCGGCACGGTGTCCAGGCCGTGCGCCCAGTCGGCGGCCGGGACGGGCCGGGACGACTCGGGGTGGACCGGCTCGCCGGGACGGGCGGCCGGGTCGACCGGGCCGGCCTGCGGCGCCACGGTGGCCGCGAAGGGCTCCGCCGGGGTGGCCGGAAGGCCGCCCGGGGTCTCCCGTACCGCCGGGTCCGGATGGGTGGTCATGACCTCTCCTCGCTGCGCTCGCCGCCGCAGGGGCGGTGGAGCCGACCGTTGGTGCCGCGCACGGTCACGCCGGCGCCCCCACCAGGTGCTTGAGCACCGAGGTGAAGAAGCCGAGGCCGTCCAGGGAGGGGCCGGTGAGCGCCTCCACGGCGTGCTCGGGGTGCGGCATGATGCCGACCACGTTGCCGGCGGGGTTGGTGATGGCGGCGATGTCGCGCTGCGACCCGTTGGGGTTGCCGCCGACGTAGCGGGCGACGACCCGGCCCTCGGCCTCCAGCTGGTCCAGCGTGGCGGCGTCGGCGACGTAGCAGCCCTCGCCGTTCTTGACCGGGATGAGGATCTCCTGGCCGGCCTGGAAGGCGTTCGTCCACGCCGTGCCGGCCGCCTCGATCCGCAGGACCTGGTCGCGGTTGCGGAAGTGCAGGTGCTGGTTGCGGGTCAGCGCGCCGGGCAGCAGGTGGGCCTCGCAGAGGATCTGGAAGCCGTTGCAGATGCCGAGCACCGGCAGGCCGCCCCGGGCGGCGTCCACCAGGGTCTCCATCACCGGCGCGAACCGGGCGATGGCCCCGCAGCGCAGGTAGTCGCCGTAGGAGAAGCCGCCGGGGAGGACGACGGCGTCCACCCCGCGCAGGTCCGGGTCGCCGTGCCAGAGCCGGACCGGCTCGGCGCCGGCGATCCGGACGGCACGGGCCGCGTCCCCGTCGTCGAGCGAGCCGGGGAAGGTGACCACACCGACCCGGGCGGTCACGGGTGCGCGCCCGCGGTCTCGTCGGTCTCGACCAGGCGGACGGTGAAGTCCTCGATGACCGGGTTGGCGAGCAGCTTGTCGGCGATCTCCCGGGCCCGGTCCAGGTCCGGTTCACCGGTGAAGTCGATCTCGATCCGCCTGCCGATCCGGACAGAGGCGACGTCGCTGACGCCGAGCCGGGGCAGCGCGTTTGCGACGGCCTGGCCCTGAGGATCGAGGATCTCGGGCTTGAGCATGACGTCGACGACGACGCGAGGCACTGGGCACTCCTGACTGTGTACGCAGTTGGGTGCCGACCCACAACGGGCGAGCGCAGCCAGCCTACCTGGCAGATACCGCCTCAGCCGCACCGGCCGGGCGCGGTTCAGGCAGTGATCAACATAACCGGCGGAACGCGGGGCCGCTCCGTGTCCGATCACACGCGAAACGTCCCGGAGCAGGCGGTTCACCACGCCAGTGGTCGCCAAATTGTTACATCGGCTAGTCTCGATCGAAGCCTTGCCGCCAGAATTGGCCACCCCTAGTATCCATCGATACAGATCAATGGAAGTCCTGGCGGGTGACCCCCGCGCCCGCCGGCACGACCGACCCGGCGACCCCGGGTCCTAGGCAAGGAGTACGTCCCCATGCGCATCCGTTCCCTGCTCGCCGTGGCCGGTGCCGCCCTGGCCGGCGTCCTCGGCGTCACCAGCGCCGCCACCGCCGCACCGGCCGGCCCCCAGCCCATCATCGGCGGCGGCACCGTCTCCTCCGCACCGTGGGCCGCCGCCGTCTTCAGCAACGGCTCCTTCACCTGCTCCGGCAGCGTGATCGCCTCGACGTGGGTGCTCACCGCCCGGCACTGCGTCAGCGGCACCATGTCCGTGCGGATCGGCAGCGTCTACTACGCCTCCGGCGGCACCACCCGCACCGTGAGCGCCTCCTACACCCGCTACGACCTGGCGCTGCTGCGGCTCTCCAGCGCGGTCAGCACCTCCACCGTCTCGCTGGCCAGCAGCAACCCGCCGGTCAACTCCACCAACACGATCTACGGCTGGGGCATGACCTGCTACAGCGGCTGCGGCGCGTCCAGCCAGCTCAAGACCGCCAGCGTCCGGGTGACCAGCACGAACGTCACCGACGCGTACGGCGGCCAGGCGATCCGGAGCACCGCGGTCAACGGCAACGCGTGGCGGGGCGACTCGGGCGGCCCGCAGTTCTACAACGGCCAGCAGGTGGGCGTCGCCTCCACCGCCGACGGCGTGAGCATCCAGAACTACGGCAGTGTCGCGTACAACCGGGCCTGGATCACCTCCGTGGCCGGTGTCTGACGGTTAGCGCCCTCCTCGGCGCGGATGGTCGGCCGAGCGCCGACCGTCCGCGCCGACCCCTTTTGCAGCATCCGATCAGGTGACCACGGCCGACGAACCGCCGCCCGCCGGTGCGACAGCATCAGAACCGTGCTGGTCGTGACGACGGATCAACTGCCCGGCTACGAGATCCGCCAGATCCTCGGCGAAGTGGTGTCCTCGATGGCCAGGACGCGCAACCCGTACCGCGAGGGGGTGAAGAACCTCCGCGGCGGCGCGTACGACCCCATGGCGCCGGACAACCTGACCCGCTGGCGTACGGACTCGGTGGCCCGCCTCGGCGAGGAGGCCCGCCGCCTCGGCGCGAACGCCGTGATCGGCATGCGCTTCGACAGCCGGGACTGCGGCGAGATGTGGATGGAGATCTGCGCGTACGGGACCGCGGTCATCGTGGCCGCCAAGACCCCGGACGTCATGCCCCCGGACCAGCCGATGATCGCCGCCGACACGGCACACGACCCGGCGATCGCCGAGGCCCCGGGCGGCATAGCCGAACCGGCGAGCGCCCCCAACCTCTCCTCGGCCGCCGAAACCCCCACCCGCAACGCGTGACCCCCCCACCCACCCGGCCCGGGGTCGGCCGGGGTCGGGTCGGTGATCAAGAGAAAAGTGTCAGAGTTGATCTCCAGCATGACGCAAATCTCTTGATCACCGGGGCGAACCGGGGGGTGGGGGCGGGGTGGGTCAGAGGATGGGGGGTGGGGTGTAGGTGGCTGCCTTGGGGTGGGTGAGGGCGATCTTGGCGATGCGGGTGGTCACCCGGTCGACCTGGGCGCCGGCGGTGCCCACGAAGGCCGTCCGGTCGGCGATCAGCGCGTCGATGTCGGCGCGGGACAGGCCCAGCCGGTCGTCCGCCGCCAGCCGGTCGAACAGGTCGTTCTCGGTGGCGCCCTGCTCCCGCATGGCCAGCGCCACGCCGACCGCGTGCTCCTTGATCGCCTCGTGCGCCGCCTCCCGGCCGACGCCCCGGCGCACCGCCGCGACCAGGATCTTCGTCGTAGCCAGGAAGGGCAGGAAGCGCTCCAGCTCCCGGTTGACCACCGCCGGGTACGCCCCGAACTCGTCCAGCACGGTGAGGAAGGTCTGGAACAGCCCGTCGGCGGCGAAGAACGCGTCCGGCAGGGCCACCCGGCGGACCACCGAGCAGGAGACGTCCCCCTCGTTCCACTGGTCGCCGGCCAGCTCGCCGACCATCGACAGGTAGCCCCGGATGATCACCGCGAAGCCGTTCACCCGCTCGCTGGACCGGGTGTTCATCTTGTGCGGCATCGCGCTGGAGCCCACCTGGCCCGGCTTGAAGCCCTCGGTGGCCAGCTCCTGGCCGACCATCAGCCGGATCGTGGTGGCCAGCGACGACGGCGCGGCGGCGACCTGGGCCAGCGCGGCGAGCACGTCGAAGTCGAGCGAACGGGGGTAGACCTGGCCGACGCTGTCCAGCACCCGGGCGAAGCCGAGGTGCTCGGCGACCCGGCGCTCCAGCTCGGCCACCTTGTCGGCGTCGCCGTCGAAGAGGTCGAGCTGGTCGGCGGCGGTGCCGACCGGGCCCTTGATCCCCCGCAGCGGATAGCGGGCGATCAGGTCCTCCAGCCGCTCGTACGCGATCAGCAGCTCCTCGGCGGCCGACGCGAAGCGCTTGCCCAGCGTGGTGGCCTGTGCGGCGACGTTGTGCGACCGGCCGGTCATGACCAGCCCGGAGTGCTCGTTGGCGAGCCGGGCGAGCCGGGCGAGGGTGGCCACCACCCGGTCCCGCACCAGCTCCAGCGACGCGCGGACCTGGAGCTGCTCGACGTTCTCCGTGAGGTCCCGGGAGGTCATCCCCTTGTGCACGTGCTCGTGCCCGGCGAGCGCGCTGAACTCCTCGATGCGGGCCTTCACGTCGTGCCGGGTGACCCGCTCCCGCTCGGCGATCGAGGCCAGGTCGACGTCGTCGAGCACCCGCTCGTACGCCTCGACCACGCCGTCGGGAACGGCCACGCCGAGGTCCCGCTGGGCGCGGAGCACGGCGAGCCAGAGCCGCCGCTCCATCCGTACCTTCTCCTCCGGCGACCAGAGGGCGACCAGTTCGGGCGAGGCGTACCGGTGGGCGAGCACGTTCGGGATCGTCGTCACGTGCCTCATTCTCTCGCACGCTCGGACCGCCGCCCGAGCCAGCCCACCCGTGGCGGCGGGGCTGGCCGGCGTGACGTCGCTGGTCAGACGCGCGGGATGTCGTGCACCTTCGCGGTCACCACGATGGTCTTCGACTGCTTGCCGTGCGCGTTGCGGACGGTCAGCGTGTAGGTGTGCTCCTGGACGTCGCCCTCGCCACCGGAGCAGGGGAAGTTCAGGGTCTCGCTGCCGGCCGGCGGGTAGTTGTCGCCGTACACGCCGGGGCCGTCGACCGAGAGGGCGACCGAGTCGACGTTGCCGGTCTTCCACTCCACGACGACCGGGGTGCCGGCGATCGGGTTGACGTTGGTCCCGGCCGGGCAGGTCGGCTTCTGGGCGACCCGGAAGTATCCGATGGTGGGGCCGCTGGACTTGGTGCCGGACCCGCCGCCGCTGCTACCGGAACCGCCGCCGGTCGAACCGCCGCCCGTGGAACCGCCGCCCGTCGAGCCACCACCGGTGGAGCCGCCGCCCGTCGAGCCGGTGCCGGTGCCGGTGCCACTGTCGCCGGAGCTGGAACCGGAGCCGGCCGAGACAGGCGCATCGCCGGGTGCCTCGGTGACGGTCGTCTTCGCGGTGGACCCCCCGGAACCCGTGGCGGTGGACGCGCAGCCGGCGGCGGTGAGCGCGACGGCCAGGCCGAGGACGACGGGGGCGAGGTGGGCGGGGCGGAGCAGGACTCGACCGGGCATGGCCACTCCTTGACGGGTGCCGCCGGTGACGTCCGGGCGGGCTGGACCCACAGTAGGGACGCCCGGCAACAGGGATCAGTACGGCGCGGGCCGACCCGTCAGCGCCGTGTAGAGGCCAGCGGCGGCGGCCTCCTCGGAGTCGTACGCCTGGCGGACGTCGTGCGTCCCGCGTTCGTACAGGCCGATCTCCCAGCGTCCGTCGGGCGAGCGGCGCAGGAACCAGAAGTCGGGCGGGACCGGCACGTGCTCGTGCACACCCTCGATCTCGAAGGCGTCCGGGGACAACCCGGCCGCCAGCAGCGCGGCGCGTACGTGATGCCGGTCCACACCCGACCTCCGTTCATCCGGTTCGTCGTCAGCAGACGGCCGGGAAGCCGCCGCGCTGGAGCGGGACGGCGCACGGTGCCGCCTCCAGGTTCTCCTCCACCAGGAAACCGTGCGCGAGCAGCCAGGTGACGCTCAGGTTGCCCCCGGCCTGCGGCAGGTACGCGGGGTTGAGCTGGAACTGGGTGCCCATTCCCGGCTGGGCGAACCACGGGGCGATCGGCCCGGAGTCCACCGGGAACGGCTTGACCACGCAGTAGACGTGGTAGTTGGCCAGCGGCGCGTCGGCCGGCGTGTTCAGGTTCGACGGCGGCAGCGACCGGGCGCTGAACGGGGTGCCGAGCGGGGCGAGGAACGCGCCGCCCGGGAAGCCGAAGCGGTCGAGGCGGTAGCCGGGCAGCAGGGTCTGCTTCGCCTTGATCGGCACCCCGTTCGGGCCGAGGACGAAGCCGTTCGCGGGCGGATAGACGTACGCGGTCTGGGTGGCGTTGCCGTACTGCTGGAGGAACTGCGACTCGGTGAGGCCACCGAAGCGCTGGTAACCGGCGAGCAGCGGACCGACCGGCGGCGCGGTGGGCAGCGTGGCGGGGCCGAGCAGCGGGTTGTTGTCGTAGAACTGGGTGGTCGGCGGCGCGTTCGGCGGGACGCCGGGGCGGCACAGGCTGTCGCCCACGGGCGGCTGCGGCTGGGCGGGGCCCGTGGGGGCCACGTCGCCGGAGCCCGGGAGACCGGAACCCCAGAAGCCGGCGCCGAGGCCGGCGGCGGAGGACCGGTCGGCGATGAGCCGGGTGCCCTGGTCGGTGTCGATCGGGGCGGCCTGGGCCGCCACGGCGGGAAGCAGGGCCAGGGCTGCGCCGGAGAGCGCCGCCAAGGCCCAACGAGGTATTTTCACGTCAAACCTCCAGAAAAGGGACAGGAGCTGCCCTCATCTTCTGGAGATCGGAACTGGAATGTGAGGTTTCGTGCGGTTTTCTACCGGTAGAGGTCGGTCAGCGCAGCCGGCACGCCGCCAGCGCGGCCGGTGACCGTCAGCGCAGTCGGTACACGGTCACCGGGCCGGCGACGAACCCCACCTCGGCGAGCCGGGCCAGCTCCGGCGACACCGGGCCGGCGGCCGAGTCGGCGAGCAGCCACCGCACGCCGTCCTCGCGGCGCGCCCGGTCCAGTTCGGGGGCGGTCGGCGCGGTGAACAGCCGCTCGTTGCGGGCGAACAGCTCCGGGTCGGGGGCGGGCTGCCGGGGGTACGAGAAACCGTCGCGGGCGTGCCCGGCCAGGGCCTCGTCCGTGTAGCCCCAGCTCTCCACGAGCGTCCGCCGGCCGCCCAGCCCGCTCACCCAGAAGGCCCGCGCGTCGCAGTGCGCGACGGTCCGCACCGGCCGGCAGTGCACGTTGGTGGCCACCACGTCCGCAGGGCCGGCGTGGGCGTCCAGCCAGAGGGCGGCCCGCGCCTCGTCCCGGGTGAGCGCCCAGGGCCGTTCGGCGGCGGTGAGCGCCCGGGGCGGGTCCCCGATCCGGCGCGCGGTCCACTCCAGGCCGCCGGCCACGCTCGCCCCGCAGAGCGCGGCGACCACCCCGGCCACCGCCGCCCGGGCACGCCACGACGCCCCCGCCGGCCGCCCGCCCCGGTGCCGCAGTCCGGCGAGCAGGACGGCCAGCAGCGCGGCGACGCCGGCCAGCAGCAGCACCCGGCCCGCCGGCACGGCCATCGCCCACAGCCAGGCCCGCCGGGTCCGCTCGGACGGGGCCAGCGGGTCGAGCAGCCACTGGGCCGCCGCGCCCACGGTCGCCGCGACCGCCACGACCGGCCACCACGGGCGCGCCTCGGCCAGCAGCCACGCGGTCAGCAGCGCCCCGAACGGGACCACGGCCATGAAGAAGTAGAGCTGGCTGACCGACGGGTGGAAGAAGGACCAGGCACCGCCCGCCCCGGCCAGCAGCGCCCCGGCCAGCAGCCATGCCGCCGGGTCACCCCGGGTGCCCCGGCGGGCCAGCAGCAGCACGCCGACGAAGCGGGGCGCCTGGAGCGCCAGCCACCAGCCCAGCACGGCGAGCGCGAAGAGCCACCCGGCCGCGCCGGCCGCCGCGAGCCCCGGCGGCAGCAGGCCGCCCGCCGCGATGCCCCCGCCCGCGCCGACGGTCTCCCGCCACGGCGCGAGGAACCGCAGCACCCCGAACACCTGCGGGGAGAGCACCCCCGCGCCGCCCCCGGCGAACAGCCGGTACCCGACGGCCATCGCCGCGACCAGCACCGCGAACAGCGACCCGGCCGCCCACGGCACCCGGCGGGCCCGCCAACCGACGACCACCCCGGCCAGCGCCACGCCGGCGATCAGCGGGGGCAGGCCGCTGGACTTGGCCCCGGCGACGGCCAGGCCCGCCGCCGGCACCAGCGCCCACCCCCACCCGGGCCGCCGGCCGCGCACCACGTCCGCGCAGACGCCGGTGAGCAGCAGGAGCAGGGGCAGCAGGTACGTCTGCGAGGGGCTCTCCACGGACAGCGGGAGGGTGCCGCTGGCCGTCGCGGCGGAGCCGAGGGAGAGCGACACCCCGAGGTACGCCGTCGCCGCGGCGACCGGGCCGGCCCACCAGCGCCCGCTGAGGTCCCGGGCCAGCCCGGCGGTGACGACGACCGCCGTCGCGGCGACCGGCACCAGCCACAGCCGGAGCAGGATCGTCGCCGGTGCCGTACCGGTGATCATGCTGGCGCTGGCCAGGTGCGCGTCGACCAGATAGTGGTAGCGCAGCGGTTCCCCGGCGAGTTGCGGCAGCTCGAAGGGCATGGTCCGGGTCAGCTCGTGCACCAGCCCCAGGTGGTAGAGCAGGTCCTGGTAGTAGACGTGGTCCACCGGCGGCAGCGGGTTCGCCCGCCAGCCCACGGCCGCCCAGGCCACGACGAGGACCAGCACCCCGGCGACCGCGATCGTCCAGCGCAGCGGCAGCGGCCGGGGCCGGGCGATCCGCCAGTGCCGGCGCAGCCGGGGCACCGCGACGAACAGCGCCAGCACCGGCACCGGCCACCAGCGCAGCGCCGGCTGCGTGCCGGTGGCCGTGGCGAGCGCCCAGGCGGCGAGTTCCAGCAGCAGGCCGACGGCGGCGCCGTAGCCCAGGTCCTCCGGCAGGTTGCCCCGGCTGCCCCGCAGCGCCCGGTGCACGAGCGTGCCCGGCAGCACCAGGGCGAGCGACCAGTACGCGACGTACCGGGCGACGTCACCGCCCGGGGTGCCCGTCCACCACCAGCCGGCGACCAGCGCGGCGAGCACCGTGGCCCAGGCGAGGGCCGCCGCGACCCGGCGGGCCGGCGGGCCGCCCCGACCCGCCGGTGCGTCGTGTGGGGCGGGCGCGTCCGACGCCACCGGCGGGCCCTGCGTCAGCACCGCCGGTTCAGTCACCGGCCCGGCCAGCCGCCACCGCCACGGCCGGCGGGTCGGACGCCCCGGCCGGGTCGACGGGCACCCCGCCGGGGCCGGATGCGCCACCGGAGCCGAAGGGAGCCTCGCCGGGGCCGAAGGGGACCCCGGCGGATTCGAAGGGCACCTCGGCGGAGTCGAAGCCGACGAGGTGGGTGGGGCGGTCCTGCACCGTACGGTAGATGCGGCCGACGTACTCGCCGAGCAGCCCGAGGCAGATCAGCTGGACGGCGCTGAACAGCAGCACCGCCACGAACAGCGAGGTCCAGCCCGGAATGGTCGCGCCGTCGGCGTAGGCGACCAGGCCGAGGACGGCCAGCACCAGGCAGGCCGCGAAGCTGACCACGCCGAGCCAGGTGGCCAGCCGCAGCGGCGCGGCGGTGAAGTTCGCCGTGCTGTCCCAGGCCAGCGCGATCATCCGGCGCAGCGGGTACTTCGTCTCCCCGGCCGCCCGCGCCGCGCGGGAGTAGCGCACCTCGGCGGCGGCGAAGCCGAGCGAGGGCACCAGCAGCCGGTAGACCGGGGTGCGCTCGGGCAGCCGGCGCAGCACCTCCACCACGTCGCGGCTGACCAGCCGGAAGTCGCCCGCCTGCGCGGGCAGGTCCGCGCCGACGATGCGCCGCATCAGCCGGTAGTACAGGCCGGCGGTGCCGCGCTTGAACGGCGTGTCGGTGCTGCGGTCGGCGCGCACCCCGTACACGACGTCGACGCCCCGGTCGCGGGCGGTGGCCAGCATCTCGGGGATGACCTCGGGCGGGTCCTGGAGGTCGGCGTCGATGCTGACCACCCAGCGGCCCCGGGCCCGGTGCAGGCCGGCGGTGAGGGCGGCCTGGTGGCCGCTGTTGCGG
Source organism: Micromonospora haikouensis (assembly GCF_900091595.1). GTDB lineage: Bacteria > Actinomycetota > Actinomycetes > Mycobacteriales > Micromonosporaceae > Micromonospora > Micromonospora haikouensis. The sequence goes on from NZ_FMCW01000019.1 coordinate 81,845, forward strand.
CGCAGCCGGACGAGCCGGAGCTGGGGCCAGGACCGGGCGTGGTCGAGCAGCAGCCGGGCCGTGGCGTCGCGGCTGCCGTCGTCGACGGCGACCACCTCGTACGTGGTGCCGGTGCCGTCGAGCACCGGCCGGAGCCGCTCGACGAACACCGCGACGACGTCCTGCTCGTTGTACATGGGGACGACCACGGACAGGTCCGGTGTCGCCCCGGCTGCGCTGATGTCCATCGCCGGCCACCCTGCCGGCCCGAGGCCACCACAGCCACACACCGAGTTGAACGCCCGGTGAACGTCGGCCGCCCGGCACCGGACGGCCGGACGGCGGCGGGTCAGCGCGGCGAGCTGCGGCGAGCCCGGCGCGGCGCGGTCAGGCAGGCGGGGCCGGGCGTCAGCGCTCCAGGATCGCCGTGACCCCCTGGCCGCCGGCCGCGCAGATCGAGATGAGCCCTCGCCCGGAACCGGACTCGGCGAGCAGCTTGGCCAGCGTGGCGACGATCCGCCCGCCGGTGGCGGCGAACGGGTGGCCGGCGGCCAGGGACGAGCCGTTGACGTTGAGCCTGTCCCGGTCGATCGACCCGAGCGGGGCGTCCAGGCCGAGCCGGTCCTTGCAGAACTCCGGCGACTCCCAGGCGGCCAGCGTCGCCAGCACCTGCGAGGCGAACGCCTCGTGGATCTCGTAGTAGTCGAAGTCCTGCAACGTCAGCCCGGCGCGGGCCAGCATCCGGGGCACCGCGTACGCGGGGGCCATCAGCAGCCCCTCGTCGCCGTGCACGAAGTCGACGGCCGCCGTCTCCGACCAGGAGAACCAGGCGAGGACCGGCAGGTTGCGCTCGGCCGCCCACGCCTCCGAGGCGAGCAGCACCGTGGACGCGCCGTCGGTGAGCGGGGAGGAGTTGCCGGCGGTCATGGTCGCCTGCTCGGCGTCCGGGCCCCGGTGGCCGAAGACGGGCTTGAGCGAGCCCAGCTTCTCCATGGTGGTGTCGGGGCGGAGGTTCTGGTCCCGGGTCAGCCCCAGGTAGGGGGTCAGCAGGTCGTCGAAGAACCCCCGGTCGTACGCGGCGGCGAGCCGCTGGTGGGAGCGGAGCGCCAGCTCGTCCTGGGCCTGCCGGTCGACGTTCCAGCGCAGGGCGGTGCGGGCGGCGTGCTCGCCCATCGACAGCCCGGTGCGCGGCTCGGCGTTGCGCGGGATCTCCGGCTGGAACGGCTGGAGCGGACGCAGTTTCGCCGCGATCTTCAGCCGCTCGCCGAGGGTGCGGGCGGAGTTGAGCCGGAGCAGGGTGCGGCGCAGCTCCTCGTTGACGGCCAGCGGGGCGTCGGAGGTGGTGTCGACGCCGCCGGCGATGCCGGCCTCGATCTGCCCGAGGGCGATCTTGTTGGCGACGAGGATCGCCGCCTCCAGGCCGGTGCCGCACGCCTGCTGGATGTCGTACGCCGGGGTGTGCGGGTCGAGCTTCGAGCCGAGCACCACCTCGCGGGTGAGGTTGAAGTCCCGGGAGTGCTTGAGCACCGCCCCGGCGACGACCTCGCCGACCCGCTGCCCGGCCAGCCCGAACCGCGCGACGAGCCCGTCGAGGGCCGCGCCCAGCATGTCGGCGTTGGACGCGCTGGCGTACCGCGAGTTGGACCGGGCGAAGGGGATGCGGTTGCCGCCGATGACCGCGACCCGCCGGATGCTCTGCACGATCCCGCCTCCGTTTCAGGACTTGCCCACAACCTACTGGCCAGTAGGCTACGCCTATGACCGACAGGTACGCGAGCTTCGTCCGATCGGGGGCCGGCCGCGCGCTGGTCAAGCGCCTGGGGCTGCCCGACCCGCCACGACTGCGCCGGCACACCCCGGGGGACCCGCTGCTGACCGGGCCGGCCCTGCTCGGCTCGGCCACCGGCGGCCGGCTCGCCGGGCAGGTCGGCACGATCCTGACCGCCGCCGGGGTCGAGCTGCGCGATCCGGCCACCGCCGAGGCCCAGGAGCGCTTCGGAGCCCTGGTGTACGACGCCACGGGCATCACCGACTCCACCGGCCTGCGCCAGCTCTACGACTTCTTCCACCCGCGCGCCCGCTCGGTGCTGCCCGGCGGCCGGGTGCTCGTGCTCGGCACCCCGCCCGACGAGTGCGGCACGCCGCGCGAGGCGACCGCTCAGCGGGCCCTGGAGGGGCTGACCCGCAGCATCGGCAAGGAGTTCGGCCGGGGCGTCACCGCCCAGCTCGTGCACGTCACGGCGCACGGGGACGCCGGCACGGCCACCGGCCTGGAGGCCACCCTGCGGTTCCTGCTCTCGGGCCGCTCCGCGTACGTCTCGGGGCAGGTCGTCCGGGTCGGCGCCGGCGCGGCCGAGCCGCCGGCCGACTGGGACCGGCCGCTCGACGGCCAGGTCGTCCTGGTGACCGGGGCGGCCCGGGGCATCGGCGCGGCCCTGGCCCGGGTGCTGGCCCGCGACGGCGCGCAGGTCGTCGCGCTCGACATCCCGGCCGCCGGGGACGAGCTGGCCGCCGTCGCCAACGAGATCGGCGGCACCGCCGTGCAGCTCGACCTGACCGCCCCGGACGCGCCCACCCGGCTCGCCGACCACCTCGCGTCCCGGCACGGCCGGGTCGACGTGGTGGTGCACAACGCGGGCATCACCCGGGACCGGACGCTGGGCAGGATGGACGCCGACCGGTGGGACAGCGTCATCGACGTCAACCTGTCCAGCCAGGAACGCATCAACGACGTGCTGCTGGAGCGCGGGCTGATCCCGGCCGGCGGCCGGATCGTCTCGGTCTCCTCGATCGCCGGGATCGCCGGCAACCGGGGCCAGACCAACTACGCCACCTCCAAGGCGGGCGTGATCGGGCTGGTGCAGTCGCTCGCCCCGGCGCTGCGCGAGCGCGGGATCAGCGTCAACGCGGTCGCCCCCGGGTTCATCGAGACCCGGCTGACCGCCCGCATCCCGCTCGTCGTGCGGGAGGCGGGCCGGCGGATGAACAGCATGGCCCAGGGTGGCCTGCCCGTGGACGTCGCCGAGACGATCGGCTGGCTGGCCTGGCCGGCGAGCGGCGCGGTCAGCGGCAACGTCGTCCGGGTCTGCGGCCAGAGCCTGCTGGGGGCGTGATGACCGACGCGGAGACGCAGGGCCGGACCCTGCTGGAGCTGCCCCGGCTGCCGCAGGCCGGCCCGCTCTACCGGCGGGCGCTGCTCGGGGCGCTGCCCGGCCCGGGTCGCCGCCGGGGCGACGCGCTGCCGCAGGTCGAGCTGGCCGTCGCCGGGGTCGCCGTCGACCGGGCGCACCTGGCCGACTACGACCGGGTGTGCGGGTTCCGGCTGGCCGACCGGCTCCCGGGGACGTACCCGCACGTGCTGGGGTTTCCGCTGGCGCTGCGGCTGATGACCGCGCCGCAGTTCCCGCTGCCGCTGGTCGGGCTGGTGCACGTGGCCAACCGGATCACCGTGCGCCGGCCGGTCGAGGCCGGCGAGCCGCTGGACTTCCGCGCGTACGCCGAGAACCTGCGCCCGCACGAGCGGGGGCGGCAGGTCGACGTGGTGCTGGTCGGGGCGGTCGGCGGGGCGGAGGTGTGGCGCGGCGTGTCGACGTACCTCGGCAGGGAGCGCACGGCGGGCGGCGGCGCGCGGCGCGACCGGGGTGACCGGCCCGCCGCGCCGGCCGCCACCGCCTCCTGGCGGGTGCCGCCGCGGGTGGGCACCGACTACGCGCGGGTCTCCGGCGACCACAACCCGATCCACACCTCCCGGCTGGGAGCGCGGCTGTTCGGCTTCCCCCGCCCGATCGCGCACGGCATGTGGAGCAAGGCGCGCTGCCTGGCCGCGCTGGAGAGCCGGCTGCCGGAGGCGTACACGGTCGAGGTGGCGTTCAAGCTGCCGGTGCCGCTGCCGTCCACGGTGGCCTTCACCGCCACCGCCGACGGCCCGGCCTGGGAGTTCGCCCTGCACGACGCGCGCAGCGGCAGGCCGCACCTGGCGGGCTCCGTGCGCTGACGAGGGCCAGGGCTTGGCATTCACTCTTTCGTGCGCTAAGTTGTTCTCACGTTGAGATGTTCTCAGAGTGAGAGAGACGCCGTGAACGAGCAGGAGTTCCTCGCCGCCTACGACCCCCGGGCCTACCCGGCGGTGGCCGTCACCGTCGACGTGGTCGCCCTGACCGTCCGGTCCGACGCGCTGCACCTGCTGCTCGTCCGCCGGGGCGGGCCGCCGTTCGAGGGCCACTGGGCGCTGCCCGGCGGGTTCGTCCGACCCGAGGAGGACCTGGCGACCGGGGCCCGGCGGGAGCTGGCCGAGGAGACCGGCCTCGGCGGCGAGCGGCTGCGCCGCGTCCACCTGGAGCAGCTCGCCAGCTACGGCGACCCCGACCGCGACCCCCGGATGCGGATCGTCTCGGTGGCCTACCTCGCGTTCGCCCCCGACCTGCCCGACCCGGCCGCCGGCAGCGACGCCGACGACGCGATCTGGCTGCCCGTGACCGCGCTGAGCAGCCGGCAGCTCGCCTTCGACCACGACCGGATCATCGACGACGGCCTGGAGCGGGCCCGGTCCAAGCTGGAATACACCCCACTGGCCACCCGCTTCCTCGACACCGAGTTCACCATCAGCGAGCTGCGGGCCGTCTACGAGACCGTCTGGGGGCACCCGCTGCACCCCGGCAACTTCCACCGCAAGGTGCTCTCCGTGCCGGGCTTCGTGGAGAGCACCGGCGCGAGCACCGAACGCGGCGGCACGCGCGGCGGCCCCCGCGCCAAGCTCTACCGGGCCGGCGACGCCCGACTGCTGCACCCGGCGCTGCTGCGCCCCGCCCGGGAGGAGACGGTGCGGTGAACACCCACGAGGCGATCCGGCTGGTCACCGCCGCGCGCACCGACGCCGACCTGTTCGGCGCCGACCCGTCGGCCCACCGCTACCGCGAGCTGGTCGCGGCCCTGCACCCCGACCGGCTGGGCGCGCTCGACCCGGCCGTACGCGCCGCCGCCACCGACGCGTTCGTCCAGGTCACCAACCGGTGGCGGGCCGGGCGGGCCAGCGCCGACCCGATCGTCCTCGGCGGCCACCGGCTCGGCCCGCTCGCCCACACCGGCGACCTCGCCGACCTCTACGACGTCGGGTCGGACCGCCTGCTCAAGCTGCCCCGCGACCCCGCCGACAACGACCTCATCGCCCGCGAGCAGCACGCGCTGCGCACCATCTCCGAACGCGGCGACCCCCGCTACCTGCCGTACGTGCCCCGGCTCGTCGACACCCTCCGGCACCGGGACCCGGCCACCGGGGCGGAGCGGCGGATCAGCGTGCTGGCCACCGCGCCCGGCCTGCACAGCCTCGACGAGGTACGCCGCGCGTACCCCGACGGGCTCGACGGCCGGGACGCGGCCTGGATGTGGCGGCGGCTGCTGGTCGCCCTCGGCCTGGCCCACCGGGCCGGCATCGTGCACGGCGCGGTGCTGCCCCGGCACGTGCTGATCGAGCCCGACGGGCACGGCGTGGTGCTCGTCGACTGGTGCTTCTCCGCCGCCACCGGGGGCACGATCCCCGCGCTGGTGCCCGGCCACGAGGACTGGTACCCGCCGGAGGTCGCCGCCCGGCGGGCCTGCGGGCCCGGCACCGACCTGGCGATGGCCGCCACGTGCATGGCGTGGCTGATGGGCGACCGGGCCCCGCGCGAGCTGCGCGCCTTCGCCCACGGCTGCCGCCGCCCGGCGCTGCCGTCCCGGCCCGACGACGCGTGGCGACTGCTGCGCGAACTGGACGAGGTGCTCGAACGGCTCTACGGGCCGCGCACCTTCCGACCCTTCACCCTCAACCCCTAGGGAGGCTGCCATGGGCAGTGGAATGTGGTCCACCGACGTGTACGACGCCGCCGACCGGTACCGTCGGGCCACCGGCAAGAGCGCCTTCGCCTACAGCGACAGCGGGGCGCGCAAGGTGCACCCCGCGCTCGACCCGCGCGACGCGATGCGGGAGAGCCGCGACTCGGCCGAGCACCCGCAGTCGACGGCCATCACGGTGCTGTTCGACGTCACCGGCTCCATGCGGAACGTGCCCCGCACCCTCCAGGCCAAGCTGCCGCAGCTGCTCGGGCTCCTGCTCCGCCAGGGGTACGCCCGCGACCCGCAGATCATGTTCGGCGCGATCGGCGACGCCACCTGCGACCAGGTGCCGTTGCAGGTCGGGCAGTTCGAGTCGGACAACCGGATGGACGACGACCTCGGCCGGATCGTGCTGGAGGGTGGCGGCGGCGGCCAGATGACCGAGTCGTACGAGCTGGCCATGTACTTCATGGCCCGGCACACCGCCACCGACTGCTGGGAGAAGCGGGGCCGGCGCGGCTACCTGTTCATCATCGGCGACGAGCTGGCCTACCCCCGGGTGGACCGGCGGCAGGTGAGCCGGCTCATCGGCGACGACCTCCGCGAGGACGTGCCGCTGCTGCAGATCGTCGACGAGGTGACCCGGCGCTGGGACACCTACTACCTGCTCCCCGCCGGCAGCAGCTACGCCGGCAACACGAAGGTGCTGGACTTCTGGCGCGACCTGCTCGGGCAGAACGCCGTCGTGCTCGACGACCTCGACGCGGTCTGCGAGACCATCGCCCTCACCGTCGGCCTCGGCGAGCAGGCCGTCGACCTCGACCAGGGCCTGGCCGACCTCAAGAAGGCCGGCTCGAAGGCCACCGGCACCGTGTCGAAGGCGCTGGCCCGCCTCGGCCGGGGCACCCGCGACCAGGTGGCCACGCTGCCCGCCCCGTCGACGCCGCCCACCCGTGGGGTGACCCGGCTGTGAACCACGTGCTGGTGGTCGACCTCGGCTACGGCGACGCAGGCAAGGGCACCGTCGTGGACTGGCTCTGCGCCACCCGGCCCGTCCACACGGTGATCCGCTTCAACGGGGGCGCGCAGGCGGCACACAACGTCGTCCTGCGCGACGGGCGGCACCACACGTTCGCGCAGTTCGGGGCGGGCACCTTCCGCCCCGGCGTGCGGACCCACCTGTCCCGGCACGTGGTGGTCGACCCGCTCGCCCTGGCCGCCGAGGCCGACCACCTCGCCACGGTGGGCGTGCCCGACGCGCTCGACAGGCTCACCGTCGACGGGGAGGCGCTGCTGGCCACCCCGTACCACCGGGCCGCCAACCGGGCCCGCGAGCTGGCCCGCGGAGCCGACCGGCACGGCTCCTGCGGGCTGGGGGTGGGCGAGGCCGTCGCGTACGGGCTCGCCCACCCCGACTCCGCGCCCCGGGTGGCGGACTGCCGCACCCCGGCCGTGCTGCGCCGCCGGCTGGCCGCCCTGCGCGACCGGCTCACCGCCGAACTCGGCCCGCTGGACGCCCCGCCCGTCGACGACTGCCTGCCCGCGTTCACCGCGTTCGGCGACCGGGTGGCGATCGTCGACCGGTCCCACCTGGCCGGGGTGCTGCGCGCCGGGACCTGCGTCTTCGAGGGGGCGCAGGGGGTGCTGCTCGACGAGTGGCACGGCTTCCACCCGTACACGACGTGGAGCACCACGACGTTCGGCAACGCCGAGGGCCTGCTCGCCGAGGCGGGGCTCGCCGGCACCGCCGAGCGGCTGGGCGTGCTGCGGGTCACCACCACCCGGCACGGCCCCGGCCCGCTGGTCACCGAGGACCCGGCGCTGCCGCTGGCCGACGCGCACAACGCCACCAACCCGTGGCAGGGGCGGTTCCGGTTCGGCCACTTCGACGCGGTCGCCCACCGGTACGCCCTCGACGCGGCCGGCGGCGTCGACAGCCTCGCCCTCACCCACCTCGACCTGGCCGACCGGGGGCTGCGGATCTGCCGCCGCTACGACGGCACCGACCGCCTGGAGCCCGGCCCGCCCGGCGACCTGGACCGGCAGGCCGCCCTCACCGCCCGCCTGCTCGCGGCCCGCCCCGTCTACGACGACGACCCGCCGGCCGACTGGCCGGCGGCGGTCGAGGAGGCGCTGGGTGCCCCGGTGACGCTCACCTCCCACTCCCCCACCGCCGAGGGCAAGCTTGTAAGGAAGGGCACCTTGTTAACGCCTTTTGTATAGGAAGGGCCCCTTCTTAACGCCGCGACGGCAGAGCATGAGGGCATGCAGTCGGTTCTCGGCCTGCTCCACGACACGGTCACGTCGCCGTGGGTCTACCTGGTGATCTTCGCGGTCACCGCGGTCGACGCCGTCTTCCCGGCGGTGCCCGGCGAGACGATCGTGGTGACCGCCGGGGTCTTCGCGGTCGGCGGGCAGCCGGACCTGACGATGGTGATCGTGCTCGCCGCGTGCGGCGCGCTGGCCGGCGACCACCTGTCGTACGCCATCGGCCGGAGCGGCGGCGCGCACCGGCTGGCCCGGCTGCCGGCGGACAGCCGGCGGCGCGCCGGATCCGAGTGGGCCCGCCGGGCGGTCGACCGGCGGGGCGGCATGATGCTCACCACCGCCCGCTACGTCCCCGGCGGGCGCACGGCGGTGACCCTGACGATGGGCGCGGTCCGCTATCCGCTGCGGTCGTTCGTGCTCTTCGACGCGCTCGCGGCCGGCACCTGGGCGGCGTACTGCGGGCTGCTCGGCTACTTCGGCGGGCTGGCCTTCGAGCGGGAGCCGGTCAAGGGCATCCTGGCCGGGATCGGGCTGTCGGTCGCGATCACCGGCCTGCTGGAGGCCGCCCGCTGGCTTCGGCTCCGCGCCCGCCGACGCGCCGCCGGCCGGCCCCGCTGAGCGGACCGTCGAGGGTCAGGTCGGAACGCCGTCGAGGTACGCCAACATCGCCTCCCGGCTGCGCGGCAGGCCGTAGTCGCCGACGAGCAGGCTGAAGTTGACGAACGTCGAGTCGCCGAACAGCCACACCGCGGGCGACCGGGCCAGCAGCTCGACGAGCCGCCGTTGCCGGGGAGCCAGCGCCGCACACGGCACCCCCGTGGGCAGGCTGCCGTCGGGGAACGCCAGGCGCAGGGCCTCGGCCGTCACCGGCAACGCCTGCTCACCGGTGACGGCGGGCAGCCGGTCGAGCAGCGCGTCGAACGCCCGATCGGTGTGCCGTGGCCCGAGCAGGCGCAGGGACAGCCCCGCGTACCCGTTGAGGTCGCCGTCGAGGAACGGCACCTCGGCCCCGTCGGCCGTCAGCCGGTTGCCCGGACCGGCGGCCGTCCAGGCGAGCAGCTCGTCGACCGTCGCCGGGTCGGCATCGGCACCGAGCACCCGGGCCCGACCGACCGCGGCGGCCCAGCGGATCACCGGGCGCGCGTCGGTCAGCAGCCCGGCGTCGGGCGCGGCACCGAGCAACCCGGCGGCCACCAGGGCGGTCGCCGCCTCGTCCTCGTCCACCTCCAGTGCGGCCCCGGCCGCCGCGACGAGCGCCGGGAGGCTGCCGGCCGCGTCCTCCGGAAACCAGGCGAGCGCGTACGCCGCCCCGGCGCGCAGCCCCGGGTCGGCGTCGGTGAGCAGGTCACGGAACAGGGGCACGCCGGCTCGCACCGCGTCGTAGACGGCCAGCTCGATGTACGCCCACAGGCGCTGCTGATCCGCCTCGTCGAGCGACTCCACGTACGCCCACTCGACGTACTCCTTCTGGGTTTCGTCGTCGCCGTGCCACGGGGGCGGCTTGGCGGCGAGCAGCTCCCGCCCGCCGTCGGCCGCCCGGCGGAACTCGGCCACCGGGACGCCCTCGGGCAGCCACCGCTCGTCGTAGCCCACCGCGAGCGCCGTCACCAGGTAGAGCACCAGCTCCCGGTCGGGGGTGGCCGGGTCGGCGAGCAGCTCCAGCAGGAACGGCACGGCGTACGCCGACGCCTCGTAGCGTGAGCCCTGGTGGAAGATGTTGGCGTAGAGCGCGCCGAAGGCGGCCTGCCGCTCCTCCTCGTCGGGCGAGCGCAGGGCGCGGAGCAGGCCGGGCACGTCCCCGGCCGAGCCGTAGGCGTGGCCGAGCCGCACCCAGTCGATGTCGTCGATGCCGTCGAGCACCCGCCCATCCTCGCGCACCCCACCGACACTCCCGCCAGGCGTGTTAACAGGGGGCCCTTCCTATACGGAAAGCGTTAACAAGGTGCCCTTCCTTACCCCTCGGGGTGCCAGGTGACGCCGCGGAGGAGCTGGTCGGCGCCGAGCCAGGCGACGTTCATCATCCGGGTGGCGGTCTTCTCCGGGTCGGCCTCCGGGTGGTCGGCGAGCCAGTCGCCCAGCGACTCGCTCGCGCCGACCAGGGCGTACGCGACGACCTCCAGGTCGGTGGCGCCCACCTCGCGGCCCCGGGCGCGCAGGGCGTGGTCGAGCATCCCGGCGACCACCTCGACGAGCCGGGCCCGCATGGCGGCGAGCTCCCCGGCGAACGGCTGGGAGCCGCGGGCCTGCCGGTAGAGCACCGCCCAGCCGTCGCGGTGCGCCCCGACGAAGCCGAAGAACGCGCGCAGGCCGCGCCAGAGCCGCTCGTCAGCGTCGAGGTCGGGGGCGGCGGCCCCGGCGATGGCCTCCATCATGCGGGTGCCCTCGCGGTGCAGGCAGGCGACGAAGAGCTCCTCCTTGCTGCCCAGGTACGCGTACACCATGGGTTTGGAGATGCCGGCGTCCTCGGCGATCTCGTCCATGCTCGCCGCGTGGAAGCCGCGTCGGGAGAAGACCCGGACGGCGGCGTCGAGCATCTGCTGCTCGCGTACGGCCCGGGGGAGGCGCTTGAAGGTGGGGGTGCTGGACACCTTGCGAGCATACCTACTCGTGCGTAAGGTTACGCTAGAGTAACCACAGTCGCCGCTCGAGAGGTTCCTTTCCATGACTGACTTCGACCCGGCCAACTTCGCCAACTACGGCCCCAAGGAGTTCGCCCAGCTGGTCAAGTCCACCCCCGACGACAAGATCGTCGAGGTGATGTCCGGCGAGCTGCGCGGCAAGGTCCTGAGCGAGGTCTTCGGCCGGATGCCCACGCTGTTCCGCGCCGACCGGGCCGGCTCCACCAACGCGGTGATCCACTGGGGCATCACGGGCCGCCCCGACGGTGGCACGGACACCTACGAGATCGTCGTCGCCGACGGCGCGTGCACGGTCAACGAGACCCCGCAGCACGACCCCAAGCTGAGCCTCACCATGGGCCCCCTGGAGTTCCTGAAGATCGTCTCCGGCGGCGCGAACCCGGTGATGATGTTCATGACCGGCAAGCTGAAGGCCAAGGGCGACCTCGGCCTCGCCGCCAACATCGCCAACCTGTTCGACATCCCCAAGGGCTGACGATGGCCGAGTTCTCGCTCGACCTGAACGAGGAACAGCGGGACCTGCGGGACTGGGTGCACGGCTTCGCCGCCGAGGTCGTGCGCCCGGCCGCCGCCGAGTGGGACGAGCGCGAGGAGACCCCCTGGCCCGTGATCCAGGAGGCGGCGAAGGTCGGGCTGTACGGCTTCGAGTTCCTCGCCACCTGCTGGGCCGACCCCACCGGCCTGTCCCTGCCGATCGCCAGCGAGGAGCTCTTCTGGGGCGACGCCGGCATCGGCCTCGGCATCTTCGGCACCTCGCTGGCCGTGGCCGCCATCTACGGCGCGGGCACCCCCGACCAGCTCGTCGAGTGGGTCCCCCAGTGCTTCGGCGACGCCGACTCCCCGGCCGTCGCCGCGTTCTGCACCACGGAGCCGGAGGCCGGCTCCGACGTCGGTGCGATGCGCACCCGGGCCGTCTACGACGAGGCCAGCGACGAATGGGTGCTGCGCGGGCAGAAGGCGTACGCCACCAACGGCGGGATCGCCGGGGTGCACGTCGTCACCGCCTCGGTCGACCCGACGCTCGGCTCGCGCGGGCAGGCCGCGTTCGTCGTACCCCCGGGCACCGCCGGGTTGAGCGCGACCCGGAAGCTGCGCAAGCTGGGGCTGCGCGCCTCGCACACGGCGGACGTCTTCCTCGACGACGTCCGGGTCCCCGGCCGCTGCCTGCTCGGCGGCAAGGAGGCCCTCGACGAGCGGCTGGCCCGCGCCCGCTCCGGCCAGAAGGCCTCCGGCCAGGCCGCGATGCGCACGTTCGAGCTGTCCCGGCCGACCGTCGGCGCGCAGGCGCTCGGCGTCGCCCGCGCCGCCTACGAGTACGCGCTGGACTACGCCAAGGACCGGGTGCAGTTCGGCCGGCCGATCATCGAGAACCAGGCGGTCGCGTTCGCGCTGGCCGACATGAAGATGGAGATCGACGCCGCCCGGCTGCTGGTCTGGCGGGCCTCCTGGATGGGGCGCAACAACCGCCCGTTCACCGCCGGAGAGGGCTCGATGTCCAAGCTCAAGGCCGGCGAGGTGGCCGTGTCGGTCACCGAGAAGGCCGTGCAGCTGCTCGGCGGGGCCGGCTTCCTGCGGGACCACCCGGTCGAGCGCTGGTACCGGGACGCCAAGATCTACACCATCTTCGAGGGCACGTCGGAGATCCAGCGACTGGTGATCTCCCGGGCCATCTCCGGCGTCCACGTCCGCTGACCCGACCACGAACCGACCCGACCCGACCCGACACGCCGCACGGTCGCCGGGTGGGTCCCGCACGCCCGGAGGAGGCCCGCGGATGGATCTGCCGTTCACCGTCGCCACGCTGACCCGGCGCGGGCTGCTCACCCCGGGCCCGCCGGTCCGGGTCGCCGCCCAGCTCAACGCGCTGCGCCGGTGGGGCTGGAGCCTCGCCGGCGAGCTGCGCCAGGCCGCCGCCCGGGACCCGGGCCGCACCGCCGTCGTCGACGAGCAGGGCGCCGAGCTGACGTACGGCGCCCTGCTCGACCGCGCCGAACGGCTGGCGAAGTCGCTGCGCGGCGGCCTCGGCGTGCACAGCGGGGACCGCATCGGGCTGCTCTGCCGCAACCACCACGGGCTGATCGAGGCCATGGTCGCGACCACCCTGCTCGGCGCGGACGCGGTGCTGGTCAACACAGGGCTCTCCCCCGCGCAGCTCGCCACCGTCGCCGAGGAGCAGGGGCTGAAGGTCCTCGTGCACGACGCCGAGTTCGCCGAACGGGCCCTCGGCCTCCCCGCCGACCTGCACCGGGTCGACGAGGCCCGGCTGGAGGAGCTGATCGCGGCGGCGCTGCCCGGCGACCTCCAGCCGCCGCCGCGCGAGGGCCGCACCATCGTGCTGACCTCCGGCACCACCGGCGCGCCCAAGGGGGCACGCCGGCCCACCCCGCACGGCTTCGGCCCGCTGGTCTCCATCATCGACCGCATCCCGCTGCGCGTCCGGGACACCGTGCTGATCGCCGCACCGCTGTTCCACACCTGGGGGTACGCGGCGCTCCAGGTCTGCTTCGCCCTGCGGGCGACGATCGTGCTGCACCGACGCTTCGACCCGTCCGCCACGCTCGGCGCGCTCACGGCGCACCGCTGCGACGCCATGTTCGCCGTGCCGGTGATGGTGCAGCGGCTGATGGAGGTGCCGCCGCCCGAGCCGAAACCGCCCCTGAAGGTGGTCGCCCTCAGCGGGTCGGCGCTGCCCGGCGGGCTCGCCCTGCGCTTCATGGACACCTACGGCGACGTCCTCTACAACCTGTACGGCTCGACCGAGGTGTCCTGGGCGTCCATCGCCGGCCCCGCCGAGCTGCGGGCCGCCCCGACCACCGCCGGCCGTCCGCCGCACGGCACCCGGCTGCGCATCCTCGACGACGAGGGCAGACCGGTCCCCGCCGGCCGGGTCGGACGGATCTTCGTCGGCAACGAGATGCTCTTCGAGGGCTACACCTCGGGCACCGCCCGGGAGAGCCGGGACGGGCTGCTGGACACCGGCGACCTCGGCCGGGTCAACGCCGACGGGCTCCTCTTCGTCGACGGGCGGGCCGACGACATGATCGTCTCCGGCGGGGAGAACGTCTTCCCGTCCGAGGTGGAGGACCTGGTCGCCCGGCTGCCGCAGGTCCGCGAGGTGGCCGTGATCGGCGTGCCCGACGACGAGTACGGCCAGCGCCTCGCCGCGTTCCTCGCCCTGCACCCCGGCGAGACCCTCGACCCGGAGGCGGTCCGCGAGTACGTCCGGCACTACCTGGCCCGGTTCAGCGTCCCCCGCGACGTGGTCTTCGTGAAGTACCTGCCGCGCAACGCCACCGGCAAGGTGCTCACCCGCGAGCTACGCCGCTACTTCGGCTGACCGGGGATCCCCCCGAGGCCGCCGCCCGGGTCCGTCGGGGGACTTGCCCGGATGCTCCCGGGCACGCCCCGCCGGCAGGCTGACGGCATGACAATCATGAATCGGCGTACGGTCGCCGCCACGGCACTCGCCGCCCTGCTCACCGTCGCCGTGCCCGGCGCGGTCACCGCCGCCCCGCGCGCCACCACGCCCCTCGGCCCCGCGCCCGCCCCGCTCGCCGCCGCAGTCGACAACGACCGGTCCGGGGTCGACTGCCGACCCGGCACCCTCGACCCCGCCCCGATACGGGCGGCGATCGCCGGCCTACCCGACGCCGACGCGACCAGCGCCCAGGTCCGGATCACCATCCCGGACGGCTGCTGGACGGGCACCAGCGGGGTGCGGGACCTGCGCACCGGGGCCCCGGTGCCGCCGCACGCCCGGTTCCGGGTGGGCAGCGTCACCAAGGTGTTCACGGCCGCGCTGGTGCTGCAACTCGCCGCCGAGGGACGGGTCGACCTCGACGGGTCCGTGCAGGGCTACCTGCCGGGCCTGCTGCCTGCCGACTACCCGATCGTGACCGTCCGCCAGCTCCTCCACCACACCAGCGGCATCCCCAGCCCGACGCCGCCGGGCGACATCGAGTGGCAGCTCGCCCACCGGTACGACCGGTGGACCCCGGAGCAGATCGTCCGGGCGGGGCTGGAGAACCCGCGCGCGTTCGACCCCGGCGAGAAGCAGGACTACACCAACATGGGCTACATCGTCGCCGGGCTGCTCGTCGAGAAGGTCACCGGCCACACGTACGAGCAGGAGCTGGCGCGGCGGATCGCCCGGCCGCTCGGCCTGCGCGACACGTACGGGCCCGGCGACGACCCGCGCATCCGGGGCCCGCACGCCCACGGCTACCAGGCCGTCACCCGGGACGGGGTGACCGAGCTGGTGGACGCCACCGTGTGGAGCCAGACCTACACCCCCGCCTCCGGTGACGTCATCTCCAGCCTGGCCGACCTGGACACCTTCATGACGGCGCTGTTCGCCGGCCGGGTCGTGCCGGAGCCGCAGCTCACCGAGATGTTCACCCTCCCGCCGGTGGACGACGTCGAGGGCGGCCCGGCCCGGTACAGCGCCGGCCTGTCCGCCATGCCGCTGGACGACGGCGAGACCCTCTGGGTCAAGACCGGCTCCCGGTACGGCTACCTGGCCGCCGTGGCGTCGACCCGGGACGGCCGGTTCCGGGTCGAATACTCGATCACCGCAACGGACGCCAAGGGCGAGGAGCTGAGCGCGACCGCCCAGGCCGTCATCGCCGCCGCGCTCGGCATGGCCTGACGGTCACACCGGACCCCACTCCCTGACCGCCCCGCCGGAACCCGCTCGGTGGGGAGTGCCCCCGGTCAGCCGGGGATCATGATCCGGCCGTCGACCGCCGCGGCGGCGATGTCGGTGCGGTGGTGCGAGCCCGCCAGCCCGATGCCGCCCACCAGCTCGTACGCGGCGTCGCGCGCGGCGGCGAGGGTGGGGCCGGTGGCCGTACCGCAGAGGACCCGGCCGCCGGCGGAGAGCAACGCGCCGTCGGCGGCCCGGCGGGCGGTGCCCGCGTGGATCACGCCCGGACGGTCGGCGCCGGTGATCACGTCGCCGGTGCGCGGGGTGCCCGGGTAGTTGCCGGCGGCCACGACCACGGTCACCGCCGCGCCGTCGCGCCAGCGCAGCGGCGGGTGGTCGGCCAGGGTGCCGGCGGCGGCGGCGTGCAGCAGGCCGCCGAGCGGCGTCTCCAGCAGCGCGAGGACGACCTGGGTCTCCGGGTCGCCGAAGCGGGCGTTGAACTCGATCACCCGGGGGCCGGCGGCGGTCATCGCCAGGCCGACGTAGAGCAGGCCGGAGAACGGGGTGCCCCGGCGGCGCATCTCGGCCAGCGTCGGGTGGACGACGTCGGCCATCACCTCGTCGACGAGGCCGGGCGGGGCCCACGGCAACGGCGCGTACGCCCCCATGCCGCCGGTGTTCGGGCCGGCGTCGCCGTCGCCGACGCGCTTGAAGTCCTGGGCGGGCAGCAGCGGCAGCGCCGCCTCACCGTCGGTGACCACGAAGAGGGAGACCTCGGGGCCCGCCAGGTATTCCTCCACGACGACCCGGCCGCACTCGGCGGCGTGCGCCAGCGCGGCGGCCCGGTCGTCGGTGACGACGACGCCCTTGCCGGCGGCCAGCCCGTCGTTCTTCACCACGTACGGCGCGCCGAACTCGTCCAGCGCCCGCGCCGTGCCCTCCTGGTCGGTGCAGGTGTACGCCCGCGCGGTGGGCACCCCGGCGGCGGTCATCACGTCCTTCGCGAACGCCTTCGAGCCCTCCAGCCGGGCGGCCTCGGCGGACGGCCCGAACGCGGCGATGCCCTTGGCGCGTACGGCATCGGCGACCCCGGCCACCAGCGGCGCCTCGGGGCCGATCACCACCAGGTCGACGCCGGTCTCCACGGCGAGCGCGGCGACGGCGGCGGGGTCGGCGGCGTCCACCGACCGCAACTCGGCGACCTCGGCGATCCCCGGATTACCCGGCGCCGCGATCAGCCCCTCGACGGCCGGATCGGCTGCGAGCCCCAGGGCGAGCGCATGCTCCCGCCCGCCACCACCCAGAAGAAGTACGCGCACGCCCACGGACTCTACCCACCCCCCGTCCGCCCCTTCCCCGCCCCTCAGGGGAGGAGGGGGTGACGGGTCACGTTTTCCTCACGGCCCGGGCCCACGCCCACCACGCTGACGCGGGTGCCGCAGAGCTCCTCGATGCGCGCGATGTAGCGGCGCGCGTTCTCCGGCAGCTCGTCCTCCGTCCGCGCCTTGGTGATGTCCTCCCACCAGCCGTCGTGCTCCTCGTAGATCGGCGTGGCGTGGTGGAAGTCGGTCTGCGTCATCGGCATGTCGTCGAACCGCTCGCCGTTGATCTCGTAGCCGACGCAGAGCGGGACCTTCGGCAGGCCGGTGAGCACGTCCAGCTTGGTGATGACCAGGTCGGTGACGCCGTTGAGGCGGCACGCGTACCGGGCGACGACGGCGTCGAACCAGCCGCAGCGGCGCTCCCGGCCGGTGGTCGTGCCGTACTCGTGGCCGACCTTGCGCAGGTGCTGGCCGTTGTCGTCGAACAGCTCCGTCGGGAACGGGCCGGACCCGACCCGGGTCGTGTACGCCTTGCTCACCGCGATGACCTTGTTGATCGCGGTCGGCGGGATGCCCGCGCCCACGCACGCCCCGCCCGCCGTCGGGTTCGACGAGGTCACGAAGGGGTACGTGCCGTGGTCCATGTCGAGCATGGTGGCCTGGGCGCCCTCCAGCAGCACCGTCTCGCCCCGGTCCAGGGCGTCCCAGAGCATCACCCGGGTCTCGGCGATGTACGGCTTGAGCCGCTCGGCGTACGCCAGGTATTCCTCGACGGTCGCGTCGACGTCGATCGCCTTGCGGTTGTAGACCTTGAACAGGATCTGGTTCTTCTCGCGCAGGGCGAGCTCCAGCTTCTTGCGCAGGATGCCCGGGTCGAGCAGGTCCTGCAGCCGGATGCCCATCCGGGCGACCTTGTCGCCGTACGCCGGGCCGATGCCCCGGCCGGTGGTGCCGATCCGGGCGCTGCCCAGGTAGCGCTCGACCACCCGGTCCAGGGCCCGGTGGTGCGGCATGATCAGGTGCGCGTCGCCGGAGATGCGCAGCCGGGAGACGTCCACGCCACGCTCGGCGAGGCCGTCGATCTCGGTCAGCAGCACCTTCGGGTCGACCACCACGCCGTTGCCGATGATGATCATGGCGCTCGGCGAGAGCGCGCCCGACGGCATCAGGTGCAGCGCGTACTTCTGCCCGTCCGGGGTGATCACCGTGTGGCCGGCGTTGTTGCCGCCGGAGTAGCGCACGACGTAGTCGACCCGCTCACCCAGCAGGTCGGTAACCTTGCCCTTGCCCTCGTCGCCCCACTGAGCGCCGATGAGCACGATCGCTGGCATCTTCTCCGCCTCCAGAAGGCTCGGGTGCCAGGTGGCGACCGGTAAGCGAGCCCGGGGTGTCAGGCTAACAAGAGGTCACGGCGGGACCGGCAGGGGTTCGTCGACAGGCAGGAGGCTCCTTCGTGTACGACGTGGTGCTGCTCACCCTCGGCTCGGAGCGGGACGCTCCCGGCGGGGCCTGCGGCAGCGGCGGCGCCTGCTGCGGCGGCGAAGAGGGCGCAACCGGTGACGCCGCGATCGGCGGCGGGGCGACCGGTGACGACGGTCACGCCCCGGCCGGGCAGCGGTGCGAGACCCCCCGGGTGCCGGTGCTGGCCTGCGCGGACGCCCTGACCGCCCGGGGCGCCCGGGTGGAGACGGTCACCGCCCGCTCGGACGCGGAGATCGACGAGGTGCTCGCCCGGCTCGACGGCCCGCCCCGCCCCGACGGGCTCACCTGGCCCGACCCGGACTCGAAGACCCGGCTGGTCGTCGCCACGGCCAGCGACGGCCAGTTGCGCGCCGTCGTGCGCCGGCTCGTCCGGCGGTACGCCCCACCGCCCAGCCGCCGCCCGGCCGACCTGCCCGGCGACCGTACGGTGCCGGACCTGCCGCCGGTGGGCGTACTCCCGCTCGATCCGGCCCGGGGCGGCGGGCAGCGTGACCTGGCCGCGCAGCTCGGCCTGCCGCGCGACCCGGCGGCGGTGGCCGCCGCGGTGCTGGACGGCACCGTCCGGCGGCTGGACCTGCTGCGCAACGACGGCGGCTCGGTGACCCTGGACGGCGCGCTGATCGGCGCCGCCGACGACGCCGGCCGGCCGCTGCACTGGCGGGGGCGCGTCGAGGTGGACGACGCCGTGCTGTCGGCCGGCGACGATCCGCTGCTGGCCTGCGCGATCGGCAACGCGGCCGGGTACGCCCGGCTCGACGAGCTGCCGCTGCTCTCCGCCGGCGACCCGACGGACGGGCTGGTGGAGGTGGCGGTGGCCGTTCCCGTGGTGACCCGCTCGACGTTGGGTAGGAAACGGGTGCGGTTCGAGGTGCGCCGCGCGCGGGGGCGCGCGGTTGCCGTCGTGCCGCGTGACGAGCGGGTGCCGTACCTCGACGACGGGGTCGAGGGCGAGTTGAGCCGGAAGCGGTCCTGGTGGGTCGAGCCTGCGGCCTGGGCGGTCTACGCGGCCTGACCCGGCGCACCCCCGGGTCGGCCGTCGGCACCATGGCAATGCCGGCGGAGACCGGCGCGGCGGGAACACCGGCGGCGACCGGCGCGGGAGGAGAAGCGGAGACCCGCGTCGATCCCGGCGGCTCGGCTCCGGGGCCTATCCTCGGCAGGAGGAATTGGGAGGAACCGCGTGGACGACAACGCCGACCGGGTCCACGTGCCCGGCCAGCAGCCGGTGCCGGAGCGGGACATCGAACCGCTCTGGCCGCCGGAAGCGACCGATCCCGGGCGGGGCGGCTCCGCTCCGGCGTGGGCCATGACAGCCGCAGCGGGTTCCGTGCCGTACCAGGAGGACGCCGATCCGTCGTTCGTCGCCTCCGACGCCTACCCGTCGCTGGGAGCCACGCCGAGCACCTACGCGCCGTACCAGGTGGCCGGTTCGCAGGGCGAAGCGCCCGCAGCGACAGGCCCGGAGCGGGGCGGGCCGGGGCCCGACACCTGGGCCGCACACGGCACGGACCGGCCCGACACCTGGGCCACGCACGGCGCGGGCGGTCCCGCCCCGGTGCCTGCGGAGACCGCCTGGGCGCCGCCCGCCGTCAGCGGGGTGCCGGCTCCCCGGGCCGGGCAGCCGACGCCGGGTCCGGTCGACCTGCACCTGCCCTTCACCCTGGACCCGCAGGCGTCGCCCGGGCCGCTCCCGGGCGAGGGGTACGGGTCGCCGGGCGAGGGGTACGGGTCGCCGGGCGACGCGGTGGCGTCGGAGCCGCCGACGGCTGCCGGGACCTTGCGGACCGCCGACGGGACGACGGCCGCCGGGCCGGTCCCGGTGGCGCCGGGCGTGACGGCGTTCGGGCCGGTGGCGCCAGCGACCGGGAACACGGGCGCGGGCAGCAACGGTACGGCCGGCGGCGCGGAGGGGCCGGGCGGTACCGACGCGGCGGACGGCTCGGGCGGGGCGGCTGCCACGGCGTCGCACGGCACGTCGAACGGCGGAGCGACCGTCACGACCTCGCACGGCGAGACGGGCGGCACGGCCGCGCACGGCGGCGGGCGGGTGGCCGAGTCGCCGTGGGCGCTGCCGCCGCAGCGACCCGCAGCGGCGCGGGCGACCGAGGCGGCGGCCCGACCCGCACCGCCACACCCCGCCGAACCGGCCCCACGGCCCGCACCGCCGCAGCCAGCCGTGGTGGCACCGGAGCCCGTCGACGCGGCAGCACGGCCCGGGCCGCCGCAGCCGGTCGACGGGGTGCCGCGCCCGGTCGAGGCAG
The DNA here is from genome assembly GCF_900091595.1 of Micromonospora haikouensis. Lineage (GTDB taxonomy): Bacteria > Actinomycetota > Actinomycetes > Mycobacteriales > Micromonosporaceae > Micromonospora > Micromonospora haikouensis. Next base: position 102,252 of record NZ_FMCW01000019.1, read on the forward strand.
CACCTCCGCAGCCACCCGGGCCGTTCCCGCCGGTGATGAACCCGCCCGGGCCGCTGGCCCCCACCCCGTACCCGCCGGCCGTCGCCGGGGCCGCGGCCGGGCCGGTCGACCCGTACGCGGGGGGCTATCCGGCCACGGCGGGCGAGGCAACGACGGGATGGGGTCCCGGCCAGCAACCGCCGCCCGCCCCGCCCCGCCCCGACGCGGCCCCGCCGGGCCCGAGGCATCCCGACCAGGGTCACCCCGGACAGGGCCACCCGGTCGCGGGGCAACCCGGGCCCGGGCAGCCGGCCACGTCCGGGTGGTACCCACCGGGCTGGCCGCCGCAGCCCCCGTCTCCCGCGGCACAGCAGCCGGTGGCACCGGTGCCGCAGCCGCCGTACCGGCAGGCCGACGGGGTGACCCGGGTGCCGCCGGGGTACCCGGAACCGGCGTGGACGCCCGACACCGGGATCGCGCCGACCGCAGAGGACTTCGCCCGCCGCCGGCAGGTGCGCCCGGCCGACCCGGTGGCCACGATGGGCGTACGGGCCGTGGTGAACAAGACCGGGTTGATCAAGCTCCCGCCAGGACGGCACGAGCAGGAGATGCGCCACGACATCGAGATGGTGCGTCGCAACTTCGGCGGGCTGCGCCAGGTGACCGTGGTCAACCCGAAGGGCGGCGCGGGCAAGACCGTGGCCATCCTGCTGCTCGCCATGACCTTCGGCCAGAAGCGCGGCGGGTACGTGCTGGCCTGGGACAACAACGAGACCCAGGGCACCCTGGGGATGCGCGCCCAGCAGGACTTCCACTCCCGCACCGTGCGGGACATGCTGCGCGACCTCGGCCAGTTCCAGGGCGCGCACGGGCGGGTCGGCGACCTGTCGCAGTACGTCCGCTCGCAGGGCGAGGGCATGTTCGACGTGCTCGCCTCGGACGAGTCGGCCACCGGCGGGGAGATGCTCACCGCGTCGGCGTTCGCCGAGATCCGGGAGGTGGTCAGCCGGTTCTACAAGCTGATCTTCGTGGACACCGGCAACAACGTGCGGGCGCAGAACTGGCAGGCCGCGATGGACGCCACCGACCAGCTCGTGGTGACCATGTCGGCCCGTAACGACTCGGCGGAGACGGCCGCCCGGATGCTCGACCACCTGGAGCAGAGCGGCCGGCACCGGCTGGTCCGGCAGGCGGTGACGGTGGTGTCGATGCCGCCCTCGCGCAAGGAGATCGACCTGCCCGCCATCCAGGAGCACTTCGCGGCCCGGACCCGGGCGGTGCTGCTCGCCCCGTACGAGCGTTTGATCGACACCGGCGAGCCGATCCGGTACGGGCAGCTCTCGTCGGCCACCCGCGACGCCTGGCTGAAGATCGCCGCATCGGTCGCCGAGGGGCTCTGACCGGCACCCGGTTCCGACCGGGGCGGGGCCCGATCAGCGCGGCGGCCGGCCCGACGGGTGTCGGACCGGCCGCCGCACCTGCTCGGGAGGGGTCAGGCGCTGGCCAGGGCGTCCCCGGCGGCCGGGTCGCAGTCGCGCAGGAACTGGGCGCAGCGCGCGGCCTCGTCCGCCTCGCCGATCTCGCCGGCGGCCCGGGAGAGCACGTAGAGGCAGCGCAGGAAGCCCCGGTTCGGCACGTGCGACCAGGGCACCGGGCCGTGGCCCTTCCAGCCGCTGCGGCGCAGCTGGTCGAGGCCCCGGTGGTATCCGGTCCGGGCGTAGGCGTACGCGGGGACGACCTGGCCGTCGGCCAGGGCCCGGCTCGCGAGCGCGCCCCAGCCCGCACTGTAGGTCGGGAAGCGGGCCGCGACCTCGGCGTACGCCTCGTCGGTGCCGGCCTCCTCGGCGGCGGCCAGGGCGGTGTCGGCCTCGTCGTGGGCCGGCAGGAGGGTGGCCGGTGGCTCAGGCAACAGGTTCTGCATCGTCCCATTCAACCCGCTTCGCTCTGCGCCGCGCGAGGGGGTCCGTAGACCCGGCCACCTGAACGGTTGAGGCTTTCGTCACGCCTGTGGTCGTGGCACCGACCCTGCGGTCCACGATGGCCGGACCAGCGGTTCGCCCCGGCCGGACCTGCGGCCCATGCCGACGGGTGATGTTTTCCACTACAACTATTGGTCCGGAGCCTCCCCAGGACCCGGTTGGAGCAGGAGCCCGGTGGCCTCGCCGCCGGGCTCCTGTGCGTACGGGATGGTTTGCGGGTTTGACCCGGGTGGGCAGGATGGCGTCGTGCCGACCCCACCTCCCGCGGACGTGCTCTCCCCGCACGACACCAGCGCCACCGAGATCGAGACCCGCAGCGCGTTCGAACAGCGGCTGGCTGGCGGAAGCCTGGCCGGGCTGACCGTGCAGGGCCTGCGCCTCGACGTCGACCCGGTCCCCGACCTGAGCGGGACGGAGGTGACGGGCACCCTCTTCGTGGGCTGCCGGTTCGCCTCCCGCGAGGTGGGCGCCGACCTGGTCCGGCGCGGCGCGAACGTGGTGCCGCCCTTCTCCGGGCTGCCGTACCCGACCCAGCCGTCGCACCTGTACACGCCCGAGGACCTGGCCGCCGGGTTCGCCGAGGGCGGCTTCGCCGGCATGTACGACACCCGGGTGTACGAGCACTTCCGGGCGCACGGCGGGGCGCTGCCGGAGGTGAAGGAGGCGCTCGGCCAACGGCTGCACGATCACGGCGTGGACAACGCGCTGGTCGACGCCACCCGAGCCTGGCTGGCCGCGCACGGGCCGCAGTCCGTGGTGGGCGTGATGGGCGGGCACGCGGTGCGCCGGGGCAGCGTGCCGTACCGGATGGCGGCGGTGCTGGGCTGGGAGCTGGCGCGGGCCGACCGGCTGGTGGTGACCGGCGGCGGGCCGGGCGTGATGGAGGCGGCCAACCTGGGCGCGTACCTGTCGACCCGGCCGGCCGGGGAGCTGACGGCGGCGATCGACCTACTCGCGACCGCGCCGGACTTCACCGACCACGACCGGTACACGTCCGCCGCCCTGGAGGTCCGGGTGCGGTACGCCCCGGCGGTGCCCCGGCAGCGCGACCCGGACCTCAACCTGGATCTGGGCTGGGCGCGGGCCGGCGGGCTGGCCATCCCCACGTGGCTGTACGGGCACGAGCCGGCGAACCTGTTCGCGGGGCGGATCGCGAAGTACTTCTCGAACGCCATCCGGGAGGACACGATCCTGCGGCTGGCCCGGGGCGGGATCGTCTTCGCGCCCGGCCGGGCCGGCACGGTGCAGGAGGTGTTCCAGGCGGCGACGAAGACCTACTACGGCACGGACGGGGCGAGCGGCGCGTACGTCTTCCTCGACCGGGCGTACTGGACGACGGAGCTGCCGGTGGAGTCGCTGCTGCGCCCGCTGCTGGCCGCCTCGCCGTTCGGCGACCTGTCGGGCACGGTGCACCTCACCGACGACGTGCACGAGGCGGTCCGCGTCCTGACGGCGGGCTAGGTGTAAGGAAGGGCCCCTTGTTATCGCCTGGGCGATAACAAGGGGCCCTTCCTAACGTCACTTGAGCTTGGTGCCGGTGGAGCGCAGGTGCTCGCATGCCTCGACGACGCGGGCGGCGAGCCCGGCCTCGGCGAGCTTGCCCCAGGTGCGCGGGTCGTACTGCTTCTTGTTGCCGACCTCGCCGTCGATCTTCAGCACGCCGTCGTAGTTGCGGAGCATGTGGTCGGCGACGGGCCGGGTGAAGGCGTACTGGGTGTCGGTGTCGATGTTCATCTTCACCACGCCGTAGTCCAGCGCCTCGCGGATCTCGGACAGCAGCGAGCCGGAGCCGCCGTGGAAGACCAGGCTGAGCGGCTTCTCCTTGCCGTACTTGGCGGCGACGGCCTCCTGGATGTTGTTCAGGATCTCCGGCCGGAGCTTCACGTTGCCCGGCTTGTAGACGCCGTGCACGTTGCCGAAGGTCAGCGCCGCCATGTAGCGGCCCTTCTCGCCCAGGCCGAGCGCCTCGACCATGGCCAGGCCATCCTCGACGGTGGTGTAGAGCTTGTCGTTGATGGCGTTCTCGACGCCGTCCTCCTCGCCGCCGACGACGCCGACCTCGATCTCCAGGACGATCTTGGCCTCGGCGGCCCGGTCGAGCAGCTCGGCGGCGATCTCCAGGTTCTCCGCCACGGGCACGGCCGAGCCGTCCCACATGTGCGACTGGAACAGCGGCTCCTGGCCGCCGGCGACCCGCTCCTTGGAGATCTGCATCAGGGGCCGGACGAACTTGTCCAGCTTGTCCTTCGGGCAGTGGTCGGTGTGCAGCGCGACGTTGACCGGGTACTTCTTCGCGACCTCGTGCGCGTACGCGGCGAACGCCACCGCGCCGGTGACCATGTCCTTCACGGACGGACCGGAGAGGTACTCCGCGCCGCCGGTGGAGACCTGGATGATGCCGTCGCTCTCCGCGTCGGCGAAGCCCTTGAGCGCCGCGTTCAGCGTCTGCGAGGACGTCACGTTGATCGCGGGGTATGCGTACCGGCCCGCCTTGGCGCGGTCCAGCATCTCCGCGTAGACCTCGGGGGAAGCGATGGGCATGTCGAACGCTCCTTACTTACCGCTGTCGGCCGTCACCGGCCGCTGTCTTCCGTGGGTGCGCCGGACCGCGCTGTCCTCCGCCGGAAGTATCCCGCAGGAGGTGGCCACGGACGAAACCGGCCCATGGCCGGCCGCCGCGCGGGCCGCCCGCAAGGCCCGGCGGCACCCGGTCGGAGCCTCACCGGTCCGCCAGGTTGTCCGGCACGGCGACGCTGATCAGCCAGGTCACCACCGCCATGACGATGGCCCCCCAGAAGGCGGGCCAGAAACCCTCCACCCGGAACGGCAGGTCCAGGTGCCGGGCGATCCAGTCGGTCAGCAGGAACAGCAGCGCGTTGACCACCAGCGCGAACAGCCCCAGGGTCAGCAGGTAGAAGACGCAGCCCACCACCTTGATCACCGGCTTGAGCACCGCGTTGACCACGCCGAAGATCAACGCCACCGCCACCAGGGTCAGCGCGGTGTTGCCGCCACTGCGGCCACCCACGTCGACGCCGGGCACGATCAGGGTGGTGATCCACAACGCGATCGCGGTGATTGCCAGCCGGATCAGGAAGCCCACGGCACCATCCTGGCACCGCCGGCCCGATCCGGAGGAGGGAATCCGCCGACTCCACCCCCGCCACCGAGCGGCAGCCCCGGCCAGCCCGTACGGTGTGGGTAGCTTTCCGCCGATTCAGGGAGGGACGATGGGTCAGCCCGACGAGGACTTCACCCCGAGCGACCACCTCGCGCCGGAGGAGCGGGACCCGGAGGCCCCGGCGGCCGACGCCGTGGAGCAGGCCACCTCCGCCGACCCGGCCGACAGCGAGGGCGAGCCGAGCCGGGGCCTGGAGGTCGGCGACTGGGACGCCATGGAGCAGGCCCGGATCGTCGCCGCCGACGAGGACGACTACCGCTGACCGGACCGCCCAGCCTGCCGGCGGACGGGCCGACACCACGAAGGGTTTCCGGGAGCCCCCCCACCGCAACCACGCACCGCACCGAAAAGCGGACGACGCAAGATCGAGGCCCCTGACACCATGGGGCCGTGCTGCTCACCCTCACCACGACGCACCGTCCCGCCACCGACCTCGGCTACCTGCTCGTCAAGCATCCGGACCGGATGCACTCCTTCGAGCTGCCCGTCGGCGCGGCGCACGTGCTCTACCCGGAGGCCGACGAGCAGCGCTGCACCGCCGCCCTGATCATCGACGTCGATCCGCTGCGGCTGGCCGGCGGGCACGGCAGGGGCCGGGGCCACCGGCAGGCGGCCACCCCGGACACCTTCACCCTCGGCCAGTACGTCAACGACCGGCCGTACGCCGCGTCGAGCCTGCTGGCCTCGGCGCTGGCCAAGGTGTTCCGCTCGGCGCTGCGCGGCGAGTCCCGGGACCGGCCGGAGCTGGCCGCCGTGCCGATCCCGCTGGAGGTACGGGTCCCCGTGCTGCGCTGCCGGGGCGGCGGCGAATTGGCCGAGCGCGTGTTCGCCCCGCTGGGCTGGGCGGTGACGGCCACCCCGATCCCGCTCGACGAGGCGCACCCGCGGTGGGGCGACAGCCGGTACGTCGACCTGACGCTCACCGGCACGCTGCGGCTCGCCGACGCCCTCAACCACCTGTACGTGCTGCTGCCCGTCCTCGACGACGCGAAGCACTACTGGGTCGCCCCGGACGAGATCGACAAGCTGCTCCGGGCCGGTGCGGGCTGGCTCGCCGACCACCCGGAGCGGGCCACCATCACCCGCCGCTACCTGGCCCACCGCCGCGCCCTCGCGGGGGAGGCGATGGCCCGGCTCGCCGAGCAGCGGCTGGCCGAGGAGCCGCCCGCCGACAGCGTGGCCGAGGAGGACCGCGCGGAGGTCCCGCGTCGGCCGGCGCTGGCGCTGCGCCGCCGGGAGGCGGTGCTCGCCGCGCTCGCGGAAAGCGGGGCGACCCGGGTGCTGGACCTCGGCTGCGGTCCGGGCGCGCTGCTGTCCGCCCTGGTGGGCGACCGGCGGTTCACGGAGGTCGTCGGCACGGACGTGTCCGCCCACGCGCTGACGCTGGCGGCCCGCCGGCTGCGGCTGGACCGGCTGCCGGAGCGGCAGCGCGACCGGATCCGGCTGTGGCAGTCCGCCCTGACCTACCGGGACGACCGGCTGCGCGGGTACGACGCGGCGGTCCTGATGGAGGTGATCGAGCACGTCGACCCGCCGCGCCTGCCGGCGCTGGAGGACGCCGTGTTCGGCCACGCCCGGCCGGCGACGGTCGTGGTGACCACGCCGAACGTCGAGCACAACGTCCGCTACGAGGGGCTGGACGCGGGCCGGTTCCGGCACGCCGACCACCGCTTCGAGTGGACCCGGGCCGAGTTCGCGGCCTGGGTGGACCGGGTCGCGGCGACGTACGGCTACGCGGCGCAGCTCCGGGGTGTCGGCGACGACGATCCGGAGGTGGGCCCGCCGACCCAGCTCGCCGTGTTCCGCACCACCGGCGGGGCGCCGACGGCCGCCGGAACGGAGGAGAAGAAGTGATCGAGATTCCCGAGCTGGCCCTGGTGGCGCTGGTCGGCGTCTCCGGATCCGGCAAGTCCACCTTCGCCCGGCGGCACTTCGCGCCGAGCCAGGTGCTCTCCTCCGACGCCTTCCGGGGCATGGTCGCCGACGACGAGAACGACCAGTCGGCCTCCGCCGACGCGTTCGACGCCCTGCACCACGTGGCGGGGATCCGGCTGCGGCGCGGCCTGCTCACCGTCGTGGACGCCACCAACCTCCAGCCGCACGCGCGCGCCGGGCTGGTCCGGGTGGCCCGCGAGCACGACGTGCTGCCGGTGGCGATCGTGCTGGACGTGCCGGAGGCGGTGGCGTGGGAGCGCACGCAGGGGCGGGCCGACCGCACCCACGGCCGGCAGGTGCTGACCCGGATGCAGCGGGACCTGCGGCAGTCGTACGGGCGGCTGGCCCGGGAGGGCTTCCGGAAGGTGCACGTGCTGCGCGGGGTCGACGAGATCGACGCGGCGCGGATCCGCTACGAGAAGCTGTTCAACGACCGGCGGGAGCTGACCGGCCCGTTCGACATCGTCGGCGACGTCCACGGCTGCCGCGAGGAGCTGGAGGCGCTGCTGCTCCGGCTGGGCTACGTGCTGCGCCGCGACGACGCGGGCCGCCCGGTGGACGCGGTGCACCCGGCCGGGCGTACCCCCGTCTTCGTCGGTGACCTGGTGGACCGCGGCCCGGACTCCCCCGGGGTGCTCCGCCTGGTGATGGGCATGGTGGCGGCCGGCCACGCGATCTGCGTGCCGGGCAACCACGAGCAGAAGCTGCTGCGCAAGCTGCGCGGCCGGGACGTGCGGCTCACCCACGGCCTGGCCGAGACGATGGCCCAGCTCGACGCGGAGGACCCGGCGTTCGTGGCCGAGGTCGCGACGTTCGTGGACGGCCTGGTCAGCCACTTCGTGCTCGACGGCGGCCGGCTGGTGGTCGCGCACGCCGGGCTCAAGGAGGAATACCACGGCCGCGCGTCGGGCCGGGTCCGGTCGTTCGCGCTGTACGGGGAGACCACGGGCGAGACCGACGAGTACGGCCTGCCGGTGCGCTACCCGTGGGCACGCGACTACCGGGGCTCGGCCATGGTCGTGTACGGGCACACGCCCACCCCGGAGCCGGAGTGGGTGAACAACACGATCTGCGTCGACACCGGCTGCGTGTTCGGCGGGAAGCTGACGGCGCTGCGGTACCCGGAGAAGGAGCTGGTCTCCGTCCCGGCGGTCAAGGAGTGGTACGCCCCGGTCCGCCCGCTGGTCGCGCCCGCCCCGGCCCGCCCCGACGCGGTGCTGGACCTGCGCGACGTGACCGGTCGGCGGCACGTCGAGCACGCGTACGGGACGCTGACCGTGCCGGCCGAGAACGCCGCCGCCGCGCTGGAGGTGATGAGCCGGTTCGCCGTGGACCCGCGCTGGCTGACCTGGCTGCCGCCGACGATGGCGCCCTGCTCCACGGCCACGGCCGACGGGTTCCTGGAGCATCCGGCGCAGGCGTTCGCCGACTACCGGGCGGCCGGCGTCGACCGGGTGGTGTGCGAGGAGAAGCACATGGGCTCGCGGGCGGTGGCGCTGGTCTGCCGCGACCCGGACGGCGGCCCGTTCGGGCCTGGCGGCGGGGTGGTGCACACCCGCACGGGCCGACCGTTCTTCGGCCCGCCGCTGGACGGCGAGCTGCTGGGCCGGGTCCGGGCGGCGGTCGGCGCGGCGGGGCTCTGGGCGGAGCTGGACACCGACTGGCTGCTGCTCGACTGCGAGCTGCTGCCCTGGTCGGCGAAGGCGGGCGGGCTGATCCGCGAGCAGTACGCGAGCGTGGGCGCGGCGGGCCGTGCGGCCCTGCCGGCGGTGCTGGCCACCCTGGACGCGGCGGCCGGGCGGGGGCTGCCGGTGGGCGACCTGCGGGCGCGGATGGCGGCCCGCCGGGCGGACGTCGAGGCGTACTCGGCGGCCTACCGGGCGTACGTGGCACCGACGGACGGGCTGGCCGGGGTGACCCTCGCCCCGTTCGCGGTGCTCGCCTCCGCCGGGGCGAGCCACGTCGAGCGGGACCACGGCTGGCACCTGGACCTGGCCGACCGGCTGTGCGCCGCCGACCCGGGGTTCTTCACGGTCACCCGGCGGCGGGTCGTCGACCTGGCCGACGCCTCGGCCGAGGCGGACGCGACCGACTGGTGGCTGGCGCTGACCGCCGCCGGCGGGGAGGGCATGGTCGTCAAGCCGTACGCGGGGCTGGCCGCCCGGTCGCCGAAGGGGTCGCTGCTCCAGCCGGGCATCAAGTGCCGGGGCCGGGAGTACCTGCGGATCATCTACGGTCCCGGGTACACCGAGCCGGAGCAGTTGGCCGCGCTGCGCCGCCGGTCGCTGGGGCGCAAGCGGGGGCTGGCCCTGCGCGAGCACGCGCTCGGGCTGGCGGCCCTGGCCGCGCTGGCGGACGGCGCTCCGCTGTGGCGTCGCCACGAGCTGGTCTTCGCCGTCCTGGCCTGCGAGTCGGAGCCGGTCGACCCGCGCCTGTGAGGCGGGACCGGGCTGGTCGCCCCCGCCCGGTGCGGGCGGCGGCCGGCCCGGTCCGGGGCGGCGCGGAGCGCGACCGGTTCCGGGTTCGGTACCCTGTGTGGCCGTGGACACAGCAGAGAAGGCACGGGCGGTCTCCGAGACCGTCGCCCTGAACCCGCTCGATCCGAAGGATCTACTCCAGACCTTCGGGCTGATCGGTGTCTGGGTGATCCTGTTCGCCGAGACCGGGCTGCTCGTCGGCTTCTTCTTCCCGGGCGACTCGCTGCTGTTCCTGGCCGGCGTCGCCGCCTCGCCGGTGGCGGACGCGATCTTCGGCGACGGCACCCGGCTCTCCCTGGTCGGGCTGCTGATCGGCGGCCCGATCTGCGCGATCGTCGGTGCGCAGCTCGGGCACTGGCTCGGCGCGCGGTACGGCCGCCGCATGTTCGAGCGCCCCAACTCGCGGCTGTTCAAGCGGGAGTACGTGGAGAAGGCCGAGCACTACTTCCGGAAGTTCGGCCCGGCCAAGGCCGTGGTGCTGGCCCGGTTCATCCCGATCGTCCGCACGTTCCTCAACCCGGTGGCCGGCGTGCTCGGCATGCCGGCGAAGCAGTTCTTCCTGTGGAACGTCGTCGGGGCGATCCTGTGGGTGGACGGCATCCTGCTGATCGGCTACCTGCTGGCCGAGCAGATCTACAACGCGATCGGCGACAAGATCGACCGGTACATCCTGCCGGTGGTCGCGCTGATCATCCTGATCTCGGTGCTGCCGATCTTCTTCGAGTTCCTCCGCGACCGGCGGGCCCGCAAGCGGGGCGAGGTCATGACGGTGATCGCCGCGGCCAGCGCGGCCGGTGCGGTGGAGGCCGTCCGGGACGCGGTCGAGCACCACCACCACGACCACCACGGTCAGGCCCCGCACGGGCAGCAGCAGTTCCCGCAGCAGCCGCCGCAGGACGGCGGTCGGTGGCCGGAGCGCGGCGAGGGCCACTGACGAAGAAGGCGTACGTCGATGGCCGGTCCCGTTTCGACGGGACCGGCCATCGTTCAAGCCGCAATGAAGTAACGAGGCGACTGCCGGTTACCCGGGCAGGCGTCACCGTCCGGTGGTGGCGCCACCCCTTGCACGCCACCCGATGCCGTCCTGAGGCGGGACGGCCGGAACGGAAAACCTCGTCAGCGGGCCTTCTTGGTGGCCCGCTTACGCGGCGGGGTCAGCAGATCCGCGATCGTGGCGATCGCGGTCGGCACCAACCGGTAGTACGCCCAGACCCCGCGCTTCTCCCGCTCCAGCAAGCCGGCCTCGGTGAGGATACGCAGGTGGTGGCTGACCGTCGGCTGGGAGAGGCCGAGCGGCGCGGTCAGGTCGCACACGCACGCTTCGCCCTCGGGGGCCGACTGGATCAGGCTGAGCAGCCGCAGCCGAGCAGGGTCGGCAAGGGCCTTGAGGACCCCCGCCAGCCGCTCGGCGTCGGCGCGTTCGATCGGCTCGCCGGCAAGCGGCGAGATCTGAGGCATGGTCATTTCAGCCAACGCAGTTCCCACGTATTCCATCCTTCCACCAGCAGCATCGATCCGCCTGCATATCAGCAAGAACGAATCGGCAAACTTTTAGGCCACAAGGCCGAGGTCAGCCAACGTATAGGCCGCCCGATACGGCAGTCCGGCGGCTTCCACCGCGTCGCCGGCGCCACGATCAACAATAACCGCCACACCCACTACTTCGGCTCCGGCCTCGCGCAGCGCCTCTACTGCGGTCAGCACGCTGCCACCGGTCGTCGACGTGTCCTCGACCGCCAGTACCCGTCGTCCGGCCACGTCCGGCCCCTCGATGCGGCGTTGCAGACCATGAGCCTTACCCGCCTTACGGACAACGAAAGCGTCGAGCGACCGGTCGGTCGCCGACGCGGCGTGCAACATGGAGAGCGCCACCGGATCGGCGCCCAGGGTCAGGCCACCGACGGCGTCGCACTCCCAGTCGGCGGTCAGGTCGAGCAGCACCCGACCGACCAACGGAGCGGCCTGGTGATGGAGCGTGACACGTCGCAGATCGACATACCAGTCCGCCTCCCGACCGGAGGAGAGCACCACCCGCCCGTGGACCACAGCCAGGTCGATGATGAATTTACGCAGGTCGTCGTGGTCCCCCATGGCGATAGAGGGTACTGCGCAAGTCTGGGAGGTGCGTGTGGGGTCCACCCCGGTCAGCCCGACGGGCGACCGATGGTTGGCGATATTCGGCTACTCTGTGCGATCGATTCGCCGGGCCGGGTCGGCCGAACCGCCGAAGGGGACGGTCTGCCGCCGCTGCGCCGCAGGTCAGCCGGGGCGACGGTCGTCGCGGCCCCGGGTGTCCCGGGCGAACCGGCGCAGCAGCCCCCGGGGGGCGTGCCGCACCGCCGCGACGGCCAGCTTGTAACGCCGTGACGGAACGCTGACCGTGTGGCCTTTCCGCAGGTCACGCAGGGCTTCATCGACGACCTGCTCGGCGGTCAGCCACATCAGGCGGGGCGTGCCGGACATGTCGATCCCGATCCGCTCGTGCGCGCCGGTGCGGGTGTAACCAGGGCAGAGGGCCATCACGCGTACTCCACGCGGGCGGGTCGCGAGGTCGACGGACTCGCTGAAGGCCGTCACCCACGCCTTGCTCGCCGGATACGTCGATCCCGGCATCACGGGACCGAAGCCGGCGACCGAAGAGACATTTATCACTGCCCCGTCGCCCCGCCGGATCATCGGGCCGACCGCCGCGCGGGTCAACCGCAGCACCGCGTGCACGTTCAGCCCCAGCAGGCGGGACTCATCGGCCATCGAGGACCGCAGGAACGGCTGGTTGAGGCTGATCCCGGCGTTGTTGACGAGCAGGTCCACCTGCTCGTCGCCGGCCAGCCGCCGTTCCACGTCGGCGCAGCCGTCGGCGGTGGACAGGTCCGCCGGGATCACCTCGACGGGGTGGCCGTACCGGCCCGTCAGCTCGGCGGCCTTCTCCGCCAGCCGGGCGGCGTCGCGTGCCACCAGCACCAGGGCCCAGCCGTCGGCGGCGAGCCGGCGGGCGAACTCCGCGCCGATGCCCGCCGTCGCGCCGGTGACCAGCGCACGGCGCATGGCGGGGACCTGCTCTGGCGTCACGGACGATCCTCAGCGGGGCGGGTGGTGCGGGGCGGCGGTCGGTGCCGGCGCGGGGTGCCGCCGGCGGAACCAGGCGCTGGCGCTCGGCGAGACCAGCAACGCGGCTACCACAAGGTAACCGAGCGCCTGGCCGACCGAAAGCGCGGCGTTGGCCGCGAGCCAGAACTCCGGGTACGCGTCGCCGACGAGCCCCAGCAGCTCGGCGGCGGACCGGTCGCCGGCGGACAGTCGCAGCGGCACGGCCCGCTGCCCGACCAGCGCGGCCACCGCGCAGCAGCCGAACAACGCGCCCAGCCCGCAGACCACCCAGGCCGCCACCCGGGCCCCGGGCCGGCCGGCGAGCAGCCCGGCCGCCAGGCCGACCAGCACGACGCCCACCAGCACCGTCACCACCGCCGAGGCGATCGTCGTGCCACGCAGCAGGAGGACCACGTCGTCGACCTCCGCCGCACCGGCCGAGGCGCCGGCCGCCGCCGACCGGAACCGCCCGACGGTGCCGCCGAGGACGAGCAGCGCGGCGACCGCCGAGGCCACGGCGCCGGCGGCCATCAGCAGCAGCACCGCCGCCGCCAGCCCGACGGCCGCGGGGCGACGGGCCGGCACCTGATCGGGGTACGACACGACGAGTCCCTCCGGTAGGCGTCCGGTTGGAACCTACTCGGAGGGACCGTCGGTGTCGCCGTTATCCGGCGCGCCCCGCCCGGCTGGTCGCGGGCGGGGCGGCATCGATGCTCAGTCCGACGACGAGGAGGAAGAGCCCGAGTCCGACGAACCGCCGGACGACCAGCCCGAGTCCGACGAGCCGCTGGAGGGCGACGGCCCGGGGTCGCCACCCTGCCCCGGCCCGGACGGGTCCGGCCGGTCGGACGGGGACGGCCCCGGCTGGTCCGGGTAGGGCGACTGGTCCGGGGTGGACGAGCTGTGGGTCCCGTGCGGGTACGTCGGGTGGCCGGGTTGGTAGCCGGGGGCGGCCGGGTAACCCGGGGTCTGCGGGTAGCCGGGCTGCTGCGGGTACGCCGGGTAGGCGGCACCCGGGACCGGCGGCTCCCAGCCCTGCTTCGGCTTGCGGAAGAACTCGTTCGCCTTCGGCAGGGCCAGCAGGATCAGCGCGGCCAGCACGGCGAGCAGGCCCGCGACCCCGAGCAGCAGGCTGACCGGGGTGTACCAGGAGGGCAGCGCCGCGGTCAGGCTGCGCTCGATCTCCTCGGCGCTCGGCGCGTCCCCGCCGGCCGACGGCCCGCCCATCGAGCCGGCCGCGCCGTTGATCATGCTGCCGCCGACGCAGCAGAGCAGGATGCCGCCGAGCACCCAGGTGGTGATGCGGCTGCCGTTGCTGCCCCGGTTGTTGAAGATCGCCAGTACGACGAGGACCAGGGCGAGGACCAGCATCAGCACGGCGCTGCCGATGGCGAAGCCGACGACGAAGGTGCCCAGCCCCTCGGCCCCGCTCGCGGTGCCCGCGAACGCGTCCTCGAAGCCCTGCCGGAGCTTGCCGGCCACGGCGATCGTCGTGACGAGGTTGAGCAGCTGGAGCAGAGCGAAGAACATGAGCAGGTAACTGGAGATCGTCACGATGCCCGGACGGGCCCGCGACGGCGTGCTGTGGGTATCGACCATGACTTCTCCCTTCTAGATCACGACGTCACGGTATCGTCCGGAGTCCCGTGCCGCCCGTCAGCCGGCCCGGGACAGCCGGCGGTGCTCGGCCGTCACCACGGCGAGCAGGAACAGGTCGAAGGCCAGCGCGGCGACCGCCCCGAACTGGTTGACGGTGAAGTTGAAGATCTGCCCGAACAGCAGGTCGACCAGGATCGCCAGCTTGAACAGCCGGAACGCGCCGATCCGGTCCCGCCGCAGCCGGACGGCCGCCGCGATGCTGAGCACCGCCGTGGCCAGCGCGGACGCCGAGACGCCGAGCACCGCGCCCCACTCCCGCTCCTCGTCCAGCGCCCCGGTGACGCCGTCGGCCGCCACCCCGACCACGGTCAGCGCCGGCTCCACCACCAGGTAGAGCACCACGAAGCGGACCACCCACCGCTGGTCGGTCAGCCCGACGGCGACCCGGCGGACGCGGGCCAGCCACGGCTGCCAGAACCGGGGCGGCGGCGGTTCCCGGCGGGGCACCGCGTCGAGCAGCGCGGCCACGGCGGCCTCAGTCTCCGCGCCGGAGCCCCGGGCCAGCCGCAGCACCTGCGCCCGACGCCGGTCGGTGAGCCCGTCGATCAGGCCGCCGGCCACGGCGTCCAGGGCGTTCGCGGTCCGCTCCTCGGGGATCAGCCGGGTCCGCTCCCGGACCGCCTGCGTGATGACCACGAGCACCGCGAAGACGGCGTAGATGATGCCGGCGGCGGGGGCGTAGAAGTAGTCGGTGCGGGCCGTGACGAACTTGCCCACCTCGTCGATGAACAGGCCGAACCCGATCCCGCCGAGGATCGCGCCGGTCATCCGGGCCGCGCCGCCGAGGAAGACCAGTGCCACGCCGAGGCCGACGGCCAGCAGCAGGCCGCCCCAGAGCACGTGCGCGATGTGCAGGCCGCCGCCGCCGAGCTGGGGATAGCCGGTGGCCCGCAGCAGCACCCGGGTCAGCAGCACGGCGGCCACCCCGGACAGCACGAACGCCTGGAGGTACGCCGCCGCGGCCAGCGCCCGGGGCGGCATCCAGTGACGACGCGACGGTCCGCGCAGCATGGTCCCGACGCTAGTAGCCGCGCCACTCGACGCGGGCGTACTCCAGCACCCTGGGCCGCAGCAGCGTGGAGGCGGGCACGTCGAGCCGGCCCCGGTCGGCGGGGAAGTTGGCGGCCGACGCCAGCGTGCCGGCGGTGAGGAAGCGCAGCCGGGGGGCGTCGGCGGGCAGCGCCAGCGCGGGCGGGGCGGCCCCCGGGGCGGCGAGCACGAACCCCCAGTCGCCGAAGCTGGGCACGTCGACGTGGTACGGCACCGTGGCGAAGCCGGCCTCGCGCACCGACGCCTCGATCGACCAGTACGACCGGGGCGCGAAGTACGGCGAGCCGGACTGCACGACGAGCCGCCCGCCGTCAGCGAGGACCGCCCGGACCAGCGCGTAGAACTCGACGGTGTAGAGCTTGGCGGTGGCCGTCTCGTCGGGATCGGGCAGGTCGGCGACGACCACGTCGAACCGTTCGGTGGCGGAGCGCAGCCAGCCGAACGCGTCGACGTTGACCACCCGCACCCGGGGGTCGGCGAACGCGTCGCCGTTCAGCTCGCGCAGCTGCGGCTCGCTGCGGGCCAGCGCCACCACGGCCGGGTCGAGGTCGACGACGGTCACCCGCCGCACGTCGGGGTAGCGCAGGATCTCCCGCACCGCGAGCCCGTCGCCGGCGCCGAGCACCAGCACCTCGCCGCGCGGGCCGTTCAGCGCGGGGTGCACGAGCGCCTCGTGGTAGCGGTACTCGTCGACCGAGCTGAACTGGAGGTCGCCGTTGAGGAACAGCCGCAGGTCGGTGTCGGCGTGCCCGACCTCCCGCACCGAGCGGGTCAGCACGATCTCCTGGTAGCGGCTGCGCTCGGCGTGCACCACCGGGTCGCGGTAGAGCTGCTGGCGGGCGGTCACCTCGAAGTCGGCGGCGGTGACCCAGGCGTACCCCAAACAGAGCGCGACCACGACGGAGCCGGCGCCGACGGCGACGCGCGCCCGGCGGCTCAGCTCCGCCCGGAACACGGTGCAGACCAGCGCCACGCCGGCCACCGCGTTCACCGCGCCGACCACCAGCGCGCCCTTGAGCTGCCCGAAGACCGGGATCAGCAGGAACGGGAAGGCCAGCCCGCCGAGCAGCGCGCCGACGTAGTCGGCGGCGAACAGGTCGGCCACGGCGCTGCCGGCGGACTGCTGGCGGATGCGTTGCAGCATGACCATCAGCAGCGGGATCTCCGCGCCGATGAGCAGCCCGAGCACGAACGCGGTGCCGACCAGCGCCGGGCCGTACAGGTCGAGCCACGCGAACGCGGCGTAGAGGCCGAGCACCGACAGCCCGCCGAGCAGGGCGAGGACCAGCTCGACCACGGCGAACGCGGCGGCGGCCCGGGGCTGCAACGGCTTCGCGGCGAGCGCGCCGACGCCCATCGCGAAGACCATCACGCCGAGCACGATCGACGCCTGACCGACGGCGTCGCCGATCAGGTAGCTGCCGAGCGCGACCAGGGCCAGCTCGTAGACCAGGCCGCAGGCGGCGCAGACGAAGACCGCGACCAGCACCGCCGAGCGGGCCAGCCGCCAGCGCGGCCGGGCGGCGGCGGGGGCCTCGCCGTCGACCGCCGCCGGCACCTCGGTGGTCACGCCTTCCCCGGGGTACGCCCGGCGGACGCCGCCGCGCGCTGCCGGCTGCGCTGCACGAACCCGACGGTGAACAGCAGCGCGGTGACCAGCAGCAGCCCGCCGGTGGCGAGCAGCCAGCCCCAGCGGTCCCGCCAGAAGTCGCTGCCGGCGTCGGGCAGCGGGGCGGCGGTCGCGCCGGGCCGCGCGGTGGGGGCGGCGGCGGGGGGCACCACGCCGGTCTCGGCGAGCAGCAGCGGCAGCGCGACGGCGGCCCGGCAGACCGCCCAGCCGGGGTCGTCGACGAACACGTCCTCCACGAGGCCGAAGCGGGCGAGACCGGTCTCGACGGCGTACAGGTCGGCGCGGTCGATGTCGGGCGAGCCGTTCACGTCGATGAGCGCGTAGTCGCTGCTCTCGCTGCTCTCCGACGTGTAGCGGACGTCGGCGGTCACCTCGACCCAGCGCGGGCAGGCCGGGTCGTCGACCACGGGGACCCCGTCACCGAGGTTGGAGCCGACGCTGATCGGGTCGGAGGTGAACCGGCTCTCCAGCCGCCAGCCGTAGCAGATGCCCTGGCTGCTGGCGGCCTGGGCGAGGATCGGCACGGTGTCGGCCCGCTCGTCGACCCCTGGGGCGGGGACAGTGGTGCCGCCGGAGTCGCCGTTGGTCACGCTGATGCCGATGCAGCCGCCGACGAGGATGACGGTCACCAGCGCGACGACCCAGCCGCTGGCCGCCGACGACTTCTTCGCCGCCGGCTGGCCGGGCCGCCCGCCACCCGGGTGCTTGCCCGCGGTCATCAGCTGATCGCGGCGGCGATGATCGCACCGGTGGCCAGGTGCACGACGGCGGACACCCACACGGCGGGGTGCGGCTCAGGATCGACCAGCAGCTCGCCGAGCCGCCCCGGGGTCACGGCGTCGAGCAGCAGGAATGCGGCGGCCATGATGACCAGGCCGACGATCCCGTAGGCCGCCGCGCCGACGAGGCCGAGCACGAAGTCGTCCTCGCTGGCGACGATCGCGGCGACCACGATGGTGCCGACGCCGAGCAGGTTCGACGAGAGCAGCAGGGCGGCGTTGCGGTTGCGCTCGGTCCAGATCAGCTCGTGCAGCTTGCCGGGGGTGGCCACGTCGACCAGCCCGTAGCCGATGCCCATCAGGACGACGCCGACCACGCCGTAGGCGAGGGTGACCAGCAGATCGGTGACGAGGTTCTGCAAGGGGGACACTCCAGGGTGAGGGGCGTTCGTCGGGCTACTTGCCGGCGCCGGGGCCGCCGCCCCGGACGGTGCTGCCGCGTCCCCAGCCCCAGTGCGACCCGACGGTCGAGTGGTAACGGGGGTAGGCGGTGGTGAGGCGTTCGAGCAGGATCACCGAGCCGGCGGCGATCGGCAGGATCACCACCGAGTCGTCGTCGTAGCGCAGGTAGACGCCGCTGCCGTCGACGTACTGGTCGGCCGGCTGCCAGGCGTCGGTGACCTCCTTGGCGACCTGGCTGGGCGTCTTCGTCGAGGTGTACGCCACGGCGTCCCGGCCGATGTCGCGGCTGGCCGCCCGGTTGTACCGGTCCTGCACGTAGCCGCGCGGGGAGAAGTTGCCGTAGAAGATCGCGAAGGCGGCGAGCAGCGCGCCGACCACGGCGACCGCCGCTCCCACCACGAACCAGCGTCGGTACGTCACAGCGCCACCACCGTCTCGGTCAGGACCAGCTCGTTGGTCTGGGGGTACGCGTGCCAGGTGCGCCAGCCGACCGCCCCGTCCGGCGGGTCGGCGCGCACGGCGAGGGCGGTCACCGCGTCGGCGTCGCCGGGGAACACCCCGACCAGCGCGTACGGGTCGCCGGCCAACTCGGCGCGGAGCGCGGCGACCCGGGTGCTCAGCTCCGCCCCGGCCGGGCGCAGCACGGTGGCGGTGAACCGGTAGCCGTTCGCCTCGTCCAGCCGGGTCGCGGGCAGCTCGGGCGGGCGGCCGGGGAGGCAGGCGACGGTCTCGGTCAGCTCGATGCCGGCCGCGCGCAGCACCACCTGGTGTGACGCGCCGAGCAGCCGCAGCCGCAGCCGGATCCCGGCGGGCAGGTCGAGGTCGAGCACGTGCAGCGCGGGGCGTTCGCCGTCGCCGAGGGCGAGGCTGAGGTCGGCGGCGCTGGTGTCGACGTACGGGGCGTCGAGGGTGACCAGCACGGGGTCAGCTCACCTTCGCCGGGCCGGACTGCGGGTAGATCATCACGTCGGAGCGGTGCAGCTCGTCGCCCCGGGCCACCTCCCACGCGGCGTTGCCGTACGCCTCGAAGGAGAGCCGCAGCTTCCCCGGGCCCCGGTAGTCGTGGTAGCGCATCGCGCCGGACGGGTCGAGGCCCGTGCTGCCGGTGGCGTTGAACCGCGCGTGCCCGGCCTCCTTGCTGACGTACCGGTGACCGTCGAGGTCGATGCTCGGCGCGCCCGGGGTGATGGTGAGCGCCGGATCGGTCGTCCAGAGCACCATGATCACGTCAGGGTCCTCCTCGACGGAGAGCCAGAGCTGGCCACCGGCCGCGTCGTCGAGCAGGTGCTCCGACCAGGTCCAGCTGCCCTCCCTGAGCAGCACCGAGCCGCGCACCCCGTACGAGGTGCCGCGGATCTCGACGATGTCGCCGGGGCTCAGCCGGCGCGGGTCGCCCCGCAGCGCGTCGGCGTCGCGGTCCCGGAACGGGTCCACCGGGCCGGGCCGCCCGCCCGTGCGCCTACGGGAACGTTGCATCGCCACCACGGCGACGACGACACCGGCCACCGCGATGAGGCAGCCCGCCGCCGTCACCAGATACGCCACCGAACCGTTCAACCCGATCGCCTCCCCCAGTCGCGTCGGCGGAGACGGTAACAACCCCGCGCACGTGGCGAAACCCGAGCAGAGTTGAGTAATGACTCAGTTACGAACCGTCCTCAGGTCGGTTGAGCTGCGTGTTCGCGTACTCGCCCAGCTTGGTCCGGCCCATGAGGCAGCCGGCGAAGGTGACGAACTCGGCCTCGGAGCCGCGCAGCGCCTCCCAGGCGGCGCGGGCGGCGGCCGGGTCGACCCGCCCCAGCAGGGTCGCCGCGTACGCCCGGCCGGCCGGCGAGCCGTGCGCCAGCAGCCAGTCGACCTTCCGCCGGGCCCGCTCCGGGTGCGCGTCGAGCTGCCGCTCGACCTCGAAGTACGCCTCGGTCTCCGGCAGCACCGTGCCGGCGAAGCCGACCCCGCCGAAGGCGAGGGTGTCGGTGCCCGCCAGCTCCCGCACGGCCGCATCGAGCCGATCGCCCATCCTCAACCCCCTCGAAAGGAAGGGCCCCCTGTTAACGCAAAACGTTGTACAGGGGGCCCCTATTAACATTCACGCCAGCGGGTCAGGCCGCGGCGACCGTCAGCCCGTCCTTGCCGTCGGCCAGGTCGACCTGGACCGTGTCGCCGTCGCGGATCGCGCCGGAGAGCAGCGCCCGGGCGAGCTGGTCGCCGATGGCCGACTGCACCAGCCGGCGCAGCGGGCGGGCACCGTAGATCGGGTCGTACCCGTGCTCGGCGAGCCACCCCCGGGCGGCCTCGCTGACGTCCAGCGTCAGCCGGCGGTCGGCGAGTCGCTTCCGCATCCGCATCAGCTGGATGTCGACGATGGCCCGCAGGTCGTCGCCCAGCAGCGCGGCGAAGACCACGATGTCGTCGAGCCGGTTGAGGAACTCCGGCTTGAAGTGCGACCGGACCACCGCGAGGACGCCCTCCCGGCGCTGCTCCTCGGCCAGCGTCAGGTCGCTGATCACCGACGACCCGAGGTTGGAGGTGAGGATCAGGATCGCGTTGCGGAAGTCCACCGTGCGCCCCTGGCCGTCGGTGAGCCGACCGTCGTCGAGCACCTGGAGCAGCACGTCGAAGACGTCGGGGTGGGCCTTCTCGACCTCGTCGAGCAGGATCACCGAGTACGGCCGGCGGCGCACCGCCTCGGTGAGCTGGCCGCCCTCCTCGTAGCCGACGTAGCCGGGCGGGGCACCGACGAGCCGGGCGACGGAGTGCTTCTCGCCGTACTCGCTCATGTCGATGCGGACCATGGCCCGCTCGTCGTCGAAGAGGAACTCGGCGAGCGCCTTGGCCAGCTCGGTCTTGCCGACGCCGGTCGGGCCGAGGAAGAGGAAGCTGCCGGTGGGGCGGTCCGGGTCGGCGACCCCGGCCCGGGCGCGGCGCACCGCGTCGGAGACGGCCGAGACGGCCTCGGCCTGGCCGACCACGCGCGCGCCCAGCGACTCCTCCATCCGCAGCAGCTTGGCGGTCTCGCCTTCGAGGAGCCGGCCGGCGGGGATGCCCGTCCAGGAGGCGACCACGGCGGCGATGTCGTCCGCGCCGACCTCCTCCTTGAGCATCGCGCCGTCGGCCTGGAGCCGGGCCAGCTCCTCCTCGGCCTTCGCCAGGTCGGCCTTGAGGGCGGGGATGCGCCCGTAGCGCAGCTCGGCGGCCCGTTCCAGCTCGCCGTCGCGCTCGGCCCGCTCGGCCTCGCCGCCGAGCCGCTCCAACTCCTCCTTGGCGGTGGAGAGCTTGGTGATGTGGCTCTTCTCGGTCTGCCAGCGCTCGGAGAGGGCGGTGAGCTGCTCGCGCTTGTCGGCCAGCTCCTTGCGCAGCCGGTCGAGGCGCTCGGCGGAGGCGGCGTCGGGCTCCTTGGCCAGCGCCATCTCCTCGATCTCCAGCCGGCGCACGGCCCGCTCGATCTCGTCGACCTCGACCGGCCGGGAGTCGATCTCCATGCGCAGCCGGGACGCGGACTCGTCGACCAGGTCGATCGCCTTGTCCGGCAGGAACCGGTCGGTGATGTAGCGGTCGGAGAGGGCGGCGGCGGCGACCAGCGCGGCGTCGGTGATGCGTACGCCGTGGTGCACCTCGTAGCGTTCCTTGAGCCCGCGCAGGATGCCGATGGTGTCCTCGATGGTCGGCTCGCCGACCAGCACCGGCTGGAAGCGGCGCTCCAGGGCCGGGTCCTTCTCGATGTGCTCGCGGTATTCGTCGAGGGTGGTCGCGCCGACCATCCGCAGCTCGCCGCGCGCGAGCATCGGCTTGAGCATGTTGCCGGCGTCCATCGAGCCCTCGCCCTTGCCCGCGCCGACGACGGTGTGCAGCTCATCGAGGAAGGTGATGACCTGGCCGTTGGAGTTCTTGATCTCCTCCAGCACGGACTTGAGGCGCTCCTCGAACTGGCCCCGGTATTGTGCGCCGGCCACCATCGCGCCGAGGTCGAGGGAGACCAGCTTCTTGTCACGCAGCGACTCGGGCACGTCGCCGGCCACGATCCGCTGGGCGAGGCCCTCGACGATCGCGGTCTTGCCGACGCCGGGCTCGCCGATCAGCACCGGGTTGTTCTTGGTACGCCGGGACAGCACCTGGATGACCCGGCGGATCTCGGAGTCCCGGCCGATCACGGGGTCGATCTTGCCGTCGCGGGCGCTGGCGGTCAGGTCGACGCCGTACTTGGCCAGCGCCTGGTAGGTCTGCTCCGGGTCGGCGGTGGTGACCCGCCGGTCCCCGCCCCGGACGGTCGGGAAGGCGGCGACCAGGCTCTCCTCGGTCGCGCCGGCGTTGCGCAGCGCGGTGGCGACCGCGCCGCCCACCCGGGCCAGGCCGGCGAGCAGGTGCTCGGTCGAGGTGTACTCGTCGCCGAGCGGCCGGGCGATCTGCTCGGCGGCGCCGATGGCGTTGACGAACTCGCGGGCCAGCGTGGGCTCGGCGATGCTGGAGCCCCGGGCGGCCGGCAGGGCGTCGACGGCGCGCTGGGCGGCCCGGCGCAGCTCGGCGGGGTCGGCCCCGGCGGCGCGCAGCAGGCCGGCGGCGGTCGACCCCTCGGTGTCCAGCAGCGACAGCAGCAGGTGCCAGGGCTCCACGGTGGCGTGACCGCGCTGGTTCGCCAGCGCGACGGCACCGGTGATGGTTTCGCGGCTCTTGGTGGTGAGACGTTCCGTGTTCATGGGCTCCCCCGGATCGGCGTGTCCACTAGGAAGGACACAACCAGAGTTGAGCCTATTCCGCTCAACCTTGCGACTGTGACCTGCGTCACTCAAGAGTCGGCCGGGCGGCGGGCGCGGGGCGGCGCGGCCGGTCAGGCCGGGGCCAGCACCACGCGCACCCAGCGGCGGTTGCCGACCGGCCCGGTGGCCAGCAACACCTCGTCGGGGGCACGGCCCACCAGCGTGCCGTCGGCCAGCAGGGTCAGGTAGTGCTTGGGGGCGACCGGCCAGTCGAGCCGGTCGTACCGTCCGTCGGCCACCACGCCCGCGCCGTCCGGGCCGTTGACGGCGAACCGGCCGGTGGTCAGCGGCACCACGGAGTCCGCCCGCGCGGGATGCCCCGCGGCGGGCACCGCCACCCACCGGCCCAGATACCGCCAGAGCGCCGGGAAGCCGCTCCGGTCCGGCGGCCAGCCGACCAGCCGCGCCTCGCCGTCCGGCCCGACCATCGGCCGCAGCACCCCGACCTCGCCGTCGGGCACCGGCACGGGGGTCGACTGCCAGGTGCGCCCCCGGTCCGTCGAGACCGCCGCGTACGGCTTCCCGCCGTCGACGCCGGCCACCACCAGCAGGCCGCGGGCCTCGACGACGCCGTGCGGCGCCGGCACGGGCGGCTTGGCGGGCAGGGGTGTCGCCCGCAGCCCCGCCCAGCGGACCACCCGACCGGTGGGGTAGTCGATCTGGAACCGGCCCTGGGCGGCCCGCCAGGCGACGGGCTCCTGGTCCCCGTTCGTGTGCGCGAAGGTGCGCCCGCCGTCGGTGGAGGTGTAGTAGCCGTGCGGCTCGGCGAGCAGTCTCAGCACGCCCGGGGCGGCGTAGAGCTGCTGGTTCTCGGCGACCGGGCGGGGGTGGGTGAGCCGCCGCCAGGAGCGGCCGCCGTCGACCGTGGCGTAGAGCACCGCCGGGCACTCCCGCGCCGTCCGGGCCGGGCAGGTGGAGAAGAGGGCGTACGCCTGCTCGGCGGTGACGAACTCGACGTACGGGCGCTCGTACCCCTTGCCGACCGGGACCCGGACGTCGCGCAACTCGACGGCGAGGGCCGGGGGCGACGGCGACGGCTCGATCACGGTCGGTCGGGGCGACGGCGCGGTGCGGTCCGGCGGCGGGCGACGGACGTCGCCGATCGAACAGCCGGTCAGCAGGGGCGCGAGCAGCAGCGCGACCATTCTGCGGCCGAACCGACGAGTCATCGGCCTACCCCCCAACCGGTAGCCTGACGCCGTGCGAGTACGTGTCGAACAGACTGCCCTACCCGGGATCGGAATGCGTCACGACCTGTTGACGGAATCCGGACGCCGGCTCGGTGTGGTTTCCCACCGCAATGGCCGCCGTGACCTTGTCCTCTATGACCCCGATGATCCCGATTCCTGCCAGCACGACATACCGCTGACAGACGACGAGGCGGAGGCGCTCGCGGACATCCTCGGCGCGTCGCTGATGCTCGGCCAGCTCTCCGGGCTGCGCGAGCAGGCGGCCGGGCTGCTCACCGAGCAGATCGCCATCCCGGCCGGCTCCAAGTACGTCCACCGGCGGCTCGGCGACACGAAGGCCCGCACCCGGACCAGCGCCTCGATCGTCGCGGTGCTGCGCCAGGGCGAGGTGATCGTCTCGCCCGACCCGGCCTTCCGCTTCGACGCCGGTGACGTGGTGGTCGTGGTCGGCACCCGCAAGGGGCTCGACGGCGTGACCGCCATCCTCGCCGACAGCGACCCGGACGGCTGAGGCGCGGATGCACGAGGAAACCACGATATTGCTCATCGAGGTCGGTGCGCTGCTGTTCCTGCTCGGGCTGCTGGGGCGGCTCGGGCGGCGGATCGGCCTCTCCCCCATTCCCCTCTACCTGCTCGCCGGGCTCGTCTTCGGCCACGGCGGCGTGCTGCCGCTGACCGCCAGCGAGGAGTTCTTCGCCGTCGGGGCGGAGATCGGCGTGATCCTGCTGCTGGTCATGCTCGGCCTGGAATACTCGGCCGGCGAACTGGTCGGCAACCTGCGCTCGGCGGCCCCCGCCGGCCTGATCGACGGCGTGTTCAACGCGCTGCCCGGCGCGGCCTTCGCCTTCCTGCTCGGCTGGGACTGGGTGGCCGCGATCGTGCTGGCCGGCATCACCTGGGTCTCCTCCTCCGGCGTGATCGCCAAGGTGCTGGCCGACCTGGGCCGGCTCGGTAACCGGGAGACCCCGGTGGTCCTGTCGGTGCTGGTCATCGAGGACCTGGCGATGGCGCTCTACCTGCCGCTGCTCACCGCCGTGCTGGCCGGCACCGGCCTGCTCGGCGGCGGCATCGCGCTCGGCGTCGCCGTCGGCACCGTCGTGCTGGTGCTGGTGGTGGCGATCCGGTACGGCCACCTGATCTCCTCCGCCCTGTCGGCGAAGGACCCGGAGGCGCTGCTGCTCGGCGTGCTCGGGCTCACCCTGCTGGTCGCCGGCATCGCGGCGAAGCTCCAGGTGTCGGCGGCGGTCGGCGCGTTCCTCGTCGGCATCGCGCTGTCCGGCCCCGTGGCGCACCACGCCACCGAGATGCTCTCCCCGCTGCGGGACCTGTTCGCCGCGGTGTTCTTCGTCTTCTTCGGCCTGGTCACCGACCCCCGGGACATCCCGCCCGTGCTGCTGCCGGCGCTCGCGCTGGCCGTGGTCACGATGGGGACGAAGACGCTGACCGGATACCTGGCCGCCCGACGGGTGGGGATCAAGGAACCCGGCCGGTGGCGGGCCGGGCTGGCCCTGGTCCCGCGCGGCGAGTTCTCCATCGTCATCGCCGGGCTCGCCGTGGCCGCCGGCAGCGTCGAGCCGAAGCTGGCCGCGTTGGCCACCGCGTACGTGCTGATCACGGTGGTGACCGGGCCGATGCTGGCACGGCTGCCCGACTTCGCCTGGTTCAAGGTGTGGCTGCGCCAGCGGGCCGTCGCCCAACGCGCCGAGCCGCTGGTCACCACTGACTGAGTCGACACTCAGTTTCGCCCGCCGGGGCGGGGCCGGCCGTACGGCCGGCCCCGCCCCGCGTCCATCGGATGCCGAATTGTGCTGGGAGCCCCTTCCCCCTGGTCGGCGGACCGGGTTACCGTTTCGCCCCAGCAGCAAGGGTCCGTGGGAGGCCGGTCGGTCGCCCTCGGGCGCGAGCGGAAGGTTGGCCGGTGAGCGTGCAGGACTCGACGTTCCACGGCTTCGCCAACCCCGTCGACCCGTCCCCGGCGGAGTTGCGGGCGTGGGCGTACCACCCCGATTCGGTGCCGTTGACGTCGATGCCGCCGGACTGGGACCTGCTGGTCTCCGGGGACCACCTGGTGCAGACGCTCTTCGAGTTGGCGATGGACCCGGCCTGCCCGGCCCGCCGGTTCGCGCTGCACTGCCTCTACATCTATGCCGCCGACGGCATCCGGACGAACTTCCGCGCCCACCCGAAGCGCCGCTTCCGCAAGCTGGTCGAGCAGTCGGAGCGGACCGGCGACGAGATGATGCGGACGTGGGCGCACAACAGCCGCGTGCTGCTGGCGCGCCCCCACCTGTTCGTCTACCGGGACTGGTGCGAGGGCGGCCTGGTCCGCGAGAACCGCCGCATCGGCTGACGCCGGGGCCGCCTCAGGCGGCCGTCCCGCCGCGCCCCTCGCCGCGCTGGTCCCGCCCGCCGCGCGCGTCCCGCGCATCCTGCCCGGAGCGCCGGTCGGCCTGCCCGGAGCCCTGGTCGGCCCGGCCCCGGTCGGTGCCGTGGTCGCCCCGGTCGGCGAACCGGCCCTCCCGGACCTTGTCCGTGAACCGGCCCTCGGTGATCTTGTCGAACCGCTGCCGGGCGGACTTGGCGACCCGGTCGAGCCGCTCCTCCGCCTGCTGCGCCACCTTCTTGGCCTGTTCCGACATGGCTCCCCCTCGCCAGCGCGGTGGGCCCGGATCGTGCGGGCCGGCCTGATTCGCAGGTTAGTGGAGCCGGCCCGGCCCGCGCCGGGGTTCCGGGAAGCGGACCGGGCCGACGATGCTCCGGCGGGGTGAGCGGCGGGTCAGCGGTCGCGCCGGGGACGCCAGACCACCAGGGCGGTGGAGGTGCGGTTGGTCGGCACCAGGTCGCTGCCCGGGAACCGGGCGAGGGACTCCAACTCCGCCACCCGCCGGTACGCGGCGTCCAGCTCGGCCTCCAGCCGCGCGATCCGCTGCTGGGCCTGCTCCAGCAGGCGTTCCAGGCCGATGATCCGCTTGACCCCGGCGAGGTTGACCCCCTCGTCCTGGCTGAGCCGCTGCACCTCGCGCAGCAACACCACGTCCCGGACGCTGTAGCGGCGCCCGCCGCCGGCCGCCCGGCCGGCCTGCACCAGGCCGAGCCGGTCGTACTGGCGCAGGGTCTGGGGGTGCATCCCCGCCATCCGCGCCGCGACCGAGATCATCAGCACCTTGGCCTCGTAGGCAGGGTCACCCGAGCCGACGTGCTCTCCCGCCATCCCCGCTCACCTCCGCACGCACTCCAGCACGCTCAACTGAACCGACGCACCCGGGCGTCGAGATGTTCCCGGGCGGCCGGCGGGGTCTGCTCGGCGAACGCCTCCAGCGCCGCCCGCGCCTCGTCGGACACCCCGGCCGGGACCACCACGTCGAGGGTGACCAGGAGGTCACCGGCCTTTCCGTCGCGGCGCACGACGCCCTTGCCCCGGGCGCGCAGCACCCGACCGCTGGGCGTGCCCGGCGGGACCCGCAGGGTCACCGTGCCGTCGAGCGTGGGCACCCGAAGGTCCGTGCCGAGCACGGCCTCCGGGAAGGTGATCGGCACGGTCAGGGTCAGGTCGTCCCCGGTACGCCCGAACAACTCGTCCGGCCGCACCTTCACGTGCACGTACAGGTCGCCGGCCGGGCCGCCGCGCTCGCCCGGCTCGCCGCGCCCGTTCAGCCGGATCCGCTGGCCGTCGGCCACCCCGGCGGGGAAGCGGACGTTCAGCGTGCGGGTCTTGGTGACCCCGCCGGTGCCGTGGCACTCCGGGCACTTCTCCTCGACGACCGTCCCCACGCCCTGGCAGTTGCGGCACGGCTCGGAGAAGCTGAACGACCCCTGGTTGCGGGTGGTCACCCCGGCACCGTGGCAGACCTGGCAGGTCACCGGCGAGGTGCCCGGCTTCGCCCCGCTGCCGGCGCACGTGTCGCAGATCCCCGGCGCGCGCAGGGTCAGCGGGAGGGTGACCCCGCGTACCGCGTCGCCGAAGTCGAGCGCCACCTCGGTCTCGATGTCCCGGCCCTTCGCCGGGCCGCGCGCGCGGGCCGGGCCGCCGGCACCGCCGCCGCCGGAGAAGATCGAGCTGAACAGGTCCTGGAAGCCGGCCCCGCCGAAGCGCCGGTCACCGCCGCCCGCCGCGCCGCCGAACAGGTCGGACACGTCGAACGGCTGCCCGCCGGGGCCGCCCGGCCCTCGGGCGTTGCGCCGGAACTGACCCGAGCCGAACAGCGAGCGCATCTCGTCGTACTCGCGGCGCTTGGCCTCGTCGCCGAGCACCGCGTACGCCTCGGAGACGTCCTTGAACCGCTCCTCGGCACCGGAGTCGCCCGGGTTGTGGTCCGGGTGCGACTCCCGGGCCCGTTTCCGGTACGACTTCTTGATCTCGTCCGAGGAGGCGGACTTCTGCACGCCCAGCGTGGCGTAGTAGTCCTTCTCGATCCAGTCCTTGGTACTCACCGGTCCACCCCCTTCCACGGGACGTACCCCGGACGTCCCGTCCGCCCGGTGCGGACGGACGGGACGACACGGGTCGGCACTACTCCGGGTCGGCGACCGCGACCATGGCCGGCCGCAGCAGCCGCTCGCCGAGCTGGTAGCCCCGGCGCATGACCTGCACGCAGGTCGGCTCGGTCACGTCGGCGGACCTCTGGTGGGCCACCGCCTCGTGCCGGGTCGGGTCGAACGGGTCGCCCTGCTCGCCGAACGCCGACAGGCCGAACTTGCCCAGCGCGGTGGTGAGCTGCTCGGCGACCGTGCCGAACGGGCCCACCAGGTCGCCGTGCTCGCGGGCGCGGTCCAGGTCGTCGAGGATCGGCAGCAGTGCGGCGAGCACCGAACCGGTCGCCTGCTCCTGGACGAGGCTGCGGTCCCGGTCCACCCGCTTGCGGTAGTTGGCGTACTCCGCCGTCACCCGTTGCAGGTCTCGGGTCCGCTCGTCCAGGTCGGCCCGCAGCGCCTCCAGCTCCGCGCCGAGCGGCGGGCCGGCGGGCGGCGCAGCGCCCTCGACCGGCTGCGCCGGGGCGTCGACCACGGGCGGCCCGTCCACCGACGCGGC
Source organism: Micromonospora haikouensis (assembly GCF_900091595.1). Taxonomy (GTDB): domain Bacteria; phylum Actinomycetota; class Actinomycetes; order Mycobacteriales; family Micromonosporaceae; genus Micromonospora; species Micromonospora haikouensis. The sequence continues at coordinate 131,380 of NZ_FMCW01000019.1, forward strand.
CTCGACCTCGATCTCGTCGACCACGATCTCGGCGTCCTCGACCAGGCCCTCCGCCGGGGTGTCGGCCCCGGCGTCGGCCGCGGCGGGCACCTCGGACTTACTGATCTTGCGGTTGTCACGGATGACGACCCGCGGCTGCTCTTCGGCGGTCGCGGAGCCACCCGGCGTCGACCCGGACTCCACCGGGTCGGCGGCTCGTGGCTTCTCCGTCATGCGGTTACCTCATCCCTTGGCCGTCGATACGCGTCCGAGGCGGATCGTCACTTCTTGTCCTCGTCCACGATCTCCGCGTCGACCACGTCGTCGGCGCCGCCGGCCTTGGCGCCACCGGTCGCGCCGGCACCCGGGCCGGCCGCCCCCGGCTGCTCGCCCTGCTCGGCCTGCTGGGACGCGTAGAGCAGCGAGCCGGCCTGCTGGGAGACCTGCGCGAGCTTCTCGTGGGCCGCCTTGATCTTGTCGATGTCCTGGCCGCCGAGCGCGCCGCGCAGCTCGCCGAGCGCCTCGTTGAGCTGCTCCCGGTTCTCGCCCGGCAGCTTGTCGCCGCTCTCGGCGAGGAACTTCTCGGTCTGCCACTGGAGCGCCTCGGCGACGTTGCGGGTCTCCGCCTCCTCGCGGCGGCGCTTGTCGTCGTCGGCGTGCTCCTCGGCGTCGCGGCGCATCCGCTCGATGTCGTCCTTCGGCAGCGAGGAGCCGCCGGTGATCGTCATCTTCTGCTCCTTGCCGGTGCCCAGGTCCTTCGCGTGCACGTTCACGATGCCGTTGGCGTCGATGTCGAACGTGACCTCGATCTGCGGCACGCCGCGCGGCGCGGGCGGGAGGCCGGTCAGCTCGAAGGTGCCGAGCTTCTTGTTGTAGGCCGCGATCTCCCGCTCGCCCTGGAACACCTGGATCAGCACCGACGGCTGGTTGTCGTCGGCCGTGGTGAAGACCTCGGAGCGCTTGGTCGGGATGGTGGTGTTGCGCTCGATGAGCTTGGTGAAGATGCCGCCCTTGGTCTCGATGCCCAGGCTCAGCGGGGTCACGTCGAGCAGCAGGACGTCCTTGACCTCGCCCTTGAGCACGCCGGCCTGCAGGGCCGCGCCGACGGCGACGACCTCGTCGGGGTTGACGCCCTTGTTCGGGTCCCGGCCGGTGAGCTGCTTGACCAGGTCGGTGACGGCCGGCATCCGGGTGGAGCCGCCGACGAGGATGACGTGGTCGACGTCGGCGACCTTGATCCCGGCGTCCTTGACGGCCTGCTCGAACGGGCCCTTGCAGCGGTCCAGCAGGTCCTGCGTCATCCGCTGGAACTCGGCGCGGCTGAGCGTCACGTCCAGGTGCAGCGGGCCGGCGGAGCCGGCCGTGATGTACGGCAGGTTGATGTTGGTGGTGGTGGCCGCCGACAGCTCGATCTTGGCCTTCTCGGCCGCCTCGCGCAGCCGCTGGAGGGCCATCTTGTCCTGGGCCAGGTCGATGCCGTGCTCGCCCCGGAAGGTCTTCACCAGGTGGTCGATGATCCGCTGGTCCCAGTCGTCGCCGCCGAGCTGGTTGTCGCCGCTGGTCGACTTGACCTCGACGACGCCCTCGGCCAGCTCCAGCAGCGACACGTCGAAGGTGCCGCCGCCGAGGTCGAAGACCAGGACGGTCTGCTCCTTGGAGCCCTTGTCCAGCCCGTACGCCAGGGCCGCCGCGGTCGGCTCGTTCACGATCCGCAGCACGTTGAAGCCGGCGATCTCGCCGGCCTCCTTGGTGGCCTGACGCTGACCGTCGTTGAAGTAGGCCGGGACGGTGATCACCGCGTCGGTGATCTGCTCGCCCAGGTACGCCTCGGCGTCCCGCTTGAGCTTCATCAGCGTCCGGGCCGAGATCTCCTGCGGGGTGTACTTCTTGCCGTCGATGTCGACGGTCCAGTTGGTGCCGATCTCCCGCTTGACCGACCGGATGGTCCGGTCCGGGTTCGTCACCGCCTGGCGCTTGGCGACCTCGCCGACGAGGACCTCCCCGTTGCGGGCGAACGCGACGATCGACGGGGTCGTCCGCGAGCCCTCAGCGTTCGCGATGACGGTGGGCTCACCGCCCTCGAGAACGCTGACGCAGGAGTTCGTCGTGCCGAGGTCGATACCGACCGCACGTGCCATCTTCGCTTCCTCGCTTCTTACGTTGGAGGCTTCTCGCGTCGGAGCAGGTGGCGGGGGTTGTCCCGCCGCTCGCTCGCCACAAGTTGAGTGAACTTGACTCAATAGTGCCACGCGTACGGCGATCGTCAAGTCGAGTTGAGCCGACCCGACGCAACCTCGCGTTCGGGGGAGCCCGGTTGTCTTACCTTGCGTTGGTCGGGCACGCTTTAGCGGTGACGACGCACGGCGATCCCGCCATCGGAACCGGTTCGCCCGCCGTCGCCGCCCGTACCGGCACGGGGGATGCCGGGGAGGACCCGTCCGGCCCTTCCGGGGACGACCTGCCCGCCGCGCTCACCGCCCTGCGGGCCGCGATCGGCGCGGCCCGGTTTCCGCTCGCCCTGCCCTCGGCCGAGGCCGCCCGACAGATCGGCGCGAGCCTCACCGCGCAGCTCGACGACTATCTCCTGCCCCGGCTCGCCCGGCTCGACGCGCCGCTGCTCGTGGTCGTCGGCGGCTCCACCGGCGCCGGCAAGTCGACGCTGGTCAACAGCCTCGTCCAGGCCCGGGTCAGCGCCGCCGGGGTGCTCCGGCCGACCACCCGCTCGCCGGTGCTCGTCTGCAACCCCGCCGACTCCGGCTGGTTCCGCCAGGGCGAGCTGCTGCCCGGCCTCACCCGCACCAACGAGCCGAGCGAGGATCCGGGCACCCTCCAGCTCGTCACCGCCCCGGCGCTCCCCGCCGGGCTGGCCTTCCTCGACGCCCCCGACATCGACTCCGTGGTCGACGCCAACCGCGCGCTCGCCGGCCAGCTCCTCGCCGCCGCCGACCTCTGGCTCTTCGTCACCACCGCCGCCCGGTACGCCGACGCGGTCCCCTGGGAGCTGCTGCACACCGCCCGGGCCCGGGGGGTGGTGATCGCCATGGTGCTCGACCGGGTGCCGGCGGAGGCCACCGACGAGGTCGCCGCCCACCTGGCCGAGATGCTGGCCGAGCAGGGCCTCGGCGCGGCACCCCTGTTCGTCCTCCCGGAGACCTGGGTCGACGGCCAGGGCCTGCTGCCCGACAAGGTCACCGACCCGCTGGGCGGCTGGTTCTCCCGGCTCGCCGCCGACGCCGGGGCACGCGCCGCCGTCGTCCGGCAGACCCTGGACGGCGCGCTGGCCGCGCTGGTCCCGGCCGTCGCGGGCCTGGCCGACGCCGCCGACGAGCAGGGGGACGCCGCCGACGCCCTCGACGACCGGGTCGTCGCCGCCTACCAGGGCGCCGAGCGCGCCGTGGAGCAGGGGCTGCGCGACGGCCGGCTGCTGCGCGGCGAGGTGCTCGCCCGCTGGCAGGAGTTCGTCGGCACCGGCGAGTTCTTCCGCACCCTGGAGGCGCGGATCGGCCGGCTGCGGGACCGGCTCCTGGCGGCGGTGACCGGCCGGCCCGCCCCCGCCACCGAGCTGCGCGACGCCATCGAGTCGCAGCTCGTCACGCTGCTGCGCGGGGTCGCCGCCGAGGCGGCCGAGAACGCCTACACCGGGTGGCGGGCACACCCCGCCGGGGCGGCCCTGCTCGACCCGCCGCTCGCCCACCCGGGCACCGACTTCCCCGACCGCGCCGAACGCCTGGTCCGCGACTGGCAGCGCGGGGTGCTGGAGCTGGTCCGGTCCGAGGGCGCCGACCGGCGGTTCGTCGCCCGCACCGCCGCGTACGCGGTCAACGCCACCGGGCTGGCCGTGATGATCGCCGTGTTCGCCTCGACCGCGTTCATCCCGACCGGGCTGGAGGTCGCCACGGGGGCCGGCACCACGGTCGCCGGGCAGGCCGTACTCCAGGCGATCTTCGGCGACCAGGCCGTGCGTACGCTGGCCGCGAAGGCCCGGGGCGACCTGCTCGCGCGGGTCCGCGAGCTGCTCGACGCCGAAGCCACCCGGTTCCTGTCCCGCACGGCGACCGCCCGGCCGGCGGCGGACGCCGGAGACGCCCTGCGGACGGCCGCCGAGCAGGTCGAGCAGGCCCGGCACCGCAGCGGCCTCGTGGCGGCCGGCGCGGCGGCCCTGCCCCCGGCCCTGGCCCCGGAAGGCGGAACGCGGTGACCCCGAACCTCGTCGGCCGGGTGCGCGAGGCGCTGCGCGGCGACCAGCGGGTCGACCCGGACGCGCTGATCGCCCGCCTGGCGGCCGTCCGGCGGTTCCTCGAGGCGGCCGACGGCCAGCTCCCGGACACCCAGCTCGTGCCCGCGCACACCCTCGTCGAACGCGCCGGCACGCGGCTCGCGCTCTCCCGCGACCACACCGTCGTCGCCCTCGCCGGTGCCACCGGCAGCGGCAAGTCGAGCCTGTTCAACGCGCTCGCCCGGTTCGAGTTGTCCCCGGTCGGGGTGCGCCGCCCCACCACCGGCGTGGCGCACGCCTGCGTCTGGGGCCCGCTCGACGGCGCGACCCGGCTGCTCGACTGGACCGGCGTGCTGCCCCGGCACCGGTTCGTCCGGGAGAGCGCGCTCGACGGCGACGACGAGTCGGCCCTGCACGGGCTCGTCCTGCTCGACCTGCCCGACTTCGACTCGGTGCAGCGGTCGCACCGGCTGGAGGTCGACCGGCTGCTCGGCCTGGTCGACCTGGTGATCTGGGTCGTCGACCCGCAGAAGTACGCCGACCGGGTGGTCCACACCAGCTACCTGCGCGAGTTCCACCGGCACCGGGACGTGACACTGGTCGTGCTCAACCAGGCCGACCGGCTGCCCCCGGCCGAGCTGCCCCGCGTCCTGGCCGACCTGCGCCGGCTCCTCGACGCCGACGAGCTGGGCGGGGTGCCGCTGCTGACCACCACCGCCGTCGACCCGAACGGGATCACCGAGCTGCGGGCCACGCTGGAGCGCACCGTCGCCGAGCGGCAGGCCGCCCTGCGCCGCCTCGCCGGCGACGTCGACACGGTCGTCGCCGGGCTGGCGGAACTGGTCGCCGCCGAGCCCCCGACCGACGTGCCGGACACCGGCCCCTCCTCGGGGCTGACCCGGGCGCTGGCCGGCGCGGCCGGGGTGCCGGCGGTGGCGGAGGCGGTCGAGGGGGCCTACCGGCACCGGGCCGCCGCGAGCACCGGCTGGCCGCTGGTGCGCGGCTGGCGGCGGCTGCGCCCCGACCCGCTGCGCCGACTGCACCTGCCCGGCCCGCCCACCGGCGGCGGCGACGTCGTCGACCCGGCGGAGAGCCCGGTCGCCGCGACCTCCGTACCCGAACCGAGCGCCGCGCAGCGCTCGGCGCTGGGGCTGGCCGTGCGGGCGGTGGCCGACCGCGCCGGCACCGACCTGCCCGACCCGTGGGCGACCGCCGTGACCACGGCCGCCCGGTCCCGGCTCGGTGACCTCCCGGACGCCCTGGACCGCGCGGTGGCGCAGACCGACCTCGGGCTGGACCACCGGCCCGCCTGGTGGCGGATCGTCGGCGGGATGCAGTGGCTGGTCACCCTCGCGGCCGTGGCCGGCCTCGGCTGGCTCGCGCTCGGCTACGCGCTGCGCGCGCTCGGCCTGCCCGCCCTGGACTATCCGCGCGTCGGTGAGGCACCGCTGCCCACCGTGCTGCTGCTCGGCGGCCTGCTCGCCGGGCTGTTGGTGGCCGCGTCGACCAGGCCCGTGGTGCGGTGGGCGGCCCGCCGGGCGCGCGGCCGGGCCGAGAAGCGGCTCACCCTCGCCGTCGGCGCGGTCGGGCAGGAGCACGTGGTGGAGCCGGTGCGGGCGGTGCTGGCCCGCCACGGGCAGGCATGGCAGGCGCTGCGGGACGCCGCCCGCCGCTGACGACCGGCGTCTTTCTTCGCTGTTCGGGGACCGTCGGCGGGCGTAGGGTCGACGCATGGCCACGCCTCAGACCCCCTACGACGCGGTGCTGCACGCCGCACGCGACGTGACCAGGCTCGACACCGCTCTCGATGCCGAGATGCTCGGCGCGGCGCTGCTCGGCAGCGTCTACTCGGTCGCGGAGACCGACCGGGAGGCGGCCGTCCGGGAGTTCGTCACGGGCTTCCTCGCCGCCACCTCCCGCCGCCGCACGGCGGCGGCGAGGACCATCCGCTCCGTCTTCGCCGCCCTGGTGCCCGACGCCGAGGGCGCGGCGAAGGTCAACCCCGGCACCCAGGCCCCGGCCTGGTCCGCGCACCTCGGGCGGGTGCACCTCACCGGCACCTGGAGCTACGGCGACGTGTACGGCGACCAGACCTCCTACCTCGCCACGTTCGCCTACGACGACGCGGCCGGCGGCCCCGAGCACGCGCTGGTGGCCCTGGTCGACCACAACATCGGCATCACCAAGGACGTCTTCGTGGGCGGCCCGGCGGGACGCATCGTCGAGCAGGTCCGGGAGATGGTCGACGGCGACGAGCTGACGTGGTTCCGGGAGGAGGACCCGGCCCGGATGCACGGCGAGGTCGGCCGGCACCTGGCCGTCACCGACGACCTGGGCGAGCTGCCCGCCGAAGGGTCCCTCGCCACCGACCGGGCGCTGGCCGGTGCCCGGCTGGCGCTGCTGCCCCCGCCGACCGCCGGGGCCACCCGGGACGCCGAGCCCCTCTCCGGCGACCAGCGCACGGAACTGGTCCGGGCGTTCCTCGCCTCGCCCGAGGCCGCCCGCTACGACCTCGACCCGTCCGACGACGCGGGGCTGGCCTCGCTGCACTTCTGCCTCAGCCTGCTGCTCGACCACGCGGCGAGCTTCCCCGACGCCGACGCGCTGCGCTGGAGCCCCACGGTCGCCGAGCTGTTCCTGCTCGACTGGGTGCACCGGCGGGCCGTCCTCGACATGGACGACGCCGCGATGCTGCCCCGGGTGCTGCGCGGCTGGGCGGCCTACGCGGCCCGGCGCAAGGGGCTGCCGCAGGCGGCGGCGGAGCGTACCGACACGGCCGTCGAGGAGATGATCCCCGAGTTCGCCCGCCTCTACTCCACCGGCGAGCGCCGCAGCCCCGCCACGGCGGCGGTGGCCCAGCTGATGGCCGACGGGGTGGACCCGGACGACCCGGCCGCCCTCGACGCCTGGATCGAGGCGAACCGGCACCGGCTCGCCGACGACGGGGCCTGACCCGGCACGACCCCGACCGCGGCGCCTGACCCGGCTCGGCCCGGCCCTGGTCGAAGGGCCTGGCCGGGCCGGCAGGCGGTCCGCTCAGGTCAGCGCGCCGTAGACGGCTCCGGCCACCAGCCCGCCGACCGTCCCGCCGACCAGCACCTGGGGCAGGGTGTGGGCCCGCAACCGCACCCGGGACCAGCCGGCAAGCACCGGCACCGGCACGGCGGCCAACAGCGGCGGGCCGAAGGTGAGCACCAGCACCACCACCGCGCCGGCGGCCACGGCCGTGTGGATCGACATCTTCCACCAGTGGCTCACGGTCACCGCCACCACGAGCCCCACCACGCCGGCCGCCACCAGCGCCAGCAGCGGGCGGGGGGCACCGAACGCGGCGAGCAGGGCCCAGCCGACCGCCGCCGAGGCGAGCCCGAAGAGCAGCGGCGTCCGGCGCTGTTCCCGCACACCGACGTGGTGGTCGGTGAGTCGCCCGCGGCGTACCCCGCCGACGATGTACGCGAACGGAATCCCGCTGGCGAAGACGGTGGCAAGCAGCCCCCAGGCCAGCCCGTGCGCGCCGCCGTTCCCGCCGAACCAGCCGACCAGCATGGTCAACACGGTCACCAGGACGGCGGGCGCGGTCAGCTCGGTGATCAGGCGGGCGGCGCGCAGCCCCGGGCCGGGCATGACGTGGAGGCGCTCTTCTTCCGCTGGGGGACGATCCGGTCTGCTCAGCCCTGTCGCTCCCCGCCGTGCGGCCCCGGTCGCCGCTTACCGCCGGGCGGCCCCGGTCGCCGCTCGCCGACCTGCGGCCCCGGCCGTCGCTCGCCGGTCTGCGATCTCGGCCGGGTGCCCGGGCCATCGTCACGCGGGCCGGGCCGGCCGGCGGTGACCGGCCTCACCGGGTGGCGGGTGGGCGGTCGTCGCCCACGGCGGGGCCGACGGGCGAGCCGGTGGTGGGCTGCGGCGGCACGGCCGGAGTCTGCGGCGTCGGGCTGGGGTGGCTGGACGGGGTGGACGCCGGGCGGCGGTGTGTGGGCGGCCTGGGCACCGCCGTGGGCACGACCGGGGACACCGCAGGAGTGGTCGGGAACGCCGGGGGAGCGACCTGGGGCGCGGTGAGAGCGGTCTCGGGGACTGGTCCACCGGTCGTCGTCGGGTCGGGGCCGGCGGTGGGCTCCGCGCTCGCGGTCGGCTCGGTGCCCAACGACGGGCTCGGCACCTGGGCCGAGGCGGAGAGGGTCGCCGTCGGCTCGGTCGGCGGCGTGGTCGGAGGCATGGGTTCCCCGGTCGGCGCCGGGGCCGGGGAGGGGTGCGGCGTCGGGGTGGGGGTCGGGGTCACGGTGGGCGGCGGGGGCAGGGTAGGCACCCGGGGCGGCGGGCGGTGGACCGCCTCGGGATCCGACCGGTCGGAGGCGGCCGGCACGATCGGCGCGGGCGCGGGCGGCGGAAGGCCCGGACCGGGCAGCTCGGGCTGCGGCGCCGCGGCCGTGCCCGGCGGGGTCGAGGGGGCGGTCGCGGGCTGGCCGGTCGCCGGCACGATCACCGGCCCGACGGAACGCGTGGGGATGAACGGGGTGCTGCTGTCGGGGAGTGCGGTGCTGCCCACGGTGGCCGACCCGGTGCTGATGGCGGCGAGGATCGGCATGGAGGCGGTGCCGGCGAGCAGGGCGACCGTGAAGAGGTATCCGCGCCCGGGGGCACCGGAGCCGGGGGCGCGGTGCGCCCCGACGACCCGACGGTAGCTGCCCCCGGCCGCACGGTGCCGGCCGAGCAACGGCACGGTGGGACCCTCACCTGGCTGGGACACGCGCACTCCTCGTCCGTCGTCGATCATCGATGCGGGACGGGCGATCCCTCAGGGACCAAAACGGGCATAAACCCATGAAACGCCCGACCGGCATCATCAGCTTGACTCAGTGACGGCCAGTTCACCAGGAGCCACCGCGTGTCGACACACAAATTGTCCGGCCCGCCCCGGTCACTCACGATCCTCCGGGGACAGCGGGCCCCACCAGCCACAAACCCGACAGCGCCCGGAATCCGGGGCGGGCGTACTGTGGGCGCGCTCACCTCCTCTGCCATCATTTGGGGCACGACGGCAACGCAGCCGCGACCTCCGCGCACCCTGCGGCAGGCGCGGTACGACGCCGGCGCTCCCGAACCGGGTTCGCACGGAATCCGGCTCACGCCGCGCGGCAACCCTCACCGGGGCTAGGCGCGGCCGCCAGGAACCAGTCCGGCACCAGCCGGGCGGGTGCACACACTGCGCGGAGCGGGTCACCCCCGGTGCCGGCGCAGACCACGACAGGGAGAGACGGATGGCAAAGGGCGACCCCGGGGTCACCACCACCCGCGGCCGGCGAGCCGCACCCCGTGCCAAGCGAACGGCCGCGACGGCTGGCGGCGACCCGGAACTCGTGCAGCTGCTCACGCCCGCCGGAGAGCGCGTCGAGAGCGCGTTCGGGCCGGACGGCACGGAGTACCGCGTCGACTTCACCGACGAGGAGTACCGAGGGCTCTACCGCGACCTCGTCCTGGTCCGCAAGCTCGACGCCGAGGCCACCGCGTTGCAGCGGCAGGGCGAGCTGGGGCTGTGGGCCAGCCTGCTCGGCCAGGAGGCGGCACAGGTCGGCTCCGGGCGGGCGCTGCGCAGCCAGGACATGGCCTTCCCGACCTACCGCGAGCACGGCGTGCTCTATTGCCGTGGCATCGACCCGATCATGCCGCTCGGCCTGTTCCGGGGCGTCGACCAGGGTGGCTGGGACCCGAACGAGTTCAAGTTCAACATGTACACGATCGTCATCGGGGCGCAGACCCTGCATGCGACCGGGTACGCGATGGGCGTCCACATGGACGGCAAGACCGGCGGCGACGACGGCGAGGCGGTGATCGCCTACTTCGGCGACGGCGCGACCAGCCAGGGCGACGTGAACGAGGCGTTCGTCTGGGCCAGCGTCTTCAACGCCCCGCTGGTGTTCTTCTGCCAGAACAACCAGTACGCCATCTCCGAGCCCCTGGAGCGGCAGACCCGCGTCCCGCTCTACCAGCGGGCGCGCGGCTTCGGCTTCCCCGGCGTACGGGTGGACGGCAACGACGTGCTCGCCTCGTACGCGGTGACCCGGCACGCGCTGGACAACGCGCGGCACGGCCAGGGCCCGAGCCTGATCGAGGCGTACACCTACCGGATGGGGGCGCACACCACCTCCGACGACCCGACCCGCTACCGGATCGCCAGCGAGGTCGAGGCCTGGCAGGCCAAGGACCCGATCGCCCGGATGAAGGCGTTCCTGGAGAAGCAGAAGATCGCCGACGGGTCGTTCTTCGCCGAGGTCGACGAGCAGGCCCGAGCCGAGTCGGTGCACCTGCGCGAGCGGGTGCTCGCCATGCCCGACCCCGAGCCGGTGACGATGTTCGACCACGTCTACCCGCACGGGTCCCCGGAGCTCGACGAGCAGCGGGCGCAGTTCAGCCGCTACCTGGAGTCGTTCGAAGGGAGCGCCCACTGATGGCCACGGAGACGCTCACCCTCGGCAAGGCCCTCAACGCCGGCCTGCGCCGGGCCCTGGAGCACGACCAGAAGGTCGTCATCATGGGCGAGGACGTCGGCAAGCTCGGCGGCGTGTTCCGGATCACCGACGGCCTGCAGAAGGACTTCGGCGACCAGCGGGTGATCGACACCCCGCTGGCCGAGTCCGGCATCATCGGCACCGCGGTCGGCCTGGCCATCCGCGGCTTCCGCCCGGTCTGCGAGATCCAGTTCGACGGCTTCGTCTACCCCGCGTACGACCAGATCGTGTCGCAGGTGGCGAAGATGCACTACCGCTCGCAGGGCAAGGTGCGCATCCCGATGGTGATCCGCATCCCGTACGGGGGCGGCATCGGCGCGGTCGAGCACCACTCGGAGTCGCCGGAGGCGTACTTCGCGCACACCGCCGGCCTGAAGGTCGTGACCTGCGCCAACCCGCAGGACGCGTACTGGATGATCCAGCAGGCGGTCGCCTCGGACGACCCGATCGTCTTCCTGGAGCCGAAGCGGCGCTACTGGGAGAAGGGCCCGGTCGACCTGGAGGCCCCGCTGTCGGCGGCGTACCCGCTGCACTCGGCCCGGGTGGCGCGGGCCGGCACGGACGCCACCGTCCTGGCGTACGGGCCGATGGTGCGGACCTGCCTGGACGCGGCGGCCGCCGCGGCCGAGGACGGCCGGGAGCTGGAGGTCGTCGACCTGCGCACGCTCTCCCCGCTGGACCTCACCGCCGTGTACGAGTCGGTGCGGCGCACCGGCCGGTGCGTGGTGGTGCACGAGGCCCCGGGCAACCTGGGTCTGGGCGCGGAGATCGCCGCCCGGGTCACCGAGGAGTGCTTCTACTCGCTGGAGGCCCCGGTGCTGCGGGTGACCGGCTTCGACACCCCCTACCCGGCGTCCCGGGTGGAGGAGGAGTACCTGCCGGACCTCGACCGGGTGCTCGACGCCGTCGACCGCGCCTTCGGGTGGTGAGCGGGGTGTCGCGGATCAAGGAGTTCAACCTGCCCGACCTGGGCGAGGGGCTGACCGAGGGCGAGATCCTCGCCTGGCTGGTCAAAGAGGGCGACACGATCGAGCTGAACCAGCCGATCGTGGAGGTGGAGACGGCGAAGGCGGCCGTCGAGATTCCCGCGAAGTGGGCCGGCCAGGTGCGGTCGATCTTCCACCCGGAGGGGAGCACGGTCGAGGTCGGCACGCCGATCATCGCGATCGACACCGACCCGGGCGCGGGCCCGGTCGAGGCGTCGACGACGGGCGCGCCGGCCGCCGACCTGCCGACCCCGTCGGCGGCGTCCCTGGCCGCCGTCGAGATCGCGCCCGAGGAGGGCATGGTCGAGCCGGGGCTGATCGGCGGCGTGGCGCCGGGCGGGCGCACCGCCGTGCTGGTCGGCTACGGCCCGCGCAACGCGCCGGCCAAGCGCCGCCCGCGCAAGGGCGCGTCCCCGGAGCGGCCCGCCACCCCGGCGGCCTCCGTTCCGCCCGCGCCAGCCCCGGCGCCCGTCCCCGCGGCGGCACCGGTCACGGCAGCGGCACCGGTCACGGCGGCGACGACCGTGAACGGCAACGGGCGGCCCGGCGGGCTGGTGCTGGCCAAGCCGCCGGTGCGCAAGCTCGCCAAGGACCTCGGCGTGGACCTCGGCTCGCTGAGCGGGTCGGGGCCGCTGGGCTCGATCACCCGGGAGGACGTACAGCGGGCGGCGAGCGGGACCGCGACGGCGGCCGAGCCGCCGACGGTCGCGGCACCGGCCACGTCGGCCGCGGCCTTCGGCGCCGACCGCGAGCAGCGCATCCCGGTCAAGGGGGTACGCAGGCTCACCGCCGAGAACATGTCCCGCTCGGCCTTCACCGCGCCGCACGTGACGGAGTTCCTGACCGTCGACGTGACCCGGACGATGAAGGCCCTGGACCGGCTGCGGGGCCGGCGGGAGTGGCGCGACGTGCGGGTCTCGCCGCTGCTGCTGGTCGCCAAGGCGGTGCTGCTGGCGGTACGCCGGCACCCGATGGTCAACTCGACGTGGGCCGGCGACGAGATCGTCGTCAAGGAGTACGTCAACCTGGGCATCGCGGCGGCCACGGAGCGCGGCCTGATCGTGCCGAACATCAAGGACGCCGGCCGACTCACGCTGCGTGAGCTGGCGGACGCGCTGACCGACCTGGTGCAGACGGCGAAGGCCGGCCGGACCTCGCCGGCGGACATGTCCGGCGGCACGCTGACGATCACCAACGTCGGGGTGTTCGGGGTGGACACCGGCACGCCGATCCTGCCCCCGGGCGAGTCGGCGATCCTGGCGTTCGGCGCGGTCCGCGAGATGCCGTGGGTGCACAAGGGCAAGGTCCGCCCACGTCAGGTGACCACGCTGGGTCTCTCCTTCGATCACCGGATCATCGACGGCGAACTCGGCTCGAAGTTCCTCCGCGACATCGGGGACTTCCTGGCCGATCCGGAGGCAGCGCTGCTCGCCTGGACCTGACGGGTAACCGACACCAGCCACGGCCGGTGTGCCACGGGTGAACGCCCGGCACACCGGCCGTTGCCGTTGGAAGAAGAAAGCACCGTCACCCGACCTCGTTGACCTACGATCCTTAGGCAGGTGTCTCAGCTCACCTACTAATCGTTGGAAGTTCGGGGCTGGATGCGGTTCAATTGAGTCATCAAGGGGCCGACAACCGAATAGCCAGGAGGAGAACCCAGATGAGCATGATCGAGCGAATCCGCAACCGCCGCGACGCCAACCGCCGGGCCCGTGCCATCGAGCACGCCCTGCGCTCCGCCAACTCGCCCGCGGTCCGCGAGGAGCTTCTCGCCATCGCCCAGCGTCACATGAGCTGACGCCCCACACTTTTCTCACCCTCCTCCAGTTCGACGACCCGCCCGGTTCGCCCGGGCGGGTCGTCGGCGTTTCGGGCCTATTGACACCGGGATTCCGCCTCGCCGCACCGCCCGGTACGGTGGGGCTCGGTCGTCAACCGCCCGCCCGGACCCCGTCGTGCCGATAGAAGCTGCTCGACACCGTCCGACGACGCGGAGTGACGGCCGGTGCTCCCCGGATGCCGCGGGCGGCCACCGGATACGGTGCGGGGAGTCCCCACGGTCGGCACCGCCGGCCACACCGGCACCCACGCCGACGCACCGTCGGCATCGGCGGCCGACATGTGATGGAGGAGGCGCACCGATGACGTCCGAGGGCCCGCACCACCCCGGCCAGGAGCCGGACGAGGTGTCGCCGGGCGCCGGCGCACCGGCGCCGTACGGCGTCGCCAACCCGGACCTGGGCTGGGCACCCCCGCCCCCCGCGGCCCGGCCGAACCCGCCCGCTCCCGCCTGGGCGACCCAGAACGACCAGCCGCCGGCCCCCGCCTGGGGCCAGCCCCCGCAGAACGACCAGCCCCCGACCGCCGCCTGGGGAGCGCCTCCCCACGGCGACCAGCCGGCCACCGCCGCCTGGGGCACCGGGCCGCAGGGCGACCAGCCGGCGACCGCCAACTGGGGCGCGGCACCGGGTGACCAGCCGCCGACCGCCGCCTGGGGCCAGCCTCCGCAGAGTGACCAGCCGCCGACCGCCGCCTGGGGTGCCGCCCAGGTGCCGGCCCAGCAGCCGGAGCCGAACCGCCCGGCCGCCTGGGGCCCGCCGGCCGGCGCGGCGCAGCCCGCCTGGGAGCAGAACGAGCAGGCCGGGCCGGGCTGGCAGCAGAACGAGCAGGCACCGGGCTGGCAGCAGAACGAGCAGGCCGGCCCCGGCTGGGCCGCCGCCCCGGCCGCCACGAACGCACCGAACGGAGAGCCGGCCCAGCCGGCCTGGGCGACGCAGCCCGAGCAGCCGGCCCCGGCCTGGGCCGGCGCGGCCGACCCGCAGCCGCCGGCGCCGTGGGGCCAGGCCGAGTCCGGCGCCCGGGGTGCCGCCCGCGTGCCCGGCCAGGCGACGCCGCCCCAGGACTGGGCCACCACACAGGACGACGCCTCCCGCTCCGGCGGCTGGAACTCCGGCCAGCAGGGCGACGGCCCCGCCGGCCCCGACGCCTGGAACGCCGCGCCGCAGCAGGCCGACGGCCCCGCCGGCTCCGGTGGCTGGCCGCGGACCGAGCAACCCGACGCCCCTGGCCAGGCAGGTCAGGCAGCCTCGGCCGCCCCGTCCGAATTCGGCGGACCCGCCGCACAACCCACGTTCGACGGTGCACCCGGGCAGCCCGGATTCGGCGGCCCGGCCGAGCAGCCGCCGGCCGCGTGGGGCCAGGCCGAAGCCGCCGCCCGGGGTGCCGCCCGCGTGCCCGGCCAGGCGACCCCGCCCCAGGACTGGGCCACCACACAGGACGACGCCTCCCGCTCCGGCGGCTGGGCGACCGGCTCCCCCGCCTCCGCCCACGACAACCCCGCCCGCTCCGGCGGGTGGGCCGCCACGGCGGTCCGCTCCGACGACCAGCCGCAGCCGAACGCCTGGCCCGCCGCCGACGAGTCGGGGCAGCCCGGCACGTGGGGCGCGGCAGCCCCGCCGCAACGGCAGGACGACCGGCCGGAGGTCCCCGACTGGGCGGCGGCCGAGCCGACCTCCGTACCACCGGCGCGGGCCACCGCCACCGTCGGCACGGACGGGCCGCCCGCCTGGGGGACGCCCGGCGAGAGCCCGCAGCAGCGGCCCGGCGGCGACCGCTCGGACCGCCCGGTCATGCCGGACGTCGAGCCGTGGGCACCGGGCGAGGCGTGGGGGCGTACCGAGCCGGAGACCGCCGCGCCGCAGCAGGCCGGCAACGCCTGGGAGCCCGAGCGGTCCGAGGACCGTCCGCTTTACCAGCCCGCCCCCGGGCCGGGGATCTCGCCGGCCAACGCCGTGCCGCTGCCGCCGCAGGAGCAGCGCGTGCCCGGTGCCAGCCTGGCCGCCCTCCCGCCGGCCGACTACGCCCCGCCGGCCCAGTTCCCCCCGGCGGTCGAGCCCTCGCCGGCCGGCGAACCGTCGGGTCGTGAGGGCGCCCCGTCGCCGTACGCGCCCGAGTCGGGCGCCGGCTGGGGCCGTGCCGAGGAGCCGCACCCGCAGGGCACCCCGTTCGTGCCCGCCCCCCGGGTCTCGCCCGAGTCCGGGGCGGCCGCCCGGGCCGCCGTACCCCCGGCGGAGGCCGGAGAGGCCGCGGACGGCGCGGTGGGCAGCGTCTCGGCGAGCGCGTCCGTGCCCATGGCCAGCCGCGTGGTGCCCCCCACCGACCAGGCGCTGCACACCGGCGGCGCGCCCGCGCCGCAGCCCCGGGTGTACGGCCGGCCGGCCCGCCCGGAGCCGGCCGACGAGCCGGAGGCGGCAGACGAGAGCCCGTTCCGCCCCGAGCACAATCCGCCACCGTCCCGGTTCGACGAGCCGGGCCCGCAGGGGCGGTTCGACGAGCCGGGCCGCTTCGACGAGCCGGGCCCCCAGGGCCGCCCCGCCGAACCCGACCAGCAGCGCGGGTTCGACGGGCGCGACCAGCAGCGCGGGTTCGAGGGGCGCGACCAGCACCGCGGGTTCGACGACGTCGGGCCGCAGCAGCGGTTCGACGACCGCGGGCCGCAGGGCGGACCGCAGCGCTTCGACGCCCCGGACCGGCAGGCCGGCCAGCAGCACGGCTTCGGCGACAGCCCGGCGATCGGGGCGGCCGGCGCGCCCGCTCCGCCGGCCTTCCCGCCCGGGGTGCCGTCCTTCGTGGACCCGCCGGCCAGCAACCGGCCCGTCAACGGCGTCCGCCCGCACGAGGGCGACCGCCCGGGTGACCAGTTCGGCGGCCCGATGGGCGGGGCCACCGCCGTGCAGGGCGCGGTGCCGGGCCGCCCTCCCGCGCCGTACGGCGAGCCGACCCAGGTCGGCTTCCCGTCGCAGGGGCCGCAGTCCGGCCCTGCCTGGGGCGCGGAGCCGGAGGAGCAGGGCCGGTTCGACGCGTTCAAGCCGGAGGCGGACGCGCCGAAGGCCGAGGCTCCGCCGCCGAAGGTCCGCAACGGCCGGGTGCTGGCCGCCGTGCTGGTGGCCGCCGTGCTGATCCTCGCGGTGCCGCTGGGGCTGCTCATGCTGCTCGGCAAGGTGGGCGGCGACAACGCGAAGCCGTTCGACCCGGCCGTCGGCTCCTGCGTGAAGCAGTCAGGCGAATCCGCGACGTCGGCCACCTGCGGCGAGGCGGGATCGTTCACGATCGTGTCCAAGGTCGAGGCCAAGGAGAAGTGCGCCGACCCGGGCCAGCCGCACGTCGTCCTCCGTGGTGACGTGCCGAAGAAGGTGCTCTGCCTCAAGTCGGCCACCAAGTAGCGAACCCGGGGGCGGGGCCACGGACCACCGTGGCCCCGCCTTCGTCGTACGCCCGGGGTGTGACCAAGCCGCGCGGGGTGCCGGCCGGTCGGGGCCTCGCGGTCGGGCAGACTGGGGGCATGAGCGCACGAGTACGGGCTCCCGAGCTGCGCGGACGGGGCTGGCTGAACACCGGCGGGCGGGACCTGAAGCTGGCCGACCTGCGCGGCAAGATCACAATTGCCGACTTCTGGACCTTCTGCTGCATCAACTGCCTGCACGTGCTCGACGAGTTGCGCCCCCTGGAGGAGAAGTACGCTGACGTGCTGGTCGTCGTCGGCATCCACTCGCCGAAGTTCGAGCACGAGAAGGACCCGGCCGCCGTCGCCGCCGCCGTCGAGCGGTACGGCGTGCACCACCCCGTCCTCGACGACCCCGAGCTGGACATGTGGCAGCAGTACGCGGCCCGCGCCTGGCCGACCCTCGCCGTGATCGACCCCGAGGGGTACGTGGTGGCCACCATGGCCGGTGAGGGTCACGCCGAGGGGCTGGCCCGGCTGGTCGACGAGTTGGTCGCCACCCACGAGGCGAAGGGCACCCTGCACCGGGGCGACGGCCCGTACGTGCCGCCCGCCGAGCCGGAGACGGCCCTGCGCTTCCCCGGCAAGGCCCTCGCGCTCGACGGCGGGCACCTGCTCGTGTCGGACTCGGCCCGGCACTCCCTGGTGGAGCTGGCCCCCGACGGCGAGACGCTGGTGCGCCGGATCGGCGCGGGCGTCCGGGGGCGCGCGGACGGGCCGCCCGGCGTCGCCACCTTCTCCGAGCCGCAGGGGCTGTGCCGGCTGCCGGAGCACGTGGCCGAGGTGGCCGGTTACGACGTGGTCGTCGCCGACACCGTCAACCACCTGCTGCGCGGGGTGCGGCTGGCCACCGGCGAGGTGGTGACCGTGGCCGGCACGGGCCGGCAGTGGCGCTCGACGGTGGACGACCACGCCCACGACTCGCTCTCGGTCGACCTCTCCTCCCCGTGGGACGTGGCCTGGTACGACGACCGGGTGATCGTCGCGATGGCGGGCATCCACCAGCTCTGGTGGTTCGACCCGATCCGCCGCACGGCGGGCATGTACGCCGGCACCACCGTCGAGGCGCTGCGGGACGGGCCGCTGGCCGAGGCGTGGCTGGCCCAGCCGTCCGGCCTCTCGGTCTCGGCCGACGGCACCCGGCTCTGGGTCGCCGACAGCGAGACCAGCGCCATCCGGTACGTCGAGAACGGCGTCCTGGGCACCGCCGTCGGGCAGGGCCTGTTCGACTTCGGTCACGTCGACGGCCCGGCCGACCGGGCGCTGCTCCAGCACCCGCTGGGGGTGTGCGCGCTGCCGGACGGCTCGGTGCTGGTCGCCGACACGTACAACGGGGCGGTCCGCCGCTTCGACCCGGCCACCGGTCAGGTGTCGACGGTCGCCGACGGGCTCGCCGAGCCGAGCGACGTGGTGCTGACCGCCGACGGCGGGGTGCTGGTGGTCGAGTCGGCGGCGCACCGGCTGACCCGGCTGGCCCCGGGCGCGTTGTCGGCCGTGGGGGCGAGCACGGTCGACGGCCCGCGGCACCGCACCGAGCGGAAGCCGATGGAGGTGCCGGCGGGCGAGGTGACGCTGGACGTCGTCTTCACCCCGGCGCCGGGGCAGAAGCTGGACGAGACGTACGGGCCGTCGACGCGGCTGGTCGTCTCGGCGTCGCCGCCGGAGCTGCTGGCGGAGGGGGCGGGCACCGGCACGGAGCTGTCCCGCCGGTTGGTGGTCGACGGGTCGGTGGCCGGCGGGGTGCTCCAGGTGACCGCGCAGGCGGCGACGTGCGACGCCGACGTGGAGCACGCGGCCTGTCACCTGACCCGGCAGGACTGGGGGGTGCCGGTGCGGGTGGTCGAGGGCGGCCCGGCGCGGCTCCCGCTGGTCCTGCGCGGCCTGGACGCCTGACAGCCTGCGCCCCGCCGGCCGCCAGCGCCCCGCCGCCCGCCCCCGCGCGGCCGCGCGCGCGCCGGCGCTGGTTGCGTTAGGAAGGGGCCCTTCCTATACAGGATGCGTTAACAAGGTGCCCCTCCTTTCACGCGAACGGGGTGAGCGTCACCCCCGCGTCGAGGAGCGCGGCCCGCACCAGCTCGGCGGACGCCACCGCGCCCGGTGTGTCGCCGTGCAGGCAGATGGACTCGACGGGGCAGGGCACGACGGTGCCGTCGACGGCCACCACGGTCTGCTCGGTGGCCATCCGGACGGCGCGGGCGGCCACCTGCTCGGGGTCGGTGACCAGCGCGCCGAGGGCGGTGCGGGGCACCAGCGTGCCGTTGGGCAGGTAGCCCCGGTCGGCGAAGCCCTCGGCGACCACCCGCAGGCCGGCGCCGGTGGCGAGCTGGGCGAGCACCGAGCCGGGGGCGCAGAGCACCGGCAGGTCGCGGTCGTAGTCGTCGATGGCGGCGATCAGGGCGGCGGCCTGCGACTCGTCGACCGAGGCGGCGTGGTAGAGCGCCCCGTGCGGCTTGAGGTAGCGGACCCGGGTGCGGTACGCCCGGCAGAACGCGTCGAGCGCGCCGAGCTGGTAGGTGGTCTCGTCGCGCAGGTCCGCGAACGCGTACGCGATGTGTCGGCGGCCGAAGCCGGCGAGGTCGCGGTAGCCGACCTGGGCCCCGACGGCGACCCCGCGTTGGGCGGCGGCGGCGCAGACCCGGCGCATGGTGGACGGGTCGCCGCCGTGGAAGCCGCAGGCGACGTTGGCCGAGGTGATCAGGTCGAGCAGCGCCTCGTCGTCGCCGAGCCGCCAGATGCCGAATCCCTCGCCGAGGTCAGCGTTGAGGTCCATGGAACGTCACCGTAGTCCCCGGGCGGGCCTGCGCGAGCGGCGTCACGTCGTCCACCACCCCGACGACGGGGTAGCCGCCGGTGGTGGGATGGTCGGCGAGGAAGATCAGCGGCTGGCCGTCGGCGGGCACCTGCACCGCGCCGAGCACGAGGCCCTCGCTGGGCAGTTCCCCGGCGACCGCGCGGGGCAGCGGCGCGCCGGTCAGCCGCGCGCCGACCCGGTTGCTGACCGGGCTCACCGTGTACGCCGTGCCGAGCAGCCGGTCGAGCGCGGCGGGGGTGAACCAGTCGTCGCGGGGCCCGAGGCGCAGCCGGAGCCGCAGCGCGGCCGGGGTGGGCGGCCCGACGGTGACGTCGACGGGGGCGGGGTCGCCGGCCGGGTCGCCGAGGGGCAGGGTGTCGCCGTCGCGCAGCGGGGGCGGGCCGAGGCCGGAGAGGGTGTCGGTGGACCGGCTGCCGAGCACCGGCGGCACGGCGATCCCGCCGGCGACGGCGAGCCAGGTGCGCAGCCCGGAGCGGGCCGGGCCGATCCGCACGACCGCCCCGGCGGGCACGGCCAGGGGCCGGCCGACGTCTC
Source organism: Micromonospora haikouensis (assembly GCF_900091595.1). Taxonomy (GTDB): domain Bacteria; phylum Actinomycetota; class Actinomycetes; order Mycobacteriales; family Micromonosporaceae; genus Micromonospora; species Micromonospora haikouensis. The sequence continues at coordinate 151,697 of NZ_FMCW01000019.1, forward strand.
CGGGCCGGTCGCCGAGGTGCACGCCGGGGTGCGGGCCGGTCCGCCGTGCGTCGCCGGTGTTCGGGTCGCCGATCGGCACGTCGCCCAGCCGCCCGTCGCCGATCCACACGTCGGCGTCCGCGCCGGTGAGCGCGACCGTGCCGGCCCGGGTGAGGCGCAGCACGCAGCCGGTGAGGGTGATCTCCAGGCCGGCGGCGTCCTCCGGGTTGCCGACGAGGCGGTTGGCCAGCCGCAGGGCCGCCGGGTCGAGCGCCCCCGACCGGGGCACGCCGAGGTGTGCCCAGCCGGGCCGGCCCTGGTCCTGCACGGTGGTGAACGCCCCGGCCCGGAGCACCTCCAGCCGGCGTGCCGGGCCGCCGGCGGGTGGGCGGGTCACGTGGTCGCCGCCAGTCGTACCGGGGTGCCGGGGGCGAGCCGGGCCGGCGGGTCGGCGGCCACGTCGAACAGCGTCAGCGCGGTCCGCCCGACGAGCAGCCAGCCGCCGGGCGACGCGCCGGGATAGATTCCGGCGTACGGGCCGGCGAGCGCGACCGAGCCGGCGGGGACCCGGGGGCGGGGGGTGGCGAGCCGGGGCACCGCCCACTGCGGCGGCAGCCCGGTCAGGTACGCGAACCCGGGCGCGAACCCGCAGAAGGCGACGCGGAACAGGGTGCCGGTGAGGCGGGCGACCACCTCGGGCACGTCCACGCCCCAGTGGCCGGCGACGACGGGCAGGTCGACCCCGTCGTACGTGACGGGCACCTCGACCTCGGCGGGCGTCGTGCCGTCGGCGGGGCTGGTGGCGGGCGTCGCAGGGCCGGCGGGTCGTGGGGTCCAGTGGGCGACGAGCGCGGCGGCCCGGTCGGGGTCGGGCACCCCGTCGAGCAGCACCGTACGGGCCGCCGGGACGATCTCGACGGCGGTCAGCTCGCCGGCGGCGCGGCGGCGCGTCAGCTCGGCCCGCCACGCCTCCACCTGGTCGGGGTCGTCGCAGTCGAGCAGCAGGGCGTGGGCGCCGACGGGCCGGATCCGCATCCCGTCATGATCCCCGATCGGCGGGCCCGACAGGGCCGCCGGACCCTGCCGCCCCGTGACGATCGGCACTACTTGACGGTAACCTACGGTGCCGTAACCTAGGTGCGTGACGACCTCCGCACCGCTTCGACTCAAGCCGGTCGACATCGGAAAGCCGCGGATGCGCGGCTGGCTGCACACCTACGCGTTCTTCGCCGCGCTCGTCTGCGGCATCGTGCTCTGCGCCATCGCCGCCAGCCGCCCCGGCTGGTCCCCGCTGGTCAGCTGCCTCGTCTACAGCCTGACCGTCTGCGGCCTCTTCGGCACCAGCGCGCTCTACCACCGTCGGGTGTGGTCCGAGCGCGGCTACCAGATCATGCGCCGGATGGACCACTCGATGATCTTCGTGTTCATCGCCGGCACGTACACACCGTTCTGCGTCCTGCTGCTGGACGCCCGGCAGGCGACCACCATGCTCGCCCTGGTCTGGGGCGGCGCGCTGGGCGGCGTGGCGCTGAAACTGGTCTGGCCGCACGCGCCGCGCTGGGTCTCCGCACCGCTCTACCTGGCCCTCGGCTGGGTGTCGGTGGCGATGCTGCCGCAGATCCTGCACTCCGGCGGCGTGACCGCGCTGGTGCTGCTCGCCGTCGGCGGCGCGATCTACAGCGTCGGCGCCGTCTTCTACGCGCTGCGCAGGCCCAATCCGTGGCCCACCGTCTTCGGCCACCACGAGTTCTTCCACGCCTGCACGCTGGTGGCGGCGATCTGCCACCACATCGCGATCTACTTCGCCCTGTTCGCCTGAGTCCGCACCCCGGTTCCCCCACCCTGATCCCCCGCCCCGGGCACGCGCCGGGGGCCCCGCGCCGTTGCGGGGCCCCCGGAGTCCTGGGCAGTCGTCGGCCATCGGGCCGGACCGGTCAGACCGTACGACCCGGGCGGCGCACCTCGCGGTACTCCTGGACCACGGGCTCGCCCTGCACCGGCACGACCCGGTCGGCGACCACGCGGTTCTGGTGCACCGGCGCGGCGACCACCGTGCGGCGGCCCCGGTTCCAGAAGTAGAGCGTGGTGAGCAGGCTGACGACGCCGGCGAGCATCAGCACCCAGCCGACGACGCCGAGATTCAGCCACCCCAGGTCGGCCTGCACGGCGAACGCGAAGATCGCACCCAGCGCGATGAGGAAGATGCTGGCACCAATGCCCATTTTCGTCGCCTCCTTGGCTGTCAGCTGGCGCTGCTACCCGCCGCGGCCATGGATGAGGTTGCGGCATCCATCGACATACCCAGGCGCTCCGATCGTCAATCGGGCAAGCTGGGCCCATGACGGACGTCGGAGGGACGGAACGGACGTTGGTGCTGCTGCGGCACGCCAAGGCGGAGGCACCGGGCAGCGGCCCGGACGTCCAGCGGCCGCTCACCGCGCGGGGGCACGCCGACTCGGCCGCCGCCGGTGCCTGGCTGGCCCGGCACGGCCTGCTCCCTGACGTGGTGCTCTGCTCGGCCGCCCGGCGCACCCGCCAGACCTGGCACGGGGTGCAGCTGGGCATGACCGGCGCGGCGGACGAGGCGGGGCCGGCCGGTCCCGCCCCGCAGGTGCGCTACGAGCCGGGCGCGTACGAGGCACGCCCGGCGGACCTGTTGGCGCTGGTGCGGTCGACCCCGGCGGAGGCGACGACGGTGCTGCTGGTCGCCCACAACCCGGGCATCTCGCTGCTCTCGGCGCTGCTCGACCCGGAACGCGCGGACCAGGAGGGCCTGCGCACCACCGACCTGGTGGTGCACCGCACCCGGCTCCCCTGGGCCGAGCTGCACCGCGCCGAAATCGTCGCCCGCCACACCGCCCGCGCCTGAGGCGCAAGGAAGGGCCCCCTGTTAACGCATTCCGTTGTACAGGGGACCCCTGTTAACACCTGCGAACGGCCGAGGTGCGACCGCGCCGGGCGGGCGGCCCGGCGGGCCGGCCCGGGCGGGCGGGCGGGCCGGTATGCGGCCGGTGTGCCGGTATGCGGCCGGTGTGCCGGTGGGCCTCAGGAGGGCGGTGCCGTGGGCGGCGGTGGATCGGGCGGAGGCGGCATCATGGCGGTCGGATGCGACAGCCTGTTCTCCTCCACGATCAGGGTGCGCGCCCGCTTGCGCCGGTCCTGCCAGAACCAGAGCGTGGTGAGCAGCACGGCCAACCCGGCCAGGATGAACACCCAGCCGACCGCGCGCAGGTCCACCCACCAGACGTTGGCCCGGATGGCGAAGGTCACGATCGCGCCGATGGCGATGAGGAAGATTCCACTACCAATGCCCATGTGCGCTGCACCCCCACGTGCGGTGGCTCTGGGCGTTCACTGACGACGTCCGGGCCTCGGTTACCCGCCCGGCCGGGCAAGTACCCGGGATGCGACCGGCGATAGGGGACACGCGGGACTATTCGGCACGGGTCGCCGAAGCGGGGCGGGACAGCGGCCGCCGACGAGACGGGGCGGGACGGCGACGGCCGGCGAGTTGGGGGACTCGCCGGCCGTCCGGGGGCCGCTGTGGTGCGTCAGCGGCTCAGGTTCAGAACGCCTCCTCCGGGAGGTCCATCAGCTCCAGGTCGGTGCTCTCGATGATCCGCCGGTCGGCGCCGAGCCGGGGCAGCACCTCGCGGGCGAAGAACTTCGCGGCGGCCACCTTGCCGGTGTAGAACGCCTTGTCGGCGGCGGAGACCTCACCGGCCAGGGCGCGCAGGGCGACGTCGGCCTGCCGCTGGAGCAGCCAGCCGACGACGAGGTCGCCGACCGCCAGCAGGAACCGGCGGCTGCTGAGGCCCACCTTGTAGAGCGCCCGGGCGTCGCCGCCCTGCGCCTCGCCGAGCCAGCCGGTCAGCACGCCGAGGATGGTCTGCACCTCGGCGAGCGCCTTGCCGAGCGCCTGCCGCTCCTGCTTGAGCTGGCCGTTGCCGCCCTCGGAGGTGATGAACTCCTGGATCTCGCCGGCGACCGTCATGAGGGCCTTGCCGTTGTCCCGAACGATCTTGCGGAAGATCAGGTCGAGGCTCTGGATCGCGGTGGTGCCCTCGTACAGGGTGTCGATCTTGGCGTCCCGGACGTACTGCTCCAGCGGGTAGTCCTGGAGGAAGCCGGAGCCGCCGAAGGTCTGCAGCGCCTCGTGACCCAGCATCTCGTACGCCCGCTCGGAGCCGACGCCCTTGACCAGCGGCAGCAGCAGGTCGTTGACCCGCTTGGCGATCTTCGTCGCCTGCTCGTCGCCGGCCGCCTCGGCGATGGCGACCTGGTCCTGCCAGGAGGCCGTGTAGCAGACCAGGGCGCGCAGGCCCTCGGCGTACGACTTCTGGAGCATCAGCGAGCGGCGCACGTCCGGGTGGTGGGTGATGGTGACCCGGGGCGCGGTCTTGTCGGCCTGCTGGATCAGGTCGGCGCCCTGCACGCGGTTCTTGGCGTACTCGAGGGCGTTGAGGTATCCGGTGGAGAGCGTGGCGATGGCCTTGGTGCCGACCATCATCCGGGCGTACTCGATGATCATGAACATCTGCCGGATGCCGTCGTGCTTCTCGCCGAGCAGCCAGCCCTTCGCCGGCACGCCGTGCTCGCCGAAGGTCATCTCGCAGGTGTTGGAGACCTTGATCCCCATCTTGTGCTCGACGTTGGTGGCGTAGACGCCGTTGCGCTCGCCCAGCTCGCCGGTCTCCGGGTCGAAGTGGAACTTCGGCACGACGAAGAGCGACAGGCCCTTGGTGCCGGGGCCGCCGACGCCCTCGACGCCGACCGGGCGGGCCAGCACGTAGTGCACGATGTTGTCGCTCAGGTCGTGCTCGCCGGAGGTGATGAAGCGCTTCACGCCCTCGATGTGCCACGAGCCGTCCGGCTGCGGGATCGCCCGGGTGCGGCCGGCGCCCACGTCCGAGCCCGCGTCGGGCTCGGTGAGCACCATCGTGGAGCCCCACTGCTTGTCGATGAAGAGCTTGGCCCACTTCTTCTGCTGCTCGGTGCCCTCGACGTGCAGCACGTGCGCGAAGGACGGGCCGGAGGCGTACATCCAGACGGGGGCGTTCGCGCCGAGCACCAGCTCGGCGAGGGACCACCAGAGGGCACGCGGGGCGTTGGTGCCGTCGAGCGCCGGCGGGAGGTCGAGCCGCCAGAACTCGGACTCCATGAACGCCCGGTAAGACTTCTTGAACGGCTCCGGCAGCGGCGCGGTGTGCGTGGCCGGGTCGAAGACCGGGGGGTTGCGGTCGCTGTCCGAGTAGCTTGCCGCGAGGTCCTCGCGGGCGAGGCGGTCCACCTCGGCGAGGAAGCTGCGCGCGGTGTCGACGTCGAGATCCGAGTACGGCTCCTGGCCGAACGCCCGGTCCGCCCCGAAGACCTCGAACAGGTTGAACTCAAGGTCCCGGAGGTTGCTCTTGTAGTGGGTCATGCTCGCTGGCCCCGCTTCCCGGACAGGTGTTACCGATCAGTAACCCCGACTGTATTACTCGCGGGTAGGCAGCGACAAGCTCAACGTGGAAGTGACGGCGATTACACACCCGCGCTTCGGCCGTCGAGGGGCGGGGGCCGGGCGGGCCGGGAGCAGCGAGGCGGAGCCGGACCGGCCGGCGAACACTCAGCCCTCGGCCGCGCCGACCTCCCAGCTCGGCACGGGGGCGGTCACCGCGCTGCTGTGGCCGGCGTACTCCATCAGGACCAGGGCGATGTCGTCGTCGAGCCGGCCGTGCACCCACTCGACCAGGGCGGTCTCCAGCGAAGCCAGCCCGTCGCCGACCGTGCCGTGGCCGAGCAGCCGCCAGGCGCGGTCGGCCGTCGGGAAGAACTCGCCGTCCCGGCGCGCCTCGCCCAGGCCGTCGGTGAACAGCAGCAGCCGGTCCCCCGGCTCCAGGCGCTCGACCCGGGGCCGGACGACCGGCATGAAGCCCAGCGGCGGCGCGGGCGCGGGCGGCTCGAGGGGGATCACCGCGCCCCGGCGCAGCAGCAGCGGCGACGGGTGGCCGCAGTTGACGATGGTGAGGGTGCCGCCCCGCTCCTCGACCAGGGCCGCGGTGACGAAGTCCTCGTCGCCGACGTTGCGGGCCACCGCCCGGTCCAGGTCGGCGACCACCGCCCGCAGGTCGGCCCGCTCGTACGCGACGTGCCGGTACGAGCCCAGCACGATACTGGCCAGCCGCACGGCGTCCAGCCCCTTGCCGCGCACGTCACCGATGATCATGCGGACGCCGTACGGGGTGTCGATCGCCTCGTACAGGTCGCCGCCGATCTCGGCGGTGGCGGTCGAGGAGATGTAGCGCCCCGCCACGGCCAGGGTCCCCACCTGCGGGCCCAGCGGACGCAGCACCGCCTGCTGGGCCACCGCCGCCAGCTTGGACAGCTCGGCGATCTGCTCCGCCTGCCGCTGCCGCACGGCGGCCACCGCCGCCGCGATGCCGGTGGCGAGCGCGATGCCGGCCACGTTGACGGCGGTGACCAGCGACGTCCGCGGCTCGGCGAGGGCGAAGGCGGAACCGATCGCGGTCGCGGCGGCCCCCACCCCGAGCACCACCCGCCAGGAGGCCAGTGCCGCGGCGAGGAACGGGGCGGCGACCATCAGCGCCACGTAGTGCGCCCAGCGGCCGTCCGCCAGCTCCACGCCGGAGATGATCGCGAGCAGGACGAGGGCCGCGCCGAGGCCGGCGCGGGATCCGGGGCTCAGCGGGCCACGGCCCGACTGGATGGCATGCATGCGTACGAGGGACAGCATGCCTGATGGACGTGAACCGGTGAATGAGCCTGGCCCGTCGGCCGAGGATGTTCTGCCCGGCCGGGTCTCCGGCGGCGGCCGGTCCGGCCCCGGTCGCACCGCCCCGCCCGAGGTCATCGGGTCAGCCCAGGACCTCGTACTTCACGGTCAGTGCGCCGACGTCGACGGAGGCGATGGCCGCGAACGCGGCCCGCGACAGGTCGAGGCAGCGGCCGTCGATGAAGGGGCCCCGGTCGTTGATCCGGACGGTGACCGACTTGCCGTTGGCCGGGTTCGTCACCCGGACCATGGTGTCGAACGGCAGGGTCTTGTGGGCGGCGGTCATGGCGCTCGGGTCGAAGTTCTCCCCGTTGGCGGTGAGCTGCCCCTCGTCGTAGAAGGACGCCCCGCACGAGCCGCTGTCGACGACGTTGCTGGTCGGGGTGGGCTTCTTGGTGGCGACCGCCTTCGTGGCGGCCGGCTTCGGCGCGGCGGTGCGCGGCCTGCTCCGCGAGGCGGCCTGGCTCCGGGTGGCCTTCGGGCTGGCCGTGACGGTCGGCGACGGGCTGGCGCTGGGCGGGACGCTCGCGCTGGGCGACGGCGCGGCCGTGGTGGTGGGGGGGCTCACCGGGACGTCGGCGACGGTCGGGTGCGGGGCCGCCTCGCCGGAGGTCAGGCTCACCGCGCCGACGGTGCCGCCGACGGCGAGCGCGACGCCGACCGCCGCGGTGGCCGCGATCCCGGCCGGCGAGGAGAACAATCGGGTACGGGAGTGCCTACCAACCACGGGCCCGGTCCTTTCGTCGTGGATAACGAAGTCGTTGTTCAGGACGAAGTCCTGGAGAACAAACCGGCCCGGACCGTAACGAGAGAAGCACTTCCGAAGTCAACGTGATCATGGCGCTATGTTCGTATTTGCTCGCATACGTGTGGCCGATCATCCGAGGCGGCGTGGCCCGCTCGGCCCCGGGCGGGCCGGACCCCACCGGGGCGTCGATCTGGCGCAGGATGGGCGGCATGCCCGCTGAGCTGAGCGAACGTCTCGTCGAGCTGTTCCGGTGGATCGACCCCGGCCCGCAGAGCACCCACCTGGTCAGCGACGTCTCCGGGTGGTGGCGGGACCCGGCGGTGCTGGCGGGGCTCGGGCCGGCCCTGGCCGCGCCGTTCCGGGACGCCCGACCGACCGTGGTGCTCGCCCCCGCCGTGACCGGGTTGCTGCTCGGCCCGCTCGCCGCGACCGCCCTCGGGGTCGGCTTCGCGCCGGCGCAAAAGGCGGGGGACGGGCGGCTGCCCGCCGGTGCGACGACCTGGGCGCAGAGCCCCCCGGACTTCCGGGGCCGCCGGGTCGACCTGGGCGTCCGGGACCGGCACCTCGGCCCCGGCGACCGGGTGCTGGTGGTCGACGACTGGGTGGCCACCGGCGCCCAACTGCACGCCCTGTACGCGATCTGCGCCGCCCGGGGCGCCGAGGTCCTCGGCACCTCCGCCGTGGTGCTCGACTGCCCGCCCGCGCTCGCCGCCGAGCTGCGGATACGCGGCCTGGTCGAGGGCGACCGGCTGACGCCATCCGAGGGTTGACCTCAAGCAAGCTTCAAGTCGCACGATCGGGGGCATGGACGACGGAATCCTGGATGAGGCGTACCGGCGGTTGCACCGCACCGGCCCGGAGTTCGAGGGCTGGCTCTCCAACCACGGCCCGATGGCGGTCGAGGCGTTGGTCCAGCACGGGCACGACGCCGAGGTGCACCGCTGGCTGGACGACTACCTGCGGCGGCTCGACGAGCTGCCGCGCGGCCTCCGGCCGATCGACGACTGGCGGGCCGCCCTCGGGGACCCGAAGCGCGCCGGCGACTGGCTCGCCCACTTCGACCGGGAGCTGCGCGAACGGCCCTGGCGGGACATTCTCGGCACCTGGTGGCCCCGGCTGCTGCCGGGCATCGCCGCCGGGGCCACCCACGGCGTCATCCGGGTCGGGCACGCCGTGCGGGCGCTGCGGGCCGACGAGACCAGCCCGGACCGGCGCACCGAACTCGGCCAAGCCCTCGCCTACTGGGCCGCGCGCTGGCAGCCGGTACCGGGCGCACCCCTGCTGCCGGCGGCACCTCCCACCGGGGAGGGCGGGGAAGGCGGGGTGGCCGGGGAGGGCGGGGAGACCGGGGTGGCGTCCGCGCTGGCCGGGCTGCCCCGCATCGCCGACCGCACCGGCGGCATCCGCGAACGGCTGGGCCGGCTGCCGGACGTACCCGCATGGGAGTCGTCGCTCGCGGCGCTGCGGCCCGCGCGGACCCCGGCCGAGGCGGAGCGGGGGCTCGCCGAACTGGTGCACCGGGCGAGCCTCGACTACCTCCGGTACGGGCACGCGGAACCCGTCATGCTGGTGCACGCGGTGACCGCGCCGACGGCGGTGCTGCGTACGCTGCCGGAGCTGGACCCCGGGCTCTGGGCCCCGAGCCTCGCCGCGGCCTGGTCCGCGACGGCGGCCGTCACCGCCGTGTACGCCTCCCCGGCCGGTGTCGCGCCGCCGGCCGTCGCCCCCGGCACCACGGCGGAGGTCTTCGCCCGCGCGGCCCGGCACGGCGACGAGCACGTGGTGAAGCTCGCCGACGCGGTGCTCGACGCCCACGCGGCGACGGGGGACGAGCAGGTGCTCGCCGCGGCCGGCTACGCGGCGCAGCTGATCTGAGCGGGGCGGCGCGGCTGATCTGAGCGGGGCGGCTCAGCTGAGCGGGGCGGCGCGGCGCGGCCGCGAGCAGCGCGGCTCAGCCGCCCGAGCCCGCTCCGCCGAGGAACTCCTCCACGGCGGTGCAGACCATGCCCAGCACATCCGCCGAGCGGGCCAGCGGACCGGGCACCAGCAGCGAGTGGTCGGCACCGTCGACCTCCAGCACGTGCGGGCTGAGCCGGCGGGCCTGGGTGCCGTCCCACAGGGCGTCGGCGGTGCCGCCCACCAGCAGGAACGGGGCGGTCGCGCGGGCCAGCGCCTCGGTGACGTCGGCACGGCGCAGCAGCGGGGTGAGCCACACCGCCGGCAGCCCCCGGTCGGCGGCGAACGGGGCGGCGAAGCTGCCCAGCGACTTGCCGACCAGCAGGTGCGCCGGCTCCGCCAACGCCGGGGCGACCTGCTCGGCCACCCAGGCTCCCGCCCTGTCCAGATCCAGGTCCCCCGGCGCCCGCCAGGTGATCTCGTCGACGTCGAAGCCGATCCGGCGCAGGGCCTCGCCGACGTACGCGAACACGGGCCCCCGGGTGTCGTAGCCCTGCCCCGGAATCAGCACCGCACGCCGGTCCGCCATCACCCGCTCCCTCCGCCAGCCCACCTGCCAGCCACCGTAACGCCCCGGGCACGCAGCGCGAAGCAGCGCCGCTCCGACACGGGGCGCGGGTGGCGCGGCGCGGGTAAGCGCAGCGAGGGCCAGGTCGGGCCGGGGCAGGTCGCCGCGCGCCCGAATCCGGCGGCGGAGCGCGGCCGGGCCGCGTAGCCTCGGCGGGATGTGGCCCCGGATCGACGGACTGCGCAGCCTCGCCCTCGGCACCCCCGGCGAGCTGCGGGCGAGACTCAACTCCCTGGTGCTGGCCGGGGCCAAGACGGCGACCGCCGGCCTGACCGACGAGTACGCCGAGGAGGGCGAGGAGCTGGAGCACGTCGGCGAGCGGCTCGCCCTCGTGGACGACCACGACGCGCCCGTCGGAGTCGTCAAGGTGACCGGCGTCGACGTGGTGCGCTTCGCCGACGTGCCGTGGGACTTCGCCCGCTCCGAAGGGGAGGGCGACCGGTCGATCGAGGAGTGGCGGGCCGGGCACGCCGCCTACTGGGCGCGGGTCGGCACCCCCGTCACCGACGACAGCCGGATCGTCTGCGTGCGGTTCCGGCTCGTCTCGACGCGGGGGTAAGGAAGGGCCCCCTGTTAACGCATACGGTCGAGAAGGGTCCCCTTCTCACACCCCTCACCCGGCGGCGGGCGGGCGGGGAGCCGGCGTCAGGCGGCGCAGCTCCGGCAGGAGGCGGGTGGCCGCGTCCACCAGGACGGCCTCGTCCCCGGCGTACCAGCTGCTGGCCCGGGGCCAGTGCGTCACCACGTCGGTGAAGCCGAGGGCGGCGGCCCGCCCGACCTGCTCGGCGAAGAAGTCCGCGCTGCGCAGCGAGAACGCCGGGGCGGAGTCGAGCGACAGGTAGCGGTCCAGAGTGGCCGGGTCGCGGCCGGCCTCGGCCAGCGCCCGGTCCATCCGGGTGGCGAGGTCGGCGACCGTCCCCCACCACTGCTCCACGTCGTCGCCGCCCGTGCCGGTGGTGACCCAGCCCTGCCCGAACCGGGCCACCAGCCGCATCGAGCGGGGGCCGTTGGCGGCCATCACGAACGGCACCCGGGGCGTCTGCACGCAGCCCGGGTTGTTGCGGGCGTCCACGGCGGCGAACCAGTCGCCGCGCCAGGTGGTGCCGTCCTCGCGCAGAATCAGGTCGAGCAGCTCGACGAACTCGGCGAGCCGGTCGACGCGCTGGCGGGGCGGCAGCGTCTCCCCGCCCAGCACGGCCGAGTCGAAGCCGATGCCGCCCGCGCCGACGCCGAGCAGGAACCGGCCGCCGGAGACGTCGTCGAGGGCGGTGATCTGCCGGGCGAAGGCCGCCGGGTGCCGGAAGTTGGGCGAGGCGACGAGGGTGCCCAGCCGGATCCGGGAGGTCACCGTGGCGGCGGCGGTCAGCGTGGTCATCGAGTCGAACCAGGGCCCGTCGACCAGGTCCCGCCAGCCCAGGTGGTCGTACGTCCAGGCGTGGTCGAAGCCCCACTCCTCCGCCTGCCGCCAGCGGCGCTGCGACTGCGACCAGCGCTGGTCCGGAAGGATCACGATGCCAATCCGCATGAGCGCCAGCGTACGTCCTGACCGGCCGGCGGCATCCCACCGAGGCAGCACCCCGCCGCACGCTCGGTCACCAATCGTCGGCGCATCCCGTCGTGCGAAGTGTCCGGTTCGTTCACCACCCACGACCATCGGGAGTCGCCGTGAACGTCGCACTCTGGGCCAATGGGGCGCAGGGCTGGCAGGCTCGACGCCATGACGACCGGGACCGACTGGCAGGCGTGGCACCAGCCCTACGCCGACGAAGACTCCCCGCTGTCCCGCCGGCTGCGGCTGGTGCGCGGGACGATCACCGCGTGGCTGGACGAGCGCCCCGGCGAGCCGCTGACGGTCGTCAGCGCCTGTGCGGGCCAGGGACACGACCTGGTCGGTGCGCTGGCTGGCCGGGCCGACGCGGCCCGCGTCCGCGCCACGCTGCTGGAGTACGACCCGGGCAACGTCGCCGCCGCCCGGGCAGCCGCCGCCGGGGCCGGCCTCGCGAACGTCGACATCCGGCGGGCGGACGCGGGCCGGCTCTCGTCGTACGCGCAGGCGGTGCCGGCCGACCTCGTGCTGATGGCGGGCGTCTTCGGCAACGTCGACGACCATGACGTACGCCGAACCGTGGCCGCCCTGCCGCAGCTGTGCGCGGCCGGTGCCACGGTGATCTGGACGCGGACCCGGCGCGCCCCCGACCTGACGCCGGCGCTGCGCGGCTGGCTGCGGGACGCCGGTTTCGCCGAGCGGGCGTTCTACGCGCCGGACGGCGTGCTCTTCTCGGTCGGCGTGCACCGGTTCACGGGCACGCCCCGACCGCTGGACACCTCCGGAGCGCTGTTCACGTTCGTCCGTCAACCATGATCGACTCCAGGCCGGCGACACGGCGGCATCCGACCCACCGTGATACCGCCATGTCGCCGACATGCCGCCAAGGACCGGGACCGGGACGAGAAGCGAGCTAGCCTGCCGGTGGCTCCGTCCACGGGGCCGCGCGCATCTCGAACGGCCGGTAGGCCAGGGCGCGGTCAACGACCTCGGCAGCCGTCAGCTCCGGCATGACGTTGAAGATCAGCTCAGAGACGTCCGGATAGACGAGATCTCGTTCGAGCCTGTCCAGCCAGTCGTTCAACTCGGCGTCGTCGGCATAGTCGAGCCGCATGATCCGCTCAACGAGGGCGACGGCCTCGTTGCGGGTCAGCTTCGCGGGCATGGCGACCAACTCCGAGCGGCTGACGACACGCCGCGTGATCGTTGACCTTGGAAACTCGAAGGCCCCGGCTCGGGACTCGGTCCTGACCAGGGCCTTCGTGCGTGGAGCGGGTGACGGGAATCGAACCCGCACTGTCAGCTTGGGAACCGTACAAGATCCGGTTGCGACACCTTCCGACCTTCGGCCAAACCGGTCACCGCTGGCCTGGAGTGCCACCCGCCGGCCTGATCTAATGGCCCGCCAATGGCCCGCCGGCCTGCAATCGGGCGAGTAGCCCGGACGCCTCAAGGGCCAATGCCGTTCAGATAAGGCGTTGGTGCTGGTCACGGCGGCTGGCTGAGGGCTGCGCTTGAGACCGGTACGGTTGCCGGTCGTGGTGTCCTCTGTGTCTGCGTCCGAGCCGTCGGGTCGGTTGATCGACTACATCGGGCTGGGGGTGTTGTCGGCCCGGTTCGATCGGGATCTCCTCGAGGAGGTGATCAACCGGACCGGGTGTCGGGAGAAACGGTCCCGCCGGTTGCCGGCGCACGTGATGATCCGCTACGTCATCGCGATGGGCTTGTTCTTCGACGAGTCCTACGACGAGGTGATGCGTCGACTCGTGGGCGGCCTG
>NZ_FMCW01000060.1 GCF_900091595.1 Micromonospora haikouensis
GTCATGTCCACAGCAGACAGACGATCACGCGGTGGCCGTACCCCGTCTACCCGGCCCCCACCAGCAACATCTCAAACGGCGGCTGCCGTACTAGCCGCGCGTTGCCTACGATCGGTCTCGACGTCGGGTGTCGGTTATCGTCGCGTCCTTTCGCACGGGTGGGCCCGGCTCCCAGCGGTCAGGCGTCAGGAAACTGCGCCAGTACCTCGGCAGGAGCGGGCTCTGCAGGCAGAGCCTCGGGGTCGCGGTGCCGGTCCGACCCGCAACGGGCGAACGGACCGGCGTCGCCGGTAAGGACGGCCAGGTGGGGGTCGAGGTGGTCACGCCACCAGATGCTCATGCCAGTGTGGGGGTCGTTGACGCGCAGGGTCTCCCAGGCTCGCCATAGGGCGTAGAGACGGGACAGCGCTTCGGGGTGGGCCCACCAGCGGGGGCACCAGTTGATGCCGGGGGTGGGTCCGGAGGCGACCCGCCGCTCGATGACCTGTGCGAGGTACCCGGTGACGAACTGGTCGACGTCGCGGAAGACCGGCTGTGGTGTGCCCTGATCGTCGTTCTCGGCGGCGGGGGTGTCGGGTGTCCCGGTGAGCTGGTCGAGCAGCGTGGTCAGGCCGGCGACTGGTCCGGTGCTCGGGCTGGTCATGCGGGGGGCTCCGGCGGGGCGTCGGGGGACAGGGTCCAGTCGGTGCGGTTGTCGGGGTCCCAGCGGGCGATCGAGGCGCGGATCGCTTCGGCGTACGGCCCGTCCTGCCAGGGGGCGGTGCGGGCGAGCGCTGGTGGGGCTCCGGAGGCGTAGACGACCATCCGGCCGCGCGGTAGGGCGTGCAGGTCGGAGATGTCGAGGATGCGCTGCCGTCGGGTGGAGTGGGAGACCGACCGCTGTCCCCACCCGGATCCGCTGCTGCTGGTCGACCGGGTGGTGACGTCGTGCTCGCCGATGAGCTTGGAGAGTTCTTCGAGCCAGTCGGGGTCGGCGACGCCGCCGCCGTAGGTGCGGACGTTCGCCGCCGACCAGAGTTTGCGCATGCCCTCGCGGCCCCACACGTCGACGCCCTGGGGGTAGGACTGCAGGATCGTGATGATCGGTAGGCCGTGGGAGCCGTAGTAGGAGTAGAGGCTGGGGAGCTGCCGCAGGCGGCAGATGTTCGCGGCCTCGTCGAGGATGCTCAGCAGCGGCGGGTCGAGGCGGCGGCCGGTCGAGGCACGGGCGCGTAGCTCGCCGGCGCGCAGGACCGCGTCGGTGAGGGCGGCGACCAGCGGGGCGGGGGAGCCGGGGCCGCCCTGGGAGAGCAGGTACAGCACGTCGGTGGACGTCACGAACGCGGCCGGATCGAACTCGCCGACACCGCCACGGGTGGGCGGGGTGACCCAGGCGGTGACGGCGGGTTCGGTGAGGCACATGAGCATCTTCTGCGCCCCGGCGTAGATGCCGCCGCGGGTCTTGTCGGGCATGTTGACCACCCCGGCGACAGCGTCGGCGGGCAGGTCGTAGCCGTGCTCGCGTAGCAGCATCGCGGGTTCGTCGTCGCGGGGGCTGACGGCCCACCGGTAGGCGGTGAGGATGTCGCGGCCGGACACGGCGGCGGCGAGCAGCAGGTTCGCCACCAGTTCCTCGCTGGATGGGTCGAAGAAGGCGTCGCGGCTGACGCCGGGCTCCCGCTCGGCGGAGGCGAAGTGCTCGGCGAGGCGGCGAGCGTCGGTGATGGTGGCCACGGCGCGCAGCGGGTTCCACCACATGCCCTGCTCGGCGCCGAGGATGTGCTGCGGGTCGAACGCCCACACGGTGCCTCGGGCGGCGCGCAGGTCGCGAGTGGCGTCGACGATGTCGCCCTTGACGCTGGTGACGAGGGTCGGGCCGGGCGCGGCGACGATGGCGGGGATGGCCCGGCAGGTGGTCTTGCCGGTGCGGGGCCCCCAGATGTCTACGGCCATGTCCTCCCAGGACTGGCGCAGCGGCATTCCGCCGGCGACGGTGGTGGCGATCAGCACGCCGAGCTGGTCGGGGTCGGGCCGGTCGACGTCGGCGAGGCTGGGCCGTAGCCGCCGGCCGCTGTCGGCGATGCCGGTCGGCCCGAGGTGCGCGAGGTCGGCTCGGCTGGCCATCTTCCGGGCTGCGGCGTCGACGCGGGTGCGTCGCCGGCGTCGCCATCGCAGCGCCGCCACGGCGGCCGTGGCCAGCCCCGCCAGGACGGTCACCTCGATAACGGCGACGAGGGTGCAGGCGGTGGTCCAGGTGATGTCGCCGCGCAGCACCGCGGCGGCGACGCGGATCGGCCCGCCGCCGGTGTAGCCGGGTGGGCGGGTGAGCGCGACCGGCACCCAGACGGCGCTGGCGAGGATCAGGGCCCCGGCGGCGATGCCCCCGGCGATCAGGCCGGCGTCGTCGTGGCCGCCGCGCGGCCCGGCCGGGCGGCTCATGCCATCGTCCAGCGGAAATCGGTGTTGCCGAGCTGCTTCTCGGTCTCGGTGGGCTCCAGGTGCACGGGGATGCCCGGCCGGGAGCCGACCTTGATGAGGAAGTTGCCGCGGCCGACGGTCTCGCTGCCCTCGGCGGCCGTCCACGACGGGGGCGCCGACCAGGACAGCACCTCGCGTCGTTCGGCCTGGGACAACGGTCGGACCCGAGAGACGGCGTCGAGTTCCTGCTCGGAGCAGGGGCCGATCATCAGCACCGCCGACCGCTCGGCGAAGCCCCGCGCCTTGGCCCGGTCGTGGGCAGTGGGCAGCGCCTCCAAGTCCGCGAGGGAGTGGGTGATGAAGGCGGTGCCGGTGCCCTTCTGCCGGTTGAGGCGGGTGAGGCCGTCGGCGCGGTCGACCAGGCCGTGCCCGACGCGCAGCGCCCGCCACAGCTCGTCGAGCACGGTGAAGAACGTCCGGGCCGGTGCCAGGCCGAGGTCGGCCATCAGGTGCGCGGCTTCCACCTGGGCGAAGCCATAGGACCAGGTGGACAGGAGGGTCGCGGCGGTGCGCAGCTCGTCGGTGTCGTCGATGCCGGAGATGTCGACGCACACGGCGGGGGTGTCGAGGCGGATCGCGGTGGTGGTCTGCCCCTCGAAGGTGTCGCCGAGGGGGCCGTGCAGCAGCGCCAGCAGGGTGCGGTGCAGTGCGGCGGTGTCCTCCCGGAACCGGGGGATGTCCTGGTCTTCCTGCCACAGGGTGACCGCGCGGACCTCCGGCGGGGCGGTGCGGATGACACGCAGGACGTCGGAGAGCACCGGCTGGGTGTCGGTTTCCCGGTCGGCGAGGTAGCGCAGCGCGGCGGCGAGCACGGTGGTCTCGTCGGAGCTGACGGGTCCGCGCCGGACCAGGGTGGCCAGCGCGACCACCATGTTCAGCCGGCGGTCGGTGACAGCGGCCCGGACGACGGCGCCGGTGCGGTCGTCGACACGGTCGAGGACCTGCCGCCACGGGCCGGCGTCCAGGGGGTTGATGCGGTCCAGACCGGGGCCGACCCGCAGGACCTGGCCGCCGAGCGCGCGCACCAACTCGGCGTAGTCGGGTTTGAGGTCGCCGAGGATCAGCGGGGTGACGCCCTGCGCGGTGAGGCCGAGGACCATCCGCCGCACGGCGGTGGACTTGCCCATGCCGGGCTCGCCCTCGATCCACACCGACGGGTTGTTGATCAGCCGGGCGCGGGTGTACCAGGAGATCGGGTCGAAGCACACCGCCGAGCCGGTGTAGAGGTGCCGGCCCACCGGCACGCCGATCATCGGCGTCGACGCGCCGGTGCCGAAGGGGAACAGGCCGCACACCTGCACTGTGGTGCCCCGGTACTCGGTGGGCGGTTCGATCCACGACCACCGGCCGCCGCCGGGCCCGCCGTGACCGAGCCGCCCTGGCCGCCGGCCACCTGGCCGCCGCGACGGTGGGTCGTTTCTGGTGCTGATGGTCATCGCCGCCGCCTAGAAGGGGATCGTGGCGTGGGTGGGCAGGACAACGCCAGCGGGCAGGCTGGCGGCGAAGCCGGCGGCCTGGCAGCCGTACATCGGCCGCAACGCCAGGCGGGCCTCCCCGGCGCGGGCCCGGATGACGCCGGTGGCCTCTCCGAGGTGCTTCTCGTCGGCGACGGTGGCGGTGACCAGCACGGTGAACCGGACGACGCCCGCCCCGGTGGCCTCTTCCTCGGCGGCCTGTTCGGCGGCGGCCAAGTCGGTCAGGTCGCGGGCGCTGGGCCGGGGCTTCTTGCTGGCCAGGAACCGGGCGTCGCGCTTGTCGGACTCGACGAGCCGGGCGGCCTCGGCAGGGGAGTACGGCCGGTAGATCATCGTGACCCGTTTGCGTAGTAGCTGCGGGTCCGGGTCGATGAGGCGGGAGAACAGCCGCGAGTACACCACCCCGCGTGGGGCCTCGACCATGCACCAGGTGCGCGAGACCCCGGAGTCGTGCCGGTAGGAGTCCCAGCTTTCCCGGGTGGCGACCGGGCCGGCCTGCGTCCAGTCGGGGGCGAGGTGCGGGTCGCGGGCGAGGTCCAGCGCGGCGGCCGGGTCGTAGGCGGCGCGGACGACCGCGGCGAGGCTGCGTGCGGACATCGGCACGATCCCGGCGCCGGTGGCTCCGGTGAGCCCGGCGTGCAGGTGCGGTAGGCGGGCGGCGACCTCCCGGCAGACGTCCTCGTGGGACATGGACCGGCCGGGCGGGGCGGTGTAGGTCAGGGAGACCCGGGTGTCGACGGTGGCGGACCCGGCCGGGTACGAGCGGACGACGTCGTCGAGGACCTGCAGGGCCAGGGCAGGGGCGTCGGGCCGGGACGTCGCGGCCACCTCGGCGGCGAGCCGGGTGCCGGGATCCGGGGTGGTCTCGACCGTGACCTGCGCCTGCACCAGGTGCGGCTCCCGCGACAGCGCTGCCAGCCACACGGCCAGGTGCCCGACCCGGGCGTCGATGACCGCCTGGTCGACCAGGTCCATGCCCTCCGGCGCGCACCGCAGGGTGACGGTGTAGTGGCGGCTCTGCGGCACCACGACCACGGCGAGCCGCCCGGCGCGACCCGTTTCCACCTCGTACACCTCGGAGCGTGCCAGCACCCCGGGCAGTTGGTGCGCGTCGGTGACGCGGGAGGCCACCCCGGACACGTACACGTGGTGACGGCGGGCCCGGGTCAGCCACCACGCGACCCGGGCGGTGAGGACCTGGAACCCGGTGCGTCCGTTGACCCGGATCGCCAGCGGGGCGAGTGCCAGCACCCCGACCACGGCGGTGATCAACGCCGCGAGGGTGGACACGGGCAGCATCGCGGCAGCGAGCACCATCACCAGGAACGCGGCGATGGTGCCGGCGGGGCCCAACCCGAACAGGCCAGCACCCCGGCCGAGCCGCCAGTTGCCGTAAGTGCGCTGCTGTTCAGCCGGACGGTTGTGCACCTGACTACTCATCCTTCACCTTCCACCGCTCCGGACGCGGCGGTGCCGCCGACCTTGCGGACGACCGCGGGTCCGGCCTTGGCTGCGGCGACGCCCGCCGCGGCCGCCATGCCGACCGGCCCGGCGGCGGCTGCCCCAGCACCGGCGGCCCCCGCGCCCGCTCCGCCCGCGCCCGCCGAGCCGGCCCCCGCCGCTGCCGTCCCGGTACCCGCGCTGGCGGAGCCGGTGGCACCCGCGCCGGGAGCCGGTGCGCCTCCGCCGCCTGTGGGACGGGGGGAGGGCGCTGGCATCGAGGGGGTTGCGCCGTCGGGGCTCCCGGGCCCGTTGGTGCCGGCGTTGCCCTGGCCTCGGCCTGACCCACGGGCGGCGTTGCTGAGGCGGATCGCGCCGGAGGCGATCTGACCGCCGCTGGATATCGCGGCGGCTGCCACCCCGCCGGATCCGCTGCTGGACAGGGCGGACACGGTGGGGGCGAGCAGCCTCATCAGCGCGGGTAGCGCGACGATGGCCATGAAGAACGCGACCAGGCCGGTGAGCAGGGTGGTGAGGTCCTGGCCGTGGCCGAGCATCCAGAAGGCTGCGGCGTAGATCGTGGCGGCTGTCGGCTTGTACAGCACCAGCGCGAGCAGCCAGGTCAGATACCGGTCGCGGACCGCTTGCCCCGTTCGGGAGATGCCGGCCGAGGCGATCAGTGGCAGGAGCCCGGGCAGCAGCACTAGGCCGACGCCACGGCCGAGCAGCATGAGTAGCTGCGCCAGGGATCCGGTGAACACCATCATCGACAGGCCGGTGACCATCAGGGCGGACAGGCCGTTGGTGGCGGCGGCCGGGGCCAGCGTCAGGAGCCGGTTGCCGAGGTCACCGTCGGCGGCGGCGTCGAGGATCCAGTTCGAGTAGCTGTCGCCGATGGTGATGAGCAGCTGCACCGCTGGCACGCCAGCGCCCGCGAGCACCACCATGGTCACCAGCCCTTTGCCGAAGGTGCCGGCTTCCCTGCCGTCGCGGTCCCAGGCTAGGCGTCCGGCGGCGACCAGCACCGCTGCGACCGCGACGGCGGCGACAGCCCAGGACGTGTAGGCCCGCAGGTAGGCGACGGTGCCGGATTCCTGGGTCACGTCTGGTGTGGGGATGCTGAGCCAGCCGGTGACCATCGCGCGGAGCATCTCGGCGGCAGCCTCGGACATCTGCTCGGCGATCTCCTCCAGGAACTGCCCCGCGGCGCTCTCGACGGCCTTACCGGGGAGGCAGAACGGATCGGCGATGGGGACGCACACCTACCGCGCCCCCCACTCGACGACCCCGACTAGGTCGGACGTCTCCCGGTTGATCGCCGTCCAGGCGCCGCCGGGAGGGGCGACCATGCGCCAGTCACCCTCGCGCCACCGCAGGGTCAGCGACAACACGTGGTAGCGCGGGGTCCCGGCCGACGGCGCGCGTAGCACCAGCCCGATCACCGCCGTGTCGGGGCTGTAGGACTGGTACTGGTATCCGACGATTTGACTCAGCTCACCGGGCTGCGCCGGGGGGTCGCCGAGCTCCCGCAGCGTGGCCAGGAGCCGATCGCGGTCCGGCGACGGCTCGAACTGCTGCTGGATCGTGGGCTCCCACGATGCGCGGCCGGCCGAGAAGCCGGACCGCACGACGATCTGCGCGGCGGCGACGAGCGCGCCGACCGGGGTGTGGGCGTACCCGGACGCGACGCCTCCGTCGCTGGTGCGGGGGCCGGCCGAGGCGCTGACCGGCACCGCCGTCTGCCCCACGAGTTCCCACGTCACGTCGTCCGGCGCGGAGGTGGGCGGCGTGGTTTGTTGCGGCCCATCCGTGCTGGTGTTGTCGGGCGTGGCTGCCGTGGCGGTGGGACCCACCCCAACCGGGGGCGCGGGATCGTCGGGGCGCAGCACGACCGCCAGGCCGACGACGAGGCCGGCGACCAGGACGAGCGCGAGCAGCGCCACGGCGACGACGAAGCCCGGCCGCGTCCACGGGGGGCGTCCGGCGAAGTCCTGCGTTGGGTGCGACATTCGCGTCTCCTAGTCGACCAGCGCCGCGACGATCGAGGACGCGCTGCCGATGAGGATGCAGGCGGCGAAGACCCAGCCGAGCTGGGAGACGTTGGTGTCGTCACCCCGACGGTGCGCCATGGCCATCTTCGCCGCGGTGTAGAGCAGACCGCCGACGCACGCGGCGGTGGCGAGGTAGGCGATCCACTTGAGGAGCTGCAGGACGTTCTCGCTGACGCCAGGTGGGGCCTCACCGCCGCCCGGGTCCGGTACGGCCGCCAGCACCGCCGCGATCCGGATCTGCTCCAAGCCCTCGACGAGCGTCATCGTTATCCCTTCCGGGTGGTTGTCTGCCAGATTGCGTTGCGCAGGGCCTCGACGTCCGGGGGGATGCCGACGTCGTGCGGGTCGTCGGCGGCGAGCAGCGCGTCGACCCAGCCGATCCGCCACACCTTCGGCACCCAGCCGCCGAGCAGTTGGAGCCGTTCGGTGGCGATGCGCGGCGGTCGTCGGGGTGACGCCGCCACCGCGACGACGCCGAGAATCGAGGTCGTGTGGGACATGCCGGCGCGGCGGCGCCACTGCTCGACGGCACCGGTGGCCGCCCACGTGCCGTGCGCTGAGACGCGGCAGACCAGCACGACCTGAGCGGTCGGCATGGTCGGTGTCAGGGCAGGCCACGCTGACCCGAAGTCCACGCCGTACCCGGTCAGCCGGGCGCAGGTGCTTGTCCCCGCGCCGCCGTGGCATCCCACCCACCACACGGGCGGCCACCCCTGCTGGAGGTGATGCTGCGGAATCACCGCGAGGGGCAACTGGGGTGGGGTGCCGGGGCGGGGGCGAGTGCGGATGGCCGCCGCGCCCCTCTTCACCGTTCGATCGCCTCTGATGCTCGACGCGTCGCCTTAGCCGTCATGTGATCCCTCCCCCGATCAAGGTCACCGACGAGTACCAGACAGTAGCACCGCATTTCCAGGTGGATCTATGGTGATTGCTCTGCTGCTATGGACGCATTAGTTGCACGGGGGAGGCGTCGACTTGGCTTGCAGAAGGGTCACATCCCTTTGCCTTGTGTGCTCAATGGTCGTCGCGGTGGTGTCTTTGGCGGGATGCATAGGACCGTCGGCCGCGCCGACATCGGCACCTGAGCGGAGTCGGCCAACTCTTGCTGAGGCTGGTGCGTCCTCGGCGTCGGCGGAGCCGCCCGGCGAGGACGACCACGACCATCCGCCGACGGCGCGTACTCCACCCGCCTCCCGTGCGCCGACGGTGGCGGCGGCGTTCGCCGCGGCGTGGGCTCGCCCGGACCTGACGGCGCAGCAGTGGTGGGAGCAGATCGCGCCGCACTGTGAGCCCGCGTTCGGCCGGACGCTGCGGACGGTGGACCCGGCACGGGTGCCGGCGACGCGGATCACCGGCCGGCCGGTCGCCGTCCAGTCGCCGAAGGACGGCAGGGCGACGTACCGGGTGGCCACCGACGCGGGCACGCTGAGCGTCGCCCTCGCGGCGATCGACGGCCGCTGGGTGGCCGTCGACAACGACTTCGTCCGGACTGTGCGATGACCCGCCGGTCGGTCGCGCTCACCGTGGCGATCCTGGCCGCTGTCGCCGTGCTCTGCGGGGGGATGGTGGGGCTCCCGGTGATGCTGTTCGGGCAGATGCAGGCCGAGGCGGCAGCGTGCGAGCTGCCGTCCGCGCCGCAGGCGTCGCCGGTGCCGGGCGTGGGGGAGTGGACCAGCGCCCAGACCACCCACGCGACGGTGATCGTGTCGGTCGGGCGTCAGCGACGCGTCGCACCCCGGGGCTACGTCATCGCCCTGGCGGTGGCCATGCAGGAGAGCACGTTGCGCAACCTCGCCAACAGCACCGTGCCCGAGTCCCTGAACATCCCGCACGACGCCGTGGGCAGCGACCACGACTCGGTAGGGCTGTTCCAGCAGCGCCCCGGGTGGGGCAGCGTCCGCGAGCGGATGACGCCCAGCTACGCCGCCAGGAAGTTCTACGAGGCGCTGGTCGACGTCGACGGCTGGCAGCGCATGCGCCTGACCGACGCCGCGCAGGCCGTGCAGCGCTCCGGCACACCGGAGGCGTACCAGAAGTGGGAGGACGACGCCGAGGCCCTCGCGGCGCAGATCCTCGGCCTGCCGAACATCGACGACATCGGCGGCGGCGACCCTACCGCCCCCTGCGGGGCCGACGACCTCGGCCCGGTGCCGGTCGGCCCCGGTGGGTGGGTGCAGCCGATCCGAGCCACCATCGTCAGCCCTTTCGGGCCGCGAGGTGGTCGCCTACACGCCGGCGTGGACCTGTCGAGGCAGGACGTGCGGGGCGACCCGATCCGCGCGGCAACGTCCGGCGTGGTGGAGCAGGTCAAGTGCGACTGGTACACCACGTGCGACCGCGACGGCAGCACCAGCCAGCGGGGCTGCGGGTGGTACGTCGACATCCGGCACCCGGGCGACGTCGTCACCCGCTACTGCCACATGATCCGTCGGCCCGAGGTGTCCATCGGCCAGCGGGTCAACGCCGGCACGGTCATCGGGTTCGTGGGCAGCAGCGGCGGCAGCTCCGGCCCGCACCTGCACTTCGAGGTCCATGTCGACGTCCCCGAGGGCCCTTACCACGCCAACGGTGCCAACGCCGTCGATCCTGTGGCGTGGATGCGCGACCGGGGCGCTCCGCTGGGGCCGGGCGCGTGAGCCGGACACACACGACGGCCTCCCCCACCGCAGCGCAGGAGGCCGTCGTCGTGCCAGCATCGATGCCCTGGCTATGGCTGCCCGGCCTCGTCGTGTACCGCTACCTGCTCACCGGGCGTGGAGGGCGTCGCCGGTCGCGGGACGCGACGACGCCGACTCGGGCCGGGCTCGGGTGCGTCCAGACCGAGCCTGGCCAGCTCGTCCTCAGTCCAGCCGCCCTGCACCGCCGCCGCGTACCGCTCGGCGTACCGGGTGCTGGCCTCGTGCAGGGCCCCGGCGAGTTGGTCACGCTCGTGCCGCGCTGTGGCCGCCTCACCGACCAGGGTGGCGCGCTCGCGCAGCAGTTGCAGCGCCGCCCTCTCGGTCTCGCTGCGTACGGCCTTGGCGCTCTGTTCGGCCATCAGGTCCTCCCCCGGACGACTCAGTGGTGGCTGTGGACGCCGAGCTTAACGGTCAAGATCGAGACGCGTGGTACCGCTTTCCCGTCCCTGACGGTGGGCGGCGGCCGGCCACCGCTTCCGACCCTCACGAGACGAGGTTCTGCCGCGCGCCGTCCAGTGCGTTGGACGCCGCAGCGGGATCAGGTTGCGCGCACAAGACCCTTCGGCAGCGCCGTAGCGAGCCGCTCTGGCGTCGCCGGAGGCAGGTGGTGCCCTGGGGCCAGCCCCCGGACCCCCGGACCGCTACTCGACGCAAGGGGTCGGGTTCGCGGTGGTCCGGATGGGAGACCGCACTGCCGGGCCCGCTCCGACGGCACCAACCCCGGGTGCCGTCGGAGCAAGTTGGAGTAAAAGTCTGACTTTTGGTCAGACGGGCCGCGCTGCGGCCGGCCGAGACACGGCGGGCGGCGTCCGCCGAGAGAGGGGTCGACGTGGCTGAACCGGCCCAGGTCGGGGTGGTCCGCTTCGGTGCAAGCCAGCGCCGGCGGCGTGCTCACAACGACGACGATCCGCGCGTGCACCGGGTAACCGTGCGGCTGTCCGAGGCGGAGATGACGGCGGTCGAGGCGAACGCGGCGGCGGCCCGGATGGCGACCTCGGCGTATCTGGCGGAGGTCGGATCGGCGCCGCTTGTGCCCGCCCCGGCCGGTCCGGACGGCGCTGCGGAGACGGGGCCCTTGCTGGTCGAGCTGATGGGCGTACACCGGCAGGTGCGGGGTGCAGCGCACAACCTGAATCAGGCCGTAGCGCGGCTGCACTCCACGAGCGAGCCGGGCGGGGACCTGGCCGCTGCGGCTGCGTACCTCGCCCGGGTTGCGGCGCGCGCCGACGAGTTGGTGACTGCGATCG
The DNA here is from genome assembly GCF_900091595.1 of Micromonospora haikouensis. GTDB lineage: Bacteria > Actinomycetota > Actinomycetes > Mycobacteriales > Micromonosporaceae > Micromonospora > Micromonospora haikouensis. Next base: position 11,349 of record NZ_FMCW01000060.1, read on the forward strand.
CCGCCGCGCAGACGGGCCGCCGATGATCCCGAAGGTGACCTACGGCAGCCGAGTACGCGGTCTGCTGGAGTACCTGTGGGGGCCGGGGAAGGCCGAGGAACACGTCGACCCGCACCTGGTTGCCGGGTACGACGACGTGGCGCTGCTCGCCCCCAATCGCCGCGAGCGTGAGGGTGGCGGATGGTCGCTGGAGGAGTTGGCGGCCCGGCTGGACGCGCCGCAGATCGCCGCCGGCGAGCGCGGGGTGCAGCAGTACGTGTGGCAGTGCTCGCTGAGCCTGCCCGCGCAGGAGGGGCAGCTCGACGACGCGACCTGGTCGCGGATCGCGGGCCGGTTCGTGGTCGAGATGGGGTTCAACGGCGACGTGGAGCGGGCCGGGTGCCGGTGGATCGCGGTGCGGCACGGCCTGTCGACCAAGGGCAACGATCACGTGCACCTGGTCGTCACCCTGGCCACCGAGGACGGGGCGCCGGTGTGGCTGCGGCAGGACAAGCGGCGCAGCCAGCAGGTGGCCGATCTCCTGGAGGACGAGTTCGGGCTCGGCAAGTGGACGCCTGGCCGGAGTGGGGCGACGAAGCGCCCGGAGCTGAACCGACCGGAGGTCGACCGTGCCCGGCGTAGCGGCCAGGCGCCGGACCGCGAACTGCTGCGCCGCCAGGTCCGGGCGGCGCTGGCCGGCGCCCGGAGTGAGACCGAGTGGGTCGCACGGATGAAGGGCGCGGGGTTGCTGGTCGCCCCGCGGACCTCGGCGAAGGACCCGAACCAGGTGGTTGGGTATGCCGTCGCACTGCGGCCGACCGGGGTGGGCACGCCGTCCTGGTACGCCGGGCGCAGCCTGGACGGCGATCTCAGCCTGCCCCAGGTCCGCAAGCGGTGGCCCGAGGCCGAGCGGCCCCTGGTCGGCCAGTGGAAGGCGGCGGATTCCGCGGAATCGAACCTGCGTGGCGAGGATCGGATGGCGGTGTGGCGATCGTCGGCCGCCGCGCTGGAGGCGATCAGTGGCCGGCTGGCCGGGGTGGCGCCCGACTCGCCGCAGTGGCCGGCGGTGGCGCGGGCCAGCGCCGAGCTGCTGGCCCGGGTGGCGGCGGCTACCGAACCGTCGGGGCAGGGCCCGATGAGCCGGGCCGCTGACGCCCTGGCTCGGGCGGCGGCGCCACCGCGTCGTGCGCCGGCGCCGCCGGCGTCGTCGGTGGCCCGGGAGTTGGGTCGCGTGGCGGACGCGCTGCTGGTCGCCGGACACGCCCGCGACGGCGGTGAGGCGGCCGTCCTGCTCTCCGTGGTCGTCCAGGCGGCCCGCCTGGTCGTGGCGCTGGCGGAGCTGCGCGCCGCGCAGCAACAAGCCCACGCCGCCGGTGCCGCTGCTGCTGCCGCCGCGCACCTGATGCCCCTGCTCCAGTCCGGCGCCCCGCTCGTAGACCAGGGGCACATGCCGACCCAGGGCGGGCCGCCGCAGCGGCCGGTCCACACCGTGCCGGGCCCGGTCCGGCCTCGCGTCGACCCCACGGTCGAGCGCGATCCGCAGCGTTGAGGAGGACGAGCTAGTGCCCGACAACGAGATGGCCGAGATCCACCAGCGCACCACCGCGGCGGTCACCGCCGCGATCCAGGCCGCCGGCCAGCTCGCGCAGGCGGCCATCGAGATCCGCATCGCCCAGCTGCAACGTTCCGCCCGGGCCAGCGAGGAGCAGGCCCGCCGCATCCGCGCCCAGGTGCGGGCAGCCCAGCAGGCCGGCGCGACCGTGTGGCGGCCGGCTACCCGGCCGTCGTGGTGGCGGCAGGCGTCGGCCGAGGACATCGCCCGGGCCTGGCGGGCCAGCACCGAGTGGGCGGCCGTCGACCCGCGCGCCCAGGCCGCCCAGCGGGTCATCGTGGTGCGTCTCGCCGAACGCGGCGTCCACGTCGACCCGCAGACCGGCGCCCGGCCGGGGGACGAGGCATGGCTGTCCGACCAGCTCGACCGCGCCGCCATGGACGACGTCGACCGACCGGCGGACGCCCGGCCGTCGGAGGCCCGGCATGATGACGCCGGCGAGCGGCGCCGTACCGCCCAGGAGCGCCAGGAGGCGATGGCGGTACACGTACGGGAAGTGTGGTCCCCCGACCGGGCGGAGCGGGTCATCGCCTCGGCGGCGTGGCCGGCGCTGGCCTACAAACTCGACCAACTGGAGCGCGCCGGGCACGATGTGCGCGACCTTCTGCGGCAGGTGCCAGGCTTCGTCGACCGGGCCCACACGCCCGCCGCGTACGCGTTCCGGGTGGTCGACGACTACGCCACCGAGCAGGGAGCCGCAACGCCGCGGGCTGACGGCAACGTCGAGGGCGACGGGGAGCGCTCTCCCGTCACCCTGGACGGTGAGTGGCGGGAGACGGGCGGCGGCAGGGAGAAAAGCGGTCCCGGGGACCGACCGGAGACCGGTCATGCGGGCGCCGCACCCGTCGATCGGAACGTGCACGGGGCGAAGCTCGCGGCCCAGGCATTCCCCCAGTCGACCGCGACCGCTGTCGCCGACGCCACGTCTGCGGGCCGGCCGGCTGAGGCGCCACCGGCACCACCGCGGTCCCCCTCGGCGGGTGTGACCGCCGAGGCGCCGGGCCGGTAGAGGGCCGGCGGGAGCCGCGCCCAGCTACTTCCCGTCGTCGGTCCTGGAGTGCTGGAGCTTGTGCACCGTCAGGCCGGCGTTGCGTCCTCGCATGGCCATGCCGGTGTCGTAGGTGAGCAGGCGGACACGGCGACCAGCCAGGGTCTGGAGGGTCGCGGCGCGGTCGACGATCTCGTCATCGGTGATCGACAGCCGGGTGTGTCCTGGCGGATCGAAGACGACGTCCAGGGTGATCTCGCCACGCGGAATGCCACCACTGTCCAGCGGTGAGTAGTCTTGCTCGCGGAGCCGGCCGCCGTCCCGGACCACTTGTTCGATCTTGGCGGTGACCATCCGGGCCCGGCGCCGAGTGTCCTTGTTCTGGTGCTGCTTCTTGCCGTCCAACTCGTCGACGACGGCCATCGGCACCAGGATGTGGATCGGTTCTTCGCGCAGCCCGAGGTCCTGCCGAAGGTCGATCTCGTGCAGCTCCTGCGGGTAGTGCAGATAGACGTTGGTGTCGAGCACGACCAGGATGCCGGCGCGGTAGAGCTGGTCGACGCGCTCCTTGAGGTTGCGGATCGCCTGCTCGAAGACGGTGACGCGCTCGGTGAGTTCGGTGGAGATCAAGCCGTTGAGGACCCGCTCGCCTCCCGGGCTCCCGAACGGGACGGTGGCCGCGAGGATGGTCTCGTAGCTGCGCAGCCCGAGCAGCTGCTCCAGCTCGGCGGGCCGGATCAGGTTGTAGAGCCGTCGGCGTGCCTCGTGCACCCACTCGATGTACGCGAAGGCCCGCTCGATGGCCACTGTCCCGCCGCCGCCTCCGTTGACGGTGTGCAGCCTGTTGAGCAGGTAGTCGAGGGCGGAGTCGAGCACCGTGCGCTCGGTGCCGGGCAGGGGGTTGACGAGCATCCCGCCATTCAACACGGCCCGCGCCCGTGGCCACCGCGGTCGGCCCCGACGTCCTGGTTGTTCCGGATCGTCACCCTCCACGCAGGGCGGGAGCTGCGAACTTACTCCCGTGTCACAGCCACCAGGAGGTTGCTACCGGAGTACGCTGAACGGTATGACCACGGTGAAGAAGCTGTCGATCTCCGTCCCGCAGGACGTAGCCGAGACCCTGGAGCAGCAGGGCCCGGGCAAGGCGAGCGCCTACGTGACCGGCGCCGTGCGTGCCCAGCGGGCGTGGGAGCAGTTCCGTGACGAGCAGGCTCGCCGCGGGGTAGCGCTGACCTCGGAGGGCATGGCCGCCGCCCGCGCCCGTCGGTACGCGGTGCAGGCCGAGTGGCCTGCGGAGCGGTTCGCGGCGGTCCGCGAGCGGGTCCGCCAGCACCTGGAGCAGGAGCAGGCCGGCGGGGACCAGTCGGCGTCGGCGGCGTGAGCCCCGAGGAGGAGCTGCCCCCGGTTACGCTCGTGTTGGACCGCTCAGCGCTGCTGGCGTACGTTGCGGGCTCGATTCACGCCGTGGAGCCGGTAGGCGAGGTCGTCACCGACCGGCTGCGCTTCGGCGCTACCGCCGTCACCGTGGCCGAAGCCCTGAAGCTGGTGACCGATCCGAAGGACCGACAAGACCTTCACGCGCTGCTGGCGATGGATGCCTGCGCGGTGCTGCCCACCTGGGGCGAGGACTGGTTGGAGCTGTCGTACTGGCTGGGGGTGACCAGTCGGGTCGACCTGGCCACTACGGTGCTGGCGTCGCTGGAGCACGGGGCGCAGATCCTGACCGGAGAAGGGCATCGCTACGGCGAGGGCCTGGCGATCAACTACATGCCGAATCAGTGACCGGGGCGCCGGCCCGAAGTCCAGCGTCACGTAGGCCGCTCCGTGCCGGCCACCGAGGGGTGCTCGGCGTCGACATCGCCTACTCGGCGGCGAAACGCTCTCTGCGGGCAACCTGGGCCAGTGTGACTGCGTGATCCGGGCTCGGGGCCGGCTGTTGGCCGGCCAGCCCCGGGATGATCACAAAAAGCTGTGTGCCTGTTCGCCTCTACCCGCTGACCACACCACAAGGTCAATGGCGTTCCTCGAAGTTCTGGCGTGGTCAGCGGGCACACGGCATTCAAGATCGGCTACGAGACAACCCGGGCGGGAGCCGTCACTCTTGCACCTGGCGCTGCTGACTGGCAGCCCGGAGAGGGGCCTCCCGCCCGCCATCGACCGTAGGAAGTTGGACGGCGGACGGGAGCCCGTACCGATCGGAGAATGACACATGCTCGGCCTCAATGACCAGCACGGATGGGCGGCTGCCCTCCTGCTGATCGCCCTCCCCACGGCGGTGGTGTCGCTTGGCGTCGTCCTGGTGGCGGTCCTGGCGCTGGCCGCCCGCCACCCGCGGACTCGCCGCCACTGCATCGACGTCCTCACCCAGCTCACCCGGTTCGTCGGTGCGCTGCGGGGTGGGCGGTGAGCGCCGTCTCGCCGGTGCCGCCGGGTCGCGCTAGGGCGACCCGGCCGCCCCGGGCGGCCATCAATAACGCGCTGCTCAGCGCCTGCGACGGGCCCGAGGGAAGCACCCCGCTGCACGAGGAGGTCCGGCAAAACCTGGAGCACCTCTGGAAGTACGGCGGCAATCGCGACGGCAAAACCCCGGGGCGTCGCCCTGAGTGGATCTTGATCCGGCCGGACTTCGTGCGGCAGAAGCCCGGCGCCGATCACGGGCCGGCCCTTGCTCGCCTGGTCCCGACCAGAGGGCTACCGCTTCGCCTGGAGTTGCTCATGCTCTTCGACGCCCAGTGTCAGTACGGTCCCGGGGAGCGGGCCCGCGTCGACCGCACGTTCGAGGACGTGGAGGCGAACGCGCCGATCAAGAGCTGGCAGAAGGTGGTGCTCTCCGACACCAGCTCCGACTACCGGGAAGCCGGTGCGCTGCGGGGACGGCAGATCAAGGAAGCGCTGCGGGTGCTCGACAAGCAGCACCTGGTGGACATCGGCCCGGACAAGAGCCGCCCCGGCCGGCGGGACCTCAACCGGATCACGCCGCTGTCCGAGGCCAGCACCCCGGTCAGCCGGCCCAAATACACCGTGCCGACGGAAGGCGTGTACGTCTCGCGTCACTTCTTCACGAGCCTGTGGGTGTTCGCGCTGACCAACACCGAGATCGCCGTGTTCCTCGCCCTCTCGGCCCGACGCGCAGCCTTCCCGATCGCGCACAACACCGGCAGCGGCGTGTTCGTGGTGCAGGAGCACCGCCCCCGTCAGTTCGGGTTCAAGGACAACACCTGGCGCAGCGCCCGTGCGCTGCATCGCTTCGGCGTGGTGGATCGCCGCCTCGATACGGAGCGCGACCCGCTGACCGGCACAATCACCGACTACGGCAGCCGCTGGAAGAAAAACGAGGTGATGCCGACGCGCTTCACCATCCTGGACGACGTGCTGGAGCAGCCGGCCGTGCCCACCATCGACCGAGTCCTGAACAACCCCACCGCCGAGGACCAGTGGAGGCAGTGGTTCACCTGAACACCTCCTACCGAAGTGAGGGCCGTTCGTCGGGGGCTATCAGTACACTCCGGGCCCGATGATGTCCTCGCCGATACAGCGCGCGACCGCGACGGGCCGGATCACCCACGTCACCCGCCGCCGCCTCGTCGAGGGGTTCGCCGCTATGCCCACGGCACACTGGAGCGGCGACCTCGACGAGCCAGACTTCCTGGCCCGGCTTTACCCGCTGGAGCAGATGCCGAGCATCGACCCACGCTACGACACCGCCGGTCGGGACATCTTTCAGCACCGTGTGCTCAACCCGCTCGACTGGCCCGACGACTGGATCTTCAGGGATGACCGGTTCGGGCTGGCGGACAACGACGACGCACTGCTGGCCTTCCTCGTCGAGATGCTGCACCCCGAGGTCCGCACCAACCTTGCCGAGGTCGAACAGCTTCGGGACTTCCTCAACGAGGTGCTGATCCACGACGGCTACGAGATCATCCAGGTCGATGCCATCAGCGGCGCTCCGATCTTCGATTACCGCCTGATCGGCTCCGGCGTGCGCGGCTCCATGAAGAACCTCATCTTCGCCGCGCTCGGGCCCAAGCCGGAGATCGTGCTGGACGACGCGGTCAACAACGACCTGCACTTCGTACGCAACGCTGACAACTGCCTGGTGTACGACCGGCCGTTGGGCGCACACGGCCTGACCTGGGCCGAGCTAACCGCCTGGTGGGCCGATCGACAGGGAATGACCGGCGAGCCGGAGCGGGACATCTCACGCAGCCTCTATCGCAGGCTGGACCAGTCGCTCGGCGACAACGACGCCGAGCGGCGCATCCTGCGCACCTACGCCGAGCGCTACGTCCGGCTCGGCTCCGGCATCCCAGCTCTGATCCCGCAGGTCTACCTGCACTACGACCCATACACCGCGTCCGAGCGACGGGCACCCGGCCCGCTCCCACGTCAACGCATGGACTTCCTGCTGCTCCTGCCTCACCGGGCCCGCGTGGTCATCGAATGCGACGGCAAGCAGCACTACGCCGACGACGACGGCCGCGCCAACCCGCGCCAGTACGCCGACATGTTGCGCGCAGATCGCGACCTTCGCCTGAAGGGGTACGAGGTGTACCGGTTCGGCGGCGCCGAGCTCGTCGACGACAACGCCGCCCAGCACATGCTCAGCATGTTCTTCGACCGCCTGCACCAGCGGTACCACTCATGACCGGGACGCAGGCACCAGGCCCGTGTCGGTGTCTTCGCCTACAGTGACACTCGTGCCCGAGGGACGACACGGTGGATAGCAAGACGAGCCAGGAGTTGGCCACCGTGTCGCAGATGCTGGTCCAGGCCGGGAACCAGCACGCGGCGCGGCTGCTGTCACTGGCCGAGCAGGCAGAGATCGGGCAATCGCTGCCCTGGGAGCCCGCGCCCGTTCCCGTGGTGCTGCGCGTGCATCCCGCGTTCGTCGGGCTGTTTCGGCCGGCGGATCTGCAGGTGATCGCAAAGCAGTTCGATCGGGTCCGGAAGTGGGGGAACGGCGACAATCACCAGGTGAGCGTCGCACCCGTGCTCGCCGACCCCTTCGCCCGCAATGACCTGGGCAGCGGCACGGACGCGATGCAGTTGCGCGACGAGATCGCCGAGACGTTGTGGCAGGTCAGTGCCACCAAGCTCCCAGACGTCTGCCGGGCGTTGGGACTCGACGATGGCGACGTCGACGAGGCCATGGCCAGCAAGCGTGCGTACGTACGCAGCCGGACCAGCGACTACACCCTGGACCAGCTGTGTCAGCTCGGCTCACGTGTTGTCGAGCAGCATTACCGCCCCCGGCTGTGGGGGCTGCTCCAGGTGCATGCTGGCCGGCGTACCGGAGTCGACTCGCCGTTCAAGAACCTGATCTTCGCCGCGGACGGTCCCAAACCGGAATTGGTGCTGACCGACGCGGTGAGCAACACCATCGAAATCAGCAAGAACGGCGAGTTCTGCCTCGTTTACGACCGCGGCTTGGACCCCAGCGGGTTGAGCTGGCGGCAACTGGTCACCTGGTGGACCGAAACCCACGCTGAGCCCGGGACCAGCGAACAGGAGGCCGGTCGGCAGTTGTACCTGCGTCTGCGGCGCTCGCTGGACCGCGACCGCAAGCCCTCGGACCCACCCGGCCCGGAGCGGCAGGTGTTCCGCGCATACGGCGAGCTGCTCAGCGACCACGGCTTTGACCTGCCGGCGCTGATTCCACAGGTCTACCTGCACTACGACCCCTACACCCGGGCCCAGCGGCGTGAGCCGGGACCACTACCACGCCAGCGGATGGACTTCCTGCTGCTGATGCGCAGCCGTTGGCGGCTCGTCATCGAGTGCGACGGCAAGCAGCACTACGCCGACGACGACGGGCGGGCAAGCCCTCGTCGCTACGCCGAGATGGTCGCCGCAGATCGGGAACTCCACCTGGCCGGTTACGAGGTCGTGCGCTTCGGCGGCGCGGAGTTCCAGTCTCAGGAACAGTCTCTGCCGATGCTGCGCCGCTACTTCATCCGGTTGTTCATCGGCCACGGCTACCTGCCTGAATCCGCAGCGTGACATCGCTGGCCGGTGGCCGGGAGAGCCGCCGGCAGGTCGGGCAGCAACCACCGAATGACGACCTGGCACCGCCGCTGCGCCGACGCGAGCACGCCGGGACGTCACCCTGACCGGACACGGCCCGCCGGACCAAACAACCCCAACGCTGGTCAAGAACGTGATGAGATCCAAGTTCTCGGGCGTTCGTACGGTGCCGCGAACAGGGCTGGCGTTGTTCTTGAGACCCGACATTCGAGGAATGACATTTCGCTCGGGTAGTGGCACGGGTGGTGCTACCTCCTGGGCTGCTCTCCGTCATCACGCCCGTAGAGCAGGACACCCAGGTTGTTCATCGCCTCGGTGTGGCCGGCGTCGGCCGCCCGCCGGTACCACTGCTCCGCCTCCTCACCGTCG
>NZ_FMCW01000005.1 GCF_900091595.1 Micromonospora haikouensis
CCGGCGGCGAGGCCACCGGCGAACGCGAGTCCGGCGATGCCGAGGACGCTCTTACGCAGGATGGTCGTGTTCATGGGGGTGTCTCCTATCCGGGGGTCGGCACACGTCCCACATCCGCCGGAGGGGGATGGCGGGGGGTGTGCGAGCACCACGTCGAGGCGCCCGAACAACGAACAACGGGGGAAGAAGAGGAGGGGGTGCGGCTGCCTTGCGGCGCCGGGTCCAGGTGTAACGACCGGCGACCGGCCCCCATTCCCGGGGGGATGACTCGGGTGGCGGGGGCTGGTCCTGCCAGATCCGGGGGGATCCGGGGTGCTGCTGCGGTCGTCCGTCAGGTGTAACGCCCCCGCCCCGGCCGGGATTCCGGCCGCAGGGTGCCGCCCGTCACCACCCCGACCCCGGCTCGACCCCGCCCCACGCCACCCCACCGGGTCGGACAATCCGCCCATTCCGGCGGAGGGGTGACGGGATGTCGGGCAGATGGGGGTATCAACGACGCGGGATACCGCCATCTTCCCGGCATCCCGCCGGGAGATCCCGCGTGGGGCGGGGCAGCCGGGCCGGCACCCGCCAAGAGATCATCTCCCGGTGCCCGCAAAGAACTCTCGCGTACCCCTGATCGCGACGGTCGCCGCCCTGGCGGGCGTCGCCGTCCTTCTCGTCGCGCCCGCGCCGTCGGACGCGCCCGGCCGCGCCGCAATCGGACGGGTGCCCACGGCCGTGACGCCGCCCGCCAGCGGGGAGGATGGAACGCAGCAGGGGACGAACCGCCCGACCTCGCCGGCATCCGCATCCGGGCGACCCGGGGCACCGTCACGGCCCGGCCAGGGCGGACGGACCGACGAGCCCAGCGCGGGGCCCCCGACCACGGCCCTCCCCGGCGCGAGCCGCACCGACCGACGGCCCCCGGTGGTCGACCACGGACCCCGCACCGGTGACCTGGTGGCGCTGACCTTCGACGCGGACATGACGGACGCCATGCGGTATCAACTGCGCAGCGGGGCGGTGCGGTCGTACGCGAACCTGGCGATCATCGACCTGCTGGAACGGGAGCGGGTGCCGGCCACCTTCTTCCTGACCGGCAAGTGGGTCGAGGAGTATCCCGGGGTGACCCGCCGCTTGGCCGCCAATCCCCGCTTCGAGCTGGCCAACCACACGTACGGCCATCTCGCCTTCACCACCGACTGCTATCAGCTGCCGGCGATCCCCCGGCAGCGGATGGCCGCCGACGTGGCCCGGACGTTCGACGTGATCGCCCCGTACGGCGGCAGGCAGACCCGTTACTTCCGCTTCCCCGGGCTGTGCCACGACCGCGCCGCGCTGACCGAGCTCGCCCCGCTGGGCGTGACCGTGGTGGACGGGGACGTCATCAGCGGCGACCCGTTCGCGAAGTCCTGGCGGCCGGTCGTCGACGCGGTGCTGTCCCGGGTACGCCCCGGCTCGGTCGTCGTCCTGCACGTCACCGAGGCGAACGCCCCGATGACCGACGAGGCGCTGCCGCGCATCCTGGCCGGACTCGCCGAGCTGGGCCTGCGGCCGGCCCCGCTCTCCGAGGTGCTGGGGGCGAGACCGCTCGGGTGACCCGGTGCCCGATCACGACCGGCAGCCCGATCCCTGCCGCCCGACCGGGGACGCCGGCCGACCGGGATGCCAACCAAGCGGGGACGCCGACCGACCGGGGATGCCGGCCAAACCCGGATGCCGACCGACCGGGGATGGCCGATCGCCGACAATAAAACCGACAAAAACCTAATATGGGAGGAGATTCGAGAACCCAGAGGAGGTCGTCATGACTACGGCGATGGAGATGCCCCGCGTCCAGGAATGCGTGGTCGCGGCCTGCGCCTACAACCACACCGGCGACTGCCACGCGTTCGCCATCACGATCGGCAGCACCGATCACGCGCACTGCCACACGTTCGTCGAGATGCCCGTCCGGGGCGGCATCGACACGATGATCGCCCAGGTCGGCGCCTGTCAGCGCTCGGACTGCCGGCACAACGCCGACCTGGAGTGTCATGCCCCGGCGATCCGCGTCGGGCCGGACAACGACATGGCCGACTGCATGACCTACGCCAGCCGCTGACCGCCTTCCGGTAACTGGTCCGCGGCGGCGGCCGCCGCGCCAGGTGTTAACAGGGGCCCCCTGTACAACGGAATGCGTTAACAGGGAAACCTTCCTTACCCCAAGCCGTTGGCGTGGCGGACCACCGTCACCAGGTCGTCGACGATGCCGGTGAGGGCGAAGTCCTTCGGCGTGAAGACCCGGGCGACGCCCGCCGCCCGCAGCGCGTCGGCGTCGCCGGCCGGGATGATGCCGCCGACCACCACCGGCAGGTCGCCCCGGCCGGCGGCGCGCAGGCCGTCCAGCACAGCCGGCACGACGGCCAGGTGCGAGCCGGAGAGCACCGACAGGCCGACGAGGTCGACGTCCTCCTCCACGGCGGCGGCGACGATCTGGCCGGCGGTCAGCCGGATCCCCTGATAGATCACCTCGAAGCCGGCGTCGCGGGCGCGCACGGCGATCTGCTCGGCCCCGTTGGAGTGCCCGTCCAGGCCGGGCTTGCCGACCAGCAGCCGCAGCCGGCCACTGCCCAGCTCCCGGGCGGTCGCGGCGACGCGCTGCCGCACGGCGGCCAGGGTCGCGTCGCCGCCCGCCCCGGCACCACCGGCCAGGCCGGTCGGCGCCCGGTACTCGCCGAAGACCCGCCGCAACGCGCCGGCCCACTCGCCGGTGGTCACCCCGGCCCGCACGCACTCCAGGGTCGCCGGCATCAGGTTCGCGGTGGTCGCGGCGTCCGCGCGTAGCCGCTCCAGTGCCGCGTCGACCGCCGCGCCGTCGCGTCCGGCCCGCCATTCGCGTACGGCGGCCACGGCCGCCGCCTCCACCGCCGGGTCGACCTGCTCGATCGACCCGGCGCCGGCCACGGTCAGCGGCGACGGCTCGGTCTCGGTGAACCGGTTGACGCCCACCACCGTGTCCGCGCCGGACTCCAGCCGGCGGCGGCGTTCGGCCAGCGAGGCGACCAGCGCGCTCTTGAGGTACCCGGACTCGACGGCGGCCACCACGCCGCCCATCTCCAGCACCTTCTCCAGTTCGGCCCGCGCCCCGGTGACGATCCCGTCGACCAGCGCGGTCATCACGTGCGAGCCGGCGAACAGGTCGGGATATTCCAGCAGGTCCGACTCGTACGCGAGGACCTGCTGCATGCGCAGCGACCACTGCTGGTCGAAGGGGCGGGGCAGGCCCAGCGCCTCGTTCCAGGCCGGGAGCTGCACGGCGCGGGCGCGGGCGTCCCGGGACAGGGTGACGCCGAGCATCTCCAGCACGATGCGCTGGATGTTGTTCTCCGGTTGGGCCTCGGTCAGCCCGAGCGAGTTGACCTGCACCCCGTACCGGAAGCGGCGCTGCCTGGGGTCGGTCACGCCGTACCGGTCGCGGGCGATCTCGTCCCAGAGCACGCCGAACGCGCGCATCTTGGCGGTCTCCTCGACGAACCGCACCCCGGCGTTGACGAAGAACGAGATCCGGGCGACGACGTCACCCATCCGCCCGGGCGGCACCTGGCCGCAGTCGCGCACCGCGTCGAGGACGGCGACGGCGGTGGCGAGGGCGAAGCCGACCTCCTGCACGGGCGTCGCCCCGGCCTCCTGGAGGTGGTACGAGCAGACGTTCACCGGGTTCCACCGGGGCATCCGGAGCAGCGTGTACGCGACGAGGTCGGCGGTGAGCCGCAGCGACGCCGCCGGCGGGAAGATGTACGTCCCCCGGGAGAGGTACTCCTTGATGATGTCGTTCTGCGTGGTGCCGGCGCAGCGGGCCAGCTCCGCCCCCTGCTCGGCGGCGACCGTGCCGTAGAGGGCGAGCAGCCACATGGCCGGCGCGTTGATCGTCATGGACGTGTTCATGTCGGCCAGCGGGATGCCGTCGAAGAGGGCCCGCATGTCGCCGAGGTGGGCCACGGGCACCCCGACCCGGCCGACCTCGCCGGCCGCCAACTCGTGGTCGGGGTCGTACCCGGTCTGGGTGGGCAGGTCGAAGGCGACCGACAGGCCGGTCTGCCCCTTGGCCAGGTTGCGGCGGAACAGGGCGTTGCTCGCGGCGGCCGAGGAGTGGCCGGCGTAGGTGCGCATCACCCAGGGGCGGTCGCGCTCGGGCAGCCGGCCGGCGGGGGCCTTCTCGTCCATTTCCGGAGTTTAAGTTACCGTTCAGTACATCGGGCTGTGCAAAACCACACAGCCCCGCCTCCGCATCGGCCCCGCCCAGGTCGCACACTTGACGGCATGGATGACGAGCTGGCGATCTCCGTCCGGGGGCTGCGCAAGGCGTACGGCGACAACGTCGCGGTGGCGGGCGTGGACCTCGACGTCCGGCGGGGCGAGGTGTTCGCGCTGCTCGGCCCGAACGGGGCGGGCAAGACCACCACGGTGGAGATCCTGGAGGGCTACCGGCGGCGCGACTCCGGCGAGGTACGGGTGCTGGGCAGCGACCCGGCGTCCCCCGACCCGCACTGGCGCTCCCGGGTCGGCATCGTGCTCCAGGGCACCGGCGAGTTCGACGAGCTGACCGTCGGCGAGGTGGTCCGGCACTTCTCGGGCTTCTATCCCGACGCCGACGACCCGGCGAAGGTGGTCGAACGGGTCGGCCTCGGCGCGAAGGCGAAGGCCCGCACGCACACCCTCTCCGGCGGGCAGAAGCGCCGCCTCGACGTGGCGCTGGGCATCATCGGCCGCCCCGAGCTGCTCTTCCTCGACGAGCCGACCACCGGCTTCGACCCGGAGGCGCGGCGCGAGTTCTGGGAGCTGATCCGGGACCTGGCCGCCGCCGGCACCACGATCGTGCTGACCACCCACTACCTCGACGAGGCCGAGGCGCTCGCCGACCGGGTCGGGGTGATCGCCGCCGGGCGGGTGATCGAGGTGGCCCCGCCGAAGCTGCTGGGCAACCGCCAGGAGTCCCTGGCGACGGTCTCCTGGCGTACCCCCGAGGGGGTGCTGGAGAGCGCGCAGAGCGCGACGCCGACGGCCCTGGTCGCCGAGCTGGCCGCGCGCCACGGCGGCGAGGTCCCCGGCCTCACGGTGACCCGGCCGACCCTGGAAGACGTCTACCTGACCATGATCGGACACCGATGACGACCACGACGAAGCCGGCGGCCCCGGCCACCGCCGCCGCGCCGGCCCGCCGGCCTGGCGCGGGCGTGCTCGCCCTGCGGCAGGGCCGGCTGGAGATCACCCAGTTCCTGCGCAGCCGGGAGTCCGTCGTGTTCACGATGGGCTTCCCGATCATCATGATCCTCATCTTCGCGGCGATCTTCAGCGACGAGATCGCCCCCGGGGTGAGCTACACGCAGTACTTCATCACCGGCATGATCGCGACCGGCCTGATGACGGTCAGCTTCCAGAACCTGGGCATCTGGATCCCGATCGAGCGGGACCGGGGGGTGCTCAAGCGCTACCGGGGCACGCCGATGCCGAAGTGGGTCTGGTTCGCCGGCAAGGTGATCATGGTGGTGGCGGTCGGCGTCGCCGAGACCGCCCTGCTGCTCGCCGTCTCGGTCGCCCTGTTCGACCTGGAGCTGCCCGGGACGGCCGGCAGGTGGCTCACCTTCGGGTGGGTCTCCGTCCTCGGGGTCACCGCGTGCACCCTGTGCGGCATCGCCATCTCGTCGCTGGCCCGCACGGCGCGCAGCGGCTCGGCCGTGGTCACCCCGGTCGCCCTCGTCCTCCAGTTCATCTCCGGCGTCTTCTTCGTCTTCACCAACCTGCCGACCTGGATGCAGCAGGTGGCGGCGCTGTTCCCGCTGAAGTGGATGTGCCAGGGCCTGCGCTCGGTCTTCCTGCCGGACGGCTTCGGCGCGCAGGAACCGGGCGGATCGTTCGAGCTGGGCCGGGTCGCCCTCGTGCTGGGCCTGTGGTGCGTGATCGGCCTGGTCCTGTGCCTGACCACCTTCCGCTGGACGACGAAGCGCGACGGCTGAGGCGGTGCAAGGAAGGGCCCCCTGTTAACGCATTCGGTAGAGAGGGGCACCCCTCTCACCGCCGACCCGCGCGGGCGCGGGCGCGGGGCAGCCGATGCGGGGCGGGGCTGGGAGACTGTGCCGGTGGTGGCGCGACTGAGCCGGCGCGGGGTGCTGCTGGCCGCAACCGGCGCGGCGGTGCTCGCCGTGGGCGGTGCCGTGGCGGCCCGGGAGGCGATCCGCCCCCGTCAGGGGCCGGCCCCTGAGCTGCCGGACGCCCCGCCCGGCGACGAGCGGCTGCTGCGGCGGGAGTCGGCGGCCCGGGGCCGTACCGTCGACTTCTGGACGGCCGTGCCCGCCGGCCACGGCGACGGGCGGGGGCTGCCGGTCTGCCTGGTGTTGCACGGCGCGTCGGCCACCCCGCGCGACTACGCGCGCTTCGGTCTCGCCCGGTTCCTCACCGACGCCGTGCGCCGGGGCGCGCCGCCGTTCGTCCTCGCCGGGGCGACCGGCGGCCGGCTCTCCTGGCGGCCGGCGGGAGCCGACGACCCGCAGCGGATGGTGCGCGAGGAGGTGCCGGCCTGGTGCGCCGAGCGTGGCTTCGACACCGGCCGGGTCGCCGCCTGGGGCTGGTCGATGGGCGGCTTCGGGTCGCTGCTGCTCGCCGAGACCTTCCCCGGCTGGCTGCGCGCGGTGGCCGCGTTCTCCCCCGCCGTACGCGCCGGGGACGCCGTCTTCACCGGCGTGGCCCGGCTGCGCGGCACCCCGGTCGGGCTCTGGTGCGGCCGGCAGGACGGGCTGCTGGACGAGGTGCAGGCGCTGGCCCGCGCCCTGCCCGAGCCCCCGGTCCGGGCCGAGTACGCCGACGGCCGGCACGACTTCACCTACTGGGGGCGCGTCGTCCCGGACGCCTTCGCTCTGCTCGGCGCCGCCCTCGCCGGCCCGTGACGCCGCCCCATCAGGGGGCCGGCCCGCAGGCGAGCGCACCTGCGGGCCACGCCCAACCCCGTCAGTACGTGTAGAAGCCCTTGCCCGTCTTGCGGCCCAGGTCGCCGGCGGTGACCATCCGCTGGAGCAGCTCCGGCGGGAAGAACTTCTCGTCGGCCGTGTCGGTGTAGATGTTCTTCGAGGCGTGCATGAGCACGTCGACGCCGGTCAGGTCGGTGGTCGCCAGCGGCCCCATCGCGTGGCCGAAGCCGAGCTTGCAGGCGGTGTCCAGGTCCTCGGCCGACACCACGCCGGACTCGACCAGCTTGACGGCCTCGACGACCAGCGCGGCGATCAGCCGGGTGGTGACGAAGCCGGCGATGTCCCGGTTCACCACGACGACGGTCTTGCCGATCTCCTCGGCGAACGCCCTCGCGGTGGCCAGGGTCTCGTCGCTGGTCTTGTAGCCCCGGACCAGCTCGCACAGCTTCATCATCGGCACCGGCGAGAAGAAGTGCGTGCCGACGACCGACTCGGGGCGCTCGGTGACGGCGGCGATCTGGGTGACCGGGATGGCCGAGGTGTTGGTGGCGAGCACCGCGTCGGCCCTGCAGAGCTTGTCCAGGGCCCGGAAGACCTCCTGCTTGATCTCCAGCCGCTCGAAGACCGCCTCGACGACGATGTCCGCGTCGGCCACCGCCTCCAGGTCCGTCGTCGGGGTGATCCGGCCCAGCGCGGCGTCCACCTCGCCCGGCTCGATCTTGCCCTTCTCGGCGAACTTCTCCAGCGACTTCCGGATGCCGGCCAGTCCGCGCCCGGTGGCCGCGTCGTCCAGGTCCCGCAGCGTCACCTGCCAGCCTGCCTGCGCCGCCACCTGGGCGATGCCCGAGCCCATCAGCCCGGCCCCGACGACCGCGAGTCGACCCGCCATCTGCTTCTCCCTCGCCTGTTTGAGTGTCTGTCAGCACCCTAGCGGCGAGACTGAACGAAGACTAAGCCCAGGGCCGCGCGGTGCACAGGCTGGGACGAGGGCCACCCGACCCGCCGGGGGCACGGTGCCGGCACCGACGCGCTGCGCCGGCCGGGGCGCGGGCACCGGCCGCGCGGCGCGCGCCGGGACCGCCCGCGCGCGCTCAGATCTCCAGGGCCGGTTCCTCCGGTACGCTGCCCCGCTCGACCTCCACGCCGAGCGCCCGCAGGTCGGCGACGAAGTCCGGGTAGCCACGGTCGACGTGGTGCACGTGCGAGACCTCGGTGACCCCGTCCGCGCAGAGCCCGGCGATGATCAGCCCTGCGCCGGCCCGGATGTCCGTGGCCCGTACGGGTGCGCCGGAGAGCCGGTCCCGGCCCCGCACGACGGCGTGGTGCCCGTCGGTCTTGATGTCCGCGCCGAGCCGCATCATCTCGTTGGCGAACATGAACCGGCCGTCGAAGATGTTCTCGGTGATCAGGGATGCGCCGTCGCTCACCGCCGCGAGGCCGATCGCCATCGGCAGCAGGTCCGTGGCGAAGCCCGGGTAGGGCAGGGTGACCACGTCGACGGACGTGGGCCGGTCGGCCATCCGTACCCGGAAGGCGTCGCCCCGGGTCTCCACCAGGCCGCCCGCGCAGACCAGCTTGTCCAGCGCGACCTCCAGGAAGCCCGGGTCGATGCCGGTGACGGTGACGTCCCCCCGGGTCATCGCGGCGGCGAACGCCCAGGTCCCGGCGACGATCCGGTCCCCCACCGTGGCGTGCCGCACCGGCCGCAGCTCGGGCACCCCGTCGATGTGCAGGGTGGAGGTGCCCTCCCCCTCGATGCGCGCGCCCATCCGGATCAGCATCGAGCAGATGTCGACGATCTCCGGCTCCCGGGCCGCGTTGTCGATCACCGTCGTGCCCTGGGCCAGCACGGCGGCCATCACCAGGTTCTCGGTGGCACCGACGCTGGGGAAGTCGAGGACGATGTCGGCGCCGTGCAGGCCGTCCGGGGCGGCGGCGATGACGAAGCCGTGCTCGCCGGAGATGTCCGCGCCCATCCGGGTCAGCCCGGCGATGTGCATGTCCAGCCCCCGGGAGCCGATGGCGTCCCCGCCGGGGTGGGCCACCCTGACGTACCCCCGGCGGGCCAGCAGCGGGCCCAGCACGCAGATGGACGCGCGCAGCCGGCGGACCAGGTCGTAGTCGGCCTCCGCGCCGGGCCGCTCGGGCACGTCGATGGTGACCGACCGGGACCGGGCCACGCCGCCCCGGGCCACCATCGGGTCGACCGGCTCGTCGGCGTCGAAGCGGACGCCGCAGCCCAGCCGGCGCAGCACCTCGCCCATGATGGCGATGTCGGTGATGCGCGGGACGTTGGTGATCACGCTGCGACCGGGGGCGAGCAGCGCGGCGGCCATCAGCTTGAGGGCCGAGTTCTTCGCCCCGACCACGTGCACCGTTCCGGCGAGGCGGGCGTCGCCGGCGACGCGGATGACGTCGACGTCGTTGACCGCCGGGTCGCCGGCGTCACCGGGGCCGAGCCCGGCGGGGCGCGCCGGGGCCGGTCGGGCGGGGATCGTCAGGTCCGGTATCCGTAGGCTGTGCGTCATGGCCGTCCACCTCACGCGCATCTACACCAAGGCCGGCGACGCCGGCATGACCAGGCTGAGCAACAACGAGCAGGTGCCGAAGACCGATCCGCGGATCGCCGCGTACGCGGACGTGGACGAGTGCAACGCCGCGATCGGCGTCGCGCTCGCCCTCGGCCAGCTCGACGACGAACTGCGGGCGGTGCTCGGGTCGATCCAGAACGACATGTTCGACGTGGGCGCCGACCTGTCCACGCCGGTGGAGCCGGACCCGAAGTATCCGCCGCTGCGGGTCACCGAGGAGTACGTGGAGCGCCTCGAAGGATGGTGCGACGAGTTCAACGCACGCCTGGGCAAGCTCGACTCCTTCATCCTCCCCGGCGGCACCGCGGGAGCGGCGCTGCTGCACGTGGCACGGACGATCGCCCGGCGGGCCGAGCGGGCGGCGTGGGCGCTGGTCGCACACGACCCCGACCGGACCAGCACCCTCCCGGCAAAGTATCTCAACCGGCTCTCCGATCTGCTCTTCATCCTGTCAAGAACGGCGAATCCGGGGGGCGACGTGCTATGGGTCCCGGGCGGCCAACGCTGACCGTCCCCGTCGGCACCCTGCACCACGTCGAGGTCTGGGTGCCGGAGCTGGCCGAGGCGGTGCGCTGCTGGGGCTGGCTGCTGGGCGAGCTGGGCTGGCAGCCGTTCCAGGACTGGCCCGCCGGCCGGTCCTGGCGGCTCGGCCCGACGTATGTCGTGGTGGAGGAGTCCCCGGCAATGACCGGACGAAACCACGATCGGCTCGCCCCCGGCCTGAACCACCTGGCATTCCACGCGGGCCAGCCAGCCGACGTGGATCGGCTGGTCGCGGCAGCACCGGCCCACGGCTGGTCCCTGCTCTTCGCGGACCGCCATCCCCACGCCGGCGGCGCGGACACCTACGCGGCCTACCTCACCAACACCCAGGGGTACGAGGTCGAGCTGATCGCCTCAACCAAAGACTGACGAAGGGCAGAAGCCCCGACGACGTGCCCGGCCTCGTGAGGGGTTTCCGGGGAGAGCAGGACGCGTCAGGCGGCGGGCCAGTCCTGGGGGGCCAGACGCGGCGAGGCCGCCCCGGGCGGGGCGGCCTCTAGCCAGGACAGGAAGCCCGTGACGGTGGAGCGGGCCATGGCGATCTCCACCGGCACGTGGCGACTGGCACAGCGCAGGATCACCCAGTCGGCGGGCATGGAGAGGCGTTCCTGCCCCTCGGGCAGCCGGCGGCGTTCCACGACCAGCGTCTTGCGGGAAAGCACCCGCTTGGGGCGCAGGGCGAAGCTGAACATCCGGTACCACCGGAGTTCGTCACCGGCGAACCGGCCGAAACCGGGCGACCAGCCCCGCCCGTCGAGCACGGTGGTCACCCGGACGCTGAGCCGGATGATCCCGCCGCTGCGGGTGACCAGCGCGCGCCGGAGGAAGAGGACGAACAGGGCCACGAGCACCGCGGCGACGCCGATTCCGATCCCTTCCACGATCTCCATCGGCGGGACGGCTCAGCGGCTCTGCGCGGCGGAAACCGGAGTGGCGCTCTCGGCCAGTACGGTGACGCCCTCGCGGCTCACCGAGAGGAAGCCACCGGCCACCTCGTACGAGACCTGCTCGCCGCCGGGAAGCTTGATGCGGACCTGGCCGGGCTCGGCGAGCTGCCCCAGCAGGGGCGCGTGCCCCGGCAGCACACCCAGCTCACCCTCGGTCGTGCGGGCGACGACCATCTCGGCCTCGCCGGACCAGACCTTCTCCTCGACGGCTACGAGCTCGACGTGAAGCTGCTGTGCCACGCTGTCTCCTTGCTGCGGCGGCGGATTGCCGAAAGTCTAGTCGCGCCCGTCGCGGGCCCCCAACGCGGGTGGCGTAAGCTGCGCCACCCGCGCCTGAGGAGCGTTCCGTTCGGCCCGGGAAACGCTACTTCGTCTTGTTCCGGAAGTCCGGATGCTCCAGCAGGAAGGCGTCGAGCTGTTCCTTCTTCAGGGCGGTGAAGAAGTCCTCGGCCTCGGGCCGCAGCCGCTCCCCCCGGTACGCCGACCCGGTGCCGATGTTCTCCCCCGGCAACTTGATCAGCTCGACGTTGTTCGAGCGGATGCCCTTGAGGGCGATCGCGAAGTCGACCACGCTGCTGCCCCGGCCGTTGAAGATCAGCGACTGCCCGGCGGCCCGGATCACCCGGTCCAGCTTGATCGGGTTGGTCACCACGTCGGCGCTGAACGCCTGGTCGACCATCGCCTTGATGAACTGCTGCTGGTGCCGCTGCCGGCCGTAGTCGGCGTCCGGGACGCCGTTCTTCGGGTACCGCTGCCGGACGTAGTCCAGCGCCTGCCAGCCGCTGAGGTGCTGGTTGCCCTTCTTGTAGACCGCCTGCGGGCCGATGTAGCCCTCGCCGTACGGGTTGCCCTTGCGGTGCACCCCGCTCGGCTCGCGGTGCTCGGAGCGCACCTCGCGCTCGATGTACATGTCGACGCCGCCCATCGCGTCGACGATCTTCTGGAAGCCGGTGAAGTTGATGATCGCGCCCGCGTCGAAGCGGTCGATCCCGGTGACCTGCTGCACGGTCTTGGCCAGCAGCTCGAAGCCCCGGGCCGCGTCGGGATTCTGCCCCGGCACCCGGCTGCCGTACGACATGGCGGCGTTGAGCTTGTCGGTGCCGCCGTTGAAGTCCGCCTTGCTGAACCTCGGGATCTCGACCCGCAGGTCCCGGGGCAGGGAGAAGAGGTACGCCCGGTCCAGCTCGGCCGGGATGTGCAGCACCATGATCGAGTCGGCCAGCGGCGGGGTCTTCACGTCGCGCGGGTCGATGCCGACCAGCAGGATGTTGAGCGGGCCCTTGATGTCGCTCTTGCGCTCCTGGGCGCCGGCGGCCTGGTCGCCGAACAGGTCGCCCTTGCCCACCGCGCCCTCGTAGCGGGCCATCAGCGCCTCGTAGCCGACCAGCACCGCGCCGCTGAGCAGCATGAGCACCGACCCGAAGACGGTGCACACCCGGGCCCAGCGGGGGACCCGCGACCACGCCGACGGTTTCTTCCTGCCGCCCTTGCCGGCCTTACCCACGAGCATCTCCGTTCGTCACGCCCACGACTTGGAGACGGGCGTACGCAGCCGAAAAGTTGCAACGATGTTCACTCGTCCGGGGGACGGCGTGAATCGACGGTACCTCGCGTTCGACGGAGCCGCCGATCAGCAACCGGACAGCGGAGATCATAGGGCCTGCAGATGAACGAGGGCCGCCCCGGATGTTTCCGGGACGGCCCTCGACAGTGTGACGTGCGTCTAGCTCTTCATCAGCTCCGCGGCCTTGCGCTCCAGGTCCTCCAGGCCGCCGCACATGAAGAAGGCCTGCTCGGGGAAGTGGTCGTACTCACCCTCGCTGATCTTCTTGAACGCCTCGATGGTCTCGGCGATCGGGACCGTCGAGCCCGGCACGCCGGTGAACTGCTCGGCGGCGTAGGTGTTCTGCGACAGGAAGCGCTCGATGCGCCGCGCGCGCTGCACGGTGATCTTGTCTTCCTCGGAGAGCTCCTCGATGCCGAGGATGGCGATGATGTCCTGCAGGTCCTTGTACTTCTGCAGGATCCGCTTGACCTCGGTGGCCACCGCGAAGTGCTCGGCGCCGACGAACTCCGGGGCGAGGATCCGGGACGAGGACGCCAGCGGGTCCACGGCCGGGTAGATGCCCTTGTCGGAGATCGACCGCTCCAGGTTGGTGGTCGCGTCGAGGTGGGCGAACGTGGTGGCCGGGGCGGGGTCGGTGTAGTCGTCCGCCGGCACGTAGATCGCCTGGAGCGAGGTGATGGCCTGGCCCCGGACGGAGGTGATCCGCTCCTGGAGCTCGCCCATCTCGTCGGCCAGGGTCGGCTGGTAACCCACGGCGCTCGGCATCCGGCCCAGCAGGGTGGACACCTCGGAACCGGCCTGGGTGAAGCGGAAGATGTTGTCGATGAAGAGCAGCACCTCCTGCTTCTTCACGTCGCGGAAGTACTCCGCCATGGTCAGCGCGGACAGGGCGACGCGCAGCCGGGTGCCCGGCGGCTCGTCCATCTGGCCGTAGACCAGCGCGGTCTTGTCGATGACGCCGGACTCGGTCATCTCGGCGATGAGGTCGTTGCCCTCACGGGTGCGCTCACCCACGCCGGCGAACACCGACGTACCACCGAAGTTCCGGGCCACGCGGGTGATCATCTCCTGGATGAGCACCGTCTTGCCCACGCCCGCGCCGCCGAACAGGCCGATCTTGCCGCCCTTGACGTACGGGGCGAGCAGGTCGATGACCTTGATGCCGGTCTCCAGCATCTCGGTCTTCGGCTCCAGGTCCGCGAAGGCCGGGGCCTTGCGGTGGATGCCCCAGTGGTCGTCGGGGCTGAGCGACTCGCCCTCGGTGAGGTTGAGGCACTCGCCGATGGCGTTGAAGACGTGGCCCTTGACGGTGTCGCCCACCGGCACGGTGATCGGCGAGCCGGTGTCGCGCACCTCGGCGCCGCGCACCAGGCCGTCGGTCGGCTGCATCGAGATGGCGCGGATCAGGTTGTCACCCAGGTGCTGGGCGACCTCCAGGGTCAGCGTCTTCTCGCCGCCGGAGAGGCTCACCTCGACGTTCAGGGCGTTGAACAGGGTCGGCATGGCGTCGCGCGGGAACTCGGCGTCGACGACCGGGCCGATGACCCGGACCACGCGACCGGTGGCCGTCTTGGTCTGTACTGGGGCAGTCATCACACTTCACTTCCCGACGCGGCGAGCGCGTTCGCGCCGCCGACGATCTCGCTGATCTCCTGGGTGATCCCGGCCTGGCGGGCCGAGTTCATCTCACGCGTGTACTTCTCGATCATCTCTTCGGCGTTGTCGGTGGCGCTCTTCATCGCCCGCCGACGCGACGCCGACTCGCTCGCCGCCGACTCCAGCAACGCCGCGTAGATCCGCGTGTTGATGTACTTCGGCAAGAGCGCGTCGAGCAGCGCCTCCGCCTCCGGCTCGAACTCGTACGCCGGGAGCAGGCCCTCGGACTTGGGCCGGTCCTCGACCTGCATCGGGCCGATGACCTTGGCCACCGGGGTCTGGGTCATCAGGGAGTGGAACTCGGTGTAGACGATGTGCAGCTCGTCGATCCCGCGCACCCCGTCCGGCCCGGCGGAGCCGTCCGTGTCGTCCGCGCCGGCGGTGAACGCCTTGATCAGCGTCTCACCGACCTCGCGGGCGTCGGCGAACGTCGGCTGCTCCGAGAAGCCCGTCCAGTTCGCCTCGATCGGCCAGTCCCGGAACCGGTAGAACCCGACGCCCTTGCGGCCGATGACGTAGAGCACGGGCTCCTTGCCCTCGTCCCGCAGCCGGGCGATCAGCGACTGCGCGGTCTTGATCGCGTTGGAGCTGTAACCGCCGGCCAGGCCCCGGTCGGCGGTCACCAGCAGGACGCCGGCCCGCCGCACCCGCTCGCGCGGGGTGAGCAGCGGGTGGTCGATCCGGGCGTTGGACGCCAGCGCGGTGAGCACGCCGGTGATGGCCTGGGCGTACGGCAGGGACGCCTGCACCCGGGCCTGGGCCTTGGCGATCCGGCTCGTCGCCACGAGCTCCATCGCCTTGGTGATCTTCTTCATCCCCTTCGCCGAGCGAATCCGTTGACGAAGAACGCGTACCTGGGCCGCCATGAGTCAGCCCTACTGCTTCTCGGCGTTGTCGCGGTAGCGGGTCACCGTCTCGCGGTTCTCGTCGCCCTCCAGCGGGGCGGCGGGGGCCTCGTTGATCCGGGGCTCGTCCTCCTTGCCCAGGAACGTCTGCTTGAAGCTCGCGATGGCCTGGTCGAGGGAGGAGATCACCTCGTCGTCCCACTTGTTGTCGGCGATCGCCGCGAGGGTGCCCTCGTGCTTGTGCCGCAGGTACTGGAGGAACTCGGCCTCGAACCGGCGGATCTCGCCGACGGGGATGTCGTCGAGCTTGCCCTCGGTGCCGGCCCAGACGGAAACGGTCTGCTCCTGCACCGGGAACGGCGAGTAGTTCGGCTGCTTGAGCAGCTCGACCAGGCGGGAGCCGCGCTCCAGCTGGGCCCGGGAGGCCTTGTCCAGGTCGGAGGCGAAGGCGGCGAACGCCTCCAGCTCGCGGAACTGGGCCAGGTTGAGCCGGAGCGAGCCGGCGACCTTCTTCATCGGCTTCATCTGGGCGGCGCCGCCGACCCGGGAGACCGAGGTGCCGACGTTGATGGCCGGCCGGACGCCCTGGTTGAACAGGTCCGTCTCCAGGAAGATCTGGCCGTCGGTGATGGAGATGACGTTGGTCGGGATGAAGGCCGAGATGTCGTTGGCCTTCGTCTCGATGATCGGCAGGCCGGTCATCGAGCCGCCGCCCAGCTCGTCGGAAAGCTTCGCGCAGCGCTCCAGCAGGCGGGAGTGCAGGTAGAAGACGTCACCCGGGTACGCCTCGCGGCCCGGCGGGCGGCGCAGCAGCAGCGACACGGCCCGGTACGCCTCGGCCTGCTTGCTCAGGTCGTCGAAGACGATGAGGACGTGCTTGCCGCCGTACATCCAGTGCTGACCGATGGACGAGCCGGTGTAGGGCGCCAGGTACTTGAAGCCGGCCGGGTCGGACGCCGGCGAGGCCACGATGGTGGTGTACTCCATCGCGCCCGCCTCCTCCAGGATGCCCTTGATCGAGGCGATCGTGGAGGCCTTCTGGCCGATGGCGACGTAGATGCAGCGGACCTGCTTCTTCGGGTCGCCGGAGCGCCAGTTGTCCCGCTGGTTGAGGATGGTGTCCAGCGCGACCGTGGTCTTGCCGGTCTTGCGGTCGCCGATGATCAGCTGCCGCTGGCCCCGGCCGACCGGGGTCATGGCGTCGATCGCCTTGATACCGGTCTGCAGCGGCTCGTCGACGGACTGCCGGGACATCACGTTCGGGGCCTGGAGCTCCAGCTCGCGGAAGCCCTCGTTGGCGATGTCGCCGAGGCCGTCGATCGGCTGGCCGAGCGGGTTGACCACGCGGCCGAGGAAGGCGTCGCCGACCGGCACCGAGAGCACCCGACCGGTGCGCTTGACGCGCTGGCCCTCTTCGAGCTTGGCGGAGTCACCGAGAACGACGACGCCGATCTCCCGGACGTCGAGGTTCAGCGCCAGGCCGAGCGTGCCGTCCTCGAACTCCAGGAGCTCGTTGGTCATGGTCGAGGGCAGGCCCTCGACGTGGGCGATGCCGTCGCCGGTGTCGGCGACGGTGCCGACCTCCTCGCGGGAGACGTCGGGCGAGTAGGAGGAGACGTAGCGCTCCAGGGCGCCGCGGATCTCCTCCGTCGAGATGGTCAGCTCGGCCATCCTCTGCTTCCTTAAGTATCAGGGGCCCGGGGATACCTAGTACCGACCGGTCCGAATGGCGTCTGTCAATCCAGGCGTTTCGCGGTGCGCCAGCGGGATGCCGGTCAGCGCGTCACGAGCGCGTTGCGGGTCTCGTTGAGGCGGCGCAGGACGGTGCCGTCGTACAGGTCGGACCCGACCCGGACGCTGACGCCGCCGAGGACCGAGGGGTCGACCGTCTGCTTGACGGAGACCTCCCGACCGTACATCGCGGAGAGGCGGGCACCGAGCCGGCGCTCGTCCTCGTCGCTCAACGGGGCCGCCACGGTCACGTACGCGACCTGCCGGTCCCGCCGGTCGGCGGTCAGCTCGACCAGCCGGGTCAGCGAGCCGGTGAAGGAGCGCCCACCGAACCCGTTCAGCGCCACCTCGACGAGGCGGACGGTGACCGGGCGGGCCTTGCCGGCGAGCAGCTCGCGGGCCAGCTCGGCCCGCCGCTCGGCCGGGCCGACCGGGTCGGACAGCGCCGCCGACAGCGCGGGCTGGCCGGCGACCACCTGGCCGAAGCGGAACAGCTCGTCCTCGACCTCGCCCAGGTCACCGGCGGCGTCGGCGCTGGCCAGCAGCGCCTCCACGCCGAGACGCTCGGCACCGTCGAGCAGCTCCGACGGCGCCGACCACCGGCCGGAGACCAGCCCGGTGAGCAGGTCGAGCGCGTCCGCGCCGACCTTGCCCCGGAGCATGTCCCCCAGCAGCCCGGCGCGGTCCGCGCCCGGCCGGGCCGGGTCGGACAGCGCCCGGCGCAGCCGCGGCTCGCGCCGCAGCAGGCCGGCGACGGCGAGCAGGTCGTCGGCGGTGGCGGCCACCGCCGACGGCTCCGCACCCCGCGCGTACGCCGCCAGGCGCTCGGTCGCGGCCTGGTACGACTCCCGGCTGGCGGCCTGCATCAGCGGGCCCCCGCGCTCTCGAGGTCGCTGAGGAAGCGGTCGACGGTGCCCTTGCGGCGGGCCTCGTCGGCCAGCGACTCACCGACGATCTTGCTGGCCAGGTCGACCGCGATCGTGCCGACCTCCGTGCGCAGCTCGCGCACGATGGTGGCCCGCTCGGCGGCGAGCTGCTCCTTGCCGGCGGCGATGATGCGGTCGGACTCCTCCCGCGCCTTGGCGAGGATGTCCTGCCGGATGCCCTCCGCGTCGGCCCGGGCGTCGTCCCGGATCTTCGCGGCGTCGGTGCGCGCCTCGGCGAGCTGCGCACGGTATTGCTCAAGGAGCTGGTTGGCCTCGGCCTGGGCGGCCTCGGCGCGCTTGATGCCACCCTCGATCGCGTCGACCCGGGCCTGGAACGTCTGCTCCATGCGCGGGAAGACGAACTTCATCAGCACGATGCAGAGCAGGATGAAGGCGATGCCACCGACCACGATCTCCTGCCAGATCGGGATGATCGGGTTGTGCGTCGACTCACCACCCTCTGCGGCGAGCAGGTACATGGGAGACCTCCCGGTCAAAGGGGGGCGGGTTTAGAGCTGGCCCTGCCAGATGAAGCCGAAGGCGATGCCGAGCAGCGCGAGCGCCTCGATGACGGCGAAGCCGATCCAGACGTAGGGCAGGGTCATCCGGGACGACTCCGGCTGACGGGCGGTCGACTGGATGTAGGCGGCGAAGACCAGGCCGACACCGATGCCCGGGCCGATGGCCGCGAGACCGTAGCCGATGGCGGCGGTGCTGCCCTCTACCGCGGCGTAGATGTCCATTAGTGGGTTCCTCCTGGTTATCACGCGTGACTCTCACGCGGGACGACAACGGGTGGTGCGAGGTGGATCAGTGCTCGTCGGCGAGCGCGCCCTGCACGTAGCTGGCGGTGAGCACCGTGAAGACGTATGCCTGCAGGCAGATGACCAGGAACTCGAGGAAGGTGAGCGCGATGGTCATCACCCAGGACAGCACCGAGACCGGAGCCAGCCAGGCGTTGGCGCTGAGCATCGCGAACCCGCCGAGCGTGAAGACCAGCAGGAGCATGTGGCCGGCGAACATGTTCGCGAAGAGACGGACGGCCAGCGAGAACGGCCGGACCAGGAAGGTCGAGAAGAACTCGATCGGGATCAGCAGCGGCAGGATGTACCACGGCGCCGGCGGGATCAGGGAGTTCTTGAAGTACTTCACGAAGCCGTGGTGCCGGATGCCGACGTAGTTGAACAGCACGTAGCTGATCACGGCGAGGAAGGCCGGGAAGGCGATGTGCGAGTTCGGCGAGATCTGGAACAGCGGCACGATCGCGAAGAAGTTCGTCAGCAGGACGAAGCAGAACAGCGTCGTGAAGTACGGCGCGAACCGCACCCCCGCGTGCCCGATCATGTCGACGGCGATGTTGTTGCGCACGAAGCCGTAGATGGACTCGGCGAGCCACTGCTTCTTCGTCGGCACCAGCTGTGGCTTCCGGTAGGTCGCCAGGAAGAAGATGATCAGGATGCCGACGGCGACCCAGACCATGGCCGTGATCTTGGTGAACCAGTAGGAGTCGTGCGCACCCCAGGGCAGGATGCTGGGCAGGTAGAAGTCCTCCACGCTGGGTGGGAATGCCGCCTGGCCCGCTGCCAGGACGTTCGCCTGTCCGAACACCGCGTCCCTTCCTAAGTAGGCGTGCCGAGTCGGCGGACGACCAGGATGATCCCCCCGGCCATGCCGAGCACGACGCCGATCCCGGTGGCGATGCCGCCGGTGTCGAGCCACTGGTCGACCAGCCAGCCGATGAAACCCCAGACGAGCATGCCCCCGATGAGGTACGAGAGCGCGGTCCAACCCTGGCCGGCACCGGTCGGAATGTCGTCCGGGCCGCCGCTGGGTCGGGGGTTTTGGTCACCAGCCATGACGGGGCGAACGATATCAGTCGGAGAAACGAGGCTGTGCCTCACCCCCCGCACAACCGTGGTTGTGTGGGCGTCGGGCGGGCGCGTCGTCTGTGGGCACGCTACTCCCCTCGCGCCACCGAATGAATGACCGGTGTCGGACACAATCGCGCGTCGTACCGAAACGTGGGACGCTGAGGACTCAGCCCCTGGTCCGGCGCGCGTGCACCGTGCTGAGCCACCAGATATGCGCGCCGGTCCAGACGACCACGCCGACGGCGATGCCGAGGCACAGCGGGACGACCCCCGCCCAGCCCGTCGAGGCGACCGCCACCATCACGCCACCCAGGAGGGTGAACTTCGCGACGTACAGACCCACCCCGAACGGCAGCACGAGCTGCGGGTTGCGCGCGTCCGCCCAGGCCAGAACCACGGTGGTGAGGACGTAGCTGGCCACGGTGACGGCGACACCGGCCGCCACGCCGAGCGCCGCGTCGGCCCCGCCGAGGACCCCGCCGGCCGCCGCGCCCAGCGCCGCCACCCCGGCGGAGACGGCCACCAGCACCGGCAGGTGGCGCAGCCGCCAGCCCCGGTCGTCCGCCGCCGGCTCCGCGGCCACCCCGGGCTCAGCCACGGGGGTACGCCGGGAAGGCGGCGACCAGCTCGGCCACGTCGGCGGCGACGCGGGTGAGGGCGTCGGCTCCCCCGGGCTCGCCCGGATCGGTGCGCACCGCGCGGGCGATCAGCGCCGCGACCCGGCGCATCTCCTCCTCGCCCATGCCCTGCGTGGTGACGCTGGGCGTGCCCACCCGGATGCCCGACGCGACCATCGACGGCTGCGGGTCGTACGGGATGGCGTTCTTGTTCAGGGTGACGGCGGCGGCGTCGCAGCGCGCCTCGGCCTCGGCCCCGCTCACCCCGGCGGCGCGCAGGTCGAGCAGCGCGAGGTGGGTGTCGGTGCCGCCGGAGACCGGCCGCATCCCCTCGGCCGCGAGCCCGGCGGCGAGCGCGCGGGCGTTGGCGACCACCTGCGCGGCGTACGCCCGGAACTCGGGCTGGGCGGCCTCGCGCAGGGCCACCGCCTTGGCCGCGACGGCGTGCATCAGCGGCCCGCCCTGGGTGAACGGGAAGACGGCCTTGTCGATGCGCGGGGCCAGCGACTCCCGGCACAGGATCATGCCGCCGCGCGGGCCGCGCAGCACCTTGTGGGTGGTGGCGCAGACGACGTCGGCGTGGGGCACCGGCGAGGGCACGGCCCGGCCGGCGACCAGGCCGATGAAGTGCGCGGCGTCCACCATCAGGTACGCGCCCACCTCGTCGGCGATCTCCCGGAACCGGGCGAAGTCGATCAGGCGGGGGTACGCCGTCGCCCCGCAGATGATCATCTTGGGCCGGTGGGCGCGGGCGAGGTCCCGCACCTCGTCGTAGTCGATCAGCTCGGTGTCCTTGCGCACGCGGTAGCCGACCGTGTGGAACCACTTGCCGGAGAAGTTCACCCGGCTGCCGTGGGTCAGGTGACCGCCGTGCGGCAGGTCCATCGCCAGCACCGTGTCCCCCGGCTGCACCAGCGCGGCGTACGCGGCCAGGTTGGCGCTCGCCCCCGAGTGCGGCTGGAGGTTGGCGTGCTCGGCGTCGAACAGCTCCTTCGCCCGGGCGACGCCGATCTCCTCGGCCCGGTCCACCTCGGCGCAGCCGCCGTAGTAGCGCCGGCCCGGATACCCCTCGGCGTACTTGTTGGTCAGCGTCGAGCCGAGCGCCGCCAGCACCGCCGGGGAGGTCAGGTTCTCGCTGGCGATCAGTTGCAGGCCGCCGCGCAGCCGGTCCAGCTCGCCGAGCACCACCCCGGCGATCTCCGGATCGGTGGCGCTGAGCTGCTCGAAGTCCGGCCCCCAGAAGGTGCTCCTCGCGTTCTCCACAGCGAACGAGTCTACGGAGCCGCACACTGGAGGCCGTGAGATGCCTCGTCACCGGCGCGACCGGATACATCGGCGGACGGCTCGCGCCCCTGCTGCTCGCCGAGGGACACCAGGTGCGCTGCCTGGCCCGGCACGCCGATCGGCTGCGCGACGTGCCGTGGGCGGCGCGGGCCGAGATCGCCGAGGGCGACCTGCGCCGGCCGGAGACCCTGCCGGCCGCGTTCGCGGGCGTGGACGTCGCCTACTACCTGGTGCACTCGCTCGGGCAGGCCGGCTTCGAGGCCGCCGACCGGGAGGCGGCGGTCGCCTTCGCCGACGCGGCGCGCGCCGCGGGCGTACGCCGGATCGTCTACCTCGGCGGCCCCGAGCCGAAGGCCGACGACGGCCTCCCGTCGGCGCACCTGCGGTCCCGGGCCGAGGTCGGCCGGATCCTGCTCGACAGCGGGGTGCCCACGGCGGTGCTCCGCGCGGCGATCATCATCGGGTCCGGCTCGGCGTCGTTCGAGATGCTGCGCCATCTCACCGAGCGGCTGCCCGCCATGGTCACCCCGCGCTGGGTTCGCAACCGGATCCAGCCGATCGCCGTGCGGGACGTGCTGCACTACCTGGTCGGCTGCGCCGCGCTGCCGCCGCAGGTCAACCGGGCGTTCGACATCGGCGGCCCCGACGTGCTCACCTTCGGCGACATGATGCAGCGCTACGCCCGGGTCGCCGGGCTGCGCCGGCGGCTCATCCTGCCGGTCCGGCCGCTGACCCCGTCGCTGTCGTCGCACTGGGTCGGCCTGATCACCCCCGTGCCCAACGCGATCGCCCGGCCGCTGGTCGAGAGCCTGGTCCACGAGGCGGTCGCCCACGAGCACGACATCGCGGCGTACGTGCCGGACCCGCCCGGCGGGCTGACCGGCTTCGACCGGGCGGTCGAGCTGGCGCTCGCGCGGGTCCGCGACGCGCAGGTGGAGACCCGCTGGTCCACCGCGAGCGGGCCGGACGCCCCGGCCGAGCCGCTGCCCAGCGACCCGAAGTGGTCCGGCGGCACCGCCTACACGGACGTGCGGGAGCGGGCCGTGCGCGCCCCGGCCGACGCGCTGTGGCGGGTGATCGAGGGCGTCGGCGGCGAGAACGGCTGGTACTCGTTCCCGCTGGCCTGGGCGGTGCGCGGCTGGCTGGACCGGCTGGCCGGCGGGGTGGGGCTGCGCCGGGGCCGGCGCGACCCGCACCGGCTGCGGGTCGGCGAGGCGCTGGACTTCTGGCGGGTCGAGGAGATCGTCCCGGGCGAACTGCTGCGGCTGCGCGCCGAGATGCGGCTGCCCGGCCGGGCCTGGCTGGAGATGCGCGCCGAGCCGACCGGGGACGGCACCAGCCGGTACGTCCAGCGCGCGGTCTTCCTGCCGAGGGGCCTGCCCGGGCACGCGTACTGGGGCGCGGTGTTGCCCTTCCACGCGATCGTCTTCGGCGGCATGGCGAGGAACATCGCCCGCGGCGCGGAAGCCCTCCCGTCGGCGGCCGCCGCCCCCTCGCGCGCTGTGGGCAGCTGAACGGTGGGCTACGTCGTACGGCCGACGCAGGAAGATCGTTTGTCGCCTACCGGCATCCCGCCCGGCATGTCGCGCCGGTAGGCAGCAAACGATCAAGGGGACTGCTTCAGCCGCGATCGGGTGCGCTCATGTCGCCCGTTGCCGGCGTGCCTTCGGCGAGCCCGTAGCGCAGGTAGACGGTGCCCTTCGGATTGGCCACCGGCGGTTCGAGGAGGGTGAGGTTGGTGGGCACCGCGCCGCCGTCGAACACCTTCTTTCCGACGCCGAGCGTGATCGGATACACCCAGAGGTCGAGCCGGTCGAAGAGCTTCTCGCGCAGGAGGGTCTGCACCAGGTTGAGGCTCCCGACGACCTTCACGTGCTCGTGCCGGTCCCGGACCTCGCGTACGGCGTCGGCGAGGTCCGGGCCGAGCTGGGTGGACCCGGCCCAGGAGAGTTCGGGCCGGCCACGGGAGGCCACGTACTTCGGGACGCTGTTGAAGAGCGCCGCGATCTCGTTGTCCGCGCCGCCTGCCTGGTGCGGCCAGTACGCGGCGAAGATGTCGTACGTGCGCCGGCCGAGCAGGAGGGCGTCCGTGCCCTCGTACGCGGCGAGGACCTGCGCCCCGGTGACCTCGTCCAGCAGGGGCGCCTGCCAGCCGCCGAACGGGAACCCCTCCGGGTCCTCGCCGGGGCCGCCGGGTGCCTGCCCGACGAGGTCCAGCGTCACGAACAGCTCAAGATGGATGACGCCCATGCTCAACTCCTGACGATGCCGGTTGTCGCGGTCGGCCGATAGACCTGCGGCGACCGGCAGACTCATCGGTTGCCGGGCGGCGGGCGGTCAGTTGCCGGCGCGGGGGGCCGTGGCGTGCCGGGCTACCGACTCGCTCGGCGGGACGAAGTCGCGCACCGGCTGGCCCTGGAGGGTGTCGTAGAGGGTGCGGCCCACCAGGTCGACCAGTCGGGCCTGGACCTCCCGGCCCACCGCGTCGCGGGGATCGTCCGGGTTCGCGGCGATCGAGGCGACGGCGAGCTGCGGGGTGAACGCGACGACGGTCTCCGTGCCATTCCCCTCCGAGCTGCCGGTCTTGCCGGCCACCGGTCGACCCAGCCGGGCGCGCAGGTCCTGGGCGGTGCCGCCGGCGCAGCCGCCGTACATCGACTGGTCGCCGACCGGGCACCGGGCCGCGTCGGCCGCGCCCCGGGCCACGTCCGTGTCGAGCACCTGGCGGCAGTCCGGGCGGCCGGCGGCGACCTCCCGCCCGGCGGCGTCGAGGATCCGCACCACCGGCGTGGGCGCGCACCACATCCCCTCGGCGGCCACCGCAGCGTACGCCCCGGCGAGGTCGAGCGGGGTGGTGGCGGCGACGCCCAGCGTGAACGGGCCCCAGTCCCGCGCGCCGTAGCGGGCCAACTTGGCGTCGGACTCGGCGCGCAGCCGGATGCCGAGCCGCTCGGCCATCTCCACCACCCGGTCCGCGCCGACCCGCTCGGTCAGCCAGGCGAAGTAGGTGTTCACCGACCGACCGAACGCGTCCCACATGGTCCGGTAGCCGTCCATCCCGACCGGGTCGGCGTTGACCGGGCACCAGCGGCCCCGGCAGTCGGCGGGGCCACCGGTCACGGGGAAGCGGGTGACGATGCGGGGCGGGGCGTCGAAGAGGGTGTCCAGGGGCAGGCCCGCCTCCAGCGCGGCGAGCACCGCGAAGATCTTGAACGTCGACCCGGCCTGGTACCCGGTGATGGCCCCGCCCCCGGCGACGAGCTGGTTGACGGTGTTCGGCCGGTTGCGCCACCCCTGCGGGTTCTCCTCGACGCTGTAGTTGCGGTTCACCGCGAGGGCGAGCACGCGGCCCGTGCCGGGCTGCACCACGGCGGTCGGCGCGGCACGGGGGTCGTCGACGTCGTAGACGTCGAGCACCTGCTCGGTGGCGGTCCGCTGCACGGCCGGGTCGAGCGAGGTGACGATCCGGAAACCGCCCCGGCGCAGGGTGCGCTGCCGCTCGTCGGCGGTGGCGCCGAACGCCGGCTGCTCGCTCCACCAGCGGGTGAACCAGTCGCAGAAGAAGCCCCAGTCGTTGTGTTCCTGCGGGACCGCCGTGCAGTCGTTCGGCGTGGCGCTGGGCTTCAGCTTGAGCGGCTCGGCCTTCGCCGCCTCGGCCGCCTCGGGCGTGACCTGGCCGGTCTCGACCATCCGGTCCAGCACGTACGCCCGGCGGGCCAGCGCCGCGTCGGCGTCGCCGTTGATCGGGTCGTCGGTGTCCGGCGAGCGGACCAGCCCGGCCAGCAGGGCCGACTCGGCCAGGGTGAGCTTCGCCGGCGACTTCGAGAAGTAGCGCTTGCTGGCGGCGCCCACCCCGTACGCGCCGGCACCGAAGTAGGCGATGTTGAGGTAGCCGGCGAGGATCTGGTCCTTGCTCAGCTCGCGCTCGACCGCCAGGGCGTACCGCATTTCCTTGATCTTGCGGGTGAGGGTGACCTCGGTGGCCTTGGCCCGCTGCTCCTCGGTGAGGTTGGGGTCGCCGGCGAGCACGTTGCGCACGTACTGCATGGTCAGGGTCGACGCGCCCTGCCGGGGCGCGCCGTCGCGCCGGTTGGCGGTGAACGCCCGGATGACACCGCGTGGGTCCACGCCCTTGTGCTCGTAGAAGCGGACGTCCTCGGCGGCGACGACGGCCTGGCGCATGGCCGGCGCCACCTGGGCCAGCGGCACGTCGACCCGGTCCTCGGTGTAGAAGGACGTGATCAGGGTGCGGCCGTCGTTGGCGTAGAGGGTGGACCGTTGCGCCGTGGGCGGCGTGAGCAGCGACGCCGGCAGCTCCGACCACGGCTCGGTGATCCCCCGGACGCCGATCCCGAAGACCAGGGCGGCCGGCAGCGCCGCCACGGCGAGCGCCAGCCCGGCGAGCACGCCGGCGAGCACGATGGTCATGAGCTTGTGGAGACGACGGGCCCGGATCATCAGCTCTCCCCGCAGGAGCCGGTCAGGTGCGGACCCGTTCAGAATGACCCGGACGGCGGCGAACCCCGCCGCTTTTCCCCAAAGGGGTACGAATTTCGCGAGAAAGACACGCGACGCGCCGCGCCCCACCCCCGCCGCGCCGGCGGGAGGAACCGACTCAGGGCAGCAGCGCGGCGGCCAGCGGGTGGACGGTCTCCTCGATCTCGTCGGCGACCCGGCTGAAGCACTGGTCGCCGCGCCCCCACGGGTCGTCGAGGTCGTCGGTGTGCAGCGGGGTCGCGCCCTCCCGGGCGGCGTGCACGGCGGCGACCAGGGCCACGCCCCGGGCGTGCACGGCGTCGCCGGTGGCGTCGGCCGGGGGCAGCCCGGCGGCGTCCACGGCCGCCAGCAGCCGGCCGAACTCGCCGAGCACGAACGTGCGGGACGCGGCGTCGGGGCGCAGCGCCACCACGTACTCCTGCTGGTCAGCGGTGGCGGTGAGCACCAGGTCGGCCGCGTCGATGAGGTCGGAACGCAGCTTGCGGGCGGCGAAGCCGGCCACGTCGCCGCCCCGGGCGGTCACCTGGCGGGCGGCGGGCGGGTTCATCTCCTCCCCCGCGTGCCAGCCGCCGGTGCCGGCGCTGTGGCTGTGCAGCAGCGCGTCGGCGTCGGCCGGGTCGCCGCCGCGCCGCGTCAGCCGCTCGCGGACGGCCAGCGCCAGCAGCCGCTCCGCCATCGGCGAGCGGCAGATGTTTCCCATGCAGACGTGCAGGACGGTGAACGGCGGCACTCAGCCCACCCGGCTCTCGACGAGGTCCGGCACGACGTCGCGCAACTGCTCCACCGGGATCGCCCCGGCCCGCACCAGCGTCGGCGCCTCGCCGGTGAGGTCGACGATGGTGCTCGGCACCGGATCGGGGCACTCCCCCGCCTCCAGGTAGGCGCGCACCGTGTAGCCGAGCTGCTCCCGGGCCGCCTCGGCGGTCACCGCCGCCGGCTGGCCCACCTTGTTGGCCGACGCCACCGCCATCGGGCCGGTCTCGCGCAGCACCTCCAGGGCGACCGGGTGCAGCGGCATCCGCACCGCGACCACGCCGCTGCCGGTCTCGTCGCCGAGGTCCCACGACAGGCTCGGCGAGTGCTCCACGATGATCGTGAGCGCGCCCGGCCAGAACGCCTCGACCAGGTCGCGGGCCGACCGGGGCAGCGTGAAGACCAGGCCGTCGAGGGTGTGCCGGGACCCGATCAGCACCGGGGGCGCCTGCCGGGTGCCACCCTTGGCGTCCGAGAGCGCCTTCACCGCGTACGGGGTGAACGCGTCCGCGCCGATCCCGTAGACCGTGTCCGTCGGCAGGACGACCAGCTCGCCGTTCTTGACGGCCTCGATGGCAGCGGCGATGCCGCGGTCCCGGTCGGCGAGCGACCGACAGTCGTAGAGCATCACGAGAAGTCAGTCTGCCACGCCCCGGCCCGGTCGGCGTCCTCGGCGTGAGCGGGTCCCACAGGTCCGGATGCGGCCGCCTCCGACGGGGCGCGGCGGGCGGAGGGTCACCGACGGCGGAGGGTCACCGACGGGCGGGCGGTCAGCAGCGGCGGGCGGTGGCGAACCGGGGCCGCCCGGCCAGGTCCCGGTGCTCCTCGACCGCCTCGTACCGGCCGTCGGCGACCAGCAGGGCGGGCACCGCCGCGCCGTGCGTGTCGTCGTGCTCGACGCCGAGCACCCCGCCGGGGCGGAGCAGCCGCGCGGCCCGGGCGAGCACCGGGCGGATCACGTCCAGCCCGTCCGCCCCGCCGAAGACCGCCTCGTCCGGGTCGTGTGCCGCCACCTCCGGGGGCACCTCGACGGCCCTGGGCACGTACGGCGGGTTGCACAGCAGCACGTCCACCCGCCCTTCCAGGTCGCTCAGCAGGCCCGGGTCGGTGACGTCGGCGGCGACCACCTCCACCGGCCGGTCCCCGGCGGCGGCCCGGTCGGCGGCGTTGCGCCGCAGCCACGCCAGCGCCGCCGGGGACCGCTCCACGGCCACCACCCGGGCGGCGGGCGCCTCCTGGGCCACGGCGAGCGCGATCGCCCCCGAGCCG
The DNA here is from genome assembly GCF_900091595.1 of Micromonospora haikouensis. Lineage (GTDB taxonomy): Bacteria > Actinomycetota > Actinomycetes > Mycobacteriales > Micromonosporaceae > Micromonospora > Micromonospora haikouensis. Next base: position 28,024 of record NZ_FMCW01000005.1, read on the forward strand.
CTGCACAGGTCGACGACCAGGGGACTACCGGCACGGGCCTGGTCGACGCCCCAGCCGGCGAGCAGTTCCGTCTCCGGGCGGGGCACGAAGACACCCGGGCCGACCGCCAGCTCCAGGTGCCGGAAGGCGGCCGAGCCGGTGAGGTGCTGCAACGGCTCCCGGTCGGCCCGCCGGGCGACCAGGGCGTCGTACCGGTCGAGCTGGTCGGGGGTGAGGCCGTCGGCCAGCGCCAGCCGCCCCCGGGGCACACCCAGCACGTGGACGGCGAGCAGCTCGGCCTCGACACGCGGGGCATCGATCCCCGCCGCGGCGAGGACGCGGGCGGCGCGGGCCACCGCCACCGTGGGCCTGAGGCGTTCTGACCCTTCGGACGGGTGTTGCGGAAGGGAGGTCACGACATAATCATGAAGCGTCGCGGGCCCGCGCCACGAGTTGGTGCCTCCGTGTGCACACACCGACAGGGAGGTCGCGCGTGGGGTGGCTCAACCGGGTCAACGACCAGGTTGACGTCCTGACACGGGCGCGCGCCCTGCAGGAGGTGAGTCGCTCCGCCGAGTCGTGTCTCCTGCTCGACGGCGTGATCCGCAGCACCGACGACCCGTACGCCCGGGCCGACGCCCTCGTGCAGCGCCTCTCCGCATTGATCAATCTCGGGCGCACCGCCGAATACACGCGGGCCATCGAGGAGGCGTCCGCCGCCGTACGGGACCTCGCCGAGCCCTACCTGCACGGGCACCTCAACGCGCTGGCCGCGCTCGCCGCCCACCACCAGGGGGCGCTCGACCGGTGCGTCACCCACCTGGTGAAGGCGGCCCGGGCGCTGGGCGCGGTCGAGGACCCGGACCGGGACACGGCCTGGGGCTGGCACGACCTGGCGATGGCCTACTCCTACCTCAGCTTCCACGGGTACGCGCTCGGCGCGATCGAGCGCGCCCGCCAGCTCGGGCTGGCCGCCGGCATCCCCGAGGAGACGTTCGCCGCGCCCGGCATCCGGCTGCGCAACGCGGTCGCCCTCGACCACAACGGCGACAGCGACGGCTGCCTGCGGGTGCTGCGGGACGTCGACGCCGACCTGGGCCGGTTCCTGCGCGGCGGGCGCGCCGAGGAGCTGCGCCCGAGCAGCCTGGCCGCGTACGGCTACGCCGCCGCCCGCCGGGCCGCCCTCGGCGACCGGGTGGAGGCCACCCCCGACGCCGACCCGAACCGGCTGCTCGGCCACGGCGCGGACAGCGCCCGCGCCCGGGACATGCGCCAGCTCGGCCAGGTCTGCTTGGCCATCGCGGCCGGCAACCCGATCGAGGCGATCACCCGGCTCGACACCGCCCGCGTCTCCAACGAGACCCTCGGCGCGGCGGAGCCGGCCCGGCTGCGCAGCATCGCGTACGCCCGGGCGGGCGACCACGCGGCGGCCCACCGGGCCGACCGGCACGCGTTCCGCCTCGCCGCCCAGCGCAACGACCGGCTGCGGGACGTCTACATCGACGGCATCGCCGCCCGGATCGACCACGAGGAGATGCGGCGGGAGGCGGCCCGGTTCGAGGGCGAGGCGCTCACCGACCCGCTGACCGGCCTGCCCAACCGCCGCCGGCTGGAGCGCTACATCGCGGCCGTCGTGGCCGGCGGGGAGCGGGTGGTGATCGGGGTGTGCGACCTCGACGGCTTCAAGGCGGTCAACACCCGCCACGGCCACCACTCGGGCGACCTGGTCCTCCAGCGCATCGCCGGGGTGATCAACCGGGTGATGCGCCGGGGCGACTTCGTGGCCCGCTACGGCGGCGACGAGTTCGTGGTGGTGCTGTCCGGCGCGGGCATGACCGAGGCGGCCGACGTGGCCCGCCGGATCGAGGCGGCGGTGCGCACGGAGGACTGGGAGGCGCTGGTGCCCGGCACCCCGGTCGGGGTGACCATCGGCTTCGCCGAGGTCGAGGCCAACGGCCCGGGGCTGCGCGGCGCGATCGGCGCGGCGTTCGAGACCGCCGACCGGGAGATGCTCGCCGCGAAGAACCGCCTCCGCGCCGGCTGAGCCCCTGTCCGGGCCGCCCCGCGCCGACGGCACGGTCCGGGGGCCGCGCAGCGGCGGCAGCCCCGCCGGCCCGCCTCAGCGGCGGGTCAGCTCCGGGTCGCCGGCCAGCCGCGCCGCGCGGTCCGCGTCGGCCAGGGCGTCGAGCACGCCGTCCAGCTCGCCGGCGAGGGCCAGGTCGAGGTTGTACGCCGTGTAGCCGATCCGGTGGTCGGTGATCCGGTTCTGCGGGAAGTTGTACGTGCGGATGCGCTCCGAGCGGTCCACGGTGCGCACCTGGGCCTTGCGGGCGTCCGAGGCGGCGGCGTCGGCCTGCTCCTGGGCGGCGGCCAGCAGCCGCGCCCGCAGGATGCGCATCGCCTGCTCCCGGTTCTGCAGCTGCGACTTCTCGTTCTGGCAGGAGACGACGATCCCGGTCGGCACGTGGGTGATCCGCACCGCCGAGTCGGTGGTGTTCACCGACTGGCCGCCCGGACCCGACGAGCGGAACACGTCGATCCGCAGGTCGTTGGGGTCGATGGTGACGTCGACGTCCTCGGCCTCGGGCAGCACCAGCACGCCGGCGGCGCTGGTGTGGATGCGCCCCTGCGACTCGGTGACGGGTACGCGCTGCACCCGGTGCACCCCGCCCTCCCACTTGAGCCGCGACCACACCCCGTTGCCGCCCTCCGGGACGCCCTTGGTCTTGATCGCCAGCGAGACGTCCTTGACCCCGCCCAGGTCGGAGTCCTGCGCGTCGATGACCTCGGTGAGCCAGCCGCGGCGCTCGGCGTACCGGGTGTACATCCGCAGCAGGTCCCCGGCGAACAGGGCGGACTCCTCGCCGCCCTCGCCGGCCTTGATCTCGACGATGACGTCCTTGGCGTCGTGCGGGTCGCGCGGGATCAACAGCTCGGCGAGGCGCTCCTCCAGGGCGGGCAGCCCGGCGGCGATCGACTCCGCCTCGCCGGCGAAGGACGGGTCCTCGGCGGCCAGCTCCCGGGCCGCGGCCAGGTCGGCGCGGGCCTGCTCCAGCTCGTCGGCCGCCTTGTGCAGGGGCGACAGCTCGGCGTAGCGGCGGCCGACCCGGCGGGCGACGCTCTGGTCCGCGTGGATCGCCGGGTCCGCGAGGCGCTTCTCCAGCTGGGCGTACTCGTCGAGGAGGGCCGCCAGCCGCTCGCTGCTCATGCTCGGGTGCTCCTTCGACGACGACTACCGGCCGGCGACATCCGGACGGAAGGGGCAATACGGACGGCGCCCGCGCCCGGCGGGAAGCCGGACGCGGGCGCCGATCGTGGAGCTACTTGGCCTTCTTGGCCTGAACCTTGGCGTACTTCTGCTGGAACTTGGCGACCCGGCCGGCCGTGTCGAGAACGCGCTGCTTACCGGTGTAGAACGGGTGGCAGGCGCTGCAGGTCTCGACGTGGATGGAACCGCCCTTGGCGGTGCTGCGGGTCGTGAAGGTGCTGCCGCAGGAGCAGGTGACCTCGGTGGTCGTGTACTCCGGGTGGATGTTGGGCTTCATGTCGCCTTCGGTCCTCTCGCTTGGTGGTCGCCGGGTCGCCCGTGCGGCCCCGACGCGTGCGTGTCGGGATCGGGCGTGAACCGGAACCGGTGGCCGATTGACCAGTGTGCCATGGGCGTGAGCCGGCCCTTCGGGCGGGCCGCACAGCAGGTCCGGCTTCGTCAACGTGCCGGTCCCCTCCCGCATTCCCCGGGTGCAAGGAAGGGCACCTTGTTAACGCATCCGGTAGAGAAGGGTCCCCTTCTCACCACCCGGTCAGGGGCGCGGGGGGCGCGGAGGGGCACGGGGCGCGCGGGGCGCACACCGCGCGGAAGGGCACGGCCGTGAGCGGCCGTGCCCTTCCGCGCGTACTGCCTACCGGATCACTCGCCCGGTGTGGACTTCGCGATCTGCATCAGGAACTCGATGTTGGTGCGGGACTGCTTGAGCCGGTCCAGCAGGAGGTCGAGCGCCGCCTGCGAGTCCAGCGAGTGCAGCACCTTGCGGAGCTTGTGGATGATGGCCAGCTCCTCCGGCGCGAGCAGGATCTCCTCCTTGCGCGTGCCGGACGCGCTGACGTCCACGGCCGGGAAGGTGCGCTTGTCGGCGATCTTCCGGTCGAGCTTCAGCTCCGCGTTGCCGGTGCCCTTGAACTCCTCGAAGATGACCGTGTCCGCCATGGAACCGGTCTCCACCAGCGCGGTGGCGAGGATGGTCAGCGAGCCGCCGTTCTCGATGTTGCGGGCCGCACCCAGGAAGCGCTTCGGCGGGTAGAGCGCGGTGGAGTCGATACCACCCGACATGATCCGGCCGGAGGCCGGCGCCGCCAGGTTGTACGACCGACCGAGCCGGGTCACCGAGTCGAGCAGCACGACCACGTCGTGCCCCAGCTCGACCAGCCGCTTCGCCCGCTCGATCGCCAGCTCCGCCACCGTCGTGTGGTCCTGCGGCGGGCGGTCGAACGTGGCCGCGATGACCTCGCCCTTCACCGACCGCTGCATGTCGGTGACCTCTTCGGGCCGCTCGTCCACCAGCACCACCATCAGGTGGCACTCCGGGTTGTTGTGCGTGATGGCGTTCGCGATCGCCTGGAGCACCATCGTCTTGCCCGCCTTCGGCGGCGAGACGATCAGCGCCCGCTGGCCCTTGCCGAGCGGCATGACCAGGTCGATCACCCGCGTCGTCAGGATGTGCGGCTCGGTCTCCAGCCGCAGCCGCTCCTGCGGGTAGAGCGGGGTGAGCTTGTAGAACTCCGGCCGCCGCCGCGCCTCGTCCGGCTCCATCCCGTTGATCGTGTCGAGCCGCACCAGCGGGTTGTACTTGTCCCGCCGCTGCTCGCCGTCCCGGGCCGTCCGCACCGCGCCGGTGATCGCGTCACCCCGGCGCAGGCCGTACTTCTTGATCTGGGACATCGAGACGTAGACGTCGTTCGGGCCGGCCAGGTAGCCGGTGGTCCGGACGAAGGCGTAGTTGTCGAGCACGTCGATGATGCCGGCGACCGGGACGAGCACGTCGTCCTCGCTCACCTGCGGTTCGCGACCGCCGCCGCCACCACCGCCAGCGGCGGCGCCGTCGCCCTCACCGCGCTCGCCACGGCCCCGGCGGCGGTCGCGGAAGCGGCTGCGCCGGCCCCGCCGGCCGCCGCCCTCGTCGTCGTCGTCGCCGTTGTCCCGCTCGGCGCGCTGACCCCGGTCGTTGCGGTCGTTGCGGTCGCCACGGTCCGCCCGCTCGTTGCGGTCGCCACGCTCGGAACGGTCGGCCCGCTCGCCCCGCTCGTTGCGGTCACCGCCGCGGTCGACCCGCTCGGAACGGTCGGTGCGCTCGGCCCGCTCGCCACGGTCGGCCCGCTCGCCGCGCTCGGCACGGTCACCGCGCTCGGCCCGCTCGGCACGGTCGCCGCGCTCGGCACGGTCGGCCTGCTCCCGGCCGCCCCGCTCCCGGCGGCCCTCGACCCGCTCGGCGGGCTCGGCGGCACCGGTGGCGGGAGTGGCGGCCGGCGGCTCCTCGGCCCGGGTCTCCGCCGGCCGGGTCTCGGCCTCGGCGGGCCGGGACTCGGCCGCCGCGACGGCCCTGCTGCGCCGGGTCCGGGTCCGGCTCTCGGCCGGGGCGGCGGCCGGCTCGGCCGGGGCCCGGTTCTGGTCGGCGCCCGACGGGGCCTGGGTGACCTCGGCGCGCACCTCCTCGCGGGCGGAAGCGGCGGCGGCCGTGGCCTCGGCCCGTGGACGAGGGGTCCCGGCGGCGGCGCCGCCCTGCCGCTCGGAGATCGCGCTGATCAGCTCGCCCTTGCGCATGCGAGCCGTGCCGGAGATGCCGAGCGACGCGGCCAGGCTCTGGAGCTCCGGCAGCAGCATCGCCGACAGCCCGGTGCCGCTACGCCGACGACGGGTGGGGGCAGCGGCGGTGGCATCGCCAGCGACGTTGGAAACATCCGACGTCACGTCGGTGGTGTCGCTCAATGGATTCCTTCCCTCGATAGGCCGGGACTGCCCGGAGTCGACAAGCAGGTGGCCGGGCGGCCTCGGTGCACCCGCCTCGCATGACGCGTCGCGGGAGACTGTGACACAGCAGCCGGTCGGTTTCCCCGACTCACCAACCTCGGTGAGCAGGTCTCGCCGTCTGCGGCGACCTGCGGAAACTGCGGTGCGGCGTGGGCCTTAGGCAGGGGTGACGGGCTGACCGCCGACAGCTTCGGGGGTGCGCCGACCCGCAGGAGGATCGCATGCTTCGCGGCTGTGCTAAGTCTAGAGCGTAATCAACTCTTCCGACCTGCGGCAACAGGGTCCCGCTCGGCGTGTTCAAGTGTACCCCGTGCGACACGCGCTCCGCGGCTGTCTATACCCAACGACCACACCTGCCAACCGGCCCCGGGCGCGAAATGTTCCGAGGGCTCGGTCAGCGCCAGCACGGTGGGCCCGGCCCCACTGATCACGGCCGCCACACCGGCCGCACGCAGCGCTTCCACCAGGGCCGACGAGTCCGGCATGCCGGCGGCGCGGTAGTCCTGGTGCAGCCGGTCGACCGTGGCGGGCAGCAGCAGCGAGGGCTCGGCGGTCAGGGCGTGCACCAGCAGCGCCGCCCGGCCGGCGTTGAGCGCGGCGTCGCCGTGCGGGACCGCCGCCGGCAACGCGGCGCGGGCCACGGCGGTCAGCCCGCGCTCGGCGGGCACGAAGACGATCGGCCGCACCTCCTCGGCCACGGCCAGCGAGACCGCCCGGGCGCCGGTCGGCTCCGTCCAGGCGATCGTGAAACCGCCGAGCAGGCAGGGCGCGACGTTGTCGGGGTGCCCCTCGATCTCGGCTGCCAGCCGCAGCGCGCCCGCGTCGTCCAACCGGGTCGCGCCGTCGACGACCAGGGCCCGGGCCAGCTGCACGCCGGCCACGATGGCGGCCGACGAGGAGCCCAGCCCGCGGGCCTGCGGGATCCGGTTGACGCACTCCACCGCGAGGCCCGGCGGCTGCCCGCCCAGCGCGTCGAAGGTGGCCCGCATGGCCTGGACGACCAGGTGCGTCTCGTCGCCGGGCAGCTCGCCCGCGCCCTGCCCGGACACCGTGACCCGGACGCCGTCGGACACCACCTCGGCGGCCACGTCGTCGTGCAGGCCGAGCGCCAGCCCCAGCGCGTCGAACCCCGGCCCGAGGTTGGCGCTGGTGGCGGGGACCCGGACCTTCACCGGCCCGGCCACGAATGTCGTCGGCACGACGCTCATGCTAGGCCGCCGGACCGGCCCTGCGGCGTCCCGCCCGGCCCGTGGGACGTGACCCCCTTCGCTAGCCTGACGGCCGACGGGTCCGCAGGGAGGGGAACGGCGTGGAATTCCTGGGGTACGCGGCCGTGCAGACGGCCACGCAACTGCCCACCGTGCTGGTGCTGGTGACCGGCCTGGTCCTGGCCGCCGTGAGCCGCCACCGACTCCGCGGCCCCTCCCGGGCCCTGCTGCTGGCCGGCGTCGGGATCCTGCTGGTCACCGCGCTGCTCAACATCGCCTGGCTGGTCGCCCTGCCCCGGCTCTACTCCTCGGCGTGGTCGTCGCTGCCCGCCGGCACGGTGGCCCGCTACAGCGCGGCGGTCGGCCTGCTCTTCTCCCTGCTGCACCCCGCCGGGCTGGGCCTGGTGATCGCCGGGGCGCTGACCGGGCGCGCCCCTCACGCCCCCGCCGGGGTGGGCTCGGCGACCGGGTCGGTCAGCGACAGCCGCCGGGTGGCGACCCGCCAGCCCAGCGCGTAGACCAGGGTGACAAGGCCGCAGCCGGCCAGCACCACCCGCTCGTCGACCAGGTCCACCACCCCGGCCACCACCAGCTGGCTCACCGAGATCGCGAGGGTGGCCAGCATCATGTCGGTGGCGAAGACGCGCCCGCGCAGCCGGTCCGGCACCTCGCCCTGCAGGGCGTAGTTCGACATCACCCAGTTGCTGCCGCCCGCGAAGTGCGCCACGAACACCAGCGCCAGCACCAGCGGGAACCAGTTCGCCACCGACGTGCCGAGGTAGGCCAGGCCGTACAGCGACATCGACAGCGCGAGGCCGGGCAGCAGCCAGGCGCGGTTGGTCAGCACCCGTCGCATCAGGATCGGTCCGACCAGTGCGCCCGCGCCGCGCACCGCGAAGAGCAGGCCGACACCGATCGGGCCCACCCCGTACACGCCGGCGAGCAGCGGGAAGACGGTCAGCACCCCGTTGCCCAGGCCGACCGCCGACTTCACCGTGACCAGGCCGAGCACCCGGGGCCGGTGCCCGATGTAGCCGAGGGCCTCCCGGATGGCCGCCCAGGTGCGCTGCGCGGGCACGGCCGCGTCGCGCGGGGCCTGCAGGGGGCGGCGGATCAGCCCGGCCAGGCCCGCCGCCAGCGTCAGGCCGCCGGCGGCGACCCAGAAGCAGGCGTACGGCCCGGCGGCGGCGCTGAGCACGCCGCCCAGCGACGCGCCGACGACGGTCATGGTGCCCCAGGCCGAGCCGGCGATCGCGTTGCCGGCGGCCAGGTCCTCGGGGTCGAGGACGTTGGGCAGGGCGGCCTGGGCGGCCGGCGAGTAGAACGCCTTCGCCACCGCCACCACGGCGATCGCCACCATCGCCAGCCAGGCCGTGCCCGCGCCCCGGACGCCGAGCAGCAGCAGGACGCCGAGCAGCGCGGCGACGTTGGCCGCCATCATGATCTTCTTGCGGTCGAACCGGTCCGCGATCGTCCCCGTGTACGGCAGCAGCAGCGCCACCACTCCGGTGTCGAGGGCCAGCACGAGGGCCCCCCACACCCCGCTGCCGGTCAGCTTCGGCAGCAGGACGAGCAGCGGCACCATGACGAACCAGTCCGCGCCGAAGACCACCAGCTCGGCGAGGAAGAGGTTGCGGAAGCTGCGGTTGCGGACCAGGACCGAGAGGGTGGGAGACACGTACGGGAAGCCTACCCGCCGGGCTGCGGCGCGCCCGCCTGCCGCAGCAGCTCGGAGACGGTGACGAAGGTGAACCCGCGGCCCCGCAGCCCGGTGATCATGTCGGGCAGGCCGCGCAGGGCGACCAGCCGACGGGCGTCCCCGACGTCGTGGGCGAGCAGGATCGTGCCCGGTCGCACCCCGGCCACGATCCGCCGGGCGTGCCCGGCCGGGTCGTCGGGGAAACGCGCCTCGGCCATCTGGAACGACCAGAGCACGAGCCGGTAGTCGAGCCGGGCGGCGGCGTGCAGCACCGCCCCGCCGAGGTGCCCGTACGGGGGGCGCAGCAGCCGGGGGGCGACCCCGACGCCCTCGGCGATCGCGTCGTGCGCCCGGCTCAGGTCGTCGTGGACCTCGGCGGCGTCGTGCCGGGCCAGGTCGTGGTGCGCCCAGCTGTGGTTGCCCACCTCGTGCCGGCCGAGCCGGCCGCGCAACAGGTCCGCGTGCTGCCGGACGCGCTGCCCGACCAGGAAGAACGTGGCCGGCACGGCATACCGCTCCAGGGTGTCGAGCACCATCGGGGTCCACTGTGGGCGGGGGCCGTCGTCGAAGGTGAGCGCCACCAGCCGCTGGCCGGTGTGGGCCCCCCAGACGACCGACACCTCGCCGTCGCCGACCTGCTGCAGATCGCCGCCGACGGTGGCGCTGGCCGGGCCGCCGGCCAGGGGCAGCCGCCGGTCGGCGATCCAGGTGGTCTGCACCGTGGCGCCGGCCCCGACGAGCGCGCCCCCGGCGAGCAGCCCGGCACGGCGCAGCACCGTCCGTCGCCCCCACCGGCCAGCGCCGTCCGCCATGGCCCGCTCCCGCGCAACAGCAGGTCACCCGGCGCGACCCGATACCGTCAGTATGCGACCTCTGACTCACCGTACCCGGTCGGATGCGCGACGCGGCCGGACACGCGAACGCCCCCGCCGGAGTGGAACCCGGCGGGGGCGTGGGCGGTCGCGTCGGCTAGTCGGCCGGCGGCGGCAACGGCGACTGCCGGCTCTTCGGCAGGCGCAGCACCTCGAACTGGTCGGTGCCGTCCACCAGGGCCGCCGACGGCGCGGGCCGGGCGGGAGCGGCCGGCGCGGCGGCGGGCACGGGCTCGTCGGCCGGCGCCGGGCCGTCGCCCGTGGACTCCGCCGGCGGTACGCCCCGGCGACGCTGCCGGCGGGCCCGCAGCGACTCCTTGGTGTTCTCCACCATCGTGTACAGGGTCGGGACCAGGATCAGGGTGAGCAGGGTGGAGCTGAGCAGGCCACCGATCACCACGATCGCCAGCGGCTTGGAGATGAAGCCGCCCTCCCCGGTCAGGCCGAACGCCATCGGCAGCAGCGCGAAGATCGTCGCGACGGCGGTCATCAGGATCGGGCGCAACCGACGCCGGCCGCCCTCGACCACCGCCTCGCCGACGCCCATGCCCTGCGCCCGGTACTGGTTGATCAGATCCAGCAGCACGATGGCGTTGGTCACCACGATGCCGACCAGCATGAGCACGCCGATCAGCGCCGGCACGCCCAGCGGGGTGCCGGTGACCAGCAGCAGGCCGATCGCGCCGGTCGCCGCGAACGGCACGGAGATCAACAGGATCAGCGCCTGGGTCAGGCTGCGGAACGTCGCCACCATGATCAGGAACACGATCGCGATGGCCGCGAGCACGGCCAGCCCCAGGTCGGCGAACGCGTCCGCCTGGTCGGCGCTGACGCCGCCGATGCTGATGGTCGCGCCGGGGACGTCGATGTCGTCCAGCTTCCGCTGGAGCTCCTCGGTGGTCGCGCCGAGGTTGGCGCCGGTCGCCGTGCCGGTGACCGTGACGCTGCGCTCCCCGTCGATGCGGGTCACCTGCTGCGGCCCCTCGGCCTGGGTGATGTCGGCGATGTCGTCCAGCTTGACCGGGCCGACCCGCAGTGCCCGCAGCTCCTCCACCGTCAGCGGCGGCTGCGCGCCGGAGCGCAGCACCACGTCCTGCTGGCCGCCGTCGAAGGTGACCTGCCCCAGCGGGGTGCCCCGGTAGACCTGGGCGACGAGCTGCCCGACGGCGGCCTCGGTGAGCCCCGCCTTCGCCGCGGCCAGCCGGTCCACGGTCACGTCCACCCGCGGCACCCGCTCGGCCAGGCTGGTCGAGACGTCCTCGACGTCGGCCGTGCCGGCCATGGCGGCCCGCGCCTGCTCGGCCGCCCGGGCCAGCACCTCGGTGTCGGCCGCCTGCACGACGACCTCGAGCTGGTTGGTCGACCCGCCGGCCTCGGCGCCGCCGAAGCTCAGCTCGCCGACGGAGGCGCCGAGAGAGTCGAACTCGCGGCGCAGCGCCCGCTTCACCTCGGCCACGTCGGTCTCGCCGTCGAGCGTCACGGAGAAGGTGGCGGCGTTGTTGCCGCCGCCGCCCGCCCACGGCTGGTCGCTGCCCCCGGCGCTGACCTGGTACGTCTCGACGCCCTCGGCCCGGTCGAGCACCGACTCGACCTGGCGGGCCGCCTGGTCCGTGGCGGCCAGCCCACTGCCCGCCGGGAGCTGCTGGGTGATGGTCAGGGTGTCCTGGCCGGAGTCGTCCAGGAAGTTGGTCTTGAGCGCGCCGGACAGGACGAAGGTGCCGAGCAGCACCACCAGCCCCAGCCCGACGGTGATCCAGCGGGTCCCCCGGCTGCGGGTGGCGAACCCGATCACCGGCAGGTAGCCCCGCTGGAGCGGGCTGCGCAGCTCCTTCTCCTCGGCGGCCCGGCGGGCAGCCTCGTCGGCGACCCGCCCGGGCTTGAGGAACCAGTAGGCCAGCACCGGGATCACCGTGAGCGAGACCAGCAGCGAGGCGAGCAGGGCCACCGTCACGGTGATCGCGAACGGCGCGAAGAGCTGCCCGACGAAGCCGCCGACCAGCGCGATCGGGGCGAACACGGCCACCGTGGTCAGCGTCGACGCGGTCACCGCGCCGGCCACCTCGCGGACCGCCGTGAGGATCGCCTGCCGCTTCGGCTCGCCGTACTCCAGGTGGCGTTTGATGTTCTCCAGCACGACGATCGAGTCGTCGACCACCCGGCCGACCGCGATGGTCAACGCGCCGAGGGTGAGCAGGTTGAGCGAGTAGTCGCCGGCCCAGAGCGCGATGAGCGCCACCAGCACCGACAGCGGGATCGACACGGCCGTGACCACGGTGGAGCGCACCGACAGCAGGAAGACCAGGATCACCACGACCGCCATGACCAGGCCCAGCAGGCCCTCGGTGGTGAGGCTCTCGATGGACTTCTCCACGAACGGGGCCTGGTCGAACACGACGGTCAGGTCCGCGCCGGAGGCCGAGCGCAGGTCGGCGAGGCGGTCGCGGATCTCGTGGGAGATCTCGACGGCGTTGCCGTCCGGTGCGGCCGTGACGGCGATGCCGAGGCTGTCCCGGCCGTTGGTGCGGGTGAACGAGGTGGCCGGGGCGAGCTGCTGCTCCACGGCCGCCACGTCGCCGAGCTTCACCGGGGCCGCCTTCGGCGCGGTCGAGGTGAGCACGATGCCCTTGAGGTCGTCGACGGAGCGGATCGGCGTACCCACCTGGACGGTGAGGGCCCGCGACCCGTCGCTGACCGCGCCGGCCGGCACGGCGACGCCGTTGGTCTTCAGGGCCGTGCCGATCGCGGTCGGCGCGAGCTTCGCGGCGGCCAGCTTCGCCGGATCCGGGGTGACGGTGACGACCTGCTCCCGGGTGCCGGTCACGGCGACGGTGCGAACCCCGTCGATGCCCTCCAGCTCCGGCACCACGGTGTCGCGCAGCCGGTCGGCCAGCGCCCGCTCGTCGCCGCCGCCCGACGCGGCGATCACCACGGCCGGGAGGTCGTCGGTGGTGCCGGTGAGGACCTGCGGGTCGACGCCCTCGGGGAGCTGGCTGTCGATCCGGTTCAGCGCGGTCTCCATCTTGTTGACCACGTTGTCCAGGTCGGTGCCGAACGTGAACTCCACCTGGACGGTGGCCGAGCCCTCGCGGGAGGTGGAGGTGACCTTCTCCAGCCCGGGGATGCCCTGGATGCTGTTCTCGATCGGCTCGGTGACCTGCGACTCGACGATCTCGGGCGCGGCGCCGGGGTAGACCGCCACGACGAACGCGCCCGGGAACTCCAGCGACGGCAGGAGTTGCTGCTTCAACGACGGGACGGCGAACAGACCGAACAGCGTCGTGACCACCGCGATGAGGGCGACCAGCCCTCGGTTGGCGAGGCTGAATCTGGCGAGCAGCGACATCGGCGTGGCTCACTCCTGGGAAGAGAAGGGCGGGACAGCTCGGTAACGAAGAGTGTGCCCGACGCAATCATCCCGGCCGGGCCAGGGGTCGCGCCGCCCCGCCCCGGCGGCGTGTCGCGCCCGTCGCCGCACGTGGGCGGGCCGCCGCCCGGCGCGGGCTCAGGCCAGGTCGAGGGAGCGGGCGGCGGCGAGGGCGTCGTTGCCGATGGTGATCGGTGCGGGAGCCGTGGAGATGGCCCACTCCGGGTCCTTCAGGCCGTGCCCGGTGACCGTGCAGACGACCGTCGAACCGGCCGGCACCTTGCCGGCGGCGGCCTGCTGGAGCAGCCCGGCGACGCTGGCCGCGCTGCCCAGCTCGACGAACGCGCCGACCTCGCGGGCCAGCAGCCGGTAGGCGGCCAGGATCTCCCGGTCGCTGACGGCGGCGATCAGGCCGCCGGAGGCGTCCCGGGCGTCGACGGCCTTCGTCCAGCTCGCCGGGTTGCCGATCCGGATCGCGGTGGCGATGGTCGACGGCTCGTGCACCACCTGACCGGTGACGATCGGGGCGGCCCCGGCGGCCTGGAAGCCGTACATCTTCGGGGCCTTCGTGGCGTTGCCGGCGCGCAGGTCCTCCGAGTAGCCCATCCAGTAGGCGGAGATGTTGCCGGCGTTGCCGACCGGCAGGCAGTGGATGTCGGGCGCGTCGCCGAGCGCCTCGACGATCTCGAACGCGGCCGTCTTCTGCCCCTGCAGGCGGTCGGGGTTGACCGAGTTGACCAGCGCGACCGGGTAGTCCTGGGCGAGCTTGGCGGCCAGCGCCAGGCAGTCGTCGAAGTTGCCGGTGACCTGGAGCAGCCGCGCGCCGTGCACCAGCGCCTGGGCCAGCTTGCCCAGCGCGATCTTGCCCTGCGGCACCAGCACCGCACAGGTGATCCCGGCGCGGGCCGCGTACGCGGCGGCGGAGGCGCTCGTGTTGCCGGTCGAGGCGCAGATGATCGCCTTGTCGCCGTGCTCGACGGCCTTGGAGACCGCGACCGTCATGCCCCGGTCCTTGAACGAGCCGGTCGGGTTGGCCCCCTCGACCTTGAGGTAGACGTCACAGCCGAGCCGGGCGGAGAGCACCGGCGCGGGCAGCAGCGGGGTGTTCCCCTCGTGCAGGGTGACGACCGGGGTGGCGTCGGTGACGGGCAGCCGGTCCCGGTACGTCTCGATCAGACCCCGCCACATGTCGCTCTCCTCACCTCTACCGCCCCGCCGACAGGCCGGGCACACCCAGCGTGGACCAGCCTCGCCGACCGGCGCACGCCGCACCTGAGCGTAACCACCAGGCGAGACGCGGACGCGCGCGCCGTGGCGTGCCCGCCGCCACGGCGGGGGCCGACGGGGCCCGGCGGACCAGCCGCGTCAGGCCCCGCCCTCGACCCGCAGCACGCTCGCCACCGACCGCACGATGTCCAGCCCGCGCAGCTCCTCCACGGTGGCGGCGAGCGCGGCGTCCGGCGCGACGTGGGTGACGATGACCAGCTCGGCGTCGCCGGAGCCGGCCGGGCCGTCCGCCGAGCCCTGCCGGACCGTGGCGATGGACACGTCGTGCCGGGCGAACACCCCGGCCACCGCCGCGAGCACGCCCGGACGGTCGGCCACGTCGAGGCTGATGTGGTAGCGCGTCAGGGCCTCCCCCATCGGCCGCACGGCGAGATCCGCGTACGCCGACTCGCTGGGCGCGCGCACCCCGGCGAGGCGGTTGCGGGCCACCGCCACCACGTCGCCGAGCACGGCGCTGGCGGTCGGCGCGCCACCCGCGCCCCGGCCGTAGAACATGAGCTGCCCGGCCGCCTCGGCCTCGACGAAGACCGCGTTGAACGCGTCGCCGACGCTGGCCAGCGGGTGGGTCAGGGGGATCATCGCCGGGTGCACCCGCACGCTGACCGTCTCCCGGCCGGCGGCGTCGCGGCCCCGGGCGGCGATGCAGAGCAGCTTGATCGTGCATCCCATCGCCTTGGCGCTGGCCACGTCGGCGGCGGTGACCTCGGTGATCCCCTCGCGGTGCACGTCGGCGGCGGTGACCCGGGTGTGGAACGCCAGCGAGGCGAGGATCGCCGCCTTGGCCGCCGCGTCGAAGCCCTCCACGTCGGCGGTCGGGTCGGCCTCGGCGTAGCCCAGCTCGGTGGCCTCCTCCAGGGCCTCGGCGAAGCCGGCACCGGTGGCGTCCATCGCGGAGAGGATGAAGTTGGTGGTGCCGTTGACGATGCCGGTGACCCGGTTGACCCGGTCGCCGTGCAGCGAGTCGCGCAGCGGGCGCAGCAGCGGGATGGCCCCGGCGACCGACGCCTCGTAGTAGAGGTCGGCACCGCCCTCGGCCGCCGCGTCGTGCAGGGCCGGGCCGTCCTCGGCGAGCAGCGCCTTGTTGGCGGTGACCACGCTCTTGCCCGCCCGCAGCGCCTCGACGAGCCAGCCCCGGGCCGGCTCGATGCCGCCGACGACCTCGATCACCACGTCGACGTCGTCCCGCTTGATCAGGCCGAGCGGGTCGGTCGTGAACAGCGCCTCGTCGACCGGCAGGTCGCCCCGGTCCCGGCCGAGCCGGCGCACGGCGATGCCGGCGATCTCCAGGGGGGCGCCGATGCGGGCCGCGAGGTCGGCCGACTGCTCGTGCAGCAGCCGCACCACCTCGCTGCCGACCGTTCCGCAGCCGAGCAGCGCCAAGCGCACAGGTGAGGTCATCCGACATCCAATGCGAGCAGGTCCTCTTCCGTCTCCCGCCGGACGATCAGTCGCGCCCGGCCGGCGCGCACCGCCACCACCGCGGGGCGGGGCACGTGGTTGTAGTTGCTGGCCATGCTCCGGCAGTAGGCACCCGTCCCGGGCACCGCGACAAGATCTCCGGCCTGCACGTCAGCGGGCAGGAATTCATCCTTCACCACGATGTCCCCGGACTCACAGTGCTTTCCCACCACGCGGGCGAGCAGCGGCTCGGCGGTCGAGGCCCGGGAGGCCAGCGTCGCCGAGTACGACGCGTCGTAGAGGGCGGTGCGGATGTTGTCGCTCATCCCCCCGTCCACGCTCACGTAGGTGCGGATGCCGTCGACGTTCTTGACCGTGCCGACCTCGTAGAGCGTGAACACCGCCGGGCCGACGATGGCCCGGCCGGGCTCGATGGACAGGCGCGGCACGGCCAGCCGCTCGGCGGCGCACTCCCCGTCGACGATCTTGCGCAGCCGCTTGGCCAGTTCCTGCGGGGTCGCCGGGTCGTCCTGGGTCGTGTACGCGATGCCGAAGCCGCCGCCCAGGTCCAGCTCGGGCAGCTCGACGCCCCGGGCGTCGCGGATCTGCGCCTGCAGGGCGAGCACCCGACGGGCGGAGACCTCGAACCCGCTGGCGTCGAAGATCTGCGAGCCGATGTGCGAGTGCAGGCCGCGCAGGTCCAGCACGCCCTCGTCGATGACCTTGAACGCGGCGGCGGCAGCCGCCCCGCCGGCCAGCGAGAAGCCGAACTTCTGGTCCTCGTGCGCGGTGGCGATGAACTCGTGGGTGTGCGCCTCCACGCCGACGGTGACCCGGATCAGCACGCCGGGGCGGACCCCGCGCTCGCGGGCCAGCGCGGTGAGCCGGTCGATCTCGGTGAACGAGTCGAGGACGATCCGCCCCACCCCCGCGTCCAGCGCCCGGGTCAGCTCCGCCACCGACTTGTTGTTGCCGTGGAAGCCGATCCGCTCCGCCGGCATCCCGGCCGACAGCGCGGTGGCCAGCTCGCCGCCGGTGCACACGTCGAGGAAGAGCCCCTCCTCGGCGATCATCCGCACCACCGCCCGGCACAGGAACGCCTTGCCCGCGTAGTAGACGTCGGCGTCGGGGAAGGCCGCCCGGAAGTCGCGGCAGCGCGAGCGCAGGTCGTCCTCGTCGAGCACGTACACCGGGGTGCCGAACTCGGCCGCGATCTCGCGCACGCCGAGCCCGCCGACGGCGAGCGCGCCGTCGGCGGCCCGGGTCACCGTGCGCGGCCAGAGCGGCGGCACCAGGGCGTTGACGTCGACCGGGGTACGCAGCCACGCCGGCCCCCGGCTGCCGATGTCGCCGTGCAGCGCACCGGCCTCGTGAGCCCGCATGTCACATCCTCTCGGGGGCGGACACGCCCAGCAGGCGCAGCCCGTTGGCGATCACCGTGCGGGTGGCGTCGTTGAGCCAGAGCCGGGCCCGGTGCAGGTCGGTGACCTCCTCCTCGCCGCGCGGCAGGATCCGGCAGTTGTCGTAGAACCGGTGGTACGCCCCGGCCAGCTCCTCCAGGTAGCGGGCCACCCGGTGCGGCTCCCGCAGCTCGGCGGCGGTGGCCACCACGGCGGGAAACTCGGCGAGCGCCTTGAGCAAGTCGTTCTCCTTGTCGTGGGAGAGCAGCTCGGGGCGGAACGCCTCGCCGTCGCCCCGGGTCAGCCCCACCTCGGCCGCGTTGCGGCCCACGCTGGCGGTGCGCGCCGCCACGTACTGCACGTAGTAGACCGGGTTGTCGCGGGTGGCCCGGGTCCACAGCTCCACGTCGATGTCGATCGGGGAGTCGCTGGAGTAGCGGGCCAGCGCGTACCGAGAGGCGTCCACGCCGATCGCGTCGACCAGGTCCTCCAGGGTGACCACGGTGCCGGCCCGCTTGCTCATCCGCACCGGCTGCCCGTCGCGGACCAGGTTGACGAGCTGGCCGATCAGGATCTCCAGGTTGACGGCCGGGTCGTCGCCGAAGCAGGCGGACATCGCCTTCATCCGGCCGATGTAGCCGTGGTGGTCGGCGCCCAGCATGATCACCACGCGGTCGAAGCCACGCTCGCGCTTGTCGAGGTAGTACGCGCAGTCGGCGGCGAAGTACGTCCACTCGCCGTTGGACTTGCGCAGCACCCGGTCCTTGTCGTCGCCGAAGTCGGTGGTGCGCAGCCAGGTGGCCCCGTCGGCCTCGTAGAGGTGGCCCTGCTCGCGCAGCCGGGCCAGGGCGTGGTCCAGCTCGCCCCGGTCGTGCAGGTCCTTCTCGTTGAAGTAGGTGTCGAACTCCACCCCGAAGTCACGCAGCGAGGACCTGATCTCCTCGAACATCAGCTCGACGCCCTCGGCCCGGAACACCTCCTGCGCGGCGGCGTCGCCCAGCTCCAGCACGTCGGGCCGGCGGCTGCGGACCTCGGTGGCGATCTCCGCGATGTACGCGCCGCCGTAGCCGTCCTCCGGGGCGGGCTCGCCCTTCGCGGCGGCCAGCAGGGACCGGGCGAACCGGTCGATCTGGGAGCCGGCGTCGTTGAAGTAGTATTCCGTGCCCACGTCGGCGCCGGTCGCGCGCAGCAGCCGGCTCAGCGCGTCGCCGACGGCGGCCCAGCGGACCCCGCCGATGTGCACCGGGCCGGTCGGGTTGGCCGAGACGAACTCCAGGTTGATCTTCTGGCCGGCGAGGGCCGTGCCGGTGCCGTACGCCGGGCCGGCCTCGACGATCGACCGGGCGAGCTGGCCGGCGGCGGCGGCGTCGAGCCGGATGTTGAGGAAGCCCGGCCCCGCGATCTCCACCGACTTGACCCCGGCGGCCCGGCCGAGCTGCTCGGCCAGCGCCGTGGCCAGCTCGCGCGGCGGCACGCCCACCTTCTTGCTCAGCTGGAGGGCGAGCGTCGAGGCGTAGTCGCCGTGCTCCGGGTTGCGCGGTCGCTCGACGGCGGTGCGCCCCGGGAGCGCGGAGCTGTCCAGGCCCCGGTCGGCGAAGACTGCGTGGGCTGCGGAGAGGACGACCTCGGCCAGTTCTGCGGGAGTCACCGAACCATGTTATCGGGGGTAGACTCGGTCACTCGGCGGCCACCCTGCGCGTGAACACCGTCCGCCACCCACTCTGACCGACCGACCTGACGAGGCACGATGAGCATCAGCACCCCGGGCGGCCCGGAGCGCCGTCCGACCGTGGTCACCACCGGCAAGAAGCCGGCGGCGGGCCGGCCGGCGGCCGGCGCCAAGGCCGGGGCCGGCAAGTCGACGGGCGACGCCCCACGCACCTCGGCGGGCGGCAAGGGCAAGGGCCCCCGCAAGCCGATCGCACCGGTGAAGGTGAGCCAGGGCCGCTCGTGGGGCCCGATCGCGCTGTTCACGGCAGTCGGCGTGCTCGCCGTCGGCATCATCGGCTTCGGCGCCTGGGCGACGTTCCAGGGCTCCAAGCCGTGGGAGGACCGGGCCGCCGACATCAGCGGCATCGTCAACTTCCGCAAGACGGACCCGGATCTGGTCAAGGGCAGCAACCACCAGCCGGGCTCGATCAAGTACGCGCAGTCCCCGCCGGTGGCCGGCCCGCACAACGCGACCTGGCAGAACTGCATGGGCAACGTCTACGACGCCCCGATCGCCAACGAGCACGCGGTGCACAGCCTGGAGCACGGCGCGGTGTGGATCACCTACCGCCCGGACCTGCCGGCCGACGAGGTGGCCAAGCTCAAGAGCAAGGTCGAGGGCCAGGAAAAGCTGATGCTCAGCCCGTTCGAGGGGCAGGACAAGCCGATCTCCCTCCAGGCCTGGGGCTACCAGCTCAAGGTGGACAACGCCGACGACAGCCGGATCGACGAGTTCATCAAGACGCTGCGGGTGAACGCCTCCATCGAGGGTCCCACCGCCAACTGCGGCGAGCCGGGCATCACCGCCACCGGCACCACGCCGCGTGACGGCGCCCCGATGCCCACCCAGTGACCCGACACCGCCAGGGACGAGGACCCCGATGACCGCACCCACGACGACGGAACCCGACACGGCCGAGGCCCCGGCGGCCGATGGCGACGGCGGGCCGACGACCGCGCGCCGGTTCGGCACGCTGGCGGTGGTCGCCGCCGTCGTGGTCGGCCTCCTCCTCGGGTACGCGGGCGGCCTGCTCACGCCGAAGCTCACCCGGCCGGGTGACGCCTCGGCTGAGGCGGGCTTCGCCCGGGACATGACCACCCACCACGCCCAGGCGGTGGAGATGGGGCTGATCGCGTTCCAGCAGGGCACCGACGCCGAGGTGGTCAGCATCGGCGGCGACATCGCCACCGGCCAGCAGGGCGAGATCGGCACCATGCAGACGTGGCTGCGCTCCTGGGGGCTCGACCCGACCGGGTCGCAGCCGCGGATGGCGTGGATGCCCGACGGCACGGCGTCGATGAAGAACGGCCTGATGCCGGGGATGGCCACCCCGGAACAGATGGCGAAGCTGCGGGACACCCCCCAGGGCCGGGAGAAGGACGTCCTCTTCCTGGAGCTGATGATCCAGCACCACCTGGGCGGGGTCCACATGATCGACGGCATCCTGGACGCCAGCGACGACCCCGAGGTCGTGCGGGTGGCCCAGACGATGAAGAACACGCAGCAGACCGACCTGACCAACCTCACGGCCGCGCGCGACCGGCTCGCGAAGGGCTGACCGCCGCACCGCGACATCCGAAGGGCCCGTGCCTCCCGCCGAACCCGGCGACGGCGCGGGCCTTTCCCGTGTCCGCTCACGTTCTGCCGGCGAGCTGTGTCCGTTTAGAAGCCATCCGACCCTTTGGCCAGCTTGAGAGAGTTTTCTACCCACATATCGTGACCAGTTGCGATTCGGGCTCGTTGCGCAGGACGTGGGGGTTGCACTCAGAGACGCACGGCGGTCGGTCACCAGCTGGTGCCGACGCCACACCATCGGCGGTGACGGGACGGTGGCAGCCGTCCGTCGCGGACAGCGGCAGGGCGAGCCGGGAGCCCTCAGCCGCGAACAGGAACTGGAGCTGATCGACGTCCTGCGCGGCGTCCACCCCGACGAGTTCGGCCTGGACGAGGAGCTGTGGACGCGGCAGAGCCTCACCACGCTCGTCCAGCGCCGCTTCGACCCCCGGGCCGACGCGGGCGCCGTCGGGGCGTACCTGCGGGCCTGGGGGTTGGGTCCGCGCGAGCCGCGCGAGCGCGCCTGCGGGCTCTGCGTCGGCGCGGTCGAGCGCTGGGTACGCCTGGAGTACCCGGCGATCACCCGGGCCGCCCAGGAGCACCTCGCCGAGGTCTACTGGCTGGGCCGGGTGCGGCTGCGCGGCACGATGCCGGCGGCCGACGTGGTCTCCGCCGTGTCGTCCCGGGGCCGGGTCCGCTTCATGATCACCACCCCGTCGGTCGACCCGCCGCTGCCCCGCGACTTCGTGCTGCGGCTCAGCGGGGCCGAGGAGAACCCGGTGCACGTCATCGTCGACGGCTCCTGGCCGAAGAACGAGTGGCCGCGCCGGCTGCCCCGGCGGATCGTCCTGCACCCGCTGCCGAGCTGCGGACGGGCGATCGCGGCCTGACCCGCCGGGCCGGATACCGATTCGGCGTTCGGTGGGGACGTTTGCTAGTCTTCTCCCGTCGCTGAGCCCCCGTAGCTCAGGGGATAGAGCACCGCCCTCCGGAGGCGGGGGCGCAGGTTCGAATCCTGCCGGGGGCACCTCGGATGAGCAACACGAAGGCCGCTGACCAGGATCGATCAGGTCAGCGGCCTTCGTCGTGTCTCCGGCCTTCTCCTGTCGGCTAGAAGCGGGCGCCCACGTCGGCGCCGTTGGCCGGGCGCAGGAAGGTCGACGACGGGATCGAGCCGTCGGCGGTGCGCGGCCCGGTGATCGTGCCCGGGTCGGCGCTGGCCAGCGACCAGGTGCCGCCGATGTTCCACGAGTTGCCGCTGCCGGTGGAGGTCGAGCCCAGCGACGCGGCGGTGCCGTTGGCCACGGCGAGGTTCTTCGTCAGCGTGCTGCTGGACCGGCTGAAGTCGAAGCCGGTCCCCGGGTTGTTCCACGCGGTGCAGTGGTCGATGGTGTGCCGGCCGGGGTTGTTGTTGTCGATGAAGCCGCCGACGGCATTGCCCCACGCCATGCTGTTGCGCACGGTGTGGTTGGCCGCCACGCCGTTGCCGCCCAGCTTGAAGCCGTTGCCGTCGCCGGTGTAGTCCGGCAGGTTCCAGCGGTTGAAGCCGTTGCCCCAGGCCAGGCTGTTCTCCAGCAGGATGGGCGACTCGAACATCCAGAAGTCCAGCCCGTCGTCGGAGTTGTTCCACAGCCGGGCGCCCCGCACCACGTTGCCGGTGCCGGAGCCCTCCTTGATGGCCAGGCCGTCGGCGCTCTCCCCGTTCTTGCGGGGGTCACGGTTGCCGTACGAGTCGAGGTTGACGACCTGGTTGTTGCTCGACGCGCCCTGGATCTGGATGCCGGACTCGTAGTTGTCCCGGGTCACCAGGCGGTCGAAGACGGTGTTGTTGACGTCGAGCGCGAACACCGCGTACGGGCCGTGGACGATCTCCAACCCGGCCAGCCGCCACCAGTCGCCCTCGATGTGGATCGCGCCCCGCTCGGCGCGGGGGATGCTGCCGCCCACCGGCGCGGGGGTGTGCGGCATGTTCTCGCCGTCGATGACCACCCGCTCGGTGCCGTAGTTGCGCATGGTGATCGGCTGGCTCGACGTGCCGTTCTTGAGCAGCTGGAGGTTGGTGCTCGGCGCGTACGTGCCGCCCCGCAGGTAGATGGTGTGGCCGGGTTGGGCGAGGTCGACCGCGCGCTGGATGCTGCGCAGCGGGGCGGCCAGGGTGCCCGGGTTGCCGTCGTCGCCGTTGGTGGCCACGTAGAGCGCGTTCGTCGCCGGGGGCGGCGTCGTGGTGCCCGCGTCGACGTCGAGGTAGTCCACGTTGGGCAGGCCGGCCGAGACGGTCGGGGTGAGCCGGACGGTGTTGCTGCCGGCGGTCAGGTTCACCGACACCGTCCTGGTCACCCACGTGCTCCAGGCGCCGGTGCCCTCGAACGCGAGGTTCTGCACGGTCGCGCCGTTGACGACCAGGTCCGCCGACCGGACCGTCGTGGCGCCGTTGGCGAACCGGATCTGCACCGTCGCCGCGCCGGCAGCGGCGGCGGTCACCGTGAACTGGGCGTACGCGCCGACGGCGTTGGTGGCGTTGCAGAAGCCGCTGCCGGAGTAGCCGGCCCAGTCCGCGTCGACGGTGCCGGTGCACACCGCCGGGGAGGTCTCGGCCTCGTACCGGACGGGGGCGGCCTGCGCCGCCTGGGGTAGCACGACGAGCGCGCCGGCCAGCAGGCCGGTCGCGGCGATCATGGAGCTGAGGCGCATGGGGGTCTCCAGGGGATCGAACTGGTCGCGGGACGGGATGCCCGGGTTGGCCGGGCCGGGCGCACGGCCGGCCGTCGATCGACAGCGTGCGGCCGGGGCGCAGGCGTGGCCGGTGCCGGCGTCGCCCGGAGACACCAGCACTGGAAAGCGCTTTCCACGTGGAGGATGCCAAAGCTCATCAATGAAAGCAAGGCTTCCGTCCCGGCCCGCCCGCGCCGTCGCGGACCGGCCGGGACGGCCCGTCGCGGGGGCGCCCTTGCCAGTCGACGAACATGTTCGTTACGATCGCGTTCATGAGCCCTCGGCGCGTCCCCGTGAGTCGCCGCGACCGCCCCGCCAAGCCGCCGCTGAGCAGGGACGGCGTGGTGAGCGTCGCCCTGCGTGTCATGCGCGAGGAGGGCCTGGAGCGGGTCACCATGCGCCGGCTGGCGGCGGAGCTCGACACCGGCCCGGCGTCGCTGTACGTCTACGTCGACAACCTGGCCGAGATGCACGCCGCCCTGCTCGACGCGCTGATCGCGGACCTTCCGCTGCCGTCCGCCGACGACGCCGGGCGCTGGCGCGAGGACGTGATCGGCCTGCTCGACGCGTACACCCGGATCCTGATGGGTCATCCGGGCCTGGCCCGGTCGGCGCTGGTGCTGCGCCCCTCCGGGCCGCACTACCTGCGGCTGGTCGATGCGGTGCTGGGCCTGCTGCACGCCGGCGGCATCCCCGTGCGGCAGGCGGCCTGGGGCGTCGACCTGCTGCTGCAGCACGCCACGGCCACGGCCGCCGAACAGGGCACCCGGGACGGGTCGGCCGACGCCGACGGCGAGGTACGCCAGCAGGTGTCGGCCGTGCGCGACGCCGATCCGGGCAACCACCCCCACCTCCACCGCGCCCGCGACGAGCTGTTCTCCGGCACCGGCGAACAGCGGGTGCGGTGGGCGTTCAGCACCCTGCTCGACGGCCTCGCCGCCGGCCGGGGCGGCGACTGACCCCTCCCCGGCCGCACGGCGGCTTTCCATGCCCGCGTCGAACGCGTTCGTCAAGAACTCGTTCGTCATCCAGCACCGGCAGCACCCACACCTGAAGGAGACCCGTGCGCACACCAGCGATCGGCATCGTCGGCGGCGGACTGGGCGGCCTCACGCTCGCCCGCGTCCTGCACGTCCACGGCATTCCCGCCACCGTCTACGAGCGGGACGCCGCACCGGACGCCCGCACCCAGGGCGGCATGCTCGACATCCACCAGCACAACGGCCAGGTCGCCCTGCGGGCCGCCGGCCTGCACGAGCAGTTCCTGCGCCTCGTCCACCCCGGCGGGCAGGCCGTGCGCGTGCTCGACCGGCACGGCACCGCGCACCTGGACGAGGCCGACGAGGGCGACGGCGACCGCCCCGAGGTCAACCGGGGCCACCTGCACCGGCTGCTGCTGGACTCCCTGCCCGAGGGCACCGTCCGCTGGGGCGGCAGGGTCACGGCCGCCCGCGCCCTCGGCGACGGGCGGCACGAGCTGACCCTCGCCCACGGCGGGACCGCCACCACCGACCTGCTCGTGGGCGCCGACGGCGCCTGGTCCCGGATCCGACCGCTGGTCTCCGCCGCCACGCCCACGTACTCCGGGTTGTCGTTCATCGAGGCCACCCTGCGCGACGCCGACCGCCGGCACCCCGCGCAGGCCGCGCTCGTCGGGTCCGGCATGCTGTTCGCCCTCGGCCCCGGCAAGGGCTTCCTGGCCCACCGGGAGACCGACGGCAGCCTGCACGTCTACGTCGCCCTGCGGCTGCCCGAGGACCGGCTCGCCGGCGTCGACCACGCCGGCGCGGTCCCGGGGCACGAGTGGCCGGGCGACGGCCCCGCCCGGTCCTTCCTGCTCGACCAGTTCGCCGGCTGGGCGCCCGAGCTGCGGGCACTGATCGCCGACGCCGACGGCCCCCTGGTCCCGCGTGCCATCCACGCGCTGCCGGTCGGGCACCGCTGGGACCGGGTGCCCGGCGTCACCCTGCTCGGCGACGCCGCCCACCTCATGTCGCCCTTCGCCGGGGAGGGCGCCAACCTCGCCATGCTCGACGGCGCCGAACTCGGCCGGGCCCTCGCCGCCCACCCCGACGACGTCGAGAGCGCGCTGGCGGAATACGAACGGGCGCTGTTCCCCCGCGCCGAGGAAGCCGCCCGGGAGGCCGCCGCGAACCTGGAGATCTGCTTCCGCGACGACGCACCGCACGGCCTCGTCGACCGCTTCGCCGCGTACGCCGAGGCCCGCTGACGGCTGCCGGAACGGGTCGGCAGGCTGGTTAGGAAGGGGCCCTTCCTATACCGAAAGCGTTAACAGGGGGCCCTTCCTTACGCATACGGGTTGGCGCCGGAGCGGACGGCGTCGAGCAGGCCGGCGATCCGCGCCTGACTGACTCGGTACGGGCCGGGGCCGAAGCTGACCCGGGCCACGCCCAGCCCGGCCAGCTCGGCCAGGCTCGGCCCGCCCGGCTTGAAGCCGACGTTCACCGGGGCGTCCACGGCTGACACGAGTTCCGCGATCCGCTCCGGCTCGGCGAGGAAGATCGGGTAGACGCAGTCCGCCCCCGCGGCCCGGTAGAGCCGCCCCCGACGGATCGCCTCGGCGGTGCGGCCGTCCGGGTCGCCGGCCCCGCGCAGGTAGAGGTCGATGCGGGCGTTGAGCACCAGCGGCACCCCGGCCGCGTCGGCCGCCGCCCGCACGGCGGCCAGCAGGTCGGCCTGCTCCTCGGCGTCGTACAGCGCGCCGGTGCGCGGGTCGGAGTCCTCCAGGTTGCACCCGACGACCCCGGCGGCGAGCATCCGCTCGACCAGCTCGGCGGGGCTCAGGCCGTACCCCCGCTCCAGGTCGGCGGTGACCGGGACGGGCACCGCGCGCACCATCCGGGCGACGGCGGCGAACATCTCCTCGACCGGGGTGGCCTCGCCGTCGGCGTACCCGAGGGACTCGGCGACGGCGGCGCTGCTGGTGGCGACGGCCGCGAAGCCGGCCGCGACGACCGCCCGGGCGGAGCCGGCGTCCCAGGCGTTGGGCAGCACCAGCGGGTCGCCGGACTTGTGCAGGGCGCGCAGCGCGTCCGCGTGCTCGACGGAGGTCGATGGGTTCTCGGTCATCCCCGCATCATGGCACCCGGGGGGCGGTACCGGTTCTTCGAGCGGGCCGTGTCCGGCGTCGCTGCCGGCCGCTTCCTGGTCCGGCCCCGGCCGGCTCCTGGTCCCGTCGCGAAGGCGGGCAGCGCTGTGGCCAACGCCACCCGATTCCTCTGACCGATCGGTCAGGGTCTGACCGATCGGTCAGGCATGCTGGTGGGCGGGAGGTGGCCGGGCATGGCACGGGCGGTACCGGAGACACACGCGGAGATCCTCGCGGCGGCGGGGCGGCGGTTCGCCGTCACCGGCTACAAGGGCACCTCACTGCAGGACATCGCCCGCGAGGTCGGCGTCTCGAAGGCCACCGTGCTCTACCACTTCGCCAACAAGGAGGCCCTGCTCAGCGAGCTGATGGCCCCGGAGCTGGCGGCGGTGGTCGAGCTCGACGAGCGGATCGCGGGGCTCGGCGGCGACCGGGCCCAGCGGGTGGCCGCCGAGGGCTTCGTCGACCTCGCGGTGCGCTTCCGCCGGCAGATCGCGCTGCTGCGCGGCGAGTTCCCCGTGCTGCTCCAGCAGCCGGCCTTCGCGCACGTGCAGCAGATCTCCGAACGACTGGTCGCGGCGTTCGCCGGCCACTCGCCGCACCCGGCCGCCCGGGTCGCGGCCCTGGTCGTGCTCGCCGGGATCGCCGAGACCTGCGGCGAGTTCGACGACCTCGACGACGACGAGCTGCGCGAGGCGTTGCTCGGCCTCGTCCGGCGCGCGCTGGTGCCCCCGGCCGACCCGCCGCCGCCCGGCAGCAGCTCCACCCAGGACGGCTCCACCACCACGGTTTGACCCACGACGACCCCACCCACGATCGAGGACAAGGATCTGATGGCGACCCTGTTGTACCGGCTCGGCCGGGCCTCACTACGCCACCGGCGGCTCGTCGCCGTCGTCTGGCTCGTCGTGCTCGTCGGCCTCGGCGTCGCCGCGGCGACGCTGCGCGGCCCGACGGCGAGCAACTTCACCATGCCCGGCACCGAGTCCCAGCGCGCGATCGACCTGCTCGCCGAGCGGTTCCCGGCGGCCAGCGGGGCCACCGGCACCATCGCCGTCAAGGCACCGGCGGACGGTCAGCTCGCCACGCCCGAGGGGCAGGCCCTGGTCAAGCAGGTGACCCAGGAGGCGGCCACCCTGCCCGGGGTGGTCGGCGCGGTGGACCCGTACCAGTCCCAGGCGATCTCCCCCAACGGCCGGTACGCGCTGATCCAGGTGCAGTTCGCCGGCCGCGCCGACGACGTCACCGACGCGCAGCGCGACGCGTACGAGAAGGTGGGCGCGCAGGCCGAGGCGCAGGGCTGGCAGATCGCCCCGGGCGGCGAGGTGCTCGGCGGCGAGCCGGAGGTCGGCTCCACCGAGGCACTGGGCGTCCTCGTGGCGGCGATCGTCCTGGTCATCACGTTCGGGTCGCTGGTCGCGGCCGGGATGACCATGCTCAACGCGCTGATCGGCGTCGGCGTCGGCATGGCCGGCCTGTTCGCGCTCTCCGGCACCATCGAGCTGACCAGCACCGCGCCGATCCTGGCCCTGATGCTCGGCCTCGCGGTCGGCATCGACTACTCGCTGTTCATCACCTCCCGCCACCGCCAGCACCTGATCGAGGGGCTCTCACCGGAGGAGGCGGTCGGCCGCGCCGTCGGCACCGCCGGCTCCGCCGTGGTGTTCGCCGGGGCCACCGTGGTCATCGCGCTGGCCGGTCTCGCCGTGGTGGACATCCCGTTCCTCACCGTCATGGGCCTGGCCGCCGCCGGCACGGTGACCGTCGCCGTGCTGGTCGCCATCACCCTCGCCCCCGCGCTGCTCGGCTTCGCCGGTCACCGGGTCCTCCCCCGCCGGCTGCGCCGGGCCGGCAGCACCGCAGGCACCGCGCCGGCGAACGGGATGGCACCGGCCGAGGAGCCGACCGGTTCAGGAACCGCCGAGGACCGGTCCGGCTTCGGCTTCCGCTGGGCGCACCTGGTCACCCGGCTGCGCGTACCGGTGATCCTGGTGGCCCTGCTCGGCCTGGGCCTGCTCGCGGTGCCCGCCCCCGACATGCGGCTGGCCCTGCCGGACGCCAGCACCGCCGCCGCGGGCTCGCCGGCCCGGGTGAACAACGACCTGGTCCGGGAGGGCTTCGGCCCCGGCTTCACCGGCCGCCTCGCGGTGGTCGTCACGTCCGACTCCCCGCAGGCCACCGCCGCCGCGGCCCCGCAGGTCGCCAAGCTGGTCCAGGCCACGGACGGGGTGCTCGCGGTGGCCCCGCCACAGACCGACCCGACCGGGCGGACCGCGCTGCTCGGGGTGATCCCCCGCAGCGGCCCGACCGACGAGGCCACCGAGGAGCTGGTGCACGACATCCGCCGCCAGGTCGCCGGCGTCGACGGGGCGGACGTGCTGCTGACCGGCGCGACCGCGATCGGCATCGACGTGTCGGAGAAGCTCTCGGACGCGCTGCCGGTCTACCTGCTGCTGGTCGTCGGCCTGTCGATCCTGCTGCTGATGCTGGTGTTCCGGTCGGTCCTGGTGCCGGTCAAGGCGGCGCTGGGCTTCCTGCTCACGGTCGCCGCGACGTTCGGCATCACGGTGGCCGTGTTCCAGGAGGGGACGCTGGCCGGGCTCGTCGGCCTCGACACCCCGGGGCCGCTGGTCAGCTTCCTGCCGATCCTGCTCATCGGCATCCTGTTCGGCCTGGCCATGGACTACGAGGTCTTCCTGGTCTCCCGGATGCGGGAGGACTACGTGCACGGCGACACCGCGCGCCAGGCCACGATCAACGGCATGGGCCACGGCGCGCGCGTCGTCACCGCCGCCGCGCTCATCATGATCTCGGTCTTCGGCGGGTTCGTGTTCCTCGACGACCCGGTGATCAAGTCGATGGGCTTCGCGCTCGCCGCCGGCGTCGCGATCGACGCCTTCGTGGTGCGGATGACCATCGTGCCGGCGGTGATGTCGCTGCTCAACACGGCGGCGTGGTGGATCCCGCGCTGGCTGGACAAGATCCTGCCCAACGTGGACGTCGAGGGCGAGGGCCTGCGCGCCCACCTGGCCGACAAGGTCTGAGCTGTGCAAGGAGGGGCCCCCTGTTAACGCATTCTGTTGTACAGGGGGCCCCTGCAAACACCTGCGGACACGCTCACGCGAGCGTGGTGAGCGCCTCGGTCAGCTCCGCCGCGGAGGAGAACTCCTCCGCCGGCAGCGCGTGCAGCATCTGCAACACCTCGGTGCTGGCCCCGTTCTCCTGCCCCCAGCGGACCAGGTCCTCCCGGGAGACCGGGTAGTCGAGCCCGGCCAGGTACTCCTGCAACTCCACCCCACTGACGGTCATGCCGGCCGGCTACCCGTTCGGCCCGTCTCCATGCCCCCGCGCGCCCCCGACCGGGCGCGGGCGGCGGGCGGTTTGTGCCGGCGGGGGCCGGGTAGCCGCGGACATGCTGGTACAGCGGCTCGGCGCGCCGAGCGACTTCGATGGACTGCTGGACCGGATCCGGGGCGCCCGGATCGTCATGATCGGCGAGGCGACGCACGGCACCCACGACTACTACCGCCTCCGCGAGCAGCTGACCCGGCGGCTCATCGCCGAGCAGGGCTTCCGCTTCGTCGCCGTCGAGGGGGACTGGCCGGACTGCGAGCGCGTACACCGGTCGGTCACCGCCGCCCCCGGCGGGCTCGCCGACCCGCAGGCCGCGCTGGAGCGCTTCACCCGCTGGCCGACCTGGATGTGGTCCAACGCCGAGGTGGCGCGCTTCTGCCGCTGGCTGCGAGCCTGGAACCAGGAGCGCCCCCAGCAGCAGCGCGCCGGCTTCCACGGGCTGGACGTCTACAGCCTCTGGGAGTCCATGCAGGCGATCTTCGACTACCTGGGCGAGGAGGAGCCCGCCTCGCTGGAGGCCGCGCAGGAGGCGTACCGGTGCTTCGAGCCGTACGGACGGCGGATCGAGGAGTACGGGGCGGCCAGCCGGTTCGTCTCGGCCCGCTGCGAGGAGGAGGTGGTGCGGCTGTTGGCGCGTACCCGGGAACAGGCCGCCGCGGACGGCCCGGACCGCTTCTCGGCCTGGCAGAACGCGGAGGTGGTGGCCGGCGCGGAGCGCTACTACCGGGCGATGATGGGCGGCGGGCCGCACTCGTGGAACGTCCGGGACATCCACATGGCGGACACCCTGGACCGGCTGCTGGACTTCCACGGCCCCGGCTCGCGGGGGATCGTGTGGGCGCACAACACCCACGTCGGCGACGCCCGGGCCACCGACATGGCCGCCGACGGGATGGTCAACATCGGCCAGCTCGCCCGCGAACGGCACGGCGCGGACGCCGTGGTGCTCGTCGGCTTCGGCAGCTACCGGGGCACGGTCGTCGCCGCGCCGCGCTGGGGCTCGCCGGCCGAGGAGATGGTGGTGCCGCCCGCCCGCCCCGGCTCGGTCGAGCGGCGGCTGCACGAGCTGCTGCCGGAGCGGGCGGTGCTGGTCTTCGGCGGCCCCGACCAGCCCGGCTGGGTCACCGAGGAGCACGACCACCGGGCGGTCGGCGTCGTGTACGACCCGAATTTCGAGTCGTGGGGCAACTACGTGCCGACCCGGCTGGGCGAGCGCTACGACGCGTTCGTCTGGTGCGACGAGACCCGCGGCGTGCGCCCGCTGCCGGCGCTCACCTCGTTCGGCGAGATGGAGACGTACCCGGCGGGGGTGTGACCCTCAGCGGAGCAGCCGGTGCAGGGTGATCCACTGCTCCGGCCAGACCTCGCCGGGCAGGGCGTCCCGGTCGAGGCGCACCGCGCGCAACGCCGCGTCGACCCGGGCGCGGGGGCGGTGCCGGCTCAGCGAGGCCGCGACGCCGCCGCCGACCCCGCCGAACCCGACCTCCACCAACCGGCGGTACGCGGGCCACTCGCCGGGCGGCAGCAGCGGCTCGGCCCGCCGGTCGAGGCGCAGGATGCCGGCGTCGACGCGGGGCACCGGGCGGAACGCGGCGCGGGGCACGGTGCCGGCGAGCCGCCACGCGTACCCGGGCCAGGTCAGCACCGTCAGCCGGCTCCACCGGCCGGCGTGGCCGGTGCGCTTGCGGGCGTACTCCAGTTGGGTGAGCAGGGTCGCCGAGCGCAGCCGGTCGGCGGCCAGGCACCAGCGGACCACGGCGGCCGTCAGCGACCAGGGGATGTTGCCGACGACCGCGAACGGCTCGGCGGGCGGGTCCGCCGCCAGGAAGTCGGCCCGGCGCAGGGTCACCCCGGGCAGGTCGGCGCAGGTCACGGCCAGGTCCGCGGCGGCGACCGGGTCGATCTCGTACGCGACGAGCCGCCCGCACCGGGCGGCCAGCGCGCGGGTCAGCCGGCCCCGGCCGGCGCCCACCTCCACGAGCAGGTCGCCGGGGCCGGGGCGGGCCGCCGCGACGATCCGCGCGTCGGCGGCCGGGTCGGCGAGGAAGTTCTGGGACAGTACGCGACGGGACCGGTCGCGTTCGGTGGCACGGGTACGGCGGGGTGCCATGGGTCGTCGTCCTGTCTGTCGCCGGCGGCGACGGGCACGGACAGGCGGCCGGCGGGCAGCCGGCGGGTGGGCCTGTCCGGTCGGATGGGGACTCGGACGGCCCTCGGCGCGGGGGACGCGGGCGGCGTCAACCGCCCGGCGGCGATCAGGCGCGGGTGGCGTCCCGGCCGGCCGGGGCCGGACGCCGGACTCGCGGGCGGGCCACCAGCAGCGGGGCCCACGCGGCCGGCGAAGCGGCCACGTCGATCAGGGCGTGCGTGAACATGCGGGCAGAGTAGGCCGGGCGACCCCGGTCACGCGACCGATTTGCCGGCCACCCAGGCACAACCCTGTCGTACGAGTTGTACAAGTCGTACGCTGGGGGCATGAGCGAATCCGCAGCGGAGCTGCCGATCTCCGAAGCCCGCGAAAGCCTCGCGGATGTGGTGTCCCGCGCCCATTACGCCGGGCGCATCACCTACGTCACGCGACGTGGCCAACGACTGGCGGCGATCGTGCCGGTCGAGTTGGCCGAGGCGATCGAGCGGGCCGAGGACGCCGCCGACGTGGCAGCAGCGCGCGAGGCGCTGGACCGCATCGACGCCGGCGACACGCCGATCGCGCTGGCCGAACTGCGGAGCGAACTCGGGCTGTGAGCGCACCGACCCCGCCGCAGGTATACACCGTCCGGGTCGACCGGGTAGCCGCCAAGCTGCTGCGCAAGCTCGACCGCCCGGTGCAGGCCCGTCTTCTTGCCGTCATCGCCGGACTCGCCATCCAGCCCCGGCCCGCCGGGGTCAAGGCGTTGACCGGACACCCCGGCCTGCTGCGCATCCGCTCGGGTAGTTACCGGATCGTCTACACCGTCCGCGACGATGAGCTGATCGTGCTCGTGGTCCACCTCGGCCACCGGAGCGACGTCTACGACGTCCTGTGACGCACCGGGCTGCCGCAGCGGTCTCAGTCGGGCACGGTGACGGTGCGGCCCTCGGCGCGGGCGGTCTCGGCGGCGGCGAGGACGCCCACCACGTCGCGGCCGAACCGCACGTCGCACCGGTGGTCCCGGGTGCCGGCGTCGATCTCCTCCAAAAGCTGGTCGATCGCCACCCCGAACGCGGTCAGCGAGCTGCCATCGCCGGGCGGGACCGGCTCGACGCCGCCGTCGCCGTAGAAGGCGAACTCGGTGGCGACAGCCTCGGGCGGGGCGTCGAGAGTCAGCGAAACCGTGCTCGTCGCGCCGCCGGAGTGGGTGAGCAGCAGGTGGACCAGGCCGCGCGGGCCGTCCATCGCGGCGACCCGGGTCACCGGGCCGAGCACCGGCAGGATGATCGACAGGGCGTGCGGGCCGATGTCCCACAGCGCGCCCCGGTCGCGACGCCACCGGGAGCCGCCGTACGGGCTGCCGGGCTGGAAGATCGAGGCGAACCGGACCGCTCTGGCGGTGTGCCAGCCGCCCGCGGCGGCGGTCGAGGCGAGGAAGCCGGCGATGTTCGGCTGGAAGCGGCTGGTGAAGAAGACCACGGAGGCGACGCCGGACTGCGCGGCGGCGGCGACCACCCGGTCGGCGTCGGCGACGGTCAGCGCCAGCGGCTTGTCCAGCAGCAGGTGCCGCCCGGCCGTGGCGGCGCGGACGGCGACGTCGGCCTGGACGTCCGGCGGCAGCGCCACGGCGACCGCGTCGCAGGCGTCGAGCAGCGCGTCGACCTCGGTGAACGCGGGCACCCCGTGCCGGCGGGCCAGCGCGGCGGCGCGCTCGGGGTTACGGCCCCAGACGCCGGCCAGCTCGGCGCGGGGGTGCGCGCCGATGCCCGCCGCGTGCGTCTCGGCCGCCCAGTGGCCGGTGCCGAACAAGCCGAACCGCAACACGGTCCACCCCCGGTGTCCGTCGTCGGCGCCGGCGAGCCCGGAGCCGTGATCCACGCTAGCCGCCCGCCCCGCCTTGGCGCAGCCGACGCGTCGGGCACGGGAACGCGGACCCCGGCCCGGGAGGCGGACGGGCGTGGGGCGGGGCTGCGGGTGGACCGGGCCGGGGGCGTGTACTACGCCGGTTAGTAGGCTGTCCCGGTGACCGAGACTGCGACGCCGTTGGCGTCGATGACCAGCGCGGCGGCCGGCTCCCCGGTGGACGGGGTGCTGGCGACGGCGACGATCGTGCTGTCGCTCGTACTCGCCGGGTGGGCGCTGGTGGCGGCGGTGCGCAACCGGCCGCCGGACCGGGTGCAGCTCGCCGGCCTGGCCGTGCTGGAGCTGGCGCTGCTCGCGCTGGCCGTGGTGGCGCTGGTCGCCCTCGGCGGCGGCGAACGGCCGGGCGAGCCGGGCGCGTTCTTCGGCTACCTGGTGACGCTGGTCTGCCTGCCGCCGCTGGCCTGGGTGCTGGCCCGGATGGAGCCGACCCGGTGGGGCTCGGCGATCGTCTGCGCGATCTGCGTGGTCACGCCGGTCGTGGTGGTCCGGCTCCAGCAGACCTGGGAGGTCGTCGGTGGTTGAGACCGAGACGCACCCGCCCGCCACCAACACCGGGCCGGGCCGGCTGCTGATCGCCGTGTACCTGCTGTTCGCCATCGCCGCGACCTCCCGGGCGGGCCTGCAGATCGCCACGCGGTTCGCCGAGGCCCCGGTGGCGTACCTGCTGTCGGCACTGGCCGCGCTGGTCTACATCGTGGCCGCCGTGGGGCTGGCCCGCGCCGGGCACGCGGGCCGATGGGTCGCGCTGGCCTGCTGCTCGGTGGAGCTGGTCGGGGTGGTCGGCGTGGGCCTGCTCAGCCTCGCCGACCCGGAGCTGTTCCCCGACGAGACGGTCTGGTCCGGGTTCGGCAGCGGGTACGGCTATGTCCCGCTGGTGCTGCCGGTGCTCGGCCTGCTCTGGCTCTGGCGCACCCGCACCCGCTGACCACTGCCCCTCCGCCGCACCCGCCCGGCGGGGTGAGAAGGGTGCCCTTCTATGCAGAAAGCGTTAACAAGGGGCCCTTCCTTGCACCTCAGTCCTTCGGACCGCCCGCGACGTAGACGACCTGGCCGGAGACGAAGGACGCGCCCTCGCTGACCAGGAACGAGATGGTGTGCGCCACGTCCTCCGGGCGGCCGACGCGGCGCACCGGGATCTCCGACTCGGCGTGCTTCTGGAGCGCCTCGAAGTCCACCTTCATCCGGGCGGCGGTGGCGGCGGTCATGTCGGTGACGATGAACCCGGGCGCGACCGCGTTGACGGTCACCCCGAACGGGCCCAGCTCGATGGCGAGGGTCTTGGTGAAGCCCTGCAGGCCCGCCTTCGCCGCCGCGTAGTTGGCCTGGCCCCGGTTGCCCAGCGCGGACGTGCTGGACAGGTTGACGATCCGGCCCCACTTCGCCTCGACCATGTGCTGCTGGGCGGCCTGGCTGAACAGGAACGCGCCGCGCAGGTGCACGCCCATGACGGTGTCCCAGTCGGCGTCGGTCATCTTGAACAGCAGGTTGTCGCGGAGCACGCCGGCGTTGTTGACCAGCACGGTGGGTGCGCCCAGCTCGGCGGCGACCCGCTCGACGGCGGCGGTGACCTGCGGCCGGTCGGCGACGTCCGCGCCGACGCCGATCGCCCGGCCGCCGGCCGCCACGATCGCGTCGACGGTGTCGGCGGTGGCCGCCTCGTCGATGTCGACCACGGCGACGGCCAGGCCGTCGGCGGCGAGCCGGCGGGCGGTGGCCGCCCCGATCCCCCGCGCGGCCCCGGTCACGATGGCGACCCGCTGCTCCTCCGACATGCCTACCTCCCGGTAACCTACGCCCGACCCGGGGAGCGTAACCCACCGGCCGGAGGTCAGAACGTGTCGCCGCGGCAGAGCCGGATCCAGCGGTAGCCGTAGCCGGCGAGCTTCAGCGAGTCGAGCTTGCCCACCTCGCCGTACCGGCGGTCGGTGAGCACGTCCAGCGGCAGGTCCGCCTCGGCGGCGAGCATGCCCAGGTCGATCTCCACGTCGTCGGTGCCGAGGTTGTGCAGGAAGACCATCGTCCCGGTCGGGCCGTCGGCCCGGTGCGCCAGCACCCCGGCCGGCATCGGCACGTCGATGTGGGTGGTCGACCCGGAGCCGATCTCCGGGGCCTCACGCAGCGTCCGGATCATCCGCTCGAACCACGACAGCAGCGAGCGCGGGTCACCGCGCTGGGCGGTTACGTTGACCTTCTCGTACGAGTAGTCGCCCGCGTCGATCACAGGACGGACCAGCTTCTCCGGGTCCGCCGTGGAGAAGCCGGCGTTCGGCTTGAACGACCACTGCATCGGGGTACGGATCGCCTCCCGCCCCGGCAGCGACAGGTCCTCGCCCATGCCGATCTCCTCGCCGTAGCGCAGCACCGGCGTGCCGCGCAGCGAGAACTGGAGCGCGTACGCCAGCTCGACGCGACGGCGGTCGTTGCCGAGCATCGGGGCGAGCCGGCGGCGGATGCCCCGGTCGTAGATGCGCATGTGCTCCTCGGGGCCGAACTCGGCGTACACCTGGTCGCGCTGCGCGGCGGTGAGCCGCGACAGGTCGATCTCGTCGTGGTTGCGCAGGAAGGTGGCCCACTGGCCGCCGGTGGGCAGCGTCGGGGTGTCGCGCAGCGCCTCGATGACCGGCTCCGGGTCCCGCCGGGCCAGGGCGAGCATGAGCCGGCCGTTGAGCATGAAGTCGAACAGCATGTGGATCCGGTTGCCGGAGCCGCTGCCGTCGCCGAAGAAGGTGGGCAGCTCGTCGGGCTCCACGTTGGCCTCGGCGAGCAGGACGGCGTCGCCCCGGCGCCACTGGACGTGCTGGCGCAGCTCGGTGAGGAACTCGAAGTCCTTCGGGGAGTCGGGGTTGCCCGGCTCGGTCAGCTCGATGATGAACGGGACGGCGTCCATCCGGAAGCCGGAGACGCCGAGCTGGAGCCAGAACGAGACGATCTTCTTGACCTCGGCGCGCACCTTCGGATTCGCGAAGTTGAGGTCCGGTTGGTACTTGTAGAACCGGTGGTAGTACCACGCCTTCGCCGTCCGGTCGTACGTCCACGTCTCCTTCTGCTCGCCCGGGAAGACCATGCCCTGGTGCCGGTCGGCGGGCTCGTGGTCGGCCCAGACGAACCAGTCGCGGTAGGGCGAGTCGGGCGACGACCGGGCGGACTGGAACCACGGGTGCTGGTCGGAGGTGTGGTTGACCACCAGGTCGATGATGACGCGGATGCCCCGGTTCTGCGCCTGGTGCAGCAGCTCGGCGAAGTCGCCGAGGGTGCCGAAGCGCGGGTCCACGTTGTAGAAGTCGGTGACGTCGTAGCCGTCGTCCCGGTTGGGCGACGGGTGGATCGGGTGCAGCCACAGGCAGGTCACCCCGAGCCGGGCCAGGTAGTCCAGCCGGCCGATGAGGCCCCGGATGTCGCCGACCCCGTCGCCGTCGGAGTCCGCGTACGTGTCGATGTCGAGGCAGTAGACGACGGCCTCGGAATACCACCTGTCACCCATGCCGGCGTACCTTCTCCGATTCGGCCCGCCGGCAAACGCGAACGCCGCCCGCGTCGGGCGGACGGTAGCGTTTCCGGCATGAGCAGCGGATCGGGTACCGGGTTGCGCGACGTCGACTGGGCGCAGGGCGAGTGGCTGCACCGGCCGGTGCGGGCCGAGCCGACGCCCGACGGCGGGCTGGTCGTCGAGCCGGGCGCGGGCAGCGACTTCTGGCGGCACACCAGCTACGGCTTCGTGCACGACGACGGCCCGGCCCTGCTCGCCCCGCTGCCGTCCGGCAGCGCCGTGGAGGTCGACTTCCGGCTCGACTTCACCGAGCAGTTCGACCAGGCGGGCGTGCTGGTCCGGGTGGACGAGCGCAACTGGGTCAAGGCCGGCGTGGAGGTCAGCGACGGCGACCCGCAGGTCGGCGCGGTGGTCACCCGGGAGGTCTCCGACTGGTCGGTGGCCCCGGTGCCGCAGTGGTCGGGGCGGACGGTCAGCGTGCGGGTGAGCCGGGCCGGCGACGCGCTGACCGTGCGGGCCCGCGCGGGCGACGAGCCGTGGCGGCTGGTCCGGGTGGCCCCGCTCGCGCCGGACGCCGAGGCGACGGCCGGGCCGTTCTGCTGCTCGCCGACGCGGGGCGGACTGGCCGTGACGTTCACCGGCTGGCGGCGGGGCCCGGCGGACGCCGCCCTGCACTGAGTCCCTCGGGTGGGCCCGGTCACCGGGGGGGTGTGATCGCCCGCAGACTGGGTAACACCTCCCGATCCCCCCGGCGGCCCCACCCAGGTCCGCTCCCGCGGCTCCACGGAAGGACACCCATGGCCCTCGCCCAGGACGTCGAACCGTCGCAGTTCACCGGGCTGACCGGGTGGGTGGCCGACGTCATCGGGACGCTCGGCGCGGTCGGGGTGGCCCTGCTGGTGGCCCTGGAGAGCATCATCCCGCCGATCCCCAGCGAGATCGTGCTGGCCATGGCCGGCTACCTCGCCTCGCAGGGCCAGTTCAACGTGGTGCTGATCGTCGTCGCCGCGACGGTCGGCTCGCTGCTCGGGGCGCTGGTGCTCTACTGGCTCGGCGCGGCCCTGGGCGAGGAGCGGTTGAAGCGGTGGCTGGACCACATCCCGCTGGTCGACCGCGACGACCTGGAGAAGGCCGACCGCTGGTTCGAACGGCACGGCCGGTGGGCGGTGCTGATCGGCCGGGTGGTCCCGGTGGTCCGCAGCCTGGTGTCGGTCCCGGCCGGGGCGAACCGGATGCCGCTGGGCGAGTTCGTGCTGCTGACCACGCTGGGCAGCGGGGTGTGGAACGCGCTGATCGTGGGGGCCGGCTTCGCGCTCGGGTCGCGTTGGGAAGAGGTGGACCGCTACAGCAGCTGGTTCAACTACGCGATCTTCGCCGTCTTCGGGGTGATGGTCGTGAGCTGGGCGGCGAAAAAGGTGCGCCGCCGCCGCGCGCGGCGCGACCGGCAGTCGGTGACCGCCGGCCGCTGACCGCGCACGGGCCCGCGCGTGCCGTCCCGGCTCAGTACCGGGCGGCTCAGTACCGGGCCGTGATGTTCGTGAACTCCCAGGTGTTCTGGGCGATGCCGGAGCAGTTGGCGACCACTCCCCCGCCGGGGCACGGCCGGTCGCGGTTGACCGACCAGAAGGTGAACCGGGACAGGCCGCGGGCCTTCGCCCAGTCGCGGATCTGCGTCCAGGTGGCCGGGGAGGTCAGCTCCTGCTGGTCGGACAGCCCGTTCATGCCGGAGATGCCCATGTGCGCGTACGCGGTGGCGTCGGACCAGCCGACCGCGTTCTTCAGCGCGGTCTTCAGCCCCTCGGCGGCGTTGACGGTGTTCTGGTAAATGTTCGCGCCGCCGCCGAAGTCGAACGGCATGATCGTGAACGTGTCGATGTTCGCCCCGAGCGCGGCGGCCTGGTTGATCAGCCGGGTGCCGTAGTACGACGGGCCGGTGGTCGAGGTGCCGAACGTGACGATCGTCCTGATCCCCGGGTTGTTCTGCTTGACGATGGTGAACCACCTGACGCCGGTCGCGCCCATGACCGTCGCCGGTGCGGGCGGGTCGCCCCAGCCCGGGTAGAGGTACGGCGCGGCAGCCATCGGCCCGTTCCCGCCCGTGCAGCCGGAGGTGGTGGCGGACACGGCCGCCGACTTCGCCGACTCACCCGAGGAGTTGTACGCCGCGACGGTGTAGCTGTGCGCGGAGCAGGTGGCCAGCCCGGAGACCGTCGCCGAGGTGCCGGTGACGGTGGCCCGCACGGCGCTGCCCTCGTACACCCGGTAGCCGGTCACGCCGGAGACGGCGTTCCAGGCCAGCGACACCGACGATGCGGTGGTGCCGGTGACCCGCAGCCCGCCCGGGGTGGCCGGGCCGGACGGGGTGCCGCCGCCGGTGCAGGAGCCGCCGTTGAC
Source organism: Micromonospora haikouensis (assembly GCF_900091595.1). Classification (GTDB taxonomy): domain Bacteria; phylum Actinomycetota; class Actinomycetes; order Mycobacteriales; family Micromonosporaceae; genus Micromonospora; species Micromonospora haikouensis. The sequence goes on from NZ_FMCW01000005.1 coordinate 67,628, forward strand.
GGTGCAGTTGGTCGGGTCGCCGGTGCCGGCGACGACGAAGCCGAACGAGGTGCTCGCCCCCGGGGCGAGGGTCCCGTTCCAGGACCGGTTGGTGAAGGTGTGCCGCTGGCCGGAGGAGGTCAGCAGCGCGTCCCAGTAGCTGCCGAGGGTGGTGCCCGCCGGCAGGTCGAAGGTGACCGCTCAGCCGGAGAGGGTGCTGGCCCCGCCGTTGGTGATCGTGTACTTGCCCTCCCAGCCGGTGCCCCAGTCGGCGGTCTTGACGAAGGTCGCGGTGGCCCCGGCGGCGAACGCCGGCAGGGCCACCCAGGCCGCCCCGACGGTCGCCGCGCACGCGGTCACCAGGGTCAAAATCAGTGCTCGGATACGCCTCATGCAGCCCTCCACGCCCGGACGGCATTCACATCCGTCAACGTTGGCGCTTATTATTAGGACTGTTAACTGTTCCTGTCCAGGGGCTGGCCGGCGGAAACCTGCGGGCGACGCAGCACCGCCTGTTCGAGGGCCGTCCACGCCGTCGTGGTGACCAGGTAGAGCACCGCCGCCAGCGGCACCACCAGCGCCACCACCACGGTCAGGTACGGCAGCAGCGGCAGCACCCGCCCGAGCACGGCCGGCACCGCCCCGTCGGCCGTGGCACCGCCGCCGGCCGTGCCCGCGCCCCCGGTCGTGGCGCCGCCGCCGGCCGTGCCCGCGCCCTCGGTCATGGTGCCGACGCCGGCCACAGTAGTGCCGTCCACAGTGGTGCCGCTCGGGGTGGTGCCGGCCGCCGCCGCGCGCCGGGCCCGCCGCGACGACCACCAGGCCAGCGCCACCAGCGCCGCCAGCAGCGCCCCGAACAGCGGGCCCGCCGCACCGGCCAGCCCGTCGGAGAGGTGCCAGCCCAGCGGCACCCCGGCCAGCCGCTCGGCCAACAGCCCGGCACCGGCGCCACCCTCACCCGTGCTGCCCTCGCCGGTGCTGAACAGCCGGTACATCACCAGGAAGAACGGGGCCTGGAGCAGCGCCGGCAGGCAGCCCGCGACGGGGCTCGCCCCGGCCGACCGGTACAACCCGAACAGCTCGCTCTGCAGGCGGGCGGGGTCGTCGGCGTACCGGCGTTGCAGGTCGCGGACCTGCGGGGCGAGGGCCGCGCGGCGCCGCTCCCCACGGACCTGGGCCAGGGTGAGCGGTGAGACCAGCAGGCGGACGGCGATCGTGAACAGGACGATGGCGGCGGCCGTGGCGGCCCCGCCGGTCAGCGGCTGTAGGGTGCCGGCGAGCCAGGTGACGGTGTCGGCGGCGACGCCGACGGCGGCGTGCAGTGGTGCGAAGGCGAGCATGGTGACCCCTCGGTCCGGTTTCCGATGGTGTCCGGCCGGCCCGTGGCGGGCGCGGCGGGACGGACGACGTCTCGTGGTCCCGGCTGCGGACCCGGAGAGGGGCGCGGCGGGAGGGACCACGGCGGAACCGGCCGGGCGGCGACAGGGGACGACGGGCTGCCGCCCTGGTCCACCCGGCGGGCGGGCGGGGGCGGACGTGTCCGGGGGGGCGCTACCCGGCCGAGAGGGCCGGGCCCGGCGCGCGGGGGCGGGGACGACCGGCGGCGTCCGGGTCGACCTGCCGGGGCACGCCCCGGCGGCGGGCGCGTTCGCGCAGGCCCGCGCCCCGGCCGACGCCCCGCCTCGGCGGGCCGGCCGCCGCGGAGGGCCGCCCGGCGAGCAGCACGGTGAGCAGCACGACGGCGGCGACGGCCGCCCCGGCGAGCAACTCGGCGGGGCGGTCCGCGAGCAGGGTCAGGTGGGTGAGCGCGTACGCCCACGCCCCCGTCACCGCCAGCAGCAGCCCCGTCACGCCGGCCAGGGTAGGAGGTGCCGTCCACCCGGCGAACATCTCCGGTGAGAGGGGTTCCCTTCTCTACCGAAAGCGTTAACAGGGGGCCCTTCCTTACACCCGACACGCGGGTGGGCGTTTCCCCTCGCCGACACGGTGGGTAATGCGCCGTCGACGTCGCGGCGCGGTACCGCGACCGGCACGGAACGGACGGTGAGTGCGATGAGCGGGTCAGTGGCCGAGCGGGAACGGGACGCCGCCCAGGGCGGGACCGACCTGCTCACCGTCGGCGTGGAGGAGGAGTTCCTGCTCGTCGACCCGCACACCGGCACCGCCGTGCCGGCCGTCGACCTGGTCATGGAGCAGGTGCCGGCGGAGTTGCGGGGGCAGGTGGAGCGGGAGTTCCAGACCAGCCAGATCGAGATCGGCAGCCCGCCGGGGCTGGAGCTGTCGTCGATCCGGCACTCCCTCGGGGTGCTGCGCCGGGCGCTGGCCGACGCCGCCGAGCGCGCCGGCGTACGGGTGCTGGCGATCGGCACGGGCCCGGTCGAGGGGCCCGTGCCGCCGGTGGTCGACAAGCCCCGCTTCGACCGGATGATCGAGAGGTTCCGGCTGCTGGTGCCGGGGCCCGGCAACAACGGCATGCACGTGCACGTCGGGGTGCCGGACGCGGAGACCGGGGTGCAGGTGCTCAACCATGTCCGGCCCTGGCTGCCGATCCTGCACGCGGCCACCGCGAACTCGCCGTTCTCCGCCGGGGTGGACACCGGCTACGCGAGCTGGCGTTCGGTGGAGTGGGAACGCTGGCCGTCGGTGGCGCCGACGCCGTACCTGGAGTCGCACGAGCACTACGAGCGGCTGATCCGGCAGCTCATCGCCAGCGGGGTGATGCTCGACGAGGGGATGCTCTACTGGTATGCCCGGCTGTCGGCGAAGTATCCGACGGTGGAGCTGCGCATCGGCGACGTCTGCCCCTCGGTGGACGACGCGGTGCTGATCGCCGCCCTGGTCCGGGCCCTGGTGGCGACCGCGATGACCGACATCGCCGAGGGCCGGCCGCCCATCCGCACCGACCACCACCTGCTGGTGGCCGCGCACTGGCGGGCCGCCCACGACGGCCTGGAGGGTGCGGGCGTCGACCTGACCGACGGCGAGCTGCGCCCCGCGTGGGAGCTGCTGGACGCCCTCGTCGAGCGGCTCGCCCCCGCGCTGGAGCGACACGGCGACCTGGCCGAGGTGACCGACCTGCTGGGCGGGCTGCGCCGGCACGGCACCGGGGCGGCGCGGCAGCGGGCCGTCTTCGCGCGCACCGGCAGCCTGGTCGACGTGGCGCGGGACGTGGCCCGGCAGACCCGTGGCTGAGCGTGGCGGCCGGGCTCCCGCACCGGGCCGGGACGGACGCCCGCACCGCCGGGACCGGCCCGGGGCGGGGCGCGACGTGACAGGATGGTCGTCGTGGCGCAACGGCTGATCGTCGTCGGCGGGGACGCCGCCGGCATGGCGGCGGCCTCCCAGGCGCGCCGCCGCCGCGACCGGTCCGACCTGGAGATCGTGGCGTTCGAGCGGGGGCACTTCACGTCGTACTCGGCGTGCGGCATCCCGTACTGGATCAGCGGGGTGGTCCCGGAGCGGGACCAGCTCATCGCCCGCGACCCGGCGACCTTCCGCGCCGACTTCGACATCGACGTCCGGCTGCGGCACGAGGTCACCGCGATCGACCTGGCCCGCCGGGAGGTCGTCGCCCGCGACCTCGACGGCGGCGGCGAGGTCCGCGAGCCCTTCGACGAGCTGGTGTACGCCACCGGGGCGGTGCCGAAGCGACCCGACTGGGCCGACCCCGAGGTGCGGGGCGTCTTCGGCGTGCAGACCCTCGACGACGCCTCGGCGCTGCGCGCGTGGCTGGACGCCGAGCCCGCGCCGCGCCGCGCGGTGGTGGTGGGCGGCGGCTACATCGGGGTGGAGATGGCCGAGGCGCTGATCCAGCGCGGCCTGTCGGTCACCCTCGTCGAGCAGGCCGACCAGCCGATGGCGACCGTCGACCCCGACATGGCGGCGCTGGTCGCCGACGCGATGCGCGGCATCGGCATCGACATCCGCACCGGCGTCGAGGTGACCGGGCTCGACGGCCGGGCCGGGCGGGTGTCCGCGGTGGTCACCGCCGACGGGCCGCTGCCGGCCGACGTCGTGGTCCTGGGCCTGGGGGTACGCCCCGACACCGCCCTCGCCGAGGCCGCCGGCCTGCCCGTCGGCCTCTCCGGGGGGATCCGGGTGGACCGGCGGATGCGGGTGCCCGGGGTGCCGGGGGTGTGGGCGGCGGGCGACTGCGTCGAGACCCTGCACCGGGTCAGCGGGCTGCCCGTGCACGTGCCGCTGGGCACCCACGCCAACAAGCAGGGCCGGGTCGCGGGGATCAACCTCGGCGGCGGGTACGCCACCTTCCCCGGCGTCATCGGCACGGCCGTGACGAAGGTCTGCGAGCTGGAGGTGGGGCGCACCGGCCTGCGCGAGCGGGACGCCGCGGCCAGCGGGTTCGAGTTCGTGTCGGTGCGGGCCGAGTCGACGAACCGGGCCGGCTACTACCCGGGGGCGCGGACGATGACGGTGAAGCTGATCGCCGAGCGGTCCAGCGGGCGGCTGCTCGGGGCGCAGATCGTCGGCTGGTCCGAGGCGGCGAAGCGGATCGACACGCTGGCCGTGGCGCTGTGGAACGAGATGACGGTGGACGAGATGACCGCCCTCGACCTCGGCTACGCCCCGCCGTACGCGCCGGTGTGGGACCCGGTGCTGATCGCGGCCCGCAAGGCGGTCGACGCCCTGCACCAGGGGTAAGTGTCGGGGGGCGCGGTTAGCGTGTGGGCGCAGCCGTGGTGCCGGGTCCGGCGCCCCACCCTCTCGAAAGGCATCACCATGTCGCAGGAGACGACCTACCTCGAACTGTCTGAAGTGGACGGTGCGGCGCACAAGTTCTACGAGGTGGTGGTGGACGACACCGCGCTGACGCTGCGCTACGGCCGGATCGGCGACCAGGGTCAGGTGAAGACCACGTCCTACCCGGACAACGCGCGCGCCCGCGCCGCCGCCGCGAAGAAGATCGGCGAGAAGGTCCGCAAGGGGTACGCCCCGGCGGTGCCCGGCGTCCGCCAGAAGCGGCCCGTGTCGCGGCGGCAGATCGTCAGCACCCGCTCGACGGCCCGCACCGCCCCCGTGCTGTGGCGGTACGCCTCGGGCGCGCCCGCGTTCGGCATCTTCGTCGACGGGCAGCACTGCATGGTCGGCAACGAGCACGGGGTGATCACCACCCTCGACCACGACGCCCGGGTGCTCGACCAGGTCCGCCTGCCCGACGGGGTGAAGTGCATCGTCGCCGACGACGCCTGGCTCTACGCGGGCTGCGACGACGGCAACGTCTACGACCTGTCGGGCAAGGTGCCCCGGGTGGCGTACGCGATCGCCCCCGACATCGACATCTACTGGCTGGACATCCACGACGGGGTGCTGGGCGTCGCCGACGCCGACGGCGGCATCGCCGCGATCGACCACGAGGACGAGTTCCTGTGGCGGCGACCCGGGCGCGGCCGGGCGGCGTGGATGGTGCGCTGCGACGCCGACGCGCTCTACCACGGCCACTCGCAGGGGGTCACCGGCTACGACTGGCGCACCGGCCGGGAGCTGTGGCACACCCGCACCGGGTCGGTGCTGTTCGGCTGGCAGGAGCGCGACGCCGTGTTCGCCGGCACCGGCACCCGCGAGGTGGTGCGGCTGCGCAAGGACGGGCGGGCCGAGCAGATCTACCGCTGCGACGCCCCGGTCTTCTCGTGCGCCACCGCCGAGGACGGCCGGTACGTCTTCGCCGGCGACAACCAGTCGTCGATCTACTGCTTCGACGCGGCCGGCAACCGGCTGTGGAAGCTCGGCACCGGCTGCGGCTCGGCCTACTCGATGCAGTTCCACGACGACCGGCTCTACGTGGTCACCACCAGCGGCTATCTGGCCTGCGTCGACGCCAGCGAGCCGGCGATCCGGGCCGCCGAGGCGGGCACGGTGCCGGAGGTGGTGGACGTCAAGGCCCCCGCCCGGCAGCCCGAGCCGGCGGCGTGGACCACCGTGGAGGTGGTCACCGACGACCGGGGCGGCGTGGTGGTGCAGTGCGTCGACGACGGCGGCCGGCTGCGCGTCCACGTGCTCTCCGACGGCTACCGACGGGACTGGTCGGTGCAGTTCCCCAAGGGCATCCGCGAGCCGGGCGCGCGCTACCTGGTCACCGAGGTCCGCGAGGCGGGCCGGGGCGGCTTCTACCGGGCGTACGGCGACATCCGCCGGCTGCGCTGAGCGGTCCCCGGTGCGCAGCGGCGGTGGGGAAGGATGGTCCGATGGAGACGGAGCTGGAGATCCCCGAGCGGCTGAGCTGGTTGCGGCGGACGCCCTTCGGCCGGGCCTGGCTGGCGGCGCTGCCGGGCCGGCTCGCCGACTGCGTCGAGCAGTGGGGGCTGCGGCTCACCGGCCCGCCCTTCCCGTACGCGTTCGCCTCCCTGGCGCGGCCGGTCGAGCTGCCCGACGGCACCCGGGCGGTGCTCAAGCTGCAGCTTCCCGACGCCGACAGCGTGCACGAGGCCACGGCCCTGGCGTGCTGGGCGGGCGACGGGGCGGCCCGGCTGCTGGCCCACGACCCGGGTCGGCGGGCGCTGCTGGTGGAGCGCTGCGACCCGGGCACGCAGCTGCACGCCGTCGGTCGGGACGGAGCGCCGCAGGTGACGCTCGACGAGGCGCTGGACGTCGTCGCCGGGCTGCTGCCCCGGCTGTGGCGACCCGTCGGCACGCCGTTCACGCCGCTGGCCGAGGAGGCGGCGGGCTGGTCGGAGCAGTTGCCGGTGCGCTGGGAGCGGCTCGGCCGGCCGTTCGAGCGCCGGCTGCTCGACGCCGCGCTCGGCCGGCTCGCCGAGCTGGTCGACACGCAGGGCGAGCAGGTGCTGGTCAACCAGGACCTGCACGCCGGCAACATCCTGCGGGCCACCCGCGAGCCGTGGCTGGTGATCGACCCGAAACCGCTGGCCGGGGAGCGCGAGTTCGGCGTGGTGGCGATCGTCCGGGGCCAGGAGCTGGGCCACTCCCCGGCGGCGGTGCGGCGGCGACTGGACAAACTGACCGGCGAGCTGGGCCTGGACCGCGAGCGGGTGCTGGGCTGGGCGATCGGGCACACGCTGGCCTGGAGCATGACCGATGACGTCGTGTTCACCGAGCACGCCGAGATCGTCCGCTGGCTGCTCGACCTCGCCTGAGCGGCGGCGGGTCAGGCCTGACCGGGCTGGCAGGTGGGGCACCAGTAGAGGTTGCGGCCCGCCAGCTCGCCCCGGCGCACCTCGTCGCCGCAGACGTGACACGGCTGGCCGGGGCGGCGGTAGACGTAGACCTCGCCGCCGTGCCGGTCCACCCGGGGCGCGCGGCCGGTGGCCTCCGGCAGGTGGGCGTCCCGCACGGTGTCGATCCGGCCCGCCTCGACGGCCCGGGTCATCAGGTGCACCAGGTCCGCCCACAGCTCCCGCCACCGGGCCGGGGGCAGCTCCCGGCCGGGCAGCAGCGGCGACAGGCCCGCCCGGAACAACGCCTCCGTGACGAAGATCAGGCCGGTGCCGGCCACCACCGACTGGTCGAGCAGCAGCGCCGCGAGCGGGGTCGCGCTGCGGGAGATCCGGGCGTACGCGCGGGCCGGGTCGGCGTCGGCGCGCAGCGGGTCGGGGCCGAGGCGGTCGCGCAGCGCCGCCGCCTCGGGCGGGGTGAGCAGCTCGCAGGCGTTCGGGCCACGCAGGTCCAGCCAGTGCCCGTGGTGCGACACCGCCGGCCCGGAGCGCGTACGCGAACCGTCGCCGGTCAGCCGCAGCCGCACCTGACCGACGGGCGGCGGGGGCTCGCCCGACCCGTCGGCGAACTTGCCGTACAGGCCGAGGTGCACGTGCAGGGTCAGCCCGTTCGCGTGGTGGTGCAGCAGGTGCTTGCCGTACGCCTCGGTGCCCTCCAGGACGGTGCCGGAGAGCAGGGCCGCGCCGTCGGCGAAGCGGCCCTGCGGGCTGGTGGCCCGCACCTCGGCCCCGGCGAACAGCTCGGCGTGCCGGGCGGCGAGGCGGTGGATGGTGTGTCCCTCTGGCACGGCCGCCAAGCATAGTCAGCAGTGGGGTCAGCGGCCCTCGGTGACGTACGTCCCGCGCTGCGGCATGGTCATGACCAGCCCGCGCTCGCGCAGCAGGGCGATCGCGGCACGGACCGTGCCTCGTGCCACGCCGTACTCCTGCTGGAGCCGGAGCTCGCTCGGCAGCGGCTTGAGCGGCTGCAACTCCCGCGCCCTGCACCAACCCCGCGCAGGCCGATACGGCCGGCTGCCGCCCCGAGGCCGGGCCAAGGTGACCGCCGTGCTGACATGCCGGTCGGACGCGCGGCAGGCCGCCGCTGACCACCTGGACCCACGCACACGCAGCCGAAGCAGATCTTGGTGAGTTTCGGCCCCCAGAGGGGCCATTTTCTCACCAAGATCTCGGCGCTACGGCGGACGCGGCGGGGGCGGCGCGCCCCGATCGGGTGAACCGGGTGTCGCCGGATCGGCGGCTGGGTATCTCGGTGGCGTTACCGCGTGGCTGCCACCGGCGCTTCCGAGGTCTCCACGCGTTCATCAGGAGGTGATGAGGTGAAGATTCCTTCGCTGTTGTCCCGCCGGAACGAGCCGGCGACGACGTACGACAGCAACGGCGACGGCCGGGTCGACGAGCGCGACGGAGTTGTCGCGTCCGGCACCGACGGCCGCCCCGACGGGCAGCCGGTGGTCACCGACCGGGGCGGGGAGCAGACGACGTACCGCAGCAGCACGACCGCCACCGACGGCGAGCGGGCCTCCGACGTGGAGCGACGGGCCGCCGAGCGGGGGGCCCTGGCCCGGGCCGCCACCGCCCGCGCGGCCACCGCCCGCACCCCGGACGGCGAGCTGCGCCGCCCGGCCACCGCCGCGCCCACGGTGGACTCCCCGGACCCGGAGCGGGCCGCCGACCGGGAACGCGGTGCCTCCCGGACCCTGCCGGCGGCTCCCACGGCCGCACCGGCGACGGACCGCACCACCGAACGGCCGCTGCCGGCCGACCGGGACCGCACCACCGAACGGCCCCTGCCGGCCGACCGGGTCGACGCCGACGCCGAGACCCGGCGGGAGCCGGTGCCGGTGGTGGCCGGGCCGAAGCCGAGGGCCAGCCTGCTCGCCACCCTCGGCCTGGTCGTCGGCGTCGCCGGGCTGGCCGCCGTGCTGACCGGCACCCTCGCCGGGTACGGCATCGCGGTCGGCGCGCTGGGCGCGGTGCTGTCGGTGTTCGGCCTGCTCGCCACCCGCCGCCGGCACATCGCGGGCAAGACGGACGCGCTGCTGGGCATGGCCTTCGGCGTGGCCGCCGTGGTGCTCGGGGTGCTGGCGATGACCGGGCAGTTCGTCTGGCCCACCACGGACGGCGACTGGGTGCAGCGGCTGCGCGAGTGGCTCGACTCACAGTTTGTCGATCGCCTCTGACGGGCACATTGGACCCCGCCGGCGGTACGCCGGCACAGTTCGACCCGGCGGTGCGCCGGCCCTGATCGACCCGGTGGTGCACCGGGGATGCTCGACCCCGGCGGTGCGCCGGGACTGTGGGACCCGGTGGTGCACCGGGACTGTGCGACCCGGCGACTCGCCGGCAGCCCGACCACTCCGGTGGTTCACCGGCCGGGCACACCTTTTCGGGGGCGGCGATTCGCCGCCCCCGAAGCATGTCCGGCGAGCATGTCCGGGTGGCACCCCCGGGGCGGGCCCCGCCCCCGGTCCCCGCCTCAGTCCGGGTGGGCGACGCCCTCCCGGGCGTCGAGAAGCTCGTCCCAGTGCTCGCGGTTCCACGCGCAGACGGCCTCGATCGGGCCGAGCATGCTGCGGCCGAGCGCGGTGAGGGCGTACTCGACCCGGCGCGGCGGGCCGGGCTGCTCCGAGCGGCGCACCAGGCCGCTGGCCTCCAGCCGGCGCAGCGAGGCGGTGAGGGCCTTGGCGCTGACCCCGCGCAGGGGCACCCGCAGCTCGGAGAAGCGTCGGGGGCCGCCCTCCAGGCAGCGGATCACCATGCCGCCCCACTTGTCGCCGAACCGGAACGGCGACAGGTCCGACGGGCAGAGCGGGTCGAACATCTCCGGGTCCAGTGGCGTCGCCATGACACTCACCGTAATCGGTATCCGGGCGGTAACCGGCCCCCCGGCTAGCGTCGCTGCGAGGTCGCCGCGGGGCGACCGGAGCGAGGGGGTACGTCGATGAGTGGGATCGTCGTCTTCGGGGCCGGTGGCCGGGCCGGCCGGGCCGTGGTGGCCGAGGCGCGGGCGCGTGGTCACGAGGTGACCGCCGTCGTGCGGGACCCGGCCCGCCACCCCGCCCTGGCGGCCGGGCGGGGCGTCCGGGTCGCCGCCGGTGACGTCACCGACGCGGGGCGGGTCGCCGAACTGGCGGCCGGACACGACGCGGCGGTGCACGCCGCCGTCGACCTGGGCGTACCGGCCGACGTGTTCTTCCCGGCCGCCGCCCGCGCGCTCGCGGCCGGGCTGGGGCGGGCCGGGGTGGGCCGGTTGGTGGTCGTGGGGCTGGCCTCCGTCCTGCCCACCGAGACCGGGGCCCTGCTGCTGGACACCCCCGGCTACCCGCAGGAGTACCGGGCGTTCTGCCTCGGGCACGGTGCCGGCAACGAGGCGCTGCGCCGGGCGGAGGGCGTGCCGGACTGGCTGGTGCTCAGCCCCGCCGGGGACTTCGACCACACCGGCCAGCCCGCCGGGGGTTACCGGTTCGCCTCGGGGGACGCCGGCAGCCGCATCACCTACCCGGATCTGGCCCTCGCCCTGCTCGACGAGATCGACGCGCCCCGCCACCACCGGGTGCACCTGGGCGCAGAGGGCACGACGCCCACCGTGTGACGGCGGCAGTCGCCAGCGGCGGAGGAGACGGTCGGACAAGCGCGGGGGCGGCGACAGCGCAACACATCGCCGCCTCCGGGGTCCGAGACGCAACGAATCGTCGGGTGACGCAACTTCCGGCGGTGGATGTCGTCGCTGTGCCCGCATACCGTTGGGCAACGGCGCCAGCCCGTGGGCCGAAGGTGGCCGGGCGCGCCCGACCCATGGGAGCAGGACAGTGACGATGGACGCCACCAGCCAGCGCTTTCTGATGTGCCGGCCGACGTACTTCGCCGTCGACTACGCGATCAACCCCTGGATGGACCCGACCGCCCCCGTCGACGCCGGGCTGGCCGTGCGGCAGTGGGAGCGGCTCCGGCAGGTCTACCGCGAGCTGGGCCACACCGTCGAGGAGATCGTGCCCGTCCCCGGCCTGCCCGACATGGTCTTCGCCGCCAACGGCGGCACCGTGATCGACGGCAAGGCGATGTCCGTGCAGTTCCGCGACCCGCAGCGCGCCGACGAGGCCCCCGCGTACCGGGCCTGGTTCGCCAGCGCGGGCTTCGAGCTGCACGACCCGAAGCACGTCAACGAGGGCGAGGGCGACGTCCTGCTCGCCGGGGACGTGCTGCTCGCCGGCACCGGGTTCCGCACGGCGCACGCCTCGCACGCCCAACTCCAGGAGGTCTTCGGCTACCCGGTGATCACCCTCCAGCTGGTCGACCCCCGCTTCTACCACCTGGACACCGCGCTCACCGTGCTCGACGAGCGCACCGTGGCGTACCTGCCGGAGGCGTTCTCGCCCGGCAGCCGGGCCGCGCTGCGCCGCCTCTTCCCCGACGCCGTCCACGCCACCGCCGCCGACGCCGAGGTGCTCGGCCTCAACGCCGTCAGCGACGGCCGGCACGTGGTGCTGCCCGAGCAGGCCACCGGCCTGGCCGCGCAACTGCGCGACCGGGGCTACGAGACCATCGGGGTGGACCTGTCCGAGCTGCGCAAGGCCGGCGGCGGACCGAAGTGCTGCACGTTGCGACTCCGTCAGGGAAAGGCGAGCAAGTGATCGTGGAAGACATGCTGCGGACGCCGGGGGCGGTCCGGGACGCCGAGCGCCACACCGCGCACAACTACCACCCGCTGCCGGTGGTGGTCAGCTCCGCCGAGGGCGCCTGGCTCACCGACGTCGACGGGCGGCGCTACCTGGACTGCCTCGCCGGATACTCGGCGCTCAACTTCGGTCACCGGCACCCCCGGCTGATCGCCGCCGCGCACGCGCAGCTCGACCGGCTGACCCTCACCAGCCGGGCGTTCATCCACGACCAGTTCGCCGACTTCTGCCGGGAGCTGGCCGAGCTGTGCGGCAAGGACATGGTCCTGCCGATGAACACCGGCGCGGAGGCCGTCGAGACCGGGATCAAGGTGGCCCGCAAGTGGGGCTACCGGGTCAAGGGCGTCCCGGCCGGGCAGGCGAACATCGTGGTGGCCGAGGGCAACTTCCACGGGCGTACGACCACCATCGTGAGCTTCTCCACGGATGAGGACGCGCGCGCCGACTTCGGGCCGTACACGCCGGGCTTCACCGTGGTCCCCTACGGCGACCTGGCGGCGCTGGAGGCGGCGATCGACGACGACACCGTGGCCGTGCTGCTGGAGCCGATCCAGGGCGAGCAGGGCGTCGTGGTGCCGCCGGCCGGCTACCTGCCGGGCGTACGGCGGGTCTGCACCGAGCGCAACGTGCTGTTCGTCGCCGACGAGATCCAGTCCGGCCTGGGTCGCACCGGGGCGACGTTCGCCTGCGACCACGACGACGTCGTGCCCGACATGTACCTGCTGGGCAAGGCGCTGGGCGGCGGCATCGTGCCCGTCTCCGCGGTCGCCGCGAACGCCGACGTGCTCGGGGTGCTCCAGCCCGGCCAGCACGGCTCGACGTTCGGCGGCAACCCGCTGGCCTGCGCGGTGGCCACCGAGGTCGTCCGGCTGCTGGCCACCGGCGAGTTCCAGCGCCAGTCGGCGGAGCTGGGCGAGCGGCTGCACGCCGGGCTGCGCGGCCTCGTCGGCCGGGGCCTCGTCGCCGTGCGGGGCCGGGGGCTCTGGGCCGGCCTCGACATCGACCCGGCGCTGATGACCGGCCGGCAGGCGTGCGAGCGGCTGATGGCCCGTGGCGTGCTGGCCAAGGACACCCACGGCTCCACGATCCGGCTCGCCCCGCCGCTGGTCATCACCGCCGAGGAGATCGACCACGCGGTCGCCCAGCTCGCCGCCGTGCTGGCCGACTGACCGTACGACGTCGGCGGGCGTCGGGCCACGGCCCGGCGCCCGCCGGCGCAGCCGGCTCAGGGCCGGGGCAGGCGCATCGCCATCGTCGGAGCCTCGGCCATCACCGAGGTCGGGGTGAACGGCGCACCCGAGGGCAGCTCGTCGGCGCGGCCGACCTGCACCCCCGGATACAGCTCGACCATGTCCCCGGCGGACAACACCCGCGACTGCTGCGGCTTGAGCGCGATCCGGTCCGCCTCCGTCATCGAGCCGCCGGGGCGGATCCCCGACCCGTTGGTGCTCACGTCGGTGACGATCACCTCTCCTCGACCACTCCGGCTCGGCGCGTCTGACGCCGCGCCGCGACCCGGAGCAGTCGCCCGCAGCTCGAAGCGGACGTGGCCACGGCTGATCCAGCGCCGCGCCTCGTCGTTGAGCCACTGGCCGAGCACGATCCCGCCCTGCTGCTCCGGCGCGCGCCCGACCAGCACCGGCTGCTCCTCGGTGAGCACGAACCGGCGGCGGATCAGCCCGCCGATGCGTACGGCCAGCACCTCCGTGCGCGGCCGGGGCCCGGCGTCGCCGAGCCGTGCGCCGTGCCGGGGGCAGGTCGGCACGCCGCCGCGCAGGGAGGGCGGCGGCTGCCCGGCCGGGGCCCGCTCGACCCGGGCCAGGTCGGCGAACGCGCCGCCGCCCCCGCCGCCGCCGAACAGCGCGCAGCCCGGCTCGGGGCAGCGCCACTGCCGGGCCAGCAGCTTCTCCCCCGTCGCCGAGCGGGTGCCGGCGACCGGCACGTTGCCGCCGCCGACGTGGGCGATGAACACCGGCCCGCCCGCGCCGGGCACCGGGGCGAGCACCCGGCCGGGCTGCTCGACGGTCCACGGGAACCGGCCGCGCAGGCCGTCGAAGCGGGCCCGACTGAGCACCGGCAGCCCCAGCAGGTCGGCGACCTCCAGCATCCGGTCGCCCGGGTGGTCGAGCACCTCCACCAGGCCGTCGTCGGCCCAGCGGCGCACCACCATCCGCTCGTTGGAGGTGAGGTCGGCGTCGGAGAGCAGGGCCCGGTGCACGATCGCGTACACCGGGACGCTGTCCTCCTCCAGGTCGCGGGCGAGCGCGTCGATCACCATGCCGAGCCGGAGCAGGTTCGCCGGCCGGCCGCCGTCGAGGTCCTGGTAGCGGATCACCTCGGCCAGGTCGAGGACGGCCCGCGCCAGCGACGGGTCGGTGCAGACCCGCCCCTCGATGGCGTCGAGCACCTTGCTGATCTCGAATCTCATCGGGCACTCCGGAGAATGTCGTCGATGCGCCGCGCCAGCTCCAGGTCCCGGTGGGTGACCCCGCCGGCCGAGTGGGTGACGCAGCGGAAGGTGAGGGTCCGCCACCGGATGTCGATGTCGGGGTGGTGGTCGAGCTCCTCGGCCACCTCGGCGACCCGGTCGACCACCGAGACGGCCGCCGGGAAGCTCCCCAGCTCGGCGGTGCGGCTGATCCCGGTGGGATCACCCGTCCAGCCGGCCAGGCCGCCCAGCCCGTCTCGCACCGCCTCGGCGGTGAGCACGTCTGCCATGGCCAGACCCTACCGCCAGGGGACCGACGGGCCGGTCCGACGTGCGCCGGCATCGACGCCCGCCGGTCGGTGCCGGCCGCTAGGCTGAGCGCCGACTCGGGCCGGCGGGGGCGGTGACGCCCGGCCGGCGCCTGACCGACGCCTTCCGACCGGGCCGGGGCGGGCGTGCTGTCGCGGCCGGCCCCGGCCCCGGCCGCGTCCCGCTCAGCCCCGCAGCGGGCGGCCCACCTCGTGCAGATGGGCCAGCGCCTGCCGGTACGACTCGACCAGCCCGGTCTCGACGTACGGCACCCCGTGCTCGGCGCAGTACGCCCGCACGATCGGCCGGGCCCGGCGCAGGTTGCCCCGGGGCATGTTGGGGAAGAGGTGGTGCTCGATCTGGTAGTTGAGCCCGCCCAGCGCGACGTCGACGAACCAGCCGCCCCGCACGTTGCGCGAGGTGAGCACCTGCTTGCGCAGGAAGTCCAGCTCCTCGCCGGCCCTCGGCATCGGCATGCCCTTGTGGTTGGGGGCGAACGCGCACCCCATGTAGAGCCCCCACAGCCCCTGGTGCACGGCGACGAACGCCAGCGCCTTCCCCGGCGGCAGCACCGCGAACAGCAGGCCGAGATAGCCGGCCGCGTGCAGCGCGAGCAGCAGCCCCTCGACGGCCCGGTGCCGCACCGGGGTGGCGTACCGGCCGTCGGGGGCGCGGCCGAGCAGCGCCCGCACGCTCGCCACGTGCAGGGCCAGCCCCTCCAGCAGCAGCATCGGGAAGAACAGCCACGCCTGCCGCCGGGCCAGCCGCCGGCCGATGCCCCGGGTCGCGGCGGCCTGCTCGTACGACCAGACCAGCGCCCCGGCACCGACGTCCGGGTCCTCGTCGTGGTGGTTGGGGTTGGCGTGGTGCCGGTTGTGCTTGTCGACCCACCAGCCGTAGCTGAGCCCGACCGCCAGGTTGCCGGCGAGCAGCCCGGCCGCCTCGCTCGGGCCCCGGCGGCGGAACATCTGCCGGTGGCCGGCGTCGTGCCCGAGGAACGCCACCTGGGTGGTGGCCACGGCCAGGCCGGCCGCCACCAGCAGTTGCCACCAGGAGTCGCCGACCAGCGGCACCGCCACCCAGCCGGCGACGAAGGCCGCCAGGGTCAGGGCGATCCGGACGGCGTACCCGGCGGGCCGGCGGTCGAGCAGGCCCGCCCCGCTGACCAGTCGGGACAGTCGGGCGTAGTCGCTGCCCCGCCGGGCCGGCGGGTCCGCTGTCGCTGCAAGCATGATGTGAGCTCCCCGCACGTCGGCACCCGGGCCACGCCGGACGGCGGGCCCTGTGCCGAGTCTCGCGGCAACAGTAGCCGTGGGTAACCCGGCGAGCACCCGCATCCGGGGTAGGGGGCTCCCTACCCCCGGGCGGGGGCCGGCACGGGCAGCCCCGTCCGCCCCACCGGCCCCACCCGGTCGGCCCGTCAGCTCATCCGCCCCACCGCCGCCCGGAACCGGGCCAGGTCGCGGCGGCGTCGCTCGTACGTCGCGGCCAGGCCGATCAGCGCCAGCCCGCCGACCGCGAGGAAGATCCACCGGGGCAGCAGGTCCCAGCCGCGGGCCAGCTCGTGCAGCGCGAGCAGGACGAGGGTGACCCCGCCCAGCAGCACCGGGGCCTGCCAGCGGCGGGCCGCGCCGGCCAGCACCACGGCCAGCGCGCCGGCCCCGAGCAGCAGCCGCCGCCAGGGCTGCGGATCGGGCGCGAACAGCACCGACACCCCGCTGGGCAGCAGCGCGGCGACCAGCCCCGGCCCGAGCGCGAGCCAGCTGTTCAGGCCCGGCCGGGTGCGCAGGGCCACCGCGCCCGCGGCCAGGGCCAGGCCCGCCGCCGGCAGGGTGTACGCCTCCAGCAGCACCACCCCGCCCGCGATCAGCAGCAGCCACGCGCCGAGCAGCTCGCTGCCCCCGGCGACGCCCGCGAACGCCCAGCGCCACCCGGCCGGCTCGCCCCGGCGCAGCAGCCGCAGCCCCACGGCGGCCCCCCAGAGCACGCAGACCACGGCGGCGTACCGGGGTGACCCGGCGGCCAGCAGCACCGCCAGCAGGGCCACCGCCTGGGCTGCCACGTCGAGCACCCGGCCCCGGATCGGGTCGACGCCGGACGGGAGGGCGGCGGCGGCCAGGGCCAGCACCGCCACCGCCAGCACGGCGAAGGAGGCCGTACGCAGCGGCAGGCTCGCCGCCAGCGCGGCGGTGACCGCGAACCCGGTCGCCGACCCGACCGCCGTCAGGGCGGCGGCCAGCCGGGCCGCGCCCGTCCGGCCCGCGACGGCGGCCACCACGCCGGCCACCACCAGCGCCCCGAGGCCGGCGAGGGTGCCGGCCCGGGTGGCGAGCAGCCCGCCCAGCCCGGTCACGGTGGCCACCAGCCCCACCGGCACGGTGACCGCGACGAGCAGCGGCCGGGGCCGGGCCAGGGCGGCGGCCAGCAGGGCGGCCACCCCGGTCGCCAGCAGCACCGCCGGCACCACCGGCCACGGCGTGCCGGCGGCGGCGAGCAGCACCGGCAGCGCCGCCGCGGCGAACGGCAGCGCGGACAGCGCCGCGTCGGCCCACCCCGCCGCCGCCCCGGGCGGCTGCCCGCCGGACGACGTGGGCAGCCCCGCCCCGGGCGGGAACCCGTCCCCGCCGATCGGAGTCGCGGAACGCCCCGGGCCGGGCGTGCGGCCCGCCAGCGCAGCGGCCAGGGTCAGCACGAGCAGGGCCACGCCGGCCGGGGTGGCCCCCGGGACCGGGCCGCCGGTGGGCGCGCCGGACCACGGCGCGGCCACCTCCCCGTACGGGGCGACGAGCACCCGCGCGAGCACCCCGGCGGCGGCGAACAGCGCCACCGCGAGCAGGCCGAGGCCGCTGACCAGCGGCGCTCCCGTCGGCCGGGTGCCCGGCCCGGCGAGCACGGTCAGCAGGACCACCACCGCGGCGTAGAGCGCCACCGGCTCGTCGACCCGTACGACCAGGGGGGCCAGCGCCACCAGCGCGGACCCGGCGGCGAAGGCGACGGAGGCGTACCCGGTCAGCTCGGGCCATCGGCGGCGGACGGCGACCAGCGCGACCAGCGGCAGCCCGACGGCGGCGAGGGCGGCCCGCGCCTGCCACCAGGGCGGCACCCCGGCGGCGAAGAGCGCGACGGTGACCGCCGCCGGCACCGCCAGCAGCGCGGCGGCCAGGGCGGCCCCCGCGACGCCCCGCCGGGTGCCGCCGGCCCGCCGGCCCAGGGCGGCGACGGCCAGCCCGAGCGGGACGACCGCGCCGAGCAGCGCCGCCTCCCCGGCCGGGTAGGCCAGGCCGACCAGGAGCGCGTGCCCGACCAGCGCCGCACCGGCGACCGCCGCCGCCAGCACGCCCCACCAGGGCTGGGCCCGGGTGACGGCGAACAGCAGCAGCCCCGCGCCGACGACCAGGCCGGCGGCCGGCACCGCCGACCACGGCAGCGGCCCGACGCCCGACACCCCGAGGGTGGCGAACGCGACCGCGACCACCCCGATCACCGGCCAGGCCACCCGGGGCAGCAGCGCCGCCAGGGCGACCGCCGCCAGGGCCACGGCCACCGGCACCTGCCACCCCCAGGGCAGGTGCGGACCCGGGCCGACGCCCGACCAGGGCGGCAGCACCCGACCCACCGCGACCGCGCCGAGCAGCACGGCGAGCAGCGCGCCGACCTGCGCCGCCCCGGCGGCGACCACCAGGGCACCGGCCCTCGGCCCGGTGCCGACCCGGCGGGGCAGCGCCCGGACCGCCCCGGCCAGCGCCAGCGCGACGAGCGCCGTGGCCAGCGTCAGCAGTCCCGAGCGCAGCTCCGCCACCGGGCGCAGCAGCGCGAGGCCGAGCACCGGGACCAGCGCCCCCGCCGCGGCGGCGCGGAACAACCGGCCGCCGGCGACCAGCGCCGCGCCGAGCAGGGCCAGGCTGACCAGGAGCAGGGGCCCGCCGGCCAGCAGCGGCGACCCGGCGGCCCGGCCCACGGCGAGCGGCACCAGCGCGCAGCCGGCCGCGACGAGGAGCGCGCCGCCGTAGCCGAGCCAGGCCAGCACCCGGCCGGCGGCGGGGGCCGACCCCCCGGCGGCCCCCGCCCCGACCGGCGCTCCCCCGACCGGCGCTCCCCCGACCGGCACCTCCCCGAGCGGCGCTGACGCCGACGCCGCTGCCGGCTGGACCGGCGACCCCGGCGGGGCCGGCGTCGGCGCCGGGGCCCGGTCGCGCAGGGCGGCGACCACGACGAGGTTCAGCGCCGCGACGCCGACGAACACCACCGTCCAACCGGCGGCCGACGGGTGGGCCGGGCCGGCCAGCAGCGGCAGCACCGGCTGCACGGTGAACAACGCCGCGAACCACGGCACCGTCAGCCGGGTCAGCCGGCCGTAGCCCGCCGCCAGCGCCGCGCTGACCCCCCCGACCAGCGCGGCGTAGCGGGCACCGGGCCAGCCGGCCACCCCGAACAGGTCCACCGACCAGGCGGCGTACCCGTCGAGCACCACCAGCAGCAGCCCCACGGCGGCGAACGTCTCCGCCGTGCCGCGCAGCCCGCGCCGCGCCGCGACCGGCGGGACGGCCAGGGCGAGCGCGGTGAACGCGAGCAGGATCAGCGCCCGGCCGGCGACGCCCACCGTGGCCCAGGCGACCGCCGTGAAGACCACCGCCGCCGTGCCGAGCAGCAGGCCGCCGAGCACGAAGAGCAGCCCCTGCACGGTGCGGGTGGAGGTCTCCGCCCCGCCGACCTGCGCCGGCACCGCCCCGAACGGCGCGGACGGCACCGCCCCGACCGGCGCGGGCAGCACCGGGCCGGGCAGCCGCACGGCCGGACCCGGCGGCTGCGCCTGCTGGCCGGGCACCGGCAGCGCCGGGCCGGACGGCCGCACCTGCTGCCCGGCCGCCGGCACGGGAGCCGGTGCGACGAGGGGCGGCGGGGCGGGAACCGGCCCGGCCGGGCGCGGGGCACCGACCGGGGTCGCCGCCCGGACCCGGGCCGCCAGGTCCGCCCGGCGGACCTGCGCCGACCGCACCGCCTCGACCAGTTCGACGTACGCCCGCCGGGCCTGCTCCGCCCGCCCGGAGAGCACGGCGATCTCCCGGTCGAGCCGGATCACCTCGGCCGCGGTCGGGTCGGGGGCCCGCCCGCAGCGCCGGCAGCCGACGCTCAGGTCGGCCGGGGCGCCACACGCCGGGCAGGGGTAGCCACTCGTGTCCACCCGGCCATCATGGTGCCCTGGTCAAGCCCCACCCAGAGTGCGCGTACTCAGGGCCGGGTCTGCTCGTGCACCCAGGCCGTGTAGTCGGGGTTGCCGCTGTCCACCCGGGTCACCAGCACCTCCGGAACTTCGTACGGATGGCTGAGGCGGATGTGGTCGACCAGCGCCGGAACCCGGTCCGGGGCGGTCTTGAACAGCACCGACCACTCGGTGGTCGTCTCCACCGCGGACCGCCACCAGTAGGTGCTGTCCACCTGGCCGCCCACCTGCGCGCAGGCGGCCAGCCGACCGGCGACCGCGGCCGCCGCGAGCACGTCCGCGACCGAGCGGCTGTCCACCACGGTCGTCACCACGCTGATCTGCTCCACCAGCGCACCCTACGCGCCGTCGACGCCCCCGTCGTGGTGCGCCGCGATCCATTCGTCGATGCGTGACCACCAGTCGAACAGCCACTCGATGCGCTCCTGCCGGCCGGCGGGGATCTCCTCCGGGGGCACCGACCAGAACCGCATGATGATCCGCTTGTCCATCGGCAGTTCCCGCCACACGTCGGCGACGGTGAGCATCCGGTCGAGACCGGTGTGCGCCACGAAGATCACCCCGGCGTCGGGGGCGGCGTCCAGCGCGGCGAGCAGCCCGCCCGGCTGCGGGGCGAGCACGTGCCGCATCCGTTCCGCCCGCAGCGCCATCCGCTCCAGGCCGCGCGACCGCAGCCGGGCGATGGCGCGCAGCCGGCGGCGCGGGGTGAAGTTGCCCCCCTCGGGGAAGATCACGAAGGCGTCGTCGTCGTCCAGGCCGGTCGCCAGGTGGCCGATCTGCTCGCTCACCGACCCCCGCCGGTCGGCCGCCGGGGCGAGGAACCGGTTGGGCAGGCGGTTGAGCAGCACGTCGATCGCCGGGTCCCACTGGAGGCTGTCCTTGAGCACGATCCGGGGCTCCCGGTGGAACCAGTTGACCAGCGCGTGGATCAGGATGAACGAGTCGCCCGGCCCGGCGTGCCGGCAGAGCACCAGCTCCGGGCGGCCGGGCAGCGCCGTGTCGGGGCCGGTGCCGACCACGTCGATGCGCAGCCGCAGCGTCCACCGGGCCTGCCAGAAGAACACCTGGAGGAAGTGGCCGGCGAGCACGTAGTGGGCCCGCTGGAACGGTGGCGTCCGCTTCCACACCCCGAAGCCGGAGGCCAGCCAGAGCACGAACAGGGCCAGCAGCGCCGCCGCGTCCCAGACCAGGTAGACGCAGCCGATCCAGAGCAGGCGCAGCGGTCGCAGCCGGCCGGGGACCAGCGGGGACAGCGCCAGGGCGGCGAACGCCCAGACCGGCAGCGTGGTCACCACGGCCACGGCGAGCAGCACCACACCGGGCGCCAGCAGCAACCGGCGGACCCATCGGGGCGGCAGCGGCATCAGCGGTCCAGGTGGGTCGCCAGGTAGCGGCGGGAGGCCGTGTACGCGCGGCTGATCCGCCGCCCCACCGCAGCCATGTCCCGGTAGGCCCACGGGCTGTCCTCGCGCGGGCCCGGCCCCCCGGTGGGCAGCACGTGCACCCGCACCCCGTCGGGCAGCGCCGCCATCTCCCGGGAGAACCGGTGCCGGCGGGCGATCTCGAACGCGACCTGGGCGATCTCCCAGGGCCGTCGGGGCGGCGTCAGCTCCCGCTCGATGCGGCCCACCTGGAGTACGAAGATCTCCCGCGCCCCGGCCTCGACCGCCGCGCCGATCGGGATGGAGTTGACGATCCCGCCGTCGATGAAGTGCTGCCCGTCGATCTCGGTCGGCGGCAGCAGCCCCGGCACCGAGGCGGAGGCGAGCACCGCCGGCACCAACGGGCCGGCGTCGAACCAGTGCTCGGCGGCCCGCTCGATGTGCGCCGCGCAGCAGCGGAACGGCACCTGCAGGTCGGCGAAGGTGGTCTCCTCACCCAGCTCGGCCTCCAGCAGCCGGCGCAGCGGCCGAGGCGAGTGCAGGTGGGTGCGGGCGGCGAAGCGGCGCAGCTGCCGGGCGACGGAGTCGCCGTACACCTCGCTGGCCTCGGGGGACGCCCAGAGCCGGACCAGCCGGTCGGTGACCGCCTCGGTCGGATCGGCCGCGACGAGCGCGCCGTTGACCGCGCCGATCGAGGTGCCGAGCACCAGGTCGGGGCGGACGTCGGCGCGGAACAGGGCGCGCAGCATGCCCACCTCGACCGCGCCGAGGACTCCCCCGCCGCCGAGCACGAACGCCACCGGACCGCTGACCATGCCGTTCATCCTGGCACGCGTGGTCACGCCGGCCGTCCGGTGCCCGGGCGCGGCCGTCCAGGCGTCGGTCGGGTGAGACCGGACGGGCGTTGACATGCCGGACACATTCGCGCAACCTGATACCGCCCCGACCTCAGGCAGGTGCGATCCGTCATGGCAACACTGCACGCCGGCAGGCTGCTGGCCCGCAGGTACCGACTCATCGACCAGATCGGCGCAGGTGGCATGTCGGTCATCTGGCGGGCCCGCGACGAGGTTCTCGACCGTACGGTCGCCCTGAAGGTGCTCGCCCCCTCGCTCGCGGCGGACGCCCGGTTCCGCGACATGGTCCGCGAGGAGGCCCGCTCCGCCGCGCAGCTCGTCCACCCGCACGTGACGGCGGTGCACGACTACGGCGAGACGCTCGCCCCGGACGGCAGCATCACCTCGTTCGTGGTGATGGAGCTGCTCGCCGGGGAGGAGCTGGAATACCGGCTGACCGAGGGCCCGCTGCCCTGGCCGGAGGCGGTGGAGATCGGCGCCCAGGTGGCGGAGGCGCTCGCCGCCGCGCACCGGCTCGGCATCGTGCACCGGGACATCACCCCGGCCAACGTGATGATGACCCCGGTCGGCGCGAAGGTCCTCGACTTCGGCATCGCCACCCACGTCGGCGCCCCGGACGAGGACGAGGACGGCGGCACCTTCGGCACGCCCGCGTACGTCGCGCCGGAGCGGCTGGACGGGGCCCCGGCGCAGCCGGCCACCGACATCTACTCGCTCGGCGTGCTGCTCTACGAGACCCTGACCGGGCAGGTGCCCTACCCGGCGGACACCTGGGAGCAGCTGGGCGCGGCGCTGGAGAGCGGCGACGAACCCCCGCCGCTGGAGGTGCCGGGCCTGCCGTCCGAGGTGGTCCGGATCTGCCTGCGCTGCCTGTCCCGGCAGCCACGGGACCGCCCCACCGCGCACCAGGTGGCCCTCGCGCTGCGCGACCAGCTCCTGCCGGCCGACCCGCAGGCCGCCACCATGCTCGCCCCGACGATGACCCTGCCGTCGATCGTCGCCCCGCCGGTCCCGGCCGGTCCGCCCGCCCCGGCACCGCCTCCCCCGCCGGGGGGCGCGCCCGGCGCGGCCCCGGCCCCGCCGCCCGGGGACACGCCCGGCCCCGCGACGCCCCCGCAGCCCGCCGGGTCGCCGGGCCGGTCCCGCCGCCGCTGGGCGGTGCCCGTGGTGGCGGCGGGGGCCGCGGTGGCCGCCGCGGGGGTGCTGCTGTGGCCCAGGCTCGACGAGCAGCCCGACCCGCCGCCCCGCGCCCTGCCGACCGAGTCGCCGGCCGGGGAGTCGTTGGGAGCGGCGCCGACCCGGTCGCCGAGCGCGCCGCCGACCACGACCCGGCCGCCCGCCCGGCCCCGGCCCACCCCCTCGGCCGCGGCGACGACCACGCCGCCCGCCCCGTCCGGCGGCAGCGTGACCGAGATGGCCACCGAGATCCGGCAGCTCATCGACACGGGAGTGGCCGACGGCGGGATCCGGGTCGACGTCGGCACCGACATCCGCAACCTGCTCGGCCACGCCGTCGAGGCCAACAGCGCGGGCGACCTGGCCGCCGCGGTGCAGCGGGCCCGCGACAAGGTCGCCGAACGGCAGCGCGAGGGCAGCATCACCCCCGCGTACGCCCGCCAGCTCGACACCGCCTTCCAGCGGCTCGGGGCGGCCCGGCTGTGACCGGCACCCGCCCGCGCGGGCGTCAGCGGGCCGGCACCGGGATCGGCCGGCTCGGCGGGGCGGGCGCGAGCCCGTGCAGGAAGTCGCGGTAGACCGCCTCGTAGCCCTGCGCCATCCGGGTCGTGGAGAAGTTCTCCGCGACGTGCGCCACGCAGTCGGCCGGGTCCAGCCGGTCGGCCTCCCGCAGCGCATCGGAAAGGTCGTCGGGGCGGTCGCAGACCAGCCCGGTGATGCCGGGGCGGACCAGCTCCGGCACGGCCCCCCGGCGCAGCGCCACCACCGGCGTGCCCGTCGCCATCGCCTCCAGGATGACCATCCCGAACGGCTCCTCCCACTGGATCGGCATGATCAGGCAGCGGGCGTCGACGAGCATCCGCAGCGCGGCCTCCCGGTCGGCGTTGAGCACCACGGTCACGTCGTCGTCGAGCATCGGCTCCACCACCTGCTCGTAGTAGCGACGCTCGGCGGGCTCGTTGCACTTGCCGGCGAGGACCAGCGGCAGGCCCGCCGCCCGGCAGGCCCCGATCGCCACGTCCGGGCCCTTGTCGGGGCTGAACCGGGCCAGCCAGAGCACCGGGCCACGCCCCGGCGCGGTCTTGTGCGGCACGTCGGCGACGTCGAGCGCGTTGTGCACGGTGCCGACCCACGGCAGCCCCGGGTTCAGCCGCCGCTGGGTGTGCGAGATGGCGACCAGGCCGACCCCCCGGTCGGTGTCGCTGAGCACGGTGCCGTACTCGCCGACGGGGTTGCCGTGCACGGTGGCCACCGTGGGCACCGCCCGGCGGCCGGCGACCAGCGGACCGATCGTGGTGTGGTCGTGCACGACGTCGAAGTCGGCCGGGGAGACGAGGTGGCCGACGTGCGCCAGGTGGGCCAGCTCGGGCAGGGACTCGCCGAGCCGGTCGTACTGGAGGTCGTCGCAGGTGGCGACGTAGTCGGCCCGGGTGCCGTGCCGCCGGCCCGCCCCGAAGACGGTCACCGCGTGCCCCCGGTCGACCAGCGCGTCCACCAGGCCGGCGACGACCTGTTCCAGGCCGCCGTAGCCGGGCGGCGGCACGGTCAGCCACGGCGGGACCACCATGGCGATCCGCAGCGGCCGTTCCTCCGAGCGGTCGAGCGGCAGGTGGTTCACGGCCACGAGTCCTCCCCGGTGGTCCCAGTGCGCGTGATCTGCGGCGCTTTCCCGGCCCCGGTCGGGCCAAACGGAACGGGCCCGGCACCGGCGGGGCCGGACGGCCGGGGGGTGAGCGCGGCTCACCCGGTCCGGGTGAACGGCATGCGCCCGCGACGGCTCCGGGGGCCGGGAAGGGGGAAGGGCGGTGGGTGACGAAGCCAACCCCCTTGGCTCCGCCACCCACCGCCCTTCGGGAGGAGGTAGGTCTGCTGTCGTTACGACGTTTCGGTGAGCGTCACGGTTCCCGTCGCCGCCGATCCGTTTCGCTGGTACTGCACCTCGACCCGGTCGCCGACCTTGCGGGCCTGGACCGCGCCCACCAGGTCGTCGGAGTCGTTGATCACGGTGTCCCCGAACTTGGTGATCACGTCGCCCCGCTGGATGCCGGCCTTCTCGGCGGCGCTGCCGGGGGTGACGGACGCGACCACCGCGCCGCCGTTCTCGGCCGGGCTCACGCTCACCCCGAGCGAGGGGTGGCTGACCTTCTCGCCGCGCTGGAGCTTGCCGGCCACGTCCTTGGCCTTGTTGCTCGGGATGGCGAAGCCGACGCCGATGTTGCCGGTGCTCTGCCCGGAGGTGGCGATGGCGGTGTTGATGCCGATCACCTCGCCCCGGGTGTTGACCAACGCGCCGCCGGAGTTGCCCGGGTTGATCGGGGCGTCGGTCTGGAGCAGCCCGGCGATCGAGCTGACCCCCTGGCGCGGGTCCTGCTGCTGCTGGCTGTCGCCGGCCTGGATGGTGCGGTCCCGGGCGCTGATGATGCCCGAGGTGACCGAGCCCTGCAGGCCGAGCGGGCTGCCCAGGGCGAGCACCTGGTCGCCGACCTGCATCGCGTCGCTGTCGCCGAACGTGGCGGCCTTCAGCCCGCTGACCCCGCTGGCCTTCACCACGGCCAGGTCGGTCTTCGGGTCGGTGCCGACGATCTCGGCGTCGGCGGACTTGCCGTCGGCGAAGACCACCTTGACGGTCTTGCCCGACGCGGAGGCGACCACGTGGTTGTTGGTCAGCACGTAGCCGTCCTCGGAGAGGATGACCCCGGAGCCCTCGCCGCTGCCGGTGCTGATCGAGACCACGCTGTCCTGCACGGACGCGGCGATCTTCGGCAGGTCGGCGCTGTTGAGCACCGGCGCGGCCGAGTAGGTGCGGGTGATCCCGCCCGAGTTGCCGTCGATGGCGAGCGCGAGCGCGCCGCCGGCCACGCCGGAGCCGAGCATCAGCGCGAACACCGCCACCCCGGCGCCGGCCAGCTTGGCCACGCGGCTCGGCTTCGGGGCCTGTGCCCACGCCGGCACCGGCTGGCCGGGGTGCTGCGGCGGCACCGGGCCGCCCGGGTACGCGGGACCACCGGCGTGCGGGGCGTACCCGGGGGCCGCCGGACCGTGCTGGCCCCCCGCGGCCCAGCCGGAGTGCTGCCCGGCGGAGTGCTGCCCGGCGGAGTGCTGCCCGGCGTGCTGGGGCTGCCAGGGGCTGTTCGGGTACGGCCCGGCCGGCTGCGGCTGCCCCGACACCGGGTACGGCGGCGCGGACGGGGTGGCCGGGCCGGCGTACGGCTGCGGGCCGGAACCCGGGGCGACGGGCCCAGAGACGGGGGCAGGGGCGACGGGCCCGGAGACGGGGGCGGCGGGGGTGTGCTGCCCGGCGGCCGGCGCGGCGGGGCCGGGGTAGGTGGGGTGGGCGGCGGGCGCGGTCGGCGCGGCCGGAGCGGCGGGCTCGACGGCCGGGGAGTCGGACTGCCCGGTCTCGACGCGGGACAGCTCGGCGGTGGGGTGCGACGGCTCGGCGTCGGAGGGCGCCGGTCGCCGCTGCGGGTCGGTCTCGTACTCGGTCATGTATCCACCTTCTCCCATGCCACTGCGACCAGCCTGGAACCCGCCTGGAAGTTCCCTGAAAGTCACTCGCCCGGGTCGTCCCCGCTGTCGGGAAGCAGGGGCACCCGGACCCGGAAGGTCGCTCCCCCGCCCGGTGTCTCGCCGACCTCGACGGTGCCGTGGTGCGCGGCGACCAGCGCCGCCACGATGGCCAGCCCCAGCCCGGTGCTGGTCATCCCGCCGGCCCGCCGGGTGCGGGCGGCGTCGGCCCGGTAGAACCGCTCGAACACCCGCTCGGCCTGCTCCGGGGAGAGCCCGGGGCCGGTGTCGGCCACCTCCATCACCGCCAGGTTCCCCGCCTCGGTACGCAGCCGCAGGGTCACCGAGGCGTCCGGCGGGGTGTGGGTGAGCGCGTTCGTCATCAGGTTGCCGATCACCTGCCGCAGCCGGGCGTCGTCGCCGAGCACCACAAGCGGCCCGGAGCCCGGCTCGATCTCCAGCTCGATGCGCCGGTCCGGGGCCACCACCCGGGCGGCCTGCACGGCGTCGCCGGCCAGCAGCGGCAGTTCCACCGGGCCGAGCGCGAGGGGCCGCTCCCGGTCCAGCCGGGCGAGCAGCAGCAGGTCCTCCACCAGCAGCCCCATCCGGGCGGCCTCGTCCTCGATGCGGCGCAGCAGGCCGGCGGTCTCCTCCGGGGCCCGCGCCGCGCCCTGCCGGTACAGCTCGGCGAAGCCCCGGATGGTGGTCAGCGGGGTACGCAGCTCGTGCGAGGCGTCCGCGACGAACTGCCGCATCCGCTCCTCCGAGCGGCGGGCCCGCGCCTCGGACGCCTGCGCGGCGGCGGCCGCGTCCCGCGCGCCGGCCTCGGCCGACCGGGCGGCGATCTCCGAGGCGGCGCGGGCGGTGAAGGCGGCCTCGATCTGGGCCAACATCGTGTTCAGCGCCCGGGACAGCCGCCCCAGCTCGGAGGTCGGGCAGGGCTCGCCGTCCTCCGGGTCGGGCACCCGCCGGGTCAGGTCGCCGCCGGCGATGGCGGCGGCGGTGCGTTCGATCTCCACCAGCGGCTTGAGGCTGGTCCGCACGATCGCCGCGCCGATCGACGCCAGGAGGATCAGCACCGCCCCGCCGACCAGGAGGTCTATCCAGACCAGCCGCTTGACCGCCAGGTCGACGTCGGTGAGGTTCTGCGCGATGGCCACCATCTGCCCGGTCGGCAGCTCGGTGTAGAGGATCCGCCAGCGCATCGCGCTGTCCCGGGCCGGCACCGTCCGGGGGCCCTTGTCGGCCAGGGCCGCGAAGCCCTCCGCCGTGTTCGGCCAGGCCGGCAGGTCGTCGACCCGGAACCGGAACTCGTCGTACTCGTAGCCACGGACCCGGCCGGTGTTCACGTCCATGGCGACCAGCAGGTAGTCGGTGGGCACGACGGGACTGCCGTTGGGCGAGGTCTTCACGTACGTCTCGAGGTTGTTGACCGAGGCCCGCAGCTCGACGTCGACCTGGGCGACCAGGTAGTTGCGCAGGAAATAGGTGGTCAGGGAGCTGATCACCAGCAGGGCCGCGGCGACCAGCGTCAGCACCGCCGCCACCAGCTTCACCCGCAGCGGTACGCTCCGCAGCCGCCCCTTCGCCAGCGCGACGGCGTTCACGCCGCCGGCTTGCGCAGCACGTATCCCACTCCGCGCAGGGTGTGGATCAGCCGGGGCTGGGTGTTGTCGACCTTGCGCCGCAGGTAGGAGATGTAGGACTCGACGATGTTGTCGTCGCCCCGGAAGTCGTAGTTCCAGACGTGGTCGAGGATCTGCGCCTTGGACAGCACCCGGTTGGCGTTGAGCATCAGGTAGCGCAGCAGCTTGAACTCGGTGGGCGAGAGCTGCACGCGCTGCCCGGCCCGGTGCACCTCGTGGGTCTCCTCGTCCAGCTCCAGGTCGGCGAAGGTGAGGCGGGACGGCGTCTGGTCGCCGCTGGCCGTGCGGCGCAGCACGGCGCGGATGCGGGCCGTGAGCTCCTCCAGGCTGAACGGCTTGGTGACGTAGTCGTCGCCGCCCAGGGTCAACCCGCGGATCTTGTCGTCGGTCGCGTCCCGGGCCGTCAGGAAGACCACCGGGGTGCGGGTGCCGCCCTCGCGGAGCATCCGGATGACCTCGAAGCCGTCGAGGTCGGGGAGCATCACGTCGAGGACCACCAGGTCGGGGCGGTGGTCCTTCGCGGCGTGCAGCGCGGCGCTCCCGCTGGTCGCGGTGGCCACGTCGAAGCCGGCGAAGCGGAGGCTCGCGGAGAGCAGTTCGAGGATGTTGGGATCGTCCTCGACGACGAGCAGTCGCGCCTCGGTCTGGGTAGCGGCCATGCCGACCATCATCCGTGACCTCGCTGCGTCGGCGCTGGGCGGTTGCTGGAAACTCCCTGAGAACTCGGAGCGGCTCGTCGCCCGCCTAGCGGAGCAGCCGGCGCAGCCCGTCCAGGGCGCCGTCGAGGACCCGGATCGCCGCGCGGAGCTGGACGTCGTCGAGCCGACCGTCCCGCGTCAACGCGTCGACCTCGACGGTGAACGTGGCCAACCGGTCGTCCAGCTCGGCCAGCAGCGGCGAGGAGCCGGTGGGGGCGGCGGACCGCGCCGGGCCCGGGGGCGGCGCGGCCTCCCACGGGGTACGCCGGGACTGCCGCGTCCGCCGGGTCGCCTCGCGCAGCTCCCGCTTGAGGTCGCGCACCGAGCCGCGTACCTCGGAACGGATCTCGCCGGCCAGGGCGGACAGGTCCGCCACCGAGGAGCTGATGTCGGACTCCAGGGTGGCCAGCTCGCCGGCCCGCTGGCGCAGCTCGGCCCGGCCCGCCTCGGTGATCTCGTAGACCTTGCGGCCACCGGCGGCGGCGTGGGTCACCCGTCCCTCGGCCTCCAGCCGCTGGAGCCGGGGGTAGATCGTGCCGGCGCTCGGCGCGTACAGGCCGAGGAAGCGGTCCTCCAGCAGACGGATCAGCTCGTAGCCGTGTTTGGGGCCGTCGTCGAGGAGTTTGAGCAGGTAGAGCCGGAGCCGCCCGTGGCTGAACACGGTGGTCACGGCAGCTCCTCGGCGTCGTCGTCGACCGGACGGGCGAGCAGCGCGATGCTGCCGGAGGTCGCGGACGCCCAGAGCCTACCCGCGCCGGTGCCGAGGACCCCCGCGCTGTCCCGTACGCCGCCGAGGCCACCCCCGCCGCGCACCTGGGGAAACCCGCTGGTGATCCGGCCGGCGGTGGTGTGCAGGCGGACGGCGAGGTCGCTGTCCTCGCGGACCCGGACGGTGATGGCGCCGGAGATCGTGCTCAGCTGGATCTCGCCGCCGGGCAGATTGTCCAGGTCACAGGTGATCTCGCCGGAGACGGTGTGCGCGCGCACCGTGCCGGCGGTGCTGTCGGCGAGGACCACCTCCCCGGAGACGGTCTCCAGGCTCAGGTCCCCGGCCACCCCCAGGGCCTCCACCGGCCCGGAGACGATCTTCGCGGCGGTGCGTCCCCGCACGCCCATCAGGGTGATCTGGCCCGACGTGACGTCGGCGCGCGTCTCCCGGCGCAGGCCCGAGGCGACCAGCGGGCCGTCGACCAGCCGGAGGTCGGCCAGCACGTCGGCGGGTACGGCGATCGAGACGTCGGCCCGGAAGCGGCGACCGAGCCGGCCGAGCCACCAGAGCAGCCCGGGCGTCCTCGGGTGGCGTTCGTGCCGGACGGTCAGCACCCCGTCGCGCTGCTCGACGATCACGGGTCGGCTGCTGACCCGGGTGACGTCCACCCGGGCCGGGCCGTCCGCGGCGACGACGTTGAGCCGCCCGGTCACCAGCCGGACGTGCAGGGCGGTGACCGGCTCGTCGAGGGTGAGCCGCTGCGGGCGGTCGACGGTCCATCTGGGCATGCATCCTCCCGCCGGCAGGCGCGCCCCGGCGGCGCGCTCCTTCCGGGGGAAGGCTAACGCGATACATCGCGACTGAACAAGACTGTCGCGTGTCGGAGGGACGTCAGGCCGCCAGGCCGACCTCCGGGGCGGCGGCCCTGGGCGACACGGGCGCGAGCGGCAGCCTCGGGACGGCGGCCCGGGGCGGGACGGCCGGAGCGGCGGCCCGGGGCGGCACGAGGTGGACCGCCGACTCGGCGGCCCGGGCGAGCCGCCGCCGGTCCGCGTCCCGCCCCGGGTGCAGCGCGGCGGTGGCCGTGACCGTCACCGTGAGCCCCCGGGCCCCGAGGACCCGCCAGACCGACCGCCCGAGGCTCTCCGTGCCGAGGAAGGCGCCGACGGTCGTCGGCCCGCCGGCCCGAGCGGAGGAAAGGCCGGGGGCGGGAGCGGCGAGGTGGTAGCCGATCCGGACCGGGACGACCGGCACGCCCGCGTCGACCGCCGCCTGGAACACGGCAGGACGGAACCCGCCGCCCGGCCGGCAGTCCAGGACCGCGCCGCACCACGTCGTACCCTCGGGAAAGACCGCGACCGGGTGACCGGCGCGCAGCACGGCGGCGACCCGGCGCACGGCGGCGGGCAGCGCCCGGGGGCGCGCCCGGTCCACGAAGAGGGTGCCCCCCGCGACGGCCAGCGGCCCGACCAGCGGCCAGCGGCGCACCTCGCGCTTGGCCAGGACCCGGGCCGGCGCCACGGCCAGCAGCGCGAGCACGTCCAGCCACGAGGCGTGGTTGGCCACCACGAGCGACGGCCGCCGGGGCAGCCGGCCCCGGGCCACCAGCCGCACGCCGAACGCCCGGGTCGCGCCCCGGGCCCAGCCACGCAGCGCGGCCCGCCGCTCCCGGGCCGGCAGCACCGGCAGCAGCCCGGCCAGCAACGCGCCGGCCGCCAGCATCAGGAGCACGGCGGCCAGCCGCCCGAGCCGGCGGGCGACCGGGACGGCGGCGGTCTCCCCCGGGCCGGGCAGGCAGCCCGCGTCGCAGCCGGAGACCGGTCGCCAGAGGTCGTGGCGGGCGGTCACCGCTCGCCCCCGTCCCCGAGGAAGTGCCGCAGGTAGCGGGGGCTCATCCGGTCCAGCGAGAAGATCACGTAGAAGTCGGCGACCCGGAAGTCCGGGTCGTACGCCGGCTCGCCGGCCACCCAGGCGCCCAGGCGCAGGTACCCGCGCAGCAGCGGCGGCAGCGCGACCCGCCCGACCGCGCGCGGGTCGCCGGGGGCGGTGGCGTGCGGGGCGGTGGCGTGCGGGGCGGTGGCGTGCGGGGCGGTGGCGTGCGGGGCGGTGGCCCGCTGGTCGGCGGCTCGCGGCTCGGCCAGCCAGGGGCGCAGCGGCCGGACCCGCAGCGGCGGCGGGGCCAGGTGCCGGGCCCGGACATGCTCCCAGACGCCGGCGGCGAGCAGCCCGCCGTCGTCGACTCCGACGGAGGCGCAGCCGCCCAGCCAGCGCGACCCGCGCAGGTGCAGGTAGCGGGTGATGCCGGTCCACATCAGGTTGATCACCGCGCCGGAGCGGTGCTCCGGGTGGACGCAGGACCGGCCGGCCTCCACCAGGACGTCCCGCAGCGGATCGAGCGGGGCGAGGTCGAACTCGGCCTCCGCGTACCGGCGCGGGGTCCGTCCGGGCGGCAGCAGCCGGTACGTCCCGACCACCGCGCCGGTGCGCTCCTCGCGGACGATCAGGTGGTCGCAGTAGGGGTCGAGGTCGTCGGCGTCCAAGCCGACCGGGCCGGGGCGCAGGGTGGCCCCGAGCTCGGTGGCGAACACCTCGTGGCGCAGGCGCTGCGCGGCCGCGACCTGGCGGGGGTCGTCGGCGATCGACACGGTGTATCCGCTGGTCGTCAGGGGAACGCCAGCGACGGGCAGAACAGCCATGAGCTCTGTGTAGGTGCCCCGGATGCCGCGAGCGGGGACGACCGGTGTCGATCCGGTGAACGCCACCGGGCGGACTGCCCCAGCCGGGTCGGTGGCCCGCCCCGCGCACCCGCGCACGTCGCTCGCCGGGCCGCCACCCGGCGGGGTGAGAAGGGGACCCCTCTATACCTCAGGCGTTAACAAGGGGCCCTTCCTTGCATCAAACCGGGCGTGCGAGGCTGCGCGGAGGAGGTGCGCGTGATCATCCCCGCGAGATACAACGGGCCGCCCGGGTCGGGCAACGGCGGCTGGTGCGCCGGCGTCTTCGCCGCCGCGTCCGGGCTCGGCGGCGCCGTCGAGGTGACGTTGCGGCAGCCGCCGCCGCTGGAGACCCCGCTGGCCCTCGGCGGCGGCGAGGTGCACGACCCGGACGGCCGGCTGATCGCCCAGGTGCGCGGCGTCGACGAGGCGCCGGAGGCGGTGCCCCCGGTGGACCTCGACACGGCACGGGCCGCCTCGGCGGCGTACCCGGGTCTGGTGGACCACCCGTTCCCCGGCTGCTTCGTCTGCGGGCCCGGCCGGGCCGACGGGCTGCGGATCTTCCCCGGTCGTCTGCCCGACGGGCGGACCGCCGCGCCGTTCACCGCACCGGCCGAGGTGGGCGCGGCTACGGTATGGGCGGCGCTGGACTGCCCCGGCGGCTGGGCGGTGATCGGCCCGGGCCGGCCGTACGTGCTGGGCCGGATGACCGCCGTGCTGGACGGGCTGCCGGCGCCGGGCGACGAGTGCGTGGTGACGGGCGTGGCCGACGGCGTGTGGGGGCGCAAGGCGGTGGTCCGGACCAGCCTCTACGCCCCGGACGGCCGGCTGCTGGGCCGGGCCCTGGCCGCCTGGATCGCCCTGTCGGAGGCGTGACCGGCGGGGCGAGGGGCGGGACCCCGGGCGGGACGATCTCGTCCCTGGGGAGGACCGGCTCCTGCCTGAGGTGGAGGCGGAGGTAGGTGTCGCGCCTGATTGACCTGGTTGCGCGGCCTTGCCAGGCTGTGCCACGGCGCGTGGAGCAACGGCGCCGCACACCTCGGCGCGCTCCGCGCGCCGTGCACGGGAGGAGAAAGATGTCTGACGGGCAGCGAAGCCCCACAACCGGCAGCGGTCAGATCGTGGTGTCCGGCCTGACGAAGCAGTACAAGAACGTCCGGGCGGTCGACAATCTGTCGTTCACGGTCGAACCGGGGCGGGTCACCGGCTTCCTCGGCCCGAACGGCGCCGGTAAGACCACCACGCTGCGCATGCTGCTGAACCTGGTCACCCCGACGGGCGGCACGGCGACCATCGGCGGCCAGCGGTACGCGGACCTGACCGACCCGCTGCGCCACGTCGGCGCGGTGCTGGAGGCGTCCAGCGCGCACAAGGGCCGCACCGGGATCAACCACCTGCGGGTGATCTGCGCGGCGGCCGGGCTGCCGAAGTCGCGCGCCGACGAGGCGCTGGCCCTGGTCGGGCTCACCCCGGCGGCGAAGCGCAAGTTCAAGGGCTACTCGCTGGGCATGAAGCAGCGCCTCGGCATCGCCGCCGCGATGCTCGGCGACCCCCGGGTGCTGATCCTCGACGAGCCGGCGAACGGGCTCGACCCCGAGGGCATCCGGTGGATGCGCGGCTTCCTCAAGGGGCTGGCCCACGAGGGCCGCACGGTGCTGGTCTCCAGCCACCTGCTGTCGGAGATGCAGCTGCTCGCCGACGACGTGGTGATCATCGCGGCCGGCAAGCTGGTCCGGCAGGGGCCGGTCGAGCAGGTGCTCGGCTCGATGGCGCAGGGCGGCGGCCGGGTGCGGGTGCGCACCCCGCAGGCCGACGAGCTGGTCGCGGCGCTGCGCGCGCAGTCGGCGACGGTGGAGACCGGCGAGCACGGCGTGCTGCTGGTCACCGGGGCGGACGCCCCGGCCATCGGCAAGGCCGCGCTGGCCGCCGGTGTGGAGCTGCACGAACTGACCCCGGAGCGACCCGACCTGGAACGGGTCTTCCTGGAGCTGACGGCCGGAAAGGCGGGCATCCGATGAACCTCGTCCGATCCGAGCTGCTCAAGATCCGCACCACCAACACGTGGTGGGTCTTCGGGCTCATCTCGCTGCCGCTGTGGGCCCTCACCGCGCTGATCAACTGGCTGCAGACCGACGCGCTGGCCAGCGGCAACTTCGGCGACGTGCCGGCCGACCAGGCCGACCAGGTGACGGCCGCGCAGTCCGTGGACAGCCTCGCGGCCAACATCTACACCAACGGGCAGTTCTTCGGGCTGCTCATCGTGATGCTGCTCGGCATCATCGTGGTGACCAGCGAGTTCTTCCACCAGACGG
Source organism: Micromonospora haikouensis (assembly GCF_900091595.1). GTDB lineage: Bacteria > Actinomycetota > Actinomycetes > Mycobacteriales > Micromonosporaceae > Micromonospora > Micromonospora haikouensis. Next base: position 102,429 of record NZ_FMCW01000005.1, read on the forward strand.
TGACCACCACGTTCCTCACCGTGCCGCACCGCACGGCGGTGATGACGGCGAAGCTGGTCGCGGCGGCCGTGCTGGCGATGCTGTTCTGGCTGGTCACCACCGGGCTCAACCTGGTGCTCGGCGTGCTGGTGCTCAACAGCGTCGACCTCGGCTCCCAGCTCGGCAACGGCGCGGTCTGGACGGCGACGGCGCTCAACGCGCTGGCGTACCTGCTCTGGTCGGTGCTGGGCGTCGGCATCGGCGTGCTGATCCGCAGCCAGATCGGCGCGACGGTCACCGGCATCCTGCTCTACCTGGGCGGCTCGATCGGCGCGGCCATCGCGATCAGCATCCTGGCCGCCCGCTGGGGCGAGTGGATCAACAACCTCCAGGTGCTGGTGCCCTCGCTGGCCTCGTCGTTGATGGTCAGCGGGACGCAGATCCCGGGCAACCCGCCGCGCTGGACGGGCGCGGCGGTGCTGATCGGGTACGCCGTGGTGACCGGCGTGATCGGCACCCTCACCATGCGGCGGCGGGACATCTCCTGACCCCTCGCGGAGTCGGCGACCGGCCCCGGAGCGTGATCACAGATCGCGCCCGGGGCCGGCGCGGTTCCGGGCCGGAGTCAACGGGACACGCGGCGCTGACCGAACTTGTGTCATCTTCTGTGAAACCGACCACGCGCCCGAGCCGGAAATGCCTAGCGTATTCGTACGGCGTAGCCTGGGAGCCGTCCCCCGTCCGCCCCTCGCAATCGGGGCGTCGGAGGACACCGCGTGACACACAAACCCGCGTGAAAGAGGCGATTACCGGCCGTGTCGACCCAGCAGACTTCGCAGGAGAACCCACTGGCGGGTTTCGGCCCTAACGAGTGGCTCGTCGAGGAGATGTACCAGCGCTACCTCGCCGACCCGAGCAGCGTCGATTCGGCCTGGCACGACTTCTTCGCCGACTACCGCCCCGCGCCGGGCGCCGCCACGGCGCGCCCGGACGGCCAGGCGGCCAAGGCCGCCAAGGCCGCGCCGGAGCCGGCCGGGCAGCAGGAGGCCGCCGCCACCGTCGCCCAGCCGGCGACGCAGGCCGAGCCGGCCGCCGCGAAGGCCCCCGCGCCGAAGGCCGCCGCGTCCGCGGCGAAGCCCGCCACGAAGCCGGCGCCCGCGAAGGCCGAGCCGGCCGCCAAGGCCCCGGCGGCGAAGCCGACGGTGTCCGGCCCGCAGACCACCCCGCTGCGCGGCGTCGCCGCGAAGATCGTCCAGAACATGGACGCCTCGCTGGGCGTGCCGACCGCGACGAGCGTGCGCGCCGTCCCGGCCAAGCTGCTGGTGGACAACCGCATCGTGATCAACAACCACCTCGCCCGGGGGCGCGGCGGCAAGGTCAGCTTCACCCACCTGATCGGGTACGCGATGGTCCGGGCGCTCGTCGAGCACCCGGAGATGAACAACTCCTTCGCCGAGGTCGACGGCAAGCCGGCGATGGTCCGCCCCGAGCACGTCAACCTGGGCATCGCGATCGACCTGGCCAAGCCCGACGGCAGCCGCAACCTGGTGGTGCCGTCCATCAAGGGCTGCGAGACGATGGACTTCCGGCAGTTCTGGCAGGCGTACGAGGACGTGGTCCGGCGTGCCCGCCGCAACGAGCTGACCATGGAGGACTACTCGGGCACCACGATCTCGCTGACCAACCCGGGCGGCATCGGCACGGTGCACTCGATCCCGCGCCTGATGACGGGGCAGAGCGCCATCATCGGCGTCGGCGCGATGGAGTACCCGGCGCCCTACCAGGGCATGAGCGAGGCCACCCTCGCCGAGCTGGCAGTCAGCAAGATCATCACGCTGACCAGCACGTACGACCACCGGATCATCCAGGGCGCGCAGTCCGGCGAGTTCCTCAAGGTCATGCACGAGCTGCTGCTCGGCGGGCACGGCTTCTACGACCAGATCTTCACCTCGCTGCGCATCCCGTACGAGCCGGTGCGCTGGATGCAGGACGTGGCCGTCAACTCCGAGGGCCAGATCAACAAGACCGCGCGGGTGCACGAGCTGATCCACGCGTACCGGGTGCGCGGCCACCTGATGGCCGACACCGACCCGCTGGAATTCAAGATCCGCAAGCACCCGGACCTGGACGTCCTCCAGCACGGGCTGACCCTGTGGGACCTGGACCGCGTCTTCCCGGTCAACGGCTTCGCCGGCAAGCAGCGGATGAAGCTGCGCGACATCCTCGGCGTGCTGCGCGACTCCTACTGCCGGCGGGTCGGCGTGGAGTACATGCACATCCAGGACCCGGAGGAGCGGCGCTGGATCCAGGAGCGGATCGAGCGAAAGTACGAAAAGCCCAGCTCCGACGAGCAGAAGCACGTGCTCAACCGGCTCAACGCCGCCGAGGCGTTCGAGACCTTCCTCCAGACGAAGTACGTGGGCCAGAAGCGCTTCTCGCTGGAGGGCGGCGAGTCGCTGATCCCGCTGCTCGGCGAGGTGCTGGAGTCCTCCGCCGAGGCGGGGCTCGACGAGGTCGTCATCGGCATGGCCCACCGGGGCCGGCTCAACGTGCTGGCCAACATCGTCGGCAAGCCGTACGAGAAGATCTTCTCGGAGTTCGAGGGGCACCTCGACCCGCGCTCGACGCAGGGCTCGGGCGACGTGAAATACCACCTCGGCCAGAACGGCAAGTTCACCACCCCCGACGGCGAGCACGCCGTCAAGGTGTCGGTGGTGGCCAACCCGTCGCACCTGGAGGCCGTCGACCCGGTGCTGGAGGGCATCGTCCGGGCCAAGCAGGACCGGATCGACCTCAAGCTGGAGGGCTACACGGTGCTGCCGCTGGCGGTGCACGGTGACGCCGCCTTCGCCGGCCAGGGCGTGGTCGCCGAGACGCTCAACCTGTCGCAGCTGCGCGGCTACCGCACCGGCGGCACGGTGCACGTGGTGGTCAACAACCAGGTGGGCTTCACCACCGCCCCCGAGCACTCCCGGTCCAGCCTCTACAGCACCGACGTGGCCCGGATGATCGAGGCCCCGATCCTGCACGTCAACGGCGACGACCCCGAGGCCGTGGTCCGGGTCGCCCGGCTGGCGTTCGAGTACCGGCAGGCGTTCAACAAGGACGTCGTGATCGACATGGTCTGCTACCGCCGGCGCGGGCACAACGAGGGCGACGACCCGTCGATGTCCAACCCGCAGATGTACAAGATCATCGACTCGAAGCGGTCGGTCCGCAAGCTCTACACCGAGGAGCTGATCGGCCGGGGCGACATCACCGTGGAGGACGCGGAGGAGCTGCTGCGCGACTACCAGGCGCAGCTGGAGCGGGTCTTCAAGGCCACCCGCGACGCCGCCTCCGCGCCGAAGCAGGCGGCCCGGCCGCGCCGCGAGGAGGAGCCGGAGCCGCAGGTGGCGACCGCCACCACGGCCGAGGTCGTCAAGGCCGTCGGCGAGGCGCACACCCACCTGCCGGAGGGCTTCACCCCGCACAAGCGGATCCAGCAGTTGCTCGACCGGCGGGCGAAGATGTCCGTCGAGGGCAACATCGACTGGGGGTACGGCGAGATCATCGCGTTCGGCGCGCTGCTGCACGACGGGGTCACCGTCCGGCTCGCCGGGCAGGACTCCCGCCGGGGCACGTTCGTGCAGCGGCACGCCTCGGTGGTGGACGCCCGTACCGGCGACGACTACCTGCCGCTGAAGTCGCTCACCGCCGACGGCGAGCGGTCCCGGTTCTTCGTGCACGACTCCCTGCTGTCGGAGTACGCGGCGATGGGCTTCGAGTACGGCTACTCGGTGGAGAACGTCAACGCGCTGGTCTGCTGGGAGGCCCAGTTCGGCGACTTCGTCAACGGCGCGCAGTCGGTGATCGACGAGTTCATCTCCTCCGGCGAGGTGAAGTGGGGCCAGCGCTCCGCCGTCACCCTGCTCCTGCCGCACGGCCACGAGGGCCAGGGCCCGGACCACACGTCCGGTCGCCCGGAGCGGTTCCTCCAGCTCTGCGCCGAGGACAACATGCGGGTGGCCATCCCGACCACCCCGGCGAACTACTTCCACCTGCTGCGCCGCCAGGCCCTGTCGCCGAAGCGCAAGCCGCTGGTGGTGTTCACGCCGAAGTCGCTGCTGCGGCACAAGCTCTGCGTGTCGGGCGTGGAGGACTTCACCACGGGCACCTTCGCCCCGGTGCTGGCCGACACCGCCGCCCCGCCCGCCGAGCAGGTGAAGCGGGTGCTGCTCTGCTCGGGCAAGGTCTACTACGACCTGTTCCAGGCTCGCGCGGAGCGCGGCGTCACCGACACCGCGATCGTCCGGATGGAGCAGCTCTACCCGCTGCCCGTCGAGGAGATCCGGGCCGCCCTCGCGCAGTACCCGAACGCCGAGGACTTCGCCTGGGTGCAGGAGGAGCCGGCCAACCAGGGCGCGTGGAGCTTCGTCGCGCTCAACCTGCTGGAGCACCTCAGCGAGGTCCGGCTGCGCCGCATCTCCCGCCCCGCCGCCGCCGCGCCGGCCGTCGGCTCGGCGAAGATGCACGAGGTCGAGCAGAACGCGCTGATCGAGGCGGCACTGCCCCGCCCGTGACCTGACCGCACCGCCGTGCGCCGGGGCAGCGACCGTCACCACGACGGGCGCTGCCCCGCTCGCATCCCTGACCGCACGACCCGGCCCCGGGCCGGCACAACCGATGAGGACGCACGATGTACTTCACCGACCGTGGCATCGAGGAACTGGTCGAGCGGCGGGGCGAGGAGCAGGTGAGCGTGGAGTGGCTGGGCGAGCGCCTGCGCGACTTCGTGGACCTGAACCCCGAGTTCGAGACGCCGATCGAGCGCTTCGCCACCTGGCTGGCCCGGTTGGACGACCCCGACGACGACTGACCTCGGCGACGGGTGGCCAGCCCCCGCCGGCCCGGGTCCAAGGACCCGGGCGGCCCTGGGCGCGATCTTGTAGCGTGGGGGCGTGGCCCGGAGCGTGTATCTGACCAGCGTCGGTTCCGGCGGGGGCAAGTCGACCATCGCGCTCGGCCTCGCCGAGCTGCTCTCCCGGCAGGTCGAACGGATCGGCGCATTCCGGCCGCTGGTCCCCGGGCGGGGGCCCGACCAGATCCTCGCCCTGCTCGGCGAGCGCTACCGCATCGAGATCCCGGTCGACGAGCTGCACGGCTGCAGCTACGCCGAGGCGGGCGCGCTGGTCGCCGACGGCCGCCGGGAGGAGCTGATCTCCCGGATCGTCGAGCGGTACCGCGACGTCGAACGGCGCTGCCCCGCGGTGGTCGTGGTGGGCAGCGACTTCGCCGACGGCGGCGACGGCGCGGGCCCCCGCGAGCTGGCGTTCAACGCCCGCCTGGCCACCGAGTTCGGCAGCGTCGTGGTGCCCGTCGTCGACGGCTTCGGGCAGCAGCCGGAGGCGATCGCGGCGGCGGCGCGCGGGGCGTACCACGATCTGGTGGACCTCGGCGCGACGGTGCTGGCGGTGATCGCCAACCGGGTGCCGGGGCCGATGACGCTGCCCGAGCTGCCCGTCCCCGCGTACGCGATCCCGGAGGTGCCGGCCGTGTCGGCGCCGACGGTGGCCGAGGTGGCGGCGGCGCTCGGCGCGACCCTGCTGGCCGGCGACGACGCCGCGCTCGGCCGCGACGTGCTCGACTACGTCGTCGGCGCGGCGCACGTGCCGACGCTGCTGGACCACCTCACCGAGGGCGCGCTGGTGATCACCCCGGCCGACCGGGCGGACCTGCTGGTGGCGGCCAGCGCCGCGCACGTCGCCGGCCAGGTCTCCGTGGCCGGGCTGGTGCTCACCCTCGGCGAGCGGCCCGACCCGAGGGCGATGCGCCTGGTCGAGGGGCTCAACACCGGGCTCGCGGTGCTCTCGGTGCGCAGCGACAGCTACGACACGGTCGCCGCGTCCAGCCGGATCGAGGGCCGGCCCAGCATGGCCCACCCACGCAAGGTCGAGGCCGCGCTCGGCGCGTTCGAGGACTGCGTCGACACCGTCGACCTCGCCCGCCGGCTGCGGGTCAGCCGCTCCGCGCGGGTCACCCCGCTGATGTTCGAGTACGACCTGATCGACCGCGCCCGCTCCAACCGCCGCCGCCTCGTGCTGCCCGAGGGCGCGGAGGAGCGGATCCTGCGCGCGGCGGAGATCCTGCTGCGCCGGGGCGTGGCCGACCTGACCCTGCTCGGCCGCCCCGACGACATCGCCCGGCGCACCCGGGAGCTGGGCGTCGACATCTCCGGGGCGGCCGTCGTCGACCCGGCGACCAGCCCGTGGCGCGACGAGTTCGCCGAGGCGTACGCGAAGCTGCGCGCCCACCGGGGCATGACCGCCGAGCTGGCCCACGACATCGTGGCGCAGCCCAACTACTTCGGCACGATGATGGTGCACACCGGGCACGCCGACGGGATGGTCTCCGGGGCCACCCACACCACCGCCGCGACCATCCGCCCCGCGTTCGAGATCATCCGCACGGTGCCGGGGGTGTCGGTGGCCTCCAGCGTGTTCTTCATGCTGCTCGCCGACCGGGTGCTCGTCTACGGCGACTGCGCCGTCAACCCCGACCCGGACGCCGCCCAGCTCGCCGACATCGCCATCTCCTCCGCCGACACCGCCGCCCGGTTCGGCATCGAACCCCGGGTGGCGATGCTGTCCTACTCCACCGGGGACTCCGGGGCCGGGGCCGACGTGGAGAAGGTCGCCGCCGCCACCCGGCTCGTGCGCGAGCGGCGGCCGGAGCTGCTGGTCGAGGGCCCCATCCAGTACGACGCCGCGATCGACCCGCACGTCGCGGCCACCAAGCTGCCCGACAGCGCCGTCGCCGGGCGGGCCACCGTGTTCATCTTCCCCGACCTCAACACGGGCAACAACACGTACAAGGCGGTGCAGCGCTCCGCCGGTGCGGTGGCCGTCGGCCCGGTCATGCAGGGCCTGCGCCGCCCCGTCAACGACCTGTCCCGGGGCGCGACCGTCCCCGACATCGTCAACACCGTCGCCATCACCGCCATCCAGGCCGCCGCCGGGGAGTCGTCATGAGTCGGGTGCTCGTCCTCAACTGCGGCTCGTCGTCGGTGAAATACCGGCTCTACGACGGCGACGAGGTCCTGGCGAAGGGCACCGTCGAGCGGGTCGGCGAGCCCGGCGGCGGGCCGGCCGACCACGAGACGGCCGTCCGGGAGATCCTCGACCGGCTCGGCCCGGACAGGCTCGCCGGGCTGACCGCCGTGGGGCACCGGGTGGTGCACGGCGGGCGGCGCTTCACCGAGCCGGTGCTCATCGACGACGCCGTGTTCGCGGCGATCGAGGAACTCGTGCCGCTCGCCCCGCTGCACAACCCCGCCAACCTGGCCGGCATCCGGGTCGCCCGCGAGGCGCTGCCCGGGGTGCCCCAGGTCGCCGTCTTCGACACCGCGTTCCACCACACCCTGCCCGAGGCCGCCGCCACCTACGCGATCGACCGGGACACCGCCCGGCGGTACGACATCCGCCGGTACGGCTTCCACGGCACCTCCCACGCGTACGTCTCCCGGCGCACCGCCGAGCTGCTGGGCCGGCCGTACGACGATCTGAACACGATCACCCTGCACCTGGGCAACGGCGCGAGCGCCTGCGCGGTGCAGGGCGGGCGCAGCGTGGCCACCTCGATGGGGATGTCCCCGCTGGAGGGCCTCGTGATGGGCACCCGCAGTGGCGACCTCGACCCGACGATCGTCTTCCACCTGCGCCGCGAGGCCGGCATGGGCGTCGACGAGATCGACGACCTGCTCAACCACCGCAGCGGCCTGCTCGGCCTCGCCGGGGTCAACGACATGCGCGAGGTGCTGGCCCGCCGCGCCGCCGGTGACCCGGCCGCCGCGCTCGCCCTCGACGTCTACACCCGCCGGATCACCGGCTATGTCGGGGCGTACTACGCGCTGCTCGGCCGGGTGGACGCGGTCACCTTCACGGCCGGGGTGGGCGAGCACGCGGCGCCGGTGCGGGCCGCCGCGCTGGCCGGCCTGGAGCGGCTCGGCATCGCCGTCGACCCGGCGCACAACGACGGCACCGGCGACCGGGTGATCTCCCCGGCGGGCGCGGAGGTCGCCGTCTGCGTCGTCGGCACCGACGAGGAACGCGAGATCGCCCGCGAGGCCCGCGCCGTGGCCGAGACCACGGGCTGAGCCGGCGGCGCGCGCCCTCAGTTCAGCGCGAGCACGGGCTGAGCCGGTGGCGCGCCCTCAGTTCAGGGCGAGCCAGGCGACGACGGCCACCAGCAGCACCACGGCCACCGCGATGCCGGCGACCAGCGGAACCCGGGACGCCGGGGTGGCCGGGGCGGCGCCCTCCGGGGCGTGGGCGAACGCCCGGAACTGCTCTGTGTTGCCGCTCGGGTCCATGTGCTTGTCAGACATGGCCAGACCCTAGCCAAGACGGTCCACCCCGCGCCCGCCCGACCGGGCGGCACGCCGCAGGACCGCCGGATCGGCGGAGCCACCCCGACCGGGTGGCGTCGCCCACCGGTCCGGACGGCGGGGCCGCCGGGCGCGGCCGGCCGCCTACCGTGAGGGCGTGTGGGTACGCCGGCTGGTCGCCGCGACGATGATGGCGCTGCTGGCCGGCTGCGGCACGGCAACCGCCGCCCCGGGGTCCCGCGGCGCCCCGTCGGCCGGCCCCGCCCCGGCGACGGCGTACCCGGTCGGGGTGCACACCTTCACCCTCGACCCGGGCGGCGCGCGCCCGCTGCCGGTGACCGTCTGGTATCCGGCCGCCCGGGGCGGGGTGGCCCCCGGCCGGTTCCCCGTCGTCGTGTTCAGCCACGGACTGGACAGCCTGCCCGCCCTGCACGCCCCGCTGACCAGCCGGTGGGCCGCCGCCGGCTTCGTGGTCGCCGCGCCCGCGTATCCGCACACCCGGCGCGGGGCGGCCCGGTTCACCCGCGCCGACGTACGCCACCAGCCGGCCGACGGGTGGCGGCTGATCCGGCACCTGGTGCGCCTCGACACCCGCCGGGGCGACCCGCTCGCCGGCCACCTGGACGTCGCGCGGTTCGCCGCCGCCGGCCACTCGGCGGGCGGCTTCACCACCGCCGGGATGCTCACCTCCGGGCACCCGCCCCGGCTGCGGGCGGGCATCGTGCTCGCCGGGGGCGGCCTGGCCGGGGCGTTCGCCGGGCCGACCGCGCCGGTGCTGTTCGTGCACGGCGACGCCGACCCGGTCGTCGGGGTGGCGGTCGGCCGGGCCGCGTACGCCCGCACGCCCGGCCCGGCCGGGTTCCTCACCGTCACCGGGGGCGATCACGGCAGCTACCTGACCCCGGGCCGCCCCGGCTTCGCCCAGGTCCTCGCCACCACCACGGACTTCCTGCGCTGGGCGTTGTACGGCGACCGCGCCGCCCTGCGCCGCCTCCCCACGGACGCCACCCTCCCCACCCACTGGAGTTGCAAGGAAGGGCCCCCTGTTAACGCTTTCTGTATAGGAAGGGCCCCTTCCTAACAGCGCCCCGCCGGGCGGCACCCTGTCGCCCGGGGTGAGCGCTCCTTGACCTGCGGTGCGATGCGGGCCGGTGCCCCCGTCCGGCGAGGCACAATCGGTTTCATGTGCCGCCGCCGTCGTACCGCCGCCTTGCTGGCCACCGCCCTGCTCGCCGCCGGCCTGGCGGGCTGCTCGGGTGACGCGGAGCCCGCCTGGCGCGAGGCCGCCCCGACGCAGGCGCCGAAGGCGACCACCCCGGCCCCGCGCGTGCCCGCCGGCAGCGCGCCGAGCGAGAGCTTCGCCGTCGGCGTACGTCAGCTCAAGCTCAACCGCGACGGCGACCGCCCGCTGCCGGTGACGATCTGGTATCCGGCCCGGGGCGCGGCGGGCGGGACGCCGCAGCAGTCCGCGACGGCCGCGACGGGGCGCTTCCCGGTGGTGATGTTCAGCCACGGCCTCAACGGGCGGCCCGAGGACTACGAGCTGCTGCTCACCCGCTGGGCGGCGGCCGGGTTCGTGGTGGCCGCGCCGGCCTTCCCGCACACCGCCCGGGGCACCGACACCAACGTGCTGGACGTGCTGAACCAGCCGGCCGACGTGTCGTACGCGCTGACCCGGGTGCTCGCCCTGGACGCGAAGGCGGGCGACCCGCTGCGCGGCCGGCTCGCCACCGACCGGGTGGCGGCGGCGGGGCACTCGGCCGGTGGGGTGACCACGATCGGCCTGTTCACCGCCGGCCGGGACGACCGACTGGACGCCGGGGTGGTCTTCGCCGGCACCGGCCTCGGCGTGGGCACCGCGTTCGCGGGGGCCGCCGCCCCGCAGTTGTTCGTGCACGGCGAGGCCGACGAGGTGGTCGACTACGCCTCGGGCAGGGCCGCGTACGACAGGGTGCCCTGGCCGAAGGCGATGCTCAGCCTGCCGAAGGGCGACCACGGGCGAGCCCTGCTCACCGACGGCGCGGCCCTGCGGGTGGTCTCGGACACCTGCGTCGAGTTCCTGCGCTGGACCCTGTACGGGGACGCGGCGGCCAAGCGCCGGCTGCCGGACGAGGCCACCCGCGGCGGCGTGGCCACCCTCGACGACCGCCTGTAAGGAAGGGCCCCCTGTTAACGCATTCGGTATAGGAAGGGCCCCCTCCTAACAAGCTCCCGGCAGGCGGCCGGCCTCACGCCGTGTGGTCGATGACGATCTTGCCGAACGCCGCGCCCGAGTGCAGCCGGGCGAACGCCTCCTCGATCCGGCTGAACGGCACCACGCTGTCCACCACTGGGCGCACCTCGTGCTCGGCGCAGAACGTCAGCAGCTCGGTCAGCTCCCCCGGCGTGCCCATCGAGGTGCCGAGGATCTCCAGCTGCATGGCGAAGACCCGCCGCAGGTTGACCTTCGGCTCGTGCCCGGCCGTCGCACCGGAGACCACGATCCGGGCCATCGGCGCGGCCGACTTCAGGGAGTGGTCGAACGTCGCCTCGCCGACCGTCTCGATCACCACGTCGACCCGCTCGGGGAGCCGGGCGCCGGGCTCCAGCGCGGTCGCCCCCAGCTGCGCGATCCGTTCCCGCTTGCCGGCGTCGCGGCTGGTCGCGTACACCCGCTTGCCGAGCGCGACGGCGAGCGCGACGGCGGCCGTCGCGACGCCGCCGCCCGCGCCCTGGACCAGCACGGCGTCGGCCTCGTCGACCCGGCCCTTGGTGGTCAGCATCCGCCACGCGGTGAGCCAGGCCGTCGGCAGGCAGGCGGCGTCCGTCGCCGACAGGCCCGCCGGCAGGGGCAGCAGGTTCATCCGGGGTACGGCCACCCGCTCGGCGAAGGTGCCGGGGAAGTGCTCGGAGAGGATGGACATGCCGCGCGGGTCACCCGGGTCGACGACCAGCGGGAAGACCACCACCTCGGTGCCGTCCGGGGCCGTGCCGACGGCGTCGCAGCCGAGGATCATCGGCAGCCGGTCGGCACCGAGCCCGACGCCGCGCAGCGACCACAGGTCGTGGTGGTTGATCGAGCTGGCCCGCACCTGCACGGTCACCCAGTCGTCCTCGGGGTGGGTCGGCTCGGGCTGCTCGCCGACGGTCAGCGCGGCGAGCGGGTTGTCGGCGTCGAAGCTCGAGGCGAAGGCGGCACGCATGATCCGCACCGTAACAAGGAGTGGGGGTGTTAAGAAGGGGCCCCCGCTATACCGAAAGCGTTAACAGGGTGCCCCTCCTTGCACGTCAGGCGCGGGCGACGCCGTCGCGGCGGGCGGCCTCGGCGACGGCCTCAGCCACCGCGGGGGCGACGCGCGGGTCCAGCGGGGACGGCACGATCGCGTCGGCGGTGAGCGTGTCGGCCACCACCCCGGCGATCGCGTCGGCGGCGGCCACCTTCATCCCGTCGGTGATCCGGGTCGCCCGGGCGTCCAGCGCGCCCCGGAACACCCCGGGGAAGGCCAGCACGTTGTTGATCTGGTTGGGGTAGTCGCTGCGGCCGGTGGCCACGACGGCGACGTGCCGGGCGGCCACCTCGGGGTGCACCTCGGGCGTCGGGTTGGCCAGGGCGAAGACGATCCCGCCGGGGGCCATCCCGGCCACCGCCGCCTCGCAGATCTCGCCGCCGGAGACGCCGACCAGCACGTCGGCGCCGCGCAGCGCCTCCGCGATGTCGCCCGACCGCCCCTCGGCGTTGGTGTCGGCCGCGAGGTCCGCCTTGGTGCCGGTGAGGTCGGTGCGGTGCCGGCCGATGATGCCCTTCGAGTCGCAGACGACGACCCGGGCCGGGTCGACGCCGCCGGCGATGAGCATCCGGGTGACCGCCACCCCGGCCGCGCCCGCGCCGCTGACCGCCACCCGCAGGTCGCCGAGCTTGCGGTTGAGCAGCGTGGCCGCGTTGCGCAGCGCGGCGAGCACGACAATGGCGGTGCCGTGCTGGTCGTCGTGGAAGACGGGGATGTCCAGCGCCTCGTCGAGCCGGCGCTCCACCTCGAAGCAGCGCGGGGCGCTGATGTCCTCCAGGTTGATCCCGCCGAACGAGGGGGCGAGGGCCTTCACCACGGCGACGATCTCGTCCACGTCCTGGGTGTCGAGGCAGACCGGCACCGCGTCGACGTCGGCGAACTGCTTGAACAGCACCGCCTTGCCCTCCATCACCGGCAGCGCCGCGCGCGGGCCGATGTTGCCCAGCCCGAGCACGGCCGAGCCGTCCGTGACGACGGCGACGGTGTGCCCCGCCCAGGTGTAGTCGTCGGCCAGCGCCGGGTCGGCGGCGATCGCCTCGCACACCCGGGCCACCCCTGGTGTGTACGCGAGGGAGAGGTCCTCGCGGCTGCTCAGCGGGACGGTGGAGGCGACGGCCAGCTTGCCGCCGACGTGCAGTTGGAAGACGGGATCAGCGGGGTCCACGGTGGACGAAGACATGGTGACTCCAGGAATCTGTCGGGTAGACGAGGCGACCGGCGCCAGCGCGAGGTGAGGCGGCCAGCGGCGGTGGCACGGTGCGGGGGTCACCCGGATACCTGCCGAGCATAGTGTCGGGAGCACAAGTCGGATGTGAGTAGGGTCATACTCGCCGGTAGCCGGCGGGGCGGGGCAGCCGGCCCGGCCGGGGCCAGTAGCGGGCCACGACGCGGCCGTGCACGTCGGCCACGCCGTACGCCCGGGAGTCGTCGGTGACGAGGTCGTTGTCGCCGCGTACCCACCAGCCGCCGTCGGCGGGACGGACCGCGCGCTTGACCACGAGCAGCTCCGGGCGGCTGCGGAAGACCGCGACCACGACGTCGCCCGGGCGGATCGGGCGGCCCCCGCGCCGCACCAGCACGGCGTCGCCGTGGCGCAGGGTGGGTGCCATCGACGGGCCGGTCACCAGTACGGCCGTGAGCGGCCCCCGCAGCCGGTCGGCGGCGGGAGTGTCGGCGGGCACCTGTTTCACCTCCGCACCGCTGGGCAGCATCTCCAGGAGTAATGTCGTCCTGGATCATCGCAAACTTCCCATGGAGGATCCCGATGCGACTTCCGCGCATCCTCATGCCGAGCGTCACCGTCAGCGCCCACTGCGACCTGCCGTGCGGCGTCTACGACCCGGCCCAGGCCCGGATCGAGGCCGAGTCGATCAAGGCGATCGCCGAGAAGTACCAGGCGAACACCGACCCCGAGTTCCGCACCCGGGCGCTGATCATCAAGGAGCAGCGCGCCGAGCTGGTCAAGCACCACCTGTGGGTGCTGTGGACGGACTACTTCAAGCCGGCGCACTTCGAGAAGTACCCCAACCTGCACACCCTGTTCAACGAGGCCACCAAGCTCGCGGGCGCCACCGGCGCCAAGGGCAGCGCCGACCCGGCCAAGGCCGAGGAGCTGCTGGCGAAGATCGAGGAGATCTCGAAGATCTTCTGGGAGACCAAGCAGGCGTGACCCCCGGGTCCACACCGACGGTACGGCCGGCGCGTCCCGAGGACGTGCCGGCCGTCGTCGCCATGGTGCACGAGCTGGCCGCGTACGAGCGGGCCGCCGACGAGTGCCACCTGACCGCCGGGCAGCTCACCGAGGCCCTGTTCGGCCCGGCGCCCGCGCTCTTCGGGCACGTGGCCGTCGACGGGGCCGACCGGCCGCTCGGCTTCGCGTTGTGGTTCCTCAACTTCTCCACCTGGGCCGGCGTGCACGGCATCTACCTGGAGGACCTCTACGTCCGCCCCGAGGCGCGGGGCACCGGTGCGGGCCGGCGGCTGCTGGCCACCCTGGCCGCGATCTGCGTCGAGCGGGGCTACCGACGGCTCGACTGGTCGATGATCGACTGGAACCCGGCGGCCCGGTTCTACGCCTCGATCGGCGCGTCCCCCATGGCGGAGTGGGTGCCGTACCGGCTGACGGGGGCGGCCCTGACCGCGCTCGCGGCCGGCGCGACGCCACCGGCGAGCGCCGCGCCCACGCGTCCGTCCGCCTGACGGGGTAGAGTCCCCCACCGGGGGGATGAGGCGTGACTCAACTGACCGGCCAGCCAGCCACCGACGACGACATCGTGCACCTCACGGTGCCCGCCGACGGCGGTTACCTCGGCGTGCTCCGCACCGCCACGGCCGGCCTCGCCGCCCGTCTCCAGTTCGCCCTCGACGAGATCGAGGACCTGCGGATCGCCGTGGACGAGGCGTGCGCCATGCTCCTCGCGATCGCCACCCGCGACGCCGAGCTGGAGTGCCGGTTCCAGGTGACCGAGGACGCCCTGACCGTCGAGGTGACCGTGCCGACCGTGCGCGGGGCGACGCTGCCCTCCGAGTCGTCGTTCGCCTGGAAGGTGCTGACGGCCCTCACCACGGCCGCCTCGGCGAGCGCGGCCAACGGCCGGGCCACCATCTCCCTGCTGACCCGCCGCGCCGGCTACTGACCCCCGCCGCGCCGGCTCTTCTCGCCCGCCACGGGCCGCCCGGCGGGCCCGCGCCCGCCGGCTCAGGCGAGGCCGAGGGCCCGGGTGGTCGGCGGGCTGACGAGCAGCGCGCTGACGCCGAGGCCGAGCGCCATCAGCGGCACGCCGAGCCAGCCGAGCCCGCCCTGGATCATGTACCAGCCGATCGGCAGCAGCATCAGTTGCAGGACGATCGCCGGGGCGCGGGCCCCGGCGCGGCGGCGGCCGAGCGCCCCGCCGAGCGCCCAGAGGGCGGCCGCGCCGCCGAGGGCGAACGCGGTCACCAGCAGCGCCGACGGCAGGTCGGTGGTGGTGGCGGTGAGGTCGGCCCAGACGAGCCAGGCGGCGACCAGGCCGAGGGCGGCCGCCTCCGCCCGAAGCAGCCGGACCGCCCAGCGCAGCGTGGTCGGGTCCTGGTCCGAGTCGATGGTCACGCGCGCCACGATACCGGTGGTGGGGCGCGGTACAGTGCCGCCCATGCGGGCCGTCCTGGTGGTCAATCCGAAGGCCACCACCACCAGCGAACGCAGCCGGGACGTCCTGGTCCGGGCGCTGCGCAGCGAAGTCGACCTGTCGGTGCGGTACACCCGCCGGCGGGGTCACGCCATGGACCTCGCCCGGGAGGCGGCCGAGGAGGGCGTCGACCTGGTGGTGACGCTCGGGGGCGACGGCACGGTCAACGAGGTGGTCAACGGCCTGATGGCGGCCGAGCCGCCGACGATCCGCACCGGGGGCAGCCCCGCCGAGCGGCTGCCGGCGCTGGCCACCGTCCCCGGGGGCTCCACGAACGTGTTCGCCCGCGCGCTCGGCCTGCCCCGGGAGTGGCCGGAGGGCACCAGCATGATCCTGGAGGGGCTGCGGCTCGGGCGGTCCCGCACGATCGGGCTGGGCCGGGCCGACGACCGCTACTTCACCTTCTGCGCGGGCTTCGGCCTCGACGCGGCGGTGATCCACCGGGTGGAGCAGGCCCGCCGGCGCGGCCGGGTCTCCACGCCGGCGCTCTATCTGCGCTCGACGGTCAACCAGTACTTCCTCGGCTCGGACCGCCGCCATCCGACGATCTCACTGGAGCGACCCGGCGAGGTTACCGAGGGTGATCTGGCCACGGTCATCATCCAGAACACCGCGCCCTGGACGTACCTGGGCGAGCGGGAGATCAACCCGAATCCGGCGGCGTCCTTCGACCTCGGGCTCGACGTGCTGGCCATGCGGCAGCTCCGCGTGGCGAGCACGGCACGCACAGTGACCCAGTTCTTCTCCCACACGCCCAATCCGCGAGGGCGTCAGGTGCTGCAGCTGCACGACCTGGCCGAGTTCACCCTGGTCGCGAGCCGTCCTCAGGCTTTCCAGCTCGACGGGGACTATCTCGGCGAGCGGAAAAAAGTCAGATTCGCATCCGTTCCGGCCGCACTGAGAGTAATCTGCTAGGTCTCGGGTACAGCCCTTGGTCGAGCGCGGTCCCCCCACCGCTGTCGATGCGGTGGCCGCCACACCGAGGGTGAGGTGCCGGAAATGTCAGCAATGTCACGCAGACTGTACTATATTGATCCTCGACTGTGGTACGCCGGGTAACCAGGACTCCCTGCAAACCGGACAAAGGGGTCGTGAGCTTGCTCACCGCTCGGAGTTTTTCCGAGCGTCACCCTTGACATCGCGTGAGTTCGTGAAAGTATTCACAAGCGAACTTGAGTTACCGGGACATTGCTTGGACATGCTCATTGTGTTGAGGTGTTCGAGCAGGTCCCAGTGGCTACCAGAGCCTGCTCACGCAGCGCCGAATTGATGGATGCGAACCGTGACCATCGGCGTGCGGATGCATAAAGGAAAACGCACCAACGCAATATCTGCCACCCATCCAGAATGAGGAGTGTTGCCGCCATGGACTGGCGTCACCATGCTGTCTGCCGCGACGAGGACCCGGAGCTGTTCTTCCCGATCGGGACGTCCGGTCCGGCTCTCCTGCAGGTCGAGCAGGCCAAGGCCGTCTGCCGGCGCTGCTCCGTGACCGACCAGTGCCTCCAGTGGGCACTTGAGTCCGGTCAGGACGCCGGCGTCTGGGGCGGGATGAGCGAGGAGGAGCGGCGCGCCGTCAAGCGCCGCGGTGGCCTCCGGGTGCTGCGCGCTCACTCCGCCTGACCTACTGCACGCACCACAGCTCCACGCCCCGACAGGGCAACCCCTGTCGGGGCGTTCTGCTGTGCGGAGCCCTCGCGCCCCGCTGCGCCCTCGCCGGGGCCGCAGCCGCCCGGCCCGCGCGTCGGGCCGCCCGGATCACTCGACGGGCGCGGCGTCCGCCCGACGCAGCACCAGATCGGCCAGCTCCGGGGCGTCGGTGAGCGGCCCGGAGACGGTCACCGCGCCGGCCGCCCGCGCCCCCGCCAGCACCGCGTCGTGGAAGAGCCCCGGGGCCAGGAAGTACGCCGACACGGCCACCCGCCGCGCGCCCGCCGCGCGCAGCCGGGACACCGCCGCGCCCGCGTCCGGCGGGGCCGCCGAGGCGTACGACACGCGGCAGGGCACCCCGAGTTCCGCGCCGAGCGCCGCCGCGACCCGGCCCACCGAGCCCCGCGCCCGGGGATCCCGGGTGCCCGCGGCGGCGAGTACCAGCGCGTCGAACCGGCCGGGTTCCGCCTCCGCCAGCCGCCGCCGCAGCCCGGCCAGCAGCGCCCCGTCGACCACGCCGTCGGCCGGGCCGAGCACGTCGGAGACGCGCACGTCGATCGGCGGGCCCGACTCCCGGGCCGCCGCGACCGCCGCCGGGACGTCCACCCGCCGGTGGTACGCGGCGGTGAGCAGCAGCGGCACCAGCACCGCCCGGGGATGCCCGGCCGCCGCCAGCGACCGCAGCACCTCCGTCGGCCCCGGGTCCGTGTGGTCCAGCCAACTCGCCGACACGGCCACGCCGGGGCGGACGGCCGCGACCGCCCGGGCCAGCGCCCGGGTCGCCTCGGCCGCCCGAGGGTCCCGGCTGCCGTGCGCCACCAGGACCACCGGGTCGCCGGCCGCGACCGACCGCACCCGGGGGCCGGACACGGTCAGAGGTGCAGCCCGCACTCGGTCTTCTCGAACATCGCCCAACGACCGGCCCGGGGGTCCTCCCCCGCCTTCGTGCGGCGGGTGCAGGGCCAGCAGCCGATCGAGCCGTAGCCGCGCTTGAACAGCTCGTTCACCGGGATGTCGTGCCGGGCGATGTAGGCGTCCACGTCGGCCTGCTTCCAGGCGGCGATCGGGTTCACCTTCACCCTGCCCCGGCGGGCGTCGAACGTCACCACCGGCGTGTTGGCCCGGGTCGGCGACTCGTCGCGGCGCAGCCCGGCGGCCCAGGCGTCGTACCCGGCCAGCGCCCGCTCCAGCGGCTCGACCTTGCGCAGCTGGCAGCAGTCGTCCGGCGAACGGTTGAACAGCCGGGGACCGTACTCGCCGTCCTGCTGGCCGACGGTGAGCCGGGGCCGGATCGACCGGACGTTGACGGGCAGCCGGCGGGCCACCTCGTCGCGCACCCGCAGCGTCTCCGGGAAGTGCAGGCCGGTGTCGAGGAAGACCACGTCGACCCCGGGCGCGACCCGGGAGACCAGGTGGGCCAGCACGGCGTCCGCCATCGAGCTGGTCACGCAGAACCGGTCGCCGAACGTCTCGGCCGCCCAGCGGGCGATCTCCAGCGCCGGAGCGCCCTCCAGCTCCCGGCCGGCCCGCTCGGCCAGCTCCCGCAGCTCCTGCGGGCTGCGCCGGGCGGGATCGGCGGGAGTCGGGCCGCCGGGGCCGACCAGCCCCAGGGTCGCGGCCGACACCAGGGCGGTCACCGGGTCACCGCCTCGGTCAGCAGGCCGGTGAACTTCACCGTGAACACCCGGGCGCAGGCGTGGCACTCCCACGCGCCGTGCCCGGCCTCGCTCGGCCGCAGGTCCTCCTCGCCGCAGTAGGGGCAGTACAGCGGCGCGGAACGAGTCTCACTCATCGGAGTTCCTCCTCGTCTACCCTGATCACCCAGTTGGCGAAGGACTCGCCCTCGGTCCGGCTCGCCAGGTAGCGGCGGGCGAGCCGTTCCACGTACTCCGGAAGCTCGTCGGCGGTGGTCTTCAGGCCGCGCAGCTTGCGGCCGAAACCGGCGGTCTGGCCCTGTGCCATGCCCAGGCCGCCGCCCAGGTGCACCTGAAAGCCCTCGACCTGGCGGCCGTCCGGGCCGACCACGAGCTGCCCCTTGAGGCCGATGTCGGCGACCTGGGTGCGGGCGCAGGCGTTCGGGCAGCCGTTGAGGTGGATGGAGATGTCCGCGTCGAAGTCGCGCAGGCGCTCCTCCAGCCGGGCCACCAGCTCCTCCCCGCGCGCCTTCGTCTCGACGATGGCCAGCTTGCAGAACTCGATGCCGGTGCAGGCCATCGTGCCGCGCCGCCAGGCCGACGGCCGGGCCTCAAGGCCGATCGTGCTCAGCTCGGCCACCAGCGAGTTGGTCTGCTCCGGGGGCACGTCCAGGACCAGGAGCTTCTGGTACGGGGTGAGCCGCACCCGGCCGCTGCCGTGCGCCTCGACCACGTCGGCGAGCCGGGCGAGCTGCGTGCCGGAGACCCGGCCCACCACCGGGGCGGCCCCGACGTAGGCGCGCCCGTCGCGCTGGCGGTGCACCCCGATGTGGTCGACCGGCTTGGCGGGCAGCTCCGGGGCGGGCCCGTCGAGCAGCGTGCGGCCCAGGTATTCCTTCTCCAGCACCTCGCGGAACTTCTCCACGCCCCAGTCGGCGACGAGGAACTTCAGCCGGGCCCGGTTGCGCAGCCGGCGGTAGCCGTAGTCGCGGAAGATGCCGACCACGCCGGCCCAGACGTCCGGCACCTCGGTCAGCGGCACCCAGACGCCGAGCCGCTTGGCCAGCATCGGGTTGGTGGACAGGCCGCCGCCGACCCAGACGTCGAAGCCGGGGCCGTGCTCCGGGTGGTCGACGCCCAGGAAGGCGATGTCGTTCGCCTCGTACGGGGTGTCCACCAGCCAGGAGATCGACGTCTTGAACTTGCGGGGCAGGTTGGAGAAGCGCTTGTCGCCGACGTACCGCCGGACGATCTCCTCCAGCGCCGGGGTGGGGTCGAGCAGCTCGGCCTCGGCCACCCCGGCGACCGGGCTGCCGAGCACGATGCGCGGGCAGTCGCCGCACGCCTCGGTGGTCTGCAGGCCCACCGACTCCAGCCGACGCCAGATCTCCGGCATGTCCTCGACCCGGATCCAGTGGTACTGGATGTTCTGCCGGTCGGTGATGTCGGCGGTGTCCCGGGCGAACTCCCGGGAGATGTCCGCGACCACCCGGAGCTGGTCCAGGGTGAGCTGGCCGCCGTCGACCCGGACGCGGAGCATGAAGAACTCGTCTTCCAGCTCGTGCGGCTCCAGCACGGCGGTGCGCCCGCCGTCGATGCCGGCCTTGCGCTGGGTGTAGAGGCCCCACCAGCGGAACCGGCCGCGCAGGTCCTGCGGGTCGATCGAGGCGAAGCCCCCGTGGGCGTAGATGTTCTCGATCCGGGCCCGGACGTTCAGCGGATCGTCGTCCTTCTTGATCCGCTCGTTGGCGTTGAGCGGCTCGCGGTGGCCGAGCGCCCACTGGCCCTCCCCACGGGGGCGGCGGGGCGCCCGCGCGACGGGTGCCGTGGGTGCCTCGGGTCGGGCGGGGGTGCTGCTGACCGCCATCGCGGCGTCCTCCGTTGTCTGCTGTGCCTCTGGACGCGGGCGCGCGGCCGGCCCGTGGGACGGGGCCGTGGACAGCGGTGTCGGACGGCCGGCGCGACTACGCGCCCGAGACGGATGGGTCGGGCGTCGTCAGTGGGCCGGACAGATGGCGCTGCGCACGCGGCCGTAGTCGACGTGGCGACGGGCCACGAAGCGACGGACGACAGCGGCAAGCATGCGACCATGCTCGCACACCGGCGGTGGACCTACCACCGACCGTGAGTGTGATCCCACATCACGGGCCACCGATGCGCCACCGCGCCGACACCGCCCCCGAACAGGCCAAGCACCCCTCGCCCCGGTGATCAAGAGGAAAGCGTCAGAGTTGATCTCGACGGTGACGCTTTCCTCTTGATCACCGGGTTGGGGGCCGGGGTGGGGGCGTGGGCCGTTCGGGTGTGGAAGGCTCGGCATCGTGGGCGGATTGCCTGTAAGGCGGCATTTGCCGGGGTGGCTCGGCGCGGTCTGGCTGTGGCCGACCCTGGCGACGCTGGCGGTCACCGGCGCGGAGATCGGCTCGGCCCAGCCGTGGCGCGACGAGTTGGCCACCTGGAGCGCCGCCACCCGGCCGCTGGGCGACCTGGCCCGGATGGCCGGCACCATCGACGCGGCCACCTGGCCGTACTACCTGTTCATGCACGGCTGGGTGACGCTCTGCGGGGACTCCCCCGCCGCGCTGCGGCTGCCGTCGGCGCTGGCCATGGCGGGAACGGCCGGGCTCGCCGCCGCGCTCGGCGCACGGCTGCTCGGGCGACCCGCCGGCCTGACCGGTGGCCTGCTGTTCGCGGCCCTGCCCGGCACCTCCCGGTACGCCCAGGAGGCCCGCCCGTACGCCTTCGTCGCCCTCTTCGCGGTGTTGGCGACACTGCTGCTGGTCCGAGCGCTGGAGCGGCCCGGCTGGCGGCGCTGGGCCGGGTACGCCGCGGCCGTGGCCGCCCTCGGCCTGGCCCACCTGGTCGCTCTCACCCTGCTCGCCGCCCACGCGGCAGCCGTGCTGGCCGCCGGCCGCACCTCCTCTGGCGCTGTCCCGGGCACCGCCGACCGGGCCACCCACGGCGCCGCCGACCGGGCCGCTCCGGGCACCGCCGACCGGGCCACCCACGGCGCCGCCGACCGGGCCATTCCGGTCACCGCCGACCGGGACGCACCAGGCAGCGCCGACCGGGCCGTCCCGGGCACCGCCCACCTGGCCGCCCATGGTGCCGCCGACCGGGCCGGCCTTCGCCCGGACGCCGGCCGCCGGTCGCGTCGACCGGTGTGGGGCTGGCTGCTCGCGCTCCTGCCGGCGGCGGTCGTGTTGACCCCCCTGGTGCTACTGGCGGCGGGGCAGCGGGGACGGCAGCTCGACTGGGTGGACCAGGCCCGCCCCGCCGACCTTGTCGCCCTGCCCGGCGCGCTGACCCAGAGCGGCGCGGTGGGCGGGCTGCTGCTGGGTCTGGCCGCCCTGGGTGCCGCCCGGTCGGGCCGGGCCGGGCTGCTTCCCGCCGCCTGCCTCGTCCTGCCGGTGGCCCTGGTCTTCCTGGCCGGGCTGGCCGTACCGCTGTGGGTGCCGCGCTACCTGTTCTTCGTCGTGCCGTTCGTCTGCCTGCTGGCCGGGGCGGCGCTGGCCACGGCGGTGCTGCCGGCGGCGCTGGCCGTGGTGCTCCTCGCCGGCCTGCTCGGCCTGCCCGACCAGGCGGCGCTGCGGCACAGCCACGAGTGGCCACGGGGCGCGCTGGTCGACTACCGGGGGGCGGCCCGGGTGGTCGACGCGGGCCGCCGGCCCGGTGACGTGATCGTCTTCTCGCCCCGGGACGGCTGGCTCTTCACCGACCTCGGCATCGGCTACCACCTCGGCGACCGGCAGCCCCGGGACGCGCTGGCCGTACGGGGCCGCGACGCGCGCGGCGACTACTGGGCCGACGAGTGCCCGGACCCGGCCGCCTGCCTGGCCGGGGCGCGGCGGGTCTGGCTGGTGGTCGCCGGCCGGCGAACGGACCCGGTCGCCGCGGTACCCGGCGCGAAAGGGACGGCGCTACGGGACGACGGCTTCGCCGTCGAGCGGGTCTGGCAGCGCCCCGGCCTGACCGTGGCACTACTCACCCGCTGAGCCGGCCTGCCCGGCTGCCCGGCCCCTCGGCCGTCCGGCCGCCCCGGGATCGCCCGCGTCATGTCGGCGACATGGCGGTATCCGGGGCGGTGGGATGCCACCATGTCGCCGACATGGAGTCGATCAAGCGGCCTCGGCCCGACGGGCGGGGCGGCGCGGGGCAGGACGGCGCGAGGCGGCGCGGCGCGGAGCAGGGCGGTGCGGGGCACCTGGGCGTCAGGAGCGGACGAGGGGGACCACCAGTACCGCCTCGGTGCCGCCCTCCGCGCCGTTGCGCAGCTCGATGGTGCCGCGCAGCTCGCCGGTCACCAGCGCCCGGACGATCTGGAGCCCGAGCCGGCTGCCGCGCTCGGCGTCGAACCCGGCCGGCAGGCCACGCCCGTTGTCGGCGACGGTGACGTGCAGCTGCTTGCGGAACCGGTGTGCCGACACGACCACCTCGGGTGGCACCGTCGACTCGACCCCGGCGGCGGCCTGCGGAAGGACCCCGCCCGACCCGGACCCCTCGGCCAACCCGGAACCCCCGCCCGACTCGGAACCGCCAGCCGACCCGGAAACCCCGGCCGTCCCGGAAGCGCCAGCCGACCCGGAACCACTTCCACCGGCCACCGCTGCGCCCCCGGTCGCCCCGGCCGCCCCGGAAGCGCCGGCAAGCCCGGCGGACCCAGACCCGACGCCCACCCCAGCGGCCCCGGCACCGCCGCTGGCCTCCGCCCCAGCACCGCCGCTGACCTCCGCCCCGGTCGAGGATCCGGCCGAGGATCCGGTCGTGGGCACAGCCGGAGGCCCGGTCGGGGACTCAGCGGCCGGCGGGAAGCCGTGCTCGACGGCGTTGAGCAGCAACTCGTTGAGGACCATGACCAGCGAGGTGGCGATCTCGGCCGGCAGCACGCCGAAGCTGCCCCGGCGGCGCATGCCGACGGTCTGCTCGGTCGCGGCGACCTCGGTCGCCGCGCTGGCCACCCGGTCGACGATGCCGTCGAACTCGACCGCCTCGTCGCTGGACATGGAGAGCGTCTCGTGCACCAGGGCGATGGAGGCGACGCGGCGTACGGACTCCTCCAGGGCGACCCTGGCCTCCGGCATGGCCACCCGGCGGGCCTGGAGGCGCAACAGCGCGGCGACGGTCTGCAGGTTGTTCTTCACCCGGTGGTGGATCTCCCGGATGGTGGCGTCCTTGGTGATCAGGGCGCGGTCGCGGCGACGTACCTCGGTGATGTCGCGGACCAGGACCAGCGCGCCGATCGGCACCCCGGCGGGCATCAGCGGCAGGGCCCGGGTGAGCATGGTCGCGCCCCGGGCGTCGATCTCCCGCCGGGGCGGGCCCTCACCGCGCAGCGCGGCGAGGATGCCGTTGGCCGCTTCGGTGCCCTCCAGGGGGTCGCCGGCCAGCCGGCGGTGCAGCTTGGCCAGGTCCTCCCCCACCAGGTGTGCGGCGAAGCCGAGCCGCCGGTACGCGGACTGCGCGTTGGGGCTGGCGTAGGTGACCTTGCCGCCGGCGTCGAGCCGGACGAGGCCGTCGCCGACCCGGGGCGCGGACGTCGTCTCCCCGGGGTGCCGGGGCGGCGGGAACGTGCCGTCGGCGATCATCTGGGCGAGGTCGTCGGCGGTCGTCAGGTAGTTCAGTTCGAGCTGGCTGGGCGTGCGGGCGGTGGAGAGGTTGGTGTCCCGGCCGACGACCGCGATCACCTCGCCGGCCTCCCCGTCGGCGGTGCGCAACCGGACCGGGATCGCCTCGTGCCGGGCGGGCACGTCGCCGTACCAGACCGGGTCGCCCTCCCGCCAGATCCGGCCCTGGCCGTACGCGACCTCCAGGTGGGCCACCTCGGGCCCGCCGACGATCCGCCCCACCTGGTCGTCCTGGTACGCGGTGGGCGCGGTCGTCGGGCGGACCTGGGCCACGCAGAGGAAGGTGCCGTCGCGGTCCACCGGCACCCACAGCAGCAGGTCGGCGAAGGACAGGTCGGACAGCAGCTGCCAGTCTCCGGCGATCCGGTGCAGGTGGTCGATGTCGGCGGGGCGGAGCTGGGTGTGCTCCTCGGCGAGGTCGCGCAACGTGGACACGATGCACAGCGTGCCACGCCCAGGCGGGCCCCGTCCCGCTGGCCGGCCGGGCTCACACCGGTCGACCCGCGCGCCGGCCCGCCCGGCTCACCTCCGCCGGCCCGCCCCACGTCCGCCGGCCCGGCCGGCTCATCTCCCCCGGCCCGCCCACGTCCGCCGGCCGGCCCGGGGCGCTCACATCGTCGCGGTGACCTTCTTCAGGCCGCGCGGCGCGTCGGGGTCCTCGCCCCGGGCCAGGGCCAGCGCCAGGGCGAGGCGCTGCAACGGCAGGATGTCCAGCAGCGGGGCGTACCGCTCGTCGACCTCGGGGACGGCCATCCGGGTGGCCCCCTGCACGTCGGCCGAGCCGACCACGACCACGTCGGCGCGGCGCTCGCCGAGGCGGGGCAGCACCTCGCCCATGGACCGGCCGCCGGGGCCGGAGCCGACCACGGCCAGCACCGGCACGTCCGGGTCGGTCATCGCGAGCGGGCCGTGCAGCAGGTCCGCGCCGGAGAAGGCGAGCGCCGGCAGGTACGAGGTCTCCATCAGCTTGAGCGCCGCCTCCCGGGCGGTCGGGTACGCGTATCCCCGGCCGGTGGTGACGAGCTGGGCGGCGAACCGGTAGCGGGGCGCGAGCTGGGCCGGGGTGGGGTCGTCGAGGGTGCGGGCGGCCAGCTCGGGCAGGGCGGCCAGGGCGGCGCGCTCGGCGGCGGGCAGCGCCCCGTTGCCGGCCCGGACGCCCTCCACGAGCAGCAGCAGGGCGAGCAGCTCCGCCGTGTACGTCTTGGTGGCCGCCACGGCCCGCTCGTGTCCGGCGGCGATGTCGACGCTCAGCTCGGCGATCCCGGCCAGCGGCGAGTCGGGGTTGTTGGTCACGGCGAGGGTGAGCGCGCCGGACGCGCGGGCGGTGCGCAGCACCTCGGCCAGGTCGGGTGAGCCGCCGCTCTGGCTGACGCCGACGACCAGCGCGTCGGACAGGTCGGGACGCGCGCCGAAGAGGGTGACCGCGCTGGGCGAGGCGAGCCCGGCGGGCAGGCCGAGCCGGATCTCGGTCAGGTACGCCCCGTAGAGGGCGGCGTGGTCGGAGGTGCCCCGGGCGGTGAAGACCACGTGCCGGGGGCGGCGCTGCGCGACGACGGCGGCCACCTCGGCGATCGCCCCGGCGTGCTCGGCGGAGAGCAGCCGCTCGTAGCCGGCCGGCTGCTCGGAGATGTCGGCGGCCATGCCGGCCCCTGCACGCGTCACGGAGTGCCCCTTTCCCTGCGCGATTGCCGCGCGTTCCCTGCTCAGTCTTGCATGTTTTGGCGTACGTGAACAATCTTGCGAGCAGCATTGCGCAGTGGATCACCAAGCCGAGCCAACATCACCTACGCTTGCCCGACCCGGCGACACTGCGACGGGGGACGCATCCGCCGCCCGGCCACCCGCACCTACCACCGAGAGGCCCACGTGTCCGAGGGAAGGGACGATCCCCCGCTGTCGGCGGAGGAGGAGCTGGCCCTGGCCCGGCTCGCGCTGGACGAGGGTGACCTGGCGCACGCCGCCGGGCACGTCGCCGGCGCGCTGACCCGGTCGCCCACCCTGCCCGAGGTGCACGAGACGCTGGCCCGGCTGGCCGCCGTCAGCGGCGGCGGCCTCGACCTGTTCCCCCTGCACCAGCGCGCCTTCGTCGGCACGGTGGTGGCCCGGGCGCACCTGCTCGCCGCGGCGGGGCGGCCCGCCGAGGGGCTGGAGCTGCTGGCCGCCGCCACCGGGCACGACCGCAGCGCCGACTGGGCCGGGGTGCCCTGGGTGACGGCACCGGAGCTGCCCGAGCGGCTCGACCCGGAGGGCATCGCCCAGGTGCTGATGCAGGTGTGCGCCGCCACGCCCGACCCGGTGCCGCGCGCCGACCGGGCGCCCCTGACGCCGTACCTCACCCTGGCCCGCAACGCGGTCACCGTCCATCCCGAGCACGCCCTGCTGCTGGGCGCGGCGTCCGCGCTGGCCCGGCGCCTCGGCGAGGTCACCCTGGCGGTCCGCTGGGCGAGCCGCGGCGTACGGGTGCGCCCGTCGAAGCTCGGCGAGGTCTGGCTCGGGTACGCGTACCGCAGCGCCGGCCGCACCCGGGAGGCCCTCGCCGCGCTCGGCAGGGCCGTCGACCACGACCCGGACGACCTCGCCGTCTACGCCGACATCGCCGGCACGCTGGCCGACACCGGCCGGCTCGACGAGGCCCTGGAGTGGACCGACCGTGCCCTCGCCCGGAACCCCGCCTTCGACTGCGCCGTGCACACCGCGCACCGGCTGCGCTTCCAGCGCGACGGCGACGTGGCGCACCTGGTGGCGCTGGCCGACTTCGTCCGCGACCATCCCGACGACTCGCACGAGCACGGCGACCTCGCCGAGTGCTGCCGCAGCCGGCCGTGGCTGGGTCAGGTCACCCCGGCCGCCGGGGCGGCGGTCGCCGTGCTGCGCCACGCCCTGGCCGCCGAGCAGGACGCCCTCGGCGCGACCGTACGGCTGGAGACACTGGAGCCGCCGAGCGCCCTGCGCACCGTGGCGGCGGCCGCGCCCGACCTGCGGGTCGAGGTGGCGGAGGTGGCCGAGCCGGATCCGCGCGAGCCCCGCCGGGCCACCGACCGGCCGCTGTGGCGCTGGGACGGCACCGTCGCCGCCCCGGCGGTGCCGGCGCCCTCGGCCGAGGCGGCGGACCGCATCCGGCAGCTCGCCCACCCGGCGTGGCCGCACCCTCCGGCGGCGTACGACGCGGCGGTCGGCCTGGCCACGCTGGGGCTGCCCGACCTGCTCGGGCTGCTGGTGCACCCGCCCGCGGCCCCGCCGACCGGGCTGGGCCGGGTGCTGGCCGGGCAGGACCCGTCGCTCTGGGTGCGCTGCGTGCAGGTGTGGGCGTGCCTGGGCCTGCTGCACCACCGCACGGACGAGCCGTGGGCGTCCTCCACCCGTCGCCGGACGCTGGTCGAGCTGGTCTGGGGGGTGGAGGACTGGATCACCGAGGCCGCCCTGTTCGCCCTGGTCACCGCCGCCTGGGTGGACCCCTCGGTCCGCGAGGACGTGGCCGGCGTGGTGGCCGACCGGCTCGCCGACGCGGCGGCGGTGGCCCGGGACCGGAGCGTGCCGATCGCGGTCTCGCTGGCGTACCTGGCGCTGGCCACCCCGGCCCTCGACCCGGCCACGGCCGCGCTGGCCGGCGAGCTGATCTCCGGCCCGGCGGCGGACCGGTCCCGACCGGGCCGGCTGCGCCGCCTCTGGGACCGCCTCACCCGCCGCCGGGGCTGAGGCCGGCCCCGGCGGCGCTGCCGACCCGGGCCGCCCGCCCCGGTCGGGGCGGACGGCCGTGGCCGGTCAGACCGCCGCGGCCTTGCCCAGGGCCGTCTCGGCCTGCTCCTCCGGCGTGGCGGCCGGCGGGGCGTCGTTCGTCGAGCGCAGCGGGATCTCCCGGATGAACCAGGCCAGCACCGGCACCAGCACGGTGAACAGCACCGCCCACCAGAAGACGTGCGAGATGGCGTCGGCGAGACCGCCGAGCACCAGCTCCCGGGCCTGCGCCGGCAGCTCCTTGAGCTTGTCGAGGTCGATCTGGCCGCCCTCGCCGCCCCCGCCGCTGAACGCGGACCCGGCGGGCGAGCCGGCGAGCCGGTTGGCGAAGATCGCGCCGAACAGCGAGATGCCGAACGAGCCGCCGATGGAGCGGAAGAAGGTGGCCGCGCCGCTGGCCGCGCCGAGGTCCTTCTGCTCGACGCTGTTCTGCGCGATCAGCATCGAGGTCTGCATGAGGAAGCCCATGCCGACGCCGAGGACGATCATGTAGAGCGAGGACTCCGCCTTGCCGGTGCCCACGTCGAGCCGGGTCAGCAGGGCCAGGCCGAGGGTCATCACCACGCCGCCGACGATCGGGAAGATCCGGTACCGGCCGGTCCTCGTGATCGCCCGGCCGACCACCAGCGAGACCACCAGCATGCCGAACATCAGCGGGAGCAGCAGCAGGCCGCTGTTGGTGGCCGACGCCCCCTGCACGGTCTGCTGGTAGAGCGGCAGGAAGTTCATCGCCCCGAACATGGCGAAGCCGAGCAGGAAGCCGATCATCGAGATCAGCGCGAAGTTGCGGTTGGCGAACAGCCCCAGCGGCAGGATCGGCTCCGCCGCGCGCCGCTCCACGAAGCCGAACACGACCAGGCTCACCAGGGCCAGGGCGGACAGGCCGAGGATCTGCGGCGAGGCCCAGTCGTAGGAGCTGCCGCCCCAGGTGGTGATCAGCACGATCGCGGTGATGCCGACCGAGAGCAGCCCCGCGCCGAGCCAGTCGATCCGGTGCTCGGTGCGGTACTTCGGCAGGTGCATGGTGGTGGCGAGCACCAGCAGCGCGATGCCGCCGAGCGGCAGGTTGACATAGAACGCCCAGCGCCACGAGAGGTTGTCGGTGATGAAGCCGCCGACCAGCGGCCCGGCGACCATGGCGATGGCCATGATGCCGGCCATCATGCCCTGGTAGCGGCCCCGTTCCCGGGGCGGGACCAGGTCGCCGATGATCGCCATCACGCCGACCATCAGCCCACCCGCGCCGAGGCCCTGGACGGCCCGGAAGGCGATCAGCTCGATCATGCCGCTGTCGGCGCCCCCGAACACGCCGGAGCCGGCCATCCCGCACAGCGCGGAGCCGACCAGGAAGATGCCCACGGAGGTCAGGAAGACCGCCTTGCGGCCGTAGAGGTCGCCGAGCTTGCCCCAGATGGGGGTGGAGACGGTGGTGCCCAGCACGTACGCGGTGACGACCCAGGTGAAGTGGTCCACCCCGCCGAACTCGCCGACGATGCGCGGCAGCGCGGTGCTGACGATCATGTTGTCGAGCATCGCGAGCATCATCGCGATCATGAGGCCGAAAAGGACGACCCGGATGTTGGGTCGTCGCTCCGCGCCCTCGACTTCCTGACTCATCGGTAAGCTCCCCCCGGGATGTGACCGACTTACTTGCCGGCCGGCTAGTTACCTTACTAGCCGCACGGTAAGTTGGGAGGCAACTGGTCGTCAAGCGAGTTGGGTGGTTCGGGTGAGAGAGAGCACAGGCACGCGGGAGCGCATCAAGGCCGTGGCCCTCGAACTCTTCACCGAGCAGGGCTACGAGAAGACCTCGCTGCGCGAGATCGCCGAGCGGCTGAACGTGACGAAGGCCGCCCTCTACTACCACTTCAAGAGCAAGGACGAGATCGTCAGCAGCTTCGTCGAGGAGCGGCTGGACCGGATGGACGCGCTGATCGCCTGGGCCGACGGGCAGCCCGCCACGCTGGCGACGCGGCGGGAGCTGATCGCCGGCTACGCCGACAGCATGTTCGCCACCGAGCAGCCCTCGGTGATGCGCTTCTTCGAGCAGAACCAGACCGCGCTCAGGAGCCTGGCCGCCGGGCAGCAGATGCGCGACCGGATGTTCCGGCTGGCCGACGCGCTGGCCCGGGGCGACGAGTCGCCCGAGGCCCAGCTGCGCGCCGCCCTGTCGCTGTTCGCCGTGCACAGCAGCTGGTTCGCCATCCGCGCCCCGCGCATCACCGACGAGGAGCGGCGGAAGATCGCCCTGGAGGTGGCCGACGAGCTGCTCGCCCGCATCGCCGAGGGCTGAGCCGCCGCCACACGGCCGACCCGGGCGCCGTCGGCAGCGGGGTCCGCGCAGCGGCGCGAGCGGGGCCGACCAGGCTCAGGGCCGACCAGGCTCAGGGCTGGCCGTGAGCGGGGCGACCGGGCGCAGGGATCAGCTCGGGCCGGGCAGCTCCCGCCGCAGGCCGAGCAGGTCCACTCCGGGCAGCGGAGACCAGTCCCGCTCCGGCGTGCGGACGAAGCCCAGCCGCTCGTAGAGCCGGTGGGCGGCCTCGGCGAGCCCGCCGCGCACGCAGATCACCACCGCCGAGCAGCCCAGCGCGGCGGCGCGGGACAGGCACGCCTCGACCAGCGCCGCACCGACCCCCCGGCCCTGGGCCGCCGGGTCCACGGCCAGCATCCGGAACTCGGCCTCGCCGGGGCCGGAGAGCTCGGCGTACGGGGTGCCGGGCAGCACGAACGTGACCGAACCGAGCAGCTCGCCGGTGGCCCCGTCGACGGCGACCAGCGCCTCGCCGCTCTCCGCCCGGGTCGCCACGTCGGCGAGCACGACACCGTAGCCGTGCTCGCCCTTGAGCTGCCCGTCCGCCTCGTACGCGGCCACGGTCAGCCGGGCCACCGCCGGAAAGTCGGCCGGGGTGGCCCGCCTGACCCGCAGGCCGGTCAACCGATCACCGCGATCAGGTCACCGTCCTGCACCACGTCACCCTCGTTGACGGCGAGCTGCTGGACGACGCCGTCGGACTCGGCGACGACGGGGATCTCCATCTTCATCGACTCCAGGATCACCAGCGTGTCCCCCTCGGACACGGTGTCCCCGGCCGACGCGACGACCTTCCACACGTTCGCCACCATCTCGGCGCGGATCTCGTCGGCCATCTCCGGGTCCTCCCTCTTGCGCCAGTGTCTGCGATCGGTATCCAATCACGTGCCGGACCGTCGCGGGGCGCGTCGGCGGCCCCCGACATGCGGTACCCGTCGCGCGGGCCACCGCAACCGGGCCGGTCGACGGAGAACCGGGCCCGCCACCGGTGCCCCGGCGGACCACGGCCGCCGCGGGCCGCACTAGCATCAGCGGGTCGGCCCCGGGTGACCGGGCGACCGGTACGCGACCACCGCCGCGCTCGCCGCCGGCGGACACCGACCAGCACCCGAGGAGGTCAGCATGGCGAAGAAGGCCCGCAAGAAGAAGGCCCGCAAGAAGAGCAGCGCGAACCACGGCAAGCGCCCCAACTCCTGAGTCGCGCGGCGGGCGACCGCCGACCGCTCAGTGCCCTTCGCCGGCCACGGCCGGAGACGCCGGTGGCCCGGGTCGGATCCCGACCCGGGCCACCGGCACGTCCAGGCGCGCCGGCCGTCAGTCGGCCAGCTCGCGGGACTCGCTCGTCTCGAAGACCACCAGCTCGGTGAGGCGGACCCGCAGCCGCTCGCGCAGCTGCTCGGGCGCGGTCTCGTTGCCGCAGCAGCGGGCCACCAGCGCCTTCACCTCCTGCTCCAGGCCGTATTCGCGCAGGCACGGCCCGCACTCGTCGAGGTGCCGCCGGATCAGCGTGCGGCGCTCCTCGGCGCATTCCAGGTCGAGGTAGAAGTAGACCTCGGCGAGCACCTCACGGCAGTCCGTCTCGTGCGGCTTCCCACAGCTCACATCACACCTCCCGGCCGGCGGCGGCGGTCGAGCCCTTCGGGGACCGCGCAGCGCTGAAACCGCGCTCGGCGGCGTAGCCCTCGAGCAGCTTGCGCAGATTACGACGACCCCGGTGCAACCGCGACATCACCGTGCCGATGGGCGTGCCCATGATGTCGGCCACCTCCTTGTAGGAGAAGCCCTCGACGTCGGTGAGGTAGACCGCCAGCCGGAACTCCTCCGGCAACTGCTGGAGGGCCTCCTTGACGTCGCTGTCCGGCAGCCGGTCCAGCGCCTCGGTCTCGGCCGAACGCAGCCCGCTGGAGGTGTGCGACTCGGCCTCGGCGAGCTGCCAGTCGGTGATCTCCTCGGTCGGCGCCTGGATGGGCTGGCGCTGCCGCTTGCGGTAGGAGTTGATGTAGGTGTTGGTCAGGATCCGGTACAGCCAGGCCTTCAGGTTCGTGCCCTGCTCGAACTGGTGGAAGGCCGCGTACGCCTTCAGGTACGTCTCCTGGACCAGGTCCTCGGCATCCGCCGGGTTGCGGGTCATCCGCAGCCCGGCAGCGTAGAGCTGGTCGACGAATGGCATCGCGTCCCGCTCGAAGCGGGCCCTGCGCTCGTCCGTCTTCTCGGTGGTCAACCGCACATCCCCTCGCGTCGGATGCTTTCCCGCCGAGGATACGCGCCTGACACTGCCCGCAGATTCACTTTCGGCCGGTGTGCTGGTCCTCACCACGGCGGGCCACCGTGGCCCGACCGGCCCCGCCACCACGGGCCATTCCGGTCCGCCCAGCAGCCTCCTAAGCTGCTGCGCCTCCCGTTCGTCCCGTTCCCGGCTCCGCGTCTCGGTCGGCACCGGTCACACCCCCCTGAAGCAGAAGTCTCTTCCGTGGGGGGTAACGCGGGGCGCGGGCCCCGGCATTCCGGCCCGCCGGCCCCGTTCCTGGTCCCGGCCCCGACTCCGGCGGGTGTCGGCGCTGGGACCAGGAAGGGCCTGGGAGGGACGGTGCCGGCCGCCCGGACCGGGCCTCCGACACCATCGGAGACAACGAGGCGTACGGCCCCGGGTCACGGCCCGGGGCGCCTCAGGGCGACGCCCAGCCCCGCGCGCGCAGCCAGTCGACGACCACCGCGGCCGTCCCGGCCGGATCGCCGGCCAGGTCGTGCCGCTCGCCGGGCCGGACCACCACCCGCACCCCCGGGCCGGGCTCGGGCACGCCGAAGGGGTCCCGGTCGCCGTTGACCACCAGCGTCGGCAGCCCGGTGGCCAGTTCCGCCGCCCGGGAGCGCTCCGGCCGACCCGGCGGATGCAGCGGGAACGCCAGGGCCACCACCGCGTCCGCGCCGACGGCGGTCGCGGTGCGGCAGGCCACCCGGGCGCCGCTGGACCGGCCACCGACCACGAGCGTGGGCACGGCGGGGTGCCGTCGGCGCAGCTCGGCCAGGACCGCCGTCCACGCCTCGTCGAGGTGCCCGGCGGGGGCCGGCGCGCGCCGGCCGGCGACCCGGTAGGGCTGGGTCACCCGGCACACGACGAGCCCGGCGGGGGCCGCCGCGTCCCGTAGCGCGCCCAGGTCCGGCGCGTCGACGTCACCGCCCGCACCGTGCCCGAGCACCAGCAGCGCCTTCGGCGGGCCGGCGGGCAGGTCGGTGTCGGCCCGGGCCGGTCCGCGCGGGGTGACGATCTCGTCCGCGTCTCGCACGGGCCCATTCTGCGGGTCACCGCCGCGAGCCGACGGCGCACCGCACCGACGCCGCCCGGAGGCAGGCACCACGGCCGCCCCACCCTGGTCGGACCACCCTGGTCGGACCGCCGCCGGCCGTCCCGCCCTTGCCGGTGGGCGGGACGGCCGGGGCGGTCAGCTCAGCGGGACCAGGGTGAGCAGCCGGTCCCGCACCGGCGGGCCGGCCTCGTCGGCCGCGTCCGGGTCTGGGTCGACCTCGCTGCGCCAGGCGACCAGCATGGCCCGACGCTCGCGCGGTGTGGTGCCGCCCCACACACCGTGGCAGTCACCGACCTCCAGCGCCCAGGCCAGGCACGATCCCTGCACGTCACAACTGCGGCAGAGCGCGACGGCCGCGTCGGCCGGCTCGTTGGGCGCCGGAAAGAACGTCTCCGGATCCACGCTCTGGCAGGTGCCTCTGGTGCGCCAGGCTTCGTCGTGCCGCCGTTCACGCAACGCCCGCAACAGTCGCGGATCCCGTCGTGCGGCAGCCACCTCGTGCGGGCGGGGCATACGCGCCCGTGTCATCCACCCACCTCCCCCGTGGGACCGGAAAGATCGATGAGTGCCGTTCGCACCGTACGAATCGTCACCCACTACCGGCGCTGTGTTGTATCGCACTTTCAGACACCGGGACAAGAGTCTTCCGTAAAGATGACTAAAAGCTTGGCCGACGATTCGCCCGCAACTCTGGCAAATCAGCACGCGACAATGCCCCGGGCGACTGTCAGAAAAGCGTCACCTCGTCGGCCGGGGCGGCCGGGGCGGGCACCCGCGTGATCAACTCCGGGCCGTCGTTGCGGACGTTGCCGACCGCCGAGCCGACCGGCCGGATCTCCAGCCCCGCCAGCCACCCGGGATCGGGCGGGGTCAGCAGGTCCGCCGGCTCGTCGGTCGGGCCCAGCCAGGACGCCCACCGGCCCCGGGGCAGCAGCAGGGGCATCCGCTCGTGCACCCGGGCCAGCTCGCCCACCGCCGCCGTGGTCAGCACGCTGAAGGTGAGCACGGGCCCCGCAGGCCCCTCCCAGACCGACCAGATGCCCGCCAGGGCGAGCACCGACGAGTCGGCCGGGGTCATGAAGTAGGGCTGCCGACCGCCCTCGGGCCGCCGGACCCACTCGTACCAGCCGTCGGCCGGGACGAGGCAGCGCCGACGGGCGAACGCCGGCGCGTACGCCCGGCTGGTGGCCACCGTCTCCGCCCGCGCGTTGATCATGCGGGCCCCGGCCGCGGGCGACGTCGACCAGGGCGGCAGGAACCCCCAGCGGGCGGCGGACAGGGCACGGTGGCCCTCCGGCGTGAGCCGCACCAACGGCACGGTCGTCGTGGGGGCGACGTTGTGGCTCGACCGGGCCCGGCCCTGCGTCTCGTCGGACGACTCGAACACGGCACTCAGGTCGACCGCGCTCCGGGTCGTGGCGTACCTCCCGCACATGGGGCACACGCTAACGCCCCGGGCCGCGTTCGGCTGTCCCGCCGACGGCCGTCCCGGTCGCGGGCCCGCCCCCGGGACGGCCGTCCCGCCCACCGGGAGCGCGCCCGGCGGCCGTCCGGCGGCGGCCGGGGCACGGCAGAATGTGACCGTGGGGAACACGACCGCGACCCGGCCGCTACGGCCGTGGACCGCTCCGACCGCGTCCGACCCGGTGGTTGCCACGCTGCGGCTGCCCGGCTCCAAGTCGATGACCGCCCGCGCGCTGGTGCTCAGCGCCCTGGCCGGCGGCCCCTCCACCATCGCCGGGCCGCTGCGCGCCCGCGACACCGAACTGATGGCCGGCGGCCTGCGGGCCCTCGGCGCGCACATGTCGATCACCGACGACGACCGCTGGCTGGTCCGGCCCCACCCGCTGGCCGGCCCCGCGCACGTCGACGTCGGCCTCGCCGGCACCATCATGCGGTTCGTGCCCCCGGTCGCCGGGCTCGCCGAGGGGCGGATCACCTTCGACGGCGACCCGCAGGCCCGCACCCGCCCGCTGGGCCCGCTGATCGACGCGCTGCGCTCCCTCGGGGTGCGGGTCGAGTCCCCGGCCACCGGCAGCCTCCCGCTGACCGTCTTCGGCACCGGGAGCGTGGCCGGCGGCGAGGTGGTCATCGACGCCTCCGCCTCCAGCCAGCTCGTCTCCGGCCTGCTGCTGGCCGCGCCGCGCTTCGACCGGGGCGTGGTGGTCCGGCACGTCGGCCCGCCGGTGCCGTCCGCGCCGCACCTGCGGATGACCGTGCAGATGCTGCGGGCCGCCGGGGCGGCCGTCGACGACGGCACCCCCGACGTCTGGGTCGTCGAGCCGGGGCCGCTGACCGGGCGGGGCTGGGAGATCGAGCCCGACCTGTCGGGCGCGGTGCCGTTCTTCGCCGCGGCGCTGGTCACCGGCGGCGAGGTGACGTTGCGGGGCTGGCCGCGCGGCAGCGCCCAGCCCGTCGAGCAGCTCCGCACGCTGCTGCACCGGATGGGCGGCGAGGTGGTCCTCACCACCGACGGGCTGACCGTGCGCGGCGCCGGCGTGGTGCACGGCATCGAGGCCGACCTCTCCGACGTCAGCGAGCTGACCCCGGCGCTGACCGCGCTCGCCGTGCTCGCCGACTCGCCGTCCCGGTTCACCGGCGTGGCACACATCCGGGGGCACGAGACCGACCGGATCGCCGCGCTCGCCCGCGAGTTCACCGGCCTCGGCGCCGACCTCACCGAGTCGGCCGACGGGCTGGAGATCCGGCCCCGGCCGCTGCACGGCGGGCAGTTCCGGACGTACCACGACCACCGGATGGCGCACGCCGCCGCGGTGACCGGCCTGGCGGTCCCCGGCATCGAGCTCGACGACGTGTCGTGCACCTCGAAGACCATGCCGGAGTTCCCCGGGCTATGGTCGGCGATGGTGACCGGAGAGAGCTGACACGGCGGAGGGCGTCCTGGCGACGAAGCGGCGGGAGTACGACGAGGACGACGTACGGGTCCGGCCCGGGAGGTCGTCGCGCCCGCGCACCCGCACGAGACCCCGGCACGCCGACGCCGTCGACGGCTTCGTCATCGCCGTGGACCGGGGCCGCTACACGTGCGTGCTGCCCGACGCCGGCCCCGACGCCCCGCTGGTGACCGCCATGCGGGCCCGGGAGCTGGGCCGCAAGTCGGTGGTGGTGGGCGACCGGGTGGGCCTGGTCGGGGACACCTCCGGGGCGGACGGCGCGCTGGCCCGCATCGTCCGGATCGCCGAGCGCACCTCGGTGCTGCGGCGCACCGCCGACGACGACGAGAGCACCGCCGAGGGGCGGCTGGAGCGGGTCGTGGTGGCCAACGCCGACCAGCTCGTCATCGTCAGCGCGCTGGCCGACCCGCCGCCGCGCACCGGGTTCATCGACCGCTGCCTGGTCGCCGCGTACGACGCCGACATCGAGCCGCTGCTCTGCCTCACCAAGGCCGACCTGGCCGGCCCGGAGCAGGTGCTCGGCTACTACGCCGAGCTGGAGCTGCCGTACGTGCTGTTGCGCCCCGACGCCGACCTCGACGCGCTGCGCGACCTGCTCGCCGGCCGGGTGTCGGTCCTGGTCGGCCACTCCGGGGTGGGCAAGTCGACGCTGGTCAACCGCCTCGTCCCGGACGCCGACCGGGCGGTCGGGGTGGTCAGCGCGATCGGCCGGGGCCGGCACACCTCGACCAGCGCGGTGGCGCTGCGGCTGCCGCCCCGCCCCGGCATCGTCGCCGACCCGGGCTGGATCGTCGACACCCCGGGGGTGCGCAGCTTCGGGCTGGCGCACGTCTCGGCCGACAGCCTGCTGCACGGCTTCCCCGACCTGGTGGAGGGCACTGTCGACTGCCCGGCGAACTGCCAGCACACCGCAGAGGAGGCCGACTGCGCGCTGGACGCGTGGGTGGCCGCCGGCAAGGCCGACGAGCGCCGGCTCGCCTCGTACCGCCGGCTGCTGGCCTCCCGGTCCGGGGAGGGCGACAGCCGCGAGCCCGACCAGCGCAACCCGGGCGACCCGCTGGAGGGGTCGTGACCGGCGACCCGCCGGCAGGAGCGTGACCGGACCGCCGCTACCGTTTGCGGCATGACCGGGTACGCCGACGACCTCGCCCTCGCCCACCTGCTCGCCGACGCCGCGGACGCCATCTCCACGGCCCGGTTCCGGGCCCTCGACCTGCGGGTGGAGGCGAAGCCGGACCTGACCCCGGTCTCCGACGCCGACACCGCCGTGGAGCGGGAGATCCGGGCGCTGCTGGCGGCGCACCGCCCCGGCGACGGCCTGCTCGGCGAGGAGTACGGCGGGCAGCCCCCGGCCACCCCGGGCGGGCGGCGCTGGGTGGTCGACCCGATCGACGGCACCAAGAACTTCGTCCGGGGGGTGCCCATCTGGGCCACCCTGATCGCCCTGCTGGAGGGCGACCGGCCGGTGCTCGGGCTGGTCTCCGCGCCGGCGCTGGGCCGCCGCTGGTGGGGCGCGCTCGGCGCGGGCGCGTACGCCGGCCCGGACGCCGCGCACGGCACGCCGATCCGGGTGTCGGCGGTGACCCGCCTCGCCGACGCCAGCTTCTGCTACTCGTCGCTGTCGGGGTGGGAGTCCGCCGGCCTGCTGGAGCCGGTGCTCCAACTCATGCGGGACACCTGGCGCAGCCGGGCCTACGGCGACTTCTACGGCTACATGCTGCTCGCCGAGGGTGCCCTGGACGTGATGGTCGAGCCGGAACTGTCCCTGTGGGACGTCGCCGCGCTGGTGCCGATCGTGACCGAGGCGGGCGGGACGTTCACCGACCTGGCCGGGCGGCCCGCCCCGGGCGGCGACGCCTCGGTGGAGAACAGCGCCGTGGCCAGCAACGGGCCGCTGCACGCCGACATCCTGGCGAGGCTGGGTCGGCCGGCCGAGCGCTGAGCGCCGCCAGCCTCTATCCTCGCCAGGTGGTGTCCTCCGGTTGGTGCTTCCTGGCGGCGATGATCGTCGCGTACGGCTTCGCCAACCTGCTCCAGTCCGTCGCCGCGGCGCGGACCACCGTGCACCACACCTTCGATCCGGGGCTGCTGCTGCGGCTGGCCGGCCACCGCACGTACCTCGTGGGCCTCGCCTGCCAGGTCGGCGGCTTCGTGCTGGCCTTCCTGGCCCGCCGGGACCTGCCGCTGTTCCTGGTCCAGGCCAGTGTGGCGGCGGGGCTCGGGGTGACCGCGATCCTCGGCGTGCTGGTGCTCAAGTGGCGGCTGCCCACCGCCGAGGTCGCGCTGCTGGTGCTGCTCGTCGTCGGGGTCACCGGCCTGGTGCTGTCGGCGCAGCCGGCGCAGTCCCGGCCGCTCGGGCCCGCCGGCCTGGTCGCGCTGGCGGCGGCGCTCGCGGTGATCGCCGTGGTCGGCTTCTTCGCGGTACGGCTGCACGGCTCGCCCGGGTCGGTGGCGCTCGGCTCGCTGGCCGGGCTGGCCTTCTCCGCCGCGGCGGTGGCCGCCCGCCCGCTGGCCGCCGTGACGACCGTGGAGGGGTTCGTCCGGGACCCGCTGCTCTACCTGCTGGTGGCCCACTCGCTGGTCGGTCAGCTCCTGCTCGGCCTGGCCATGCAGCGCGGCTCGACCACGGCGGCGGTGGCCGCGATGGACGCGGCCGGGGCGGTGCCCGCCGCGATCGTCGGGCTGCTCCTGCTCAACGACAAGATCTGGCCGGGCCGGGAGTGGCTGGCCGCCCTCGGCTTCCTGGCCACGCTGGCCGCGGTGATCGGGCTGACGCGCTACGCCGAGCCGCAGCACCACCACGAGGTGGCGGCCCGGGAACACGCCCGGGGGATGCTTCCCGCCGGCGCACCGGCCCGCCCCCGCCGCTGACCGGCCCGCCCCCGCCGCTGACCGGCCCGCCCCGGCAGCCTCCACGCCGGGCCGGTCCGGGCACGCCGCGCCGGTTCGGGCGTGCCGGGCCGGTTCGGGCGTGCCGGGCCGGTTCGGGCTACGCCGCCTCGACCGGCCTGCGCCGCAGCACCACCCGCTCGTAGAGCCGCTCCAGCGCGCCGGCCGTGCGTTCCCACGTGTAGCTGCACCGGACCCGGTCCACGGCGGCGTGCCCGTACGCGAACCGGCCCGCGTTGTCGGCGAGCAGCCGGCGCAGGGTCATCCCGAGGGCCCGCACGTCGCCCGGCGGCACCAGCTTCCCGGTGACCTCGTCGACGACGGCGTCGGCGATGCCGCCCATCGCGTACCCGACGACCGGCACGCCGCAGGCCATCGCCTCCAGCGAGACCCGGCCTGCGGAGGAGTAGTGCGGGGTGCAGGCCACCACGTCGGCCGAGCGGTACCAGGTGGCCATCTGGTCGTGCGGCACCGCGCCGACCAGCGTCACCTGCTCGGCCACCCCCGTGCGCTCGGCCAGCTCGCGCAGCCGGCGCGCCTCGGCGTGGCCGGCGAGCTGGTCGGCCGGCGGGCCGCCGGCGATCACCAGCTCGGCGTCGCCGACCAGCCGCATCGCCCGGATCAGGTCGTCGTGGCCGTGCCCGGGCGTCAGGCCGCCCACGGAGAGGATGCGCGAGCGCTGGTCGCGCGGGGCCGCCTCGCCGTCCGGGTGGAACTGGTCGGTGTCCACCCCGGTGGGGACCATCGCCACCGAGCTGCGTTGCAGCCCCATCCGGGTCAGCTCGTCGACCTCGTCGTTGCACTGGGCGACCGCGATGTCCACCGCCCGGGTCAGGGCCCGCTCCAGCGGGATGCGGGTGCCGGGGCCGTCGTAGCCGGGGCCGAGGTGGCGCAGCTGCTCCACGCCGAGCGAGTGGAAGGTCTGCACGACGGGGATGTCGGTCTCGCGCACCGCGTGCGCGGCGGCCAGGCCGCCGACCCAGTAGTGCCCGTGCACCACCTCCGGGGACCACCCGCCGACCCACCGGTCGGCCAGCCACCGGCCGAACTCCGACACGTGCCCGACCAGCTCGGCGGTGGGCATCGGCGCGGCCGGGCCGACCGGCACCCGCTCCACCCGGTAGCCGTCGACCTCCGCCGTGGCGGCCAGCGCGGGATCGTCCCGGCGCTCGTACACGTGCACGTCGTGGCCGCGCCCGGCCAGCTCGGCGGCGACCCGCGCGATGTGCTCGCGCGTGCCGACCACCGGGCCGTCGGCGGGCCGCGACGGGCCGGAGTGCGCGCACACTAGGCCGACGCGCATGGGTCACCTCCATGCGGTTGGTTGAGCTGGTGGGTCCTCCCGGTCAGAGGGTCCCATTAACCGCGCCGCTCGGAGCCGAAACCTGGCAAGTCCCCGCCCGGGGCCGGGGCCGCCGGCCGCCGATCCGGTCCGGGCCGTCGGCATGAGCGGGGCCCACGGGGGTACGGGCGTGGAATGCCTCTGACCCGCACCCTCGACGACGCCGTCGTCGTGCTCACCGGCGCCTCCAGCGGCATCGGCACCGCCACCGCGTACGCCCTCGCCCGACGGGGCGCGGCCGTGGCGCTCGCGGCCCGCAGCGAGGACGCCCTGGAGCGGGTGGCGGCGCGGTGCCGGGAGCTGGGCGGCCAGGCGCTCGTCGTGCCCACGGACGTCACGGACCCGGTCGCCGTGGAGATCCTCGCCGCCCGCGCGGCGGAGGAGTTCGGCCGGATCGACGCCTGGATCAACAACGCGGCGGTGAGCGCGGTCGGGCTGTTCGACGAGATACCGGTGCGGGAGTTCCGCCGGGTGCTGGAGGTGAACCTGCTCGGCACCGTGCACGGCATGCGGGCCGCCCTGCCGTACCTCGCGGCGGCCGGCGGCGGGGTCCTGGTCAACAACGCCTCCGTGCTGGCCGAGGTGGCGATGCCCTACCAGTCGGCCTACAACGCCACCAAGCACGGCATCCGGGGGCTGGCCGACACGGTGCGGCAGGAGCTGCGGCTCACCGGGCGGGGGAACGTCTCCGTGTGCACGGTGCTGCCGGCGAGCATCGACACCCCGTTCTTCCGGCACGCCGCCAACCACACGGGTCGGGAGCTGGTGCCGCCCCCGCCGGTGTACCCGCCGGAGCTGGTGGCCGAGACCATCGTCCGGGTGCTGCGCCGGCCGCGCCGCGAGGCGTACGCCGGGGGCGCCGCCCGGCTGCTCGGCGCGCAGTGGCGGCTGGCCCCCGCGCTGGCCGAACGGGTCCTCGGCTGGTATGTCCACCGCACCCAGTTCGGGCCCGCCGGCCGGCCGGACAGCGCCGGCAACGTCTTCGCCGCCGACGCGGCCGCACGGCGGGACGGCGGGTGGCACGGCCGGCGGCGGCAACTGGTCCGGATGACGACCGCCTTCGGGCTCGCCGCGGCCGGCACGGCGGTCGGCACGCTGGCGGCCCGGGCCCGGCGGACCCGGACGGCGCGCTGATGAACTCCCCCGACCGGCAGGATGCGCGGTTCGTCGCCACGGCGCACAATGGGACGATCATGCCGACCGACCTGCGCTGCGTGGTGGAGACGGACGAGTCGTCCGGAGTGCTCCGGCTGACGGGGGTGCTCGACGCCGCCGGCACCGCCGCCGTCCGGGACGCGCTGCTCGTGCGGCTCTGCGACCGCCCCGGCCCGGTGGTGGTCGACCTGACCCGGCTGCGGCTGGCCGCCCCTGCCCGGGG
Source organism: Micromonospora haikouensis (assembly GCF_900091595.1). GTDB lineage: Bacteria > Actinomycetota > Actinomycetes > Mycobacteriales > Micromonosporaceae > Micromonospora > Micromonospora haikouensis. The sequence continues at coordinate 144,490 of NZ_FMCW01000005.1, forward strand.
GCTGTTCGCCGAGGTGCGCCGCGAGATCGCCGACTGGCCGGCGGCGGGGCTGCTGGTCGTCGACCCGACGGGGGCGGCGGCGGGCCCCGGGCTGCTGGTCTGCGCGACCCTGGCGGAGGCGACGGCGGCGCTGACCCGGTCCCCGATGGCCGCGGCGACCACCACCGCGCTGCCACCGGTCGTCGGCGCGGCCCGGCAGGCCCGGGCGCTGGTCACCGACGGCTGCGCCCGGTGGGGGATCGGCGCTCTGGCCGAGGCGGGCTGCATCGCGGTGACCGAGATGGTCAACAACGTGGTGGCGCATGCGCGCACCCCGATGACCCTACGGCTCGCCCCCGGCGACGGCACGCTGCACCTCGGCGTACGCGACCAGTCGCGGCGGCAGCCGCGCTACACCGGGGTGACCCCGCCGCACCTGGCCGGAGGTCGGGGCCTGCTGCTGATCGACACGGTGGCCCGCCGCTGGGGCAGCACCCTCCTGCCCGACGGCAAGCTCGTCTGGGCCGTGTTGGACCTCGCGCGCAACCCGGGCTGACTCCTGTCACCGCCGCCCCAGCGGTCCCCACGTGCCGGCCCGGACACCGGCGGGCGGATCGGTTACGGGCGGTGGGCAGTGGGTAGTGATCAGCCATGCGCGACGACGAGTACCCGACCCCCGTCTCCGACCCGGAGGCCGACGGCCTGCCCGACACCGCCGACGACGACTCGACGGCCAACGACGACGTCGAGACCGGTCGCGAGGCGGACGGCCCGGCGCCGGCCCAGCTGCCCGGCGACCGCACGCCCGTGGCGGTGGACCGGTACGGCACCACTGCCGAGGAGCAGCTCGACGGCGAGTCGCTGGACTACAAGCTCCAGCGGGAGAGCTTCGAGCGCCCCGCCGACGACCCGTTGGCCGGACCGGTCGACCCGGACATCGCGGCCGAGGCGGACAGCGAGGAGGCCGCCGCCCAGGCGCAGCTCGACGCCGACGTGATCGACCCGGGCCCCACCTCGGACCCGCACTCCCCCGTCTCCGTCTACGACCACGGCCAGCTCGGCAGCGTCGCCGACGCCGAGGTCGGCCGGCTGGTGGAACCGGACGAGGGGGCGCACAGCGACCTGGAGACCGACAACGTCGCGTACGACGCGGGATCCGCCGGCGGCGGGGCGAGCGCCGAGGAGCTGGCGATCCACGAGACCCGGCCGCCCGGCGCGCACTGACCGGCCCGCCGCGCCCGGCCGGCCGGTTGCGCCGGCCTGCGGGTCGGTCGCGCCCGGCCCCGACGCCTCAGTCGTCGAGGCCGCGCTCGATCGCGTAGCGGGTCAGCTCGACCCGGTTGTGCAGCTGGAGCTTGCCGAGCGTGTTCTGCACGTGGTTCTGCACCGTCCGGTGGGACAGCCCGAGCCGCTCGGCGATCTGCTTGTACGACATCCCCTTGGCGACCAGGCGCAGCACCTCGGTCTCGCGGTCGGTGAGCCGGGGCGCGTCGGCGTGGCGGTCCACCGCGGCGGTGCCCCGGCTCGCGGCGGGGCCGCCCGCGCCCGCCGCGAGCCGGCGGAACTCCCCGAGCACGAGGCCGGCCAGGCCGGGGGTGAAGACCGGCTCGCCGGCGGCGGTGCGGCGCACCGCGTCCAGGAACTCGGCCGGGGCCGCCGACTTCACCAGGTAGCCGGTCGCGCCGGCCTTCACCGCGTCCAGGACGCTCTGTTGTTCGCCGCTGGCCGAGAGCATCAGCACCCGCACCTCGGGCAGCGCCGCGCGCAGCCCCCGGATGACCTCCACCCCGGAGATGTCCGGCAGTTGCAGGTCGAGCACCACCAGGTCGGGCCGGGCGGCGGGGGCGACCCGCACGGCCTGGCGGCCCTCTCCGCTGGTGGCGACCACGAGGTGCCCGGCCTCGGTGAGGTCGCGGGCCACCCCCTCCCGCCACATCGGGTGGTCGTCCACCACCATCACCCGCACGCCGGCCGGGGCGTTCGCGGCGGGCGCGTCCGGGCCGGTGGCCGGCGACCGTGGGCCGGTCGGCGGGGGCGGGGCGTCGGCGGCGCTCACCGGGGCGTCCTCGGCACGGTCAGCTCGACCTCGGTGCCCGCTCCCGGCGTGGAGGTGATGGTGACCGTGCCGCCCAGGTCGGCGACGCGGCCCCGGATCGACTGCGCCACCCCGAGCCGGCCCTGCCGGGCGGCCTCGTCGAGCCGGCCCGCCGGGATGCCCGGGCCCTCGTCGCGTACCGAGACCGTCACCGTCTCCCCCTCGTCCTCGATGAGCACCCAGGCCCGGCCACCCGCGTGCCGGCGCACGTTGTCCAGCGTCGCCCCGGTCGCGTCGGCCAGTTCCCGGGCCACCGGCGCGGGCAGCGGGACGCCGGTGGCCGGTGCCGACAGCGAGACCGTGGCCGAGGCGTACCGGCCGAGCAGGGCACGCAGGTCGAGGGTGTCCTGCCCCACCGGGTCGGCGTCGCCGGGGGGCGCCGCCCCGGCGATCAGGGCGCGCAGGGCGGCCTCCTGCTCCCCCGCCAGCCGGGCCAGCTCGCCGGCCTCCCCGTCCAGGTGGGCGCCGCGCCGCTGCACCAGCGCGAGCACCTGGAGCACCGAGTCGTGGATGTCCCGGGCCAGCCGTTCCCGCTCCCGGGTCGCGGCCTCCAGCTCCACCGCCCGGTGCAGCCGCTGCTCGGCGGTCACCGCCAGCCGGGCGACGTGCCCGACCACCGCCCCGGCCATCAGCAGCAGGATCGAGCCGGTGAGGGCGGACTGGCCGATCCGCTCCCGGGCCGCCAGGTCGGCCGCGCACACCGCCAGCGCGGCCACGGTGCCGCGCCGCCGGCCGCCGGAGACGGCCCAGGCGAGCACCGGCCCGGCCAGCCACACCACGGCGAGGCTGGGCGCGCCGGTCGCGAGGGCCGCCCGGCCGACCGCCCAGGGGCTGACCTGAAGCACCCCGACCACGACGGCGAGGTCGGCGACCAGCAGCGGCCAGCCCCGTCGGGCGGGACGGGCGTAGCCGAGGGCGGTGGTCACCGTCCAGCCGAGCATCACCAGCAGGACGACGCTGGCGACCAGCGGGTGGGCGTACCCGCGGGCGTCGCGCGCGACGATCAGGCCGACGTACGCCAGGGCGGCGAACCGGAACACCGCGACGGCCCGCCAGAGCGGGACCTCGAATCCACCGGGCGTCGACGGCACCCCGACACGATGCCACACGCCCCCTCCCCAGCCGTGATCGTCCTTCGGGCGGGACGCGACCCGCCGCCACCTGCCCCGGGAACGGCGGACGATCATGGCTGCCCCGACCGACACGGCGTACGGTTGTGCCCATCGACACCACCCTCCTGATCGCCGAAGCCTTCGACCAGGCCCAGGTGACCGAGCTCCGGCACTCGGTCACCTCCTGCGCCCGCGCCGTCGGGCTGCGCGGGCAACGGCTGGACGACTTCGTGCTGGCCGTCAACGAGCTGCTCACCAACGCGGTGCGGCACGGCGGCGGGCGGGGGTGGCTGCGGCTGTGGCGCCAGCCGGGGCGGCTGGTCTGCGAGGTCGCCGACCACGGCCGGGGGATCAGCTCCCGACGGCTCGACGACCGGAGCCGCCCCGCGCCCGACACCGCGGGCGGCTGGGGTCTCTGGCTGGCCCGGGAGCTGAGCGACGCGATGGACGTCGAGACCGGCCCGGCCGGCACCACGGTCCGCATCGGCATGCCCCTCGCCCCGGCCCTCGGCGCCGGCGAGCGCGCCCCGGACTGACCCGCCGGGCCCCGGCCGGGCGGCGGTGGGCGGCGGACCGGCGGCGGGGCGGGTACGGTGCTGCGGTGACCGGAGAGTACGTCGCCGCCATCGACCAGGGCACCACCTCGTCCCGGTGCCTCGTCTTCGACCGGGCCGGGGAGATCGTCTCCGTGGCCCAGCGCGAGCACCGGCAGCACTTCCCCCGGCCGGGCTGGGTCGAGCACGACGCCGAGGAGATCTGGGACAACGTGCGGCTCGTCGTCCGCGAGGCGCTCGACGCGGCCGGCACCGGCCCGGAACGGATCGCCGCCGTCGGCATCACCAACCAGCGGGAGACCACCGTCGTCTGGGACCGCGCCACGGGCCGGCCGGTCGCCAACGCCATCGTCTGGCAGGACACCCGCACCGGGCCGCAGCTGCGCGCGCTCGACGAGGCGTACGGCGAGCAGCGGCTGTGCGAGCGCACCGGGCTGCGGCTGGCCACCTACTTCGCGGGCCCGAAGCTGCGCTGGCTGCTGGACAACGTCGACGGGCTGCGCGCGCGGGCCGAGCGGGGCGAGGTGCTGTTCGGCACCATGGACAGCTGGCTGATCTGGAAGCTGACCGGCCGACACGTCACCGACGTGACGAACGCGAGCCGCACCATGCTGATGGGCCTGGACACCCTCGACTGGGATCCGGAGCTGCTCGACGCGCTCGGCGTGCCGGCCGCGATGCTCCCCGAGATCCGCAGCTCGGCCGAGGTCTACGGCACCGCCACCGACGGGCCGCTCGCCGGGGTGCCCGTGGCCAGCGCCCTCGGCGACCAGCAGGCCGCCCTGTTCGGGCAGACCTGCTTCGGCCCGGGCGAGGCCAAGTGCACGTACGGCACCGGCAGCTTCCTGCTGCTCAACACCGGCGCGAGCCCGGTGATCTCCTCGCACGGGCTGCTGACCACCCTCGCGTACCGGATCGAGGGGCAGCCCGCCGCCTACGCGCTGGAGGGCGCGATCGCGGTCACCGGCTCGCTGGTGCAGTGGCTGCGGGACAACCTCGGCCTGATCTCCACCGCCGCCGAGGTGGAGGAGCTGGCCCGCACGGTCGACGACAACGGCGGCTGCTACGTGGTGCCGGCGTTCTCCGGGCTGTTCGCCCCGCACTGGCGCAGCGACGCGCGCGGGGTGGTCGCCGGGCTCACCGGCTACATCACCAAGGGGCACCTGGCCCGGGCGGCGCTGGAGGCGTCGGCCTGGCAGACCCGCGAGGTGGTCGACGCAATGAACGCCGACTCCGACGTGGCGCTGCGCCGGCTGCGGGTCGACGGCGGGATGACCGCCAACGGCCTGCTCATGCAGTTCCTCGCCGACGTGCTGGACGTGCCGGTGGTCCGCTCCCGGATCACGGAGACGACCTGCCTCGGCGCGGCGTACGCGGCGGGCCTCGCCGTGGGCTTCTGGCCGGACCTGGCCACCCTGCGCGCCCAGTGGCGCTCCGACGCGCAGTGGACCGCCGCGATGGACCCGGACGAGCGGGACCGGGAGCTGCGCCAGTGGCGCAAGGCCGTGCAGCGCACCCTCGACTGGGTGGACTGACCCGGCACCGGTCGGCCCGGCACCGGCCCGCCGCCGGGCCGGCGGGCGTCAGGACCAGGTGCTGCCGGTGAGCTTCTCGTAGACCTCGACGTAGCGGGCCCGGGTCGCCTCGATCACCTCGGCGGGCACCTCGGGGGCCGGGGGCCGCTTGTCCCAGCCGCCGCCGGTCGCCCAGTCGCGGACGTACTGCTTGTCGTAGGAGAACTGGGCCCGGCCCGGCTGGTACGACTCGGCCGGCCAGAACCGCGACGAGTCGGAGGTGAGCACCTCGTCGCCGAGGACGAGGGTGCCGTCCGCCGCCCAGCCCAGCTCGATCTTGGTGTCGGCGACCAGGATGCCCCGGTCGGCGGCCAGCTCCGCGCCCCGGCAGTAGATGTCGAGGGTGATCTGCCGCAGCCGCGCGGCGGTCTCCGCGCCGACCTTGTCCACCACCTGCTGGTAGGAGATCGGCTCGTCGTGCTCGCCCTTGGGGGCCTTCGTCGACGGGGTGAAGATCGGCTCGGGCAGGATCGACGCCTCGACCAGGCCCCGGGGCAGCCGCACGCCGGAGACCGCGCCGGTGCGCTCGTACTCGGCGAGGCCGCCGCCGGTGAGGTAGCCCCGCGCGACGCACTCGACCGGGACCATCTCCAGCCGCCGGCAGCGGATCGCCCGGCCGGCGAACTCCGCCGGCACGTCCGTGGCGGAGACGACGTGGTTCGGCACCAGGTCGGCGAGCTGCTCGAACCACCACAGGGACAGCGCGGTGAGCAGGCGGCCCTTGTCCGGCACCGGGGTCGGCAGCACCACGTCGTAGATCGAGATCCGGTCGGAGGCGACCAGGATCAGGTCGTCGCCGTCGGCGTAGACGTCCCGGACCTTGCCCGAGTGCAGAAGTTCCACGCGCCCTAGTACACCACGGGCCGGCAGACGCCCCGGGACGGCCACCCGTCGGGCCGCACGGCCGTTGACACCCGCCCGCGCCGGCTGTGTAAATGGTCCGACCCCACGTTGGAAAGATCAGGAGCGCCCGTGCCCGACGCCCGTACCCCACCGACCCGCACCGGCCCGGACCCGGGCCGGCGGCGGCTGCTCGGTGCGCTGCTCGGTGCGCCGTTCGCGGCGACCGGCCTCGCGGGCTGCGGCAGCCGGGAGGAGGACCGGCCGGTCGAGGACGGGCCGGTCGAGCTCTCGGTCTTCTGGTACGGCACCGCCGCCCGGGCCGAGCTGACCGAGAAGGCGCTGCGGCTCTACTCCTCCCGCAACAACCTGGTCAGCTTCCGGGTCACCTGGCAGGGCCTGCCCGGCTACTACGACCGGCTGGCCACCCAGGCCGCCGGCGGCAACGTGCCCGACCTGATCCAGCTCGACGACACCGTCCTCGCCGAGTACGCCCGGCGGGAGATCCTGCTCGACCTCGGCGGATACGTCGCCGACCACCGGCTCGACCTGCGCGGGCTCCCGCCGGACCTGGCGCGCTACGGCGAGGTGGACGGGCGCACGGTGGCGGTCGCCGCCGCCCAGACGACCGCCGCCCTCGTCTACAACCGCAGCCTGCTGCGCCGGCTCGGGGTCGCCGAGCCCCGCACCGGCATGTCCTGGCCCGCGTACGTCGACTGGGCGGCGCGGGTCACCCGGGCCGCCGACGGCCGGGTGGCCGGCACGATGGACCCGTCCGGCGACCACCGGGCGCTCTGGCTGTGGCTGCGGTCCCGGGGCGCCGAGTTGTACCAGGGCCGGCAGCTCGGCTTCGGCGCGAACGAGCTGGTCGACTGGTTCGAGCTGTGGCAGAACGCGCGGGCCCGGCAGGCCACCCCGAGCGCCGCCCTGGTGGACCAGGCCGACGGCGGAGAGCCGACCCGGCAACTGGTGGTGACCGGCCACACGGCCGCGTCGTTCGCCTGGGCCCACCAGTTCCCCGAGTTCCGGCGGCAGACCAGGGACGAGCTGGCCCTGGCCGCGTTCCCCGGGCCACCGGCGGCGCAGTGGCCGCGCGCCTCGATGTACTGGGCGGGCTTCCGGGGCACCCGGCACCCCGCACTGGTGGCCGACGTCATCCAGTTCCTCACCAACAACATGGAGGCCGGCCTGGCCCTCGGCCACGAACGCGGGGTGAGCCCCAACCTCGCCATCCGCCGGTATGTGCGGGAGAGCCTGGCCGACCCGGGGCAGCAGGCCGCCGCCGCCCTCGCGGAGGCCGTGGCCGCCCAGCTCGGCCCGGCCCCCGGCCCGCCGCCGAAGGGGCACGCCCGGGTCCGGACCCTGCTCGTCGAGACGGCCGAGGGCGTCCGCTCCGGCCGGGCCGGGATCCGCGCGGCCACCACCCGGTTCGTCGCCCAGGCCGAGGCCGCCCTGGCCTCCTGACCACCCGCGCCGTTCCGTCGCCCGGCGTCGCCGACAGGACGGGTCAGCGCGGCGGGCGGTTTCGCCGGTTGCGCATGAGCAGCAGCACCAGCAGGACGATCCCGCCGACGACGACCAGGCAGCACAGCAGCCCGAGGAAGCCGACGCCGCCGCCCCGGGACCGCCGCTTGGCAGCCTCCACCACAAGCTCCCCCGTGCCGGTGGACGCCCAGGCCGCGACCGGGACGAAGACCGACAGCACGACCGCACCGAGGACCGTGCTGAGCCGGCCCCACCACTTGTTCCACGAAGACATGCCCCCATCCTCGCCGAGGAACGCAAGTGGGGCACGCGGGACGGCCGGGGACGCGCCCGACGGCATCGCCCAACTGCGCGAGGACGGCATCGCCCGACGGCGCGACCGGACGGCATCGCCCCAGCTTCGCGGCCGAGAGCTGGACAGGGCCTCGCGCGAGGAGGAGACACGGAGCCTCGCGCGCAGGAAAAGCGAAGGGCCCCGGAGCGAACTCCGGGGCCCTTGCGAACGAGTAGCGGGGACAGGATTTGAACCTGCGACCTCTGGGTTATGAGCCCAGCGAGCTACCGAGCTGCTCCACCCCGCGTCGGCTTTCATAGCTTAGCCCATCCCCGCGGCGGAGATCAGCGGGCCCCCGAAAGCCGCCCGCCCCCATTCGAGAAGCCAGCATGCGAGAAGCCACCCCGCGAAACGCCAGCACGCAGGAGGCTGTCACGCGAAAGGCCCCGGAGCGAACTCCGGGGCCTTTCCGAACGAGTAGCGGGGACAGGATTTGAACCTGCGACCTCTGGGTTATGAGCCCAGCGAGCTACCGAGCTGCTCCACCCCGCGTCGGCTCGTTAACCCTAACCCACCGCCCCCGCGGGCCGCAAAACGGCCCACGGGGCGGGGCGTAACCGCTGGTCATCCCCCTGCCGGCGCCGACGGCGACGGAGCTGAGCCGCCACTGGGCGAGGCGGACGGCGAGGCCGAGGGCGCGGCCGGGGCGGCCGGGCTGGCCGCCTGCTGGGCCTGCTGGAACGCCGTCATCGCCTCGTCCAGGGCCTTGAGCGCCCGGCCGTACCGCTCGAAGTCGCCGGACGTCTGCGCGGCCTTGACCTCGGCGATGGCCGACTGCACCTTGGCCGCCGCCTCGGCCAGCTCGCCGGTCAGCGGCGGGGCGTTGCTGCCGTCACCCGGGGGCGGGGTGCCGCCGGTCGGCGGCGGGGTCCCGCCCTCGGCTGCCTGCTTGCCCTGCTCGACGAGCTGCTTGATGCCGTCGGTCAGGTTGTTGGCCAGCACCACGTACGAGCCACCGTCGCCGTAGGAGAGCAGCACCTTCTGCAACAGCGGATACGCGTCCTGCTGGTTGCTCTTCACGTAGACCGGCTCGACGTACAGCATCCCGTCGCCGAACGGCAGCGACAGCAGGTTGCCGTACTGCACCTGGGCCTGGTTGGAGGAGAGCAGGTTCAGCTGCTGCCGGATGTTGGCGTTGTTGGTCATCTGCTGGTGCACCTGCACCGGCCCGGAGATCCGGGTCTGGTCGGGCAGCTCCAGCACCTCCAGCTGCGGCTTGCCGTCGACGTACGAGCCGGAGATCAACGCGGCGAGGTTCTGCCGGCCGTTCGGGGTGACGGCGGAGGTGAGCTGGAAGCGCGGCGCGGCCTGCCCCGGGAACTGCGTCCACAGGTAGTACGGCGGCTGCTTCTGCCCGCCGTCGGGGTTGTCCGGCACGTTCGGCACCTGCCAGAAGTCCTGCGCCGAGTAGAAGTCGCCCGGGTCGGTGACGTGGAACTTGGTCAGCAGGTTGCGCTGCACCTTGAACAGATCGGCCGGGTACCGGAAGTGCTCCCGCAGCTCGGCCGGGATCTTGTCGTTCGGCAGCACCAAGTCCCCGCCGAACGCCTTGTTCCACGCCTTGAGCACCGGGTCGGTCTGGTCGAACTCGTACAGCCGGACCGTGCCGTCGTACGCGTCGACCGTGGCCTTGACCGAGTTGCGGATGTAGTTGACGTTCTCCCGGGCGAGCTGGAACGTGCCCCGGCCGGTCAGCTCGTCGGTGGTCTCCGACTGGAGGTTGACCCGCTCGGCGTACGGGTAGGTCGCGGCCGTGGTGTAGCCGTCGACGATCCACTGCACCCGGCCGCCGACCACCGCCGGGTACGGGTCGCCGTCGAGGGTGAGGAACGGCGCGACCTTCTCGACCCGGTCCCGGGGGTTACGCACGTACAGCAGCTTCGAGTTCTCGTTGACGGCCTCGGAGAGCAGGAAGTTGGACTCCTGCTCCTTGATGGCGTAGAGCAGCCGGCGGCTGAACGAGCCGATCTCGACGCCGCCCTCGCCGGTGTACGTGTAGTACTGCTCGCCGCCGGTCTGGGTCGGCCGGTCGAACTCGGCGTTGCGCTCCGGGTTGGCCTGCCCGACGATCGCGTAGTCCTCGGGCTCCATCCGCTCGCCGTAGTAGATGCGCGGCTGGGTGGCCGGGATCTGCTCGGTCTGCGCGGAGCACGCCTCCTGGGTCTTCTCGCCGAGGAAGCCCGAGACGAAGTACGGCTGGCCGCCGCACACCACCTGGTTGGCCGGCGCGGCCACCAGCCCGTAGCCGTGGGTGTAGACGGTGTGCCGGTTGATCCAGGTGTTCTGCTGGTCGGTCAGCTCACCGTAGTTGACCTCCCGGACGCCGACCACGTAGTCGGAGGTCTTGCCGTCCACCGCGTACCGGTCGATGTCCAGCTTCGGGCCGAAGTCGTAGAAGCCCCGGACCTGCTGGAGCTGGGTGTACGTCTCGGAGACGAGCTGCGGGTCGAGCAGCCGGACGTTCGGCACCACGGAGGCGTCGGTGCCCAGGCTCGCCGGTGGCACCAGGTTGCTCGCCGCGTACGGCTGGATCTTCGTGTCGGCCAGCCCGAACGCGGCCCGGGTGGCGTCGATGCTGCGCTCGATGTACGGCGCTTCCTTGTCCTTGGCGCTCGGCTTGACCTCGAAGGTCTGCACGGCCCACGGGTAGATGCCGCCGATGGCGACGGCGGAGACGCCGAGCAGGGCCAGCGAGATGCCCGGCCACACCAGGTTCCGCATCACCGCGTTGGAGAACACGATGATCGCGATGGCGACCACGACCGAGATGTAGGCGAGGATCTCCTTGGCCGGCAGCAGCGCGTTGATGTCGGCGTACCCGGCGCCGTAGAGCTTCGCGCCCTCGTTGTACTCCAGCAGCATGCTGCGCCGGTCCAGCACGTACGCCACGGCCTTGAGCAGGACGAAGACCGCGACGAGCGTGCTCAGGTGGGCCCGCGCGGCGTTGGTCATCCGGTCCCCGACGCCCTGCAGGCGCACGCCGCCGAAGATGTAGTGCACGGCCAGCGCGCCGAGCAGGGCCAGCACCACCGCCGTGAAGCCGACGCCCAGCACGTAGCGCCAGAACGGCAGCTGGAAGACGTAGAAGCCGACGTCGACGCCGAACTCCGGGTCCTTGACGCCGAAGTCGCCGCCGTTGCGGAACAGCAGCCACTGGTTCCACCGGCTCTGCGCCGACAGCCCGGCGAAGAGGCCGACCACCAGGGCGACCAGGCTGATCCAGAGGCCGAGCCGGGGGCCGAGCACCATCCGGTAGCGTTCCAGGGTGGCCTGCTCCAGCGAGTGGGGCCGCAGCTTGGGGCGCAGCCGGTGCGCCAGCCAGAGGTTGCCGCCGACGACCAGCGCCATCGCGAGGCCGACGACGAGGAAGAGCAGCAGCCGGGTGGCCAGCACGCCGGTGAAGACCTGTGTGTATCGCACCTCGTCGAACCACAGCCAGTCCGTCCACGCCTGCACCCCCCAACCGAGGAGGGTGAAGAGGACGAACACCCCGACCAGGACTCCGATGGTGACGCGTCCGCGCCGGCTCATCCTCGGCAGGGGGCTGCTACGCATGACCACTGTTTGGCTCCGCACGCTCGATGTGATCGGCTCCGACCAGGCACCCAGAGTACGGGGTGTTCCTGAGAGTGTCGGCCCACGGTCACGCCGGGCGGCGGGTCGGGCGGGCGCGTCGGTCAGCAGCGGGTGGGCTGGCCCCCGGCGCGGAGGGTCTCCAGGGCGGTGAGCGCGTCGGCCAGCGACCCCACCCTGAGCAACGGCAGGTCGGGCTGCGGGTTACGCACCGCCTCCGCGCAGTTCGCCTCCGGCACCAGGAACACCTTCGCCCCGGAGTCCTTCGCGCCGACCAGCTTCTGGGCGATCCCGCCGATCGGGCCCACCCGGCCCTCGTCGTCGATGGTGCCGGTGCCCGCGATGATCGTCCCGCCGGTGAGGTCGGCCGGTTCCAGCTTGTCCACGATCCCGAGGGCGAACATCAGGCCGGCGCTCGGCCCGCCGATGTCGCCGAGGTCGATGGAGAGGGTGAACGGGTGCGGCTGCTGCTGGTCGATCTCGACCCCGATGCGCGGCCGGCCGTCGGACTCCCGGCTGGTGATCCGGGCCGTGGCGGCGGCACCGGCGCGGGTGTAGCCGACGGTCAGGCCGGTGCCGGCCGGCTTCGCGCGGATCAGCTCGGTGAGCTTGCCCGCGCTGGTGACCGGCGTGCCGTCGACCGAGGTGACGATGTCGCCCGGGGAGAGCACCCCCTCCGACGGGCCGCCCGCCGTCACGGTCTTGACCAGCACCTGGACGGGGAAGCCCAGCTCCCGCAGCGCGGCGGTCTCGGCGCTGGTCTGGGAGTTGCGGAAGTCCTCCTCGTTGCGCTGCTCGACCTCCTGCTGGGTCTCCCCCGGCGGGTAGACCAGCTCGCGGGGCACCACCGCCTCGTCGGCGGAGAACCAGCCGGCCAGCGCGGACCGCAGCCGCACCGTGGGCTGCACGCCGACCGTGGTCAACCGCAGCTGGCCGGCGGAGGTGGACGTCGCCCGCCCGGTCACCTGGATGACCTCCTTGCCGTCCACGGTGCCGAGCGTGTTGACCGTCGGGCCGGGGCCGAGCACCACGTACGGGATGGGCGCGTTGAGCACGCCGAAGCTGAGCAGGGCGGTCAGCAGGGCACCCAGGAGGACGGTCACGCCGCGACGTCTCATGGCGGTGAGCGTACCGAGGCCGCGGCGGGATGCCCGAGGGTGACGGGGACTTCGCCCTCGGCGCAACGCCGGTGGCGGCTGCCTGGGGCGCAGCCCGCGTACCGTAGAGGTCGTGCCTGATATTCCGTTCGGTTTCGCGCTCCCGGGTGGGCAACCACCAGACCCCAACGATCCCGCGGCGATGCAGCAGTTCATGTCGCAGTTGCAGCACCTGCTCTCGGCGCAGGGCGGCGGACCGGTCAACTGGGACCTGGCCCGGCAGGTGGCCGCCAGTCAGCTCGCCGCCACCGGGGACCCGGCGGCCTCACCCTACGAGCGGCACGCCGTCGAGGAGGCGCTGCGCCTGGCCGACCTCTGGCTGGAGCCGGCCACCGCCTGGCCGACGGGCATCCGCACCTCGCTGGCCTGGAACCGCAACGAGTGGATCTACAAGACGCTCGACGTCTGGCGCAAGCTGTGCGACCCGGTGGCCAGCCGGATGGTCGGCGCGATGGGCGACCTGGTGCCGCCGGAGGCGCGCGCCCAGCTCGGCCCGATGCAGTCGATGGTGGCGACGCTGGGCGGCGCGCTCTTCGGCGGGCAGCTCGGCCAGGCCCTCGGCTCGCTCGCCGCCGAGGTGCTCTCCGCCGGCGACATCGGCCTGCCGCTCGGCCCGGCCGGCACGGCCGCGCTGATCCCGGCCAACATCCGGGTGTACGGCCAGGGCCTGGAGCTGCCCGAGGACGAGGTCCGGCTGTACGTGGCCCTGCGCGAGGCGGCCCACCAGCGGCTCTTCGAGCACGTGCCGTGGCTGCGCGGGCACGTGCTCACCGCCGTCGAGACGTACGCCTCGGGGATCCGGGTCAACCGGGAGGCGATCGAGGAGGCGATGGGCCGGGTCGACCCGACCGACCCGGAGTCGATGCAGGCGATCGCCCTGGAGGGCATCTTCACCCCGGAGGACACGCCGGCGCAGAAGGCGTCGCTGGCCCGGCTGGAGACCGCGCTCGCCCTGGTGGAGGGCTGGGTCTGCCACGTGGTGGACGACGCCGCCGGTGAGCGCCTGCCCAACGTCGTACGCCTCGGCGAGGCGTTCCGCCGTCGACGGGCGGCCGGCGGGCCGGCCGAGCAGACGTTCGCGGCGCTGGTCGGGTTGGAGCTGCGCCCGCGCCGGCTGCGCGAGGCGGCGACCCTGTGGGCGGCGCTGACCGAGCACCGGGGCATCGCCGGCCGGGACGCCGTCTGGGGCCACCCCGACCTGCTCCCCTCCGACGACGACTTCACCGACCCGGTGGCGTTCGCCACGGCCCGGCTCGACCTCGACGACGAGCTGGCCACCTTCGACTTCACCGCCCCGGGCGGCCCCCAGGAGCAACCCCCGCCCACCCCCGGCACCCCGGAACCCCCGGACTCCCCCGACTCCCCACCCCGCCCCTAACCCACCCCACCCCACCCCACCCTGCCCCCGCCCCACCTCGGCCCGGTGATCAAGAGAAAAGTGTCAAAGTCGATCTTCACGATGACGCAAACCTCTTGATCACCGCGGGCTGGGCGGGCGGGCTGGGTGTTGGGGTGGGCGGGCGGGCCGGGTGTTGGGGTGGGCGGGCGGGCCGGGTGTTGGGGTGGGCGGGCGGGCCGGGTGTTGGGGTGGGTGGGGCGTCAGGGGTGGGGGGATGAGAGGAGGGCGCGGGTGGTTTCCCAGCCCTCCACGGCGGGATCCAGGGCGGCCAGGTCGGCTGGGCCGCGCATCCGCCGCCAGGCGGCGGTGACGGCCACGTCCCCGGGGCGCGGGGCGGCCCGGCGCACCTCGGCCGGGTGGGCGACGTCCAGGTCGACCTCGGGCAGCCACGCGGGCACGGGCAGCCGGGACGCGACGCCGAGCAGGCCGGTGCCGGAGCCCTCGACCGGGGCGAGGGCCACCGGCCGCGTGGTCAGCGGGCGGAGCAGCTTGCCGACGGTCAGGCCGGGCAGGTCCGGGGCGTCGGCGGCGACGACGGCAGCCTCGTCGTACCCGGCCCCGGCCAGCGCGGCGAGGACGGCGGTGCCGGTGGCGGCGGGCACCTCGTACACGGCCATGCCCGGCCAGGTGACGGACTCGGCCAGGGCACGGTCCGCCGGGACGGCCGCGATCGCGGTCTCGACCTCCTGGAGGGTGGCGAGCAGGTCCACCACGTCCTCGGCGAGCGCGGCCCGCCAGGCCGCCGGGTCGATCCCCGGGGGCGTCCACGCCACCGGTCCGAGCAACGCCACCACCACACGTCGGGCCACGCCCCGACCCTAGACGAGCCCCACCGGAGACCCACCCCACCCCGCACCCCCACCCTGCGCCACCCCACCCACCCGCCACCCACCCGCCACCCACCCGCCGCCCCGCAGCCCGCCCCGCCAGCCCCACTCCCGCGCCGATCTTGCACTTTCGGCCCCCCGAAAGCCCGTTTCACACCATTCGCCGGGGCCCCAGCTGCAAGATCGGCGCGGGCTGGGGGCGCGGGTGGCGGGGCGGGCGCGGGCGGGGCGCGGGCGGGGTACAGGTGGGGTGGGGTGGGTGGGTGGGTGGGTCAGTCGGTCAGGGGGGTGCCGGAGGCGGCGGCCACGCCCTCCAGGTAACCGCGGGCGCGCTCGGCCTTGGGGTAGCGCCCGACCAGCGCCCAGAACCGGGCGTTGTGGCTGGGCACGATGAGGTGGGCCAGCTCGTGCAGCAGGACGTAGTCGATCACCCAGTCGGGCATGTCCTGGATGCGGTGCGAGATGCGGATGGTGCGGTCGGCGGGGGTGCAGGAGCCCCACCGGCCGTTCTGGTTGGTCACCCAGCGGACGCTCACCGGGACGGCCTGGTCGCCGTACTCGGCGAGGTAGAGGCCGCGCAGCCGGGTGGCGCGGCCGAACAGCTCGTCGTCGGTGCGGACCAGGCGCCCCTCGCGGGCCGCCAGCCGGGCCAGCATCCGGTCGACCCACTCGGTCTCCTCGGCCCGGGAGAACTGGTCGGGGATCAGCACCACGACCCGTTCCCCGTCGCGGTAGGCGGACACCGTGCGTCGCCGGCGCTGGCTGCGCCGTACTTCGACGACCGGCTTCCGCGCCCCTGCCATCAGCGGGCCGCGCAGCCTTGGATTGCTGTCACGAAGGAAAGCTAATGGGTACTGACCAGGGGTCCGCAAGAGTCAACACCACGACACGCGCCCGGAAAGTCATGGTTGGTGACCAGGAGTCCCGAAAAAAAACCTTGCGGACCGTCACGGAGGGGCTCCGTCACGGTTCGTGGTGGCCGCGTCGGGAAGCCGCGCGCCTCCGCCCCACGGTATGTGATCACGCCGCCGGCCGCCCGCCGGGGGCCGCCTCTCGGGCGATCTGAGGGGGTTCACCCGGCGTGTCCCCGCGAAACTGACTTATCCGACGTAATTCGGCATGCACACTCTCGACGTCGACTTGCTCACAGTGTCGAAGCACAGCTGACATGGAACCGCCCGCACCTGGGTAGGGTCCGCGGACCAGCGGTCACGAGCGTGGCCGCGGAGAAGTCCCGGCGTCGGCGCCCCCCGTGGCCCGCCGCCGGGCAACCCGCCGGAACCGGATTGACCGGCGGACGAGACGAGGAGGACAACCGTGGCCGACCAGGCCCAGACCTACAACGGTTACTGCGTCAAGTGCAAGGAGAAGCGGGACTTCGAGGGGCACGTCGAGGTCTCGAAGACCGGGATGAACATGGCCAAGGGCAAGTGTCCGGTGTGCGGCACAACAGTGAACCGCATCCTGGGCAAGGCGAAGGTCTGACCCGTTCGGGTCCGGCACGGGGGAGGGCGGCCACCGGTCGCCCTCCCCCGTCGCGTTGCCGGTGCGCGCCCGTGTCGGTCACCCGACACAGTTACCGGCGAGTTGTGGATAACCCGCCATTCGCTGTGGATAACCCTGCGTAGGCGGGTGCGCACCTGTGGACAACGATCGACGGAAAGCAGGGACTCGGTCACGATTCGTCGTCATGGACCGCGAACCGCTGCCCCGCCCCACCCTGCTGCCCGGCCTGACCCGCCTCTGGCGGGACCGGCACACCCTCCAGCTCGGGCTGGAGCCGGGCCGGGCCGTCCTCGTCGAGGTGGCCAACCCCCGCGCCGTCCGGGTGCTCGACCTGCTCGACGGCACCCGCAGCGAGCGCCTCGTCCTCGCCCACGCCGCCGGGGCCGACGTGCCACGGGACGAGGCGCGCGGGCTCGTCGACGCGCTGTGCGCCGCCGGGCTGGTCGTACCCGCGCACACGCTGCTGCCCCGCGACCTCGCGGGGCCGGCGCGGCGGCGGCTCAGCGCGGAGGCCGGGGCGCTGGCGTTCGCCGCGCCCGCGCTGCCCGGCACACCGGCCCAGGTGCTGCGGCGGCGCCGCGCCGCGCGGGTGCTGGTCACCGGCGCCGGACGGCTCGGCGCACCGGTCGCCGTCGCGCTCGCCCAGGCCGGGGTCGGGCACGTACGCCCGGACCTGGCCGGGCCGGTGTGCCCGGCCGACCTGGTGGGCACGGGTCTCGCCGCCGCCGACCTGGGCCGGCCGCTCGCCGCCGCCGTACGCGACGCGGTGGACCGGGTCGCCCCCGGCACCGCCACCCGCCCGCTGCGCGGCGGTCGACCCGATCTCGTGCTCCTGCTCGGCCTCGACCGGCCGGCGGCCCTCGTCGCGGCCGGTTTCGCCCAGCGTCGTCAGCCGCACCTGCTGCTCGGCCTCCGCGAGGGGGTGCCCACGGTCGGGCCGCTGGTCCGTCCGCCGATCGGGCCCTGCCTGCGCTGCGTCGACCTGCACCGGACGGACCGGGACCCGGGCTGGCCGACGCTCGCCGCCCAGCTCGCCACCGACACCCCGGACCAGGCCGGCGGCGCGGCGACCCTGCTCGCCGCAGCCGGGTACGCCGCCGCCGAGGCGCTGGCACACCTCGACGGCGGCACCCCGGAGACCCTCGGCTGCGCCGTGCAGGTCGCCGGACCGGGCCGGCTACGCCGGCGGACCTGGCCGCCCCACCCGTCCTGCCGTTGCGCCGGGCCGAGCCGCTGACTCCCGCCCCCGTTCCGGCCGCCCACGCGCCGGGCCACCGCGCCGGGCCATCGCGCCGGGCCACCGGGCCGGGTCGAGCCGTTGACCCACGCGCCGCCCCCACGCGACGGGCCGCCGTGCCGGGCCGCCCTGCCGGGCCGCGCCGCTGATCCACCCGGCGGGCCCTGCCCGGCGGCGACACGGGCGACCACGATCCGGGGGCGGACCGCCACGATCCGGGGGCGGACGGCCCCGGCCCGGCAGCGGAGCAGCCGCAAGGCCGCCGAGTCGGTAACAATGGCCGGGTGACCGACATCCCGCGCCGGGCCGTGTCCCGGACCGCCAAGCTCGCCGCTCTGCCGCTCGGCTTCGCCGGCCGGACCGTCCTCGGCATGGGCAAGCGCGTCACCGGGCTGGCGTCCGACGTGATCTCCGCCGAGATCCAGCAACGCACCGCCGAGCAGCTGTTCAGCGTGCTGGGCCAGCTCAAGGGCGGGGCGATGAAGTTCGGCCAGGCGCTGTCGGTCTTCGAGGCGGCCCTGCCCGAGGAGATCGCCGCCCCGTACCGGCAGGCCCTCACCAAGCTCCAGGAGGCCGCCCCGCCGCTGCCCGCGGCCACCGTGCACCGGGTGCTCGCCGAGCAGCTCGGCCCGGCCTGGCGGGAACGCTTCGTCTCCTTCGACGACACCCCGGCCGCCGCGGCCAGCATCGGCCAGGTGCACCGGGCCGTGTGGCGGGACCCGGACGACGGCGCGCCCCGGGACGTCGCGGTCAAGATCCAGTATCCGGGGGCCGGGGACGCGCTGCTGGCCGACCTCAAGCAGCTCTCCCGGCTGGGCGGCATGTTCCGCGCGATCCAGCCGGGTCTGGACGTCAAGCCGCTGCTGGTCGAGCTGCGGGAGCGGATCACCGAGGAACTGGACTACGAGCTGGAGGCCGAGTCCCAGCGTGCCTTCGCCGCCGCGTACGCCGGCGACGACGAGATCTTCATCCCGACGGTGCTCACCGCCACCCCCCGGGTGCTGGTCACCGAGTGGATCGAGGGCACGCCGCTCGCCGAGATCATCCGCGAGGGCAGCGAAGAGCAGCGCGACGAGGCCGGGCGGCTCATGGCGATCCTGCACCTGTCCGCGCCGGCCCGCGCCGGGCTGCTGCACGCCGACCCGCACCCGGGGAACTTCCGGCTGCTGCCCGACGGCCGGCTCGGCGTCATCGACTTCGGCGCGGTGGCCCGCATGCCGGAGGGCACGCCCGAGCCGATCGGCCGGCTGGCCGGGCTGGCCCTGCGCGGCGAGGCGGACGCGGTGGTCGACGGGCTGCGCGAGGAGGGCTTCGTCAGCCGGACGGAGCAGATCGACGCCCAGGCCGTGCTCGACTTCATCCGGCCCATGCTGGACCCGGTGGCCGAGGAGGAGTTCCGGTTCACCCGGGCCTGGCTGCGGGCCGAGGCGACCCGGCTGGCCAGCCCGCGCTCGCCCGCGTACCAGCTCAGCCGGCAGCTGAACCTGCCGCCGTCGTACCTGCTGATCCACCGGGTGACGCTCGGCTCGATCGGGGTGCTGTGCCAGTTGGAGGCGAAGGCGCCCTACCGGTCGATCCTGGAGCGCTGGCTGCCGGGCTTCGCCCCGGTCGGCTGAGCCGGGGCGGTGAGGCCGCCGGCTCAGCCGGCACGACGGGCACGGCCGGCTGCGCCGGCACGGTGAGCACCGCCGGCTGAGCCGGCACGACGACGCGGGGCAGGTCGGCCGGCGGCCGACCCGCCCCGCGCGGGTGTGGTGATCGGTTAGTAGACGCCCAGGTCGCGCGCCGACTGGCTGCGGCTGCTCATCGCGACGGTACGGGCGGTTCGGATGGTGCGGGTTGCCTCAGTGCTCGTGGTGGTGCGACCGGCCTGAGGCCGGGGCATTCGGGCCCGGGACAACGCTTCGTGGAGTAGTTGCATCTCGACGGCTCCGTGGGGCATGTGCAGCATGGGTATCGACCTTCTCTGATGTGCTCGGGCCGGTGGACACCGGCGGGGGGTGGTGCGGATCGGGTGTGTCAGGCAGCCAACCGGACGGCGTGACGCGACGCGGACAGCCCACTGGCCGCCAGTCGCGCCTCAGCCTCGACCTTCAGTGCGGCGTCCCGCGCGACGTCCTCCTTGCGCGGGCGGCCCCGGGGCCGCTTGCGCGGGACGACCGCGCCACGCTCGAAGATCTCGCCGCCCCAGACGCCCCAGGGCTCGGCCCGCTCGACCGCGCCGGCGAGGCACTCGACGCGCAGCGGGCAGTCCCCGCAGAGCGACTTGGCCAACTCCAGCTCGGCGGGCTGGTCGGAGAACCACAGGTCGGGGTCGAACTTCCGGCAGGGCAGGTTCGCCTCCAGCTCGACGCTCAGGTCGACGGGGGCCAACGCCAGACTCATCTCCCGGTCACCTCTCTCTCACTTCGATCTCGTGGATCGGATTTCCGACGTACTTCGGCGGGGCAAAAAACTGAGGCCGCGGATCCCGGTAGCGGGTTCCGCGGCCTCGAGGTGAGCCGGTTGGTCTGGTGATCAGACCGGTCTACCTCGAGGTGGAACGCCGCGGACATCAGTGCGCTGCTTGGCGCCGTCGATGCCCATGCCCGTGAAGCCACTGGTCCCCTCGGCTTCGGTGAGCGGCGCGACGGTCAGGTTCAGCTCGGCCTGAACCCGGGCCTGGTGCGCCCACGGAGCCGACGGTCGAGCGGCCGGGGCCACCCGGACAGCCGACAGCGGAACGACGGCAGCGGGCAGCGCCAGCGGACGCTCGTTGATGTAGATCTCCATTGGTGCCACCTCCCTGACGTTTCCTCGATGCCGACTGGGTCTCCACCCCCGTGAGCAGCCGGAATGGCGCTGCTCGCGAGGTGTGTCCTGAGGCTATTCCTCGCCCCAGGGCGAGGGCAAACGAATTTACGGGTCGATTTCCAAAGTTTTCTCTGGGCAGACTTCGTCGACCGCCGCGCCGGCCACGAGGGCCAGCACCGGCTCGCCGTACAGGCCGATCTTGCGGGGGCCGATGCCGGCGATCGCGATCAACTCCTCGGCCCGGCCGGGCCGCCGCTCGGCCAGCGCGGTGATGGTGGCGTCGGTGAAGACCACGTACGCGGGGACCTTCTGCGCGGCGGCCACCCGGGCCCGCCAGTCGCGCAGCCGCTCGTACAGCTCCTCGTCGATGTCGGAGGGGCAGGTGGGGCAGCGGCCGAGCTTGCGGTCGGGGCCGGCGAGCAGCGTCGCGCCGCAGATCCGGCAGGAAACCACCTGGTTGCGGCGACGCTCGGCCCGCTTGGGCGCCGCCGCGCCGGCCCGCTCCGTCGGACCGCCGGAGCGGTCGAGCTGGGGCAGGAACCGCGACGGCCGCCGGGCCCGGCCGCCCGGCGACCGGGCCACCGCGTACGACAGCCAGAGCCGCTGCCGGGCGCGGGTGATGCCGACGTAGAGCAGCCGGCGCTCCTCCTCGACCTGCTCGGCGGTGCGCGCGTACGTGGTGGGCAGGGTGCCCTCGGAGAGCCCGACCAGGAAGACGGCGTCCCACTCCAGGCCCTTCGCGGAGTGCAGGGACGCCAGGGTCACCCCCTCGACGGTCGGCACGTGCTGCGCGGCGGCGCGGCGGGCCAGCTCGTCGTTGAAGTCGGCCAGCGTCACGAGGCGCTGCACGGCGGCGGCCTCCCCGATCGGCAGCACGGGCGGGCTGGCCGCGTGCTCCTCGGCGAGCTGCACCAGGGCCGCGAGCGCCTCCCAGCGTTCCCGGGCCGCGCCGCCGGCCGGGGCGGCGTCGGGGGTCCAGCCGACCGCCGCGAGCCCCTCCACCACGGCGTCGCGCAGCGGGGTCTCGCCGGGGATCGAGCGGGTGGCGGCCCGCAGCGCCACCATCGCCTGGCGCACCTCGGCCCG
This sequence comes from Micromonospora haikouensis, assembly GCF_900091595.1. GTDB lineage: Bacteria > Actinomycetota > Actinomycetes > Mycobacteriales > Micromonosporaceae > Micromonospora > Micromonospora haikouensis. Next base: position 166,041 of record NZ_FMCW01000005.1, read on the forward strand.
CTCGAAGAACCGCTCGGCCCCCTGCACCACGTACGGCACCTCGGCCTCGGTGAGCGCCTTCTCGTACGCCTCGGACTGGGCGTTGGTGCGGAACAGCACGGCGATCTCCCGGGCCGGGGTGCCGGCGTCGACCAGGGCCTTGCAGCGGGTCGCCACGGCGGCGGCCTCGGCCGGCTCGTCGGTGAAGATCCGCAGCTCCGGCTCGGGGCCCGGCGGGCGCTGCCCGACCAGTTCCAGGCGCAGCCGCGCCTCGGCGCCCCGGGCCTGGGAGATCACCGCGTTGGCCAGGCCGACCACCTGCGGGGTGGAGCGGTAGTCGCGGACCAGCCGGACGACGGTCGCCCCCCGGTGGCGGCGGGGGAAGTCGACCAGGTACGCCGAGGTGGCCCCGGTGAACGAGTAGATGGTCTGGCTGGCGTCGCCGACCACGGTCACGTCGTCCCGGCCGCCGAGCCACGCCTCCAGCAGCCGCTGCTGCAACGGGTTGACGTCCTGGTACTCGTCGACCACGAAGTGCCGGTACTGCCCCCGGACCTGCTCGGCGACGTCCGGGTGCTCCTCGATGCCCCAGACCGCGGCGCGCAGCATGTCCTCGAAGTCGATCACGCCGTTGGCCCGCTTGAGCTTCTCGTACGCGACGAAGACCTCGGCCACCTTCGCCGGCTCGTGCGGGGTGTCGCGCAGCGCCTTGGCGGCGGCGATCACGTACTCCCCCGGCTCCACGAGGGACGACTTGGCCCACTCGATCTCGCCGGCCAGGTCCCGGGCGGCGGCCCGGTCGGCGCGCAGGCCCACCCGGGCGGCGGCGAGCGTGACGATCCGCGCCTTGCTGTCCAGCAGCTCCGGCATCGCCCGCCCGGCGAGCAGGCGGGGCGCGAAGTAGCGCACCTGCCGCAGCGCGGCGGCGTGGAACGTGCGCGCCTGCACCCCGCCGACCCCGAGCGCGGTGAGCCGGGCCCGCAGCTCGGCGGCGGCGCGGGCGGTGAAGGTCACCGCGAGCACGTGCCGGCCGGAGACCTCGCCGGTCAGGGCGCGGTGGGCGATGCGGGAGGTGACCGCCCGGGTCTTGCCGGTGCCGGCGCCGGCCAGGACGCAGACCGGGCCGGCCGGGGCGGTCACCGCGGCGCGCTGCTCCGGGTCCAGCCCGGCGAGCACCCGTTCCGAGCCTGAGTGAACCCCCACAGCGAGGAATCATCTCAGCTGTCCCGGATGTTGCAGCGGTTAGCCTGGCCTGACCGGACGGGCGGAACGGACCTTGGAGGACGCGATCATGTTGACGATGTACTCGACCCCGTGGTGCGGCTACTGCCACCGGCTCAAGTCGCAGCTCGACCGGGAGGGCATCGCCTACCAGGTGGTCGACATCGAGCAGGACCCGAAGGCGGCCGAGTTCGTGATGAGCGTCAACGGCGGCAACCAGACCGTCCCGACGCTGCGCTTCGCCGACGGCAGCGCGCTCACCAACCCGTCGATCACCCAGGTCAAGCAGCACCTCGCCGGTCTGCCCGGCTGAGCCGGACCCGCGCCGCCCGAAGGTGGCCGCCCCGCAGCTCGGGGCGGCCACCTTCGCGCGTCAGCGGGTGGGGTGCGCCACCTGCGGCTCGGGCTCGGCCCCGGCGGCGGGCCGGCGTTGCAGCGGGATCCGGGGCACGCTGGGCGCGGGCGGCGCGGAGAGCCGGCGGCCCCGCCAGAGGAAGACGCCGGCTGCGGTGGTGACCACGCCGACGAGCACGAACAGCACCCGGTAGTCGAGCACGCCGACGAGCAGCGCGCCGGCCCCGATAGAGATCGCCTGCGGCCCGCTGACCAGCGCCTCCGCCGCCGCGACCACCCGGCCGAGCAGGCCCGGCGGGGTGCGGCGCTGGATGAGCGTGTTGAGGCCCACCGCGATCAGCGGGAGCGAGAGCCCGGCCAGCAGCAGCGCCGCGAACCCCAGCCAGATGCTCGGGTAGGCCAGGGCGACGGCGGCGGGGCCGAACAGGGTCACCCCGGTGGCCAGCGCGCCGACCTCGCCGGCGCGGCGCACCAGGGCGGCGGAGAAGAGGCCGCCGACCAGGCCGCCGATGCCCTGCACGGTGACCAGCACGCCGACGAACGCGGCGTCGCGGCGCAGGCCCTGGTCGACGTACGCGAAGATCAGCGACTCGGTGAAGCCCATCACCAGGGAGCCGAGGCCGTAGCCGAGCAAGGCGCGGCGCAGCGCCGGCTCGCCGGCCAGGTGGCGCAGCCCGGCGCCCAGCTCGGCCGTCCAGCGGGACCCGCCGTCGGCGGGCGTGGCCTCGGGCGCGCGCAGCAGGGCGACCACGGCGGCGGCCGTGACGAAGCCGGTCATCGCCAGCCCGGTCAGCAGCCAGCCGCCGACGGCGGCGTAGAGCGCGGCCCCGGCGAGCGGGCCGACCAGCCGCAGCCCCTGCCGCACGGTCTGCAGGACGCCGTTGGCGTCGGCGAGCAGCTCGACCGGAACGAGTTGCCGGATCAGCCCGGCCAGCGCCGCGCTCAGCGTCAGGTACGACAGCCCGTAGAGGCCCGCGACCACGTAGATGATCCAGACGTCGCCGGGCCGGGAGACCGTGAACAGCGGGGTGAGCAGGGCGGCGGTGGCGAGGTTCGCGGCGACGAAGAAGGGCCGCCGGGGGTACCGGTCGACGGCCCAGCCGACCAGCGGCGCGAGCACCATCGGCGCGATGATCGCGAAGATGGTCGCGCCGGCCAGCCCGTCGGAGCCGGTCAGGTCCTTGACCCAGATCGCCAGGGCGAGCAGCAGGATCGACTCGGCGGCCATGCTGGCCAGGAGTGCGCCGAACAGCAGGCGGAAGTCGGGGCGACCCAGGACGGTGCGCATCGGGTTCCTCTTCTCGGGGCGGGGAGGGTTTCTGTTCTCGGGTTTCTGGAAGACACGCGCCTGTCGGAGGCTCCCGACGCCGGCCGCGCCGTCCATACTGACCGTGGGGGGCGAATTTCATACAGTTACCGTCGCGTCCCGCGGCGGTCGACGGAGATGAGGACACCGTGCCTCCTACCGGACCGAGCCCAGTGCTGCGCCGCCGCAGGTTGGGCCTTGAGCTGCGTAAGCTGCGCGAAGCCGCCGGCCTGACGGGCGACCAGGTCATCGCGCGGGTCGGCTGGGCATCCGCGTCGAAACTGTCCCGGCTGGAGAACGGCCGCAGCCGCCCCGACCCCGCCGACGTCGCCGCGCTGCTCGACCTCTTCGGCGTGACCGAGGCGCAGCGCGACGAGCTGCTCGGCATCACCGGCGAGGCCGGGGACATGCGGGGCTGGCTGCGCAAGTACTCGGTGATGACCCCGCAGCAGCGGAGCTTCGCCGAGCTGGAGGCGGGCTGCGCGGAGATCCTGGAGTACAACCCGGTCCTGGTTCCGGGGCTGTTGCAGACCATCGGGTACGCCCGGCTGCGGATCGTCTCCGCCCGCCAGATCGAGTCCTGGGCCGGCGAGTCGGAGCACGGCGGGACGCCGGAGGACGAGGTGGCCGCCCGGGTGGCCCGCCAGTCGCTGCTGAGCCATCCCGACGCGCCGCGCTACACGGCGGTGCTGGAGGAGTCGGCGCTGGGCCGGCGGGCCGGTCCGCCGGAGGTGCTGCGGGAACAGCTCGCCCAGCTGTGCGACCTGGCCATGCTGCCGCACGTCACGCTGCACGTGCTGTTGCGGGACACCCCGATCGGCAACTGGTATCTCCCGCCGACCGCGTTCTCGATCTACCGGTTCGCCGACCCGCTCGACCCGGAGACGCTGGCGATAGAAGGTGGCTTCACCAACGCCATGTCGACCGAGGTAAACACCCTAAATGCCTATAAAGTGGCTTTCGAGTGGTTGCGCTCGGCGGCGCTCTCCGCGACGGACACCACCTCCTGGCTCTTCGAGGCGGCGGGGCGGCTGGCCGAGGCGGCGGGGCGGCTGGCCGAGGCGGCAGGCCCGTCCACGGCGGCCCACGGGTCGGCAACGGCGCCGGCCCAACGCCGCCGGCACTCCGACCGCCTGACGGATCGGTGAGGACCGGCTCGCCCGGGCGCGCGAAGCCACTCGTTCCATCGGTACAGTCCAATCAGGAGCAGACCATGAACGAGATCCCCGACATGTCCTCCGTTCTCGCCCGGCGGCTGGCCGACGCGCCCTGGCGGACCAGCACCCGCAGCCAGACCTCCAACTGCGTCGAGGTGGCTCCGCTGCCCGGCGGCCCGGCGGCCGTGGCGCTGCGGGACAGCAAGGACCGCAGCGGGCCGGTGCTGCTCTTCGACCGCGCCGGCTGGGCGGGCTTCATCGCCGGCACGAAGGACGGACAGTTCGACCTGAGCTGATCGTCCCGGCCCGATCGGGGCCGCCGGCCTTTAGCCGGCGGCCCCGATCTGCCGTTCAGGCCCGCGACCACGCGCGGCGCGACGTTATCCGATCGGGGGATACGGCGCTCCGACCGTCTCGTTCCATTTGCTGGGACGCGGGCCGCGCGTAACATGTGTCGACAGAGTGACGTGGAACTTCCACCGAGTGCCGTGCGTCACCGTCGCATCCGGAGACCATCATGCGGTTCCTGATCGTTCGCACCGACATCCGCGCCGCCGCCGACGTCGACATCGCGGTCGCCTGGGCCGGCGGTGGCCGGGTGCGCGACGAGATCGTCTCCCCCGAACCGCGCCGCCAGGTGGTGCACGCCGAGGACCGGGAGGCCGCCCTGCTGCTGGCCCGGGCCCTGTCCACGGTGGGCGCGGTCCGCCGCGGCAGGCAGCGCGTCAAGGTGCTGCCGCTCGACGACGCCCCTCCCCGCTGAGCCCGGCCCCGCTGGAGCCGGCCCGCTGCTGGCCCCGGCCCGCTGCTGGACCTGACCCTGCTGACCTGGCCCCTGCGCCGCTCACTCTCCGCACTGACGACCGAGGCGCTCCCGGGCTTTGGCCGATCTCACCCTCCGTCATGCCTCTCGGCCCCCGCCACACATCCCGCGCTCCCTTTGCTCTGCACCCGCCCACGCAGCACCCGTGGTGATCAGAGGCTTTGCGAGGGGGTGGCCGGCGGCGGCCAGATGGTTCCACTACTTTCGGCAACCGTTGCGGATCTGGGTGCAGAGCAAAGGGGGCGGAGCGCAGGGTTGCCGCCGGAGCCACGCGGGCGAATTCTGCGAACTCAGGGTGACGACGAGCCGCCCCTGCGGGCCGAGCGTCGGGCACCCGCCGCACCCGCCGCACCCGCCGCGGCCGCGGCCGTCGCCGCCAGGTCGCCGCGAGCACGAGCCGAGCCGAGCCGGTGTCAGCAGTGGCCGTCGAGCCAGCGGTGGATCAGGAAGAGCGCGATCGACGAGGGCGGGGGCAGGAGCAGGTGCCCGCCGCCGTCGACGGCCACCGGCCGCCCGGCCAGCGCCGCGCCGATCTCCCGGCGGCTGAACCAGCGGGCGTACGCGATTTCGGCCTCGTCCACACGCACCGGCTGTGCCGGGTCGGCCAGGGCGACGAAGCCGAGCATCAGCGAGCCGGGGAACGGCCAGGACTGGCTGCCCGCGTACGTGATGTTCTCGACCGCGACGCCGACCTCCTCGTGGACCTCGCGCACGACGGCGTCCTCGGCCGACTCGCCGGGCTCCACGTAGCCGGCGAAGCAGGAGAAGCGGAGGCCGCCCCCGGTGCGCGGCCAGGCCGCGTTGCTGCCGAGCAGGCAGGTGCCCTCGGGCCCGGCCACCCCGTCGTGCACCAGCGCGATCATCGTCGGGTCGGTGCGCGGCCAGACCCGGTCGCCGGTCTCGTCGACGCGGGACCAGCCGGCCTCGTCGACCCGGGTCGGCTGGCCGGTGACCGAGGAGTAGCCGTGCCGGGCGTGCCAGTTGGTCAGCGCCAGCGCGGCGGTGAAGATGCCGGCGTCGCGGTCCAACAGCAGGTGCCCGACCTCCCGCAGGCCCACCGCCCGGGTGCCCGGCAGCTCCGGCAGCGGCGAGTCCACCGCGAACACGGGCGCGCCGCCGGGCTCGACGCCGAGGAACATCGGCACGGAGCGGGGCACCTCGGGCAGCTCGCCCGAGCCGAGCAGCACCAGCTCCGGCGGGGACGCGTCGGCGCGGACCAGGGCCCGGCCGTCGGCGGCGGAGTCGAGCACCAGGACCCGGGCCCGCTCCCACGCCTCGGCCAGCCACTGCGGGTCGGTGCGCCGGTGCGCGGCCCGGTCCAGAGTGGACCGGGCCAGCGGCGGGGCGGTCTCCCCGCCCCCGCCCCGGGCCGGCCCGCCCCCGACGGTCACGGCCGGACCGGCTCGGTGCGGACGGGGGCGAGGGCCGACAGCGCGGGGGCGACCCGCTCGGCGTCGCCGAGCACCACGGTGACCGCCCGGGCCGGGGCCAGGTAGCGCTGGGCCACCTCGGCCACGTCGTCGACCGTGGCCTTCGCCAGCCGGGCGGCGTGCTCGGCGAGGAACTCCAGGCGCAGCCCGCTGCCCGCGTACGCGCTGGTCAGTGACGCCAGCCCGGCCTGGGTGGACATGCCGAGCTGGAGGGTGCCGAGGGCGTACTGGCGGGCCTGCTCCAGCTCGTCCGGCTTCGGCGGGAGCGTGGCGAGGCGGCCCAGCTCGTACGTCGTCTCCAGCAGCGCCGGCCCGGTCACCTCGGTGGCCACCTCGGCGCCGGCGACCAGCACCGACCCGGCCACCGAGTGCTCGACCAGCGAGTGCGGCCCGTACGTGTAGCCCTTGTCCTCCCGGATGTTCTCCACCCAGCGGGAGGAGAAGTAGCCGCCGAAGAGCAGGTTGGCCAGTTGCAGCGCGGCGTGGTCGGGGTGGGTGCGGGGCACCGCCGGCAGGGCGATGCGCAGCGACGACTGCACCGACCCGGGCCGGTCGACCAGCAGCAGCGGGCCCGGCTCCAGCGGCGGGGCGGGCGGCAGCTCGGCGGTGTGGCCAGCGCCGTTCCAGGCGGCGAGGGCCTTCTCGGCGGCGTCCAGGGCCCGCTCGGGCTGCACGTCGCCGACCAGCACCAGCACCGCGTCGGCCGGGTGCACCCGCTCGGCGTGCAGCCGGCGCAGCGCCGCCGGCCGGACCGCGCGCACCTGCTCCGGCTCGGGGGTCTGCACCGCGTACGGGTGCTTGCCGTAGACCCGGCGCAGCAGGGCGGTGCGGGCCAGGTGGGCCGGCTGGCTCTGCGCCACCTGGATGCGGTCGACCAGCCGGTCCCGCTCGGTGCCGACCTCCTGACCCGGGTACGTCGCGCCGGTCAGCACGTCGGCCAGGATCTCCAGCATCCGGTCCAGCCCGGTGACCAGGCCCGCGCCGGAGAGCATCAGCCGGTCCGGGTCGATGCCGGCCGACAGCCCGCCGCCGACCGCCTGCAGCTCGGCGGCGATCTGCACGCTGGTCATCGACTGCGTGCCGGAGAGCATGGTCTGCGCGAGCATCGCCCCCCGGGCCAGGTGGGTCCGGCCCGTCGGCATCCACAGCCGCAGCTCGACCAGGGGGACGGCCGGGCGGCGTACCGCGATGACGGTCAGCCCGTTGCCGAGCCTCCGCTCGGCCTGCTTGGGCAGCTTGAGCCTGCGGTTCGGGCCGAGCGGCGGCAACGCCCGCGGCGACACGTCTGCCACACTCATCGGGCACCCCCAGGAACAACCTCGATGGACGCGCGGCGCTCCGGCCGCAGGGTGGCGGCGGCGGCCCGGACCTGCTCGTCGGTGACCTCGCCGACCAGCCGGGGCAGGTCGTTGAGCAGCCCCGGCTCGCCGCGCTGCTGCTCCAGCACCGCCATCCGCAGCGCGCGGCCGAGCACCGCGTCGGTGTCGCGCAGCAGGTGGGTGGCCATCCGGGCCTGGGTGCGGGCCAGCTCGCCGTCGGTCGGGCCGTCGGTGGCCAGCCGGTCGAGCTCCTCGTCGACGGTGCGCAGCACCTTGTCGACGTCCCCGCCGGGCGGCAGGTGCGCCTGGAGCAGCAGGGCGGTGGGGTCGCGCACGTCGAACGGGTCGCCCATGAAGCCCACGTACCCGCCGAGGCTGGTGACCGCGCGGTCCCGCTGGACGAGCCGCTCGACCAGCCGGGACGCGTCGCCGTCGGTAAGCACCTCGGCGAGCACCACGTAGGGCAGGTAGCCGGCGAAGTCGGTGATCGGATCGGGCACCCGCCAGGCCGAGGCCACCGCCGGCAGCGGGGCCAGGGCGTCGGTGTACGACGAGCGCCGCTCGGCGGTCAGGTCGGGCTCGGCGAAGTCGGGGCGGTCGGGGGCGGGCCGGGCCGGCACGTCGCCGAAGTGCCGCTGCACCAGCGCGGTGGCCTCGGCCACGTCCACGTCCCCGCTGATCGCGAGGACGGCGTTGCCGCTGGCGTAGTAGCGGCGGAAGAAGTCGGCCGCGTCGTCGACGGTCGCGGACTCCAGGTCGTCGAAGGAGCCGTAGCCGTCGTGCGCGTTGGGGAACGTGTCGAACATGACCGGCGGCAGGGTCAGCCAGGGGAACCCGCCGTACGGCCGGTTGAGCACGTTGACCCGGATCTCCTCCTTGACCACGTCGACCTGGTTGCGCAGGTTCTCCTCGGTCAGCCGGGGGCCGCGCATCCGGTCGGCCTCCAGGAACAGCGCCCGCTCCAGGGCGTTGCTCGGCAGCGTCTCGTAGTAGTCCGTGTAGTCGTGGTGGGTCGACCCGTTGAAGGTGCCGCCCGCGCCCTGCACGTGCCGGAAGTGGGCCAGCTTCTCCAGGTTCTCCGAGCCCTGGAACATCAGGTGCTCGAAGAGGTGGGCGAAGCCCGTGCGCCCCTCGGGCTCGGAGCGGATGCCGACGTCGTAGACGACCGCCACCCCGATCACCGGTGCGCTGCGGTCGGGGGTGAGCACCACCCGCAGGCCGTTGTCGAGGGTGAACCGCTCGACCGGGTACTTCGTCGCTGGAATTCTGGATCTCCGCGCCGCCACGGGTCGACCCTAGCGCGTCGGGTCAGCCCACGGGTGCGACGGCGGCCACCCGGGGCAGGACCTCCGCGCCGACCCGCTCGGCCTCCTCCCGGTGCGGCCAGCCGGACAGCACGAACTCGTCGACGCCGTGCGAGGCGTACTCGTCGATTCTGGCCGCGACCTCGGCGTAGCTGCCGACGAGCGCGGTGCCCGCGCCCTCGCGGACCAGGCCGATCCCGGCCCACAGGTTCGGCGCGACGGTGAGCGCGTCGGCGGACCCGCCGTGCAGGGCGGCCATCCGGGCCTGGCCGACGGAGTCCATCCGGTGGAACCGGGCCTGCGCGGCGGCGATCCGCTCGGGGCTCATCCCGGCCAGCAGCCGGTCCGCCTCGGCCCACGCCTCGCCCGCGGTCGGCCGGGCGATGACGTGCAGCCGCAAGCCGGTGCGCAGGGTGCGGCCCCGCTCGGCGGCCAGGGCCCGCACCCGGGCCACCCGGGCGGCGATCGCGGCCGGCGGCTCACCCCACATGAGGTACGCGTCGGCGTGCCGCGCCGCCACCGCCTCGGCGGCCGGGGACGCCCCGCCCAGGTAGACGGGCGGCGGCTCGGTCAGCGGGGCGGTCAGGCCGCCGCCGGCGATCCGGTAGTGCGCGCCGGTGAAGTCGAACGGGGTACCGCGCCAGGTGCGGCGGAGCACGTCGATGAACTCGCCGGTGCGCGCGTACCGGTCGTCGTGGTCGAGGAAGTCCCCGTACGCCCGCTGTTCGGCGGGGTCGCCGCCGGTGACGACGTTGAGCGCGAGCCGCCCGCCGGAGACGGCCTGGAATGCCTCGGCCTGGGCGGCGACCAGCGTGGGCAGGGCGAACCCGGTCCGCACGGCGACCAGCATGCCGATCCGGTCGGTGTGCTGGGCGACGGCGGCGCAGACGATCCACGGGTCGGGGCAGCCGGAGCCGACCGGGGTGAGCAGCGCGGCGAAGCCGGCCGCCTCGGCGGCCCGGGCGACCTCGGCCAGGTAGCCGACGGTGGCGGCCCGCTCGTGCCGGGCCGCGCCGGCGGTGACGGTGGCGGCGCCGACCTGGTGCCCGTCGCCGGACGTGGGGAGGAACCAGTGGTAGGTCACGTCGACCAAACCTAGCAAGAAGGTAGGAAAACCGGGAATAATCCCGAGCGCGAATCCCGCGATGTGGACGACTCTTGACGCCGCCGGAACGCTGCCCCAGTCTTCCTACCAACTAAGTAGGAATACTGCGGATTGGACATACGATGAGACGGCTACCCCTCCGTCGGACGGTGACCCTGGCCGCCCTCGCCGTGCTGGGCGCGGCGACCCTGGGAGCCACCGCCGCCTGCGGCGAGGACGACGGCGCGGCCGCGGGCGGCTCCGGCCCGGTCACGCTCCGGCTGGGCTACTTCCCCAACATCACCCACGCCCCGGCCGTCGTCGGGGTGGAGAAGGGCATCTTCGCCGAGAAGCTCGGCGGCGACGTCAAGCTGGAGACGAAGACCTTCAACGCCGGCCCGGCCGCCATCGAGGCGATCTTCTCCGGCGCGCTCGACGCGACGTACATCGGTCCCAACCCGACGGTCAACGCGTTCTCCAAGTCCAAGGGCGAGGCGGTCCGGGTGATCTCCGGCGCGGCGTCCGGCGGTGTGGCCCTGGTGGTCAAGCCGGAGATCACCTCCGTCGAGCAGCTCAAGGGCAAGAAGATCGCCACCCCGCAGCTCGGCAACACCCAGGACGTGGCGCTGCGCTACTGGCTCAAAGAGAAGGGGCTCACCGCCACCAAGGAGGGCGGCGGCGACGTCAAGGTCGTCCCCCAGGAGAACGCCCAGACCGTGGAGACGTTCAACAGCGGGACGATCGACGGGGCGTGGGTGCCCGAGCCGTTCGTCTCCCGGCTGGTCAACGCCGGCGGCAAGGTGCTCGTCGACGAGCGCGACCTGTGGCCGGACAAGAAGTTCGTCATCACCAACCTGATCGTCTCCACCAAGTTCCTCAAGGCCCACCCCGACGTGGTGAAGAAGCTGGTCGAGGGCCAGGTGGCGGCCAACGAGTTCGTCAACACCAAGCCCGACGAGTCGCAGCAGGCCATCTCCGACCACATCGGCAAGATCACCGGCAAGCCGCTGGACGTCAAGCTCATCAAGCAGGCGTGGCCGACGCTGGAGTTCACCAACGACCCCATCGCCTCCTCGCTGAAGGCCGGCCTGGACCACGCCGTCGCCGTCGAGCTGACCCAGCCGGTCAGCCTCGACGGGCTCTACGACCTGAAGTACCTCAACGAGGTGCTCAAGACCCAGGGCAAGCCCGAGGTCACCCAACCATGACGTCGACCACGACGACGCCACGCAGCGCGACCGGCTCGGTCGCGCTGCACGGCGTGACCAAGGTGTACGGGCAGGGCGAGCACGCCGTCCTCGCCCTGGACGGGGTCTCCCTCGACGTCGCGCCCGGCGAGTTCGTCTGCCTCGTGGGCGCCTCCGGCTGCGGCAAGAGCACCCTGCTCAACCTGGTCGCCGGCCTCGACAAGGTCAGCGGCGGGCGGATCGAGCTGGGCGACGGGGTCAACCCCGGCCTGATGTTCCAGGAGTCCGCCCTCTTCCCGTGGCTCACCGTCGAGGGCAACGTCGACGTGCCGCTCAAGCTGCGCCGGCTGCCCCGGGCGCAGCGCCGGGAACGGGTCGCCGAGCTGCTGCGCACGGTGCACCTGGCCGAGTTCGGCCGCAAGCGCCCGCACCAGCTCTCCGGCGGCATGCGGCAGCGGGTCGCGCTCGCCCGCACCCTCGCCCTGGACACCCCGGTCCTGCTGATGGACGAGCCGTTCGGCGCGCTCGACGCGATGACCCGGGACATCCTGCACGACGAGCTGGAGCGGATCTGGGCCGAGCGCAAGCTCACCGTGCTCTTCGTGACCCACAACGTCCGGGAGGCGGCGCGGCTCGCCGACCGGATCATCCTGCTGTCCAGCCGGCCCGGCCGGATCATCTACTCCACCCGGGTCGACGTGCCCCGGCCCCGACGCATCGACTCCCCGGAGATCGCGTCGATCGCCGCCGACGTCACCGACCGGCTCCGTACGGAGGTGGGCCGCCATGGCCAGTGACACGATCGCCGAGGCGCGCGCCGACGCGGAGATCTCCGGGCTCGATGCGCTGGAGATCGCCGGCCGGCAGAAGACGACCACCCGGGCCGCGACCCTCTGGGCGTCCACCTGGCCGAAGCTGGCCGCGCTCGCCATCGCCATCGCCGTCTGGCAGGTCGTGGTGTGGGCGGAGATCTGGCCGCCGTACTCGCTGCCCGGGCCCGGCCCGGTCTGGCAGGAGCTGGTCCGTCAGGCCAGCGGGCCGCAGCTCTGGGACGGCCTGGTCACCACCCTGCGCCGGGCCGCCCTCGGGTACGTCTTCTCCGTCGGCGTCGGCCTGCTGCTCGGCCTCGCCGTGGCCCGGTTCCGGGTGCTGCGGGCGGCCATCGGCTCGATGATCACCGCGTTGCAGACCATGCCGTCGATCGCCTGGTTCCCGCTGGCGATCCTGCTGTTCGAGCTCAGCGAGAAGGCCATCTTCTTCGTCGTGGTGCTCGGCGCGGCCCCGTCCATCGCCAACGGGGTGATCAGCGGGGTGGACTACGTGCCGCCGCTGCTGCAGCGGGCCGGGCGCAACCTCGGCGCCCGGGGGTTCAACCTCTACCGGTACGTCATCGCCCCGGCCGCCCTGCCCGCCATCGTCGCCGGGCTGAAGCAGGGCTGGGCGTTCTCCTGGCGCAGCCTGATGGCCGGCGAGCTGATCGTGGTGGGCATCTCGCAGACCTCGCTCGGCGCGCAACTGACGTACGCCCGGGAACTGGCCGACGCGCCCTGGCTGCTCTCCACGATGATTGTCATCCTGGTCGTCGGCCTCGGGGTCGACGCCGCGTTCGGGGCGGCGGACAGGGCGATCCGCCGCCGCTGGGGCGTGCTGGACCAGGCCGGGCAGTGACGTGTACGTCTCCGCGCGCAGCGACTACGCGCTCCGGGCCATGCTGGCCGTCGCCGCCACGGCCCGCGGCCCGGGCCCCGCGCCCGGCGGCGAACTGGCCAAGGCGGCGGCCCTGGCGGAGAGCCAGGCCATCCCGCTGAGCTTCCTCCAGGGCATCCTGCTCGACCTGCGGCGGGCCGGGCTGCTGTTCAGCCACCGGGGCACCGACGGCGGCTACGCCCTGGCCCGGCCGGCAACCGAGATCAGCGTCGGAGACGTGCTCCGCGCGGTCGGCGGGTCGCTCACCTCGGTGCGCGGCCTGCCGGCCGAGGTCGCCGGCTATCACGGCGTGGCCGCCGGACTGCGCGACGTGTGGCTGGCGGTCGACGGGGCGATCGCCCTGGTGGTGGACCGGACGACCCTGGCCGACCTGCTCACCGGTGAGGGCCGGGAGCCGGCCGCCCGGGACGGGGCCGCGGCGACGGCCGGGGCCGCCGCCGCGCCCGTCGCCGACCCGGTCGGCGGGGCCTGACCGGCCGGTCCACCGGCGAGGCGGTGCCGGCTCAGCGGGCTGGGCGGCACGGGCTCCCCGACTGGGCGCCGGCCGGCAGCACCACCCCGGCAGTCGGAGGTGCGGGATCAGCCGGCGGACCGGTCGGTCACCCCGATGACGGCGCCGGTGAGCTTCGCGTCCGCCCCGTCCGGGTTGTGCAGCCCCACCACCCCGGCGGGCTGTCGGGCACTGCGGGTGGGATGCCACGGCGAGAAGGCCGCCGCCGTGGCGAGCAGCAGCCCCGCCCCCGCGACCGCCAACACCACCAGCAGCTCCCGTGCCGCCCCCGACTCGACGTCGCCCGTCATGGTCTTCCTCCCCCCAGCAAGGCCGGTCCCCACCGGCCGTGTTCCCCCACAGCTAGCATCTTCCACCAGGCGCGCGGGCGACAGTCACCGATCGGACCCGCGCCTGCCTGATTCCCGACTCAGTAGCCTGATTATCGACTCAGCCAGGAGCCGGGGCGCGGTCCACGACCGGCGAGTGGGGCAGCCAGGAGCCGGAGCACGGCCCCTCCGGGCGGCGACGGGTCAGGCGGAACGCGGGCGACGCGGGCGACGCGACCGGCCCGACGCGCGGTGCCCGGTGCGTCGCCCGTCACCGCCCGCCGCGTCACGGCCGGCCGGGGTGTCCCCCTGGGCACCGGCGGAACGGGGCGTGCCGCCGGACGCGGCGGTGCCGTGGGCGGCGCGGGCGGACCGGGAGCCCCGGCCGGATGCCGCCGGGGCGGACCGCTGCGGCGGCGGGGCGACGACGGTCACCGGCACACCCGACGGCTCGCGGGCACCGGTGACCCGGGCCAGCGCCGCCTCCTCGCCCGGGCGGACCTGGGTGGCCTGCGGCCGGATGCCGGCGGTGGCCATCAGCCGGGACACCTCCCGGCGCTGCTCGGGCAGGACCAGGGTGACCACGGTCCCCGACTCGCCGGCCCGCGCCGTGCGCCCACCCCGGTGCAGGTAGTCCTTCGCCTCGGTCGGCGGGTCGACGTTGACCACCATGTCGAGGCCGTCGACGTGGATGCCCCGGGCCGCCACGTCGGTGGCGACCAGCGCGGTCACCTGACCGGTGCGGAACTGCTCCAGGATCCGGGTGCGCTGCGGCTGGGACTTGCCGCCGTGCAGGGCGGCGGCCCGCACGCCCTTGGCCAGCAGCTGGCGGGCCAGCCGGTCGGCGCGGTGCTTGGTGCCCATGAACAGGATGGTGCGGCCCTCGCGGGCCGCGATCCGGGTCAGCGTGGCCGGCTTGTCCTCCGCCTCGACGTGCAGCACGTGGTGGGTCATCGCGGTGACCGTGGCCGTGCCGGGGTCGACGGAGTGCGAGACCGGGTCGGTGAGGAACCGGCGGACCAGCTTGTCCACGCCGCCGTCGAGGGTGGCGGAGAAGAGCATCCGCTGGCCGTCGCCGGCCACCTGCTCCAGCAGCTTGGTGACCTGCGGCAGGAAGCCCATGTCGGCCATCTGGTCGGCCTCGTCCAGCACCGTCACGGCCACCTGGTCGAGCCGGGCGTCACCGCGGTTGATCAGGTCGTGCAGCCGGCCGGGGGTGGCCACGACCACCTCGGCACCGGCGCGCAGCGCGTCCGCCTGCCGCCCCAGCGACAGGCCGCCGACCACGGTGGCGACGCGCAGCCCCAGCACCCGGGCGTACGGGGCGAGCGCGGTGGTGACCTGCTGGGCCAGCTCACGGGTCGGCACCAGCACCAGCGCCAGCGGACGCCCGGGGCGAGCGCGGCGGCCGGCGGTGCGGTGCAGCAGCGGCAGCCCGAAGGCGAGGGTCTTGCCCGAGCCGGTGCGGCCCCGGCCGAGCACGTCCCGGCCGGCCAGCGAATCCGGCAGCGTCGCCGACTGGATCGGGAACGGCTCGGTGATGCCCTGCGCGGTCAGCTCGGCGAGCAGCGCGGGCGCCAGGCCGGTGGCAGAGAAAGAGGGCAGAACGGTGGTCATGGCGAAGCCTTCCTCGACGCGGCACGTGTCGAGGGAGGGCGCCGGGATGGCGCTGTCGACCGGCGGCGGGGCCGCCGGGACTCACAAGCACGAACCGAATGGGGTCGTGGCCGGCCCGCCGCACGAGGGGCGGACCGGCCACGTCGTCACGCCCGGAGGGCGCGACGGATGTTACGGGTGGAACGGGTGCCGGAGATCAGAGCGGGCGGATGTTCTCCGCCTGCGGGCCCTTCTGGCCCTGGGTGATCTCGAACTCGACCCGCTGGTTCTCGTCCAGGCTCCGGTAGCCGGAGGTCTGGATCGCCGAGAAGTGGGCGAAGACGTCGGCGCCGCCGCCGTCCGGGGTGATGAAGCCGAAGCCCTTGTCAGCGTTGAACCACTTGACGGTGCCAATTGCCATGTGTTTCGTCTCCTTGACGGAACGTCGGACCCGCACCTGTTGCGGGCCCGAAGAGGAGCGCTCCGCGCGGGATGCGCGAATCGCCTGTCGCTTCTGGTCGCCCCGCCCGGAGAACTCCGGACACAACAAAGAGCGCCTGGGGCCACAATCCGCCAGGCGCACACAGAGTCTCTGGGAACCATAACTGCAACGCAGCAAGGCTAGCACGGATCTTGTCGCCCGTCACCCGGAAATTCTTGGCCGCGCCCCGGCCGCCGGGGCGTCGGCGCCCGTGGCGACGTGGCCGCGGCCGGCCTCCGGCACGCCCGCGACCAGCGCGGTGAGCCCATCGGCGTCCAGCAGGTCCGCCGGGCGGACGGTCACCCCGTCCCGCACGTAGTGGAAGGCCGCGCCGACCCGGTCGACCGGCACCCCGGCCAGCTCGGCCCAGGCCAGCCGGTAGACGGCGAGCTGCACCGCCGCCGCCTCGGCCTCCACCCCGACCGGCTGCCGCCCGGTCTTCCAGTCCACCACGTCGAACCGCCCGCCCGGCCGGGCGAACACCGCGTCCATCCGGCCCCGCACCACCACCCCGGCGATCACCGTGGCGAACGGCACCTCCACCTCCACCGGCACCCGCTGCGCCCACTCTCCGGCCAGGAAGCGCGCCTGCAACTCCGCGAGAGCCTCGTCCGGCGCGGCGTCGGCGTCGGCCGCCCCGGGCAGCTCGTCCACGTCGAGCAGCCGGTCCGCGCCGAAGCGCTGCTCCAGCCAGGTGTGGAACGCGGTGCCCCGCCGGGCGTACGGGTTCGGCGCGCTCGGCATCGGCCGGCGCAGGGCGCGGGCCAGCTCACCCGGGTCGCGGCGCAGCGCCACCAGCTGGGTGACGGAAAGCTGCCCGGGCAGGACCACCTCGACCGCCCCCGCCCCGGCGACCAGCTCGGCCCGCTCGGCGAGGAGCAGGTCGGCCTCCCGCCGCCAGCGCGCCACCTCCGGGTCCTCGGCGACGACCGGCCCCCGCTCGTCGCCGGCGCGGCCGGAGCGTCCACCCGGGACGGCGGCCTCGCCACCGGGGGCGGCCGGGCCTGCACCCGGGGCGATCGGTTCTGCGTCCGGGTCGGCGAGGAAGCGGCGCACCAGCGCGGCGGCCTCGGCCAGCGCCGGACGGCGACCGCCCAGCGGATCGGCCGGCCACTCGGCGCGCAGCACCACCTCCGAGGTCGGGTTCACCGCGTCACCGGCCGGCTCCGGAGCCCACCGGTCCACCAGCAGCCCGTCGCCGCCGGAGCACGCGTCGTACACCTCCCGCAGGAACGCCGACGGGCCGCGCGGGCGCTTCGTCCCCTCGCCCCACCAGTAGCCGGAGCAGAGCAGCAGCCGCCGGGGGCGGGTCACCGCCACGTACGCCAGGCGGCGCTCCTCCCGCTCGTCGTGCGCCCGCCACGCGTCGGTGAAGTCGGCCAGCGCCCGCGCCACCGCGCGCTGGTCGGCGGCGTCGGCCAGGCCCAGCTCGGGCAGCCCGTCGGCGTCCCCGCGCAGCGGGAACGGCAACACCCCCAGCCCGCCCAGCCAGTGGTCGGAGTTGCGCACCGGCCCCGGCCAGACGCCCCGGCTCAGGCCGGCGACCGCCACCACGTCCCACTCCAGGCCCTTCGCGGCGTGCGCGGTGAGGATCTGCACCGCGCCGTCGACCACCTCCACCTCGCCCGGGGCGAGGCCGCGCTCCTCGTCCTCGGCGGCGGCCAGGTAGGCGAGGAACCCCGACAGGGTCGCCGCCGGGGACTCACCGCTGAACCGGGCCGCCACGTCGCCGAGGGCGTCCAGGTGGCCCCGGGCCAGGCCGGCGTCGCCGGTGCCGTCCCGGCCCGCCCGCACCGCCACCTCCACGTCCAGGCCGATGGTCCGCTCCACGTCCGCGATCAGCTCCGGCAGCGTCTGGTCCAGCCGGTAGCGCAGCAGGGCCAGCTCCTCGCCGTACGCGCGCAGCCGCGCGTAGCCCTGGTCGGAGTACGTTTGGGCCGGCCCGAGGTCGGCCAGCGCCTCCACGAGGGTGGCCTCGTCGAGCAGGTCCACGGCGACCTCCGGCTCGTCCCCGGCGGCGAGCCGGCGACGCTGGGCGGCGATCGACCGGGCCCGCCGGTGCAGGGCCACCAGGTCGCGCGGCCCGATCCGCCAACGCGCCCCGGTGAGCAGCCGCAGCAGCGCCGCCCCGTCGGTCGGGTCGGCCAGCACCCGCAGGGTGCACACCACGTCCCGCACCTCGGGGGTGTCCAGCAGGCCGCCCAGCCCCACCACCTCGACGGGCAGCCCCCGGGCGCGCAGCGCCGTGGCCAGCGCCGGGATCTGGCTGCGCAGCCGCACCAGCACGGCGGTGGTGGGCCGCAACGGCACCGGTACGTGCTCGGGCAGCGCGCCCGGCATCCCCGCCGCCCCCCGCCACGCCGCGAGAACGCTGTCGGCGATCCAGTCGGCCTCGTCGGCGTACGTCGGCAGGAGAGCGCAGTGCACGGTGCCGGCGGCCAGGCCACCCGGCGTGCGGTGGCCGATCGGGTCGGCGACGCTCAGCGCGGCGCGCAGCTCCGGCACCCGGGCCCCCGCCGCCCGCAGCGGCGTGGCCAGGGCGTTCGCCACCCCCAGGATCTCCGGGCGGTTACGCCAGCTCGTGGTGAGCCCCAGCACGGCGGCGGGCGTGCCGTCGACGCGGGCGAACTCGGCCGGGAAGCGGTCCAGGGTGCCCGCGCTGGCCCCGCGCCAGCCGTAGATCGACTGGCAGGGATCGCCGACGGCGGTCACCGGGTGACCGCCGCCGAACAGCGCGTTGAGCAGCACCACCTGCGCGTGGCTGGTGTCCTGGTATTCGTCGAGCAGCACCACCCGGAACCGGTCCCGCTCGATCGCCCCGACCGCCGGGTGGTCCCGGGCCACCCGGGCCGCCCGGGCGAGCTGGTCGGCGAAGTCCATCGCCTCGAAGTCGTCCTTGCGCCGGCCGTACGCGCGGACCAGCGGCAGCAGCTTCAGCCGGGTCTGCTGCAGGGCGAGCGCTTTGCGCACGTCGGCGTAGACCCGGCCGGGGCGGGACTGCACGTCGGCGAAGAACCGGCCCGTCCAGGCGGCCAGGGCGTCCGGGTCGACCAGGTGCTCGTCCAGCTCGCCGGCCAGGGCCAGCACCGCGTCGGTGATCGTGCTGGGCATCCGGTCCACGCCGGTCATGTCGCCGTCGTAGTTGCGCACCAGCAGGTCCACGAGCTGCCAGCGGGACGCCTCGGTGAGCAGCCGGGTGGTCGGCTCGTACCCGGCGCGCAGCCCGTGCTCGGTGACGATCCGCCCCGCGTACGAGTGGTAGGTGGACACCGTCGGCTCGCCGGCCAGCGGGTCGTCGAGCGGGTCACGGCCCCGCCGCCCCAGCCGGCGCACCAACTGGTCGAGCCGGGTACGCACCCGGTGCGCCAGCTCGCCGGCCGCCTTGCGGGTGAACGTCAGGCCGAGGACCTGCTCCGGCCGGACGTACGCGTTGGCCACCAGCCAGACCACCCGGGCGGCCATCGTCTCGGTCTTGCCCGAGCCGGCCCCCGCGACCACCAGCAGCGGCTCGACCGGCGCGGCGATGATCGCGGCCTGCTCCCGGGTGGGCGCGGGCAGCCGGAGCAGCTTCGCCAGCTCGACCGGCGTGTAGCGGGGGCCGGAGTCGGCGGCCCGGGGCGCCGGGGTGGCGGCGCTGAACAGGGCGGGCTGGGTCACGGGAGGTCCTCAGTTCGCGACTGCGCGACTCGCAAGCTCACTCTGGCTGCTCCCGGCGGAGGGTCGGCGGCTCGACCACCTGGCGCCCCTGCCCGGACACCGGGCAACTCGTGCGCACCGGGCAGACCCGGCACTTGGAGTTGGCGACCGCGGCGAAGGTGGCGGCGGCCATCGTATCGGCGGTGCGCCGGACCAGCGCGGTCGCCCAGCCGGCCGCCGGCCCCTGCCCCGCCGCCGGCTGGCTCTGCTCCCGGGCGTCGCGCGCCCCCGTGCCGAGCTGCACCAGGGCCGCCCCGCCGGACTCGTCGCCGTACTCGGCGAACGCCCCCGCCTCGACCGCCGCCTGGTACGCCCCGAGCTGCGGGTGCTCGCCGATCTCCCGCTCGGTGACCACGGTGGACTTGCCGGTCTTCAGGTCGACCACCACCAGCCGGCCGTCGGCGTCGACCTCCAGCCGGTCGACCCGGCCGGTCAGCTCGACGGGCCGCTGCGGGTCGTCCAGGCGCACGGCGAACTCGTGCTCGATGGCCAGCAGCCGGCGCGGGTTGCCCGCCAGCCAGCGCAGCAGCTTGTCCACCATCGCCTCGGCGCGTTCCCGCTCGGGGCCCACCATCCACCGGGCGGCCAGCTCGATCGCGTCGAACCGGGCCGCCACGTACTCCAGCAGCGCCGACCGGTCGGCGCTGGCGTCCTCGGCGAGCATCGCGGCGGCGTGCACCAGGTTGCCCACCCCCTGCGCGGCGCTGGCCGGGCCGCTGCCGCCGTGCCGTTCCAGCAGCCAGCGCAGGCTGCACCGCAAAGCGCTGTCCATGCCCGACGGGGTGACCCGCACCGGCTCCCCCTCGTCGACCAGCGGCCGGTCGTCGGAGAGGCCGCGCAGCCCCCACCAGTCGTCGGGGTGCGCGCCGGACACCCCGGCGGCGGCGAGGCGGGCCAGCTCGGCCGCCGCCGCGCTGCGCCGGTGGTAGGGCGCGGCCGGGTCGGCCACGGCGGTACGCAGCTCCGCCACCAACGCCGGCAGGGTCAGCGCCCGGGGCGGCCCGGCCACCGGCAGACTCCCCCGGCCAGGCTCCGCACCGCCGTCGGCCGGAGTGCCGGCCCCCGCCGCGCCGCCCGCATGGCCACCGCTCGCCACAGGGGTGGCCTCCGCTTCGCCGCTCGGCACAGGGCCGGTGTCGCCACCGCCGTCCGGGCCGCCGTCGGGGGTCTGGCCGGCGGAGTCGCCGCCCGGCGGCGGGGTCGGGTCCAGCTCGTACAGGAACCGGCTGGGCTGCTCCTCGTGGTCGTCGCCGCCCACCGCGGCCGAGGCGACCGCGCTGACCAGCAGCCGGCGGCGGGCCCGGGTCACGGCCACGTGGAAGAGCCGGCGCTCCTCGTCGAGCAGGGCGGAGGTCTGCCCGACGAGGACCGCCCGCCCGCCGTCGCCCGGAGCCTGCCCACCGCGGCCGCCGTCGCCGGCGGCCCGCCCGGTCTGGCCGATGTCGTACCCGCCGATGTCGTGCCCGCCGGCGTCGCGGCCGGCGAGCACGTCCACCAGGCGCTCGGAGCCGAGCAGGCTGCCGCGCAGCCGCAGGTCCGGCCAGACGCCCTCCTGCACCCCGGCGACGGCGACCAGGTCCCACTCCAGCCCCTTCGCCGCGTGCGCGGTGAGCAGCCGGACGGCCTCCCCCCGGTCCGCCGTCGGCGCCAGGGTGTCGGCCGGCAGATCCTGGCCGAGCACGTGGTCGAGGAAGACCTCGGTGCGCGCACCGGGCAGCCGGTCGGCGAACCGGGCCGCCGCGTCGAAGAGCACCAGCACGGCGTCGAGATCCCGGTCGGCGGCCTCGGCCCGCCACCGCCGCGCGGTCTCGTGCTCCCCGGTCGCCGCCCGGCCGAGCGCGATCGCGCCCGCCCAGCGTTCGGCCAGGCCGCTGGCGTCCCACACCGCCCAGAGCACGTCCTCGGCGGTGGCACCCGGTCGCTGGGCCGCCTCCCGGGCGATCGCCAGCAGCCCGGCCACCGCCTGCGCCGGCTCCGCCCAGTGCCGGTCGATCCCGGACAGCTCCTCCGGGTCACGCAGCGCGTCGACGATCAGCTCGCCGGAGGGGCGGCGGTCACCGATCGCCAGGGCGAGCGCCCGCAGCCCCTGGCGCAGCCGCCGCTCGGCCAGCGGGTCGGCCCCGCCCAGCGGCGAGTGCAGCAGCGCCACCGCCGCCTCCTCGTCCAACCGGGCCGGCTCCAGGGCGCAGCGCAGCAGGAGCAGCAGCGGGGCGACCGCCGGCTGGAGGTGCAGCGGCAGGTCCTCGCCGTGCACCACGGTCGGCACCCCGGCCGTGTGCAGGGCCCGGCGCAGCGCCGGCAACTGCCGGGCCGTCGAGCGCACCAGCACCGCCATCCGCGACCACGGCACCCCGTCGAGCAGGTGCGCGGCGCGCAGCGCCTGGGCCAGCCAGGCGGCCTCGCTGGTGGCCGAGCGGAAGGTGCGCACCTCCACCGTGCCGGGTGGGGCGTCGGGCAGCGGGCGCAGCCGCCGGTGGGCCGCCGGGCCACGCAGCCGGCCGGCGAGCCGCCGGGTCGCGGCGATCAGCCCCGGCCCCGCCCGGTACGACGTGGTCAGCACGACCTGGGCGGCCGGCGCCCCGGAGGCGGTGCGGAAGCGGTGCGGGAAGGCGGCCACCCCGGCCGGGTCGGTGCCCCGGAACGCGTACGTGGCCGAGTCGGGGTCGGCGAACGCGACCAGGGACTTGCCGCCGCCGGCCAGCACGGCGAGCAGGTCGAGCTGGGCGGGGTCGGTGTCGGCCAGCTCGTCGACGTAGACGTGGGCGAGGCGGCGGCGCTCGGCGTCCAGCAGCCCCGGGTCGTCGAGCAGCAGGCCGGTGGCGGCCCGGACCAGCTCTGCCGGATCGTACGCGACCGAGCCGCGGTTGCTGACGTCGCGCAGCGCGAGCACGGCCACGTACTCCCGCAGGAAACGCGCGGCGGCCGGCCAGTCGGCGCGGCCCAGCCGCTCGCCCAACCGGGCCAGCTCCACCGGGCCCACCCCGCGCTCCGCCGCCCGCATCAGCAGGTCGCGAAGCTGGGCCGCGAACGCCCGGGTACGCAGAGCCGGCCGCAGGTCCTCCGGCCAGCCGACCGGGTCGTCGTCGGGCTCCTCGCCGACCACGTCCAGCAACTCCCGGATGATCAGATCCTGCTCGGGGCCGGTGAGCAGGCGCGGCGACGGCTCGCCCCGTTCGGCGGCGGCCCGGCGCAGCAGCCCGTAGGCGTACGCCGGGAAGGTGCGCACCAGCGGCTCGCGCAGCACCCGCTGCCCGTCGCCGGCCACCCGGGCCTCGATCCGGCGGCGCAGGTCGGTGGCCTGCCGCCGGCCGAAGGTGAGCACCAGGACCCGCTCCGGGTCGACCCCCTCGGCCACCCGGGCGGCGACCGCCTCCACCAGCACGCTGCTCTTGCCGGTGCCCGGCCCACCGACGACCAGCATCGGCCCGTCGGTGTGCGCCACGACCTCGGCCTGCACCGGGTCGTCCCGCCACCCGTCGCCCCACGCCAGCCCCGCCGCGCCACCCCGCACGTCGTCGCCCGGCGGTGTGTCATCGTCGTGCCGCGTGCCATCGTCTTGCCGCACGTCGACGTCCTGCCGCAGGTCAACGCGCTGCCGCAGGCCAACGGGCTGCCGAACGTCGTCGCCCGGCCGCACGCCAACGCCCTGCCGCGCGCCGTTGTCGAACCCGCCGTGACCGGTCTGCCCGCCGTGGTCGGCCTGCGCGCCATCGCCGCCCGGCCCGCCGGCCCGACGCTCCCGCCCGGCCGCCCCTTCGGGCCGACCGCCCCCCAACGCCGCCCCGTCGGACCGGCGGTCCCCCCGGGCCGCCTCGACAGGCCGGCGCACCAGCCGGTACGCCTGCATCCCCCCATCCCACCACGCCCCACCGACACTCACCCCACCCCGGGCCTCCCCGCCCCGCTCCGCCTCCTCCCACCCCCGCCCCGGCCCCTCCCTCCGCAGCCTCGCCCTGCGGGGGGCGGGAGGAGGCAGGGCGGGGTGGAGCAAGGGGCAAGGGGCAAGGGGGCGGGTCAGGGGAGGTGGGATTCCAGGGTGGTCAGGGCGGCGGAGATGGTGTCGGCCACCAGGAGGAGGTCCTGGCCCGCCGGCTTGAGGAAGTGGCGGTCCGTGAGGGTGGTGAGCCAGTCGAGCAGGGGGCGGTAGAAGCCGTCCGTGTCGACCAGCACCATCGGCTTGGTGTGCAGGGCGAGGGTGGCGGTCGTCCACACCTCGAACAGCTCGTCCAGGGTGCCCAGCCCGCCGGGCAGGGTGAGGAAGGCGTCCGACTTCTCGATCATCAGCGTCTTGCGGTCGGCCATGCTGGCGGTGACCAGCAGCTCGTCCGAGGCGAGGTCGGCGACCTCCAGGTCGACCAGGGACTGCGGGATCACCCCGACCGTGCGGCCGCCGGCCGACCGGGCACCGTCCACCACCGCCCCCATCATCCCGACGCAGCCGCCGCCGCTGACCAGGGTGTGCCCGCGCCGGGCGATCTCCCGGCCGGTCTCGGCGGCGAGGTCCAGCCAGCGCTGGTCGAGGGTGCGGGAGGACGCGCAGAACACGCAGATCGCGGCCACCGGCTCAGCCCTCCCGGGCCTGGTCGGCGGCGGCACCCTCGGCAGCGGCCCGCTGGTCGGCCTCGGTGCGCGCGACCGCCTCCTCGCGGATCGCCTCCTGCTCGGCGGAGAGGGCCGCCTCGGCGGCCACGATGTGCCGCACGGCGGCGTCCACGTCGTCGGTGAGGCAGATCAGCTCCAGGTCGACCGGCCCGATCTTGCCGTCGGCGGCCATCGTGTCGCGCAGCCAGTCGAGCAGGCCCCGCCAGTAGTCCGTGCCCATCAGCACCACCGGGAACCGGGTGACCTTGCCGGTCTGCACCAGCGTCAACGCCTCGAACAGCTCGTCCATGGTGCCGAACCCGCCGGGCAGCACCACGAACGCCTGGGCGTACTTGACGAACATGGTCTTGCGGGCGAAGAAGTAGCGGAAGTCGATGGCCAGGTCGACCCAGTCGTTGAGGCCCTGCTCGAAGGGCAGCTCGATGCCGAGCCCGACGGAGAGCCCGCCGGCCTCGCTGGCGCCCCGGTTGGCCGCCTCCATCACGCCCGGCCCGCCGCCGGTGATCACGGCGTAGCCCGCGCGGGCCAGGGCGGCGCCCAGTTCCTCGGCCAGCCGACACTCGGGGCTGTCCGGCTTGCTGCGGGCGGAGCCGAAGACGCTGACCGCGGGCGGCAGGTCGGCCAGGGTGTCGAAACCCTCCACGAACTCGGACAGGATGCGCAGCGCCCGCCAGGCGTCCTTCGTCTTCCAGTCGCCACGGCCACGCGAGTCCAGCAGCCGCTGGTCGGCGGTGCTGGTCGGGATCGCGCCGCGACGCAGCGTGACCGCGCCCCGGTGCCGCTCCCGCCCCGGCTCGCGGGCCGGACCGCGCCCGCCGCTGTCGCTCCTGGCAGCCCTGTCACTCATGGAAGCAACCGTAGTGGAGGGGCGGTAGCGGGGTGCGACGCCCGCACCAGGGGCGGGTCGGAGAAATTTTCCGCGACCAGGGCAACTAATTCGCTCGCCCGTACGTCTTACCATTCATATACCGGGTATGCCCCGGCACGCGCCTTCGGGGGAGGAGCCAGCGTGATCAGCAACAGCGAGATGATCCGGATCCGTCGGCAGATGCAGCGGCGGATCCGGGACGTGGTGGCCGAGCGCCGCCGCGCCCGGCAGATGGAAGCCCCCGTCGCCGACCTCACCGGCGACCCGACCGACACCCGCCCCGAGTCGTCCCTGGCCCCGACCGCCTGACCGACCGACGCACGTCGCCGGGGCGGCCCGCCCACCGCAGCGCGGTGCAGCGGGCCGCCCCGGCGCGTCCGCGCCGGCACCCGTGCGCTCAGGGCCGGGCCGGCACCCGTGCGCTCAGGCCGCGCCGGCCCCGGGGCGCTCAGGCCGGGGCGAGCCAGCGGTGCAGGGTCGCCGCGCCGTCGCGGATCTTGCCGATCTCGACGTGCTCGTCGGGGTGGTGGGCCAGGTTGGGGTCGCCCGGGCCGAAGTTGAGCGCGGGGATGCCCATCGCGGCGAACCGGGCCACGTCCGTCCAGCCGAGCTTGCCGATCGGCGCGGCGCCGACGGCGGCCAGGAACTCCTTCGCCGGGGCCGCCTCCAGCCCGGGCGCCGCCCCGGCGGCCACGTCGGTCACCCGCAGCTCGAAGCCGTCGAAGACCTCGCGCAGGTGCGCCTCGGCCTCGGCCGGCGTCCGGTCGGGCGCGAACCGGTAGTTGACCTCGATCTCGCACCGGTCGGGCACCACGTTGCCGGCGACGCCGCCGCTGATCCGCACCGCGTTCATGCCCTCGCGGTAGTCGCAGCCGTCGATGGTGACGCGCCGCGCCTCGTACGTCGAGAGGCGGCGCAGCACCTCGCCCGCGCCGTGGATGGCGTTCACCCCGTGCCAGGAGCGCGCCGAGTGGGCCCGTACGCCGGTGGTGGTCACCACCGACCGCATGGTCCCCTGGCAGCCGGCCTCGACGATGCCGTACGTCGGCTCCAGCAGCACGGCGAAGTCCGCCTGGAGCCACTCCGGGTGCGCCTCGGCGACGAGGAAGAGCCCGTTGTACTTGGACTCGATCTCCTCGGCCTCGTAGAAGAAGTACGTCACGTCGTATCGCGGGTCGGGCAGGGTGACCGCCAGGTGCAGCGCGTACGCGACGCCGGACTTCATGTCGGAGGTGCCGCAGCCGTACATGAGGTCGCCGCGCATGGTCGACGGGAAGTTGTTGTTCAGCGGCACGGTGTCCAGGTGCCCGGCGAGCACGACCCGGGAGGCCCGCCCCAGGTCGGTGCGCGCCATCACGGTGTTGCCGTGCCGGAACGTGGTCAGGTGCGGCACCCCGCGCAGCACCTCCTCGACGCAGTCGGCGATGGCCTTCTCGTGGAGGGAGACGGACTCTATGTCGACCAGTGCACGGGTCAACGCCACCGGATCGGCGAGGACCTCGGGGGTCAGCGGGTTCTCCATGGTTCGCACGGTACCGTCACAGGCGTGACGACTGCACAGCCTGCGTGGGGCATCGGCCTGGCCACGATCACCGCTGACGAGCAGGTGCTCGACACCTGGTATCCGACGGGCAAGCTGGGGCTCGGCGAGCTGCCGCTGGTCCCGGGCGAGGACGAGGCGGACGTGCTGGACCTGCCGCCGGGGGCGGTCGGCGAGCGGGCGCTGCCGGGGCTGCGTACGGTCCAGGTGGTCACCGTGATCGGCTCGCTGGACGACCCGATCTCCGACGCCGCGGACGCGTACCTCAGGTTGCACCTGCTGTCCCACCGCCTGGTGCGGCCCAACGAGCTGAACCTCGACGGCATCTTCGGCAAGCTGGCGAACGTGGCCTGGACGTCGGCCGGGCCGTGCCCGCCGGAGCGGGTGGACGAGCTGCGGGTGATCGAGCGGGCCGCCGGCCGCCACCTGGCCGTCCACGGGGTGGACAAGTTCCCCCGGATGACCGACTACGTGGTGCCCTCCGGGGTGCGGATCGCCGACGCGGACCGCGTCCGGCTCGGCGCGCACCTGGCCGCCGGCACCACGGTCATGCACGAGGGCTTCGTCAACTTCAACGCCGGCACGCTGGGCACCTCGATGGTCGAGGGGCGGATCGTGCAGGGCGTGGTGGTCGGCGACGGCTCCGACATCGGCGGCGGCGCGTCGATCATGGGCACCCTCTCCGGCGGCGGCACCGACCGGGTGCGCATCGGCGAGCGGAGCCTGGTCGGTGCGAACGCGGGCGTCGGCATCTCGCTCGGCGACGACTGCGTGGTCGAGGCCGGCTGCTACGTCACGGCGGCCTCGAAGATCACCCTGCCGGACGGTCGGGTGGTCAAGGCCCGCGAGCTGTCCGGGGTGGACGGGTTGCTGTTCTGGCGCAACTCGGTCACCGGCGCGCTGGAGGCCCGCCCGCGCACGGGCCGGGGCATCGAGCTGAACGCCGCCCTGCACGCCAACGACTGACGCCCCGCGCGGGACGGGCGACGGCGGCCTGCGCGCCGACGGGCGACGGTAGGGCCGCACGTCCGGGCCCGGCGGGATGGGACCGCCGGGCCCGGACGCCGGGTCACTTCAGCCGGTACGCCTGGATGATCCGCGTGGTCACCGTGTTGCCGGCGGTGTCCTTCGCGGTGGCGCGCAGCGACGCGTAGCCGGTGCCCGCCGGGTGGTGCAGCGTCGCCACCCAGCCGGTGCCCTGGCGGCGCAGTTCCGCCTTGCGCCAGGTCTTGCCGCCGTCGTAGGAGGCGTCGACGGTCAGCGAGGCCACCTTCGCCGTCGGCGCGCCCTCCTGCGGTTCGACCCGCACCGGCACGGTGAAGGTGCGGCCGGCCGGGGCGCTGTTGTCGGCGGCCAGCGCCGGGGCGAAGCGCACCGCCGCCGCCGGCTGGGGCACGAACTCGTCACCGGCGGCGTGCTTCGAGCGGAACGTCCACGCGGCGGTCACCTCGGTGCTCAGGTCGGCGATGTCGCGCGTGGCCAGGGTCTCCACCCGGTAGTTCGCCGCGCCCGGGGGCACCTCGAACTCGCCGTAGCCGGGATATCCGCTCTCGCCGACCAGCTTCCCGTTGCGGTAGAGCCGGGTCCACTGGGTCTCGTTGCGGGACCCGCCGACGTGCCCGGCCGCGTCGCTGTGCGCGGCCAGGTCGACCACGATGAGGTCGCCCTGGCGGGTGATCCCCTCGGTCCCCCAGCGCCGCGCCGGGAACGACGGCGCGAACGGGGCCGCGCCCCACGTCTCGTGCCCGGTGCTGCCGGCCCGGTACGTCGTCGACGGCGACATCAGCAGCGCCTTCACGTCCAGCCAGCCGTCCTCGGTCGGGGTGCCGAAGTCCAGCTCGGTGCTCCAGCTCACGGCGTTGGTGCTGTAGTGCTCGACCCGCTTGCCGGGCACCGCCGTGGACACGACCAGCGCGGACGTGCCGGTGTTGTACTCCGGCTCGCCGTAGACGATCCGTTCCGCCTCCATCCCCGGGTACGCGTCCCGGAAGGTGTGCACGACGGTGGCGAGGTCCTTGGCGCGGTAGTGCTTGACGAAGCCGGTCGGCAGCCGACCCGGGAACGCCTCCAACAGCGCGTAGAGGTACGGGCTGCTCTCGGCGTCCGCGTCGACCCACTGGCTGCCGATGGTGGCGACGAAGCGGTCCGGCGTGCTCGCCGGGCCGACCTGCGCGCTGGTCAGCCCGTCGAAGCCGTAACTCCACAGGCTGAACGAGTAGATGCTGTCGTCGGCCCCGTAGAAGATCGCGCTCACGTCGACCAGTTCCGCCGTCGCACCGCGCTGCGGCACCGTGGCCAGCACCGGCTTGCCGGCGCGGGCGTCGAGGGTGAGCTTGACCGGCCCGTCGACGACCAACTCGGGCCGGGCGAGCAGGGTGGCCCCGGTGGGTTCGCCCGCCTCGTCGGTGGCGAACAGGTAGCTGGCCAGCCCGTAGCGGCCCTTCGGCACGCGCACGGTCGTCGTCGAGACGCCGCCGTAGATGTCGATGGGGAAGGTGAAGCCGTCCAGGTTCATCAGGCTGGTGCCGTAGTCGGTGGTGGGCTTGCCGTCGACCCCGAGGTGGCTGATGGTGACGTCGTAGCTCTCCACCTCGCGGTGCACGGCGATCGGGGTGACCGCCACGGTGTCGCCGGAGCGGGCGACGACCCGGCCGGTGTGGTAGCCGTCCGGGGCGTCGGCCCGGGTGTCGGCGCTGACCTGCACCCCGGCCGTGCCGCCGGCCGGCACGGTGACGCGGGACGCGCCGAGGCGGAACAGACCGGCGGGGGTCGGCTTGCCGTCCGGCCCGGTGGCCTCGATCGTGAGGTCGAGGGTGACCGGGGCGGTCCCGGAGTTGTGCCAGGTGACCGTGCGGTCGAGCACCGGGTCGTCGTCGTGCGGCCACTGCGCCCGGCCGAACGACACGCTCGCCGGGTCGCTGGTGACCTGCTGCCCGATGGCCCGGGCCACGTCGACCCGGCCCGCGCCCTGCTGGTATGCGGTCTGCTCGGGGTGCGGCTTCGCGGCGGCCATCAGGGTGGCCTTCAGCGCGCCGGCCTTCCAGTCGGGGTGCCGCTGGGCGAGCAGCGCCACCGAGCCGGCGACGTGCGGGGTGGCCATGGACGTGCCGGAGGCCGCCACGTACTGGTCGCCGACCGGCTCGCCGAGCGTGGTGCCGGCGGCGCGGGCCGCGACGATGTCCACGCCGGGGGCGGTGATGTCCGGCTTGAGGGCGTCGTCGCCGGTGCGGGGGCCGCGGCTGGAGAAGTCGGCCAGCTCGTCGTCCCGGTCGACCGCGCCGACGGCGAGGGCGGCGTCCGCGCTGGCCGGGGAGCCGACGGAGGCGTCCGTGCCGTAGTTGCCGGCGGCGAGGACGAACAGGGTGCCGGTCTGCGCGGTGAGGGTCTGCACCGCCTCTTCCAGCGGGTCGACCTCAGGGGTGTCCCAGCCGCTGAGGCTCATGTTGACCACGGTGGCCCGCTTGTCGACGGCGGCCCACTGCATGCCGGCGAGGATCGCCGAGTCGGAGCAGCCGTTGTCCTCGCACACCTTGCCGGAGACCAGCGTGGCGTCCGGCGCGACGCCCCGGTACTTCCCGCCGGAGGCCGCGCCGCTGCCGGCGATGGTGGAGGCGACGTGGGTGCCGTGGCCGATCGTGTCGCCCGGCTCGGCGACCTCGCTGAAGTTGCGCGACTCGGCGAGCCGGCCGGCGAGGTCGGGGTGCTCGGCGTCGACGCCGGTGTCCAGCACCGCGACGGTGACGCCCCTGCCGGTGAGGCCGGCCGCCCACGCGGTGGGGGCGCCGATCTGCGGCACGCTGTGGTCGAGGGTGACCCGGCGCCTGCCGTCCAGCCAGAGCCGGTCGACACCCCCCGCCGTGTCGACACGGGCCGCCGCCCGGCCGGTGGTCACCGCGCCCCAGACCGCGCCGGCCCGGGCCTTCTCGGCCGTAACGGCCGCGCCCCGGATGGCCGGCAGGTCGCGGGTCACCCGGGTGCCGGCGATGCCGGCGACGGCCCGGCGGGCGTCACCCGGTCGGTACGACACCAGCAGCGGCAGGCTGTCGCGGCGGGCGTCGTCGTAGCCGGCGGCGATCAGCTCGGTCACGTCGAACAGCCGGGGGTCCACCCGGCCGGAGCGCAGCAGGGGCAGGGCGTCCTGTGGCTGCACGGTGACGTGGCCCCGGTCACGCCGGACCAGGAAGCGCAGCTTGTCGCGCCCCGACCCGGGGCGGATGCTCACCGCGCCGGAGCCGGTGACGGTGACCCGGTCGCCGGTGACCAGGGTGACGGTGGCCGGTCGGCCAGCGACGGGCCCCGCCGGACCGGTGCCGCCGGTCGCGGCGGGCGTCGCCGGTGACCCGGCTGCGGGGGCCGTGGCCGGGGCGGCGGCGGCCGGGCCGGTCAGGGGCGCGGCGAGCACCAGGCCCAGGGCCAGCGCCAGGCTGGCCGGTTTTCTTCCCTTTCGAGGCAACTCGATCCTCCTCATGAGGCGTCATCAATGACGGGGTCGCATTGACAGGAGAAGAATTGCATACTCGGTATGCATAGGTGAAGACATAAACGTGACGAACTTCGCACAGAGTCGAGATCCGGCGGGGCATCATCGTCCGATGACCTCCATGAAGGACCGCATGCTGGCCGGCGAGCTCTACCGCGCCGAGGGGCCCGAACTCCTGGCCGACCTGGACCTCGCCGCGCGCCGCAACGAGGCGTTCAACCGCACCTCCGCCACCGACCCCGAGGCCCGGCTGGCCGCGCTGCGCGAACTGCTCGGCTCGGTGGGCGAGGGCACCGCGGTCCGCCCGCCGTTCCACTGCGACTACGGCTGGAACATCCACCTCGGGCCGCGCGGGTTCGTCAACTTCAACGGGGTCTTCCTCGACGTCGCCCCGATCACCATCGGCGCGGACGTCCAGATCGGACCGAACGTGCAGCTCCTGACGGCCACCCACCCCGTCGACCCGGAGCCCCGGCGGCAGAAGTGGGAGGCAGGACAGCCGATCACCCTCGGCGACAACGTCTGGCTCGGCGGCGGGGTGATCGTGCTCGCCGGAGTCACCATCGGCGACAACACGGTCGTCGGCGCCGGGGCCGTGGTGAACCGCGACCTGCCGGCGAACGTCGTCGCCGTGGGCAACCCCGCCCGGGTGGTACGCCCCATCGGCTGAGCGACCGAAGATCCGGTCAACACGGCGCTTACCTGCGAAAACATCTCGCCCCAGGGGTGGCAGAAGCGAGCCCGGGAGGTGCACTCTGGGTAGTGGAGCCATCACTAGGAGGTACCGATGGCCGGTCGGGTGCTCGAACTACGCGTACACGGGGTGTCCAACACTCCCCCGGACCAGGTGCTCGGCCTGGACCCACAACCCGGCGACGACGGCCCCCGCCCCTGGCTCGTCGCCGGCGACGAGGTCACCGGCTTCTACCGCTCCACCGACGTCGGGCCGGACGACTCGGTGGTCGTCGAGGCGTACAGCTGGGGGCAGTTGACCTCCGGCGCGCGGACCGCGCGGGACGTCGAGCGGGCCCTCTGGACGCTGCTGCTGCCCTTCACCCTGGCCAACGTGGCGCTGCACGCCCGGCCCGGCATCCCGCCCGACCCCGACGAGGAACGCTGGGGCAGCCGGTCCGGGATCACCGCCTGGCTCGTCCGGCTGTTCTGCCTCAGCCTCACCGGGACGCTCGTCCTCGCCGCCACCGGCATCGGCGTAGACCTCGTCGCCTGGCAGTGCGTCGACGAGGAGTGCCTGCGCCGCGTCCCGGGCGTGTGGGAGTTCCTCGCCCACGGCTGGTGGCGGCAGGGCGCGCACTCCCTCGTCGTCGGCCTCGCGATCCCCCTCGGCCTGCTGGCGCTGCTCGGCCTGCTCGCCTGGCGGACCTACCAGTACGAGGCGGAGATGCCCGCCGCGCCGGCCGCCCGCCCGGCCGCCGAACCCTCCCACGACCCGGCCCCGCCCCGCGACCCCGCCGGCGGCGGCCCCCCGCAGGAGCAGGCCGCCAGCGCCAACCCGTTGCAGGACCCCACCTTCTGGTGCGGGGAGGGGCAGCTGCGTCGTGCCGGGGTGCTGCACCTCTGCGTCGGCGCGGTGGTCGCGGTGGCCGTGCCGCTCGGCGCGGTGCTCGCCATGGACCCGCCGCTGGGCGTACGGGCCGCCGTCGCCTGGCCCACCGTGGCGCTGCTCGGCGCGGTGGTGCTGATCGCCGTGGTGGCCCTGGGCCGCCCCTGGCTGAGCCGCCGCGCCGGGGACACCCCCCTCGGCCCGTGGAGCGCGACGGTCATCGTGCTGACCTGCGCCGGGGTGACCGGCACGGTGCTACTCCTGCTGCTGCCCGACGGCCCGGCCGGCACCCCGCTGGCGCAACTGCGCCCACCCGCCGGGTGCATCCGCGACCCGGCGCAGGCCGGCTGCCTCATCGACCGCTCGCTGCCCGGCTACGACTGGATCATCGCCTGGTACGGCACCGGGCAGGTGCTCCTGCTCGCCGCCATCGGCGCGGTGGCCCGGTCCGGCCGGCGGGCGCTCGCCGCGCCGGTCGCCGCCGCGCTGCTCCTGCCGCTCGGCGTCGCCTGGATCGCCGGCTGGCTGCCCGCCACCCCGCCGGCCCCGCAACGGCTGGACGACTGGATGCTCACCGTCCCCGCGATCGCGCTGGCCGGCGGCGGCCTGCTGCTGCCCCGCACCGGCCCCGCCGCGCCGCCCCGACCCGGGCAGCCGCACGCCGACCTCGCCTGGGGCGGGCGCGGGCCGGCCGTGATCGCCGGGTTCGGCTGGCTGCTCGGCATCGCGTACTGCTCCGGGGTGCTCTACTGGGTCACCGACCGGCTCACCGACGGCAACCCGGCGGGCGGCCGGACCGGGGTCGTCCCGCCGCTGCCGGTGATGTGGGCCGGCCTCGCCTTCGCCGTCGCCGTGCTCGCCCTGGCCGGCGTCGCGCTCCGCGCCGGCCTGCTGTTCCACCGGCTCCGCCGGCAGGAGTACGCCGCCCTGGTGCCCGCCGACAACACCCTCTCCGCGCACGACCGGCGGCGTTGCCGCGACGTGAGCGCGTACCGGGCGTTGCACCGGCTGGTGGGCGAGCACGCCCTGCGCCTCATCGGCTGGTACGCGGCGGTCGGCGCCGCCCTGGCCACCCTCGGCTCCGCCGCCGCCCTCTCCCACGTCCCGCCGGACGTGACCGCCGTGACCGGCTGGCCGACGGTGGTCAAGGCCGTGGCCGACGCCGGCGACACCCTGCTCGGCTGGCTGCCGGTGGCCATCGCCGCCGTGGGGCTCATGGTCTACCGCAACGACACCGTGCGCCGCTCGGTCGGCGTGCTCTGGGACATCGGCACCTTCTGGCCCCGGGCCGCGCACCCCCTCGCCCCGCCCAGCTACGCCGAACGGGCCGTGCCGGAACTCCAGACCCGCACCGCCGGCCTGCTCGCGCTCGGCGAGCACGACCCCCGCCGGGTCGACGGGATCATCCTCTCCGGGCACAGCCAGGGCGCGGTGATCTGCGCGGCGGTGCTCCTCCAGCTCCCCGCCCGGTGGCGACGGCGGATCTGGTTCTTCTCCTACGGCTGCCAGCTCACCCGGCTGTACGGGCGGATCTTCCCCGCGTACTTCGGGCCGGACCGGCTGCCGGCGCTGGCCGACGCGCTGCGCGGGCCGTCCGGGCGGCCCGGCTGGACCAACTTCTGGCGGGACACCGACCCGCTGGGCTGGCCGGTGACGGCCGGCGAACGGAACCTGCCCGTCCACGACCCGGACGCGCTGCACCCCACCGGCGGGGAGGTCGCCGACCCGCCGATCCGCAACCACAGCGCCTACCCGGACGCCGCCGAGTTCCGCCGCGAGCGGGCCCGGGTGACGTGGCTGCTGCGGCGCGGCGTCCCCTCGCCCCGGCAGGGCGTCGGCTGACCTGCCGGGGCAGGTTCCGTTCGCCGGGGCGACGGCTGGCACGGCGTCGGCCGGACCGCCCGCCGGGGCGCGGTCGGTGCCGCCGCCCCGGTCAGGCCGGCGGCGGGTCGGCCAGCCGGACCACCAGGTCGGCCCGGCCGGCGGTGCCGGCCACCAGGGCCGCGTTGGTCTCGTCGCTGCCCAGCGCCCAGGCCCGCGCCTGCTCCGGCGACCGCCCGTACGCCTCGTGCCGGGCGGTCAGCCGACGGTGCCGCACGTCGGCGTCCAGGTCCAGGAACCACGCCTCGTGCAGCAGCGACCGCACCTCGTCCCACGGGTAGTCCGGCAGCAGCAGGTAGTTGCCCTCGGTCACCACCAGCCGGACCTCCGGCGGCACCTCGATCGCCCCGGCGACCGGCTCCTCCAGGTCCCGGCGGAACTCCGGCGCCCACACCGAGGTCGGCTCCAGCCGGTGCAGCCGGCGCAGCAGTGACACGTACCCGACCACGTCGAACGTGTCCACCGCGCCCTTGCGCGCGTCCCGGCCGAGCCGGCGCAGCTCCGCCTGGGCCAGGTGGAACCCGTCCATCGGCACCAGCCGGGCCACCCCGCCCAGCTCGGCGACGACCCGCTCGGCCAGCGTCGACTTGCCCGCCCCGGGCGCGCCCGCGATGCCCAGCAGCTGGCGGGGGCCGGCGTCGGCCAGGGCGCGGGCCCGCGCCACCAGCTCCTCGGCGGCCAGCCCGTCGGCGGTCGGCATCAGCCCAGCACCGGCTCGGAGATCGTGAACCGGGCCTCCACCGCCGCGTGCACGGACTGCGGCTGCGGGTCCAGGTCCAGCTCCGGCGGGCCGCCGGACTCCCCGCCGCCGCCACCGGCGAACGCGGCGCGGGCGAACATCGGCTGCGGGGCCGCCCCGGTGTCGGCCAGCTCCAGCAGGGCGGTCACCCGGGCGCCGAGCGCCTCCGCGTACTCCCGGGCGCGGGCCAGCGCGTCGGCGATCGCGGCGTGCCGGGCGTCGCGGTGGGCGGGGCTGTCCGGCCGCAGCAACCACCACGGGCCGGCGATCTCGACCTGGTCCTGGTCGGCCAGCCGCAGCATCAGCTCGCCCAGCGCGGTGAAGTCGGTGACGGTGACGGTGGTGCCGACGCTGCCGTGCCAGGCCACCACCCGCTCGCCGGAGCGGCGCGTCTGCGGCCACACCCGCAGGTCGCCGGTCTCCCGGCGGTCCACGGCCGGCTCGGCGGCGTCGAGCAGCACCCGCACGGCGGCGGCCCGCTCGGCGAGCCGGCTCAGCACGGCCTCCCGGCTGCGGTCCCGGGCCGTCGCGGTCACCGTGAACCGCGCCAGCTCGGGCGGAACCTCCCGGTACGCCTCGCCGCGCACCGCCACGACCGGTCCGTCCACCATGCTTTCACCCTAAAGGAAGGGCACCCTGTTAACGCATTCTGTAGGGCAGGGGCCCCTTCTTAACACCCGCGGGGCAGGTGGGCGGCGTAGGTCACCGTGGCGTCCGTGACCGCGCAGCCGGTCAGGTAGCCGCCGGCCGCACCGAGCGACAGCAGGTACGCCAGCTCGCCGTCGGCCGCCGCGCCACGCGCCGCGCCGTCGGCCGCCGCGCCGTCGGCCGCCGCGTCGTCGGGCTCCGCGCCGTCGGGCTCCGCGCCGTCGGGCTCCGCGCCGTCGGGCTCCGCGCCGGGCGGGAGGGCGCGCGGGAAGGTGCGGGGGGCGGCGGCGGGCAGTTCCCGGTCGAGCAGCGCCAGCCGGAGCCCGCGCGCCCGCTGCTGGAGGTCGGCCAGGGCCGCCGCGTCGCCGCCGCGCAGCGCGGCTGCATACCGGTCGAGGAGACCGCGCACCCGGTCGAGCTGGGCGAGCACCTGGTCGCGGTTGTTCAGCAGCATGTCCACCGTGCGGGCGGCCGGCGTGCCGACGACGCGGGTGCCGTCGCGGAAACTGCCGGCGGCCAGCCCCAGCGCGGCGTCGCGCAGGTCGGCCTCCGCCACCGTCGCGGCCAGGGCGCCGGCCAGCAGGTGCGGCAGGTGCGAGGCGAGGGCCGCCGCCGCGTCGTGGGCGTCCGGATCCAGCGGTACGATCCGCGCGCCGAACACGTCCACGAGCAGGGCAGCCAGCGTCCGGAACCGGTCGAGGCCCGCCGCCGTGGGGCAGAGCACCCAGGCCGCCCCGTCGAAGAGGGCGGGGCTGGCGGCGGTCAGCCCGGCGCGCTCCGTCCCCGCCATCGGGTGACCCGGCACGAACCGGCCGGTCAGCCCGTGCCCCGCCGCGTACGCGGCGATCCCGCCCTTGGTGCTGCCGACGTCGGTGAGCACGCAGTCGGTGCCGGTCAGCCCGCCGACGGTGCGCAGGGTCTCCGGCAGGCTGGACAGCGGGCCGCAGAGGAACACCACGTCCCGGTCGCGGACGGCGTCGGCGAGCGCGTCGGGGAAGTCGATCCCCCGCGCGCGGCCCTCCGCCCGGGTGGCGGCGTCCGGGTCCCAGCCGGCGACGTCGACGCCCCGCTCCCGCAGCCGGAGCAGGATCGAGCCGCCGATGAGCCCGGTGCCCACCACCGCGGCCCGGAGACTGTCCACCATCACGCGCCGTCAGGGCTGGGCGAGGCGGGCGGCGACCGCCGCGACGTGCTCGTCGGACTCGGTCAGCGCCGCCCGGACGTGCTGCGCGCCGCCCGGCCCGTAGAACACGCCGGCCGCGACCAGGATGCCCCGGCGGGCCAGCCAGTCGACGGTCGCCCAGCAGTCCTCGCCCCGGGTCAGCCACAGGTAGAGCCCGGCCTCGGAGTGCTCGACGGTGAACCCGGCCCCGGTGAACGCGGCCAGCAGCCGCTCCCGCCGGGCCCGGTAGCGCTCCCGCTGGGCGTCGGCGTGCTCCTGGTCGCCCAGCGCGGCGATCATCGCCGCCTGCACCGGGGCCGGCACGATCATGCCGGCGTGCTTGCGCACCTTCAGCAGCTCCGCCACCAGGGCGGGATCCCCGGCGACGAAGCCCGCACGGTAGCCGGCCAGGTTGGAGCGCTTGGACAGCGAGTGCACCGCCAGCAGCCCGTCGTACGACCCGCCGCTGACCTCGGGCGCGAGCACCGAGACCGGCTCGGCGGCGGCCGACCAGCCCAGCGGCAGGTAACACTCGTCGCTGGCCACGACGGCCCCCCGCTCCCGCGCCCAGTCGACCACCTTGCGCAGGTGGTTGGCGGGCAGCACCCGGCCGGTCGGGTTGCCGGGCGAGTTGACCCAGACCAGGCGGACCCGGGGGTCGGGGCCGAGCGCGGTCAGCGAGTCGGTGCGCACGGTGGTGGCCCCGGCGATCCGCGCCCCGTCCTCGTACGTCGGGTAGCAGATCGACGGCACCACGACGACGTCACCGGGCCCGAGGCCGAGCAGGGTGGGCAGCCACGCCACCAGCTCCTTGGAGCCGATGGTGGGCAGCACGCCGAGGCCGTCGACGCGCGCGTCGCAGGACCGGGCCACCCACGTCGCGACGGCGTCCCGCAGGGCGGGGGTGCCGGCGGTCAGCGGGTATCCGGGTGCGTCGGACGCGTCGGCCAGAGCCTGCCGGATCACCGGGGGCACCGGGTCGACCGGAGTGCCCATCGACAGGTTGATCGGGCCGTCCGGGTGCGCCGCGGCCAGGGCGGCCGCGGCGTCCAGGGTGTCCCAGGTGAACTCGGGCAGCCGCGACGAGACCGGCGCGGGCCGGTTCAGTGGCCCTCTCCGCGCGGCGGCTGGCCCGCGACGAACGTCGCGTCCTTCTCCACCTTGCCGATCTTCGAGGCGCCACCGGGCGAGCCCAGGTCCTCGAAGAACTCGTAGTTCGCCCCGGTGTAGTCCTTCCACTGCTCCGGGACGTCGTCCTCGTAGAAGATCGCCTCGACCGGGCAGACCGGCTCACAGGCACCGCAGTCGACGCACTCGTCGGGGTGGATGTAGAGCATCCGGTTGCCCTCGTAGATGCAGTCGACCGGGCATTCCTCGATGCATGCCTTGTCGAGCACATCCACGCAGGGCTCGGCGATGATGTAGGTCACCGGTCTTCTCCTCCGCAAGACACGCCGCGATCACCGCGACGGTTAGAGCCTAGTATCTCGCCGGGGAGGGGGTCGATCGTGCTCCGACAGCAGGATGTGGGACACCGGATCGTGGTCCGCCGGATTGTGGGGGTTCGCGAGGGTCGCCCGCTTTTCTCCGATGCCCTCGGCGAGCTGGTCGAGCTGACCGAGACCCACGTCACCCTGGCCACCGACCAGGGCCGGCTGCGGGTGCCGGTGGCCGAGGTGCACCGGGCCAAGCGGGTGCCGCCGGCACGGCGGCCGACCGCCGCCGCCGTCGTGGCGCTGGAGCTGGCCTCCGACGAGGCGTGGCCGGCGCCCACCCGGGGCCGGCTCGGCGACTGGCTGCTGCGCAGCGCGGAGGGCTGGACCGGCCGGGCGAACTCGGCGCTGCCGGTCGGCGACCCGGACCGGCCGCTGCCGGCCGCGCTGGACGCCGTCGAGCGCTGGTATGCCGACCTCGGGCAGCCCGCCCTGGTCAACACGCCGCTGCCGCTCGCCGCCCCGGTCGGCGCCGAGCTGGACGCGCGGGGCTGGACCTCCCGGCCGCTGACGCTGGTGCAGACCGCGCCCCTCGCCCCGCTGCGAGCCGGCCCGCCGCAGGGCCGAGCCGCCCCGGTCGACGCACGACCGGAGCACGCAGGACCGGACGATGAACCGGCGGGCCACGCCTCGCCGGGCCGGGTCGACGCGCCGCCGGGCCGGCACGGCGAGGTCGAGCCGGGGGCCGGCACCCCGCCCGCCGCACCGGGCCGCGCCGGCCTGCCGCCGGTGGAGCTGGCCGCCGCGCCGTCCGACGACTGGCTCGCCGTCGCCGCCGGGCGCAAGGGCGGCCTCCCGGACGCCGCCCGCCACGTGCTCACCGCCGTGGGCCAGGTCCGCTTCGCCCACGTGTACGCCGACGGCGTGCTGCTCGCCGTCGGCCGGGGCACGGTCACCGGCGACGGGCGCTGGCTCGGGCTGAGCCTGATCGAGGCGCTGCCGCACGCCCGCCGCCAGGGCCTGGCCACCCACGTCGTCCGCGCCCTGGCCGACTGGGGTGCCGCCCTGGGCGCCTCCGGCGCGTTCCTCCAGGTGGAGCAGCGCAACACCCCGGCGGTGACCCTCTACCGACGCCTGGGCTTCACCACGCACCACACCTACCTCACCCGCGTCGCGCCCTGACCCTCGACGGGCAGACGGTCAGCGGCGCACGGGGCGGCGCGGCTTCGCGGTCTTGATCTCGGCGTAGCGCTTGAGCATCCGGGAGCGGTGGTCGCGGCCGAGCGCGGTGACCGTCAGGTAGCCGACGAGGACACCGGCGGCGGTCGCCGCGAGGTAGAGCCAGATCTGGGCGAAGAAGGTGCCCGCCCCACCCCCGAACGGGTTATGCCCGACCAGCAGCGGCCCGACCAGGACGGTCAGCAGCAGCGCGACCCCGACGCCGGCGGCCACGTCGGCCGCCCAGCGGCCCAGCGGGCGGTCCTGCCCCCAGCGGAACGCCAGCCCGGCGAGGATCAGCCCGATCACCAGGAACATCGCCAGCGACACCCGGTCGGCGGCAGTGTCGTCGCCGTCGAAACCGAGCCGGATGACCACCCGGGCGACCACGTTGACCGCGAACAACGCCACCGCGAGCAGCCCGACCGCCCGCCACCGATCCCTCATCGCACGCCTCCCGCCGCACCGCCCACCCCGACGGCGGGCCTCCTGGCAGGAATATCTACCACCGCAACCTGTGCGTCGTCATCACCCGTCGCGACCGACCGGTGGCGGTGCGAGCACCTGCCGGAACCCCATCACCGCGAACGTCATCGCGCCCGCCACGATCATCGCCAGCCCGACCCAGTTGTCCCCGGCCAGCAGCAGGTCGCCCTCGCTGGTCCGGATCGCCGCCGCGCCCATCAGCACGAACCACGGCGTGGCGGGCAGCACCACCGCCCAGCGGCGGCCCACCGCCGCGTGGGCGAACCAGCTCAACGCCACGTTGGCGAGGACCACCACCGGCACCGACGCGCCGACCAGCGTCCCGGAGACCCGGACGGTGGACAGGATCAGCTCCAGCAGGCCCGTCGCCACCGCGCCCACCACGGCCACCACGCCACCGGCGACCCGCAGGGCGAGGTCGAGCAGCCGCCACGACCGCCCCGGCGGGGACGGGACGGGGGCCTGCGGCGGGAGGACCGACATCGGCGCGGCGGGCAGGGTCACCGGACGCCGGCCGCCGCGACCGGGGTCCGCCCCGCGCCGTCCCCGTCGAGGTCGAGCCCCGCGAACAGGTCGTCCTCCCAGCCGTACGGGCCGCTGCCCGGCCCCTTCTCCCCCACCGCCAGCGTGAAGTACTCCACGCCCATGAACTCGGCCCCGAAGTTGCCGGCGATCGAGTAGAGCCAGGAGTTGGCCGGGATCTGGGTGGCGTGCGCCCGCATCGCCGCCTCCTTCGCGGCGTGCTGGTCGGTGGCGTCGATCCGGGCGGCGATCTGCTCGTCCGGGGTGCCGAAGGGCAGGTCGTCGATGCTGCCGATGCCCTCGAACGGGTTGTCCGCCGCCTCGGTGAAGTGGCTCAGGCCGGCCTCCAGCACGCTGCGCGGCATGGCCGTCCAGTAGACCTTGGCCGGAGCGAACCCCTCGGCGGCGGCCAGCTCGTGCGCCCGCATCGCCACCCGGTGCGCCTGGATGTGGTCGGGGTGGCCGTAGAAGCCGTTCGGGTCGTACGTGATCATGACCTGCGGGCGTACCTCCCGCATGACCTCGACGACGAACCCGGCGGCCGTGTCGAGGTCGGCCTGCCAGAACGCCCGGGGGTGCTCGTTGGTGGCCATCCCCATCATCCCGGAATCGCGGTAGCGGCCCGCGCCGCCGAGGAACCGGTGGTCGGTGACGCCGAGCGCGGCGCAGGCGGCGGTCAGCTCCCCGATCCGGAACCCGCCGAGCTGGTCGGCCTCGGCGGCGGCGAGCTGCGCCAGCTCCGGCACGTGGATCTCGCCCTCCTCGCCGAGCGTGCAGGTCACCAGCGTGACGTGGGCACCGGCGGCGGCGTAGTGGGCCATCGTCGAACCGGTGCCGATGGACTCGTCGTCGGGGTGCGCGTGGACCAGCAGGAGGCGGCGGTCGGGCAGCGTCGTCACGACGGTCACTCTAACCGGCGGTTCGCCCGCGCCGGCCCCGACGCGTCCCGCCAGGTCCGCCACATCACCCCCGGGGCGGCTCTACGATCCGACGTGTGGACTTTCCGGAGCTGGCCGCTCGTACCCGCCGGTTCGGCCACGGGGCGCCGCGCGCCGTCACCGTGGCCGGCGACGGCTCCCGGGTGATCTTCCTGCGCTCGGCCGGCCCGGAGGATCCCGCCGACGCGCTCTGGCTGCTCGACCCGGCCACCGGCGAGGAACGGCTGGTCGCCGACCCGACGGCCCTGCTCGGCGCGGGCGGCGACCCGGCCGCGCTCACCCCCGGCGAGCGGGCGCTGCGCGAGCGGCGGCGGCTCAGCGCCGCCGGCATCGGCTCGTACGCGCTGGACGCGGCCGGCCGGATCGCGGTGTTCGCGCTGGCCGGGCGGCTGTTCCGGGCCGACCTGGTGCACGGCGACGTGGTCGAGGTGGCCACCGTCGGCCCGGCGCTCGACCCGCGCCCCGATCCCACCGGCGAGCGGCTGGCGTACGTCACCGACGCCGCCGACGGGGTCCGCCGGGGCGAGCTGCGGGTGGTGGCCCCCGACGGCACCGACAGCCTGCTGGCCGGCGAGGACGGCGGGGTCACCTGGGGGCTGCCCGAGCACGTCGCCGCCGAGGAGTTCCACCGGTTCCGGGGCTACTGGTGGGCGCCCGACGGGCGCGGCGTGCTGGCCGCCCGCGTAGACGAGTCCCGCCTGCCCCGCTGGCACCTGCACGACCCGGCCGACCCGGCCAGCCCGCCGACGACCGTGGCGTACCCGCAGGCGGGCGGGCCCAACGCGGAGGTGAGTCTCCACCTGCTCGACCTCGACGACGGCTGGGTCGACGTGCACTGGGACCGGGAGACCTACCCGTACCTCGCCTCGGTCGACTGGGCCGACGGCAACCCCCTGCTCACGGTGCTGCGCCGGTCGCAGCAGCACGGCCTGGTGCTCGCCGTCGACCCGCGCACCGGCGAGACGCAGGTGCACGCCGAGCTGGCCGACCCGCGCTGGGTCGAGCCGATCCCCGGCACCCCGGCCCACCTGCCCGACGGGCGGGTGCTGGTCGGCGGCGAGCTGGCCCACGACGGGTACGACGCCCGCTGCCTGTTCGCCGACGGCACCCTGCTCACCCCGCCGTCGCTGTACGTGCGCCGGGTGGTGGGCCGGCTGCCCGCCGGCAACGGCCCGGCCGACCTGCTGGTGGAGGCGAGCGAGGGCGAGCCCAGCCAGCGGCACCTCTACCGGGTGCGCACCCTGATCGGCGGCGGGGTGGACGCCCGCCGGATGAGCGGCACCCCCGGCTGGCACACGGCCGCCGTGGGCGGGGACACGCTGGTGGTCGGCACCGCGTCGCTGGACCAGCCGGGCACCACCTGGGCGGTGTGGCGCGGTGACCGGGAGGTCGCCCAGCTCCGCTCGCTGGCCGCCGCCCCGCCGTACGCGCCCCGGCCGACGATGGTGCGGGTGACCGACCGGCGGCTGCCCAGCGCGGTGGTCTACCCCACCCAGCACGTCAAGGGCACCCGGCTGCCGGTGCTGCTGGACGTCTACGGCGGGCCGGGGCACCAGGAGGTGGTGGCCGCGCGGGCGGCCTGGCTGGAGCGGCAGTGGTGGGCCGACTCGGGCTTCGCAGTGGTGACGGTCGACAACCGGGGCACCCCGGGGGTGGCCCCGTCGTTCGAGAAGGCGGTGCACCGCCGGCTCGCCGACGTGGTGCTGACCGACCAGGTCGACGCGCTGACCGCGCTCGCCGACAAGCATCCCGACCTGGACCTGGAGCGGGTCGGCATCCGGGGCTGGTCGTTCGGGGGCTGGCTGGCCGGGCTGGCCGTGCTGCGCCACCCGGAGCTGTTCCGCTGCGGGATCGCCGGCGCCCCGGTCACCGACTGGACGCTGTACGACACGGCGTACAGCGAGCGCTACCTGGGCCTGCCGGAGGACGGCATGGACGTGTACGCGCACCACTCGCTGCTGGAGCTGGCGGCCGAGTCGCCCGTGCCCGGCGAGCCGGCCCGGCCGCTGCTGCTGGTGCACGGCCTGGTCGACGACAACGTGGTGGCCGCGCACACGCTGCGGCTGTCGGCGGCGCTGCTGGCGGCGGGCCGCCCGCACTCGGTGCTGCCGCTACCCGGGGCCACCCACCTGGCGGCCGGCGGCCTGTCGGAACGCCTGCTCCGCCTGGAACTCGACTTCCTCCGCACCCATTTGGGGTAAGGAGGGGCACCTTGTTAACGCTTTCTGTATAGCAGGGGCCCCTTGTTAACGACGCCGTGGTCAGGACCCGGTCGCCTGGTATCTGCGGAGCGCGGCCTCGGCGACCTGGGCCAGGAGCTTGTCGTCGTCAGGGTTGTTGCCCTGCTCTTTCACGACGATCAGAGCGGTGCCGGTCCGGACGACAATGCTGTCGAAGGTCAGCGTGTCGGCACCGGATGTCGAGCTGCTGCTGACCCGCAGGCTGTCATCGCCCAGCCCTGGCCCTGGTGCCAGTGCGAAGCGGTAGCTGCCGCCGCCCGGACCAGACGCGACGGTGGGGCAACGGCCGACGAAGGTGCGCAGGTCGGTCATCGCCCGTCGTGCCCCGTCGTCGGCATACGTCCGGATGATCTCGGTTCCCACCCAGAAGTTGTCGGGATCCACGTCATAGGCCAGGGTGGCTGCTGCCATCGCAGACGGAGTCCCCGTCAGCCGCGATGCCGACAGCAGCGGGATCATGTGGTCCGAGCAGCCGCTGTCTGCGCGTCGATCCCCCGCATTCCCTGCATCCCGCGCCATGACCGTCGCGATCTGCACGGTGAACCCGGGCGGCAGCGAGTCCGTGGTCAGCAGGCGCGCGGACAGGGTCGCGGAGTAGCCGGGTCCGCCGGTCGCCGGCACGGCCGGGGAGGCGGGCTTCGTGGCTGGGGCGGAGCCTGTTGCCCGCGCCGTGGCGGGGATCGTCTCGCCCGCTGACCG
Source organism: Micromonospora haikouensis (assembly GCF_900091595.1). GTDB lineage: Bacteria > Actinomycetota > Actinomycetes > Mycobacteriales > Micromonosporaceae > Micromonospora > Micromonospora haikouensis. The sequence goes on from NZ_FMCW01000005.1 coordinate 210,521, forward strand.
ATCCGTTGGGTGAGCCGTCGAAGGACCGCACGCGGTCGCCAAGCAGACGGCCACCACCGCGACTGAGCCACGCACCATCATGCTGAACACCAGGACTTCTCTGAGTCGAAGGCGACATGATCCCCTACCCCACCCACCAGCCGCGCCCCGCCCCGCCCTCAGCGATCAAGAGGAAAGCGTCAAGTTTGATCTCGACGATGACGCAAACCTCTTGATCACCAAGGCGGGGCGGGGCGGGCGGGGCAGCGGGGGGTGGGGGTTAGCCCTTGACGTGTGCGTTGACGAAGGACGGGTAGCCGAAGACGCTGGAGATGAAGACCCCGCCGGCCTTGGAGCCGTGCACGTTGTACGCCACGTCGACGTAGAGCGGCACCACGGGGGCGTGCTCCTTCATGATCCGCTGGTCGAGCTTGGCCCACTCCGGGCCCTGCTTGGCGGGCTCCAGGGCGAGGATCCGGTCGAACTCGGCGTTGATCGCCGGGTCGTTGAAGTACGACTGGTTGCTGTTGCCCTCGGCCTTGATGGTGCGGCCGTCGTAGAGCACCGGCAGGATCGACGCGCCGCTGGGCCAGTCCGCCGCCCAGTTGCCGATGTACAGGTCCCAGGGGTTGTTCTTCTTCTTGACCTCGTCGAGCTTGGCGTCGTCCGGGATGTTCCGCACAGTGATCTTGAAGCCGGCCCGCTCCAGGTTGCCCTTGAGCTGGGTCGCCTGCACCTGCTCGTCGGTGTTGTCGGCCACGCCGAGGACCAGCTCCGGCGTCTGCCCGCCGAGCAGTTCCTTGGCCTTGTCGACGTCGCCGTTCGCCCCGGCCGGGTACGCCTCGTACGCCTGGAAGCCGATCGTGGCCGGCGGCATCAGGGTGGTCAGCGGCTGGGCGACGGTCTGCCCGCCGAGCGCCTTGACCAGGCCCTCCCGGTCGATGGCGTAGTTCAGCGCCTGGCGGACCTTCAGGTCGGTCACCCGCTGGTTGTTGATGACGAGCTGGTTGGCGCTCGGCGTCGGCGAGAGGATGGTGCGCGACTTCAGCGCCGCGTCCTGGGCCACCCGGGCGACCAGCGAGGGCGGCACCGAGTTGAAGGCGAGCGCGCTCTGGTCGGGGCCGTTGTCGGCGATCACCCGGTTGTTGGCGGCGTCGGCGGTCGGGCCGAAGCTCCACACGAACTGGTCCGGGTACTGGTGGCGCACCGGGTCGGTGGCCGGGTCCCAGTTCGGGTTGCGGTCGAGGGTGAGCTGCACGCCGACCTGGTTGTTGGCGATCTTGTACGGCCCGGACGAGAACGGCCGCTGGTCCAGGTTGACCCCGGTGTCCTTGTCGGGCCGCAGCGGCGCGGTGGTCGGCAGCGACACCGCGAACGGCAGGTCGCAGCGGGGCTTGGCGAACTCGAAGCGCAGGGTCCGCTCGTCCGGGGTGGTCAGGCCGGGCGGCAGCGCGCCCTTGTTCTTCTTGAAGTCCCACCTGGTGTCGAACTGCGGGGTGTCGGCCAGCCACTCCTGGAGGTAGGTGGGGCCGCCGGCGAGGTCCGGGTCGAAGGAGCGGGCGATGCCGTACGCGATCTCCTTCGACGTGATCGGGCTGCCGTCCTCGAACTTCACGCCCTGCTTGATCGTGAACTGCCAGACCTTGCAGTCGTTGTTGACGTTGGTGCCCGGGGTCTCGGCCAGGTCGCCGACGAGCACGAGCCCGCCCTTGCCGTCGTCCTTCCAGGTCGTCAGGTAGCGGGCGAAGAGCGGGTTGGCCATCAGGCCCGCGAACGAGTACGTCCGCTGCGGGTCCAGGTGGGAGATCGGGGTCTCCCGGATGATGGTGAACGTGCCGCCCTTGCGCGCCCCGCTCACCTCGGCCGCCGGGCCCTGCGAGTCCTTCGGGTCGGTGGCGATGACGCCGGTCTGCTGCCGGCCGGTGTCGACCGTGGTGCCCTCGCCCGTGTTCTCCGAGCACGCCCCCAACGCCACCACCAGTGCGATGGCGCCGCCGACGCCGGCCGCTGCGCGTGGTCGCATCTCCTACCTCCTCTGTCGATGTATCCGGTCGAAACGATCAGCGCAGCCGCACCCGAGGGTCGATCGCCGCGTAGAGCAGGTCCACCACGACGTTGGCCAGCACCACGAACACCGCGGCGATGAGCACGGTCGCCATGATGGTGGGCAGGTCACCGGCGCGGACGGCGTCGACGGCCGTACGCCCCAGCCCCTGGATGCCGAACGTGGTCTCCGTGATGACGGTGCCGCCCAGCGCCCCGCCCACGTCCAGCCCCGCGATGGTCACCACCGGGGTGATGGCCGCGCGCAGCGCGTGCCGCCCGTACACCCTTGGTTTGGTCAGGCCCTTGGCGCGGGCCGTGCGGACGAAGTCCTCCGACAGCGTCTCCAGCATCTGCGCCCGCGACAGCCGCGCGTAGATGGCGGAGAAGAGGAACGCCAGCGAGACCCACGCCAGCACGAGGCCGCTGGCCCACTTGAGCGGGTTGTCGAGCAGCGGCGTGTAGCTCGGCACCGGCAGCAGCCGCAGGTGGTAGACGAAGACCAGCAGCAGCACCGCCCCGACGAAGTAGAGCTGCAACGACGCGCCGGTCAGCGAGAAGCCGATGGCCAGCCGGTCCAGCCAGGTGCCCCGGCGCAGCGCCGAGACCATGCCGAGGCCGACGCCGAGCAGCAGCCACAGCACCGCCGCCGGGATCACGATGCTCAGGGTCACCGGCAGCACCCGGGCGATGGTGTCGCTGACGGCCTCGTTGGTGACGTACGACCAGCCCAGGCAGGGCGCGTCGCACCGGCCGCCCTGGGCGCTGCCGAGGTCCCGCCCGGTGACGATGCCCTTCATGTAGCCGGCGTACTGGGTGACCAGCGGGTCGCGCAGGCCCAACTCCTGGCGGACCCGCTCCAGGCGCTCCGGGTTGCAGTTCTTGGGGCACATGCCGCTGACCGGGTCGCGCGGCAGGGCGAAGAACATCAGGAAGCTGAGCACGCTCACCGCGAACAGGGTGAGCGTCGCCGAGAGCAGCCGCTTGACCAGGAACCGCGCCATCGTGCAGCCCTCCTACCGGGACGACTTCGGGTCGAGCGCGTCGCGCAGCGCGTCCCCGAAGAGGTTGAAGGCGAAGACCAGCGCGAAGATCGTGACGCCGGGGAAGAAGACGTACGCGGGGTCGGTCTGGAGGTAGTCGAGGCTGCGGTAGATCATCCGGCCGAAGCTCGGCGTGGCGTCGGTGAGCCCGACCCCGATGAACGACAGCGCCGCCTCGCTGGTGATGTACGACGGCACGGCCAGCGAGAACGACACCAGGATCGGTGCCCAGAGGTTCGGCAGGAGCTGGCGGAACAGCATGTGCCCCAGCCCGGCCCCGCTGGCCCGGGCGGCCTCCACGAACTCCCGCTCGCGCAGCGCGATGACCTGCCCGCGCACCAGCCGGGCGGTGCTGGTCCAGCCGAACAGGGCGAAGATGGCGATCAGCACGCCGATCTGGAACGTGGGCGGCACCTCCTCGCGCTGGCCGTACAAGCGCAGCGCGATCGTCGGGGTCAGCGCCAGCGCGATGATCAGGAACGGCATGGCCAGGGTCAGGTCGGTGACCCAGTTGACCACCGCGTCGAGCCAGCCGCCGAGGTAGCCGGCGAGGGTGCCGAGCACGACGCCGATCGCGGCGGTGATCACGGCGGCGGCGATCGCGATGAACAGCGACGTGCGCAGCCCGTGCACCATCCGGATGAAGATGTCCCGCCCCAGGCCCGGCTCCAGCCCGAACCAGTGTTCCCCGGTGACGCCGCCGGCGTAGCCCAGCGGCATGCCGAAGCCGTCGAGCCGGCTCTGGAACTGCTCGCGGGGGCCGATGCCGTACAGCGCCTCGATCAGCGGCACGACCAGCGCGACGAGCAGGAAGAAGACCAGCATGGCGGCGCTGACCAGCGCCGTGCGGTCCCGGCGCAGCCGGGCCCAGGCGAGCTGGCCGGGCGAGCGGCCGACGACGCGGGAGCCCCCGGGGCCGTCGCCGGTGGACTCGATCTCCGCGAGGGCCACGCCCTCGACCGGGGACAGGCTCACGCCGTCACCTCCGCACCGCTCGTGCCGGCCGCGTCGCGCCCGTCCGGCTCCGGGAAGTCGCCGGCCCCGTCGTGCCCAGGCAAGTCGCCGGCCCCGTCCGGCTCCGGGAAGTGGCAGGCGACCGACTGCCCGCTGCCGTCGCGGGGCACCAGCGCCGGCTCCTCGGTGGCGCAGATGTCGCGGGCCTTCGGGCAGCGGGTGCGGAACCGGCAGCCCGACGGCGGGTCCAGCGGTGTCGGCACGTCGCCGGTGAGCCGGATCCGCCCGCCGGGGCTGAGCCGCGTCGCGTCCGGGATCGCCGACAGCAGGGCACGGGTGTACGGGTGCCGGGGCCGCTCGTAGATGTCCGCCCGGTCGCCGATCTCCACGATCCGCCCCAGGTACATGACGGCGACCCGCTGGCAGAAGTGCCGCACCACCGCGAGGTCGTGGGCGATGAACACGAACGCCAGGCCGAGGTCGCGTTGCAGGTCGCGCAGCAGGTTGACGACCTGCGCCTGGATCGACACGTCGAGGGCGGAGACGGGCTCGTCGGCGACGATCAGCTTCGGCCGCAGCGCGAGGGCCCGGGCGATGCCGACGCGCTGGCGCTGCCCGCCGGAGAACTCGTGCGGGTAGCGGTTGTAGTGCTCGGGGTTGAGCCCGACCAGCTCCAGCAGCTCCTGCACCCGGCGGCGCACCCCGCCGGGCGGGTCGATCCCGTTGACCCGCAGCGGCATGGCCACGATCCGGCCCACGGTGTGCCGGGGGTTCAGCGACGCGTACGGGTCCTGGAAGATGATCTGGAGGTCCTGGCGCAGCGGGCGCAGCTCCCGCCGCCCGGCGTGGGTGATGTCGCGGCCGGCGAACTCGATGCGCCCGGCGGTCGGCTCCAGCAGCCGCACCAGCAGCCGGCCGGTGGTGCTCTTGCCGCAGCCGGACTCCCCGACCAGGCCCAGCGTCTCGGCGGGGCGCACCGCGAAGTCGAGGCCGTCGACGGCCCGCACCAGGCCGGTGGCGCGGAACCCGGTGCGCACCGGGAAGTGCTTGGTCAGCCCGCTGACCCGCAGCAGTGGCTCGCTCATCGGGCCGCCCCCGTCCGCCCGACGCCCTCGGCGTGCAGCCGGGCGCGCTCGTCGGCCGGCAGGTGGCAGGCCGCCAGGTGGCCGGGCTCGCCGGCCGGGGCCAGCGCCGGGACCTCGGCGTGCGAGCGGCCGCCGGTGCGGTCGGCGTACCGGCAGCGGGGGTGGAAGGCGCAGCCGGGCGGCAGGTCGATCAGGCTGGGCGGGTTGCCGGGGATGGGCACCAGGTCCGCGTCGGCGTCGCCGTGCAGCGACGGCACGCTGGAGAGCAGACCCCAGGTGTACGGGTGCCGGGGCCGGCGCAGCACCTGCTCGGCGCTGCCGTGCTCGACGGCCCGGCCGGCGTACATGACCAGCACCTCGTCGGCGACCTGGCCGACCACGCCGAGGTCGTGGGTGATCAGGATGATCGCCGAGCGGAACTCGGCCTGGAGGTCGGCGAGCAGGTCGAGGATCTGCGCCTGCACGGTGACGTCGAGGGCGGTGGTCGGCTCGTCGGCGATCAGCAGGGCCGGGTCGTTGACCAGGGCCATGGCGATCATCGCCCGCTGCCGCATGCCGCCGGAGAACTCGTGCGGGTACTGGTCGTAGCGCCTCGCCGGCTGGGGGATGCCGACCCGGCCGAGCATGTCGACGGCCCGCCGCCGGGCCTCCCGCCGCCCGGCCCGCGGGTGGTGCACCCGGTACGCCTCGGCGATCTGCCGGCCCACCGTGTAGTAGGGGTGCAGCGCCGACAGCGGGTCCTGGAAGATCATCGCGACGTCCCGGCCGCGCAGCCGGCGGACGTCCTCCTCGGGCAGGCCGACGAGCTGCCGGCCGCCGACGGAGATCCCGCCGGTGACGGTGGTGCGCCTCGGGTCGTGCAGGCCGAGGATCGCCAGCGAGGTGACGCTCTTGCCGGAGCCGGACTCGCCGACGACGGCGAGGGTGCGGCCCCGCTCGACGGCGAAGGAGACCCCGTCGACCGCGCGGACGGTGCCGTCGGCGGTGTCGAAGCGCACCCGCAGGTCGTCGACCCGCAGGTACGGGTCGGACGCCGGTGCTGGCTCGCCCACGACCACCTCCCCCAGTGACGAAGAGAAACTACAACAGATCACTGAGGCTGAAAATAAGCTACAAGCGGTGGACTGTCAGCGGTGCCCAGCGTAACGACTCGGCAACTGTGCCGACACCCCGTGCCGCGCGGCCCGCCGAAGCGGCACCGATCGCACGTCGGGTGCGACCGCGGTGGGGACGGCCGGGAGAGGATCCGGGCCCGATCGATCGAGGTGGGGGTGGCCATGACCGCGGCGGTGTTCGACCACGACGGACCGTGGACCGAGGAGGAGCAGCTCGCCCTCGGCGGGACGTCGCAACGGGTCGAACTCTTCGACGGGAGCCTCCACCTGACCTCGGCCCCCACCCCACGGCACCAACGGATCTCCCGCAAGCTGGGCAACATCCTCGAACCGGCCGCCGAGGTGGTCGGGCTGGAGCTGCTGGAGGCGGTGAACGTCCGGCTCCGGTCCGGGCGGGTCCCCGTCCCCGACCTCGTCGTCACGGACCCGGTCGACCTCGACGATCCCTTCGTGACGGCGGACGACGTCCGGCTGGTCTGCGAGATCATCTCGCCGGGCAACGCGTCCACCGACAAGGTGCTGAAGATGCACTACTACGCCGCAGCCCGCATCGACTGGTATCTGCTGGTCGAGCAGGAGACCGGCGCGCTGCGCCTGCACCGGCGTCGGCACGCCCACTACGTGGAGCACTCGGCCGCCAAGCGGGGCGAGGTGCTGGAGTTGGTCGAGCCCGTCCGGGCGAAGATCCGACCCGAGGATCTCGTCCCCTGACGGATGTCGGCCCCGTCCCCTAGGGTCGGGCGCATGAGCGAGCGCCAGCGAGCGAACCATCCATCTGGCCCGGTGTCCCCGGGCGGCGCGCAGCGCAGCGGGGCGTCGTCATGACCGGATTCGATGCGGCGTCCGCCGCCGTGCAGGCCGCCCTGGACGCGGGCGCGCGGTACGCCGACGCCCGGGTGATGCACCGCCGTTACGAGTCGATGTCGGCCCGCAACGGCGACGTCGAGGAGCTGACCCAGGACGAGAGCCTCGGGCTGGGCGTCCGGGCGCTGGTCGGGTCGGGCTGGGGCTTCCACGCCGTACCGGAGCTGTCGGACGCCGCCGCCCGCGACGCCGGCCGGCGGGCCGCGCTGATCGCCGCCGCGAGCGCCCGGGTCCCCGGCCCGCCGGTCGACCTGGTGCCGGCCGAGCCGGTCGTCGCGAGCTGGTCCTCGGCGTGCGAGGTCGACCCGCTCGGGGTGGCCCTGTCCGACAAGGGCGACCTGCTGGTCGGCGCGACCGCGACCATGCGGGAGCACGGCGCCGACCTGGCCGAGGGCCTCTACCAGGTGTGGGACACCACGAAGTGGTTCGTCTCCAGCGAGGGGCACCGCATCGACCAGCGCATCCGCGAGTGCGGCGGGGGCATCTCGGCCACCTCGATCGGCGACGGCGAGACCCAGCGCCGGTCCTATCCGAGCTACCGCGGCCAGTACGGCACGACCGGCTGGGAGCTGGTCACCAGGCTCGACCTGGCCGCACACGCCGCCCGGGTCGCCGAGGAGAGCCGCGCGCTGCTCACCGCGCCCGAGTGCCCGGCGGGCGAGACCGACCTGATCCTCGGCGGCGAGCAGCTCGCGTTGCAGATCCACGAGTCCGTCGGGCACGCCATCGAGCTGGACCGCATCCTCGGCTGGGAGGCCGCGTTCGCCGGCACCTCCTGGCTGGACCTGGCGCAGCTCGGCTCGCTGCGCTACGGCTCCGAGCTGATGAACGTCACCATCGACCCGACCATCCCCGGCGCGCTGGGCAGCTTCGGCTTCGACGACGAGGGCTCCCCGGCGGTGCGGCGGGACGCGGTGCGCGAGGGCCGGTGGGTGGGGGTGCTCGCCGGCCGCGACTCGGCCGCCGTCGCCGGCCTGGACTACGGCGGCAGCGTACGCGCCGACGGCTGGGCCCGGCTGCCGATGGTGCGGATGACGAACGTCGGGCTGGAGCCCGGCCCGCACACCCTCGACGAGATCGTCGCCGCCACCGACGACGGGGTGCTGATGGACATCAACCGCTCCTGGTCGATCGACGACAAGCGGCTCAACTTCCAGTTCGGCTGCGAGATCGGCTGGGAGGTGAAGCGGGGCCGGCGGGGGCGGATGCTGCGCAACCCGACCTACACGGGCATCGGCCCGCTGTTCTGGCGCTCGATGGACATGCTCTCCGCCGAGACCGTCGCCTGGGGCACGCCCAACTGCGGCAAGGGCCAGCCCGGCCAGGTCGGCCACACGGGTCACCCGGCCGCACCGGCCCGGTTCCGCAACGTCCGAGTGGGGGTGCGCGCATGAGCGAGCGGAGCGAGCGAATCATCAGGCTCGGTGCGGTGAGGTCTCATGCGGCCGCCGAGCGCAGCGAGGTGGTCGCATGAGGCTGGACGCTTCGGGTGAGGTGCTGGGGCTCGCCGACCAGGTGGTCGACCTGGTCCGCCGGCTGGCCGGGCCGCGGGCCGAGGCGGAGGTGGTGGTCACCCGCGCCGACCTGGCGCTGACCCGGTTCGCCAACTCCTTCGTGCACCAGAACGTCGCCGAGTCGGGCGTCTCCGTGCGGCTGCGCGTGCACGCCGAGGGGCGCACGGCGGCCGGCGGCGGCAGCGTGGTCACCCCGGACGGGCTGGCCGCCCTGGTCGAGCGGGCCCTCGCGGCGGCCCGCCTCTGCCCGCCGGATCCGGCCTGGCCGGGGCTGACCCCGCGCTCGCCGGTGCCCGCCGCCCCGGCCTGGGACGAGGCCACGGCCTTCGCCGAGCCGGGCGAACGGGCCGAGCGGGTGCGCGCGTTCGTCGACGCCGTGGGTGGGCTGGAGGCCGCCGGCTACTGCCGCACCGGCTACCGGGCGGCGGCGTTCGCCAACTCCACCGGGCACTCGGCGCAGGGCGTCGCCGCCGAGGCCGCGATGGACGGCATCGCCCGCACCGGCGGCGCGGACGGGGTGGCCCGGCTGCACGTCGACCGGCTGGCCGACCTCGACGGGGCGGCGCTGGGGGCCCGGGCCGCCGCGAAGGCACGGGCGGCCGTGGACCCGGTCGAGCTGCCTCCGGGCCGCTACGAGGTGGTGCTGGAGCCGGCCGCCGTCGCCGACCTGCTGCACAACTTCGCCCTGTGGGGCTTCAACGGCAAGCGGCACGCCGAGCGGCAGTCCTTCGCCGAGCCGGGCGTGGCCCAGTTCGACCCGGCGGTCACGCTGGTCGACGACCCGCTCGCCGGGTCGGGGCTGCCGTTCGACGTGGAGGGCACGGGCCGGCGGGCCCTGACGCTTGTCGACGCCGGCACCACCGTCGCGGTGGCGCACGACCGGCGCAGCGGCGCGGCGGCCGGGGTGGGCTCCACCGGGCACGCGTCGCTGGACGCGGCCACCTTCGGCCCGATGCCGGTCAACCTGCGGCTGTCGGGCCCCGCCCCGGCGGGCGACGCCGGTGCTCCGGCGCACGCGCCGGCGGGCGGCTACAGGCCTCAGCACGCCGCCGGGGCAGGGCACGGCGACGGGGCAGGGCACGGCGACGGGGCTCGGCACGGGTCGCCGGCACCGGCGGGGCCGCTGGTCGACGACTCCACGGCCGACCTGGTCGCCGGGATGGCACGCGGCCTGCTGGTCAGCGACCTGTGGTACACCCGGGTGCTGGACACGAAGAGCCTGGTGATCACGGGGTTGACCCGCAACGGGGTCTGGCTCGTGGAGGGCGGGGTGCCGGTGCGGGCGGTGCAGAATTTCCGGTTCACCGAGTCCTACCCCCGGGCGCTGGGGCCGGGGGCCGTGCTCGGGATCGGCCGCCGGGCGGTCCGGCAGCCGGACCGCGTCGACGGCGTCTGGTGGGACGCGCCGGCGCTGCGGCTGGCGGCCTGGAACTTCACCGGGGGCGCATCCGGCTGACCCGGGCGGATGATCCTCGCCGGTTCTGGCGGCGGCCGGGGAGTGAGGTTCTTAACATCCGACATCGATCGTGTTGCGGAGACTTTTCCGCAGGCCGGACACACGGGACACTCCCTTGCGCGGACGGCCCACGGAGATCGGCGTAACGTGTGTCAACTAGCTGCGCCGGTACGGCCGGTGTGGTCGTTGGTGTGCGCGGTGAGGTGGCAGCGGGTACGGGGTCGCCGGTCCGCGTGCCGACCGGAACAACTGCCGCCCGTGAGGGCCCCGTCAGGGAGACGACCGAATGACTTCAACGGCAACGAGGCCGCGGGGAGCGCGAGCGCGCGCCGCCATAGCGGCGAAGACGTTGCGGACGGACCGGTGGTGGTTCGCTCCGCTGATCACCGTCATCGGGCTCAGCGCCTGGGTGGCGTACGCGACGGTCCGGGTCTTCATGCACGACTTCTACTGGGTCGACGAATACCACTACCTGACCCCGTTCTACTCCCCCTGCGTCACCGAGCGGTGCGTCGAGGGGGCCGCCCACTTCGGCCGCTTCCTGCCCGGTTGGTGGATCATCCCGGACGCGGCGCTGACGCTGCCGTTCCTGCTGCTGTTCCGGCTCACCTGCTACTACTACCGCAAGGCGTACTACCGGTCGTTCTGGCTGTCGCCGCCGGCCTGCGCCGTGCCGGACAAGCACGACAGCTACTCGGGCGAGACCCGGTTCCCGCTGCTGGGCCAGAACCTGCACCGTTACTTCTTCTACGCCGCCGCGATCATCTCGCTGATCAACACCTGGGACGCGGTGCTGGCCTTCCACTCGCCGGAGGGCTTCGGCTTCGGGCTGGGCAACATCGTCCTGCTGGTCAACGTGGTCATGCTGTGGGCGTACACGATCTCCTGCCACTCCTGCCGGCACATCATCGGCGGGCGGCTCAAGCACTTCTCCAAGCACCCGGTGCGATACAAGGCCTGGACCGGCGTGTCCTGGCTGAACGTCCGGCACATGCAGCTCGCCTGGATCACCCTCGGCACCCTGGCGCTGACCGACTTCTACGTCATGGCGGTCGCGGCCGGCTGGTTCAACGACCTGCGGTTCATCAACTAGAGGGCCTGACATGACGACCACGAATCGCATCGAACGACACCACTACGACGTCGTCGTGATCGGGGCCGGCGGCGCCGGCCTGCGCGCGGCGATCGAGGCCCGGCTCGCGGGCAAGAAGACGGCGATCATCTCGAAGTCGCTGTTCGGCAAGGCGCACACCGTGATGGCCGAGGGCGGCGCGGCCGCCGCCATGGGCAACGTGAACAGCCGGGACAACTGGCAGGTGCACTTCCGCGACACCATGCGCGGCGGCAAGTTCCTCAACAACTTCCGGATGGCCGAGCTGCACGCGAAGGAGTCGCCGCAGCGCATCTGGGAGCTGGAGACGTACGGTGCGCTGTTCGACCGCACCAAGGACGGGAAGATCTCGCAGCGCAACTTCGGTGGCCACGAGTACCCCCGGCTGGCGCACGTCGGCGACCGGACGGGCCTGGAGCTGATCCGCACCCTCCAGCAGAAGATCGTCTCCCTCCAGCAGGAGGACAAGGCCGAGTTCGGCTCGTACGACGCCCGGATCAAGGTGTTCGCCGAGACGACGATCACCGAGCTGCTGCTCGACGGCGAGAAGGTCGCCGGGGCGTTCGGCTACTACCGGGAGTCCGGCGAGTTCATCCTGTTCGAGGCCCCGGCCGTGGTGCTGGCCACCGGTGGCGTCGGCCGGTCGTACAAGGTCACGTCGAACTCCTGGGAGTACACGGGCGACGGGCACGCGCTGGCCCTGCGCGCCGGGGCGACGCTGATCAACATGGAGTTCCTCCAGTTCCACCCGACCGGCATGGTGTGGCCGCCCTCGGTGAAGGGCATCCTGGTCACCGAGTCGGTGCGCGGCGACGGCGGCATCCTGAAGAACTCCGACGGCAAGCGGTTCATGTTCGACTACGTCCCGGACGTGTTCCGCAAGCAGTACGCGGACAACGAGGCCGAGGCGGACCGCTGGTACAAGGACCCGGACAACAACCGGCGTCCGCCGGAGCTGCTGCCCCGCGACGAGGTGGCCCGCGCGATCAACAGCGAGGTCAAGGCCGGTCGGGGCACGCCGGCCGGCGGCGTCTACCTCGACATCGCGTCCCGGCTGCCGGCCGAGGAGATCCGCCGTCGCCTGCCGTCGATGTACCACCAGTTCAAGGAACTGGCCGACGTCGACATCACCAAGGAGCCGATGGAGGTCGGGCCGACCTGTCACTACGTGATGGGCGGCGTCGAGGTGGACCCGGACTCGGGCGCGGCGTATGGCACGGTGCGCGGTCTGTTCGCCGCCGGTGAGGTGTCGGGCGGCATGCACGGCTCCAACCGGCTCGGCGGCAACTCGCTGTCGGACCTGCTGGTCTTCGGCAAGCGGGCGGGCGGCCACGCGGCGTCGTACGCCGATCAGTTGACCTCGCGCCCGAAGGTGTCGATCGGCGCGGTCGAGGCCGCCGTGGAGACGGCGCTCGCGCCGTTGCAGCGCGACACCGGGGAGAACCCGTACCACCTCCAGCAGGACCTGCAAGCGGTCATGGGAGATTTAGTAGGAATCATCCGCCGTCACGGCGAGCTTGAGGACGCGCTCAGCAGGCTGGCCGAGCTGCGCGAGCGGGTGGCGAAGGTCAGCGCGGCCGGTGGGCGGCGCTACAACCCGGGCTGGCACCTCGCGCTGGACCTGCGCAACATGCTGGTGGTGTCGGAGTGCACCGCGAAGGCGGCGCTGGAGCGGCAGGAGTCGCGCGGCGGCCACACCCGGGAGGACTTCCCGGCGATGGACCCGAAGTGGCGCCGGGTCAACCTGGTCTGCGCCCTAGACGGCGACACGGTGCGGCTGACCCACAAGCCGCTGCCGAAGATGCGCGCCGAGCTGGTCGGCCTGTTCGACCGGGCCGAACTGGCCAAGTACCTGACCGACGAGGAGCTCGCGGACTTCGACGCCCTCGCTGAGGAGGCGGGCAAGTAATGGGAACCAAGCGTCACTTCAGGATCTGGCGGGGCGACGAGAGCGGCGGCGACCTGCAGGACTACCAGGTCGAGGTCAACGAGGGCGAGGTGGTCCTCGACGTCATCCACCGGCTCCAGGCCACCGACGCGCCGGACCTGGCCTGCCGGTGGAACTGCAAGGCCGGCAAGTGCGGCTCCTGCTCGATGGAGATCAACGGGATGCCCAAGCTGGGCTGCATGACCCGGATGTCGACGTTCGAGGAGGCCGAGACCGTCACGGTCACGCCGCTGCGCACGTTCCCGATCATCCGGGACCTGGTCACCGACGTCTCGTTCAACTACGAGAAGGCGCGGGAGACCCCGGCGTTCGCGCCGCCGGCCGGGGTGGCCCCGGGCGAGTACCGGATGCAGCAGGTCGACGTCGAGCGCTCGCAGGAGTTCCGCAAGTGCATCGAGTGCTTCCTGTGCCAGAACGTCTGCCACGTGGTCCGCGACCACGAGGAGAACAAGCAGGCGTTCTCGGGTCCCCGGTTCTTCATCCGGGCCGCCGAGCTGGACATGCACCCGCTCGACGCGAAGACCGACCGCAAGGAGTACGCGCAGGCGGAGCAGGGCCTCGGCTTCTGCAACATCACCAAGTGCTGCACCGAGGTCTGCCCCGAGCACATCAAGATCACTGACAACGCGATCATCCCCATGAAGGAACGCGTGGTCGACCGCAGGTACGATCCCCTGGTATGGCTCGGTAGCAAGATCTTCCGGAGGGGTCAGGTGCCTCAGACCAGCGTGACCAGCGGCTCGCACAGCGGCGCCGTGCACTCCCACGCCGCCGCCGGCGGGGTCCACTCGCACGCGGGTGGCTCCCACGACCCGGCCGCCGAGGCGCAGGCCCAGGCCGGCGTCAACTGGCACCGCGAGGTGCCGAAGCCGACGGCCCCGGCCGTGGACGACAACGGCAAGCTGCCGCTGACGGAGCTCACCTTCGACCGGGCCGCCGCGCCGTCGCCGTTCGGCGACGACGTGCAGTTCCCGCTGCCCCCGGAGCACCTCAACTTCGCCCACCCGGAGCAGGACAAGCACTGACGACGACAGCGACGGCGGGGGTTGGCGGCACAGGCCGCCGGCCCCCGTCGGCGTTTCCGCGGGCTGCTGCGCCTGCGGTCCAGTCGGCGGCTCGGGCGGCGGCTCAGTCGGCGGCTCGGGCGGCGGCGAGCAGGGGGCGCAGGGCGGCGACGATGGGGGCGTCGGCGGGCAGCCAGGTCACGGTGTCCAGCTCGGCCGCGGAGAGCCAGCGCAGCGCCGAGTGCTCCAGGGCCTTCGGCCGGTCGCCGTGCAGCAGGCGGGCCGCGTACACCTTCAGCACCGAACGGCCGTGGGCCATCCGCACGTTGCGGCCGACCCGGTCGCCGACCTCCACGCGTACGGCCAGTTCCTCGGCGCACTCGCGGACCAGCGCGGCGGTCTCGCTCTCGCCCGGCTCGACCTTGCCGCCGGGGAACTCCCACATGCCGGCCACCTCGGGCGGGGCCGACCGGGCGCAGGCGAGCACCCGCCCGTCCGCGATGATCGCCGCGCCGACGACCACCTTCGGATCCCGTCGCTCGGTCTGTCCGCTTTCGTTAGCCCGTTCGGTCCGCACGGGCTCCCAGCGTGCCAGATCAATCGGCGGTTTGGGTACCGTGGCCGTCCGCTAGGCCAGTAGAAGTGGGAAGTGTGGGCGTGGACACACCCTCGGTCGGACGACAGACTGGGGTTACCGACTTAGACACGGGACGGCGACGATTTGGCCACAAGCCGGCAACGACGCCTGGGAGGTGCGGTGATGCGGGTGCTGTTCAGGAGCCGGGCGAAGCACGACTACCTGAGCGACGCACTCACCCTGCTGACCGGGTGGACCCGCGAGGGCGAGCAGATCCGGCGCACGCTGGTGATCGACGACACCCAGCACGCCGCGCTGACCGAACGGGTCAAGGTGGTCGCCGACGCCCTGCACCTGCGCCCCGAGATCAGCCGCCGCGA
Source organism: Micromonospora haikouensis (assembly GCF_900091595.1). Lineage (GTDB taxonomy): Bacteria > Actinomycetota > Actinomycetes > Mycobacteriales > Micromonosporaceae > Micromonospora > Micromonospora haikouensis. The sequence continues at coordinate 225,594 of NZ_FMCW01000005.1, forward strand.
CGACCGGACGCAGATCCGGGTCGGGCACGGCGACGGCGCGCCGCTGAGCGAGGGCGAGGTCCTGCTGGCCGCCCGCATCGAGGACGCGTACCGCACCGTCACCGGCTCCTGAGCGGTCGCCTTTTTGGCGGGCCCACCTACCGTGGGGTCATGGCGAATGCGACATACGACCGCAAGGAGCAGTTCCAGCAGATCCAGAGCGGCCTGCTCACGGGTGAGCAGATCATCGCCGTCTACGACGCCGTCGGCACCGGCACCGGGTTCATCGGCCTCACCGACCGGCGGGTGATCATCCAGGACCGCTCCTTCGTCGGCAAGCGGTACGCGATCACCAGCATCCCCTACTCGAAGATCACCAGCGTGAGCGTGGTGAGCAACAAGTCCTGGGGCGGGGAGTTCTTCTCCACCGGCTCGATCGCCATCCACGTCGGCACGCACACGTACGAGGTCGAGTTCCGGGGCGCGCAGAAGAGCCACCACGTGCACAACGTGATCCTGCACTACATCTCCTGACCGGGCCCGAGGCGCGGAGCGGGGCGCGGCGATCTTGGTACGAAACGGCCCCCGAGGGGCCGGAACTCACCAGGATCTGCCCGACCCCTGCCCCGGGCTCGACCCGGTGGCCTACCGTGAGGACATGACGACGCTGGTGATTGTCCTCGGGTCGACCCTGGCGCTGATCGTGGGCGCGTTCCTGGTGGTCGCCTGGCGCGACCGGCGGCGGCAGTCGTCGCCGGAGGACTCGGCGGCGGCCCGCGAGGCGGCCGGCACCCAGCAGCGCTACGCCGCCGAGCGGCACGGCCGCCAGGGCGACGTGTGGCGCAACGGCCAGTCGCAGGGCTCCCCCTGACCCCCGCACCCCGCCTGCCCCTCCGCCCCCGCACCGTCCCCCGCCCGCCTCCGGCGCCCGCGGGCCGCCAGGCGCGGATCTTGGAAGGAAAGGGCCCCTGGAGGGGCCGAAATCTTCCATGATCTGCGGGGGTGGCGACATCAGCGGGTGGGGCGGCGGGCGCAGGGGCCGTCGTGGTCGGCGCGGAGCAGGCAGCGCCGGCCGCCGGGCAGCCGCAGGTCGCAGAAGACCCGATGCCGTACGCCCTGCTCGTCCTCCGCCGACACCGTGGTCTCCCCCGGGTCGGCGCAGGAAAGCACGCCCGCCCAGCGGGCCACCACCCGGGCGAGACGCACCGCTCCGGCCAGGTCGACGGCGAGCACAGGCAGGTGGATCACGTACCGCCCCCGGGCCGCCATCAGCGTCGGCCCGCGTTGGGTCGGCGGGCGCGCTCGGCCCGCAGGCGGCGCACCTCGCCGCCGAGCCGCGCCGCCTCCAGCCGGGCCGCCCGCAGCGCCTCGTGCTGGGCGGTCAGCTCGGTGGCCAGCCGGTCCAGGAAGGCCCGCACCTCCCCCGGGTCCAGGCCGCGTCGCCCGAACCGGGCCGCCCGGAACCGCTGCGTGCGCACCGGCCAGGGCTGCATCGACACGTACGCCGAGAGGCGCGGGCCGGGCGCGGCCCCGAACCTCCGCGACGCCCACCCGGCACCACCGCCCCACCTGAAGAACCCACCCACCATCGCCCCACTCCTTCGCCTGACCACTCCGGGGTTTCCGTCCCAACTGGGAGAGCAACTGAAACCATAGCCATGCGGCCTTATGGCCACAAGGGCTTGTTGGCATATAGCCAAGAGGAGTCCCGCCCACGAGGCCACCACGCTGATGACATGACCATCGATCCGCGCTCCCACACGCCCGTCTACGTGCAGCTCGCCGACCTGCTGCGCGAGCGGATCGAGGCTGGCGATCTCCCAGCGGGCGCAGCCGTCGGCAGCGAGACGCAGCTGATGCAGGAGCACGGCATCGGGCGGGACGCCGTCCGGATGGCGATCTCGATCCTGCGCTCGGAGGGGTTGGTCACCACCAACCGCGGCCGGGGCACCATCGTTAGGGAGCCTCTGCAGAAGCGGGTGGTGGAGTTGCCGGAGGGCACCACCATCCGGGCGCGCATGCCGACCGCGAACGAGCGCCGGGCCATGCATCTCGACGAGGGTGTGCCGGTCTTCGAGCTGCACGGCCTTGAGGGCGGCGTACAGGTCCTGCCCAGCGACGAAGTGGAGCTGTTCTACCCGCCGGCCTGAGGGTCCCGAAGGCGCTTGATCCACACCATGTCGGGGACATGGTCCGGTCGGGGGCCGGTTGATACCGCCATGTCGGCGACATGGAGTCGATCAAAGCTGAGTTGATCAGGAATACTCGGCGGTATGCGGCGTCGACTGTCCACCATGATCGGCAGGCTGCGAACGGCCGGCGGCACGCGTCGGCGCTGGCTGCGCCGCGCCGCCGTCGCGGGCGTCGTCGGGGCGGCACTGCTGACGGGCGGCACCGTGGCCAGCGTGACGTGGATCCGCGACGGCGCGCAGGGGCACGTCTTCGCCGAGGCGGACGTCCCGGAGGCCCCCGTCGCGCTGGTGCTCGGCACGAAGGTGCACCCGGACGGGACGCCGTCGCCGTTCCTCACCGCCCGGCTGGAGATCGCCCGGCGGCTGTTCGTCGCCGGGAAGGTCCGCGCCGTCCTGGTCTCCGGCGACAACATGAACGCCGACTACGACGAGCCGACCGCGATGCGGCGCTGGCTGCTCGACAACGGGGTGCCGGCCGAGAAGATCGTGCTGGACTACGCGGGCTTCGACACGTACGACTCGTGCGCCCGCGCGAAGCGGATCTTCGGGGTGGAGCGGGCCACGGTGGTGACGCAGTCCTTCCACCTGCCCCGCGCCGTGGCGGTGTGCCGGCGGCTCGGCGTCGACGCCAGCGGGGTGGGCGACGAGACCGCCCGCGCGTACGCCAGGACGTGGCAGATCAGCTCCACCCGGGAGTACGGGGCCTGCGTGAAGGCCGCCGTCGACCTGCTCTCCGGCCGCGACCCCGCGCACCTCGGCCGCCGCGAGACCGGCGTCGACGACGCCCTGCGCAGCGCCTGAGCCGGACTCGCTAGCCGGCGGGCAGCCGGGCGTCCAGCCAGCTCAGCAGGGCGGCCGTGTACTGCGGGCTGATGCTGTCGAGGCTCGTGCCCTCGCCGAGGGTCGGGTAGTGGTCGCAGCCGTCCAGCCGGCAGACGGTGGGCGGATCGGCCGCCCCGGCGGTGGCGCGCCGCCAGGCGGCGACGCTGTCGTCGATGGGGATCCACGCGTCGGTCACGCCGTAGAACAGCAGCACGGGGCAGCCCACCCGGGCGAACACCGGGACCGGGTCGAAGTCCATGTCGCGCCAGGTGCCCGGCTGGTCGGGCAGCGCGCGCGGCAGGTAGACCAGCGGAAACCAGGGGCGGGCGGCGACAGCGTCCACGGCCGCCTGCGCCCTCGCGCGATCGAGGTCGCCCCGCAGGTACGCCTCCGTCGCGGCCCGCACCCGTCCCAGCTCGGCCAGGTCGTCGTCGCCGTACCCGTTGCGGCGCAGCTGCTCGGCGGTGCCGTAGCGCATTTGGACGGCGGGGCTGACCCCGCTGCCGGAGACGAGCACGAGGAAGGCGACCCGGTCGGGCCGGAGCCCGGCGGCCAGCGGGGCGGCCCAGGCGCCCTGGCTCAGCCCCCACAGCCCGACCGGCACGTCGCCGACGTGGCGGCGCAGCACGTCGACCGCCGCGATCGCGTCGGCGGCCTGGTCGGCCAGGGGCACGTCGTGGCCGTCGACGCGGGGCCGGCGGTCGAAGCGCAGCACCGCGACCCCGGCGCCGGGCAGCAGCTGGGCCAGGTGTTCGTAGCAGAAGTGCGACCGGTGCCCCGCCTCGGCCGCGTGCAGCACGACCAGCCCGCCCCGCACCGGGCCGGTCGGCAGGCTCAGCGTGGCCGGCAACCGCGTGCCGGCGACGTCGACGCTCAACTCCACACGCGACACCCCATCACGCCGGCCCGGCCCGCGCTGCCCCGCCCCGGCACCCCGGCGTTTCCCGACCTTGGACGGTTGGCGTCGGCTGGTGACAGTCGGCTGGTGACGACAACCGTCCAGGAATGCGGGCCGGATCAGGCGGGGACGGTGCCGACCCGGATGCGGTTGCCGTCGGGGTCGGTTAGCTGGAACTCGCGGCCCCAGTCCCGCTCCGCGACCTCGACGCCGCCGCAGGCCGCCGCAGGCCGCCGCGACCGCGTCGACGTCGTCGACGTACAGGTAGAGCGAGGTGCCCGGCCGGGCGTCCCCCGCGTGCTCCGACAGGTGCACCTCGATGCCGCCCCGCGCGATGCTCACGTATCTCGGCAGCTCCGGCGCGAACCGGTGCTCCCACTGCCTGCGGAAGCCGAGCCGGGCATACCAGCCGGCGGTGGCCTCCGCGTCCGCGACCCGCAGCACGGGTGCCAGTCGTTCCGTCATCCGCACAGTGTGCACGCAGAGACCGACAGCCGACGGGGGCTCAGGAGACGTCGCTGAAGCGCCGCAGGGTCCAGCGGGGCGGCGGCCAGCCGGTGGGATCGCCGTCGGTGGTCCACTCGGTGATCGAGGCCGGCGCCACCTCCATGTCGAACGCCCGGAACAGCGGCTGCGCGGCGAGCGCGTGGAAGGACGCCTCGACCGTCTCGGTGTGCCCGACCAGCACGGCCGTGCCACCCCAGTGCCGGTGCGCGATGTCCATGATCGCGCGGCTGACGCGGACGACCAGCTCGGCCCAGCTCTCGTTGCCCTCCTCGAACGGCCGGAACACCCCGCCGCCCTCCACGGCGTGTTCGGTCTGGAACTGGGCGGTGGGCAGCCCGTCGGCGTACGGCGGGGTGTGCCAGGCGCAGAGCCCGCAGTCGGGCACCGGGCTGACGCCCAGCGCCTCGGCGATGGGCCACGCGGTCTCCACCGTCCGGCGCAGCACCGACGAGTAGACCGCCACCGGACCGGCGACGGCGAGTTCGTCGCGCAGTCGGTCGGCCAGCCGGCGCGCCTGCTGGTGTCCAGAGTCGGTCAGTCCCCGGCAGCCACCGGGGCCGCCCACGACATCCTCGACCTTGTGCACCGACTCGCCGTGCCGGACGAAGAGGAGCCGAGTTCGCATCAGGACATCATGTCCTGCGTCGGGGCACCCTGTCGATCAAGCAGCGGCAACGTTCAGTACGTGACGCGGTACCAGTGGGCCGTCTCGCCGGGGATCGGCGTCAGTCGAACGGCAGGCCCGCCCGGGTCGTCGAAGATGCGCACCCCGGCGCCGAGCAGCACCGGAGCGAAGAAGATCAGGACCTCGTCGAGCAGTCCGGCCCGGACGCACTGCCGGGCGACGTCCGCGCCGAGGACGTTGACGTACCTGTCGCCGGCGGCCTCCCTGGCCTGCGCGACGGCGCCGGGCAGGTCGCCGACGAACGTGATCCCCGGGTGCGGCTCGGCCGGCGGCCGGTGGGTGAGGACGAACACCGGACCGTGGTACTGCCCGCCGAACGCGCCCTCCTTGTCGGTGCCCCGGTTGGGGTCGCCGCCGCCGAAGGTGCCGTTTCCCGCGAGGATCGCGCCGACCTGGGCCAGCAGGCGCTCCGCCGTCGGGTTCTCGCCGGTCAGGTGCTCGGTCAGCCAGGACATGTCGCCGCCGGGGCCGGCGATGTAGCCGTCGAGCGACGCCGTCGCCGAGTACAGCAGCTTGGCCATGGTGCTCCGTTCGTCGGTGGTCGGCCGGGTGGACCGTCGCCGGCCGGCGAACCCGTCGGCGGGCGGCCTCAGACGTTGAAGCGGCACTTCACCGGGTTGCGTCGCCGATCAACAGCTTGACGCACCGTCGCGACCGTCGGAGAACCCCACCTACAGCGCTATGGTCCGCACCCGCCGCCCGCACAGCTTGACCATGTCGTCGACATCGGAGGTCAGGACCGCCACCGGTGCGGGTAGCCGTAGCGCCACCTCGGCGACCATGGCGTCGATGGCGTACTTGTGCCCATGTAGCCCTGCCGCCTTCAGCAGCCCGGCACTGCGACGGGCACTCTCCTTCGTCACCGCCTCCACTCGGATTCGGGACAGCAACCAGTTCAGCCGCGCGATGTCCAGACCGGAGTGGGAGACCTCGATGATCGTGGCCGCCGACATGGCGAGGTCGACCCCATCACGCTCCGCCTGCTCGAACAGACGCATTACCTTTCGATCCTGGTCGATCCACCTTGAGAAGCCCTGCGAGTCGAGCACCAGCGACTCAAGGCTCACGCCGCACGCCCGATCTCCTCGGTCCCGTGCAACAGCGCCCGAGCCTCGGCCATCTCCTCGTCAGTGAACGCCCCGAGCTCGCCTTGGTAACGGTCCAACTCCTCCCGGAGAAGTCGGCGCCGCTCGGCCCGCTCGGCCAGCTCGGTGAGGTAGCCGGAGACGTTGTCGGTGTGGGTCTTCATGCTCTCCAGCAGCTCTGCCGGCAGCGTGATGGTGACCTTCTTCGTCCTCGCCATTCACCGACCATACCACGGTGTTACCACGGCTGAGCGGAACCGATCCGAGCCGCTCGCATGACCTGACCGGCCTCAGACGTTGAAGCGGAACTCCACGACGTCGCCGTCCTGCATGACGTACTCCTTGCCCTCGATGCGGACCTTGCCCGCCGCCTTCGCCGCCGCCATCGAGCCGGCCGCGACCAGGTCGTCGTAGGAGACCACCTCGGCCTTGATGAAGCCGCGCTGGAAGTCGGAGTGGATGACCCCCGCGGCCTCTGGGGCGGTCGCGCCGACCGGGACCGTCCAGGCCCGCGCCTCCTTGGGCCCGGCCGTGAGGTACGTCTGGAGCCCGAGCGTGCGGAAGCCGACCCGGACGAGCTGGTCGAGCCCCGGCTCGGACTGCCCGATGGACTCCAGCAGCTCGCGGGCCTCCTCCTCGGGCAGGTCCACCAGCTCGGACTCGATCTTGGCGTCCATGAAGACCGCCTCGGCCGGCGCGACCAGGGCGCGCAGCTCGTCGAGGAACTCGGCGTTGGCCAGCTCGGCCTCGTCGACGTTGAAGACGTAGAGGAACGGCTTGGTGGTGAGCAGGTGCAGCTCGCGCAGGTGCTCCAGGTCGATCTTCGCGGCGGCGGCGCCAGCGTACAGGGTGGTGCCGCCGTCGAGGACCTCGACGGCCTGCTTCGCGGCGGTCACGGCGGCGGCCCGGTCCTTGCGGAGCTTGGCCTCCTTCTCCAGCCGGGGCAGCGCCTTCTCCAGGGTCTGGAGGTCGGCCAGGATCAGCTCGGTGTTGATCGTCTCGATGTCGTCGGCCGGGGAGACCTTGCCGTCGACGTGCACCACGTTGGGGTCGGAGAAGGCCCGCACCACCTGGCAGATCGCCGACGCGTCCCGGATGTTCGCCAGGAACGCGTTGCCCCGGCCCTGCCCCTTCGACGCGCCCCGGACCAGGCCGGCGATGTCGACGAACGACACCGGCGCGGGCAGGACCTTCTGCGAGGAGAAGATCTCGGCCAGCTTGGTCAGCCGCTCGTCCGGCAGCCCGACGACGCCGACGTTGGGCTCGATCGTGGCGAACGGGTAGTTCGCCGCGAGCACGTCGTTCTTGGTCAGCGCGTTGAACAGGGTGCTCTTGCCGACGTTGGGCAGGCCGACGATCCCGATGGTGAGGCTCACGGCCGGCCAGTCTACGCGGCCGACCCCCGCCGCCTCCCGTCAGCTCGCCTCACCGGGTCACCGGCCGCCTCCGGTCGGCTCACCTCGGTCGGCCAGCAGCCGCGGCTCGATCCGGGTCTCCCGGACCTCCCCGTCGGCGGCGCGCGCGACCTCGTACGCGGCGACGCCCGGCCGGTCGGCGACCGCCTCGACCAGGCGGGTGCCCCGGTAGACGAGCCCGACGCCGTCGTCGGTGCAGTGGCTCGTCGGCAGCGTGCCGTCGGCGACCAGCGCGTGCATCAGGGGTCGCCGCTGCTCCTCGCTGTCGTAGTGCACCCCGTTGCCGTACGGCAGCCAGCCCAGGCCGTCGGTGAAGCCGCGCAGCCGGGGGCCGAAGCTGTCAGTGGCACCGCCGAGGTGCCAGCAGATCGAGCCGGCGGAGACCCCGGCCAGCACCACCCCGGCCTGCCAGCACTCGTGCAGGATCTCGTCGAGGCCGTGCACGCGCCACACCGCGCACAGGTTGGCGACGCTGCCGCCGCCGACCCAGAGCACGTCCTGGGCGAGCAGGTGCGCCCGGACGTCGTCGACGTTCGGCATCGGGAACAGCGCCAGGTGCGACGCGCGGAACCGGGTGCCGGCGAACGCCGCGTGGACGGCGGCGATCGAGGAGTCCCGGTCGCCGACGGCCTGGCCGAGGTAGCACAGCCGGGGTGCGGGACCGGCCTCGGCCAGCTCGGCGGCCAGCTCGAAGACCGGGCCGGGGCGCAGGTCGTAGGGCCCGCGTTGGCGGCTGAGGAAGCCCATGCTGGTGGCGACGATGGTGGGTTCGCTGGCGGGCACGGCGGTCGGTCCTCTCCTCGGCGGGCCGTCGCGACGCGCGTCGGGCGCGCGGCGCGGCCTCAGGGCGGGTGGGGTCAGGGCGGGTGGGGTCAGGGCGGGTGGGGTCAGGGCGGGTGGGGTCAGGGCGGGTGGGGTCAGGGGCGGGTGCGGGGGCGACGGTTGGTGACGTCCGGGGCGGCTGTGGGGGCGGCAGCGGCGAGCAGGTCGCGCAGCAGCTCCGCGAGCCGCTCCTGGTCCCGCTGCGGCAGGGCGTCGAGCAGCCGCCGCTGGGTGGCCAGCCCGGCGTCGGCGGCCTCCTCGGCCACCTGCCGGCCGGTGTCGGTGAGGGTCACCTGGAGACCCCGCCGGTCGGCCGGGTCGGGGACGCGGCGGACGAGGCCGGCGCGCTCCAGGCGGTCGAGGCGACCGGTCATCCCGCCCGAGGTGAGCATCAGCCCGGCGGCCAGGGCCTTGGGGGCGAGCGTGTACGGGGCGCCGGCCCGGCGCAGGGCGGCCAGCACGTCGAACTCGCCCCGGCTGATGCCCCAGGCCGCGTACGCCCGCTCCTGCTCGTCGCCGACCAGCCGGGCCAGGCGGAAGATCCGGCCGAAGACGGCCATCGGCTCGGGCCGCATCCCGGCGCGCTCGCGCCGCCACTGCTCGACGATGGCGTCGACGTCGTCCCGCTCGGTCACCCCGGCATTGTGCCCCACCTCGCACTGGCGCTGTTGACTCGGAGGTGATTAGCTTACATTCAAGCTACTTAGCTACTAATGATTGGTCTCCCATGCCCCGCCGCACCGCCGACCTGCTGGCCACCGCCGCCGCGCCCGCCGCCTGGGGCACCACCTACCTGGTCACCTCCGAGCTGCTGCCGCCCGACCGGCCGCTCTGGTCGGCGGTGGTGCGGGCCCTCCCGGCCGGCCTGCTGCTGCTCGCCGTGACCCGACGCCGCCCCCACGGCGCGTGGTGGTGGCGGGCCGCCGCGCTCGGCGCGCTCAACATCGGCGCGTTCTTCCCGCTGCTCTTCTACGCCGCGTACCGGCTGCCCGGCGGCACCGCCGCCGTGCTCGGCGCGGCGCAGCCGCTGCTGGTCGCCGCGCTGGCCGTGGGCGCCCTCGGCGAGCGCCCCCGGCCGCCGGCCCTGCTCGCCGCGATCGCCGCGCCGCTGGGCGTGACGCTGGTCGTGCTCCGCCCCGACGCCGGCACCGACCCGCTGGGCGTGGCCGCGGGGCTCATCGGCACCGCCGCGATGGCGGCCGGGCTGGTGCTGACCCGCCGCTGGGGCCGCCCGCCCGGCGTCGGCACCCTCGCGGCGACGAGCTGGCAGCTCACCGCCGGGGGCCTGCTGATCGCGCCGCTCGCGGTCGCGGTCGAGGGACCGCCGCCGCCCGTCGACGGCCCGGCCCTGCTCGGGTACGCCTGGCTCGGGCTGGTCGGCACCGCCGCCGCGTACGCCCTGTGGTTCCGCGGCGCGGCGCGGCTGCCCCTGACCCAGGTCTCCGTGCTCGGCGCGCTGAGCCCGCTGACCGCCGCCGCGCTCGGCTGGCTGGTGCTGGGCCAGGCGTTGAGCGCGACGCAGCTCGCGGGCTTCGCCGTGGCGATCGCCGCGACCGTCGTCGGTCAGCTCCCGGCGCTGCCGGGCGCCCGGCCCGGACGACGCGCCGCCGGCCGCCGGCGTCCCCCGACGACGCTCTCCGCAGACACGTCGCCGCCCGCCGGCCACCGGGGGCCCGGTACGACGCCGCCCGCAGGCGCGCCGCCGGCCGCCGGCAACCGGGGGCCCGGGACGGCGCCGTGCGCAGGCGCGTCGCCGCCCGCCGGCTATCGGAACTCGCGGCTGCCGGCACCGGAGAACACGTCGGTGGCGAACTCCCGGCGGACCGTCGGCGGCAGCTCCCCGGCCGCCGCGCCCGGTAGCGTGAACCGGTGCGCGGCGGACGGGCCGGCCGCCTCCGACTCCCCGAGCATCCAGCGCACCTCGTCGACCGTCCAGCCCAGCCCGGTGCGACCGGCGATCTCGCGCACCAGGCGCAGCCCCACCCGGGTGTCGTCGTCGTAGAAGCGCATGCACCAGTGGTGCGCCCACATGCCGAGCGCACGCAGGCCGGCGGCGTCGAGCGAGGCGACGAGCCGGCCGCAGGCCGTGTCCGGGAACGCCCGCCCCGGGTCACCCGCCCGGTCCCGCTCGATCGCCCCGTACGCCGCCGGGGCGACCGCCCGCATCCGGTCGTAGAAGCCCTGGACCACCGTGCGGTCGAGCCGCGCCCGCCCCGACCGCATCAGCGCACCCCTCGCCCGGCCACGCTCGCCATCGCCGCACCCCTTCTTGAGTTGGTGGCGGGACGGTACCGGCCACGACCGACACTTTCCCGCCCGGTTCCGCCCGCCCCGGGCACACGCGGGCGGGCTGACCTGGAGCGCCGTTGTTAACAGGGGGCCCTTCCTCTACAGAAGGCGTTAACAAGGGGCCCCTCCTTGCAACCAGGTCCGATTTCCGCGAGCCGGGCGCGGGGAGGGCGGGGCAGTATCGGTGGCGTGGAGTTGGAGTTCGAGCGCTGCTACCGGGCCGTCGACAGCCGCGACCAGCGGTTCGACGGCTGGTTCTACACGGGCGTGACGTCGACCGGGATCTACTGCCGGCCGTCCTGCCCGGCGACGACGCCGAAGCGGCGCAACGTCCGGTTCTTCCCGTCGGCCGCCGCCGCCCAGTCGGCCGGGCTGCGGGCCTGCCGCCGGTGCCGCCCCGACGCCGCCCCGGGCTCCCCCGAGTGGGACGTCCGGGCGGACGTGGTGGGCCGGGCCATGCGGCTCATCGCCGACGGGGTGGTCGACCGGGACGGGGTGCCCGGGCTGGCCACCCGGCTCGGCTACACCGAGCGGCACCTGCACCGGATGCTCCGCGCCGAGCTGGGGGCCGGGCCCCTGGCGCTCGCCCGGGCGCAGCGCGCCCAGACCGCCCGCATCCTCATCGAGACCACGGGCCTGGGCATGGCCGAGATCGCGTTCGCGGCCGGGTTCGGCAGCGTCCGGCAGTTCAACGACACGGTGCGGGAGGTCTACGCCGCCGCGCCGTCGCAGCTGCGGGTCGCCCGGGGCGGCCGGCCGACGCCGGGCGGGGCGGGCACGATCACGCTGCGGCTGGCGTACCGGCCGCCGCTGCACGCGGCGGCGCTGCTGGACTTCCTGGCGCTGCGGGCGCTGCCCGGCGTGGAGGAGGTGCGCGACGGGACGTACCACCGGGGGTTGCGGCTGCCGCACGGCGCGGCGGAGGTGGCGTTGACCCCGGCGGACGGGCACGTCTCGGCGACGCTGCGGCTGGCCGACCTGCGCGACCTGGCCCCGGCGGTGGCCCGCTGCCGCCGGCTGTTCGACCTCGACGCCGACCCGGCGGCCGTCGACGACACCCTCGCCGCCGATCCCGCGCTGGCCCCGGCGGTGGCGGCGGAACCGGGCGTACGCCTGCCCCGCGCCGTCGACGGCCTGGAGATGCTCGTCCGCGCCGTCGCCACCCAGCAGGTCTCCCTGGCCTCGGCCCGCACCACCCTCACCCGGCTGCTGCCCGCCGCCCCCACCGACGGCGGGCTGCGGGGCTTTCCCGGCGCGGAGGAGCTGCTGGCGCTGCCGGACCAGGCGTTCCGGATGCCGGCGGCGCGGCGGGAGACGATCCGGGCCGCCGCGCGGGCCGCCGCCGACGGCTCGCTCGACCTCGACCCGGGCGGGGACCGGGAGGAGGCCGCGCGGCGGCTCCTGGCGCTCCCCGGGATCGGCGCCTGGACGGCCGGCTACGTGGCCATGCGCGCCCTCGGCGACCCGGACGTCGGCCTCACCACCGACCTGGCCGTCCGGCGCGGTGCCGCCGCGCTCGGCCTGCCCCACGACCCATCGACCCTCGACGCGTACGCCGGGCGCTGGCGCCCCTGGCGCTCGTACGCGGTGATCCGACTCTGGAGAGCAGCATGACCACCACCCTCGACGGCGCGTTCGTCGGCACCCCCGCCGGCCCGCTGAGCATCGTGACCGGCCCCGACGGGGCGGTCCGGGCGGCCGGCTTCACCGCCGAGCCGGAGTCGCTGCTGCCGCTCGTGCACCCCGGGTTGCGCGGCCCGGTGCGGCGGCGCGCCGACCTCGGGCCGGTGACCGCCGCCGTCGCCGCGTACCTCGACGGCGAGCTGACCGCCATCGACGCGGTGCCCGTGCGGCAGCACACCGGCGGGGCGTTCCAGGCGCACGCGTGGCGGGTGCTGCGCGAGGTCGGGCCCGGCCGCCCCGTCACCTACAGGGCGTACGCCGGGCTGGCCGGGCGGCCGGCGGCGGTGCGCGCCGCGGCGGCGGCCTGCGCCCGCAACGCCGCCGCCCTGTTCGTCCCGTGCCACCGGGTGCTGCGCACCGACGGGCGCCTCGGCGGCTACCGCTGGGGGCTGGACGTGAAGCGCTGGCTGCTCGCCCACGAGGCCCGGACGGCGGCGGAAACCGTTGCGGACAAAGAGAACTGCCGAAAGTTGACAGCATCAATCATCCACTGAGGCGTTACCGTCGGTTAGTGCCTGCGGAGAGCGACGGCGTACCGACCCACCGTGGCGACGCCGCTCGCCCGCTGCGCAACCTGTGGCGGCTGCGCCACTACCTCCGCCCGCATGCCGTCGCGTTCTGCTGGCTGCTCGTGGCGGCGCTGGCGGCCACCGGGGCGAGCCTGGCCGTGCCGCTGGTGGTGCAGCGGGTGGTCGACGGTCCGGTCGCCCGGCACGACCCGGGCGGCCTGGTCCGGCTCGGCGGGCTGGCCCTGCTCCTCGGCCTGGCCGAGGCCCTGCTGATCTTCATCCGGCGGTGGGCCCAGACCTCGTCCTCGGTGGGCATGGAGGCGACGATCCGGGCCGACATCTACGCCCACCTGCAGCGGCTGCCGGCCGGCTTCCACGACCGGTGGCAGACCGGGCAACTGCTGTCGCGGGTCACCAGCGACCTGTCGGTGATCCGCCGGTTCCTCTCCTTCGGGCTGCTGTTCCTGGTGCTCAACCTGGTCACGTACGTCGCCGTGGTGGTGCTGCTGGTCCGGCTGCACCCGACGCTGGGGCTGCTGGTGGCGGCCAGCGCCGTGCCGCTGTTCCTGATCAGCCGCCGGTTCGGCCGGTATTACCACGCGGCGTCGCGGCGGATGCAGGACCAGCAGGGCGACGTGGCCACCCTCGTCGAGGAGACCGCACAGGGTCTGCGCACGATGAAGGCGTACGGCCGGGGGCCGGAGCTGGCCGCCCGGTTCGCCGACGGCGCGCGGGCGCTGCACGACACCGGCGTGGCCAAGAGCCGGCTGCTGGCCCGCACCTCCGCGCTGTTCGACCTGGTGCCCAACCTGACCCTCGGCGTGGTGCTGGTCGCCGGGGCGGTCGCCGCCGCCCGGGGCGCGCTGACCATCGGCGAGCTGGTCGCGTTCGTCAGCCTGCAGCTGATGCTGATCTGGCCGGTGCAGTCGCTGGGCTGGATCATCGCCAACGGTCAGGAGGCCGCGACGGCCGCCGACCGCATCCAGGAGGTGCTGGACACCGAGCCGGCGATCGTGGACGCCCCGCACGCCGTCGGCCTGGCCCGGGCGGGCGTCCGGGGCCGGCTGGCGTTCGAGGGCGTGTCGTTCCGCTACCCCGGCACGCCCGCGCCGGTGCTGCGCGGCATCGACCTGACCGTGGAGCCGGGCGAGACACTGGCCCTGGTGGGTGCCACCGGGGTCGGCAAGAGCACCCTGCTCTCGCTGGTGCCCCGGCTGCACGACGTGTCCGCCGGCCGGATCACCCTCGACGGCCACGACGTGCGGGACCTGCGGCTGGCCTCGCTGCGCCGGCTGGTCGGGGTGGCCTTCGAGGAGCCGACGCTGTTCTCCATGTCGGTCTGGGAGAACCTCACCCTGGGCCGCCCCGACGCCGACGCCGACGAGGTCCGCGCGGCGCTGGCGCTGGCCCAGGCGGACTTCGCGTACGAGCTGCCGTGGGGGCTGGCCACCCGGGTCGGCGAGCAGGGGCTCACCCTCTCCGGCGGGCAGCGGCAGCGGCTGGCGCTGGCCCGGGCCGTCCTCGGCCGGCCGGCGCTGCTGGTGCTGGACGACCCGCTGTCCGCCCTCGACGTGCACACCGAGGCGCTGGTCGAGGCGGCGCTGCGGCGGGTGCTGCGGGACACCACCGCCCTGCTCGTGGTGCACCGGCCGTCGACGGTCGCGCTGGCCGACCGGGTGGCGCTGCTGGAACGGGGGCGGATCACCGCGGTCGGCACCCACTCGCGGCTGCTGGCCACGGTGCCGGCGTACCGGGCGGTCCTCTCCGCCGACCCGGCCCCACCGGCAGACGCGGGGCCGCGGGCGGGAGCGGCGCTGGCCGGGCCGGACGGCCGTGGGCTGGTGCGCTCGTGACCACGACCGCCGACGCCGACGCCAATGCCGCCGGGGGCACGGCCGACGACGCCGAGCGGCACGAGGCGGCGGCGCACCTGGACCTCCAGCGGTGGCGGGGGCGGGCCACCGACCCGGAGGCCGACCGGAGCCGGGCCGAGGAGGCCACCCCCGAGGCCATCGCGCGGCTGCGGGTGCGCAGCCGGGCGCTGCTGCGCGACCTGCTGCGCCCGCACCGGGGACGGCTGGGGCTGGCCGTGGGGCTGCTGCTGGCCCAGAACGCCGCCGCCATGTCCGGGCCGTACCTGGTGATGCTCGGCATCGACCGGGCCATCGGGCCGCTGCGGGCCGGGGACAGCGGGCCCCTGGTCGCGATCGCCGGCGCGTTCGCCGCCGCCACGGTCGTCGAGTACGCGGCCCGGCGCGGCTTCCTCACCCTCTCCGCCCGGATCGGCCAGGCCGTGCTGCTGGAGCTGCGCCAGCGGGTGTACGGCCACTTCCTGCGGTTGTCCGTCGGCTTCCACGAGCGCTACACGTCCGGCCGGATGATCTCCCGGCTCACCAGCGACCTGGACTCCATCGCCGAGCTGCTCGACGGGGGCGTCGACAGCCTGGTCCTCGCCGGGCTGTCGATCCTGTCGGTGGCCGGCATCCTGCTCTGGCTGGACCTGCCGCTGGCGGCGGTGACGCTGCTGGCGTTCCCGTTCCTGTTCCTGCTGTCCCGTTGGTTCGCCCGCGCCTCGGCCGGCGCGTACCGGCGGACCAGGGAGGCCGTGTCGCTGGTCATCGTCCACTTCGTCGAGTCGCTGCGCGGCATCCGGGCGGTGCAGGCGTACCGGCGGGAGCCGCGCAACCAGCGGATCTTCGCGGCCGTCAACGACGACTACCGGCAGGCCAGCCTGCGCGCGTTCCGGCTGATCGCCACGTACTCCCCGGGGATCAAGGTGATCGGGAACGTGACCGTGGCGGTGGTGCTCGGCTACGGCGGGGCCCGGGTGCTCGGCGGCGCGATGGAGGTGGGGGTGCTCGCCGCCTTCCTGCTCTACCTGCGCCGCTTCTTCGAGCCGATGCAGGAGCTGAGCCAGTTCTACAACTCGCTCCAGTCGGCGACGGCGGCGCTGGAGAAGCTCGCCGGGGTGCTCGACGAACGGCCGGGGGTCGCCGAGCCGGCGCGCCCGGCACCGCTGCCCGGCGGCGACGCGCGCGGCGCGGTGGAGTTCCGGTCGGTCTCCTTCGGCTACCGGGCCGGCGCCCCCATCCTGTCGGGCCTGGACCTGAGCGTGCCGGCCGGGCAGACCGTCGCGCTGGTCGGGGCCACCGGGGCGGGCAAGTCCACCATCGCGAAGCTGCTGGCCCGGTTCCACGACCCGGACGCCGGCACGGTCGCCCTGGACGGGGTCGACCTGCGGGACCTGGCCGACGCCGAGCTGCGCCGGGCGGTGGTGCTGGTGGCCCAGGAGAACCACCTGTTCAGCGGCTCGGTGGCGGAGAACATCCGGTTCGGCCGGCCGGGCGCGGACGACGCGGCGGTGCAGGCGGCGGCCCGCGCCATCGGCGCGCACGACTTCATCGCCGCCCTCCCCGACGGGTACGCCACCGAGGTGCGCCGCCGGGGCGGCCGGCTCTCCGCCGGGCAGCGGCAGCTCGTGGCGTTCGCCCGCGCGTTCCTCGCCGACCCCCGCGTGCTGATCCTCGACGAGGCGACGTCGTCGCTCGACGTGCCCACGGAACGGCTGGTGCAGCGGGCGCTCGCCACCGTGCTGCGGGACCGCACGGCGCTGGTGATCGCGCACCGGCTCTCCACCGTCGAGACGGCAGACCGGGTGCTCGTCCTCGACGGGGGCCGGGTCGTGGAGGACGGCCCGCCCGAGCGGCTCACCGCCACCGGCGGCCGGTACGCGGCGCTGCGCCGCCAGTGGCGCGACTCCCTGGTCTGACCCCAGGGCCGGCGATAAGCCGTGGTCGGTGCGGTCCACGGTGCCTACCATCGACCGATGACTGAACCGGGCAGGTCGGCCCGCGCCGGTGTCCCCGAGCGTCCCACGCTCGACGGGATCGAGGACACCTGGGCGCGCCGCTGGCAGGACGACGGCACGTACGCGTTCGACCGCACGAAGACGCGGGCCGACGTGTACTCCATCGACACCCCGCCGCCGACCGTATCGGGCGAGCTGCACATGGGGCACGTCTTCTCCTACACGCACACCGACACGGTGGCCCGGTTCCAGCGGATGCGCGGCCGGACAGTCTTCTACCCGATGGGCTGGGACGACAACGGCCTGCCCACCGAGCGCCGGGTGCAGAACGTCTACGGGGTGCGCTGCGACCCGGCGCTGCCGTACGACCCGCAGTGGCAGCCGCCCGCCACGCCCGTGGACGACGCCGCCCGGAAGAACCCGACCCCGATCTCCCGGCGCAACTTCGTGGAGCTGTGCGGGACGCTGACCGTCGTCGACGAGCAGGCGTTCGAGGCGCTGTGGCGGCGGCTCGGGCTGAGCGTGGACTGGTCGCTGACGTACACGACGATCGGACGGGCGGCCCGGGTCGCGTCGCAGCGGGCGTTCCTGCGCAACCTGGCCCGGGGCGAGGCGTACCAGGCGGAGGCCCCGACGCTGTGGGACGTCGGGTTCGCCACCGCCGTGGCGCAGGCGGAGCTGGAGGACCGGGAGCGGCCGGGGGCGTACCACCGGCTGCGGTTCGCCGGGCCCGGCGGGCGGGAGGTGCTGATCGACACCACCCGGCCGGAGCTGCTGCCGGCGTGCGTGGCGCTGGTCTGCCACCCCGACGACGAGCGCTACGCCGACCTGGTGGGCGCGGTCGTGCGTACCCCCGTGTTCGGGGTGGCGGTGCCGGTGCGCGCGCACCCGCTGGCGGACCCGGTCAAGGGCACGGGCGTCGCGATGGTGTGCACGTTCGGCGACCTGACCGACGTGACCTGGTGGCGGGAGCTTCAGCTCGACACGCGGGTGGTGATCGGCCGCGACGGCCGGCTGCTGCCGGAGCCGCCGGCCGGGGTGCCGGCGGGGCCGTACGCGGCGCTGGCCGGGCAGACCGTGGCCGGGGCCCGGCGGGCCGTGGTGGGGCTGCTCGCCGACGCGGGGGACCTGGTGGGCGAGCCGCGCCCGGTGGTGCACCCGGTGAAGTTCTACGAGAAGGGCGACCGGCCGCTGGAGATCGTCTCGACCCGGCAGTGGTATCTGCGCAACGGGGGCCGCGACGCCGGCCTGCGCGCGGAGCTGCTGGCCCGGGGCGGGGAGCTGCGCTGGGTGCCGGGGCACATGCGCAGCCGCTACGAGCACTGGGTGGGCGGGCTGACCGGTGACTGGCTGGTCAGCCGGCAGCGCTTCTTCGGGGTGCCGGTGCCGGTGTGGTACCGGCTCGACGACACTGGCGAGCCGGACTTCGCCCACCCTCTCACACCGGACGAGGCGGCGCTCCCGGTCGACCCGTCCGGCGAGCCGCCGCCCGGCTACGACGAGTCGCTGCGCGGACTGCCGGGCGGCTTCGTCGGCGACCCGGACGTGCTGGACACCTGGGCGACGTCGTCGCTGACCCCGCAGATCGTGGGCGGCTGGGAGACCGACCCGGACCTGTTCGGGCGGGTCTTCCCGATGGACCTGCGCCCGCAGGGGCAGGAGATCATCCGCACCTGGCTGTTCGCCACGGTGGCCCGCGCCCACGCCGAGCACGGGGTGCTGCCCTGGCGGGACGCGGTGCTGTCCGGCTGGATCCTCGACCCGGCCCGCAAGAAGATGGCCAAGTCCAAGGGGAACGTGGTCACCCCGATGGCGCTGCTGGAGCAGTACGGCTCCGACGCGGTCCGGTACTGGGCGGCCAGCGGCCGGCCGGGGATGGACCTGGCGTTCGACCCGGCGCAGATCCGGGTGGGCCGGCGGCTGGCCACCAAGCTGCTCAACGCGTCGCGGTTCGTCCTCGGGCTGGGCGCGGCGGACGCCCTGCGCGCCCCGTACGACAGCTCCAGCTCGGCGCGTCCGACTCCGCGCCGCGACCTGGAGCTGTCGGCGACGCAGCCGCTGGACACCGCGATGCTCGCCGAGCTGTCCGGCGTGGTCGCCGCCGCCACGGCGGCCTTCGACGCGTACGACCACACGGCCGCGTTGCAGGCGACCGAGTCGTTCTTCTGGCGGTTCTGCGACGACTACATCGAGCTGGTGAAGGAACGCGCCTACGGCACCGGGCCGGGGGCCGACTCGGCGCGGGCGGCGCTGGCCACCGCCCTGTCGGTGCAGCTGCGGCTGTTCGCCCCGGTGCTGCCGTTCGTCACCGAGGAGGTGTGGTCGTGGTGGCGCTACGGTTCGGTGCACCGCGCGCCGTGGCCCACCACGTACGAGGTGGACCGGGCGATCGGGGGCACGGCCGACGCGGGGCTGCTGCGGCTGGCGTCCGACGCGCTGGGGCAGGTGCGTCGCGCCAAGTCGGAGCGGAAGCTGTCGATGAAGGCGGAGGTGCCGCTGGCCGAGGCGCTCGGCCCGGCCGACCTGCTCGACCGGCTGACGCTGGTCGCCGACGACGTGCGGGCGGCGGGGCGGATCGGCCGGCTCGACCTGCTGCCCGGCCGCACCCCGGAACTGGTGATCGCCTGCGCCGTGTAAGGGGGGCGGGTAAGGAGGGGCCCCTTGTTAACGCATTTTGCATAGCAGGGGCCCCCTCTTAACACCGGCGGCGGGGCGACGGGCGGGTCACCAGCCGCGCAGCATGCGCACGCCGAGCAGGGCGGCGACCACGGCCGGCCCGAGCAGCAGGGTGACCGCCTGGAGCCGGTACGGCATCCGGTGCCGGGCCACCTCGACGGCGTTCCCGCCGACGAGCAGGCCGGCGGCCAGCACGAAGCCGCCCCACCAGTGGGCCTCCCCCGGGTCGACCAGGCGGTGCCGGATCAGCATCAGGGCCACGCCGACCCCCGCGCCGGCCAGGGCGAGCAGGGCCACCGTGCGGTGCAGCCCGCGCGCCAGCGGGTCGGCGGGCCGCCACAGGTAGGTGCCGGCGACCACGAGGCAGGGCAGCATGACCAGGGCGGGCCAGCCCCCGCCCATCGTGCCGGTCATCAGCAGCGCCCCGACCGTGAAGACCAGCAGGCCGACGCAGCCGACGACGTACCCGGCGAAGGCCCGGCCGCCGCCGCGCGCCAGCAGCGTCCCGCCGGCCGCGCCGATCACCGCGCCGGGGATCAGCACGAAGCCCGCCCACCAGTGGAACCGGCCGGCCGTCTGGGCGACCGAGGTGGTCGCCGCCACGGCCGCACCGGCGGCCGCCAGGCTGGTCACCCAGTGCCGGGTGTGCTTCGGGTACGTCCGCCGGGGCGCTGCCCGGCCCGTGTCGGCCACCATGCTCCCAGCCTGCCGGGCGGCGCGGGCGGGAGCCATCCGGCAGGCCCTACCTTCTCCGTTCCGGCGGCCGGATGGGGAGCCGGCGCGACGGGCCCGCCGTGCCGGCTCCCCCGATCCTCCGGCTCCCCGCTCTCCCTGCTCCCCCGGGCTCAGCTCCGGGTGATCACCTCGTTGTTCTTGAGGCTCTCGGTGCGCTGCTGGACGAGGGTGCGCAGCCGCTCGGCGTCGGAGTCCACCGCCGCCGCGTCGACCCCGTCGACGGTCTTCAGCACGCCGGTGATCGCGTCGAGCGCCCCGGTCGCCCGGCCGCTGGCGTAGACCTGCTGGTACAGCTCGCGGTACGCGTCCTCGTAGACCTCCTTGAACGCGTCGCTGGCCAGGAACCGCTCCTTGAGCTTGTGGCCGGTCATCATGCCGCCCATGCGCACCGGACCGGCCTCGCCGCCCTCCTGTTCCGTGGCCCCGCCGCCCGGCGGCTGTCTGCCCTCCGGCAGTTGCGCGCCCTCGGGGAGCTGCATGCCCTCGGGGAGCTGTGCGCCGTCCTGGGGCTGCGTCCCGCCCGGGGCCTGTCCGCCGCCCCGCATGCCGAAGCCGCCGCTGTCGTGCGGGCCCTGGGAGGCGTTGCCGCTGAAGGTCAGGTTGTGGTCCCAACTGATCACGCTGAACTTCTTCGTCTCCAGGTCGTACCAGAGGTAGTAGTTCTTCCCCGGCCCGGACATGTCGTCGAAGTTGAGCAGCAGGTTCTGCAGCGCGACGTAGCGGGCGAACGAGTCCACGTCGACCCGGTCGGCGAGCTGCGCGTCGAACTCCTCGTCGCTGGCCGAGTTCACCCACCTGATCAGGTTGATCACGGGCTGGAGGTCCTGGCTGCCCTTCATCGTGATCTGCTTGAAGTCGTCGGTGTAGTCGGTCTGGTCGTCGCCCTGGTCGGTGAAGCTGCTGCTGGCCAGGGACTTGTAGAGCACGCCGGTGCCGCCCATCTGGTCGGCGAAGTTCTCGTCCGGGTGCTCGACCAGGAGCCGGGCCGAGGTGGGCCGGTCGTTGACCGTGAACGACGAGTACGCGTACCGCTGGGCGGCCTCGCCGGTGCTGTCGAGCAGGGACAGCGACAGCGCCTCGTTGAGCACCGTGGAGCCACCGCCCATGCCGGCCACCCGGACGGCCACCTCGCGGTGCCCCTGGTAGCGGCGGCCGTCGACGAACTCGTCGAAGCTGATCAGCCAGGGCAGCGTCTCGGGCTCCTCGGCCTTCAGGCTGGTGCGGGTCATCCCGCCGCCGGGGAACCCGCCACCGGCCTGCCGCTGGCCCGTCTGCTGGCCGGTCTGGCCGCCCTGTTGGCCCGTCTGCTGGCCCGTCTGCTGGCCGCCCTGCTGACCCGTCTGGCCCGTCTGGCCGCCCTGCCGCTGGCCGGCGTCGGCGGGGCGCCCGCCGCCGTTGGGCATCCCGCCGGCCGGGCCGGCGCCGGTGCCGCGCGGCCTGGACTCGCCCTTCCAGGTGAGGCTCTGCAGGGTCGAGTTGCCCTTGAGCCGGATGCCGACGCTGGGCAGGGTGGTGCCGTCGACGGTCAGGTCCGCCTCGACGTACTCCTTCTCCCCCTCCTTCCAGTAGGTCTCCAGCATCCGCTGGTAGTCGGCGTCGGCGAAGGTCAGCGAGATCGAGTGCGCGACGCCGGCGTCGAACAGGTCGGTCGTGCCGGCGATGTCCACCGTCACCGTGTCCGCCGAGGTGTCGCCGGCGCTGGTCACGTACGGGCGGATCCGCTCGGTGCCGAGCACCAGGGTGAGGACGGCGAGGAACGCCGCGCAGGTGGTGAGCAGCTTCCAGTTCTGGCGGACCCGGACGGGCAGCCGGCGGCGCAGCGCCCGGGGCAGCGGGGACCGGGCCCGGGGCGGCTCGGCCATCACAGGTCCGTCTGGTCGTAGCCGGTGAGCACGGTCACCCGCTGGCCGGAGGTCCGCTCGCTGAGCGCCGAGATCAGGTCGCCCGGCTCGGTGCCCTTCTTGAGCCGGACGGTGTACATCAGCTCGGTGAGCGCGCCGGCCCGGATCGACTCCAGGCTGACCAGCTCGAACTCGGTGGTGTAGCGGACCAGCACGTCCTGGATGTCGGCGGTGTGGTTGCCGCCGGCCGGCACCTGGACCTTGACCACCTGCCGCTGCACGTTCAGCGCGAACCAGTTGAACCGGTACATCACCACGATGATCAGGCTGATCGCGACGGCGGCGACGACCGCCAGGGTGTAGAAGCGGGTGCCGCAGGCCATCCCGACGCCCATCACCAGGAAGATGAACCCGACGTCGCGGGTCTCCTTGATGGCGTTGCGGAACCGTACGACCGACAGCGCCCCGACCAGGGCGAACGCCCGCGCGATGTTGGAGCCCACCACCAGCATGATCAGCGAGATCAGCATGCCGAGGATGATCAGCGTCTGCACGTACGACTGGCTGTAGGACACGTTGCGGTGGGTGGCCCGGTAGACCCAGCCGATCATGGCGCTGAGCAGGAACGACAGCGACAGCGCGATGGCGATGTCGCCCACGCTGAACGTGCCGGACAGGTCCTGGAACGTGATGTCCATCGGGGTTCGGGCCTCACTTCTCGAAGGTGGCCGCCGCCAGCGCGGCGGCGGGGTCGTCGTCCTGGACATGGAAGAGCGAGCGCGGGGCGCGGCCGAACGCCTCGACGCTCTGGCAGTACTTGGAGACCCGCACCACCGACAGTTCGGCGCGGGCGGCGAGGTCGGTGAGCCAGTACGGCACCCGCTCGTTGGCCTTGATCTCGACGACCGCGAGGCGGGCCGGCACGATGAGCCGGTTCTCGGCGTCCGCGCCGAGGTGGAAGTCGCGGTCCCGGCCCCGGACCCGGTGGTCGAGGGTGACCCGCAGGCCGAGGTCGGCATCCTGGCCGACGTACGCCTCGCGGTGGTACCCGGTCATCGCCACCGGCCGCAGGTCGAGCCCGGAGACGAGTTCGAGGACCTCCTCGACGAACCCCCGCTGGGACGGGTCGTGCTCGATCAGCGCCCGCTCGTCGAGCAGCCGCCTCGCCACCCGGTACGGCAGGGCGATGCGACGCTTCTGGGTGACCCGGTTGACCCGCTGCTTGATCTCGACGTACACGGTGGTGTCGTCGTCGATGGTGGACCGGTCGCCGTAGTGGCGCACGCGCAGCTTGCGGCGGAACCTGAGCCCCTCGATCTTCTCCCAGTAGAACCGCAGGTCGGCGGTGTCGTAGTAGACGCTCCACACGCCGTACCCGGCGGTGCCGGCGAAGCTGTCCGGGGCCATCCGCGCGGCCAGTTCCCGCCGCAGCCCCGGCACCTTCGCGGCGTCCACGAGGTACTTGATCTCGTACCGGTTGAAGGCGTGCAGCTTGCTCGGCGCGCGCAGCGCGTGCCCCGCCCGGTCCCGGCCGGCGGGCGACGGGTCCGCGGTCGGTGGGCCCACGTCGGGGGCCGGATCGCCGTCGGGCCGGGCGGCCGGGGCCGGTTCGTACCGGCGGTCGGCGGCCGGCTCCGGGGGGCGGGCTCGGCGGGGAAACCGTAGACGCATGGACGCACTTCCTCCGGTCTGGCGGCGCGGATCGCCTCTGTCTGCGCGGATCGGTCGAAGGGCAGCCAACCGGTCGGGCATGCGAACGGCGTATGAACGACCTGTGGACGGGCTATGGACGACAGGTGACGGGCGGCCGACGCACCGGTAAGGCTTCCGTAACCGGCGCGACCGGTGCCGCCGGGCGCGGGCCGGGCGAGACTGGACGCATGATCGCCCGCCTGCTGCACAAGTGATCGCCCGCCTGCTGCACAAGCCGCTGACCTGGATCGCGGTCGCCGTGGTCGCCGCCGGGGCCGCCGCCGGCCTGGCCTGGTTCCAGCCCTGGAAGCTGGTCACCGACACCGACACCGAGGTCGACGAGACGCTGTCGGCCGTGGCGGCCACCACCGCCCCGGCCGCGCCGGGTCCCGCCGGCACGCCCACGACCGGCCCCGGTTCCGCCGGCAGCCCGGCCGCCGCGCCCACCCCCGCCGGGCCCACGCTGGTGAGCCGGGGCGACTTCGTCACCCACGAGCACGACACGTCGGGCAGCGCCCGGATCGTCCGGACCGCCGACGGGCGGCACCGCCTGGAACTCGTCGGGCTGGACACCAGCAACGGGCCGGACCTCCGGGTCTGGCTCACCGATCAGCCGGTGCGCGAGGGGGTCGCCGGCTGGCGGGTCTTCGACGACGGTCGTCGGGTGGAGTTGGGCCGGCTGAAGGGAAACCGGGGCGACCAGGCGTACGACATCCCGGCGGGCACCGACCTGACCGCCCTGACCAGCGTCTCGATCTGGTGCAAGCGGTTTTCGGTCTCGTTCGGCGCGGCTCCGCTGCGGGCCGCCGCCTGATCCGTGGCGGGGATCAACCCCTAGTGATGGGAATGGCACTCTCGACCGATCGGCGACGGGCTGAGAAACTGTGAGCCGGCCGAAAGTTGGGGGTGCGATGAGCAACGGGTGGGTGCTGCCCGACGAGGTGCTTCGGGACGCGCCGGCGTACACGCCGCGGCCCGGGGAGCTGGCCGATCTCGAGTTGCTGGTCTCGGGGGCGTACGCGCCCCTGACCGGCTTCATGACCCGGGCGGATCTGGCCTCGGTGAGCCGGCGGGGCCGGCTCGCGGACGGGGCACCGTGGCAGGTGCCGGTGGCCCTCCAGGTGCCGGCGGCGGTCGCCGACGGTCTGGATCCGGCCGATCCGGCCCGCCGGGTGCTGGTGCTGTCCGACGGCGAGGGCGCCCCGGTGGCCTCGCTGGAGGTGACCGACGTGTGGTCGGCCCGCGAGGGCGTCGCCGGGGTGGGCGGCACGGTGCGCCGGCTCGGCGACGGCGGCCACGGCCCGTTCCAGCGGCTGCGCCGCAGCCCGGAGGAGATCCGGGCGCTGCTGCCCCCGGGCCGGGTGCTGGGGGTGCTCGCCGACCGCCCGCTGCACCGCCCGCAGCTCGCGCAGATCGCCCACGCGGCCCGCACGCTGGGCGCGCACCTGCTGGTGATGATCCCGGTCGGCGAGGGGCCGATCAACGGGCTGCCCTCCGAGTCGCTGGTGCGGGCGGTCTTCGCCGCCCGGGACCGGATGCCCCCGGCGACCCTGGTCGCGGTGCCGCTGGCCCGCCGCCGGGACGAGATCAGCGACGCCCTGCTCCAGGCCCGGGTCGCCGCCGCGTACGGGGTGACCCACCTGCTCTCCACCGGCGAGATGCTCTCCGGCGCGGGGCTGCGGGTGCTGGTGCCCCGCGAGCTGGCCTACGACAACCGGGACGGGCAGTGGCGCTGGCGGGAGGACATCCCGCCGCGCAACCGGCGGCTGGCGCTCAGCCAGGCGGAGATCGACGACCTGCTCGACCGGGGCTTCCCGCTGCCCGAGTGGCACACGCCGCCGGCCGTGGCGAAGGAACTGGTGCGGGCCCGGCCGCCCCGGCGGCACCGGGGGCTCGTGGTGTTCCTCACCGGCTTCTCCGGCTCCGGCAAGTCGACCATCGCCCGGGGCCTGGCGGACGTGCTGCGCGAGGGCGGCGACCGCACGGTGACCCTGCTCGACGGCGACGTGGTGCGCCGGGAACTGTCCGCCGGGCTGACCTTCAGCAAGGCCGACCGGGACCTGAACGTCCGGCGGATCGGCTGGGTGGCGGCCGAGATCGCCCGGCACCGGGGGGTCGGCATCTGCTGCCCGATCGCCCCGTACGCGGCGGCGCGGACCACGGCCCGGGAGATGGCGCACGCGGCCGGGGCCGGTTTCGTGCTGGTGCACGTGGCGACCCCGATCGAGGTGTGCGAGCAGCGTGACCGCAAGGGCCTGTACGCCCGCGCCCGGGCCGGCCTGCTCACGGGCATGACGGGCATCGACGACCCGTACGAGGTGCCCACGGACGCCGACGTCGTGGTCGACACCACCGGGATGTCGATCGACGAGGCGGTGCAGGCGGTGATGCACCACCTGACCGAGACCGGCTGGGTGGAGCCGCGCCTCCAGTCCACCTGACCCGCCGCCTCCCGACCCGTTGCCGCCGCCCGGTCCTCCTCTCCGTCGAGGGGCCGGGCGGCGGTGCGTGTGCGCCGGGCACGTGTCGGTGCCCACCGCCCCCCTACGGCTCCGCTTCCGCAACGGCCACCCGCCGCGCTAGTGTTCACCTTTGTTGGAACGCGTGCGACCACGTGAGAAGTGGGCGCGGGAACCGGAGGTGCGGAATGCTGGCGCGGCAACGGCAGGCGGCCATCCTGGAGCGCGTCCGGGCCACCGGCGGCGTCCGGGTGACCGAACTGGCCGCCGAGTTCGGCGTCTCCGACATGACGATCCGGCGTGACCTGGACACGCTGCACGAGCAGGGCGTGCTGGCCAAGGTGCACGGCGGCGCCACCACGACCGGCCCCGGCTCCACCCACGAGCCGGGCTTCCACGCGAAGTCGGTGCGCCAACTGCCGGAGAAGGCGGCCATCGCCGCCCGCGCCGCCGAGCTGGTGCGTCCCGGCGCGGCGGTCGCCCTCTCCGCCGGCACCACCACGGCCGAGCTGGCCCGCCGGCTGGTCGACGTGCCGGGGCTGACCGTGGTGACCAATTCTCTGCCGGTCGCCGAGATCCTGCACGCCGGGGACCGCACCGACCAGACCGTGGTGCTCACCGGCGGGGTGCGGACGCCGTCCGACGCGCTGGTCGGGCCCCTCGCGGTCGCGGCGATCCGGTCGCTGCACCTGGACCTGCTCTTCCTCGGCGTGCACGGGATCAGCGAGCGGGCCGGCTTCACCACCCCCAACCTGATGGAGGCCGAGACCGACCGGGCCCTGGTGGCCGCCGCCGACCGGCTGGTCGTGCTCGCGGACCACACCAAGTGGGGCACCGTCGGCATCTCCTCGATCGTCGAGCTGTCCGCCGCCGACGTGCTGGTCACCGACGACCGGCTCGACCCGCAGGCCCGACAGGTGCTCGACGAGCGGGTCGGCGAGCTGGTCCTGGTCGCGGGGGCGGGGACGACGAGCAGATCGGCGCCGGGTCGGACGCCGGCCCCGGATCGTGGCCCCGGCCGCGTGGCCGCGCCGACGAGGGAGGGAACGGCGGAGTGAAGCGTACGACGATCGAGCTGGCCGACGGCCGGGAGCTGATCTACTTCGACGAGCGGGACGACGCGGTCCGCGACCAGCCGGACCGGCGCGAGCTTCCGCCGCCGCCGCCCGCGTCCCAGCTGCGGTACGACCCGCTCACCGACGAGTGGGTGGCGGTCGCCGTGCACCGGCAGAGCCGGATCTTCCTCCCCCCGGCCGACCAGTGCCCGCTCTGCCCGTCCCGGGGCGACCGGCTCAGCGAGATCCCGGCCCCGGACTACGACGTGGCCGTCTTCGAGAACCGGTTCCCGTCGCTGAGCCAGCGCATCGCCTCCGAACCGGCGGAGATCACCCCGTTCACCCCGGTCCGGCCGGGCCAGGGGCGGTGCGAGGTGGTCTGCTTCACCGACGACCACCACACCTCGTTCGCCGGCCTGCCGCCGGCCCGGGTGCGCACGGTCCTCGACGCCCTCGCCGACCGCACGGCGGCGCTGGCCGAGCTGCCCGGGGTGGAGCAGATCTTCTGCTTCGAGAACCGGGGCGTGGAGATCGGGGTGACCCTGCACCACCCGCACGGCCAGATCTACGCGTACCCGTTCGTCACGCCGCGCACCCGGGCGATGCTCGGCGCGGCCCGCCGCCACGCCGAGCGCACCGGCGGCGGCAACCTCTACGCCGACGTGCTCGCCGCCGAGCGCGCCGCCGGCACGCGGGTGGTGGCGGCCAACGAGCACTGGACGGCGTACGTGCCGGCGGCGGCCCGCTGGCCGTTCGAGGTGCACGTCGCGCCGCACCGGCCGGTGCCGGACATCCCCGCCCTGACCGACGCCGAGCGGGACGCGTTCGGCCCGCTCTACCTGGACCTGCTGCGCCGCTTCGACGCCCTGTTCGACATGCCGATGCCGTACATCGCGGCCTGGCACCAGGCGCCGGTGCGGATCGACCGCGAGCTGGGGCACCTGCACCTGCAGCTGTTCAGCATCCGGCGGGCGACGGACAAGCTGAAGTATCTGGCCGGCTCGGAGTCGGGCATGGGGGTGTTCATCAACGACATCGCCCCGGAGCGCGCCGCCGCCCTGCTGAAAGGAGGGGCCCCCTGTTAACGCTTCCTGTATAGCAGGGGCCCCCTGCTAACACAGGCGGTAACAGGCGGGGCAGGCGGGGCAGGCGGGGCAGGCGGGCGCAGCGCAACAGGGCGCGGGGGGCCCGGGACGGGCCCCCCGCAGGGAAGGGACGGCTGGCTGTGTGCGACAGCCGGGGAGGCTGGCTCATCGGCACTCGTGCCGCGCGGCGACCGCGGTCAACCTCCCTGGACGCGACTGGCACCACGTCCATCCTGCACAACGAGCCACCTCACCCGGGGTGACGGCGCGACGGCCGGGGACGCGCCGAAGCCCGCCGGCGGGCGGCCGGCGGGCTTCGGCGGTACGGCGGTGCGATCAGGCGGCGAGCCGACGCGCCAGGTTCTCGTCCAGCGCGTTCATGAACTCGTCGGTGGTCAGCCACGGGGCGTCGCGCGAGATCAGCAACGCGAGGTCCTTGGTCATCTGGCCGCCCTCGACGGTGTCGATGATGACCTGCTCCAGCGTGTTGGCGAACTCGCTGACCGCCGGGGTGCCGTCCAGCTTGCCCCGGTGGGCCAGGCCCCGGGTCCAGGCGTAGATCGAGGCGATCGGGTTGGTCGAGGTCTTCTCGCCCTTCTGGTACTGCCGGTAGTGCCGGGTCACCGTGCCGTGCGCGGCCTCCGCCTCGACGGTGCGGCCGTCCGGGGTCATCAGGACCGAGGTCATCAGGCCCAGCGAGCCGAAGCCCTGCGCCACGGTGTCGGACTGCACGTCACCGTCGTAGTTCTTGCAGGCCCAGACGAAGCCGCCCTCCCACTTGAGCGCGGCGGCCACCATGTCGTCGATGAGCCGGTGCTCGTAGGTGATGCCGGCGGCCTCGAATTCGGCCTTGAACTCGTTCTCGAACACCTCGGCGAAGATGTCCTTGAACCGGCCGTCGTACGCCTTGAGGATGGTGTTCTTCGTCGACAGGTAGACCGGGTAGCCGCGGTCCAGGCCGTAGCGCATGGAGGCGCGGGCGAAGTCGCGGATCGAGTCGTCGAAGTTGTACATGCCCATGGTGACGCCGCCGCCGGGGAAGTTGGCGACCTCCATCTCGACCGGGGCGGAGCCGTCGGCCGGGGTGTAGGTGATGGTCACCGTGCCCGGGCCGGGGACGACGAAGTCGGTGGCCTTGTACTGGTCGCCGTGGGCGTGCCGGCCGATGATGATCGGCTTGGTCCAGCCCGGGACGAGCCGCGGCACGTTCGACATGATGATCGGCTCGCGGAAGACGACGCCGCCGAGGATGTTGCGGATGGTGCCGTTCGGCGACCGCCACATCTTCTTGAGGCCGAACTCCTCCACCCGGGCCTCGTCCGGGGTGATGGTGGCGCACTTGACGCCGACGCCGTGCTCCTTGATGGCGTTGGCGGCGTCGATGGTGACCTGGTCGTCGGTGGAGTCGCGGTACTGGATCGAGAGGTCGTAGTAGTGCAGGTCGACGTCGAGGTAGGGCAGGATCAGCTGCTCCCGGATCTGCTTCCAGATGATCCGGGTCATCTCGTCGCCGTCGAGCTCAACGACCGGGTTGTTTACCTTGATCTTCGCCATCGACCGGCGCTCCTCTCGGGGGACACGTGCTCAACAGTACGAGCGTACTGGAAACCGGCTCGCAGTCCCCAGCCGGCCCGCGCTGGCCGGGGAAAACGGGATGCACGGCACAACCGACGGCTGGCACGATCACCGGATGCCGCCGCGCCGCACCCTCGGGTCTATCACGGTCACCGCCCTGACCGACGGGGAGGGGCCGTTCTTCCAGCCGCGCGGGGAGGCGTTCCCGGCCGCCACGGCCGAGCAGTGGGCCGCCGCCGACCGGCGCGACCCGGCCACGGTCACCGACGACGGCCGCTGGTGGCTGCCGTTCCGCTGCTTCGCCCTGCGTGCCGGGGACGGCCCGGTCACCCTGGTCGACGCCGGCATCGGCCCGGCCGACGCGCCCGCCGCGAGCTGGGCCCCGGTGCCCGGCCGGCTGCCCGCCGAGCTGGCCGCCGCCGGCATCGACCCGGCCGACGTCCGCACGGTGGTGCTGACCCACCTGCACACCGACCACGTCGGCTGGGCCGTCGTCGGCACCCCCTGGTTCCGCAACGCCGACTACCTCGTCCAGCGCGCCGAGCTGGCCGCCCTCGCCTCGCTCAACCCCGGGCTGGAGGCCGGCCTGGTCGCGCCGTTACGCGCCGCCGGCCAGCTCCGGGTCCTCGACGGCGACACCCCGCTCACCCCGGGGGTACGCGTGCTGAGCACGCCCGGGCACACCCCCGGCCACCAGTCGGTGCTGGTGGACTCCGGCGACGAGCGGCTGCTGGTCACGGGCGACCTGCTGGTGCACGCGGTCCAGCTCGTCGACCCCGACCTGGCGTACGCCCACGAGGAGCAGCCGGAGACGGCGCGCGCCTCGCGGGCGGCGCTGCTGCGCGACCTGGCCGCGCGGGGCCCGGCGGCCCTGGCCACGCCGCACCTGGGCGAGCCGTTCGTGGCGCTCTGAGCGCGGCGGCCCTGCCACATCCCGGCCGCTCGGACGGGCGGCGGAAACGGCGAAGGGGCGGGCCCGGCGTCGCCGGCCCGCCCCTTCCGCACCACTCACATGCTGGCGACGTCGGCCTGCTTCGCGCGGACGGCCTCGGCGGCCTCCTTGAGGCTGGCCAGCTCGTCGGCGTCGAGGTCGGTCTCGACGACCCGCTTGACGCCCTCGGCGCCGATCTGGGCCTCGACGCCCAGGTAGACGCCGGAGATGCCGTACTCGCCGTCGACCCAGGCGCAGACCGGCATGACCTCGCCGGAGTCCTCCGCGACGGCCTTGGCCATCCGGGCGGCGGCGGCCGACGGGGCGTAGTAGGCC
This sequence comes from Micromonospora haikouensis, assembly GCF_900091595.1. GTDB lineage: Bacteria > Actinomycetota > Actinomycetes > Mycobacteriales > Micromonosporaceae > Micromonospora > Micromonospora haikouensis. The sequence continues at coordinate 256,673 of NZ_FMCW01000005.1, forward strand.
GAGCCGGTCTTCAGCAGCGCGACCACCTCGGCGCCGCCGTTGCGGGTCTTGACGACCAACTCCTCGATCTGCTCGGCCGGCATGGCCTCGCGCAGCGGCTTGCCGTCGACGGTGCTCTGCGACGGCACCGGGACCATGGTGTCGCCGTGCGAGCCCAGGGTCAGCGTCTTCACCGACCGCACCGGCACGCCGAGCGCCTCGGCGACGAAGTTGGTGAACCGGGCGGTGTCGAGCATGCCGGCCTGGCCGAGCACCCGGTTCTTGGGGAACTGGGTGGCGAGCTGGGCCAGCGCGGTCATCTCGTCGAGCGGGTTCGACACGACGATGACGACGGCGTTCGGGGCGTACTTGGCGACGTTCTCGGAGACCTGGCGGACGATCTTGGCGTTCGTCTCCAGCAGGTCCATCCGGCTCATGCCCGGCTTGCGCGGGAGGCCGGCGGTGATCACCACGACGTCCGAGCCCTCGATGGCCTCGTAGCCCTCGCCGTTCGGGCCGGTGGTGACGCCGACGACCTTGGTCTCGAAGCCCTCGACGGCCCGCGACTGGTTGAGGTCCAGGGCCAGGCCGGCGGGCTTGCCCTCCACGATGTCGGTGATCACGACGGTGTCGAAGACGTCGTACTCGGCCAGGCGCTGCGCGGTGGTGGAGCCGTAGAAGCCGGCCCCGACGACAGTGACCTTCTTACCCATGGTCGTCCCACTCCCTGTTACCAGTCGTTTTCCGGACCGTATCAGTCATCCTGGCAGCCCACCGGCCAGGGGCGGCGGCCATCGGCGGGATGGGGCGAACGTCACCGTCGCCGGGTTCGCCCCGGCGACTGCCGGGTCGGGCTCAGCCGCGCCCGGCCCGGCAGGGCGGGACGACCCGGCCGCGCCGGACCGGCGGGGGCTCAGCCGCGCTCGGCCCGCTCGACGACGTTGGTCAGCAGCATGGCGCGCGTCATCGGGCCGACGCCGCCGGGCATCGGGACCACCTTGCCGGCCACCTCGGCGACCTCGGGGTCGACGTCGCCGGTGTAGCGGCCCTTGCCGTCCGCCCCGATCACCCGGGTGATGCCGACGTCGACCACCGTCGCGCCGGGGGTGACCATGTCGGCGGTGAGCAGGCCCGGCACCCCGGCCGCGACGATCACGATCTCGGCCGCGCGGGTGTGGCCGGCGAGGTCGAGCGTGCCGGTGTGGCAGAGGGTGACCGTGGCGTTCTCACTGCGCCGGGTCAGCAGCAAGCCCAGCGGACGGCCGACGGTGTTGCCCCGGCCCACGACGGCGACGTTCGCGCCGCGCAGCGGCACGTCGTGCCGGCGGAGCAGCTCGACGATGCCGCGCGGGGTGCAGGGCAGCGGGCCGTCGTAGCCGAGGACCAGCCGGCCGAGGTTGACCGGGTGCAGGCCGTCGGCGTCCTTGTCGGGGTCGATCATCTCCAGCGCCCGCTGGGTGTCCAGGTGACCGGGCAGCGGCAGCTGCACGATGTAGCCGTGGCAGGCCGGGTCGGCGTTCAGCTCGGCGAGGACGTCGTCGACCTGCTGCTGGGTGGCGTCGGCGGGCAGCTCGCGGCGGATCGAGGCGATCCCCACCTCGGCGCAGTCGCGGTGCTTGCCGTTGACGTACGCCTGGGAGCCCGGATCGGCCCCGACCAGGACCGTGCCCAGCCCGGGGACGACGCCCCGCTCCGCCAGTGCCTTCACCCGCGCCCGCAGCTCGTCCTTGATCTCCGCCGCGGTCGCCTTGCCGTCCAGGATCGTCGCCGTCACGCCCAGATCGTCTCACGTCCGCCCGCCCCGCTGCCTGCGGACCCGGGGCGGGCCGGTCGAGGCAGCGGGGCGGGGCGCGGCGGCGGCATCAGCGGCTCGACCCACCAGGATCGGCGGGTCGAGCTGGCGGGGTCAGTGGAAGAAGTGGCGGGTGCCGGTGAGGTAGAGCGTGACGCCGGCCTCCTTGCAGGCGGCGGCGACCTCTTCGTCGCGGATCGAGCCGCCCGGCTGGACGATCGCCTTCACCCCGGCCGCGATGAGGACCTGCGCGCCGTCGGCGAACGGGAAGAACGCGTCCGAGGCGCAGACCGAGCCGGCCGCCCGGTCGGCACCGGCCCGGGTGACGGCGAGCTGCGCCGAGTCGACCCGGTTGACCTGGCCCATGCCGACGCCGACGGTCGCGCCGTCCTTCGCCAGCAGGATCGCGTTGCTCTTCACCGCGCGCACGGCCCGCCAGGCGAACGCCAGGTCGCGCAGGGTCGCCTCGTCGGCCGCCTCGCCGGTGGCGAGCCGCCAGTTGGCCGGGTCGTCGCCGTCGGCGTCGACGGCGTCGCGCGTCTGCACCAGCATCCCGCCGGTGACCTGCCGCCACTCCGCTGGCAGCGGGGCGTACGCCGGGGCGCGCAGCAGCCGCAGGTTCTTCTTCGCCCGCAGCAGCTCGAGCGCGTCCTCGTCGAAGCCCGGCGCCACCAGCACCTCGGTGAACACCTCGGCGACCTGCCGGGCCAGCTCGGCGGTCACCGGCCGGTTGACGGCGATCACGCCGCCGTACGCCGAGACCGGGTCGCACGCGTGCGCCTTGCGGTGCGCGTCGGCGACGTCGGCCCCGACGGCGATCCCGCACGGGTTGGCGTGCTTGATGATCGCCACGGCCGGCCGGTCGGCGAAGTCGTTCGCCGCCCGCCACGCGGCGTCCGCGTCGACGTAGTTGTTGTAGGACATCTCCTTGCCGTGCAGCTGCTCCGCCTGCGCCAGGCCGGCGGGGCTGGCCGGGTCGGCGTAGAGGGCGGCGGCCTGGTGCGGGTTCTCGCCGTAGCGCAGCACCGCCGAGCGGCGCAGCGACAGCCCGGCGAACTCCGGCCACCCGGCGGCGTCGGGGGCGAGCGTGGCCGCGCACCACTGCGCCACGGCCACGTCGTACTCGGCGATGGCGGCGAACGCGCGGGCCGCCAGCACCCGGCGCTGGGCCAGGGTGAACCCGCCCGCGCCGAGGGCGGCCACCAGCTCCGGGTACGCGGCCGGGTCGGTGACCACCGCGACGGACGCGTGGTTCTTGGCGGCGGCGCGCACCATCGCCGGCCCGCCGATGTCGATCTGCTCCACGCACTCCTCGACGTCGGCGCCGGAGGCGACCGTGTCCTGGAACGGGTAGAGGTTCGACACCAGCAGGTCGATGCCGGCGATGCCGTGCTCGTCGAGCTGGGCGGCGTGCGCGGGCTTGCGCAGGTCGGCCAGGAGCCCGCCGTGGATCAGCGGGTGCAGGGTCTTGACCCGGCCGTCGAGGATCTCGGGGAAGCCGGTCACCGACTCCACCGGGGTCACCGGCACCCCGGCGGCGGCGACGGTCGACGCGGTGCTGCCGGTCGAGACGATTTCCACGCCGGCCGCGTGCAGGGCCTGGGCCAACTCGACCAGGCCGCTCTTGTCGTAGACGCTGACCAGCGCCCGCCGGATCGGGCGGCGCTCGTCCTGACTGGAACTCACGGGACCGTGACCTTTCTTCCGGTGATCGTCCAACCTTCGCGGACCAGCCGACCGACCTGCTCGACGAGCTGACGCCGCTCGGCGGACTTGATGCGCTCGGTGAGCGTCTCCTCGTCGTCGTCGTCGCACACGGGGACGGCGACCTGGGCCACGATCGGCCCGGTGTCCATGCCGGCGTCGACGAAGAAGAGGGTGGCCCCGGTGATCTTCACGCCGTAGGCGAGGGCGTCGCGGGGGCCGTGGATGCCGGGGAACGCCGGCAGCAGCGTGTTGTGGGTGTTGAGGTAGCGGTCGCCGAACGCGGCGAGGAACTCCGGGCCGACCAGCTTGAGGAAGCCGGCGGAGACCACCAGGTCGGGGCGGTGCGCGGCGACCTGCCTGGTCAGCGCGACGTCCCAGGCCGCCCGGGTGGGGTGGTCCTTCACCCGCTCGACGAAGGTCGGCACCCCGGCGGCGGCAGCCCGGTCCAGGCCCGCGATCCCGTCGCGGTCCGCGCCCACGGCGACGACCCGGGCACCGTACGCGGGGTCGGCGGCGGCGTCGAGCAGCGCCTGGAGGTTGCTCCCGGAGCCGGAGACGAGGACGACGATGCGGGCGACGGACGCGGGCTCGGTCACGCGGCCACCCTATCGGGCAGGTCGGGCCCACCCCCGGGCGGGCGGCCAGGTCGGGGCCGCGCGGGGCAGACGGCCCGGGGCCGCACAGCAACCCGCGGGGTGCCCAGGTCCGGGCCGAAATCGGTGACACTTCCTGTCGCCCGGACCCTGTACGCTGCCGGTCGCTCGGTGCCCGGCGCAGGCCGGGTCCCGCACCTGTCAGTGACGCGACACGCGCGGTGTGTCGACGGAATGAGGAGCACCCAGGATGCAGCCCGGTTACCAGTCCCCCCAACCGCAACAGATCAATAACAACATGACGATGTCCATCGTGGCCATCTTCCTCTTCTGGCCGCTGGCCATCCCCGCCATCATCAACGCGTCGAAGGTCAACCCGCTGATCCAGCAGGGTGACTACGCGGGGGCGCAGGCGGCGGCGGCCGAGTCGAAGAAGTGGTCCAAGTGGGCCCTGATCGTCGGCATCGTCTGGCTCGTGATCGTCCTCGTGTGCTGCGCGCTGGGTGGTCTTGCCGGGATCATGGGTGGAGCCAGCAGCACCAGCAGCTACTGATTCAGCCCGAAGCAAGGAGCACCGACGCATGCAGCCCGGTCAGGACCCGTACGGCCAGCAGCCCCACGACCCGAACCAGCCGCAGTACCACGACCCGTACGCCCCGCCGCCCCCGGCGCCGTACGGGCAGCAGCCGACATCGGGTCAGCCGTACGGGCAGGACCCGTACGCCTCGCCGCCCCCGCCGCCGTACGGGCAGCCCACCTCGGGCCAGCCGTACGGGCAGGACCCGTATGCCCAGCAGCCGCCCTACGGGGCCGCGCCGGGCTACCCGAACGCCGGCTACCCGCAGCCGCAGGGGCAGAACAACACCCTCGGCCTAGTGTCGATGATCCTCGGCATCGCGTCGATCCCGCTGGTCTGCTGCCTCTACCTGGGCGTCCCGGTCGGCATCGCCGCCGTGGTCACCGGCTACCTGGGCCAGCAGAAGGCGGCGCAGGGGCTGGCCAGCAACGGCAGCCAGGCCAAGACCGGCCTGATCTGTGGTGCGATCGGCGCCGGGCTCGGCGTCCTGCTGTTCATCCTCGGCATCGTGGGGAACGTGAGCCTGCCCACCACCTGAGGCGGGCACCAGGCCACCTGGTCGCACGGCATGCGAGGGGCGTTCCGGAGTTCTCCGGGGCGCCCCTCGACGCATCCCGCCCGCCTCGCGCAGGTGTGAGCGGGGCGCCCCTCTCTGCCGTATGCGTTAAGAGGGGGCCCTTCCTTTCCCGCGCAGCGCGCGGGTGGCGGCGGCGCCGAGCAGGGCACCGGCCGCGATCACGGCGGCGGCCACCCCGGCCACCTGCCAGCCGACCGGGCCGATCTCGGCCAGCCGGCCGCCGCCGAGCGGGCCGCCGGAGACCGCCGCGAGCGCGCCGAGCAGCAGCCCGGCGACCGGGCCGGCCAGCGCCGCCGGGGCGAGCAGCGCCGGCCAGGCCACCTCGGCGCGGTCCTCGGCGGCGATCCGCAGCAGCCGGCGGGCGAGCAACCACCCGGCGGCCATGCCGGCCAGGACGGGCACGGCGAGCAGGCCCGCACCGTAGCCGTCGACGGGCCCGCTGGGCAGCCCCGCCAGCAGCGGCACGGCCGGCAGCGCGCCGACGGAGACCTCGCTGGTGCGGACGGCGGTGTCGACGCCGACGGCGAACCCGGGGCCGAGCAGGTAGCTGGCCGACCAGATCGTCGCGTTCGGCGCGTAGGCGAGGCTGACCAGGGTGATCCCGGCCTGCCCGGCCACCCCGGTGCGGTAGGCGCCGATCATGTCGGCGGCGTCGCCGCCCCCGGTGGCCACCGCGAGCCCCGCTGCTCCGGCCCCCGCGCCGAGCAGCAGCAGCCCGGCGACGAGGCCGGTGCGCACCCCGTCCCGGAGCTGCGTGGGGGCCCGGGCGGCGAGCAGGCGGGCCACGGCGGTGGTCCGCAGCGCCCCGGCCAGGGCCGCGAGCGTGCCGACGAGGGCGAACGTCGCCCCGGCGCGGGCCGGGGCGGCACCGGCGGGCACGGCGGCGAGCGCGCCGAGCAGCGCGTACCCGATGCCGACCGCGCCGGCGGCGGTGAGCGCCTGGCGCGGGGAGCCCCCGCCCCGCGCCCCGATGGCCCGGCTGGCGTGCACCCCGGCGCGGGTGAGCCGCCAGACGGCCAGCGCGGTCAGCGCGAGCGGGGTCAGGCCGAACGGCCCGGCGTCGGTGGTGAGCGGGACGCCGTGGCCGAGCAGCCAGCCGGCGAGCCCGGCGCGCAGCGCGCCGGTGACGGAGCCGGCGTCCTCGGTGAGCTGGGCGAGCCCGAGCACGAGGGCGACCGGCAGGTAGGAGGTGAGCGCGGCCCAGGCTGCGGCGACCCCGGCGGCCACCGCGAGCGGGGCCCGACCGCGGGGGGACTCCCCGGGCCGGGGTGCGGGCCCCCGGGGGCCCGGGACGCGGCCGGCGGGCCGGGCGTCGGCGCCGACCCTGGCGGCCGGGCGGCGGGGCTGGTCAGGGGTGACGGAGGACATCGGCTCTACTCTGGCACGTCGCGCCGTCGCGGGCAGTCCGATACCGCCCCCGACCGGCCGGAAGTTCGGTGATCCACCGACCTGGCACCCCCGATCCGGTCTAGCCTCGGCCCCAGGACGCGAATTCCTGTCGCGGCCGCGGACCGCTCGGAGGAAGCCGTGAATGCTCCGTATCCACCGCCCCCTGCGCAGGCCGGGGGCCGGGACCGCACCACGCTGTGGGGCGTGCTCGGCATCATCCTGGGCCTGCTCTGCTGCGGCATCCTGGGGATCATCTTCGGGTACCTGTCGATCCGGGACGCCAAGCGGTACGGCCAGTCCCCGGTGCTGGGTTACCTCGCCATCGCGTTCGGCGTGATCAACATCATCGGCAGCGCGATCCTGCGGGCGAGCGGCAACTACCCGTTCTGGAACAACAACTGACCCGTCACTGCGCCACGATGGGGCACCGTGACGACGCGAGGGGGCCGACCGGCTCGGTCGACCCCCTCGGCGCGTCTCGCGGCGGTCAGCCGGCGGACATGATCTCCCGCATGAGCTTGGCGGTCTCGGTCGGGGTCTTGCCGACCTTCACGCCGACGGCCTCCAGCGCCTCCTTCTTCGCCTCGGCGGTGCCCGCCGAGCCGGAGATGATCGCGCCGGCGTGGCCCATGGTCTTGCCGGGGGGCGCGGTGAAGCCGGCGATGTAGCCGACCACCGGCTTGGTGACGTGGGACTTGATGAACTCGGCGGCCCGCTCCTCGGCGTCGCCGCCGATCTCGCCGATCATCACGATGGCGTCGGTGTCCGGGTCGGCCTCGAACGCGGCCAGGGCGTCGATGTGGGTGGTCCCGATGATCGGGTCACCGCCGATGCCGACGCAGGTCGAGAAGCCGATGTCGCGCAGCTCGTACATCATCTGGTAGGTCAGGGTGCCGCTCTTGCTGACCAGGCCGATGCGGCCGGAGCCGGTGATGTCGGCCGGGATGATGCCGGCGTTGGACGCGCCCGGCGAGGCGATGCCGGGGCAGTTCGGCCCGATGATCCGGGTGCGCTCGCCCTTGGCCACGTTGTACGCCCAGAAGGCGGCGGTGTCGTGCACCGGCACGCCCTCGGTGATGACCACGGCCAGCGGGATCCCGGCGTCGATCGCCTCGATCACGGCGGCCTTGGTGAACTGCGGCGGGACGAAGATGACCGTCACGTCGGCGCCGGTCTCGGCCATCGCGTCGGCGACGGTCGCGAAGACCGGCAGCGCGGTGCCGTCGAAGTCGACGCTCTGGCCCGCCTTGCGCGGGTTGGTGCCGCCGACGACGTTCGTGCCGGCGGCGAGCATCCGCCGGGTGTGCTTGGAACCCTCGGAGCCGGTCATCCCCTGCACGATGACCTTCGAGTCCTTGGTCAGCCAGATAGCCATTGTCAGACCCCCGCAGCCGCCAGCTCGGCGGCCCGCTCGGCCGCGCCGTCCATGGTGTCGACCCGCTGCACCAGCGGGTTGTTCGCGCCGTCGAGGATCGCCCGGCCGGCCTCGGCGTTGTTGCCGTCCAGCCGGACGACGAGCGGCTTGGTGACCTTCTCGCCGCGCTGCTCCAGCAGGGCCAGCGCCTGCACGATGCCGTTGGCGACCTCGTCGCAGGCGGTGATGCCGCCGAAGACGTTGACGAAGACGCTGCGCACCGACGGGTCGGACAGGACGATCTCCAGCCCGTTGGCCATCACCGCGGCGCTCGCGCCGCCGCCGATGTCGAGGAAGTTGGCCGGCTTGACGTTGCCGTGCCGCTCGCCCGCGTAGGCCACGACGTCGAGGGTGGACATGACCAGGCCCGCGCCGTTGCCGATGATGCCGACCTCGCCGTCGAGCTTGACGTAGTTGAGGTCCTTCTCCTTGGCGGCCTGCTCCAGCGGGTCCACGGCGGCCTGGTCGACGAGCGCCTCGTGGTCCGGGTGCCGGAACGCGGCGTTCTCGTCCAGGGTGACCTTCGCGTCGAGCAGCAGCAGCTTGCCGTCGCCGGTCTTGGCCAGCGGGTTCACCTCGACCAGCGTGGCGTCCTCGGCGACGAACGCCTGCCACAGGCCCACGGCGACCTCGACGACCTGGTCGGCGACGTCGGCCGGGAAGCCGGCGGCGGTGACGATCTCGCGGGCCTTCGCCTCGTCGACGCCCTTGACGGCGTCGATCGGGGCCTTGACGACCTTGTCCGGGGTGTCGGCGGCGACCTGCTCGATGTCCATGCCGCCGGCGACGCTGGCGATGCAGAGGAAGGTGCGGTTCGCCCGGTCGAGCAGGTAGGAGAAGTAGTACTCCTCGGCCACGTCCGCCGTCACGGTGATCATGACCTTGTGGACCGTGTGACCCTTGATGTCCATGCCGAGGATGTCGGTGGCGCGGGCCACCGTCTCATCCGTGCCCTCGGCCAGCTTGACGCCGCCGGCCTTGCCACGGCCACCGACCTTCACCTGTGCCTTGACGACCACCCGGCCGCCGAGGCGTTCGGCGATCGCGCGGGCCTCCTCCGGGGTGTTGGCGACGCCGCCGGCCAGCACGGGCAAGCCGTGCCGCTCGAACAGGTCCCGCCCCTGGTACTCGTACAGGTCCACGATTGCGCGTCCCGTCCCGTCTCCGCGGCGCGCCGTCGCGCCGCCACCAGCGTTGTGGAATCAGTTTGACGCCTGTCATCAGTTGAAACAGGCCATTGGGCGCAGCCTAGCGAGGTCGGCACCGGCGGCAACCGAGCGGGTGCGCGGTGTGCCCTACTCCACAACCAGCGGGATCGCGGCCGTCGGCGGGGTGCGCAACAGCGCGCGTGGGAATTCCGCAGACGATGTTCCCAGGTCGGCGTAACCCCACGGTCAGGGCGTCGTTGAGTCAGGTGTCGGAGCGCTGCTGAGCGCGAAGACGGGAGACGGCCGATGCCCTGTCGGTCGAGGGGTGGCGGCGGGGCATCGTGCATAGAGGGGCCGGACGTGTGAGGGGTGCGTCCGGCCCCTCCCCCCTGCCCGGGGAAAGGTGCCGGGGCGCGGGTCAGGCGACCGGCTGGGCCACGTTGGCCCGCACCCACTCGACGATCGACTGCGTGGTCGCGCCCGGGGTGAAGATCTTCTTGACGCCGAGCTGCTCCAGCTCGGGGATGTCGGCGTCGGGGACGATGCCGCCGCCGAAGACGACGATGTCCTGCGCGTCCCGCTCGCCCAGCAGCTCGACGACCCGCCGGAACAGGGTCATGTGCGCGCCGGAGAGCACCGAGAGCCCGACCGCGTCGGCGTCCTCCTGGATGGCCGTCTCGACGATCTGCTCCGGGGTCTGGTGCAGGCCGGTGTAGATGACCTCCATGCCGGCGTCGCGGAGGGCGCGGGCGACGACCTTGGCCCCCCGGTCGTGGCCGTCGAGGCCCGGCTTCGCGACGACGACCCGGATACGAGAGCTCATCAGCGGACACCTTTCGAGGGCGCTACGACTGTCACCTGAACGAACGGTAACCCGGCGGGTCGTCGGCAGGGAATCCGACCGGCCCTTCGAAGGAGGAGCCTAGGGGTCCGGGGCGGGGGGTCGGACATTCGGGCGACAGCGGTCACGGTGGGCGACGAACGGGCAGGTGAGGGCACGTATGACCAAGTGACGAGGCGTGACAATAAAGGACGTAAACGGACAGATCGACACGCCAATTACCCCGTCTGGCTTGTGACGGGCGTGGTGGTTGGCTACCGTGTCCACGGTTGTCATCAGGTCCACGGACGGGTGACGACGCGGCCAGCCGACGTTCACCACCGCTTCACGAGCGCCGGCCGACCGCATCGGAACCCCGACAACGGAGGGTGTGCGTGCGCCAGCGCCTGTCGTCTGAGCCCGATCGATATCGCGGCCGCCGCCGCGTACCCACCCCGCCGCGGAGCCGCTACGCCGCCGTCGTCACCACCGCGTTCGTCGGTGCCGGCATCGTCGCGATCGGCGCGGGAGCCCTGCCGGACGCCAAGAGCGTCAGCCCGTCGGTCCTCGACGAGCTGAAGCAGGCCTCCATCACCAGCCAGGACGCGGCGGCCCGCGCGGACTCCGCCGACCGGGCCTCCCGCGACAGCCGGGTCGAGACGAAGGCGGCCGGCGAGCAGGAGACCTGGCTCCTGCCGCTGCAGGGCTACGACTTCAACTCCCCCTACGGCATGCGCTGGGGCAAGCTGCACACCGGGATCGACCTGGTAGCCCCCGAGGGCACCCCGTACGTGGCCATCCACGAGGGCACCGTCACCAAGGCCGGCTGGTTCGGCGGCTACGGCTACGCGGTGATCGTCAAGCACGCCGACGGCACCGAGGCCATCTACGGCCACTCCTCCGCGGTGAGCGTCAAGGAGGGGCAGCAGGTCAAGGCCGGCGACCAGCTCGGCCTGGTCGGCAACACGGGCCACTCCTACGGCTCCCACCTGCACCTGGAGATCCATGTCAACGGGGACCCGCTGGACCCGGTGCCGTGGCTGCTGGAGCGCGGAGTGGACATCAAGATGCAAATCGAGCTGTACTACAGCGACGTAGCCGCTTCCTGACGCTACGCATCGACCGTTGACCGCCCGGATCAGCCGATCCGGGCGGTTCTTCGTGTTGCGCCCGCGCCGGAATGTCTGCTGCGTCACAGGCCCTGATGTGACCAGCAACACATCGTTGATGATCAATTATCCGGACGGGCGGGTCGACCACGGGACGCTACGGACACCGTCCTCCCGCGCCCACGCCGGTTCCCCAGTCCCCCCACCCGCCTCCTCACCAGCACGAACACCAGTATTTCGAGGTCCACGTCCCCTCGAAGGTGTAGGTCCGCCGTGCACGAAGAGAACATCCGCAACAGCAGCACCCCCGACGCGCCCGCCCGCCACCGGATGCGCCCCCGGCCCGGCACCCGGGCCCTGGTCGTCGGCGCGGTCGCCCTGCTCGGGCTCGGTCTCGCCGGTGCCGCCGTCGCCACCACCGCCGGCGACGACGACCCGGCCCCCGCCACCGTGGCGGTCGACGCCCCGGCCCGCGCCGAGGCAGCCGCCCGCGCCGACCGCGCCGCCCGTGAGTCGGCCAGCCCCGCCGCCAGCCCCAGCACCGTCTCGCCGAGCCCGTCGAGCGCCAGCCCCAGCCCGACGGCGACGAAGGCCACCGCCAAGCCGAAGCCCAAGCCGACCCCGAAGCCCGCGCCGAAGAAGACCAGCAAGCCCGCACCCGCCTGGGTCATCCCGATGGCGGGGGCGACGATCACCTCCTGCTACGGCCCGCGCGGGGGTGCCCTGCACGCCGGCATCGACTTCGCCATGCCCGCCGGCACCCCGATCCACGCCGCCGCCGCAGGCACGGTCGTGAAGGCCGGCGACGTCGGCGACGGCTACGGCATCTCCGTCTTCGTCGACCACGGCAACGGCTACCTGACCCACTACGCCCACCAGAGCCGCACCGCCGTCGGCGTCGGCGACAAGGTCAAGGCGGGCCAGGTCATCGGCTACGAGGGCTCCACCGGCGACTCGACCGGCCCGCACCTGTCGGTGTACGGGTTGGTGTCCCCAGGTAGGTACGGATGAACGTGGCCAGGTCGCGGCGTGGCGACGGGCCGGCGGGGTGTCCGATGAGTAAGACTTCGCCCGGTATGAGCTGGGCGGAGGGCGGCGATGGTTCTGCGGTCGGAGCGGTGGCTGGAGCTGCGCCGGTTCCGTGCGCTGCATGAGGCGGGGCTGAGCCTGTCACAGATCGCTCGGGAGACCGGTCTGGATCGCAAGACGGTGCGGAAGTACCTGGCGGGCGACGCTGCTCCGGCGCCGCCGCAGC